>JBMNKZ010000008.1:0-361386 GCA_050952465.1 Bacillota bacterium | reverse complement strand
TCTTTAGCTACATTTAAATTTACTTTACCCTCGCTCCTCCTTCCTTGTCCTCTATTTCCTCTTGTAAACAACGATACACAGCTTCCATATGTGTCCACATAAGTTTGCCAGCATTCTCAGCATCTCTATTTTCAATCGCCTTTGTAATCAATTCATGCTCTGCCACGTATTGAGACCCACGTTCTCTAGTCTCTAACTTTGCGATACGCTTTTCTAAACGGCGATTCTGATAGTTTAAAAGACCTAAAGTTGCGATTATAAATTTGTTCTGAGATGCTGTAATTATCGCATCATGATAGTCTAACGCAGCGAATGATGGGTCATGGCCTTTCTCAATAACTATATAATGATTGTTTAAAGCATTTCGAATCATTTCCAGATGATAAGGTGTTGCCCTTTTTGCCGCTAATCTGGCAGCTTCACATTCTAGTGCTTTACGCGCTCCGACCAAATCAATCAAATCTTTAAGAACGTATGGGTTCGATGCGGCTATAATGTTGTAGTGAAGCCTCGCTTGTACGATTTTCTCGGATATTTGACAGATAAATTCTTCACCTTTAGGGGTAATCACACGACCTCGTCCACTATCTTGCTCCGTTAAACCTTCTGCATCTAAAGTCTTAAGTAATCTGCCAATAGTTGCTGTACTTATGCGTTCCCCCTCCATACTAAGCATTGCTTGCAGCGACCAAGAACCTATTGCAGCTTTACTTTCTTTTAGGTAATCCAATATGCGATATTTAATAACTTCCGACTTTGAATTGAAAACATCCAATTCTTCTAATTGAGATATCGTTATAGATTTCAGATCTAATCACGCCCCTATTACAGAAAAATTATTTCACGTTTATAAGCTCCTCCTCCTCATCAATGAGGAGGAGCTTATAATTATATATTCTGCAAAACATTCCATATTCCTCCTGTAATATTGAAATTTTTCCTTTTTGGTATTGTTTTTAAATTTTGTTATTTGTTTACTTCTAAGCACATTATTACAACCAGAATTAATTGTGTAAACCTATTAACCCCCTACCATCAATGAGTAGACCAGCTAATAAAAGTCAAGACTTAATTTAAATTTTTTTCTATCTATGTGGTCCAGAAAAAAGAGTACAGGAAAACAAGCCATTAAAAAACACGAACAATGGCTGGGAAAGGTAAATTTTTTACCAGGCTATTAAGCAGCAATAACTCCTTCTTTGTAGTTCTCCAGGTTTGGTGATTTTCTGGTTTTCTGAACTCGTATGGCTTGTTATCTCTAAGTACTGCAAAAATGTAATGAAGTAATTTATGCATGACGGCAACAAGGGCTACTTTTTTCTTTTTGCTAACACATTTGGCAGCGTAATAATCCCGAAGGATTGGGTTGATGGCTTCACCTTTACGTGTTGTTCGAATTGAGGCCATTGCAGCGGTGAAGAGTATTCTTCTGCCAATTCGTGTTCCACGTTTAGAAATTTTGTTGCGATCACCATTGAACTTGCCTGATTGGTTCACGCTTGGGTCAATACCAAAGAAGGCCGTAAATGCCTTAGGTGATTTAAAGAGGCTAAAGTCCCAATTTCAGCAATCAGCGTAACCGCTGAGATGAAACCAATGCCCGGCATAGCATTAAGCAGTTCAATATGTTTGCGAGAAGAAGCAGGAAAATCTTCTGACTGAATTATGTCATGAAGTTGCTCCTCTAGGCTTTTAAGGTTCTTCTGAAAGCTTTCGATACCATCAAGATGAATTTTAATCTTGGTATTAATTAAAGAAAATTCAGAGGGCATTGACGATGCAAGCTGAGAGATTTCAAGGAGCTTATTAACCTTCTTGGCGGCCCAATCAGGACTTTTACGACTGCTATTAGCAATGAGGTCAGTCAGCTCCTGTATATCAGCTTCACGTATAGACTCCGGTGAAGGATAGGCTCTCAGAACCGCCAAAGCTGTTTTACCAAAAGCATTAGAAAAAACATCTATGAAGCCCGGAAAGAGCAGGTAAAGATCTGTTGCGAGCCTGTTCTTCATCTCAGTAAGCATGTCCGAAAGGGCGTAATACTCCCTCGTCATCATGCGAAGGGCAAGAATTTGTGGCTCAGGAACTAAAGAAAATTTAATATCTTGGTATTTTGCAAGTCTTGCAATGGCTTCGGCATCTTTATTATCATTTTTCACTTTTCTTAGATCAAAATTCTTGGTAGAATGGACACACAAAGGGTTAAGGACAAATCCTTTGAGGTTATTCGATCTCAAGAAGAAGAAGAGTGGCAAATGAAAGATACCCGTAGATTCTACGAAGTAGATGGGCTTTCGTTTTAACCGCTCTTCTTCTTTTTTGAGGATATCGAGCAGTTTGTGAAAGCCGGTAGGATTATGATCAATCCTAAAAGGTTTACGGATAAGTTCGCCAGTTGGTGCAAGCATAGCAATAACTGAAAACTCTGAGGAAACATCGATTCCAACAACAAAATCATTAAGAAACTGTGACAAAATAACACAACCTTTCAGGTAGAAATGAATCAGAGCATCCACTTAGGAAGAATGTCTAACAACCTTGCATTTGAAACGGGTAACACCATAAGGTGACCCAACCAGCTAAACATCGAATCATTCTTGTGGAGTGACACGCTATTTTACGGATAAGACCTCAAAAGAGGGATCCAGGAGGTACGCACATCTATCTCTCTGACAAAAATGATTATAGCATGAAATGTAGGGATAGAGATTTCAAAGTGTCACTGATTCATCTGAACATTAAAGTATAGTTTTCAAAGAACGTTCGGGAGGGTTTAAAAACCTAACCCATATATTTATCTTACAAGGGGGTTAATAGATTAGAATGATAACTAACATTCGTTTTATGAAAATGAGTTTAAGATCGGTATCACCAGCTGGAGAGACCTTTTGAAACCGCTTGTAGGAGATTTAGGCGAGGAAAATCCTAACCTATTAAGAACACCATAAATGGAAAGGATAACTTTCATACTTGGAAATACAGGCTTCTACATAAAAACAACTGAGTATATTGCTCTCAGCCGTGAAATATGACACATTTGGAGCCTAATTTTCGATCTATTAGGGTTTCCAAATAACGGCAGCGCACCTGAATTAGAAGCATTTTGTCTTAGAATTAAGGTTACAGAAACTAAGAATCAGCCTTTAGAAAAAGCCATTGTTTGCCTGGAACGAAAGATAAAATTTCATAGTTAAAAATCATCTTTTTATGAGAAAAGCATGAGATCTGAAGGATTCCTGCCAACTCATGCTTTTCTCTTTATCAAAAAGCTAATTAAATCACCTGACTTATATGCATAGCTTTAAATTTACCCCCGCTCCTTCGAGCAGCTTTGCTTAATTGAATAAGGCAGACGGGACACTCGGTAACCACGATTTGAGCATTGGTTTTTTCTATATTCAACCTTTTCTTGTCCAATATGGCATCCGAGATTTCCGGGTAGTCAGTGTGAAACGAACCGGCACCTCCGCAACAGACATCTGCCCCAGGCATCTCAGTATATTCTCCGGCCAAATTCAATAATTCCCGAGGTTCCTTTTTTACCCCCTGGCCTCGGCCTAAATGGCAGGGTTCGTGAAAGGTCAGCTTTGCACCCACACGCTTTGCCGGCCGATATCCTGCTTTTACTAGGAACTCGGATATACTCATAATTTTCTTGCTGAATTTTTCCGCTTCATCTTTCCATTCGTTATCATCAGTAAAATAGGAGGCAATGTGCTTTAGAGTACTGCTGCAGCTGGCACAATCACTAACGACAACATCAGCATCTTGAAATAAACGGATATTTTTTTTGGCCAATTCAAGAAAATCTCTACGGAGACCATGACCTATATGGGGTAATCCACAACACACGTTATGAACTAATTTTACTTCAGTGAAACTATTCAAGATTTTTATAGTATCAGAAGCCGCCTCCGGGAAAAACATTTCCATGCCGCAGCCCTTGAAATATGCTATTTTCATATTTTTATCAAGGGATACTTGAGATGTCAGAACATTACCTTTCAATGAGGCAGGGCCAGCAAATTTGTCTAAATATTCCTCACGGGTAAACCGGCGGGGCGCCATGCCAAAGGGAACAAGGCGATTTAACCTTAATTTATTTATCAGTCCCAAAGCAGCAGCGGACATTTTGCGGATACTTCTATCTTTTAAAGCGATTCCTACCACCCGATATTTTACTCCGGGACCGCCCCTATTGTCCGTTATATATTGGCGGATATTCATCATAACCTCGTCAGTCTGCACTTTATTGGGGCAATTGCTTACACAGGTGCGGCACAGCAAACAAAAGTTAGCCACATCCATCACATGAGAATCTGCTTCAATACCACCCTCAACCAATGCCCTGGCGATATTATTTTTCCCCCGAGCACTGGAAGCTTCAATATCCTTAACCCCAAAAAGGGGGCAAACTGTCAGACAGGTGCCGCACCGATCACACTGACTGACAATATCTTTAGTCTTCTTTAAAAGTTCTTCTCCCTTATGCATATCTCATTCTGTCTCCTTAAATATTATCGCCATATTTTCCCTGGGTTGAGCATGCCCTTAGGGTCAAATGCTAGTTTTACGGCTTTTAGGGCAGAGACTCCAACCTCCCCTAAAGCATCACTGATATAATCCCGTTTTGTAATGCCAATTCCATGTTCCCCGGATAAGGTTCCGCCTACGCTAAGTGCCGCAGCAAAGATTTCGTTAGCCGCCTGATGCACCCGTTCAGCTTCCTCCGGATTGGACAAATCGCAAAGAATGGAGGGGTGAATATTGCCATCTCCGGCATGTCCGTAAACTACGATCAGGAGATTATTCCTTTCCGCAATATCCGCAATCTGCCGGACAACCTCAGGAAATGCATCTCTGGGAACGGAAATATCTTCACCAAGACGATTCGGGGCCAGTGTCGCTACTGCCGAACTTAATCCCCGGCGGATGGCCCATATGGCCTCAGCCTCTTCAAGGGTAGCCGCAATGCGTACTTCTAAAGCACCTAGCTTTTTAGCTATTTTCAAAATACGCTGAGATTGTTTCTCCAATTCCCCTTCATCTTCGCCATCTATTTCTATTACCAGACAAGCTTCAATCTCCGGACTGAAATCAAGTTTATTATACTGAGCCACAGCCTGTAGGCTCATTTTATCCATTAATTCAGCAGAAGCAGGGATAACATTGGACTGAAGCAAATTGTGAATAACGGCACATGCATCATCCAAGGATTTAAACATTAATTGCATAGTGTTTCGCACCTTGGGCATGGGGATTACCCGTAAAATAATCTTGGTAATAATACCCAGGGTTCCTTCAGAACCGATAAAAAGGCTGGTTAAATCATATCCTGTCACATTTTTTATGGCCTTCCCGCCGGTATGTAGAACCCGGCCGTCAGCTAGGACTACTTCCAAACCCATAACATAATTACTTGTCACGCCGTATTTGACAGCACGCATCCCCCCGGCATTTTCCGCCACATTGCCCCCAATGGTGGAATATTTCCAACTGGCCGGATCGGGAGGATAAAATAATCCTTTCTCTGCACAGTAATTATAAAGGTCAATGGTACGGACCCCAGGTTCCACAGTAACCATCATGTTACGTTCATCAAGTTCAATAATATTGGTCATCCGATCAAGGGCCAAAGAAATACCGCCATTTAACGGGATACTTCCTCCTGTGCGTCCACTGGCTGCACCCCGGGGAGTTACCTTAATGTCATGCTCAAAAGCAACTTTCATGCAAGCAGAAACTTCCTCCGTTGTTAGGGGGCGTACAACTAGATGAGGTTTATTCGGAGGCAGTAAAGGGACAAAAGATGAATCATAGGAGTAACTAAACAGATCTAAATTTGAATCCAATACATTTTCAGCTCCTACAATTTCACGAAATTTATCTTTAATTGCATTACTAATCATTTTAAAAAACTACTCATCCTCTCTATGGTTTAAAAAATAATTAAAATATTAAATTATTATACATCAGAATTGCAAATTTGTCTTGAATCTTCTTAATTTTTTTAATCTTTCCGCAATTGCAATTACTGTAGAGTAAAAAAGAAGACTCCCTAAAAGGAGTACTTCTTAAACACGTATAAGTGTTTTTTTATTTTTTTCCCAACCTTTCGGTCACAACCTTCTTTTTCTCGACATATAAATTTACTCCGATGAATTAAGAAGCAGAAAAACACAACCTGTGCAGTCCCATTAAATAAGCCGGACCCGCAATTGTAGTACCGTAAAAAAAGACCGGTTTCTTTAAATTAATGAAATTCAATATCGTACCGTTTGTCACCATGCTCCCGGTGGCCAAAATTAAATCAGCCCAACTAATTACCTCATATAGGGGCATATCCCTATCTTCAATAGTAATTCCACACTTTTTCTCTCCAATATTATCCTTGTTTAAATCCAGCACCCTCAATCGAAAATCATGGCGTAAATGATCCAGCATAGCCGGTTGCAAACCAATTAATGCGATGTTCCCTCCCTGATATTTATCCTTTAAAGATTCTTTTATTTTCCTGGCACAAGTTTCCGGCTCTTCATTTTTGCAATGAATAGTTTTCTCAATTAAACCTTCTTAAAATCGCATTAACTGAAGCGACAAATAACGCCCTGTTACCATTGGTATTTAGTTCTAGATCTATGAGTTGTTTGATACTTCCTTTAAAGATACTGGGCTGATCAGTAAAGGCCTGTCCAATGGAATCTTTAAAATAAGCATTCATCAGTACTTCCTTACCCTTTAATAGAGGAAAGTCCTTCCTCCCGGTAATTCCAATAGCTTCTTCCGGAGTAAGGGCAGCTGTTCTAATGGTAATCTCCTTCTGTCTGAGTTCGTGTTGCTGTACTATTTGATACATCTTTCCTTTTATTTCTTGATAAAAATCCATTTTTCTTTTTTCTCAGGTTTATCGGCATTGACTGCAGTAATGAGCTCCTATACTTCTCAGCCAGCCGAATAAAATATCCTGGTTTGAGCCCATTTTGCTTCAACTCGCCATTGATCAAAATATCAATTTTGACTGCTAATTCACGAGTCTCAGTGAAGCTATGAGTCAGAAAGAGAGTCGTTAAATACAAATTTAGCTTCCAATAAGTAAGTACTTAATAATAAAAAATAAAATGTTTAGGGTGAAGAGAAACCTCTTTTGATTAGGAAACCATTTTACCTCAGCTTCAGTTTAAAGAAGATTTTAGCTTAATAGGCAAATAATTGTTTTTAACTATAATTATGAGATTCCCATTTGCTTGTTGACTTATGACGTAAAAGTTGTATTAGCGATTCTGGTTTCTCCCATGCTGACGTCTTCTCCGGTAACAGTTCGGGCATCTGTTTGTTTCAGTATTCCCATCACAAATAAGAAAATTTCCTCCTTCAATTCTCAACATCTTTCCGTTAACCAGACTGTCGGCAATCTTTTTTCTTGCCTGATTATAAATTCTCTGAACCGTTGATCGGGCAACATTCATCCTTTGCGCACATTGTTCCTGGTCTAGCCCTTCTAGATCCATAAGACGAATAGTCTCATATTCTTCCACTTGCATATAAATCTGGTTATCATCACTTGTTTGATTTATAGGACTCCTGAAAAAATGGTAGCTGACACACTCGGCGCAATTTAATCATATGCTTCCATAATATTTTTATCTTCTTCAAATAAATGTTTAATTGCATTTTTATTCATTTTGCTCCAAAACGATAAATTTTTATGAGCATTAAAGTATTTTAATGGTATTGGATGTGTCCCTATCACAACCGGGATATGATAATAGTTCTCAATAAACTCCTTGAAACGATTTACTCTTGGGCATGGAGGGTAGCCAACAATCATTCCCGTTGCCAAATGAATTACTTCCGCCCCATTTTTTATCATTTCTTGAGGTACATATTCAATATTACCACCGGGACATCCTCCACAATAAGAATAGCCTACAAGTTCCAATTCTTCTTCCTTTGGATATATGGAAAAGCCACCCGCATGTTCTCTTAATGCTCGTAAACATTTCCCCCCGCCACAATTTTGATAACGACCACAAATAATAATTCCGATTTTTTTCATTACTAGTTCCTCCCCGTAATATGTATTATATTTTAAGCATTTCATTAGCCTAAGTTATTGCCACTTGGTTGATCAATAATTATGCTTTACAAAAATAATTAAATTCAGATCAAAGACTGCTTGTAACGCCGGACAATTAACTTGCAACTCAAATCTTAATTGTTTTTCCTACGTCACATGAAAAAACCTCTCCGGAAAAAAATTGTTTTAAAGCTTGCATTCCTAACCATCCTGAGCAATGAGCATGGCCAACTTTTTTAACATGGAACTTATTTAAGCATTGAACCGTCTCCCTTAGAATATCTTCAGGTGCTTTGCTCAGATGCATTCCCCCCAAAACCATGTAAAACTGCCTTTCTCCTGTGATTTCCGCCACCGACTCTAAAGTATTAGCCAACCCGGAATGACAACAGCCCAAAAGCACAACGAATCCTAGGCCAGTGTTTAGAATTATTGCCTGGTCATCTAGGACGTAATCTAATTCTTTTCCATCAAGATCAGAATAAAGCCCCTTATTTATTTCTCCTGGGTCAGATTTTCTCCTTATTTCTCCGGTTAAAAAAACATCGGGGAAAATCTGACTGGGTTTTGGATTTAAACAAAAGCTATCCAGATATTTCCTAACTGTATCAGGCATCCCAATTTCTCTGGTTTTTTTTCCTGCTTCCACGGAAAATCTTTTTTTAAAAACATCAGGATGGGCATAAATAGTTGCACCGGGGTTTAAACTCAAGAAAGAATCTAAACCCCCGGTATGATCATAATGTCCATGACTAAGTACCACTTTATCAACCTTCTCTAAATCACAGCCCAATATGGCGGCATTTTTTCTGAATAAGTCACTTTGACCCAAATCAAATAAAATTAACCCATCTGCTGTTTCAGCTAGGAGAGACCAGCCATGTTCCGCCTGTAAACCTGATGAATAAACATTGTTATTAACCAGTACCGTAAGCTTTATTGTTTTTTGCATTCTTTGTTTCCTTCCAAATCTATATATTTTTAATCATTGTCTCACCATTCTGCTGCCACATGTTGGACAATTTAGTGAAGTGCAAGGAACTTGTCTTTGATGGGGTACAGAAGTTCCACAATTCGGACAGACACAATTACCACCTAACCCGAAACCGGATCCCCCCATTTTTCCTCTTCCTGGGTGGGCCTGAACCATCTAAAAACGGCATGAAATCACCCCCTTTTGCATAAAGATATGATTCTTTTTGTGCTGGTTCATAATGGATGAGAATACGATTAACATTTTTTATTCTTTTTTTTACATCCTTTTCTATTTCGTCTACTAAACTATGAGCCTTGCTTAATTCCTGCATATTTACGGAAATATTGGCTTCGATAAATTTAAATTGGCCTGAACTTCTACCGGTGATACTTTGCACTCTCTCAACCATGGGATTACTTAAAATTATGTCTTTTACTTGATTTAAAATCTCGTTTTCCAGGGAAGCATCTAAGAGTACCCGGATTGCATTATAAATAACCTTACCACCCACCCAAAAGATAAAAACGGCAACCACAAGTGCAGCCATTTTGTCGATATTAAATCCGGCATAGTTTGATATTAACACAGCTAAAATAAGCACATTGCCAATCATGTCCACCATAATATGTTCAGAGTCAGCAGTAAGTCCGGGAGATTCGGCTTCTCTACCTATTTTTGCTTCATACCGAGAAAAAGCATAGGTAATAAAAATTACTACACAGATACCTATGATATTTAACCAACTATTGTTTATGGCAACCTCAGACTTAGTAAAAACGTTCATGACAATCTCATAACCTGCAAAAATAATAATCAATCCGACCAGCATGGAAACAAGATTTTCCACCTTATAAAGACCATAGGGAAACATCCGTGTTTTCCTATTAGCGAAGATTACACCCCCAAATACCGTAATAGATGCCAGTACATCGGCCAAGGAATGAAAGGCTTCCGCCTTAATCGCAATACTTCCTGAATAAAGGGCAAGTAGATACTTGATGATGAATACCAAACCATTAATGAATACTCCTAACAAAGCTGTTTTTGCAACCTTTTGCATAAGCATCTTTCCTTAACTTTTTTGAAAGCTTTATCCTATTTTCAATAAGCAATTTTAATGCCAAATAAATTAGATTCTTTGCTAAAAATAAAAAGCCGTAAAATACTATGCTATTCCAGTGAATAACTTATAACAGAAATATCTGACTAAGAAAAAACTATCGGGAAAAGTAACTGTCCAAAAATACAAAAGGTTCATTTTGAACCTTTATTAGAAAAAAGGACAAAAATGAACCTTTTATAAAAACTATTTACTTATAAACCTTATCCACATTTACTATAACCACAAGACCGGCAGAGAACGCAGCCTCCTTCATACTCTAATTTTCCTCCGCACTCCGGGCACGCATTTTTCTTGTCATTTTCTTTTTTAACATACATTTTTTCTATTTCTTCCGCGATATCATCCATATCATGTCCGTTATTATCATTGACAGCAATATTCATTACCTTTTCCAATGTTCTGGCAATGGCATCAGGACAAGAAAGCACACGTACATTGGCTCCCTTGGATTTTTTACTTAAGGTAGAGGGACAGCGGATCCCCTTCAACTGCTCGATTACAGCATCGGTACTGATCCCGGATCTCAAAGCCAAAGATACCAGCCGGCTGGTTGCTTCCGTTTGAGAGGGACAACCTCCCCCTTTGCCTAAATTAGTAAAAACCTCACAGACACCTGAGGAATCATAATTAACTGTAATATACAGATTACCACAGCCGGCAATGGCTTTTTCTGTCATCCCCTGAGTTATTTCCGGTCTCTTACGGGGAGAAATATGTCCTGATGCAATAGGCTGTTTTACTCCTGCAGACTTTTCCTCTTGGTTGGAGCTTCCTGTATTAAGAACCTGTCCCTCTCGGGAACCATCCCGATAAACGGTAATACCTTTACACCCCAATTTATAAGCCAGTAGGAAAGACTCCTCAATATCCTTAGACTCCGCGTATTGGGGGAAGTTTATGGTCTTACTTACTCCATTGTCCGTATATTTTTGAAATGCAGCCTGAATCCTGACATGCCAATAGGGAGTGATCTCCTGGGTGGTTACAAAAATTTTTCTCACATCTTCAGGAATTTCTTTGATACCCTGTACATTACCCTGTTTTATTACTTTTTCCATAAGCCTGTCTGAGGAAAAACCTCTTTCCTTGGCTAAGTCGGCAAACACAGGATGGACCTCGGCCAATCTGTCATTATCCATGCATACTTTAGTATATGCAACAGCAAAAAGAGGCTCAATCCCACTGCTGCACCCGGCAATCATACTGATAGTACCCGTAGGAGCAATGGTGGTGGTAGTAGCATTTCTTAAGGGCATATTCTCCTTTTCCCACCGACTTCCCTTATAACCGGGAAAAGTCCCCCGAGTTCGGCCTAAGTCCATTGAGGCTTTCTTAGATTCACAATCTATAAACTCCATGACCTTTTCAGCCACTTCTACCGCTTCCTCTGAGTTATATGGTATACCCAGCTTAATCAAAAGATCGGCAAATCCCATCACTCCAAGACCAATCTTCCTGGTTTCTTTGGTTTGAGCTTCAATTTCCGGCAAGGGATAGTTGTTGGCGTCTATCACATTATCCAAAAAGTGTACCGCTAAATAAACCGTATACCGGAGTTTATCGTAATCAACTTCTTTTCCGGTGTCTTTTACCATCCGGGCCAGATTAATGGATCCTAGATTACAGGATTCATAAGGAAGAAGGGGCTGTTCCCCGCAAGGGTTAGTGCTTTCTATTTCACCAATATGGGCCACAGAGCTCTTCTCATTAATCCGGTCGAGAAAAACAATGCCCGGTTCCCCGCTTTCCCAGGCTTTCTCTACAATTAGGTGAAATACTTCCCGGGCGTCCAATGCGTCTACTGTCTTTTTGGTAACGGGGTCAATCAGGAGGAATTTCTCCCCCTTTTCCACTGCGTCCATAAAACCTTCTGTAATACCCACACTTAGGTTAAAATTAGTCAGTTCCGCTTTATCTTCTTTGCATTTTATAAATTCCAGGATGTCCGGATGATCCACGCGAAGTATCCCCATATTAGCTCCGCGGCGCTTACCCCCCTGTTTCACTGCTTCCGTGGCCGCATTAAACACCTTCATAAAGCTCACCGGCCCGGAAGCAACTCCCCCGGTAGAACGCACCACCGAACCTTTAGGGCGAAGCCGGCTAAAACTAAAGCCTGTCCCTCCCCCGCTTTTATGAATTAAAGCCGTATTCTTAACAGATTCAAAAATCCCTTCCATGGAATCAGGGATGGGTAACACAAAACAGGCAGATAATTGACCTAAAGGCAATCCGGCATTCATCAAAGTAGGAGAATTGGGAATAAAGAAGAGACTGGTCATCATGTGGAAAAATCTTTCCTGGAGCAGGGCTACTTCATGATCATCCGCACCATAGGTACGATCAATTCCAGCAATCGCCCGGGCTACCCGCATAAACATCTCTTCCACATTTTCTGTTATTTCACCTTTTTCATTTCTGTTTAAATACCTACGTTCAAGTACTGCCAAAGCATTTGGTGATAGATCCAACATATACTCCTCCCGCTACTCAACAATTTCAAACCAATAATCTATTATTGCATTTAATTCTTTTTTCTCCGGCACTTTTTCTGGCAAAAAGCATCCTTCTCCAGGCATTCGATTCGTTCACCCAGACATTTAGGACAAGCATTAAATTCCTTTTCATATTTTACATTAAACTCTTGGCCGCAAACCCGGCATCTATATTTACATACATTTAATGTATAATTGCCCCCTTGGATTCTGACCGCCTTACCTTTTGTTAAGGCATCAACGATTTTTTTCCTCGCCTCGTCAATAATTAGTTGAAAGGTTTGTCGTGATATCTGCATTTTTTCTGCGCATTCTTCCTGGGATAAATTTTCTCCATCTTTTAAACGCATAGCTTCTAACTCTTCTATTTTGATTTGCACTTCCTCTAATTCACACTGGGGTTTACCTAGTGGCATAAAATAAGTATCTTTCGGAAAAAAAGATATCCTTCTAGGCTTAATAGGCCTTGGCACGACAAACACCTCCTTTTAGCAAACCCATACTACCTTTAACTCATTATTTTCCAAATATTATACCATAATAGCCTATAACCTGATACACTCTTATTTTTCATCGGGAAAGAGCTTTTTCTTGTAATAGCCTTCAGCCAAGTACAGAGCCGCCATGGGATTATGTCCAAGTACCCGGTCCTTGACCGCCAGCACTGTGACCGGTGCCTGGGAATGCTTCATAAAAAGAGTATCATGACCGACACATAATCCCAACATTAAATTCAAATCGGTTTTTGCTTTGTTTAAAAAAACTGCCTGTCCGATGGGATTACACATGGCTTCGTAGGTACCCGGTCTTACTTTTTCATGCTCACTAATCCCTAAGACTTCTGTTTTAGGCATACTGCAATTTTTACAGATCACTGAATTTACCGTAAAACCGTTAGCTGTTAATATTTTGTGTAATATAGCCATTTCGTTTGTAAATCCAGTACAAAAAGCCACGCCTAGATTCTTAAAACCACATTTTCGAGCAAAGTCCATAATCTCTTCCACCCGGGTTTTTTGGCAATACCCCCCAGACTCTACCAGGGCAGCCTTTTGGGCAAGAAAAAGTTCCTCATCTACATACATTTTTTTAATCTCATTACTTGACTGTTCATCAAGGCAAGGACAATTCCTTGGCATTTTTTCTTTATTTCCCGTTCTACAAGCGTGGATCTTACAAACACCACATATATATTTTTCGTGACTCATTTCTATACCCCCATTAGAAGTTAACATAATTTATTTTGGATTACGCATAAACAATTCTAATTTTATCACCGATTTTAACTTTGCCGCTCTCAAGTACCTTACCAAATCTGCCTTCCCGACTTACAATATAGGGTCTTCCATGCTCTTTATATTCATCTTTGCCAATATATAAAATTGAAACCAGGGCACTGCCTACTTTTACTTTTACCCCCGGGACTAGATCCTTTAAGGGAATTCCTTGAATTGTGATATTTTCAGTATAACCTCCCTTGGATACTTCTCCAATTTTTTCTACCGGCACCTTTTCTAAGGCTTCAACGGGAAATATACTTACTTGCCGATCCCAATCTCCCCCATGGGCATCTCCTTCTAAACCAAAACCTGCAATTAAGTTAATTTCATTCACCTGTCTTTTATCCGTTCCCCTGTTCTCACTAATATTTATTGATAGAACTTCTCCGACAATTTCTTCTTTATCTACCGGTTTCATTTTCTTGGCCCCCAGTGCCTAGTATTAGTTTTATCTAATTATACTCTATTCCTAAGGAATTTCCTATTTCTATCATTCATAATGAAAATTTGTTTGCTAAATTTTATTTAACAAAAAACAAGGGACTGTAAAAACAGCCCCTAATTAGGAAGTTAATAACTTGGGCTTACAGGTTAAAATAAACAGATTTTTTAAAAATGCTCAACTTTTAATCATGACAATGTCCCTCATGAGCATGCTCGGTGCAAACACTGCCGGTAGAAATCAGGTTTCCTTTTAGATATTCGTTCACAACATCTTCAATTCTTCCCTGGGCACCTACAATTACAGAGATTCCCCGCTCCTGGAAAAGCTGCTGGGCAGTAGCCCCCATCCCACCGGCAATCACCACATTTACTCCCTGATCTGCCAAAAACGGAGGTAAAAAACCCGGCCGATGTCCTGGACTCTGCACAAATTCCTGCCCCGTCACGTGACCATCTTTAACTTCGAATACTTGAAATCCTTCACTATGACCAAAATGTTGTGATACCTGATTACCGTTTTTTGCTACTCCAATCTTCATTGTAAAATATCCTCCTTTAATCTCATCTGTAATCTATTCCATAGCATAGAAATTTGTCGTCCGGCAGAACTTTCCGGATACGCCACAATCGGTTTTAATTGATTAATTGCCTCTTTGACCATCGGATCAAAGGGTATCTCCCCCAGTACCGGAATTCTTTCCTTCCGGCAGGTCCAAAATATTTCCCTTGACTTTGCATTATTAAGGTCATATTTATTAATACAGACAAAAGGTTTGATCCTGAAAAACCGTACCAATTCTAACACCCTAAGAAAGTCTGCTAATCCGGATTGGGTAGGTTCCACTACCATTAAGGCAGCATCACAGCCGGTGAGTGATGCCATCACCGGACATCCCACACCTGGGGATCCGTCCAGCAAAATCATGTCTCCGTCTTTGATATATTTCCCTGCATTTTTCCTGACTTCGGTGACCAGTTTTCCTGAGCCTTCCGCCCCGATTTCCATATCAGCATGAGATAAAATACCATGCCCTGTTTCCGTGATTACAGTTTTTCCTGTAATTTCATCATATAAAGCTATGGCTTTCTGCGGACAAACCACAGTACAAGCGGCACATCCTTCACATTTTAACTCGTTCACCTTAAACTCTGAAATAGCGTCAAACCTGCACACCACTACACATGCTCCGCATTTAATACACTTTTCTCTATCTATCTTGGCGACCTTGGCACCGGAAAAATTATGTTCCTCTATATCTTTTCCTCGAAGAATAATGTGCAAATTAGAGGCTTCCACATCACAGTCAATCTTAATCCCTTCTCTGTGCAAATATGCAAAAGATGCCGCTATGGTAGTCTTTCCCGTCCCTCCTTTGCCACTGAGGATAATCAACTGCATTTGATCGCCTCCTTCAAGTTCTCACCAATCTCTTCAAACATCCGGCGATAATATTGATCTTTAATCAAAAGCTGACCTTCAGAATACATCATAGCTGCCTTTTTATCAAAAGGAATCACTCCCAGCATGCTGATATTTTCTTTTTGGCAGTAATCATCAATTAGCCTGTGATATTTATCTGCCCTGTTTAAAATCAGCCCAAAAGGGATACCCATTTTTCTTACTAAACCCACAGCAATCTTCAAATCATGCAATCCAAACTCCGTCGGTTCCGTTACCAAAATAGCATATTCCGATTCCTCAATGGCTTTCACCACATTACAAGAACTCCCCGGTGAACAATCAACGAGATAGGTACCCTGGATATCCTGGGTTATTCTTTGCTTTATTTTTCTGATAATCGGCCCTGACATGGGCTCGCCTAAATTTAGCACTCCCTGGATACACTTGATGCCTTGACCGGTTCCTGTTTCACATACTCCCTCTTCTATTATTCCGATAGTTCGGCCCCTTTCGGAGATAGCATCTTCCGGACAAACCAGCTGGCATGCGCCACAGCCATGGCATAGTTTTTCAAAAAACAGCACTTGATCCTTGGCCATCCCTAAGGCATGAAACTGGCAAATATCCACACACTTTTTGCACAATATGCATTTTTCTTTATTAATATCGGGAACGAGAATGGCCACATCCCCCCTTGCCGTCACCTTCGGCTTTAAGAAAATAAAACCATTGGGCTCTTCCACATCACAGTCTACATAGTGCCAGCCTGTTACCGCTGCTAAGTTTACTGCAACCGTGGTCTTTCCTGTTCCACCTTTACCGCTTAAAATAGAAACCTGCATCTTACCATCCCCTTCGCCCACCTTGACCAATTCCAAAATGGGCAGGGGCTGCTTGATTGATCTCCTTAAGTTTCCCTTCCAGATATAAATTTATGGCCCCCTTTACGGTACCGCCTGACATATTAAGAATTTTAATCCCAGCGGCTTTAAGCAACTCCATGGCATTAGGTCCCATATTTCCGGTAATAACCGCATCGGACTTGGCGTCAATCACCTGCTGAGCTGCAGTGACCCCTGCCCCATGGGGAGAACTGACACCCTGATTCTCTAATGACTCATATCTTTTTGTATCAGTTTCATAAATAACAAAGTAGGGGCATCTCCCAAAACGGAAATCAACAACTGAATTTTCTCCTTGTCCGGAACTGGATACACAAATTTTCATAATATCCCTCCTTTTGTTTTTGGCATATGCTAATTATAACCTTACACCATTTTTTAGTTATTGTCAAAGGCCAATAATGATTTTGAGCAAAATATTTCTTATCAAAATCATCTAATTTTAGTCATCTCTAAAAGCAGCTTTTCTGGAGTCACGGGGAGACTTTTCACACGTACCCCCACGGCATCATAAATTGCATTGATAATGGCCGGAGCGATGGAGTTGTCTGCAGGTTCTCCAATGCCCTTTGCTCCGTAAGGCCCTAAACCCCCTCCTGATTCCACCATAATAGTCTCGATCTCCGGCGTATCAGAAGCAGTGGGAATTAAATATTCTGCCAAAGAACCGGCTTTGGTATAGCCCTTTTCATAAGCGATATTTTCTGTGACAAAGCCTAAATTATAAATAGCACCACCTTCCATTTGGCCTTCGCAACTATTTTCGTTAATGGCCTTACCAACATCGGCGCAAGCAACCACCCGCAAAACTTCAAATTGGCCGGTTTCTTCATCCACGGCCACTTCGGCGGCATGAGCAGTATAGGTCATATCCGGAAGAATTCTACCTTTAATATCCATTAAATTAGGCACTTCACTAAAGGGAGCATTATATTGTCCCTCATAAAACAAAGGAACTCCATCATTGGATAATTCGGCTACTAACCTGACAAAAGGCACACTTTGATAAGGATCATTAATCAAACAAGCTTTTTCATGAATTAATTGAATTTCCTCCGGTTTAGCCTTTAGCATCTCTCCAGCCTTCTTCAAAAGCCGCTTCTTAAGTTCACCAACAGCGACTAGGGTAGCATTCCCCGACATATATAGTTGCCTGGTAGCGGTTGTAGTTCCACAAAGAGGTGTTAAATGGGTATCCATAATAAAAGGATGGATTTTTTCCATAGGAAGTCCAAATTCCTCAGCTACAATCTGACATAAAACCGACACTTGGCCGCCCCCTAAATCAGGCACACCGGCCCGCAGAGTGATGCTTCCGTCCAGCTCAATCCTCAAACCTACCCGGGAAGAATCATGGAGAAAACATAATCTGCCATAGCTCATCATTCCGATAGCCATACCCCGACCAATTTTCCTCCCACCAAGATACTCAGGTTTCGGACCTTTAGCTTCAAGAGTCTGCCAAGCCTTTTTGGCGATTTCCTCCAATGCAATATGGCCTTGAGGAATAAAACCAGTACATAATTCATCACCGTTTCTTAAACAATTTTTCAGCCGAATTTTTAGAGGTGATAGCCCAAGTTTTGCTGCGGCTTCATCCATCTGCAGTTCCGAAGCGAAATTTACTTGAGGTACGCCAAACCCTCGGTTGGCACTGGCAAACGTATTATTAGTAAGAGCAGAAATACTGTCAATTTTTATATTTGGAATATTATAACAACCCGGCGCGTTGATACTAGAATACATTTGCACCCAAGGCGTAAGATAGGTATAGCCCCCAGCGTCCAAAACAATTTCCACCTGTTGAGCAATTAGCTTGCCCTCTTTGGTGAAGCCGCTTTTATAGCGCATAATCTCCGGATGTCTCTTTGAATGGGATTCTATGGACTCTTCCCGGCTCCAGGTCATTTTTACCGGTCTTCTTGTTTTCCACGTCAAAAGGGCCAAAAAAACTTCGACCGTAATATCTTCTTTTCCACCAAAACCGCCGCCCATGGGAACACCCAAGTTTCGCACCTTGTTATGAGGCAGCCCTAAAATTTTTGCCACGGTACGATAATGCTCCAAGACCTGGGTACCTACCCTCATGGTAATCACTTCGTTTTCATCTAGCCAAGCGACTCCGCTTTCTGTTTCCAAATAAACATGGTCCACAGCAGGTGTATAGTACTCATTTTCGATGATCAGATCAGCCTCTTTAAAAGCCTTTTCTACCTCACCTTTTTCGATATGACATCTCATAACCTGATTACTTTTATCCTCGCTGCTCACTAAATAGGCGCCGGGTTTTAAAGCCTCTTCCGGATCAAACACACCTAATTGCACTTCATAATCCACTTCAATTAAACGACATGCTTCCTCTGCCAGCTCTTCTGTTTCCGCCGCAACTAAAGCCACGGCTTCCCCTTTAAAACGCACTTTTCCATCGGCTAAAACCTTATATAACCCTTCGAAACCGCCACCTACATCCTTCATCTGACCGAATTTTGTCACATCGATATTATGTGGGACATCTTTAGCCGTCAACACAGCATGTACCCCAGGTAAACTTTTTGCTTTCACGGTATCAATTTTCTTTATAACGGCAGCAGGATACTTACTCCTTAAAACCTTGCCATATAGCATGCCCGGCAAGACATAATCATCGGAATATAGCTGCTCTCCTTTCGCCTTGGCCCAAGCATCATGGCGCGGCGCAGGAGTCCCTACAATTTTATAATTATTCATAAAATCGCCTCCCAAATCTTATCCCTTTTTTTTCATCTGTTCAGCTACATCAAAAATGGCATCCACTATTTTTTTATACCCCGTGCAGCGACAGATATTGCCGGAAACAGCTTTTTTTATTTCAGTTCTGTCAGGTATTCCCCCCTGGTCGATATAGGCCTTTCCTGCTACAATCATTCCCGGGGTACAAAAGCCGCATTGAATAGCACCATGCTCCACAAAAGCTTCTTGCAGTTTTTTAGTTATTTCGTCAATAACTCCTAATCCTTTAATGGTCCAAACGGTCCCTCCGTCAGCCTGTGCAGCCAGGGTAATACATGATTTCACTGCTTGACCGTTTAAAATAACGGTACAGGTCCCACAATCCCCCATTTCACAACCGCACTTAACATCATAAATACCTTGGCTGCGCAAAAACCTAAGCAGACTCAATTCCGGCTTAACATTAGCGTTAATTTTCGTACTATTGACTGTAACCGCGATTTTTATTTCATTCATCATTGAATCCCTCCGATCTTTTGCAGTACTCTTTTTACGACCACATGTGCTACAGTTTGACGGTATTTTTTACTCGCCCGGATATCACTAATTGGAGAAATATCCTCAGTCACCCTGCCGGCTGCATCCTCAATAACTTTAACTGAATAGTCCTGTCCAATTAAGAATTTTTCAACCGTCTTTCCCCTTACCGGAGTAGGAGCCACTGAGCCAAGAGCTATTCTTGCCATTTTTATCTTGCCGGATGAAATTTCTAAAGCGGCAGCAGCACTAACCAAGGAAATTGCCATGGCATTTCTTAAACCCAGTTTAATAAAATGGCTTTGGCAATTAGCTGGTTTTTTGGGAATTTCAATCTCCTTTATCATTTCATCTGGTTTAAGTGCCGTCATATTTACCCCAGTAAAGAATTCGTCAATTGGTATTTTTCTTTCTCCCCTGCTACTTACGGCAAGAACCATTGCATCCAATACCAATAAAGGAGGGGCGGTATCTGCCGCCGGAGATGCGTTAGCTAGATTTCCTCCGATGGTGGCACTATTTCTGGTCGTGGGATCGGCAAAATTCTCAGCCGCTTTTTCTAAAGCAGGAGCATGCTTTTTTAGGATCTCCGATTTTCTTAAATCAGCAATTGTAGTCAGGGCACCAATCAAAACCTTGTCCTCAGTTTCCCGAATATAGCGGAGATCCTTCAATTCTCTGATATTAATTAATGTTTTGTTATTTATTTTCTCGTTTCTGATAAAAGGAAGTACATTGGTAGCACCTGCAACAAGACATACATTTTTATCCTGATGCAGAATTTCTAATACTTCTGCAAGGTTACTTGGATTAATAAAACTAAAATTCTTCAAAATCAATCCCTCCTGATTCTCTATTAAGCAGGATTTCGACTTTGCTATAATCCTCAACCCTTCCATCATCACAAAGAGCGGCAAATTCCGGGTCAATGGGCAATCGGGCTAAAACCGGAATGCCTGTCTCTACGGAAACTTCCTCAATCCTGCTTTCTCCAAACAACTTAATTACGCGTTTACAGTCCGGACACTCCAGGTAACTCATGTTTTCTACCAGGCCAATTAATGGCACATTCAGCATTTTCGCCATCTTAATTGATTTAGTGACAATTAATTTCACCAAATCTTGGGGAGAAGACACGATCACAATTCCATCTACGGGTAGAGACTGCTTCAAAATTAGCTTTCTTTCCATTATTACAACCCATTGACTATACCTCCCAGTGAAATATCATTTTCCTATGGTTAAAATTACTCTTTGCTATACTTCTTAGCATAATCCTTGCAGCATCCCGGCATGACCAACTGTACTAAAGTCCCGTCAATCCAAGCATCTAACACCTTTTGCACATTACCACTAATCCAAGGAATTACCTTTATTTCGTTTCTTTCAAAAGCCTGCTGTAAATTATCGGTGATTGCCCCGCAAATCAAGATACTAACAGATTCCTCTTTTAACTTTTTGATCATTTTTACAGTGGACATTGTACTAAAATCAGCCTCCCGCCTATCAACAACCAGGTTATCTCTAATTAAGGCTAGAAGGATCTGTCTAGGATTATCGAAAATGACTGAAATCCGATCTTCAAAAACAGCCAAGGCTAGTTTCATTTACCACTCCCCTCCTTATGAATACTCCTAAAATAAAAGACATTTTAAATTAATACGCAAGAATTATGCCAAGAAAAATTTGTGTTAAGAATTCCTTTAATTATTGAAAACTCGGGTACTACAAAGTTCTTATTGCTTTGAACAAATAAAAAACGGGTTCATTTTTGACCCGTTAAACAAAATGGGACAAGAATGAACCCGTAAAATAAAATCCTATTTTTCTATTTGAAATTTCTCAATCATTCGCCTAAGAGTACCCTTAGAAATACCCAGTTCCCGGCAAGTAGCCATCCTTTTCCAATTATTTCGTTCTAGAGCTTCAATTACCGCGATTTTCTTAATATCTTCCAGAGTCTGTTTTCCCTTTTCCTTATTTATTACATTAACAGTCTGTTGCTGAAACATTTCCGGCAGGTGCTCCGGTAAAATTATTCCCTTATGGCATAGAATAAAAGCATACTCAATAATATTTTCTAGTTCTCTAATATTTCCAGGAAAATTATATCTCATTAGAATTGCTATCGCTTCCTGGGATAAACCTAAAACCTCCTGCCCTTTTAACTTGTTAAAACGTTGTACAAAATGATTGACCAGAATAGGGATATCTTCTTTTCTGTCCCTTAGAGGAGGTACTTTTAGTTGCACTACGTTAATTCGATAATATAAGTCCTGCCTAAATTTTTCTTCCTTAACCAAAAGCTCCAAATCTTTATTCGTGGCAGCGATAATTCGCACATCAGCTTTCATAGGCCTTACTCCTCCAAGGGGAGTAAAGACTCGTTCTTGTATAACCCGGAGAAGTTTTACTTGAAGAGCGGGAGAAACATCACCTATTTCATCAAGAAAAAGAGTTCCACCTTCTGCCCGGGAAAAATAACCCGGCTTATCTTTTTTTGCATCCGTAAAGGCTCCTGCTTTATACCCGAATAGCTCCGATTCTAACAAGGTATCCGGCAATGCCCCACAGTTTACGGCTACCATCTGTTTATCCTTTCTTCTGCTCAATTGATGAATTGCTCTGGCTAGGAGTTCTTTTCCTGTACCGCTTTCCCCTAATATTAAAACAGTACTGTCACTAACAGCAAGATCAGGAAGTATTTGAAATATCCTTTGCATTCCGGAACTTTTGCTAATCATTTCAAAGAAATTGTAGGATTTTTGCAGTTGTTTTCTTAGTTCAGTAACTTCAGACTCATCACGGAAAGTCTCCACACCGCCAATAATTTTCCCGTCTTTGTTTTTCAAAGGTGCAGCACTAATACTAATCGGAACTTTATTTCCGTCAGGCCTGATGATATAAATCGACCGATTTATAATAGGGTTCCCGGTCTCAATACTTTGTTTCAAGATGCAAGCCCCATCACAAATGTCGGAATGAAAAATATCCCGACACAAGCATCCTAACGCATCTTTTTTCCTAACCCCGGTAATAACCTCTGCCGCCCGGTTAAAGGTGGTTATTCTCCAGTTCAGGTCGACGGTAAAAACCCCATCAGCTACACTGTCTAAAATTTGCACCGAAAATTCGCCACTTTGGCTCATATTATATCTCCCGCAAGTATGTCTACCTTTATTTTACTAAATAAAATGTATTCGAAGAAACATTTCTATAGATGATAGACAATTTCCTTTTTCCAAAATTAAAACATATTATGATAATAATAAGCAGGAGAGGCAGGAATATTTTAGCTCTGGAGAGAAATTTATCAAACAATTCATTATGATGAGTTACTCCAAAAAAATACGAGGAGGTGTAAAGATGTCCATCAAAGATTTATTGGAGAAAAATAAGAAAGAAAAAGAAAAAAAAGCTCGTAAACAGGCTGCCAAGAATATTGCTTTGGGAACGGCCATTGGTACGGCTGTAGGCGGAACCTTAGGTGTTTTGTTAGCACCTAAATCAGGGAAAGAGACTAGGGAACAAATATCCCAAGCTACTAAAGACGCCACGCTTAAGGCCAAAGAAAAGGCAGAAGAAGCTAAAGAAAAGATTAGCAAAGTAACGAAAGAGGTTAAAGAAAAGGCAGCGGCTATAAGCAAAAAAGGCAATAAAGACAAAGAAGCGGCAGTAACCTTAGAAAAAGAAGAAGATACAGGGATAAATCCCTAATCCATGCCTGCATGGCAGAATGAAGGTGCATTAGATGTATATTTCATTGCAAGATTTTTGCCTAATAATACTGGTTATGATCGCTCTTTCTGTAGGAATATATTTATTAATCACATTAAAAAATTTGAACCGTCTATTAACAATGGCAGGAGATTTTTTTAAACGCCACCACGAAAACCTAGATAAATCTATCCAACAGCTTCCCGAAACAATAAAAGACACCCGGGAAATGACCAACTCCATTAAGCATCAAGTAGATGAAGTTGGTACCAGTTTTTCCTCCCTTGGGGTAGGTCTTTCCGAAACCGTTGCTACCATTAATGATAAGACAGATACCGGTTTAGCTTTAATCAAAGGAGTTGGGGAAGTTCTTCAAGTGTTAGTTGATATTTTCCGTAAGACCAAATAAAAAATAATAATAGGGACGGCCGGATTCCAATGATTTCCAGCCGTCCCTTATGTGTTATTTCCTATCCTTCTTTTTATTACCGTTTTTTCTATTAGTATCTTGTTTTTTCCCACCCTTGGGAAGACAAGAGCCTCATCCGCCTCTTCGGGTAATTCTCTTATGATTCACCATTTCTCCCCCCGCTGGTTTAAATTACCGTCAGATCTTATCTTAAGGCAGTCCATATCATATCATATGCGGTAAAGAAAGAAACAGTGCGTTTTTATATTTTAAGAGAATCAGTTATGCCGGGTATCAAAGACCCTTTTACTCTTCTTCTCAGTTCTTCCTAAGGCTCCAACAGGTACTATTTCCACATCAACAGCGATGCCGATTTTTACCTTAATATTTTTTCGGAGATGTTCCCCTATGGCAGTAAAGTTACATCCGTCTTCTCCCTCTACCTTGACCGTCATGACATCTTTCCCGTGATCTCGAACCAGGTGAATCTGATATTCACTGCTGCATCCAGGAGTAATTTTAAGGACATGGTCAATTTGCCCCGGATAGATATTTACTCCCTTGATTTTAATCATATCATCTGTCCGTCCCAAGACTCGATCAATCATTGGATATGGACTGCCGCAGGGACAAGCATGAGGAATAATGCGAGTAATGTCATGGGTTCGGTAGCGAAGCAAGGGCATCCCTTCCTTGGTCAGAGTGGTAATCACCAATTCCCCCTCTTCCCCTGGCGAAACCTGTCGTCCTGTAACCGGATCAATAATCTCAAAGAGCAAATAATCGGACCAGAAATGCATACCTTGATGAGCTTGACAATCAATGGCAATACCGGGCCCGTAGATTTCCGTAAGTCCATAAATATCAAAACTGTCAATGCCTAAATATTCTTCGATTTTCGCCCGCATTTTTTCGCCCCACCGCTCGGAACCGAAAATACCTAATCTTAAATGAATCTTATCCCTCAAACCTCTCCGCTGTATTTCTTCCGCCAATAAAAGAGCATAAGAAGAGGTGGCACATAAAACCGTTGTTTTTAAATCAATCATCATTTCCAATTGTTTTTCCGTGTTTCCCGGCCCGGTGGGAATCGCCATAGCACCTAATCGTTCTACACCGGCTTGGAAACCAATTCCTGCTGTCCAAAGTCCATATCCCGGAGTTACTTGCACCCGATCCCTCTTGCCCACACCCACGGTCTCATAACATCGGGCAAACATCTCCGCCCAGGTATCCACATCCTGTCTGGTGTAAGGAATAATTACCGGTTTTCCTGTGGTTCCGGAAGAAGAGTGAATCCTGACTACCTCTTCCTCATCAACAGCCATCATTTGTAAGGGGTAAGCCTCCCGGAGACTGTTCTTATCCGTAAAAGGCACTCCGTTTAAATCTTCAATAGAGCGGATGTCGCCAGGTCTAATTCCTGCTTCTTGCAATTTTTTTCTATAATAAGGAGATTTTAAGTAAAGCCTTTCTACCAACCTTTGGAGTTTTATCTCTTGTTCCATATATGCTTGTTCTAAACTATTGGTTTCCAATTGTACCGCCATTTTCTTACCTCCTGTTTTAGAATAAAGAAAACTTGGCTTGCGCCAAGCCTCTGGCGACGGCGGAAGCCTTAGCTGTGTCCTTAGATCTATCAGAAAGAAGGTATACTTTTTGATAGACAAATAAAAACCAGGCATATGCCTGGTTGATTTATAAATAAACTCACCTCAACCTGACTCTGCTCAACTAATCTCAACTCAACTCTTATATTTTATTTTACAATCTCTCAACTAAACCAATTATAACACAAGAAACTAATCTCAGCTACCTATTTTTTTATGTTTTCAAAACCGTAATATTTACTGGGGAATTGTGGTTACACTATATTTGCATACCCAGGGATAGAAGGGAATGAGTTCCATGTTTGAAGAAGAAAAAAACCGAGTAGAAGAAAAAGAAAGCAAGAATTTTTCCGGTAGAAATACTCAAAATGATACTTTTTTTGGAACAGATACAGACGATAATATTCTTGACCGGTCAAAAAGGGGTTTAGAAAAATTATCCTGGTTTAAAAGATTATTTAAATAACAATGGTTACATCCTTGGGTATGCCGTTGATCCTACTTTATGTATAACTGCAGTGCCTTATCCACTTCAGGATCCAATAACGATTCCGGAGCCTCTAGCAAAATTTCCTTGTATTTCCTATGAGCAGTTTTCACTACATCTTCCGCCCCCAGAGCCAGCCAATCCTGGTACGAATCCCAGTTTGACACAGTGGGCAACCAGAAATTCCTGAAACCCGTAAAGGTGCTTTCATGATTCAGGTAGGTACCTCCGTGCCCGACTTCTTGAATTATATCCACGGCCAATGCCTGATCCGAAGTATCCACTCCCTGGCGAATACGCTTTACCCGGCTGACTAATTCTTCATCAATAATTAATTTTTCATAGGAAGTGGTCATAATGGCGTCAAGCACGCCTAGACATTGTACAAATATATGGGCACCACTCATCAAACCCATCATCAAGCTCATCATAGTCTCATAACCGGCTTGGCAATCCAAGGTTTTTGAATGGGTGATGCCACACATGGTTCGGGTAGGAAGGTGATAAAATTCCAAGCCCATTTGGATATTGGGCATATTTATTAACATCGCTTCCGGTGTTCCCGCCGCATAACTGGCATTTTTCATATAACCCACTGTAGATGCAGTAGCATAAACAACAGGAGTCCCTGGATTGACCAATTGGGTTAAAACAATACCGGCCAAAAGCTCTACATTCTGCAGCACTGCTGTCCCCATGAGGCTAACCGGGCCGGATAATCCAGCCATAATGCAAGGAGCCAAAAGAATAATTTGTTTTCGTTTGGAATACTCAATCATGGTTTCCACTGTTTCCGGAGCATAGCCCAAAGGGGTAAGAGAATTGACGAGTACCCCTACACTGGGACGGTCTAAACTACCTTCCCCCATGGCTATTTCTGCCATCGCCAGCATCTTTTTTGCTTCCGGCCCCGGGACACAAGCTCCAATGATCGGTTTGTCCGTATTTTTTAAAATTTCGTACATAATCCGAATGTACTTTTTCTCCCCGGCAACATCGCAGGGATCAACGGGAACACTACCGTTTAGGTCAATAACATCGCTGGCTTGACACAGCTTCACAATATTAGCTAAATCTTTTAATGTGGCCATCCTGCGACCTTGATCTATATCCTGAATATAAACCGGGCCAATATTAGGCTGTATCAGAATGCCATCACCTACTGTGACTGATTTCTTATCATTTCTGGCATGCCAGCAAAATTTCTCCGGACAAGTGGCCAAAGCCTTTTCTACCATGGGAGCATCAATATAAACTATTTCCCCGTTTACCCGGGCACCATGCTGCTTAAAAAGCTCAATGGCTTCCTGAGAATGAAAAGCAACACCGGTCTCCCTCAGTATTTTTAACGATGCCTCGTGAATCCTCTGATAATCTTCCTGACTAATAATATTATACGGGTTAAAGGACAATTAAAAAGCCTCCCTTATAATAAAATTTCTTATAAAAGTGTTCTCTCATATAATAGTCAGATTATTTCTTGTTTGCAGTAAACTCAGCTTCTGCCTCAGCAATAATGGCTTTAAGTTCCTCCTGGACACTTTCCGCCAAAGGCTCAGGTTTATGATTCTGCAAAATGGATAATGCTTCCTCATGGGCGACAGCAGTTAAGTCTTTACTTCCGCCAGCCTCCCAAGCATAGCGCATTTGCCGATTCATAATTTTTGGATCAGATTGTTCTGTGCGCATATATTTAATGGTATGTTCCTCACTGAGGAAGTTTCCACCGGCACCTACCTGGTCGATTACATCCACAGCCAAGGTATCATCATTAATATCAATACCCTTTATTACCTTACGCACCATTTTTACAATATCATTATCAATCACCATCTGTTCAAAACTAAAGCTGATGCCCAACTCCACCATTCCTACCCCGTAAATCAGGTTAGCCCCTGCTAAACCAGTTAAAAGAGTAGACATAGTTGCTTCATGGGCGGCTTGAGCATCAGGTATTTTACTGTCCACCTAACCACCGGCTACCCAACTAGGCAAGAGATAATATTGGGCCAGGGCTGCCACCGCTGCATTAATCATACCCAATTCAGGTGCTCCAACAGGGGCTGTGGTAGTCCTTAAGTCCATCATGGTAGTAGAACTCCCGTATATAACGGGTGCACCTTTTCTAGTCAATTGGCTTAAAATTACCCCGGAAAGAACCTCAGCATTATGAGTAACTAAGGTACCGCCTAAAGTCACAGGCGATGTTCCCCCGGCCATGGCCATGGAAAGAACATTCACCGGCACACCGTATTCGGCACACTTAATGATGGCTTCCGTGCAATGAGCTGTCAGCTGAAGAGGACTGGTAGGACAGACATTCAGAGATAGCATGGGATGTTCTTTAAATTTATCCATACCGCCGGCTACTGCAGCACCCATTTGGAATAAATATTCAGCCAAACGGGAATTAACTCCTCCATTGAAAACCGGTTTAGTTGTATTCAAGAAACATGCCTCCATCTCATGAAGTACATGAATCGGTGTATATACATCATGGGCGGCCACCGCCCTGAGAATAACATCAACTTCATCAAGGTAATCGCACATTAAGGCAGCATTAGCACAATCCAGTTTCGTAGATTTTCTGTACTCACCGGTATATGGGTCAAAGACCATAATCCCTTCGCCAAAGTTGGTAAAATGTACTCTTTTTCCTTCCAATATCACATTATTCTTAGGATTACGGGCATTAAGCACTATGGTGCTGGGTGCGGAATGGATGGCATCCTCCACAATATATGCAGGGAATTTCACAATATGGGTCGCCTTATCCACCTTTGCTCCGCCGGAAGAAAATATTTCCATGGCCTCTGCACTTTCTACCTTAATACCGGTTTTTCCCAGTACCTTTAGTGTTGCTAAATGAATGGCATCAAGTTCATCTTCCGAAAACATCTTTAAGCCAAATCCCCGGGTTAAATTTACTGCCGCTTCAGAATGAGTCCGCATATTTTCCCTCCTTATGAAATCTTTTTCACTAAAGATAACAACAGGTGATAAAATGACTCATCACCTGTTATGTTCTACACATCTAATACACTTAGAAGCTATTTTCTTTGTATGCTTTTTAGACGCTTTTTGATGTAGAAACTCCTTCTGCATATGCAGCTTTTTCTGTTTCCTCTGTCACATTGTCATACTTGGTTGTGGTCAATGGTTGATCATAACCAAAGTCTTCCCTAAGCCACTTAACAGTAGAAATGGCCAAGATGACAAGGATAAACAGTACCGGTACCGCAGTTAATACAGAAGACAATTTTACAGCATCCATTCCGCCTACTAGCAAAAGACCTGTAGTAGCAAAGAAAAGCAACAACGCCCAAACAACACGGGACCATTTTGGAGGCTCGACCCCATCCTTTACCTCATAGCAAGCCATGTTAGCCATGGTAAAGGATGCAGCGTCAACACCGGTGGCCTGAGATATGAACATAACAAAAACAAAAAAGGGAATTAATATTGACTGTAAGGGCAGTGACTGCAAGAATACGGAAGTTACTGCCGGTCCCCCCTGATCGCGAAGGACGGCAAACAGATCTACTCCTTGATTCATAATCATATCCACTTGATAACCACCGAAAATCATGAAGAAAAGAGCACAACCTGCTGTAGCGGAAAAAACGCAGTTGGCGATGACAGATCTGATTGTACGACCTTTAGAAATTCTGGCTACAAACAGACCTACATACATAGCCCAAGCCAACCACCATGCCCAATAGAATGTAGTCCAGTCTTGCGGAAAGCCTGATTTAGCTACCGGGTCGGTATATAAGCTCATTCGGGTAAAATTATTTATTAAGACACCTATAATGTACCCATAGATTAAGACACGAAATTACAAAACTAAATGAACCTGATATAATAAAGGCAGAAAACTGCCGGACGGAGAGTGGTTCAAAAAATGCAAAAAAGACAATTTACAGCCGAGTTTAAGACAAGAATTGTATTAGAAGTGCTACGAGAAGAAAAGCAACTAAACGAGCTGGCAAAGGAACATGATATAAGTCCGAACCAGTTGCGTAACTGGAAAAAAGAGTTTATTGAAAACGCATCTAAAGCGTTCTCTGGCAGCAGACTGGAAAAAGAGCAAAAACGACAACAAAAAGAACAAATGATAGAGAAACAGGAACTAATGGCAAAAGTCGGCCAACTCACTATTGAGAATGAGTGGCTTAAAAAAAAAATCTGTTGAAATGTTTGGACCAGACTACGAAAAAAGGTTTAATAAGCCACCATTCTAAGCTAACTATAAAAGCGCAATGTAAAATACTGGGCATTAATCGAACCAGCGTTTATTATACACCTGCTACAGGAAATACGGAGTATGAGGAGCTGGTAAAAAGCCGAATTGACTACTGGCATACCAAAATGTGTTATTTGGGAGTGAGACGGCTTAAAAGTAAGCTTCAGAATGAAGGCATCCGAATCGGCCGGAAACTGATTCGACGATATATGGAAGAAATGGGTATATACTGCATCTATCCGAAGCCTAATCTCTCCAAACGTAACAAAGAACATAAGGTATTCCCGTATCTGCTGAGGAATATTGCCATTACCAGGCCTAATCAGGTATGGGCAATTGATCTCACTTACATTAAAATGGGCAAAAGCCATATGTATTTAACTGCTATTATAGACTGGTACAGCCGGTATCTCGTAGGATGGGAGCTATCGGATACGTTAGATACGGCTCCTGTATTAGCAGCGGTAAAGAAGGCAATTGCAGTACATGGAAGACCTGAAATCATCAATTCAGATCAGGGAAGTCAATTTACCAGCGAGGATTATACCGGATTCCTACGACAGGAAAGCATCCGCCAAAGCATGGATGGAAAAGCAAGATGGGTGGATAACGTTATCATCGAGCGCTGGTTTAGAAGCTTAAAATGTGACAATATTTACATTAATGAATATCAAAATCCTAAACAGTTAAGAGCTGGTATAGGGGCATATGTACAAGAATACAACATGGACAGGCCACACCAGTCATTGGATTATCTTACCCCTTATTTAGCTTATACCAACCTGGGACATGCAGCGTAATTGACCGCCGACCTTGACTTTGTGTCCGGCAAATGGTGTAAAGATGCGATGCGGGCGGGATGAGGTTATGAATGAAACTGATATCTCCCCCGCAAATCGTGCAAGCATACCATTTGCCAGCCCCAAACTCAAGGCAACCTGCTAATCGCAGGCGGCTGCTTATGTGAACAAATCAAAAAAATGAAACGGGACGAACAAGGTTATGAAATGGGGATATCTGGCACATTTAGATTTTGAAATTTGTGTCTTGACAAAGGGGACACTTTAACCAACGTTGTCTATAAAGTAGGAAAACATAAAACCGGTAGGCCCGACAATCAGAACAAAAGCCAAGATCATAAAGGATAAATACATATTAGCATCGGCAAGTTTAGCAATCCCGCCTTTTAAACCATTGTAGCAACTCCAGCCGTAAATGCACAAGAAAATTACCGCAACAATCATTTGAGTACCAATAGTATCGGGAATAGCAAAAAAGTCCGCACTAATCTTTGATATCATAGGAACAACAAATCCCAGGGAGGTAGCCATACCGCCCACCATACCAATTATTACAATGGCATCAATAACTTTACCAACCCATCCGTCAACCCATTTTCCTAATACACCTCGGCAAGCATAACTGGGGTAAAGGTAAGGCCTTTTCCGTACATAATACATATACCCGAAGGCTATGGCAGGGACAGCAAAAGTGGCCCAGGCGCTAAATCCCCAGTGGAAAATACCGTAAGATATTGCCCACTCGGCGGATTTTGCTGAAAACGCTTCCACTCCATAGGGAGGATACGCTAAATACCAAATAGGCTCAACCAATGCCCAGTAAACAAGTCCGGCTCCGGACCCTCCGCAAAACATCATGGCAATCCAGGTAAATGTACCAAATTCCGGTTTATCATCCGGCCCGCCTAGTTTCACCTTACCGTAGCGGCTAAAGGCCAGCCAGGCAAGAAAGACCAAGCAGCCAAAAACTACAAGTTCCCAGGTCCAGTCCGTAACACGGGTTACAAAACTAAAAATATTATTGATAATATTTTGTGCCTCTTCCTGATAAATCACCATAGGACCGTAAAACAGCAAGCAAACGATAATTGACATCCAGAAAACAGGTTTATTAATTTTAGCGTATTTAGGTTGTGGCTGTTGTCCATTGCCCATTTATACCCCTCCTAATAAACTTGATAAGAGACCAACTTACCTTTCTGCTATTCCTTTTTACGATGTACATGATATTGTAATATTTTTTTGCTTTTACTACCTTGGTACCGCTGATTTATATTTCACCTCCCTATAACCAAAAGTATCTTATTACATCTCATATCGTTAACTATGGTAAAAATAAGAATTATCCACCGGGAAAAGTCTCCTCCCCATATTGTCAACACCACCTTATTAATGCTAGGTCACTAATTTGTTTAGTCGTCATTTGGTTAAAACTTTATTAATTTTCTCCAAAATCTCTTCCTTCTCCATTAGACCGCCAATCCGTTCTTTTATCTCTCCATTATGAAAAATTAAGATTTGAGGTATTCCCCGTAATCTAAAGCGCAGGGACAGTGACTTATATGCAGCGACGTCAACCCAATAAAAATTCATTTTGTCCTTTAACTCCCCATAAATTTCCTCCACGGTGGGTAATAACTCATTACATGCCTGGCACCCCTCCTTACCAAAGAAAACCAATACCGGAGTATCGCTGTCAAAAGTTAAGGTATCGAAATTATCCTGAGTAATGCTTGGAAACGGTACATAAGTCATTTTATCTTCCGTCCCTTCTTTACTTTTCTTCGAAACCTTCAAAGGCTTGGTATATAATACTGCCTTCAACATTTTTAGGCATAGGTGCCCCGGTTAATTGGCAGATAGTAGGTACAATATCAACTACCTTAACCCGTCTGTTGATTCTTTCTCCTTTCTTCAAGCCGGCACCGGCTGCCATAAAGAAACAGGTGGTGGAATAACCATTCAGAGACTGATTGCTGAAACCATTACCGTGAGTTCTGCTGAAATCATCTTCCAAGAAGTATACAATATCTCCGCAGTATGGTCCGCCCAGTCCAACGGCTTCCATGTCCACCCTATTCATGGCTACCTTAATCAATCTTCGTCCAGTCTTGGGATCCCGATAGCTATATAAGTCGGAAATAATATCCTGCACCAGTTTATCATATTCTTCCGGCTCCACAATTCCTTGAGGGTCACGCCCTTTAAGGTTAATATAAATATACATCGCACGTTGAGCCACGGCCTTGGTGTTCTCCCAATCGATCTGCAATGCACCATCTACTTCCTTTAACCTGGTATAGCCTAACTCCGACATAATGCCCACATTCATGCCCCACATATCGCCGATGAGGGGATATTCATATCCTGCCTTTCTGGTAATCGCGGCATGATCGGAAACAACTATCATTACAACATCATCAGTTAAGTGCTTCATCATCTCGCCAAGAAAATGGTCGTTAATCTGATAAATTTTGGTTATTAATTCCCTGTAACGCATATAGTCGGGGGAATTAGCTTCTAAGGTAAAGTCAATATAATAATGATTCAGCATATCAATACCGTGCATATGGCTGTACAGAAGATCCCATTCCTTGTTGACCAAAAGGTAGTTAAGTGCTCTTTCATGCCAATCATAAAAGTCAACCATAGACTCAATTACAATGGTGTCCGCAATCACGTTATGCCGGTCAAAGTTAGAAGGCTGGAGCATCGGGCCGACATTTTCTATTAACTCTGCCAAAATTTCATTTGGATAGAAATACTTATCCCCTTTAAGATCCTGGGCAAAGGAATAATAGAAGCTCATGCTGCTACCGTCTTCAGCCATTTCAGTCACTTTAATTTTATAAGCGACCGGCTTGCTTTCCCCACCTATATTGTAATGGTCATAGATAAACTCGCTCCACTGGTTCACTTTTGCTTCTCCGATAGGGTTTTCATCGTTTTTGCTTACATAAATTCGAAAAGTATCATATTTTTTACCCTCAGAAGCGATGAGCAAGCCATAACGTCTGGTATTACCGCTATTTACAGGTAAAACGACCTCCTTCGCTCCCACAGGAGCATTTTTCCAGCCACTAGCCGGTTTAATCGGTGTCTTAATCCGATCACACTTTGCGGCATCAGCTTCTTCTTCACTACCGCCTTCTTCGGTAACTAAACCCGGGTGGGAGTACCCAAAACCATCTCCACTAAGTTTTGCCTGCTGGGTAGTTACTTCTCCCTCAACCCGGCAGTCCGTACCACTGCTATCAACCTCATGGGGTATCTCTTCAATAGGGAAATCCCCTTCGAGACAGGTGAAATATTTTTCATAGTCAATATAACCCCGAAGATTGGTAAAGATGCTGGTTCCGTCAATGTAAATATCTTTTTTTGTCCTTGGGGGCCAAGCTGTAGGATAGTTAATCATGATGCTTTTTTTGTTACCTCGTTCAAAAGCTTCCCAAATAAACTCAGCATGACAAAGATTGGAATCCCACCCATAATCCAAAACATCCAGCTCATTTCCCGGTGTATGGTTCCAGAAACAAGTAATACCATGGGTATTAGGCCAAGTACCCGTTGCTAAAGATGCCCAGTTGGGAGGAGTAATAGTAGGCAGGGCACCCTGCATTCCAAGATTTGTTGTTGATACGCCCATCTCTAGAAATCTCTTAAAGTTGGGTAATTTGCCCTCATTAATAAGTCTTTCTACTACCATTGGATCGGCACCATCAAGTCCGATGAACATTGCTTTTTTTGCTTTTCCTTTATCACAAGACATTAGTTTTGTCCCTCCTAAAAGTAAATTAGATGAATACTTATTCTAATTAGCAACTTTCATACCAAGTTATAACTAATTCAAATAATCTTGTCTCCCAAGGGAATTGCCATTCTGCCGAAAAATCAAATAACGACTTTTGTCAATTATGAAGTCTATCTAACTTATAATAAGTCAATGGGACTTATCGGATTATTCAAAAAGAAAAAAGAGCCTCCCTCCCTCATCTTTAATTAAGAAAAGGACGCTCTGAATTTATCATATCTTAAGTACTTTAGGGCTTCTTTGAACCCCCATCTGACATGTACTGTCGGATTCGACGATTAGCTTTGCTTTGGCTGATATTAAGCACTTTGGCCACCTTGTATGAACTACCCAGCTGTTTGTATGCTTTAATGATTAATTCCTTTTCAATTAAGTCTAAAGGCAGAATGTTTGGTAAAGAAATTACATCATTAACATTATCCTGCAGAAACTTCTTTGGCAAATGTTTTGGAAGTATTTTCATTTCTTGCACTGTTATAACCAGTCGTTCAACCAAATGCTCGATTTCTCTCACATTGCCGGGCCATGGATAGCGGATCAAAACATCCAGTGTATCCTGAGAGAAGAAGTGGGGAACATTATAACGATTATTAAACTTATTAAGGAAAAACTGAGCCAAAGGCACGATATCTTCTGTTCTTTCCCTCAGAGGGGGAATAACTAATTCGATTACATTTAGGCGATAAAATAGATCCTCTCGAAAAGTTCCTTCTTTGACCATTTGCTCTAGGTCTCTGTTGGTGGCGGCAATAATCCTAATATTAACCCTTTTGTGCCTGGTTCCACCCACAGGGATGAATTTATTCTCTTGAATAACTTCTAATATTTTGGGTTGAAGCCTCAGAGGTATCTCTGCAATCTCGTCTAAGAAGAGAGTCCCTTCATTGGCCATTTCCACAAGACCCGCCTTCCCCTTAAGATGCGCCCCAGTAAAAGCTCCGGAATGATAACCAAATAATTCCGACTCCAAAAGTTGTTCTGGGATAGCGGCACAATTAATGGTCTGGAAGGGGCCATCCTTACGATGACTAATCTCGTGCACATATTTTGCCAAAGCACTTTTACCTGTACCTGTTTCCCCTAAAATCATTATATTCGTATCAGAAATGGCTACTCTTTGCGCCAACTCAATACAATCCCGCATGTTTTTGCTCCGTACGATGAAACGATCAAAACGATTTACCTTTTTTCTTAGTGCTTTTACCTCTTGTTTATACTTTTCTACTTCTTTTTTTGTTTCTTCCAAATTGCATTTTAGATTTTTCAGTTCTGTAATATCACGACTGTTCATCACCACAAATTCAACATCCCCCTGGTCATTCAAAACAGGGGTGCATGTAACAAGAAGTTTCTTGCCTACAATAGTTTCCTGTTCAAAAGTAGCCCTTTTTTTCCCCTGAAGCACCACCGGAGCAATAAGTGGATAATAATATCCATCTTTTTGCAATTCATAAATAGTCTTACCTATGATTTCATCCGGATTGAGACCATAATTTCTAACAGAAGCATCATTAACATAAACTACCACCCCCATACTGTTAATGACAAATATCTCATCATAGGAATGATTAAGGATATTCCTAAACTGTGCTAAATCAAGGCCTTGGTAATTTATATTTGGTTCTTTTGCTCTGTCCGGAGTCGGAGTATGACAATTTGTTTTACCTTTCATGTTTATCACCTTAATTGTTGTGATTTTCACAACAAAACTTATGTCTTACAATAATACATACATTATTATTCTATTTATCCCAATATTTTCCTCCTTACAATAAAAAACAAAATGCTACAGATAATAAGAAATAAAAAACCCCGTCCATTGACAGGGTAATATTTTGTAAGATATTAATTGTCCTTTATTTCTTCGGTAACCGTTACTTCTAAATTTTTTTGCGCTTTTTTAAATTCAGAAAGACTCTTCCCAACAGCCTTCCCTACTTCCGGAAGTTTTCCCGGTCCAAAAATCACCAGGGCAATAATGAGAATTAAAATTAATTCGGGCAGCCCTATGCTTGGGATAAACCCCATGCTCATAATTGTACTATCCATCTTTATTACCTCCTAACTTTTCATTATTGCTTCCTGTGTCAGATAGCTAACAGTTCCTGGATAACGATTTCCGACAGCCATGGATGGAAATGACGGCTAACCGTCAGGTAGAGTAAAAACTCCATCTGACATTAAGAACTCTGTTTATCTAAAGGGAGACCTGCGGCCTGCATTACCTTGCCGAATTCTTCTTCATATTCTTCATAGGTATGTACCTTAACCGGATAATTCCATGGATTAATGTGTCTTTTCATTCGGTTGGTATTTGCCATATTTCTGGTAGGACTTAATAACAGTCCCGGGCCGTGCATTAGCTTACTAAAGGGGAAATAAACCAAAAGGGCGCACACTAAAAATAAATGAATATAAAAGATACTGCCCATATCCGCAGGAATAACCGGCTGAAAGGCCAAAAGGCTCATGGCAAGTTCCTTAACTCCCGCTACATCGGTACGCACAAAATACTTCATGAGAATTCCGGAAAGAGCGATGCCCAAAATAATAAAAAGAGCAAAATAATCAGCAGCCAGAGATACATAACGTACCATGGGAATGACCAATCTCCGGATCAAAAGATATAAAAGACCAACGACAATAAAAAGATCCGTAAGGTAAAAACTAAACATACCAAAGCCAAAAAAGCTGTCAGCTCTTTCTAAAAATCTTACCAACCAAGGTGCTTCCGGGGTAAACAATCTTAAATGACGGGTAATAATAATGAAAAATGACCAATGAAAAAGAATCGCCGCCAGCCACAGCCACTTTTCCCAGATATAGGCGATATGGCCCTTTTCCGTAATAGTGGTTTTGGTATTACGAAATAGGGAACGAAAGAGAACTACTTCCTTAGCCATTCTGACCAAAACGCCAAAGGTTGTGGATGGATTCTCCACCTGATCTGCCTTAATCCAAGTATGAGATTTTTGCTGCCCACAAGTAGTGGGGATGCGAAAAGGCACAGGGGAACGAGCCCAATTAATTATGCGATAAATAATCCCAAGAAGGAAAACAGCAAATGCCAGATAAGGTACTATCACCCCAAGGAAATACTCTAATCCGGCGTAAACTCCTAAATAAGGAATCAACACTAAGAGGCATATCATTAGCAATGAAAAACCCACGCCCATTTTAAACCCTCACTTTTACAATGGATTTTGGCTCACTTTGTTCTTTAACCCCTATGGCCATTTTATAAAACACCGTGAGAATTAATCCGCCGATGGCCCAAATCCCTATGGTTATCAATAACTCCGTAGCGGTAGGCAGGTATTCGGTAATGGTTTCAAAAGCATTGGGGATGAAGCCGCCTACAATCAAAGCTAAACCTTTTTCAATCATCATCGCAATAAACACAAAGGAGCAGGCCATGATCAGATATTTTTGATTTAACCTTGTTTTGGGGTTAAGTAATAAAACCAAGGCGATCAATGCCAAGATAACAAAAATTATCATTGCAGGAACCAGAGCACCTTTGCCTTCCAGTCCAGAAAATAGATACCTAAGACTATGCATATGAGTAGGCACTTGGCTATAAAAGGCAGTAAAAAACTCCAAAATGATAAAGAAAACACTGATGGTCATGGCATAGGCAACAATCATAGAGAGTTTATTGATTGCCCTATCTTCCACCTTAAAACCGGTATATTTTTTCATCACCAGCATTAAAAGAATCAGAAGGGAAGGCCCGCTGGCGAAAGCAGAAGCTAAAAACCTTGCTGCCATAATCGAAGTCAGCCAGTAGTGCCGCCCCGGCAGCCCAGAAATCAGAAAGGCAGTGACGGTATGAATACTTACCGCCCACGGTATAGATACATAGACTAAACTTTTTACCCATTTGGCAGGCGTAATAGAATTATATTCTGCCTCCAGCATGTTCCATCCAATAATGAGGTTTAGGAGCAAATATCCGCTTAAAACCACCATATCCCAAAACATCACGGAATGGGGAGTAGCCATAATTAAAACGTTTAGCACCCTGTCCGGCCGCCCTAAATCGACTACAATAAAAAGCATACACATAGTTACCGCGGCAATGGCCAGAAATTCGCCAAAGACAGTAATCCGGCCAAAGTCCTTCACATTATGTAGATAATAAGGTAACACCACCATCACGGCAGAAGCGGCCACCCCTACAAAGAAAGTAAATTGGCCGATGTACAGGCCCCAGGAAACATCCCGGCCCATGCCGGTCACCGTTAAACCATGGTAATACTGAAAAAGATATGCTCCAAAGCCTGCCGCTATCATGATTAGCAAAAAGACAACCACATCCAATATCTTTTACTTCCCCGAAAAATATGCTCAACCATAGCGGCCCTCCTTAGATAATATAGTAAACGCTGGGATAAGTCCCCAAGCTAGGTTTACGCTGAATTGTCGCCTGACTTGCCAAAATCTTTCGCACTGGTGACTGGGGATCATTCAAATCGCCAAAAGTAATGGCCTCTTTTTTGCATGCCTTTACACAGAGGGGCTGTTCACCTTTCACTAGGAGTTCGGCACAGAAATTACATTTCTCCACCACACCTTTACCCCGGGTGGGATATTCTTTATTGACATCTTTGATAAATGGCCGAGGGTCTTGAAAGTTAAAACTTCTCGCCCCATAAGGACAGCCGGCCATGCAATAGCGGCAGCCGATGCAGCGGTGGTAATCCATCATTACCACCCCATCTTCCCTTTTAAATGTAGCCTTAGTGGGGCATACCCGGACACAAGCCGGATTATCACAATGATTGCAAAGAACGGGAAAAAGCCGTTCTTCTAAGTTTTCATTTATGTAATTATGACCTAAATCCGGAAAGGTACCATGGAAATTTTCTTTCCAAATCCATTTAATTTCCTGGTCTTTTTTGTCGATCTCCGGCACATTATGGGCTTTATGGCAGGCGACTGCACAATCATCACAGGCACCACACTTTTTTGAGTCAATCACCATCGCCCATCTTTTGCCCTGGAGGGCTGTGGTGCTTTGATATTGGCCTTTTGTCACATTAGCCAAAATTCGATCAGCTTTGGTGGCTCCTAAACCTAAAAGGCCTATGCCACACATTCTGATAAAGGTTCTTCTGTCCATCTTCATTACAGCTCACCCCCCACATGACATACCCAGCAATCAGGATCCACATCCGCATAGTTATGACAAGTATCACAAAAACCTTCTTTATTGGAATGGCAGTTTAAACAGGTGTTCTGTAGACTCATCTCGTATTCCTCGCCATCTGATGCCACGTAAACATTGATTCCTTCCCGGACAGATCTTATGCGCCATTCATTTAATAGTTCCATATGATTGCTTCTCATAAATTCCGTATCTTCGATACATTTTTTTTCCGCCAATGTCTGAATCTCCGGGGTATTCAAATCTACTTCCGGGGCAGCCGCTTCTTTGCCAAAAAGGCTCCAGATGGGATATGTCAAAACAACCACAATTACCGCCAGTATAGGAATGATCAGCTTTTTATCATACATCCTGCTCACCACCTATATCTTCTAAAGGTTCGCCCCGTAAATTGGTTTCTCGAATTCTGTCGCCTTCATCCTTCATGATTAGAGCATTACCCACCAGTTCATGGACACCGCACACTTCCACTCCTGGTACCCAGTAATTCATCAAAGCAGGAAAAGCTGCTCGATCTAAAGCACAAATACAAGACAACATATTAACCCCGTGTTTTTCCTGCACATACCTCACTGCATTTGCCCGGGGGAAATCCTCCACGCATTCTCATTTCCAAAAATTCATCATTATTTAACCCGGATCCGCTCCCACAGCAATAAGTCTTCTCTCGAATTGTGTTTTCCGGCATTTCACAGAAATAACGGGCCACATTTTTAATAATAAACCGAGGTTCTTCAAAAATTCCCATGGCCCGAGCCGGATTGCAGGAATCATGAAATGTGATTTTATACTGATCATTACGTCGGGGATCTAGTTTTAACTTATTATGCTTAATTAAGTCTGAGGTAAATTCCGTAATATGCACCATTTTCGTTGATCTGGTATTTTCGAACTTGGTACCGGTAATGGGAGAAACGGGAACTTCTAAGAAATCCGCGGGACCGTTCATAGTATCCATATACTGATTTATTACCCGCCACATATGGCCGCATTCTCCTCCAAGAATCCATTTCACACCTAATCTCTTTGCTTCGGCATACATTTTCGCATTTAACCTTTTCATCATTTCATGAGAAACAAAAAGACCAAAATTCCCGCCTTCCGAGGCGTAGGTACTTAGGGTATAATCTAATCCGATATCATGGAAAAGCATCAAATAACCCATAAAGGTGTAAATACCAGGGTCAGCAAAGAAATCACCGGAGGGAGCAATAAACAGTACCTCCGCTCCCTTTCTGTTAAAAGTAGGGTTAACCCGCACCCCGGTAATATCCTCAATATCATCGCAAAGCATATCAATGGTATCTACAATGGCATGGGGCGGAATCCCCACATGGTTACCTACGCGGAAGCAATTGGATACCGAAGCCAGGGTCCAGTCTGAATTGACACCCAAAAGGCCTAATAATTCCCGAGCAATGATGGTGATCTCAGCTGTGTCAATGCCGAAAGGACAGTATACGGAACAGCGCCGGCATTCACTGCACTGGAAAAAGTAGTAAAACCATTCTTTCACCACATCCTCAGTCAAATCCCGGGCACCGACAATCTTCCCCATGATTTTGCCGGCCTTGGTATATTCTCTCCGATAGACAGACCGGAGAAGTTCCGACCTGAGAAATGGCATATTCTTCGGATCACCGGAACCGATAAAAAAGTGGCATTTATCCGCGCAGGCTCCACACCGGACGCAAACATCCATATAGAGCTTTAAGGAACGATATTTGTCCAACCTTTCCCGTAACCCCTCCAGGAGGATTACTTTCCAATTATCCGGAAGCTGCCAGTCTTCGTCCTCCGGAGACCAGTTCCGGGGATTAGGAAGATCCAAAGCTTCATGGTGTTTGGGATGTGATCCGTAATTATAAGTGCCTTTCTTAAATTCAACAGGAGTATTAAACCAATTATCCCGGGGCATTTTAAATTTTTTGCTCACCAATGAATCAGCTTTAGAAAGTGAACTCATTTTTACACCCCTTTTTCTCAGTTTCACAGGGATTACATGATTTACATAAATCCCAACTATCCATGATAGCCTCGGAATTTTTTGCCTCTGCTTCTGTAGTAACCATCATATTAGCCCGACGAAGAAGGGAATAAACCCTTTTGTTCGCTTCTTCGATTCTTATTTGATAAAGTTTCTCGCGGCATTTTGTGTAAATATCCATGGCCATTAAGATCAGGTTATCAACCTCTTGCTCAAACACCTGCCAGTTTATCCATAGTTGTTCCTGATTTTGATAATGCTTTTTCATCTGTTTTTTCACAATTTGCTTAAAAATAATTAAAAATGACACCGTTTGAGAGGGAGTAAAATCCTGGATCGCCCAAATCCTAATAATTTTATCCAGCGAATCCGAGACATTTTTCTCTTTGTCTTCTTTGATAAACCGATCCAGTATTTCCTCCACCCCTACTTTAAGGTTATATCCTATTGGATTGGCAAAGGGATCCTTTTCTCGTTTAAAGATTCTTGCTGTCTCCGGCGGATAATGATTTAATATCGCCTCAAACCAGATATCCATAAGAATAGCTTTATGCTCTTGAAAGAAATCCGGTAGGTTTTGTCGTTCCATGATGTTCATTCCCCCATTCATTTTCACACTAATCTTCTTCATCTAATAAAAATTCCAGGTAAGGCCGATCCAGGCTGGCGAGAGCATTAACCATCAATTCTGCTAATCCGTCATAGTGAAGATTGTAATCATCTGTTGCCCCGTAATATTCCAAAATATCACGGATTGCGCCCTTGCAGTTAGAACAGGGGGCACAGATGTATTTGGGAATCTCCGGATTTTCAATGGTATCAGCAAAAGCATTTAAAATTTGCTGCAACTTCTTCCTGGTGCTGACGGTATTTCTAAACTCAGCAAAATTCATGGAATTCATAATAGCAAAGCCACCGCCGCCGCCACAGCAATAATTATCAACGCCATGGGGGGTCATTTCCCGGAACATAGGAGCTATAACTTTTAAAATTTCTCTCTGGGGTTTGACAATCCCCATGGAACGCACATAATTACAAGGATCGTGAAGGGTAACGGGGAAATTATTCTTGGATGGATCAAATTTCAATTTTCCGGTTCTGGTCAGTTCCCACAAAAGAGGCATACAGCTTTCCCGGGGAATATAATATATACCTGTCACACTTCGATCCAGGCTGACATGGGCTGCCCGGTGGGCATGACCGCATTCTCCGATCACGATCCTTTTTACGCCTAACTCCTTGGCAATTTTAAACTGTTCTATCCCCACAAGTTTTGCCTGATAATCATCATACCAAATACCATAATTCACGTTGTCATAACCAATCATTTCGCTGCTTAAAGTCCAATCCAACTCTGCTTCTTCAAAAAGTATGGCAAAAGCAGCGGGATTTTGCGGCCAGGCCATAAATTCTCCCGCATTGTGGGTGAGAAGAATATCCGCTCCCTTTTTATCAATAGGGATTTTGATTCTCCGGCCGGTTTTTTCCTCAATATCCTCCTCAATAAACTCAATAATATCTAGAAAAGCAAATTTGGACATCCCGGTGGAAGAACCGGTCTTTAGCTGAAGCATAGTACCCTTTTCATGTAAGGGTTTGGGAGCGATCCCCATCTCTTGACTAAAAATCTTTCTAATTTCCTTAACAATAAGCCCATTATCCAATCCTAGGGGACAGGTTTGGGCACAGCGGCGGCAAAGATTACACCGGTAAACTAACTCGCCCAGACGGGCAATGGTTTCCCAATTAAGATCCGGATCATTTTCTTCCCATTTCCTAACCAGCTTCCCCTTTTTATCTAAATACTTTTTGGCGATACGCCGAAGTACCTCGGCCCGAAAAATAGGACGATAAATTTCTTTTCTCCCGCTGGCTTCAAATATATGGCAGGCCTCGGAACAGGTATTGCATTTCGCGCAGTATTCAAAGGTAAGAAGTAAAGGCTGAATCATGGCCCGATTGGTATCGTCGGATAAAACTTTCTCTAAACCGGATAAAAATTTTTCCACCAATGCCTTTTCTTCTTCCTTGGTCTCAGGCCGAATTAAATTTTCTACTCCGGCATACCCATCCAAAAATGTAATGTTTTTTTCAAGCCAGCTGCCTTTTGGAACCTTTAAGGATGGCTGGGATTCAATGGTATCATAAGGTTTGGGCAGCTTCATATAACTATTCAAGTCCGGTGTGGAAAGCTGCACATCCTGAGGTTTTTTCATATCTTCTAGGGTAATTAATTTTTTATTTCGTTCCACCATTGGATTCTCTCCTCCTTTTTACCTTATTTGGCCTCTGTCTTGTTGCCCGGATAATGAGGGGCGGCCCATTGCCCTTTGGGCTGATAGCTTAAACTTTCTTTAACTTTTCGAGAAATCTCATTACCGGGCAGGTATGGTTCGTTATCCCAAATAACCTTATGGAAGCTAAAAAACTTACCTACATAATGACTCATTTTGGTCAGAGGAATATAAATGATCACTAGTCCCGCCAAAATTAAGTGTATCGTGAGAAGGATTCCGGCCGAAAAAGGAGTAAAGGTCAAAAGGCTTTTCATTAATTGATGCCCATAGCTTAATGCCGGATCAGCAATAATCCAGTTTAAAAACCCGGTAACCGCGACCAAAAAAAGAAATGCTAAATTAAAATATTCTTGTTGGGTGGTGTAAATCTTCAACTCTTCCTGCATCATACGCTTAATTAATAAGCCACCGCTTCCTACCATCACTAAAATAATGCCTATAACACCACATAATGTAATCAGTGCGTTAAATATTGGATGTGAAACAAAGAAAGCAAAAAAGAGAAGTACCAGCCAGCCGATGGTGAAATAAATCCCTAAATGCATTGAATAGGAAAGCCACCAAAAAGGACGTTGATTATCAAACAGTTTCTTAATGAAGAGGATCTCTTTCATCATGTCAATCATCTCAGCCATAAGTGAAATTTCCCTTTTCTTTTCATACCATTTAACCTCTTCATAATAGGAGCCCCCATAATGGCCCTTACCCTTTTCTTTGGGTACCGGATAAAGCTCCCACCTGCCGTGCATCGGCATTTTGGCAAACTCTGCCGCCTTTTTTAGAGAAAACAGTATAAATGCCGCAAACGCTAAATAAAGAAAGATTACCAGAAACATCCTTACACCTCCCAGATTCCAATGCTAATATTTATATATGATTCCTTTCCTTACGAAAGACGCGGGCCGCGATGATTAAATTTTCCGCCCAACCTTTTGTTCCCAAAGCATGAACATGATTGTAACAGGCTAATACGTTTTTATAGAGAATACCATCTCGTTGGCCGTCAATCCCATGTCCTCTTTTAACCTTAAAAGCAAAATCAATCCCTTGCGTCTTCAGGTTGACCAGGCTGGAATTATGAAACTCATGGCCTTTCAGGATAGTATGAAGGGGGAAAAAAGAATTTTTTATTTTTACCTCCATCATGGTATAACCATGTCCCTGGGGCTTCTTTTTTAACAGCACATCAAAGGGAAGCACTCCCACCATGGGATGTTTTATATCCCCTTCAATAATGCTTTGGCCTAAATACATCATCCCACCGCATTCCGCATAAACGGGAAGTCCTGCTTCAATTTTTTCAGAAAGCTGTTCTCGGAATGCCCGGTTTTCGGCTAATTCTCTAGCAAAAACCTCAGGAAAACCTCCCCCGATAAATAAACCGTCTATATCAGGTAACCTCTTATCAGCTAAAGCATTGAGATAAAGCAATTCTCCGCCTGCTTTTTCCAGACTCTCTAAATTCTCCGGGTAGTAAAAGGTAAAGGAGCGGTCTTTAATAACACCCACCTTCACCGGATTGTCCCTATCATGAGACTCTTCTATTTTCCCGCCATCCCCTCCGGCCAATGGGGGAGCAGCTTTCCCAATCTCCATAATCTTTTTTAGATCCAGGTTGTCGAGAGCAATTTGGACAATATTATTAATGGCCAGCTGTAACTCCCGCTCCTCTTCCGCTGGAATCAAACCTAAATGCCTGTGGGGAATGTTAAAGGAAGAATCTTTGGGAATCACACCTAGGACGGGTAAATCACAATATTTTTCTATTGAACCCACCAGTATATCCTGATGTCGTGGCCGGGCTACATGATTCAGAATCACTCCGGCTGCATTTACCTCAGAGTCAAAATCCAGAAACCCCTTGATCAAAGGAGCCACACTCCGGGTCATCCGGCAGCAGTTAACCACTAAAATCACTGGTGCCTTAATCATCTTGGCAAGCTCAGCTGTACTCCCGCTCCCTGCCAAATCCAGGCCATCAAACATGCCCATGGCACCCTCAATGACGGAAATATCAGCATCCCTCCCCGCTTGACGCACAGAATTTTTGATTACCGCATCATCCATCAAAAAGCAATCCAGGTTCCGGCAATGACGCCCGGAAACCCGTGTGAGCCAACTGGGGTCAATGAAATCAGGCCCCTTTTTAAAGGGTTGCACAGTTAATCCATTTTTCACCAATGCCCCGATCAGGCCAATACTGACGGTGGTTTTACCTGACTGCCCATGGGGAGCGGAGATAACAATCCGGGGAATCTGGGTCTCTTTGCTCATGGTTTTTCCCCCTGTCTTTACCCTAATCGAAATCCATTAATCGGTTATCTATCTAGTTTTTCTCTTATTCTTATTCACTCCGGAATAAGGACATGAGAAAAATTAGCATTAAGGTTTTAAGGAGCGTAACAAACTTCAAATTGCTACGCTCCTTAAATCAAATTTGATACTAAGACCTCTGTTTAAACGCAACCGGTTGGTTTAGGCAGACCGGCAACTTTACAGGCACCCTTCGCCGGGCCGCTGGGGAATAATTCATAAATCTCCTTGTTTTTGATGCCGAGATCTTTAGTGATCTTACGAATCATGGGAGCAATCCCAAATTTTTCGTAATAGTCGTGCAAATAATTTACAAGTAACCAATGTTTTTCTGTCATTTCTTCAACCTCTTCGGTTTTTGCCAAGAATTCAGCTAATTCCTTCGTCCAAAGAGAGGGATCCTGGATAAAACCATCTTCGTCAACTTCAATCTGCTGTCCATTGAAATCGATAAACGGCATTATTGTGACCTCCTTTTATTTAAAATTTAAAGCTCCTGAACTGTAATGGCCTCTTCCGGGCAAACGGCGACACAGCTTTCACAACCCTCACATTCATCCCCTACCGGTTCGCAAACATCATCGTTTACCGCCAAGTATTCTACTGGGCAAATATCAACACACTCACCACAACCGGTACATTTATCTGGATCCACGGTAACAAGATACATCCTGGCCACCTCACTTTCTCATCTTAGAATCCTGATTAGTCCTCTTTTCCCTTAATTCGGACATAGGAAGTTCCTAAATAAAGATATTCAAGGATATCTTCATTGCCCAGTTCCCTTAAAACCTTATCTATTTCAGATTTTTTCACACCTAAAGCATCTGCGATATCCCGGGACTTAGCCTTACTTACACCGTTTAGATATTCAAGCACCCTTTCCCTTAAATCATTGGACTCACCCATTAAATTTCACCTCTTTACCATTTAAAGTTGGTAGTCGAGCGGAAAGTAGGAACAGAGAAAATATAGTCGTCAATATGCTTGTCGGTAAAAGGAATACCCGTGCGATCGAAAAATCTTTCCCAACCAATTCGATTAATCCATTCACCCATACGCTCTCCCTTTTTCGCATCAACTGCCCAAGTTTCCACAATATTTCTCACTGCTCCTGTTACCTCCGGCCAGCGGGGCGGATTATTAGGCAGGAAGGGAATCGCCAAGCGAGAAAAGGCCGGTGCCATACGTGCGTTGGATACCTTTCCTCCTACTAAAATTGCAATACCGTCATTTTCCGGATCCATAATTTCCATGGCCGGACACATGGTAAAACAGTTGCCGCAGTACATACATTTTTCTTCTGTAATCTTAACGCTTTTCTTCTTGGGGTCAGGTTTAATTGCCGCTGTTGGACAGCTGGCAATAACCGTAGGGATTTCACAGACCTTAGCTAATCTGTCATGATCGATTCTCGGAACAGTCCGGTGAATACCTAAGATGGCAATGTCAGAGCAGTGTACCGCTCCGCACATGTTTAAGCAGCATGCCATGGCAATACGAAGTTTAGCCGGCAAATTATCATGGGTAAAATAATCATACAAATCATCCATAACTGCCTTGACAATACCGGAAGCATCTGTGGCAGGAGTATGGCAATGAATCCAGCCCTGGGTATGTACGATATTACTAATGGAATTTCCGGTACCACCCACAGGGAATCCTCTTTGTTGTAACTCATCCAGCAAGGGTTCTACATTTTCAGACTTGGATAGCAGAAATTCCACATTATGCCGGCTGGTAAAACGCAAATAACCATCACAATATTTATCTGCCAAATCACAGATTTCACGAATATAATCTATGCTCACTAATCGGGGAGAGCCGACCCTAACTGTAAATAATTCTGCGCCTGTTTCTGATACGTGCTTCATAACACCGGGCTGTTCATATTCATGATACTGCCACTTGCCATAGTTCTCTTTTATCACGGGAGGGAGCATTTCCCGATAATCCGGAGGGCCTAAGTCTGTTCTACTCATTTTCATTCACCCCTTTATATAAATTAAAGGCATTACTTGGAGACTTCATCTGCTTGCCAGAAGATATATGGATTAGCTCGCGGTTCTTTTACCATCTGCGGTACTGGAGGCAAGCCAACAGCTCTAAGGAAATTACCCATACCTAGTCGATAAATCAACTCACCGACCCTCTCCCGGGTCTTACCGTTTTCATCCCACCATTCCCAGATCTTTTCAATCAATTCTTTTAATTCGGTGTATGGGGGTTCCATTTTCATGAAGGGAACAATTACCCATGATAAGAAGGCCGACCGCAGAATTGTCGCTTTACCGCCGATCAAGATAGTCGCACCCTTTTCCTTACCCGGTCTGATAGCTTTCGGCATCGCGTTGATACAATGCATACATCTGGTGCAATCCTCCGCTTTTACGGAAATCTCCTTGGCCTCTTGATCAAATTCTAGTGCTTTGGTGGGGCACTTTTCGCAAACACCTCTGACATCCAAACCAGATGCGGCATATTTTTTAACTTCTTCTTGATTAATTTGCAGGCTATCCCTCCAGGTACCAATAATAGATAAATCTGATCTGGCAATAGAAGCGACACAGTCATTGGGGCAGCCGGAAAACTTAATCTTAAACTTATACGGCCACATGGGACGGTGCATTTCATCTTGGAAAGTGTGAGTCAGATCATTACAAAGATCTAAAGTATCAAAACAAGCCCATTCACAACGCGCCGGACCGCAGCAGCAGCTAGGTGTTCTAAGTGCTGAACCGGAACCACCCAAGTCAAAACCGGCATCACTGAAATCATCAAAAGTTGGCTGGAGCTCATTTGTCTTTGTTCCTAAAAGTATGATATCACCCGTAGATCCATGAAAATTGGTAAGCCCGGAACCACGCTTTTCCCACAAATCGCAAATCGTTCTTAAGGCTTTGGTATTATAGAACCATCCACTGGGATGATTGATTCTGAGAGTGTGAAACTCCGCAATATTTGGATACTTCTCCGGTTCATCTGAATATCTGCCGATTACCCCGGAGCCATAACCTCTTACCCCTACAATTCCGCCATGTTTCCAATGGCCTTTTTTCTCAACATAGGATTGTTCTAATTGGAGCAATAGATCCTGAGCAGAATCATCTTTTTCTGCCGCCCTTTTAATTTCCGTAACAAAACTAGGCCAAGGCCCGCTTTCCAACTCGTCTAAAAGGGGGGTTTTTTTCTCCGACATACTATCCACCTCCATTTTTTACTTATTGACTTGTATAATTTGCAACAAATTAGTCTAATTCCAATTTGGGTTGCGCATTTCGTCACAACTTATAGCATGAATCGCCTGATGGTATATAATTACTTGTATACGATTAATTTCTATATATTTCCATTGTAAAGTCATTATTTAAATAATTGAAATACAAAATATTTATATTTTCTATAACCTTTGTCTTATGCATTTTCTTTACCAGCTACTTTGCTCCGAGCAAAATCAATAAACAAATTAAATAACTTTGATAAATACTTGTCTTTGTGATAAATAAGATGAAACTCACGCATAATTTTCAATCCCTTTAACTTTCTAATCGCAATATTTCCATCCTTCGCCTCCTTTTCCACACATCTACTTGAAATACATGAAACACCAAGATTTGCTTCCACTGCTTTCTTTATAGCCTCGGTATTTCCTAATTCAAAGTCAATAAGGTAATTAACATCAAAATCCCTCAAGGCATCTTCAAAAATTTCCCTAGTACCGCTTCCCTGTTCCCGCATAATAATCTTTGAATTCTCTAACATTTTCAAGTCTATTTCCTGATGCTTAGCCCAAGGATGATTAGGGGGGATAATAAATACCAATTCATCATGGCAAAAGAAATCCTCAATAATTTCATCAGAAGATACCGGGCCTTCCACGAATGCAAAATCAATTTGGTTTTTTAGGATCATATCCGCGATAATCTTTGTGTTTTCTATATTAATTGATATTTCAATATCCGGATATTTCTGATAGAAATCCCCTAAAATCTGGGGTAAAACATAAATTCCAATGGTAGTACTGGCCCCAATTCTTAATTTACCAGTTTTTAGATTACTGGAATCATTGAGAGTTTTAAAACAATCATCATAAAGATTGAGAATTCTCCTCACGTAATTTAAAAAAACCTCACCCTCATAGGTCAGATACAATCTTTTGCCAATCCGATCAAAAAACTGCACCCCAAAATCACTTTCCAATTCCCGAATCGTCTGACTGATGGCCGGTTGGCTAATAAACATTTGATTGGCTACTTCCGTCATATTTAATTTAGTGGCAACTTCGTAAAAAACGCGGAGTTTTCTTTCGTTCATTTTTTATCCCCCAGTCATAGACACTATTATTTACTCTTAATAACTCCTGCTGCCATTATTTTAAAAATTCTAATCTAAACCATTTTGAGGTACTCAAATACATATATATGCTATAATTATTATAAAAAGTATTCTTGGAAACATTTTATATATCTCAAATAAAAGAGGGTATCTCTATGCATATAACTATTCAATCAAACATACCCCTAGATGAACTTGAGAATCCGGTTCAACCGGGTCATCCGTTGTTTTATGCTTTTTACCAAAATAAACTATTAGTTAAAACTACAGTTAACAATACCCTGGTGGTTCCAACCTCCCATGATTTAGAATTACAGCAGCTAAAACTATCCGGAAAACAATTTATCGGCATTATTAACGGTAATATTTCCTATACTGCAGAGCTGACCGGGGATACAATTCCGGAGAGTTTACCCAGAAACTTTTCTTTAATAGGACTCAGACAACTTTTTAGTTCCATAGACGACGATCTATTTTGGGCAGCCGGCCGGGCCTTTCAACTGATGAATTGGAACCGAAATCATTTGTACTGCAGCCGCTGCGGCAACCCAACCCAGGACAAGCCTGATGAAATTGCCAAGATCTGCCCATCATGCGGTTTTTTCAGCTATCCCAGTATGTCGCCTGCGGTAATCGTAGCCATAGTCAAAGATAACCAAATTCTACTTGCCCGGAATAAACAAAGTCCTTTTAAGTTCTATAGTGTGATCGCCGGTTTTGTAGAGGTGGGGGAATCTCTAGAAGACTGCGTGAAAAGGGAAGTCATGGAAGAAGTAGGAATTAAGGTCAAAAATATTTCATATTTCAAAAGCCAACCCTGGCCTTTCCCTAATTCACTAATGATTGGTTTTACTGCAGAATATGAAAGCGGTGAAATCCAGGTAGACGGAAAGGAAATTTCCCATGCGGCGTGGTTTACTAAGGATGAGTTGCCGGAAATTCCCGGAAGTATCAGTATTGCCTGGCATTTAATCCAGTGGTTTATTAATCGATAATCCCCAGCCTTACCGTTTTAATCAAACTAATACCGATGATTATGTCTATCCAAATACTTCGCGAAACCTCCCGGAAATCCTCCTAGAGGTGGAAAATAAGGTTATTATTGGCAGCATAATTACAACTTGGATAAAATGACAAAGAATAGCAAAAGGGCACCTGTTTTTCCTTTACGGAAAAACAGGTGCCCTTTATTCCCTATCGCACCATTATGGTGCCTATACAATCCCTTGATCCAACATGGCATCGGCTACTTTTACGAAACCAGCCAGATTAGCTCCTTCTACATAATCAATGTAATCTCCGTGTTTGCCGTAACATACGCACTGCTCATGGATGTTCTGCATAATCTGTTTCAACTTCGCGTCAACTTCTTCACTGGTCCAGTTAAACCTCATGCTGTTTTGAGCCATTTCCAGCCCGGATACCGCCACTCCACCGGCGTTGACAGCTTTTCCGGGGGCAAAGAGAATCTTCGCATCCTGGAAGACTCCGATTGCTTCAATGGTAGAAGGCATATTTGCGGCTTCCGCAACGCATTTGCAGCCATTTTTCACCAACTGCACTGCAGATTCATAACTGATTTCATTTTGGCTGGCACTTGGTACAGCGATATCACAAGGTACTTCCCACGGACGTTTTCCTTCAATCCAGGGTAAACCAAATTCATCAGCATAGTCCTTAGCCGGTCTCCGATGTTTCACCCAAAGATCCATAAGGAAGTCTAGTTTTTCACCTTTAATCCCGTCTTTATCGTAGACATAACCGCATTCATCACCGATAGTTACAACCTTGCCGCCCAATTCATTAGCTTTCTGAATAAACATAGTTCCCACATTACCGTAACCTGAAATAGCGATAGTTTTCCCTTCTATCACTTCACCTCTGGTTTTCAGCATTTCCTCAAGAAAATATACCGTCCCGTATCCAGTGGCTTCGGGTCTGATTAAACTGCCGCCCCAATTTCGGCCCTTACCGGTTAGCACCCCGGTAAATTCGTTCTTAAGTTTTTTGTACTGTCCAAACATGTAACCGATTTCTCGGGCACCTACGCCGATGTCACCGGCGGGTACGTCTGTATTGGGTCCAATATGTCTAAAAAGTTCATTCATGAAAGCTTGACAAAATCTCATTACCTCATTGTCACTTTTTCCCCGTGGATCGAAGTCAGAACCACCTTTTCCCCCACCCATGGGCAAGGTGGTCAGGCTATTCTTTAGTACCTGCTCAAAAGCAAGGAATTTCATCACACTTAAGGTCACTGAGGGATGAAATCTAATTCCTCCCTTGTAAGGTCCAATGGCACTATTCATTTCCACTCGGTAGCCCCGGTTGACCTGTACCTCTCCTTTGTCATCCACCCAAGGTACGCGGAAGGTTATTGTCCGCTCTGGCTCGACCATTCGCTCCAAAATTTTAGCCTTTTTATATTTGGGGTTTTTGTTGACGAAGGGCATCAGACTAGTTACTACTTCCTGTACCGCCTGATGAAATTCCGTTTCCCCAGGATTCCTCGTGATTACCGTTTGCATAAATATGTCAACATCTTGTGCTTGTGTTTGTAAATTACATCCTTGATCCATGGACATTTTTCAACCTCCCTGAAATTTTTATAAACTTTATGTGTTTGCCCTTGAGCTAAATTCACATTTCTTTAACTCCAAGTATTACTTTTAATTATTATATCTTATTCTATTAATATTTACCATATTATTGGATTAAATCTTTTAATTTCTATGACTATTCTAAATTGTGCGAATAGATTATTTAATTGGAGTTATTTTAACACTAATCTATTATTGTTCATTGTTAACACATCTTTCTAATCCTTCCCTATCTAAAATTAAAATTTTCCTATGGCCTTTTAGCTGGATCAGCCCTTCCTCCTGGAATGCTTTGAGTTTTCTGCTGAGGGTTTCCTGACTCATGCCAATTTGGGAAGCAAAATCCCCTTTGGTCATATTCAGCACCACTTCTTTTTTTCCGCCGGCAAGATGTATTAACTCCTGCGCTAATCGTTGTTCCACTGTATTAAGATTAATCGTTTCTATCAGATTTTCTGCCTTTTCCAGCCGTTTGCTCAACTCTTCAATTACTTTAAAGGCAATGGAGGGGTATTTCTTCATGATTTCCTTTAGCTTTATCCCATCTATGGTACACATTGTTGAATTTTCTAAGGCCTCTGCGTTGTCAGTCATAGACAAGGAACTGAAAAGTGAGAGTTCTCCCAAAAAGTCACCAGGTCTAACCACCCGGATTACCTGTTCCTTACCATTGGCATTTAATCTTGAAATTTTTACCCGACCGGAGTGCAGTACGTAAAGTTTTCCCCCTTTATCACCAACTGAATAAACCATTTCATTTTTTTTATAGGTTTTTTGTGTGGTTATCGCAGCGACTTCTAGCATTTCCTCCCGGGTTAAGCTGCTGAATATCGGCACAATTTCTATACAGTTTGTGTGCCCTCTAGTATGGCAGTTACAATTCATTGAGAACCCCTCCACTTTTTATCCGTTTCTATCTCTCCCTGCTGGTATCATTCTATCACGATCACCGCTCCATTTTTAGTATCCATCCAATCATAAAGGAATTTTGCATGACTGGTATAATTCCTGACACACATATTAGATCTAGGAGTTGTCCCGATGGTTTGCAAAAATTCTGTGGTTCCCGGGTCTACCCTCTCGCCGTTTTGCTCCTCATAGGCGACCGGAACCCCGTGAATGTAAGCCCCGCCGGTAAAACGAATAGCAAAAGGCGCGTAGCCCCCGATTTTTTCAGTGCCTTTCTGCAGGTATTCAAAGCGGTCTTTTTTTTCGATAGCCTTAAAACTGCCCAGAGTTGTTTCAAAGGAATAATCCCCCTTAATTCCTGTGGTAGCCAAAGTATAGGAAATCAGATCCAGACCGTTTTCAGTCACAGCAAAGGCTGCTTGATTTTGCTGACCCCTGTCTACTACCACCACTTGGTTCAACTGGCTTAAGGTCACCGCCGGGTCAATGTACTTTTTGGGAACATAGAAATTTCCTGCAAAGGTGGGGACGTTCACATAGTAAAAATCACCGCTCTCATTTAAGATGTGTACCAGCATTCCGTCGGGTATATAGCGAAAGCTGCTTCCCGTGTCCGCTTGCACATAGGCTGGAGCACTGTGATAAAACCGATACCCATGCTCATCTAATGAGGCTTCCCCTTTTTGGGGCGGGGCACCATTTTGGTTTTTATAATTTTGGATATAGTTGAGCGGGCCCTGGGCTAACTCCTGTTTCAGCAGATTCACGGCGGCGAGCATTTTATCGAAACGAAAACTCCTAGGAGTTCCCGCCGCGGAGTGAATATAACCCTGGTCTGTTTTGTTTTCATGACTGCATGCCACTCTGTACCAAATATTAGAACCCTGTACTGCAACACCGTCCGTCCGTTGAAGTAAAGTAATCTTATCCGAATTGTTTACCCGGCAAACTACAGGGGCATCCGGGGCCGGACTCTCCCGGATATCCGCCCCGTTCTCCGCGGTTACCAGGAAATAATCATAGGAAATGACATGCTCATAGTACTGCACTTTGTTGTTAACTCCTACCGGCAACACGGTATTGTACTCATGAAGCACAGCGTTTTTATTATTATATGTAATATTTTCAAGAAGCTTTTTCTGCTCCGGTTGGCTGAGACTTAATATCCGTTTATCTTCCTCATCATAGGAAGACTGGGTAATCCTTTTGTCACTATTAATATCGATACCATTGATATTCTCTTCTACACCCTCTTTGTCAGACTTGGGTAATTTATCTTCCTTGGGTAAATTCGGTTCAGGGATGGGCTTATTCCCCTGAGGAGATGGAGCATTCTTGAAAAAAGCACAGCTTGAAACAGCAACCAATACCAGTGCCATTAATACGATTGTAAGTTTCCTCAACATTTGGCATCTCCTATCTTATGTATTTTACTTATTCAATCTATATCTTTCACAAGAAATTTTGCGAATATGTATCTCCATCCTTGTTGGAAACGCCCGAGGATCTTTAAAGATTAATCTACGTAATATTTAACAATTAATATTTGCTTTTTTGGCTTGTCTGCAAAGCTGCTTTACATTTAGGGTATAGCTTTTTCCATCTTTAATGAAATGTGTTCCGCATTGCCTAAATTCAAAATGGATATTCTTGTTTATGCACTGCTGGCGTATTGACAAAACCCAATCATAATCAAGAGGTCTTGCATTATAATCTGATTCGCCGCCCACAATCACCAATTCAATATTATCAAGATATTTTTCAATATTAATAGTTTCAATAAGTGGCTGGCAGATAATATTTTTGTGTTTTATTGGAAGATTTGCAAATATTGAAAGTCTAAAGTCTGCCCTAGCTTGATTTTCAATTGTGCAACCGACTGTCACATTATCATAACCATCATTCCAGTCATTAGGAATACAATCCATAAATCTTTCAATGCGTTTAGTTAAAAATATAAAATGTAAATCGGTACGTTCTTTAATCATCTTCCAACAGTCGCCACGCCACGAATCAGCATCTTCAATAAGAAAATCCGTGGAAAAACAAAGATATACTGTTTGCCCCGATTTCATCTTGTATTCACCTTTTTTATTCTTTTCAATTGGAGCGGCAAAATTCTCAGTTTTTACAACGTTGTTTGTGTCGACTCCACGTTTACCGTCACCTTTATGAATATAGCAAAACTTACAGCCTTCACTATATTTATGGCATCCTCTCCACGGATTCCACATTACCATATCTGTTCACCTAAAACCTTGATTTTTCATAGTTAAAAGGTATGCTTGTACCCACAACCACATCTTCAATCTTTTCAATAATCAACCAGTCATCCATATTTCCTTGATGGTCAAAAGCAAGTGGGGGATTTATTGTTTCAACATCTTTAAACTCGACTAAGCATAGACATTTTTTATGCCAACGTTCTTTTTGTTTTTCTGTTAAGTGTAGCTTACTTTGATTGTCACTTAGCGTCTTTATAATTTCGTCTTCTGTTAACTTCACATGATTTTGTACAGATTTTACCTTAGCCAAAGCTGCAATTTCCGCTGTTCCCTTTTCCATAAAATAAAGGGTCTCACCTTCGAACACACGACTGTGGGGAATTTTGCGACCTGCTGCACCACGTACTACCATTGTTTTTGCACCGGATAATATCTTATCCAATTCACGTTCACCTTTTTTGCCGGTATTATCACAATAAACTAAATGTACCATTTTATAATCCTCATTTCATATTATTACATCCAGCATATAATTCTCATAACAAGCCCCTAAGAACATATAAAAGCAAACAGGTTGCTAAAATTATACCATTATATCCCATATTATAAAACTATTTATGGTTAGTATTCTTCTCCAAATATATATAAACCCATAATGGTACTTTTCAGTATGTTCCATAAGTTACGCACAAATCAAAGAGGAAGTGTTAAAAAAAATTTTTCGTTCAAATGCCAAAACTCCCGAGTTCTAAGAAAAATATAAAAAAGAGCAAGCCATGAATGGAAAAACGGAGAAATAAAAGAGACTTTAAGATCAAAATCAATAGGCAGGAGGTATCTAGGGGGAAAATACTAGATCAAGGTAAGGGCAGATAAATACACCGTAGGGAGCCTATACAATTAATTGTTAGATAGAGATGACTAAAGGGCAATAAGCCAATTTTAAAAATTATCAATTAAAGAGTGATTCCACTGCAAAAACAGGTTGTTTAACCCCTATGGGGGTTTTCAATAGTAAAAATTGTCTTGAGCAGATAGCTCAAAAAGTTCTTTTTCAACTGAAGATCGCTAATTTAGACCTCCATTACTATGGTTTTGTGTTCGTTAACCTAAATTTGGGCATAATATCCCTGCTTTTGGCCTTTTCGGCTTCCTTAGCTTGCCCAGAGCCATCCGGGAAAACTGCTTAATATTTCGGGCTATAATTTTGTAAGCAGTGACCAAGTAAGTTTTTAGCACGCCACGTGTGTAAAGGTTATTCAGATCTTCCCCTCTTTTTAGAGCGGAGTTGGTTGCTTCGATTCCAGCACGATAACTGGTGTTTTCACGTCTGACCGCAATATTGTGTATTTGATCTCTAACCCGGTCAGCCTGGATGGTTTTTAAACTAACCCGTAATATCCGGTCTTTCTTCTGGGTCTTTACTGGACATATATCAAAATTCGGGCATCCTTGGCAATCCTCGTGTTTGAAGTGGCAACTGCTAGTCTTGGAACCGGGATTGAAATCGCTTCTAAATGGGATCTTGCCCTGGGGACAACTGATTATTTTCATATCATCATCAAACTTAAAACTGGTTGTGGAAAGTTTATCTGATGGAGCCTTACGTCCGGTCATATCTGTATAGTGTAGGTTAACCTCTAGCTCATCTGCCATTTCTATGACCTCTTGGCCGTAGTAACCTCCATCTAAGTAGATGTCCTTTACATCCGTCCTTTGTTTGATGATGGGTATGCGCTCCTTAGCCATCTCTACATCGCTGATGTTATTGGGTTGTACTGAAAAGTCGGTAATCACCTGAATCGGGTTTTCTTTGCTACTGGTTTCGCTCACGTTTAAAACGTAGCCGCTATGGTTCTTACCCGCTTTGTTACGGAAGGTAGCGTCACTATCATAAGCTGATTGCAGGGAACCGCTTTCAATTTCACTACTGGGCTTGGCGAGCCATATTCCCTTAGATTCATCGAAGGCAGCCTGTTCGCCTAGAAAACGCTTAAGCAGAACCATTTCTCGTTTTGAAGCAAGGTTACGATCCTTATTTGCCAAGTTATCTACCTCTTGCATGAGGTTAAGGACTTTCTGGAACCTGCTTTCCAGTTCCTGATTTCTAGTTCTGTATAGTAAATCAGTTCTGAAGCTATCTCTTAACACTTGTTTGAGATTATCGGAAAGCATGTTAGAAGCAATGCCTCTTACCGCTTGAACCAATACATCCAGGGCTAACGAGAGTCTACCGGCTTTCTTGATATTGGGAGAAATCAAGGTAGAATCCATACGCTGGTCATCGGTTTTTATCCCGGCTTGTTCGATAAAATTCTTGGTTAGGATTTCAAACTGTTGGAAAATCACTTCATCTTGCTCGGGATACTCTAATATGTGCCTATAAACTCTTTCTCTGAATTCGTAAAGGGTACGTTCAGCCAGGTAAACCTCACCCAGGTTTCTTATACCTAGGGCATAATTGACCTGGAAGTTAAAGTAGAACTGCTCGATTAATTCTTGATCAGTATAACCAAACATGTTTTTGATAATCTCTAATGACATCAGTATATTAACTGGAACATTGGGTCTGCCGGTATCAAGACAATACATGGGGGCAAACAGATCTTCGTTGATTTTACAAAAAACATGTTCATAGAAAACTGGTGCCCAGGTTTTGTTTAGTAGTTTGGCTACACTTGGTCTCATGGACTGGTAATGGCTAAAAAGTTCATCTTGATAGTGACTATCGTTTTTACGGAACATACTGCAAAACCACCCTAAAGTTAGTTTATCTTTTATTTGCTTTAAATATCTAACTATTACTTCGATATTCACAGTGGTTTATCCTGCTGTTTTACAATATTTTTGGGGTTTTTGCAGTGGAATCAAGAGTGAGTTATTAAAAACAATTAGGTTATTAAATTTCAAAAGTCCCCCAAAAGTCCAAGAACAGGTGTTACCAGCTGTTCTGGCAGAAAAGGATATGGCGGGGGAGTGACGCTAACTACTTGGAAAATAGTTTTGCAGCACTCCCATGTTACTTTGCTTACCCGATGGCTTTCTCCGTTTCCATATCAAAATAGTGGGCTTGGTTCATATCCAAAGCTACTCTGTATCTTTCTCCCACCCTAGCAGTTGTGGACGCTCCCAGGCGGGCGGTAACATTTTGACCACCGAGGCTAAAATAAACATAGGTCTCCGAACCCATAGGCTCAGTAACGTCAACTATAATATTCGCAATCCAATCCGGGTGACTTTCTAAAAAAGATTGTTCTTCATAAACGTGCTCGGGGCGGACACCCAATATGATTTCCTTATTTATATAAGAAGCAAGATCCTTTTGTTCTTCTGGCCCTAGAGCAATATTAATTCCGGAATTGGTAAGATGGATTTTGTCTCCCCTGGATTCCACCCTGACTTTGATAAAATTCATGGAGGGTGACCCGATAAACCCTGCCACAAACATGTTGGCAGGATGGTTATAAAGGTTCATGGGGCTGTCCACCTGCTGAATATAACCGTCCTTCATTACTACTATCCTATCCCCCATGGTCATAGCTTCCGTCTGGTCATGGGTAACATATATAACAGTAGTCTTAAGACGCTGGCATAGTTTTGATATTTCGGCCCGCATCTGAACTCTTAATTTTGCGTCCAGATTGGAAAGAGGTTCGTCCATCAAAAATACCTGTGGTTCCCTAACAATAGCCCTCCCCAGGGCAACCCGCTGCCGCTGACCTCCGGACAATGCCTTGGGCTTTCGCTCCAACAGGTGTTCAATGTCTAGGATACGGGCCGCTTCATGCACTCGTTCCTTGATATCCGCTTTGGACATGCCGCGCAGCTTTAGGCCAAAGGCCATATTTTCAAATACGTTCATATGGGGATAAAGAGCATAGCTTTGAAACACCATGGCAATATCTCTGTCCTTAGGGGCCACATCATTTACTTTGCGATCTCCTATATAAATTTCACCGGCAGTAATTTCCTCCAAACCGGCAATCATACGCAGGGTTGTCGTCTTACCACAACCGGAGGGGCCAACGAAAACCAAAAATTCTTTATCCTTTATTTCCAAATTAAAATCATGAACAATGACGTTGTGGCCATACTTTTTCATTACATTCTTTAGTACTACCCCTGCCATAGAGCACCTCCTTCTCCTAACACTATCCGAAACCGTTTAATAACTATTGATTACTTTACCGATATGTCGGAATCCTTCAACATTCATCCCCTTTTCCAAGGCGAGGAAGAAAGAAATAAACTGAAAGGGGATAACCTGAATAAAAGGCAGGTATTCTTCATTAGGGCATGAACAATTGATATACCCTACTCGGCCCTGAGATTCAGAATCCGACCCGATAAAATATACTCTTGCTCCCTTACTTTGCAAGTCCTTGGCAACTAATAGGGAAAACTTCTCTACCTCAGGATTTCCCCCCAGTATAAACACGCCTACCCCGTTTTCGATGACTTCCACCGGCCCGTGGCGAAATTCCGCTGTATTCATTCCCTCTGTACAAAGCCACACCTTTTCCTTGAACAAGAGCGCTGCTTCACCGGCGGTAACCAGATGCGGCCCCATACCAAGAACATACAAGTTCCGAATGCCTTCTTGATGCAACTCTTTGGCCGTCTGTTGGGCTTTTTTCTCACATTCCGTAATGCATGCTTCCATCCAGGACGGTATGCTTAAAAGATCATCCCAGGATGGATCACCTTCAGTCAAACCGAGAGCAAAAAGCAAGGCCATAAGATTAATATAAGTTTTAGTGGCGGAGGTAACTTCTCTGCCTGCTAACATGAGAAGTTTTTCATCCGCAAGGCTGTAAAGGCTGGAATCTTTGGTGTTAGTTATTGTCCAAATTTCCAGGCCGTATTCCTTGAGTTTGCGCGCCGCGTCAAGGGTTTCGATACTTTCCCCGGACTGGGAGGCGATAATAACCAGATCATACCGTTTAGTCTCATCAAAATAGAAAATAACATCTCCCGCGGTAACCAAATCAATGGTGCCGGGAATCCTTTTACTAAGATAGTTTTGGGCTGCTTTTAAAGCCAAATAGGAACTGCCCATGCCCATAAATAAAATTCTCTTTTTATTTTTTAGTAAACCTGCCAACCGATGCACTTCTTCTTTTTGGTTGAGGGCTAATCGTAAAGCATCGGGCTGCCCCTTCACCTCATTAAGCATACTGTACACTATATCTCCTCCTGTGTTTTGTCAAGTATTTGACAAGCTTCATCAACTGATAAAATCTTTTTATATGCCCGCACAGTGGTACTAACCCCGGCAATGAGGTTGGCAAAAGAAGCAACTTTGGGTAAATCCCATTTTTGCAGAAGCCCATAGATAAAGGCCCCGTTATAGGTATCGCCGGCTCCTACGGTATTTACAGGTTTAACCCGAAAGGCCGGGACTTTGATCACTTCGTCCTTTGTAACAGTAATACTTCCTTTCCTGCCCATTTTTATTGAAATTATCGGAACCCCTAATTGTTGAAGTTCCTGTACCACATCTATTACCATGTCTGTGTGAAAATAGTTACAGACTTCTTTTTCGTCCATAAACAATACATCCAAATTTCCTAGTAAATCCTTATGAAAAAGGGCCTTTGCCTGCTCCGGCTCTGGACACATTTGAGAATCCAGGCTGGCCAATATACCGCCTTTTCTTGCCCAACTTAAGAGCTCAAAGGTACTCTCATTCCACAATTCAGGATAGAGCAAATAGCCGGCAATATGGAGAACCTCAGTCCCCTTATCAGTTATTTCTTCCCTGGTAGGTACTGCCAGGAGGGGCTTGCTGGAAATATAACCTTTACCGTTATCTCTGGCAAAAGTTAAAGCAACCTGTGTTTTCTCCCCCTCATCCACATCAACTAAGGTATTAACCTGTTCCTGATTAAGGAGATACCGAAGCATTCCAGCACTACTGTCCCTGCCCACCTTAATTTTAATCCAAGTTTCCGCCCCCAGACGTCCCAGGCAGGAAGCGGTATAAGCAGCAGAACCGCCCAAGGTTAAAGCCAAATCATTATTTATAATTACCTCCCCCGGCTGCGGCAGCCGGTCATAGGGAGGAACATGGACATCGATACAGCTTTCACCAATACAAAAGCAAACTGCCATTACCAGATCACCCTTTCACAGAACCTGATGTTAAACCTTCGATGATGTATCGCTGGAGTACTAAGGCAATAACCATGGGGGGAAGAGCAGCTATCACCCCTCCTGCCGCAATCATGCCGTAATCAACGGCATTCTTAGCACTAAATTCCGCAATAGCAACGGAAATAGTTTTCGCCTTTAGGGTAGAAGTAAAAATGTTAGCATAAAAGAACTCATCCCAGGCCGCTAGGAAGCTGAATATGGCTGTTGCCACCAAGCCCGGCTTAGCCAGGGGGAGAATTACTTTAACCAGCGCAGTCAAGCGGTTACAACCGTCAATCCGAGCCGCATCCTCTAAGTCTTTGGGAATAGTCGCAAAATAACTGCGCATAATCCATATAACAAAAGGTGTGACAAAAGTTGCGTAAATTATTGTCAAACCAAAAAGGGAATCCATTAACTGCAATTTGCCCATGACCATGTAAAGAGGAATCACAATGGTCACCGGAGGAATCATATAGCTGAACAGCACTCCTAAAAGGAGGCCATTCTTTCCCTTAAATTTCAAGCGGGCAAAAGCGTAAGCCGCGGGCACCCCGACAAACATTCCCAAAGCAGTTACGCTGATGGCAACAATCAGGCTGTTAATCATGGCAAACCTAAAAGAATAGGCTGGGCCGTCTGCCTCCATGCTGGTAAAGATACTCTGGTACCTGCTTAAGTCTATGGTATCAGGAAGCCAGTCAAGAGGCACCTTAAGCAAATCACTGATGTTGGAGATACTTGAAATGATCAGCCAGAGAAATGGCCCTAGGATATAGGCGGCAACCAGTATCACTGCCAGATATTTTAAGGCTGTACCAATTAAATTTTTTATTTTTACCATACCGCTACCTCCTAGTACACGTCATCAGTTTTGAGAAATTTTACATAAAGCAGGGTTAAGCCAGCGACCAAGAAAGCAATGGTATAAGCCACAGCTGAACCCTTGCCCAAATGGAGATAGCTAAAGGACTCATTATAGGCCAGGTAAGTAATCACCTGAGTACCATTGGCCGGGCCGCCCCTGGTAATAGCAAATATAATATCAAAAACTTTTAAGGTATCCATAGTCCTCATCACCAACAATACCAGAATCGTTGGTTTTAGCAAAGGAAGAGTAATTTTCCAAAAGGCTCGCCAAGCTGTGGCTCCATCCACATAGGCAGCCTCATATAGACTTTTCGGAATGGACTGGAGCGCTGCCAAAACCAAAATAACTACGAGCGGGGTCATTTTCCAGGCATCGGCCAGCACCACCATATTAAGGGCCAAAAAGGGATCGCCCAGCCAGCTCTTGTAGGTTTCCATAAAACCTATCTGCACTAAAAAAGCGTTGAGAGCACCGTAATCAGCATTATAAATCCAGCGCCAAGTGGCACCGTTTACGATGGTGGGAAGAGCCCAGGGAATCATGATCAGTCCTCTTAGGAACCAACGTCCCCTAAACTTTTGATTAAACAGAATGGCAATAGCTATCCCCAAAGTCAGTTCAATCAAGATGGAAGCCACGGCAAAGTATGCGGTACGGCCTAACGCCAGCCAAAACTCTTGTGATGTCAAAATATCTATATAATTGGCAAGGCCTACAAAAGGCCTCCCCAGGAGAGGCTGAGTTAAATTAATCTTATGCAGGCTAAGATAAAAAGTATTCAAAAGGGGGTAGGTAATAATCCCCAGAATAACAATTAGGCTGGGTAAAATAAGCAAAATCGCAAATAAGGACTCTGATATAGGTTTTCTCAATTTCTTAGAAGTTGTCTCCATAAACTGGATTACCGCCTTTCTAAGCTATGAGTGGAACACCCGATTGGGTGTTCCACCATATTTGAAACTACTTGCTGTATGAATTTTTGATTTCTTCCACTTTAGTTGCAGCATCATCAAGGGCTTTTTGAGGATCTTTGTTACCGGTGAGAGCGTTTTGAATTTCTAACTGGAGAGCCTGAGACAATTCCGGATACCAAGGAGTACGCGCTCTGGATTCCACATTCTCATACTGTTCTTTGGCAACTGCTACCAGTTCCGGTTGAGCCTCTACCAGCTCAGGATCATCATATAGGGTTTTCCAAATCGGTAAAGAAAGGGCAGCATATTTTTTCTGTACTTCTTTGCTGGTTAAATACTCAATAAATTTCCATACGGCTTCATCGTTTTTCGTAGTTGAAGACATGGCAAGACCCATAGCACCATAAACTGATTTTTTATCCGGCATCAGAGCAATACCCACATCCTCGGTAACTGTTGATTCATTTGGATCTTTTGCCAGGTTGTACATATATGTCCAGTTAGTAGCAAATGCTACCTTGCCCTGGGAGAAAACTCTTCGCACGTCTTCTTCTAAAGACTGGGTTGAACTGGCATTAGCCAAGCCATCCTTTTGCAGATCCACCATAAACTGGAGGGCATCCACGCCGGGTTTTTCATTGAAAACAGGATTCAAATCATCATCAAGCATTCTGCCGCCGAAGGCACTTAAAAAGGTCTGATAGTCACAAACCAATGCTTCCGCCTGGCTCCAGCTCCAGATAGAAGGAGATTCCGCAATCCCTTTATCTTTTATAGCTTTTGCCATAGTGACAAATTCTTCCCAAGTTGCAGGGGCTTTTTCAAAACCAGCGTCGGCCAGCATTTTTTTATTGTAGAAGAAGAACTTGGTATCATTGTTCCAGGGAATGGCATACTGCTTACCCTGAAAAGCAAAGGTTTCCATCGCGGCAGGAAAAACTTCTTCCTTCATCTCCGCCGTGACTTGTGCACTAATATCTTTGATGATACCAGCTTGAGCAAATTCCGCCAGCCAGGGGTCATCAACGGGAACTACATCAAAAGAATTGGTGCCGGAAGCAACGTTTGTAATAATCTTGTCATGAAGGGCTTCATAGGCCAAGAAGGTTAGATTAACTTTAATGCCAGGGTTATTGGACTCAAATTCCTTGGTCATGTTTCTCACATCATCTTCGCTGTAACCGGCCTGTTTCATAAAGAGGGCACTGATAGTAACATCTTTATCGGAACCGGATTCCCCCGATTCCCCGGACTTACTTGAACCACACCCTGCTAAAAGGACTGTAGCTAAAAACATCAATAAAGCTAAAACAGATAACATCTTAACTTTTTTATACATTTACTTATCTCCTTTAATTAATTTTTGAGACGCATCATTAACGATGCTTTCCAATCTTCCCGCAACTTCCTGTGAAACTAGCATTTTAGGCGGATATTTTTCCAGCAATATCTTTTCCACCTTTGCTGCCGCAGCATCCAGCAGATCACCTCCGCTTTTCTTAATCCAGCTATCCCAGCTATCTCGATTAAATAATCCTGAGTTCCAATACACCTCCCGCATATGTTCTACTGTATGAGATTCAGAAATAAACATTCCGCCGATACCTACATTGTGAGTAACGTCAAAAGCCAAAGTCTCTTCATCTATCTTCATACCACGGAAAACATGATTTAAGGCATCAATCCATTCGTTATCAATTACCAACTGTTCCAGGCTTCCCCCTTGATCTGCCCCTACAATACCCTGAAGACCAATGTCATCTATACCGGCGGCCATAGCCAGTGCTGCTGACATACCCTTTTCAAAACCGGATTGAAAATCAGGATAATTAGCATCCGACAAACCTACATTCCAGGTAGCGGGAAGACCATAGTACTTGGACAGCTGGGTCTGCGCCATGGCTAAAAGGGCCTGGTTAGGGCTCCCAAAGGAACAAGCCATGGTCCTTAAATCCATGGTGTGAGCCCCCGCTGCAAAGGTAACAGGACGAGAAACCTTTAACAGATATACCAAAATAAGTCCCAAGAGGTATTCCGCATTTTGCAAAGCCAGAGTACCGGCAAGGGTCACCGGCCCGGAGGAACCGGCATTAACAATGGAACCAAAGCCAACAGGAAAATCAAGGGCAGCATATTTCAAAGCAATCTCCAAGGTTTCCCAGGAGATCTGTAAAGGGCTAATTATCTCTCCAATATAGGTAACGGGTTTTTCCGCCACCACAGCCATCCTGAGAATATAATCTGCCGTTTCCGGCGAAAGGGTCCAGGCGTGAAAAGGTTTTTCACTATAAAGGAAACATAATTGATGGGATACTATATCTGCGATTTCATTCGCAACATCCTCAGGATGAACTATCGGCATCACGATATCAACATTGGGCAAAGAATTGCCGATAACCAAACCTTTCAGTATATCTTTGGTTGTACCGGCCCTTTTTTCCTTTGTCTTGTAATCAATAAAGAAGGCTTCTGAAGACATGCATGCCCTCAGCTTACCCTTTTCCTTACGGGGGTTAAAAGTAGTGACCCTGTTTCTGGCATATTCCAGGGCTTCTGCACACAATTTTCCGGGAATGTAGACATGTTCGTCTTTTACATTAGCTCCGGCCTCCTGAAATAACTTTAGAAACTCAGGATGAGGCACCTTACAGCCAATTTCCGCTAGAATCTTGAGGGATTGACGGTGAATAGCTTCTATTTCATCTTCAGTAAGGACTTGAAAATTTCTTAAAATGTTAAGCATATAAATCCCTCCTATCTATATAGGTTGTTGACTAAGTCAAAATAAAAACGACACTTATCACCACGGATCATACCGGTACTATACTCCATGGGACGGCCATCGGTGGTATAGGAAATCCGATCAATCAAAATGGCAAGTGACTTAGGGGGAACCTCTAATAAAACCGCTTCCTTATCTCCTACAAAAACAGGTTCCAGTGTATCCTTGGCTGTGCGCAAGATAATACCGCACTTATCCCTTAAGATTTTGTATAATGATTCATTGCTTAAATTTTCATCAAGGATCCCATGGCAATCTTTATAAGGAAGATAGGAGGTTTCCAGGATTATAGGCTCTTCATTGACAAGTCTTAAACGACTTAACTTGATTACCTTTTCCTCAGAACTGATGTTAAGCTTTTCGGCCAGATCCGATCCAGCGGTAATGATTTGTAATTCCACCAGCCTGCTTTGGGGTTTCAGCCCCCGGGAAAGCATATCCTCAGTAAAACTGGTAAGACTTAATAATTTTGTCCTAATCTGAGGCTCCGCCACAAAGGTCCCTTTTCCCTGAATAGAGTAGACAAGGTTTTTTTGAGAGAGTTCTGAAATGGCTCTTTTGACACTGGCCCGGCCAAGACCAAACTGCTTAACCATATCATTTTCTGATGGTAGCCTATCCCCTGGCATCCATTTACCGCTCTCAATTTCTTTTTCCAGTCGTTCCGCCAATTGCCGATACAATGACTTTGATTTTATCCCTACACTCATTGGACTACCATCCTGTAAATTAGTCTAATTTATCCGTATAACTTTAACCAACTTGTCCTACATGTTTATATCTGGTATTCGATAATTCTTGATATATTCCTGCTAAAAAATAATTTTTTTCAAGGAAAGATGCTTTGCATTTTATGGAAATAGAATCAAGGGGATAGTTTTTAAACGGGAGTGATCAATATATGTTCATTAAAAAAACCGCTACCCACGGGGTAACGGTCAAATTAATAGTTTATCTTGGTTTTCTAGTATTTTTACCTTTTATAAAATCTCTGGCATTCTTTATGCCGCCAAATTTACGAAACATTTCACTTATTTTTTCCTTTTCAATCTGCTTTGAGTCTAAGCCGTCATATTTAGCTTCCTTTTTTAATTTATGATAGTTTTCCAGCCGCTCTGCCGTCAAAACCCCATCTTTAATCGCTTGTTTTACAGCACAGTCCGGTTCGCTTTGGTGGGTGCAATCATGAAATTTGCAGTTACTGGCCAGTTCATCAATATCGGCAAATGCTTTTGCCAGGTCAGCACTCTCTAGCCCTAGTTCACGCATCCCCGGCGTATCAATTACTGCACCCCCGTTAGGCAAAATAAACAATTCACGCCGCGTAGTAGTATGCCGACCCCGATCATCATTCCTGATTCCCTGGGTTTCCAAAATATTTTCTCCAAATAGACGGTTAATTAAAGTGGATTTACCCACACCGGATGAACCAATAAATGCTACTGTCTTGCCCGGTGAAATATAAGCTTTCACCGCAGCAAAACCGTCATGGGACATGCTTGTCGTAACAAGAACGTCGACACCTATGGCCACTGAAGCTGTCTCATCGAGCATTTTCTTGATATCATCACATAAATCTGATTTAGTTAACACGATTACAGGTGTTGCCCCGCTGTCCCAGGCGATAGACAGATAACGTTCCAATCTTCTGAGGTTAAAGTCATTGTTAAGTGACATGCAGATAAAAACCGTATCAATATTTGCGGCTACAATCTGTACATCATTAGATGTGCCGGCGGCTTTTCGCTCAAAAGCACTTTTCCGGGTCAGCACATAGTAAATAATACCGTTACCCTGGGTACTATCCATACGATCCAGCATCACAAAATCACCTACAGCAGGATAATCAGATAATGACTTGGCATTAAAGCGGAATTTTCCGGAAATCTCTGCCGTTAGTTCACCCTTTTCCGTAACAATTTTATATAAGTCTTTATATTGGGCAGAGACACGCCCAAGATATAGCCCTTGATATTTAGAGGACTCTTGTATCAATCTTTCAGTGAGGCCGATATTTTTCAAATCATATTTAATCATTCATTTTATCCTCCTAAGTTTAATGATAACTTATGGGAGGCTTTAGGCATATTATTTTGCACAGACCTCCCTACTAATTACAATATCCGCTAAACCAGTTTTTATCATAAATCAACATCCCCTTTACTTCTTTATAAGTACTATTGTGGCTTGCCTCTTTATCCCCTCCTAAAATGGAGGATATTTTTCAAATTAAACCAACTAAATTATTTTTCTTATGCCCCTGCATTTTGATAAAATGTTTTCAAAATGTTTTGGGGTGATTTTTTTGATTGTATATCATGACTTTAATATTTCAGTTGAGGAATATGAAAACCGGAGTAAGAAAAATGATTTTCCAACAGTTGAACAGTGCCCTCACTGTAAAAGTAGAGTAAGGTTATTTCGCCATGGTTTTTACTGGCGTAATGCCATTGATGAGAAGCAACATAGAATACCTATATTGCGACTAAAATGCCCTTCCTGTCGGAATACACTTTCTGTTCTCCCAACCTTTCTCCTATCATACTTTCAATACACCGCAGATGTGATCTTAGAGAAGTTAAGGGATATTTTAATTGACCATAATATTGGTAATTATCATCAACTGGTACTTTTTTACCGGAAGCGCTTTCTAAATCGATTAAACCAGATTGAAATGTTCTTCCGGGATGATGGATTTAAAGGGACCTTACCTAAAGACCCAAAAGAAAAAGCCACAAAATTGTTAAGAATGATCCTCGCTTTGGGGAAAGCCACCTTCCTAAGAAGGTACAGGGGTCATTTCTCATACAACTTTATGGCACATTAATTGTACCATACCCCGGACCTTCAAAAAAGATTTTATTAATTCCACAAATCTTTTGCATAGATATATTTTTTTGACCAATTTACAATAAAAATAATGGGTTAACCGGTTAACCTCCTATGTTAAGGAGGGGTTTTATGACTGAGAAAGATCGAGAAAACATTGCTTTATTTCGTTACGGGATTATTGCGCCCATTTTGAATGGCCAGGTCAACAATCAAACTGAGTATTTAGCTGAAGTGTGCTCTCAAATCCACCAGGTTCCCTACTATGGTCCTAAGGAATTTGCTCCTAAGACTATTTCCTGCTGGTTGTTGGACTACCGCCGGGGAGGTTTTGACGGCCTGAAACCTAAACGACGCTCCGACCGAGGGCAGCCCCGTAAACTTAATCGGGAATTGGAAGAACATATTATTGCCCTGAGAAAAGAAGCTCGAAATCTTCCTGCCTCTGTTTTCTATGATCAGTTGGTGGAGAAAGGTGAAATTCTTTCTAAAGAAGTATCATACTCAACCATATATCGGCTTCTTAAAAATCAAGGTATGATCGGAAGAGATCATGTCAAATCCCCGGAACGAAAACGTTTTTCCTATGATACGGTCAATACTCTTTGGCAAGGCGACATGTCTGTTGGCCCGTATCTAATTGTTAATGGTAAAAAGCTTAAAACTTTTCTCTTTGCTTTTATTGATGATTGTTCCAGGGTTATTCCTTTTGCCCAATTCTGTTACTCAGAAAAATTTGATTCTCTTAAAATAGTTTTTAAAGAAGCTTTAATCCGTAGAGGAATCCCGAAAATTGTCTATGTGGATAACGGTAAAATTTATCGTTCCGATGTTTTTCATGTGGCCTGTGCCAGTCTCGGTATTGCCCTTACCCATACCCAGCCCTATGACGCAGCTAGCAAGGGGAAAATTGAACGTTTCTTTGGTACCGTCAAAACCAGATTCTTTCCTTTACTTAGACAAAAATCAGCTTCATCCTTAGATGAATTAAATCAAAGGTTTTGGCGGTGGTTAGAGGAAGATTATCACCGTAAAATTCATGCCTCTTTAGGGATGACGCCTCAGGATATGTTTCTTTCTCAGGTTAGCAGGTTGCGTATGGTTGATGATCCCGCCTCTCTTGACCCTTTATTCCTAAAACGTGATTATCGCAAGGTAAAACATGACGGTACTATATCTATCGAAGCTAAGCTTTATGAAGTACCTCCAAAGTTTATTGGTCAGCGTATTGAAGTACGTTATGATGAAACCGGGGTCTATATTTACGAAGACGGTATTCTCCTGGAAAAAGCTGTTCCTGTTAATTTTTCAGATAATGCCCATGTAAAAAGGGAGCGTTCCCTCTCCTTTAGGGCTATGTCTTCTGGGAAGGAGGGATAATGGATGTTCCAAACTTTTTATTCATTATCCAAAATCCCTTTTTCCAAGGAGATTAAGTCAATAGATTATTTTGCTTCTACACCTTACCAGGAAATGATCGCCCGCTTAGATTATCTGAAGAAAACCCGGGGTATGGGCTTGATAGTGGGCGAACCGGGGGCTGGGAAAACATTTGCTTTAAGGAGTTTTGCCGAGTCCCTAAACCCCTCCCTTTTTAAGGTGATATATTTCCCTCTTTCTACAGGTACAGTGATGGATTTTTACCGGGGTTTAGCTGTAGGCTTAGGGGAAGATCCAAAGTTTCGTAAGGTCGATCTTTTTCACCAAATTCAACATGCCATCCAGGTATACTTCAAAGAAAGAAAAATTACACCAGTTTTTATTTTGGATGAGATGCAGCTAGCTAAGGATATGTTTTTAAATGATTTAAATATTCTTTTTAATTTTTCCATGGATTCGGAAAATCCCTTTATTCTTATTCTTTCCGGCCTGCCTCATCTTATGGACAAGCTTTCACTAAACCATAACCGGCCTCTTTCACAACGGATTATGATGCGTTACAAGGTAGAACCATTATCTAAAGATGAAGTAAAGGGATATATCCTTCATCATCTTGAACTAGCTGGTGCTAAACACACTATTTTTTCCGATACCTCGATTCAAGCCATTGCCTCTCTTTCTCGGGGATGGCCTAGACTGATCAATAAACTGGCTACCCATTCTCTTCTTGCTGGTTGCCAGGCAAAAAAAGATTTAATTGACGAAGAAATAGTCCGGCTGGCGGCAACTGAATCAGGTATTTAAGAAACGACCGGTTGGGAAAATCCCGCCGGTTTTCTCTTTATTCCGGATACCAGAATAACGTGCAAATATGAAAAATTTTTGTTAGGTCATTTAAAGCAATTTGAAACTTTTTCACTTTGCCCCGGTTACTATGCCAATTTATTTTGCAAAAGATATGCTGGTTTAATTTGCAAAATCACAGGATTAGCAGTGAAACGTTATTTGGCTTCCAGCCTTTTGCTATCTGTACCTGACTTTCAGTCCCTTATTATTAAGGATTAGCAGTGAAACGGCCTGTCCTGCGATGGTGATCGCGGCGATGGTGATCGCTTTCAGTCCCTTATTATTAAGGATTAGCAGTGAAACTGTAGGGTAGTTGTCGTATTCCCATAAAGAAAGATAGATAACAGTCCCTTATTATTAAGGATTAGCAGTGAAACTGTAGGGTAGTTGTCGTATTCCCATAAAGAAAGATAGATAACAGTCCCTTATTATTAAGGATTAGCAGTGAAACTGTAGGCGAGTGGAGACCAGCTAAAGACGGTAGTTACTTTCAGTCCCTTATTATTAAGGATTAGCAGTGAAACTGTAGGCGAGTGGAGACCAGCTAAAGACGGTAGTTACTTTCAGTCCCTTATTATTAAGGATTAGCAGTGAAACTGTAGGCGAGTGGAGACCAGCTAAAGACGGTAGTTACTTTCAGTCCCTTATTATTAAGGATTAGCAGTGAAACTAATACTATTTGTTCCTAAAAACGTAATAAGGGAGCTTTCAGTCCCTTATTATTAAGGATTAGCAGTGAAACTAATACTATTTGTTCCTAAAAACGTAATAAGGGAGCTTTCAGTCCCTTATTATTAAGGATTAGCAGTGAAACTAATACTATTTGTTCCTAAAAACGTAATAAGGGAGCTTTCAGTCCCTTATTATTAAGGATTAGCAGTGAAACTAATACTATTTGTTCCTAAAAACGTAATAAGGGAGCTTTCAGTCCCTTATTATTAAGGATTAGCAGTGAAACAGTTATCTATACCCGGTTTCAGCTGCGGGTGATTCCGGCTTTCAGTCCCTTATTATTAAGGATTAGCAGTGAAACAATAAAACAAAACGTTTATTTAGTGTTAATTTTCCCCCTTTCAGTCCCTTATTATTAAGGATTAGCAGTGAAACTATTCTAGAATTAAATCAATTTATTATTGAAGATATATCTTTCAGTCCCTTATTATTAAGGATTAGCAGTGAAACTTTTTTGAAACAACATATAATATACTTAAAATTCTTTGGCTTTCAGTCCCTTATTATTAAGGATTAGCAGTGAAACTTCAAGACTTACCAGATAGTTATAATCAACTAAGAACACTTTCAGTCCCTTATTATTAAGGATTAGCAGTGAAACGAAAAACGGGAATGACTGTTTACAATATAGGATTCGGCTTTCAGTCCCTTATTATTAAGGATTAGCAGTGAAACTGAGATAACCAATTTTAATGCTTGTGAAGGGTATTTTACTTTCAGTCCCTTATTATTAAGGATTAGCAGTGAAACAGAGCGGAATATTAAATATTTGCAAGAATTACTAGGGTCTTTCAGTCCCTTATTATTAAGGATTAGCAGTGAAACATGGAAGATACCATGGAGCGTATTCGCTCCGGTCTTCTCTTTCAGTCCCTTATTATTAAGGATTAGCAGTGAAACCCTGCCCTAGCTTCTGCTTGCTGGTTTTTAAGTCTGCTTTCAGTCCCTTATTATTAAGGATTAGCAGTGAAACTTTTAGGTACCCATTCGTAACCTTCTATGTTTTCATCTTTCAGTCCCTTATTATTAAGGATTAGCAGTGAAACGGGCCCCGACAAAGATAATGCGTTGAGTGATTGAATTTCCTTTCAGTCCCTTATTATTAAGGATTAGCAGTGAAACTTTAAAAACTCCGAGAATTTGAATGGAAGCTGGTCGCTTTCAGTCCCTTATTATTAAGGATTAGCAGTGAAACGCGAAAAGAAGATGCTTTCGGCCTGTGACAGACTCCTGCTTTCAGTCCCTTATTATTAAGGATTAGCAGTGAAACTCTTCGTTGCCATCTTTCATGGCTTGATTGAGTTTGTCTTTCAGTCCCTTATTATTAAGGATTAGCAGTGAAACATAGTCTCCGATTACAGATCCGATATCACCTTTACACCTTTCAGTCCCTTATTATTAAGGATTAGCAGTGAAACATTCGCCCACGAGCACGGTTTCAAGCCGCAGAACATCTTTCAGTCCCTTATTATTAAGGATTAGCAGTGAAACGTTTTTGTTCATTTCCTGCCTATTTCACTCTTCCTTTCCTTTCAGTCCCTTATTATTAAGGATTAGCAGTGAAACAAATTCCACACATGTTAGTAGCTGGTCAGACTGGGGGCTTTCAGTCCCTTATTATTAAGGATTAGCAGTGAAACCAAGGAAAACCCACTGCCGTGCCACCAGTTATTCGTTTCTTTCAGTCCCTTATTATTAAGGATTAGCAGTGAAACCTCATCATGGAAGTTTACACGGCTGAGCTGCCCAAAACTTTCAGTCCCTTATTATTAAGGATTAGCAGTGAAACTTCATCGTATCTCTGGCACCAGTTTGGTTTTTCAACTTTCAGTCCCTTATTATTAAGGATTAGCAGTGAAACTTACTTTATGTGTATAATAAGAATTATAATAACTATTGGCTTTCAGTCCCTTATTATTAAGGATTAGCAGTGAAACCGACCACACATATTATGTCATATCCCTTCTCTCCCAAGGCCTTTAAGTAATCTCTTTTTTTAAAAAACATCTCAAAATACCGAAATTCTAAAACTTGATTTAATATACGGGGTATTTGCGAAAATTCCAAATGTTTCAAATCTAAAACCTTCTTTTCCCGGCTAATTATTAGTCAAAATAATTAATAAATCTTCTTCGGTTGGCCATTACTATTTGCTAACCCCGACAATTGCAGTAATATGGACATGTGTCATAGCATCTTTCGCTAATAACGGGATCTATTTCCTCATAAACCATACGCATCTTTTCATCTCTCTCTTCAATAAACCATTGCCTTAATTCATCATCAATAATATGAATATCCTTAGTAATAATCATACGATCATCTTTAAAATCAACATAAACAATGCATCCAAGATTTATTGGGAATTCATAAACGGCTTCCATTACCAAAGCATACCCTGTGGTGCTTAAACGGTGAAAATCCTTTCTCTTCCCAAATTTAAGATCAAGAATCATAGGCTCGGAAATAGTAAAGGCATCAGCACTAAGATTCCCACTTAATCCGAGAAAAGAACCATCTAATTTTTGTTCAACTACCACTGGAATAGCTAAAGCAACTAACGAATCCTCTCCGATATACGGCTGCTTTATTAGGATTTCCTGAATTCTTGCTCCTATCCTGTCGGCTTCAAACCGGGAAATAATTTCAACCTTTTCATTTAAATGCTCAATATCATTTCCATTTAAAATGCTTTGATATTTTTCCAGATTGTAATCAATAGGTTCTTTAAGGGAATCAAGAATTACCTGATATTTTGATATACCATTACCGTAAATTAATCTTTTAGCTCTAACCAGGATTTTCACCAGTGTTTCATGTAAAACTGAACCACATATCATTTCTTTATTAGGCTGAGTTTTTTTCCTTCAACACGCCGCAAAAATATGTCTCGCCCGGTATCACAGTATTTTCCGGCGATCTCATAAACGGCCATGCGCAAATCATAAACGGGAGCCAAAGGAGGGATATTCCAATTCCATCCCCTGAGTTCTTCCGCTACTCCTAATTCTCGCGCTTTTGGTAAATATCCTTTGGTTACTAATTTCTTTTCTTCATCTGTAAGAAAATACATTGCTAATTCACATCTCCACAGAAATTCCTATATTCACAATCTATACATCTTTGTTTTTGAAATGCCGGTTTAGGCATTGCTTCCATTTTTACAAGATGCCGTATCTTTGCCATTATCTCTTTAACGTACAGTCTCATGTTTGGCGTAATTTCCATTTCAAAAATTTCGTTGTTGGGAATCTGATATACAAATCCCTGGCGTACCGGTTGTCCATATATATCTTCCAACAGTATGGCATAAGCTGTTACCTGATATTTATGATTTAACCCTGGCCCTCTATAGGTATTTTTGAATTCTACCGGAAACAATTCATGGCCTGATTTAATATGAAGGTCAAGTTTTCCCTCGAGTTCTAGTCTTGGTGAATAAAGGTGGGTATGAAATATCCTTTCTCCATCTGATAAGTTATATCTTTTCAGTTTTCGCCTTTTTTCCAAACGGTCCAACTGGACATGGTATTCCTGACCATAAGTCATTTTACGGGTAACCTTTTTTTCTACCGGAAGAACATAAGTAAAGTACAAAACCCGCGGGCAGTATACATACTGCTTAATATCACTAACTCTAAGCTTCAACATAAATATCAAAATCCGGTTCTACTAAAATTTGTTTTGCCAACCGCAGGTCTTTATCACATATAGGAAAAAGAGAAATCTTTCCTCGTTTCTTACCTAGGGTTTTAACCAAACGCTGCCTAAGTTCTTCTCGACGGTTATGATTCAATTCACCGAAAAAGGAACTATACTGGATATGCTCCAACCCATAATCCTTACATGCCTCAAAAATTTTATTCCGAACCTTATCTTCCTCAATATCGTAAATAACAAGTGTCTTCATGATTACCACCCAGCCACAAAGCATTTATATTTGTTTTCGCCCCGTAAAAAGGTGGCAATCCTGCGGGCCTGGCGCTGAATGATACTGCGGACTTTATATTTTTTCCCTTCAAAACGTTCTGCCGAATCCATTCTCTCCATTATTCGGTTGGCAAAGTCACGGCGGGTTGTAGTCTCCAGCTTGCCCTCTTCCATTTTAATTTCCATTCCTTTATTCACCATTGCTAATACTACCCGATCTACTACTGAAGCCCGAAATTCCTCCATCATATCTAAGACCAGACTGGGCTTACCGGGACGATCAACATGCATAAATCCGGCAAATGGTTCCAGACCGGCTAGGTTTATTGCTCCCCACACTTGACTCTCCAAAATTCCGTACCCATAATTCAAAAGTGAATTAATAGGGTCTGTTGCTCCCCGGTGTTCTCTGCCCGGAAACTCCAATTTTTCGCACGTTAGTATTTTAAACATTTCCCAATAAACATTGGCCGCCCGGCCTTCTATAGAAAGCAACTGCCCCCGCACATCATCAATACAATTTCCTTCTGTTTCTTTGAGCTCTTTTAAGTTGTTTTCTATCCGATTTATTCCTTGGACTAATTGGCTATATATTTCCATTCCTGCTGACTTTCGATATTTAGCAAAATATTTTAAGGTATTTACTTGATTCTTTATTTTTCCTTCTACAAATAATTTGGAAAGCTCTACCCCTCTTTTATCAGTATACGCGAGTATCTGTTCACGTCGGGTAATAACGGTTCCTGTTAGGTTAGGAGAACTTAGTTTGGCAAAAGGCCTGCCCTGTGAAGAAAGAAAATTAATTTGAACTCCATGTTCCATACATTCCTTAATCACATCAATAGATAAAGAAGCACCCATTGTATCAATGGTTATCTGCTCTAAATCGTGAAAAGGAATTTCTAAAACAACTTCTTTATTTTCTTTAATTATTAGGCGTTCACTTTTTTTACCTATGAAAGAGCCGAAATTAGAAACCACCACATGCAAAGGTTTTCACCTCTATACATAATTTGGTAATAGTATTATTTCCAAATCATATGTGGTTTTAGTCAGTTAACTTTTGAACAATAGTCTCCGCCTTTTTCTTTGCTTCTTCCAGCTTATCCTGAACCATTTCTTCCTTTGCTCTTTTTACTAAATAATCCCAATCAATTTTATTCATATAAATACTTAGTAAAGAAATCGCTTGAGCCTCATCACGATCATATTTCCAATGCTTTGCGGCACATAACCGGTCAATTAAAATATCTTCAATACCAATTAAATATACTTCACTATCTCCGACTTCTACAGTAATAGCTTTGTCCATCGATCCGGCCAAAATATCACCGGGCATTTCCAGTGCCAAATCCAATTCCTCGTGATACCAATGACGTTGCCCGGCAGTATTCTCAAAACCAAATTGGGACAATACATCTTTTACCAATTGCCTGTGTCTGTCAGAAATAATTACGTCTATATCTTGTGTTAAATGGCCTCCCAACGAATATACCAGTACGGCGCTTCCCCCTACGACAATTGGTTTAACTGAAACATCTTTTTTCTTAAGTTCTTTATTTAAAACGGCCATAAAATGCAGCAGTTTTTCCACCGGATCCTTAATATCCTGAATTCTTTTAATAACTTCGGAATTCAATTCTTCTATCCCCCTTAAATATCCATCGTCCCTCCCGGATGGCTTTATTTACCCTGTTTATCGTTAGAATTGTTAAGGCCACGGTTTCTTCTTCCGCCCTAGGTTTGGTGCCTTTTAGTTCATCATATTGGCTTTGAACTAATACACGAGATTTTAAGGCAATTGGCTTTAGTTTTTGAAGTTCATGGAAATTAATTTTCATAAAATACCCCCTAAATATAACGCCCTATAACCACTATATTTCTAAACCTTTATCATTGTTATAATTACACATAATAATGAATTGTTCCAATTTTTCATTCCAGATAATTTTACCTTCCTTTTTTAGCCTGAAAAACAGGTTACCATAAATAGGAACCAATAATTGCAACACATCAAAATGAGTAGTCATTTTTTCAGCTTCTTTCACAAGATTCACCGGTAAAACCTCATATCCATCAAATAATTCATCCCATTTTTCCTGTAACATCTTTACGTTAGTCTGATCGGTTATACCAAATGGCCGGTATTCCTTAATAAATGCACTGTTAAACTCCTCTATTTTTGTATTTAGATCTCTTACCAAACGATCTTTTAAAGAGTTCGGATAAGATTTATCTAATATTTCCTGTATAAGATCCTCCCGAATATGTCCGTCAGGATAATCCCCTAAATATTGGTGTAATACGGACTTAACCTGTATAAGATGTTCACACTCATATGGCAGAAATTCTTTTTGGTTATTGGTTTCAAAATTCTCTAATACTATAATCCTAGAGAATCTTTTTTGCCCTTTTCTATTAACTCTACCAAATCTTTGTAATAATGCTTCCAATGGAGCTAATTCAAAATAACCAACATCGTAATCAATATCTAAAGAAACCTCTACAACCTGAGTAGCAATTAATACTTTACCTTTTTCCGGTTTCAATAGTCTTTCCTTTTGTAAACGGTCTCTGCTATTAAAACGGCTATGCAGTAGGGTAACTTCCTTAATACCTTTTTCTATTAACATATCATAAAGACGAATGGCTCTTGAAACCTGATTGACCACAATTAGAACAGAATTGCTCGCCGCATCTGCTTTGATACTATTAATTACATCGGATGAAAATATATGATTGTCAACTAATTCGATTTTATGTCTTGTAATCTTTTTTAGATCTTCACTGCTTACCTTGATGGGATTTTGCAATTCAGGGAAAAGTCCTTTAATCAATAAGAGCAAGTGACTGGGAATTGTGGCACTCATAAATAGCACCCTAGCCTTCATCATATTGCACAAGTATTGAGCAGTTGCTAAGGCCATTCCCGTTACTTCAGTGTCATAGGCGTGTATCTCATCAAAAACCAACTGCGCACCAAGCGCAGAGCAAAGATTTGCTTCACTACCCTTGCCGCCAAAAAAACTTCTAATAAGTTGATATGGGCTACAAATCCTGTACGGTTTTGAATTAAGTCTCGATAAGGATTCCCTAATTCTTGCTTCGGCAACAGCTTTATCTTTTTCGTAATTAGTTTCAATCAAATCCTCATAAGCCTTACATAAGCTCTTTCCATGAACTAAAGCAGTTGACAATTCACCAAAATATTTCTTAAATCTATCAGACATGGCATTCATACTCGATCTAACCGGTAACAAAAAATAAACTCGGCCCCGGCTTCCAGTCTCAGCTCTTTGTTTAGCTGCCCACAACAAGGCTGATTCTGTCTTGCCAAAACCTGTAGGAGCAACTAACACTTGGTTACCCTTGGCTTCTAATATCGTATTTTGATGGTACCATAGTTGCTCTTCTGTAAGTCCTAAAGATAATAACAGCTCTTCTATCGAACCAAATCCCTTATCATTTATCGATGGCCCGGCACTCGCAATGTGATCAGCTATAATTGTTAAACCTCTGACTAAAATTCCTTGAAAAATAACGTCCTTGTTTAGAATAACAGGTCTTCCCCTACCACCCCCGGATTCAAAGCTGGAAATTACCCGATCAATCCCGCCTAAACCCTTAAAAATATTTTCTTCAAAAGACAAACCATTATCACTTACAGTGTATGGTTGAATGTTAATCCCTGAATACAAATTAATAATTTCTTTAGAGTTTTGTAATACCTCAACTAATTTTGACGTAATTGTTGGTGTCAAACCTTTGGAAAGCTCAAATATAGGATAAATTTTATCAAATGTAAAATGAGATACATAATATGAAGGGCTTTTTATTGTTCCATCAACCAATTTTCTCCATTCCTTATGGTGCAATGCTATCGCAGCAGCTAAATACCCATATTCTGTTTCCGGAACCTCCAAGTACTTTAGAAAAGCAAGACTAAGAATTTCATGTCTCAATCCAAAATGCAAATTCCCCTTAAGTTGTTCTTGAAAATCAATATGCACTTTGCCAAAGTCATGAAGCAAAGCAGCATATAATAAAACCCGTGGCAAATCCATACTTTTAATTTCATTAATTTCATGTTGGTAAATCTTTATTAATTGGCCCATTTGTTCCAGGACCTGCTCAGTATGTTGAAACAAAGACAAACCCGGTTCACCTGAATGAACCGGTGTCTTTGCCCAATAGTCCATCAAGTCCAATTTTAGTTGATTAATTGTCATACTAATCAATTCCTCTAATATTGTGAAACCAAATCCCCCGTGGCAATTCACAATCAAAAAATATTTGAGTTTCAGAATTATCAACTAATAATTCTCCAAGAGGCTCCCTGCTAATAATATCTTCTTCCTTACCATTTCCAAACACCCTTAATGGCCTTTGTCCCAGTTGAAGATATCTATTAAATTTTGGCTCTCTTAATTTTTGATAATTAATAGTTTCAGGCATATATACAGGTTCCCCCGGAAATATCCAGGGTCTTAATGACCAAGGAAGTATCGTATGAGAATAAAATGCTTTCTCAGAAACATTTATTTCCACCCATTCTACTGAATGACAAGTAGCTAAATCCTGGCTTCTTCCTAATATGTAAGAAAAGCGCGGTGATAAAAAGGATTCCTTAAACTGCTGCAAAAGATCTTCCGGGCCTTTTAGATATAACGTCATTTGAGGCTTGAAAAGAAATCTTCTTTTTTGAGGATTAAGACTGCCTTCAACATTTCTTGGTAATCCCCCAAGATTCTTATCCCTTTTATTATAGTTTACTTCCAACATTTGACCTAACTCGATATCCTCTCCTATTCCTTGGTGAGTAAATACATATGCGAATTGAAGGCCTCTGGGGTTAAACCATTCGCCTATTACCCCACACAAATGACCATAAATTGTTGCAGGCGGAGGCAACTCAAATGTTGGCAGACGCCCAACCATAATGTGCGGATACCTAAATGAAGTTGTTAAAGCACTTGATTTTACTTTTAATACTTTTGCTACTTCAACCATATCTGACATTCCTCGCCTAAGTCTTTAACAAAAGAGTCAATGGCTTCCTTAGGATGTCCGATAAAGGTCTTTCTCTTTTTGTATTTCTCTGAATCCGATATCTCTTGAAGAGCATCTATTAATTGCTGCCTTTGATGATCCAAATAACCTTGAGGTAACCCGATATAAATACCGCTAATTAATTCATCCTTATATACCTTACACGTTTCTTTCAAAGCTTCCGTGTTTATAACAGGTAACCCTTTTGGATCAGCACTCACAACAGTTGAAAATAGATGGTTACCACCCTTTGCTACAGCAAGAATAAGAAATTTTGGAAGAAGATCAGTATAATGGATAGACTGCTTAGCGCCGCCAACTAATTGACTAAGCCCCTGCATTAAAGCACCAATTCTCTTACATCTATCTTCTATTGATAATTCAAATGCTTTATTGTCATCAAAGGCTTTCAGTTTTTGTTCTTTTGCCAAATTTATGCGAACCTCATCTAAATGTTTAAAACCTGTTCTATTGACATGATAGAAACGACCTGCCATACCTAAATCTACAGAAAATAAACCACTCAATGTAGTACGATAAAATTCGTGTTCAAAGGGAACTGGGTCTCCCTCGTGTCGTGCCATAACACCAAAATCGGATGTTACCTCCTTTAAGGGAGCAATAGAAACCAATGTACTGACTTTTAAAGGAGATTGCCTGGTAAGCGTTCCTTCTACTTCTGTCGCATTTTTTAACAGTTCTTGTTCTTCCCTTTGCTTTTTTGCATCTGATTTTTTGGATGGCGCTCTCATATATCCAAAAAGATCATCTTCAGCATACAAAATCGGATTAGCATCAGTATATGCTATCTTTCCTTCTCTGAATATCGGTGATGAGGTCCAGTCACTAACATTCTTTAACGCTTCTCTCCACCAGTATCTAAATGCCTGAGCAGAAACATAAGGATACTTTCCTTCTTTAGTATTAATTCTTTTTACAGCAATAGTATTTTCGGTTCGGGCATCCTCAGCCTGTCCTGAATTGTTTAATGCCGACGCCGGGCAGTCAATTAATAATAATCCTGAAACAAAACTCATTTTATTCTTTCTCCTTTCTAATCCTCAGTATCTCTCTCGGTTTCATTATCGAGTTCTAGTTCCTTTATAATGTCCTGATTTTGCTTACCTAATTGTTCTAACATCCGTAACAATAACAAGTCTCTGACTAGCCAGGTCTCTCTCGGTAAAACCTCATCTTTATTAGTAATATCTAGCATAAAAATTATTTCATCTAAAAGAATTGGGTCTTTTAATTCGGACAATCTTTTTTGCGCCTTAATTAAATATCTAAAAAATTCATTATATTTCATTTCTCTCATGTAGAGATTCTGCAACCAACGTTTTTCATTATTTCCCAAAATCAACACATTTGTTATTTTATCTGCAACCTGTTTGATAATATCAATTCTTCTTTTATCCATGCCGCCCACCTTTCTTAAAAACAGTTCCGCTAAAGCAAAACAATTTTTATGGAAATTTTCCTTATCCCAAAATATAAAGTACTTTCTAACAATTTTTTTAATCTCTTCTTCCCACTCTCGCGAAGAAAAAGCCTTGCTTAAATCCTCATAATAAAAGTTTCTTCCAGTTCTTTCATCAGTTTCATTAATTTGATTTTTATCGGTGTTTGCCTTTTTGCGTGTTCGTCGTTCCCATTGACTTTCAACTATCCAGGCATGAGTTTCCCTGACTTCTTTTTCACTTACTCGGACTTCCCGCAAAAAATCCAACAAAGATTTTGGTAAATAATATTCTTGATAGTCCGGGCCAGATCCATAATTGGTCATATGATAACCAAAACAATCTGTCAAATGATATGTACCTTTAAGTTCAGCTATAACAGATTGTGCTGTTTCAAGCAGTCTTGTTCTTGGCCAATCTAGGTTAGGGAATTTATCTGAGGAATTTAACATCATTTTTCTAACCTGTAAGAAAAATTTTTTTACCAGTTCGTATGTAAGATTGGGGTCAGGTGACCACCAAAAAAGTGGTTTACCTTGTACCTTTAAAGTAGCCAGCGGATAAAACTGAATGGCACTTAAGCAATAGCCACAAACCGGTAAGCCCGTTATGCCATAAGGTGCCGACACTAATATAGTTGCACCTGTCAATAAGGGAATATGCTGTCTATCGGCTAAAAGATGCGCTGGTTGATTACAAAAGGCACATGTCCGCGGAGGACTTAATGCCTTTTCTTTATATGACCTTAATACCTTTTCAATATATTTTTCTTTCTTCTCTTTAAGAATAGTTGGATTACACCAACCAGAGTTGGGAAAATGCACGGTAAGATATCCCTTAATGTCTTTACGAGAATATGTAGTTTTTAGCCAATTAAATGCCTTTTCTAAGTCTTGCTCTTTAAACTCCTCACATGGCTTTTCAAGATAGTTTTCTAAAACTGCAACTCCCGCATCCACGAGGGGAGTACCCGTATAATGTATCACTTAATCACCTCGCTTTCTTTGTTTTCTTATAACAAATAGTTATTTTAAATAAAATACTAATTGATCGGGACAGGCACTTGCCTAAAAAAATAGTCACAAAACAAGCTACAAGTATAACAAAAACCTCCATGCAAATTTCACCCCTTTAGAGTACTTAGTTTTAAGTAAATTTCTTGTAATTATTTTTTAACCAAATAGCCGCCAATTATACATACATATTTTTCATATGGGGGGGAATAATACCAGAGGTCTTATTAAAAAGATACTAAAAATTAGATTACTTTGTTTTAGTTTTTTCCCAATAACAAGGGGTCTAACCTTAAGACAAGCACTAGGCTTGTCTTATTCCTTTCTGATCCCATCTTCCAGTCATAAGAATTTAATGACCCAAAATAATTTCCACCTTCCCCAGGCCAAAAACAGCCCCTTTCCCTACATGGACCTGCTCAGCCAGCTTCAGAAGAGGCCAGAATTCAACCCAGGTGCCTTGATAAACTGCTTGTCCCACAATTCCACCTAAATTCATCTTAGTATCCTGCCGGGAGGAATATCTTTCCCAATCCTCCCATCGGGTTTCGTTTTTAATAAGTGTAACTTCTGATTGGGCTTTCTCTATTAATCCAGGAAAGTCCAACTGAGGCTCAATTCCGTGATGAAAATAACTAATAGAAGATAATCGGCGCAGCAAGTTCCGGATAATCACGTGGAACTCCGGAATAGTGGCATACTCTTGGGCAAACTTCAACCGGGACATTGTTAAAAAACGAATAGTAAGTAGATTCGGTTTATCCTGAAAGTCGTCTAATCCCTGACTGTCACCAAGCTCTTTTCCGGTAATAGTCACATCCAGGTTCGTGACCATTTCATTATTTCCGTCATAAATGGTTGTCCTATCCCCGGTATGAATATTAATAGCTTTAACAGCATCTATGTAAAATGGTCTCCGGCCCTTTCCCATACCCATGTTCCCCAGTTCCCGAAATACCACTATAAAATATGGCAAATAATTTATTGCCTTACCAAACAAGACAAGCTGAAAAGTCAATCTTTCTCCGGGACCATAAAAAGTTTTAGTTTCTAAAGGCGGCTCTAAAACAAAAGGCCGTGGTATATTTTCATAATTTCTTAATGCCTTTGACCCTGGTGGAGGAGCTGTTTCAAAAATATATGCATAAGGACAATTATTCATTAACAAACAGCGATGGCATTGCTGATCCTTTTGAGAGCAAACTACCCGCTGAAAAGCTGCACCAAATCCACCCCGCAGTGTAGATCCTTTGTATGAAGGTAATATTAATCCGTTTTTCCCAGCCTTCAGTACTATTTCATACCGGGCTACTTTAATATCGTCAAACATTATTTACTTCTGCCCCCTAGTCAACGGGATTAAATGTTTTCTTCCATACTCTATTGTACCACTTAATACCATAATATAAAACTATTAGTAAATTACCTATTTTTATTAAAACATACAACCAACTAAATAACAGTTTGCAATAATTTCTCACCTGCGAACGGATAAATTTAAAGAAACACTGTCATCTCACCACCAGGAAAAGTATTTTTAATGTTATTTGACAATTAAATTCCATTTCACTCCATTGTAATAATTGGTTCTAATATTTTATGGTAAAATAAAAGGACTTCCCGGAAAACCCATAAGTCACCAAATTACACCTTGATTATTTTGGAATAACCTTCTATACTTATACATAGATACACGATGCATAGTATTAACACCTATCGAGAAGGGGGATGGCCTTGAAAGTTAATAAAGAACTTTTAAAGGGAAGTACCGTGATTTTGGTTTTAAGTTTGCTCCAGCGGGAATCTATGTATGGTTACCAAATGATCAAAGAGTTAGAGAAAGAATCCCAGGGAGTTTTTATGTTTAAGGAGGGAACTCTTTATCCAATTCTACACTCATTAGAAGCTGAAGGGATGATTGCATCCTACTGGGAGGGAAATGAAGGCAGCAGGCGAAGAAAATATTATTTGATCACAAATAAAGGTACGTCTGCCCTAAAAGAAAAACAGCGTGAGTGGGAGACCTTCCGTTCCGCGGTGGATCAAATACTTACAAGGGAGGCTTTTATATGGGTATAACTGATAATGCTAAAATCCAGGCTTACATAAATAGTGTCTGCTCCCAAATCAAATTTCGCGCTGTTCATCATGAAATTAAGTTAGAACTGGAGACGCATCTGAATGAACTTATAGAAGAATACTGTGAGGAAGGTTTATCAGGAGATGCCGCAGTCAATAAAGCCATTGCTCAAATGGGCAGTGCCGATAGCGTCGGTCAGCAATTAAATAGGATTCACCGGACAAAACCAGATTGGAACCTCCTATTATTAAGCTATATTTTGATCAATATGGGTCTTGCCGCCATGTATTTTCTGGAGAAATACAATTTATCCCTCTCCTCTTCCGTTTTTTCCAAAAGCTTAGTCTTTGCCTTGATCGGAGGAGCAGCACTTGTGGGACTTTACTTTTTCGATTATCGGAGGATGGAAAAATACTCTGTTATAATTTATGGGGGAACTATATTCTTATTAGCTTTCACAATGTTTTTAGGTATCCCAGTCAATGGTCAACGGATCTACCTTAGCATCGGTCCGCTGGCAATAAATACTTTTAGCATTAGCCCGATATTATTTTCTATTGCTTTAGCCGGAATTTTTAATAGATGGGACTGGAGTCAGCCGAAAAAACTATGTCAAGGGCTGGTACTATCACTCCTCCCCTTCCTGATTTTAATCACCGGGTATTTACCTGGCGCAATTATTTACGCCGTCACATGTTTGACATTGATGATAGCTTCCGGAGCCAGACCGAAACTTTTTATATCATTAACCGGCCTATTCTCATTAGTTTTAGTCGGGTTAACCGTCAGTGCCCCCTATCGGCTGGCCAGGCTGTTGTCATTTATACACCCTGAACGGGATCCTTTTGGCAGTGGTTATCTGCAAATCCAGTTAAGTCATTTAATAAAGGATTCCGGTCTGTTTGGCCTAGGATTAGCAGCTCAACCCCGTCTTCCGGAACTGCATACCGATTTCATATTTTCTTATATTACCTTTACTTTCGGCTGGGTTGCCGGAGTTTGTCTGGCTGTGTTGATGAGTCTGTTTATCTTCCGCATGACACGTATCGCCACATTGGTAAAGGATAATTACGCTCGGATGTTGGTAATGGGCTTTTCCACTATTTTTGCGATTCAATTTTTGTGGAACATTTTAATGAACTTAGGATTAGCCCCAATTAGCGGAGTAAGCCTGCCTCTTATCAGTTACGGCGGTTCCCAGTTAGTATTTAATAGCGCAGTATTAGGTATTATCTCCAGCATTTACAGGAGAAGGGATGTCTCACCTGTCTCGTTTTTCCACACAATAGATTAAACTTTTATTAAAGTTTCGATAATTATAAAAGCCTCGTGTGTCTAAACACGAAGCTTTTTATTATCTTATAAAGAGTATCCTCGTACTGACCCCCCTCTGGAATCTATACTATACTCTACCTGTTTTGTTTTTGTATATGATCCGTCATCGTAGTATTTATTAAAAATCAACTTTCCGTCTTTTTCTTCAATAAATGTTAACCGGTCACCGCTGCCAAAAGGCCCCGCGTCTATCAGCGCTTTTTCCAGTTCCTCTTTTGTCAGGACCACCTTATAAATATCCACAATTTCCTTTGTGTCTAAATAAACCATTTTGGTGAGCATTTTAAATGTATCTCTCACCAAAATATAATTATCTCCAAAACCTAGAACCACATATGATTTTTCCCATGCGCCAGATGGGTTTGGATCTTTCTCAGCTTCAAAAAGACTTGAGAGATCATACTCACATAGCAGCTTTCTCGTTTTGTCATCATAAACTCTGGCTGTTTTTCCATCGCCAATCACAACCTTTGTTCCATCGGAACTGATGACCGACTTCCCGGAAAATAAAATATGTTCCACCTCACTTTGATCGATAATTTCGTTTCCCGAAACATAGATAGTGTAGATATCATAGAACAAATGAGGTGCCCCGGTATTATTATTAATGACGATAACATCATTGCCGTTCTTGGTCTTTGTTACATTCATATAGACCCAATCTACTGCCATGTCAATCTTCCCCAGTAACTTATGTTTTCCTTCGCCCGATTCGTCCCGCTTGCTCAATTCCAATGTTTTTTGATTGAAAAGATACTCAGGTGTAGAAATTGTAAAATTATCAATCATAACAGTGCGTGTTGCCGAGTCCCATTTCACAGCCTGATCAAAATTCTCAGAGATAAATCTGACAGGAACAAAAGTAATCTGGTTAATCACTTTAGCAGGTACATCCAACTCTGCCGTTTTGTTGTTGACCAGTGCTTTTTTGCTGAATAAAGTTAATAAGATCTTTTTCCCATTGCTGTCTGCCAAATTAATTTGCTTTGTTTCTTCATTAAATACTACGTCAAACCCTAAGTGATCGGATATCTTTCTTAGGGGAATGAGTACTCTTCCCTGCTCAATTCTGGGTTTTTCTTTGTTCTCAAACTCCAGGCTACTTTGGTGAATTTCCCCCCACTCCATAAAGAAATTGATCTTTACCTGAATATCATTGCTTTTCCCATTCCCTTTTGCTGCTGCAGCACTGGTCATGATAAAAAGTATCATTATGGCAATTATCCCGGTTTTCAATGTTTTTTTCATTTGGCATCTCCTTCTGTAAAAAATATTTCTAATTTACTACATGTTCTCCTAAACTAACGGACGAAGAAATAGTAAATTTTGTTCCGGGCATGACTCTAGTACAGAAACCAGACATTACTTAAAGAATATTTTGCAGATTGCCTGGGAGGTGGGATACGCCGTATTGGCTATCCTGTCGTTGGCAGGATTACGTAAAAAGGATAGGTAAAAAAACCCTGGATATCTCTGCATCCGAGGAATAGAAACTTTTTATTTTGAGAAACATTTTTAGACCAAGGATAGTCTATAGTATTTGAAACATAAAACTAATTTTTCAGATAGGAGTGAAACAATGTCCATAAATAACAGAAAAATTCTTATGATACTCGGTGTTATTATGTTGTTACTTAGCATTGCACCCCTGGCGGTTCTCGCCGGTAAAACAGAAGCGGTCAGTTTAGGTGCAGATTTGACCGCTACACAAAGAACACAAATGCTGGAGAAATTCGGTGTCTCTGAAAGCGAAGTGGAAATTATTGAAGTATCCATTCAAGACGTAGAGAAGCATCTCAAAGGAATTGCCACAAAGGAGAAAATCGGCACGAAAGCGATTTCTTCGGCTTATGTTAGATTATTACCCACGGGGGATGGTTTGCAGGTAACGACTCATAATGTTTCATGGGTCACCAATGAAATGTACGCCAACGCCATGGTCACAGCCGGTGTTAAGGATGCCCAGGTCACAGTAGCTGCTCCTTTCAAGGTTACAGGAACAACCGCTCTCACCGGTATTATGTTGGCTTTCGAAGAGGCCACAGGGGAAAAACTATCCGCGGAGGCTAAAGATACAGCCAACGAAGAGCTCTTTGTCACGAAAGACATTAGTCAAGACATTGGTAAAGATGAAGCCGTGGAGCTAATCCAAAAGATAAAAAAAGAGATTACCCAACAAAAGATCAAAACACCGGAAGATATGCGCCAGGTCATTCTGGATATTGCTCAGGAATTAGGGATCAATCTTTCCGAAGAGCAGATTGATCAAATTCTAAAATTAATGGAAAAAATCAGTAAGCTGGATTTGAATATTGATACCATCACCAAACAATTGGACAATATTAGTCGAAATCTTGATATTGTCAAGGATACTCTAAATGAAAATAAGAGCTTTTTCCAAAATCTTTTAGACTCCATCATGAGCTGGCTCCGCAGCATCTTTGGTTAATACTAAGATTAGTTAATCAGAAAAAAGCATTAGAAGTATCTTCACGCCTTCTAATGCTTGTGTCTAATGGCATAGAGCTCGTCGATTTCTTATAACCTACTCTATGGAAACTGCCCGTACCGGCGAGCCGTCTGCATTTTTATTTTTAAGGGGCAAAATGCTTAAAATAAAGTATTCCTTACTGATAGAATCTAAGTTAGTCAGGTTTTCAATAATTATGATGTTCTTTGACAGTAATATTTTATGAATAGAAAAGGTTGCTGAATTGATATTGTCAATTGAAATGGCGTCAATACCTACGCCCTTCAAATTAAATTCCGACAGCCATTTGGCTGATTCCTCACTCAAGGAAGGAAATTTTTCATAATACTTTTGATCTCCCCAGTATTTGCTCCATCCTGTTTTGATGATAATAAACTCAACATTTTTTATCTTTTCCGCATAGGGTCTTAAATCATGAATGTTTATGATTTTCTCCCTGGTGGTAGAAAAATCGAGAACAGCTGCTTTTCCAATAAAGTGATTTATATCTAAATGCTCTAAACAAGGACCGTTACTTAACATATGTGCAGGAGCATCTATATGTGTTCCCGTATGAGAGTACATTGTGATTTTCGCTTCCAGAAAACCTTCTTTTTCCAATGTATTTGCCTTTTCAAAAATAGGCTGTTCGGTTCCCGGAAACACCGGCATATCCGGATAAATAAAATGTGTTAAATCAGTGATTTTCATAATAAGTATCATTTTCCTTTCAGGGAAGCGCAGAGACGGTTCGACTCGCGGCGTCCTTCGCTAATTGAATTGCTTGATGGGCGTAATCAATAGCCTTTCCTAAATTGTTCATGGTGTCCGTTGGATTATGGAAGCCATAGCCGTTGGTCACCATTACATAGTCCAAATACCACTGTCCCTTACGGTGCATTTCTTGGGCTTCCTGAAGCAGTTGGGCATCTGACCCCTGGGTTTCCCTGGCCGTTTTTATTTCCTCTATAGCTTTTACAACTACATTTCCGGCAATATCCTGAATTTCCTTTGTTTTTTCCTGGGTATCCTTAATCCGTGACGTTAACCAATCACTGCCTTCCCTATGACAAGTCATGCAGCTTTCTTCAATATTTTTCAGAGGAATGGTCCAGTAGTGTGAACTTACCTTAGTATTCCCTATTTTTTTATAAGGCATATGACAGTCGGCACAGGCCACTCCTGCTGTCTCATGGGTACTGCCTATAAATGTTTCATATTCTGCATGCCTCGCCTTTACCAGACCTGTTCCAGAGTCAGGATGATTCCATTCGGTAAAACCTTTTCCGTCATAATATGCCAGAATTTCATCAGCCTTTACCCCATTATCCCAGGGAAAGGTAACTTTTTTTGTATCTTTTTCAAAGTAATATGTAACATGGCATTGCGCGCATACGAGAGAGCGCATCTCCTGCCTGGTTGCCTTCTCTATATCCTTGCCCTGCCGAGCAAAAGCTTCCACCAAAGCCGGACGGGTAATCCTTAATTCCATGGTTTTGGGATCATGGCAGTCCAGACAAGCGATAGGATGTTCTAATTGGGAGTTAATTTCTGCAAAATCCATTTGGTAATAATCATCCCCATACTTTTCAATGATCTCGGGAATTTGAGAAGACTTACAAGTGTTACATGCCGCCCCGGTCTTATACCTGGCTGAGTCAATTGCCAAGATATCTTCAATAGTATATACGTGGCCTCGCGGCTCATTAAATTCCGCGGCAAAACCTGTTCCGGCATAGATTTTCTCCATATAAGGCTTAGTCTCAAAATGAGAAGGTTTTTCTGTGCTCTCGAAATTTTGCAAATAGGTTTGATAGTGTAAGGGATAATACCTGCCCCAAACGGCGGGATCTGCTTCCTTGGAACCAATCTCCCCAATAGTCTCTCTTTGAAGTTCCTTGTTATGGGATAAAAAAGAAAATATTCCGAAGGAAATGAGTACTAGGAAAACTGCCCCCGCAAATATCGATAGACCTAAATATTTTTCCAATAAATTTTTTTTATCCAAAAAAGATTTCCCCCTTTATCATTTCATATGAGGAGTACTGCGGTGGCAATCAAAACAGTACTTTCCTCCATCTTTTCTGGTATCACCTATTTCCCCTAGGAAATCACCGTGACATCGTAGACAATTTTTCTGAATAATTTCCTTACCGGTTTCCGATGCCCGGATATGATAAGGATCATGATCTAAGATAACCCCAATCACGTCTTTGGTTCCGGTATAAGCCTTATACATAGCCCCGGGAGCCAGACTGTGGGGGATATGACAATCCCCGCAATTCGCCCCCAAACGGTGGGTTGAATGTAAATAAGTTTCCACCTGTCCGTCCATAACATGGCATCCACCACAAAACTCCGGTTTATCCAGCCCAAGAATAGGCAGCTTGGTCAGCAGTAACAGGCAAAAACTTATGAAAATAATTCCCGTAATCACTATTATTTTTTTCATTATCTGCTGCATCCCTCCCCTTTTCTAGATATCCCTCTTACCAATGGGGCTATAGCACCGCAGTCCGATAGAGCACACATTTGTCGATTTAACTTAAACTATTACATATTATTCAGAAACATAATGTAAATGCTCCATTAAAAATAAAAAAGTCCCGCGGATTAATTCCACGAGAAATAGCATTATTCCTCCAATACATGGAAATTATTTTAGCTTTATAACTATTTTAGTTTTCTACCTTTTATAGTAGTAATAATTTTTAAAAGGTGGACGGGATCCTGTAATGTTTCCCGGCGTTTTTTCATCTTCTTAGAATCGCAGTTCCCCGTGTCAGTTCCGAATATTATTCTTTTTCCTAGGGAAAGTTAAACCCGAAATATTCTTAATAGGAGGTAGTTAAATTTGTTTAAACATGAAAAACAACTTTTAGACATAGTAAAAGTTGAACGCCCAAACCCCACATATGCTGCTATGCTCCAAGAACAGATTGGCGGCCCGCAAGGTGAATTAAAAGCAGCTATGCAGTACTTTTCTCAGTCTACTCGGATCAAGGATCCGGCAATTAAGGATATCTTTATGGATATAATTGCTGAAGAATTAAGTCATTTAGAAATGGTCAGTACAGCAGTTAATTTGCTAAACGGCCATGATCTACAAGCTCCGGCAGCCTCCGTGGGAAATATCGAATCCCATGTTTTGACTGGACTAAACCCTATGCTGACAAATGCTTCAGGTCAACTATGGACTGCGGCCTATGTAAATGTTACCGGTGATCTTGTTGCTGATTTATTATCAAATATTGCTGCTGAACAAAGAGCCAAAGTAGTCTATGAATACCTACATCGCCAGATCAATGATAGACATGTCCGCCAAATGATCGATTTCTTGCTTAACAGAGAAGAAGCCCACAACACAATGTTTAGAGAATGCTTCCAAAAGATTCAGGATACCGGATCAAATATAGATTGGGGTGTTGATAAGGACGCCCGATTATACTTTAACTTGTCGACACCAGGAAATTATGTGGGAACCGGGTTAAATAATCCACAGCCTCCTTCTTTTAATGAACCTCAGAATCCACCTCAACATTAAAAATCTAGGCCCAAATAATAGCTTTATCTAAAACAGCCACTAAGCTAATATTAAAGTGCTTAAGTGGCTGTTTATATTTGTTACAATTATTAATAACAACTTTACTCCTGTCCCTAGTCCTTTTTACAGCACCTGGCTCAGTTAAGATTCCTAACCCGATATTCCGCCAACAATAAGTCAACCATCCTGCCGTAACTGTGCACTCCTTCCTCTTGTCTATTGGCTTTCAGATAGGTGTTGTTCACTCTGGTTGAGAACCGCTTCACAGGCCCCTCATAACGCTTAATGTAATCTTGCCAATTCGCAAAATCACGGTTGACCCCTTCACAGTACTGCATTCTAATCTCACGCCAGGTTTCCGGGTCAAACTTGCGAAGCGTATTCATTGTATACGTCAGCGCAAAAACAACTCCGGAATATTGGAAATCAGTGTCCGGGTGTAATGTACATGTCAAGTAGGCAATATAACTAGCCTCGTCTTCCCTGGCAAAGCCCCGTTGGTGCGCCATTTCATGGGCAGTTGTAGCCGGAAGCATAAGATGAGGCATACTGGTATTTACATTGGCCTCCGCGGTAAAGGGAAAATATATTCCGCTGATACCAGTATAAGACCAAAAGTGAGAAAGCATGACCCCCTTAGGCCTGCCATATCGTCCCCTTAGTTCCGGGTAGATTTCCGATGCCCTCTCGTATCCCAAATGTGCCCGGTGAAACATGTCTCTTATATCATCGGGAAGAGTCATTACATCCCGGTCGTCTTCAGGTACTTGATCCCGGAGATCATTTGCCCGATGGGTTAAATCCCATGCCAAATCTGCAAGTTCATCTATCGAAGAAGACTCTACCGCCAAGCCGGATATTTCGGCAAAGGTCATTCGGCTATAGTTTAGCCCCCACATAAGGTTGAAACCCAGATAAAGAAAAACTAGCACGAGGACCATCTTAACACCCTTTTTGGGCAGTTCTTTGATAAAATCCTTTCTGTTCTTATTAAACATTATCATTGCCCTGCCAGCCTGATATATCCCAACCGCTATTATCCCCACAACTGTAAACTCTGCCAAAGAAAACGGGAATAGTCCCGTGAACAGACCATAATGCCGCATGATCCAATAATATAATTTCGTAGAATAACATGACTCAATCAATTGAGAAAAATGTGGTGCCAACAGGGAAAAAACAACTCCCAGAAGAAGCAGTAAATATAATATTAGACGGAATAATCTCTTAGAATTCACTTCATCATGCTCCTTCATCCCTTGGCACCAAATTAACATCCTTAATCTTATGCTATCTTTGATTGGAGGTGCTGTCAACGTTTTTACACTACAACATATTTTTTGACAAAACACTATGGCCGCTATCTCTTTATATCAAGAAGATTGCGGCCATTTCTTGTGTTTGGTGTAAAACAAAGGTTATAAGTTTATGTAATAATATACTGAAATACATACCGTATTTCACAAGTACCTCGTATGATCATTACTTAAATACAAATTGTTTTTCAAAAGTACTTTACTGATATTACATCATGGGATATAATTATACCATCAGAACGAAAACCTAAAGAGCAAAAACATTAGATGGGAGGGGGACAAAACCATGGAAGGACAAAAAATTAATGTAAAGCAAATTATAACTTACGCAGGAGCTTTTATTGCATTTTTAGCTGGCTCCGGATTTGCTACCGGACAAGAAATTATGCAGTATTTTGTAGCTTATGGTTTTATGGGTATTTTAGGAGCATTTGTTGTATTTCTTTTATTTCTCTATGTGGGTACTAGCTTTATTTTGGCTGGGAACCGAAATAAGTTTCCCAGAAGAAAAGATATCTTCACCTATTATTGCGGTGAAACCATTGGCACATTTTATGATTATTTTTCCGTTATCTTTATATATATGTCATTTATCGTAATGATCGGCGGCGCAGCCGCTACTTTGCAACAACAATACGGGTTGTCCAGTTATGTAGGCGGTATTGGGATAGCCACTCTGACAGTAATTATAGTTATTTTAGGTTTAAATAGAATTATAGAAGTCATTGGCAGCATCGGACCGATCATTGCAGTAATGTCCATTTCCCTAGGTATAGCCGCCATTTTAATAAATCCGGAAGGATTACAAACAGTCAGCAGAATAATTCCCAGAATGGGTTTACTAAAAGCCTCCACCAATTGGCTCTTTGCTGCCGGATCCTATGTAGGATTTTGTATGCTTTGGCTTGCCACGTTCATGTCTTCAATTGGTGCGGAAACCAAAAGCAAAAAAAATGCTGTTTGGGGAGCAATTTGGGGAGCATTGGGATTTTCCCTGGCGGTAATATTTATCGCTTTGGGATTGATGGCCAATGTGGAGCAGGTGGCAGGATCGATGATACCTTCTTTAATATTGGCCGGGACTATCCATCCCACTTTAGCCATTATATTTTCTCTCTTGGTAATAGTAGGAATTACTACTGCTTCCGTGCCTCTTCTTTGGACAGTAAGTGCCCGGGTAGCTGACGAAAAAAGCAGTAAATTTAAAATTGTTACGGTAATACTCGCCTTAATTGGAACCATTATCGGCTTAAAAGTACCTTTTGACCAATTAGTAAATTTCATTTACGTGGTAAATGGCTATGTAGGCATCATGCTGTTAGTTTTAATGATTATTAAGGATACAAAAGTACTAGGAAGCAGAAGAAACCGAAGAAGCATGGAACCTTATTTGTTGATGAAAAATAGCCATTAAGATTGCCACCTGAAAAGATTGTCATCATATCCATAACCCCCTTTTTACAAAAGAGGCTGAAAATCAGCCTCTTTTGTTAATCCTTAATCCCATTTTCTCATCAAATTTTAATTTTTCATTAAAACTACTCTAATTATGCCCGGCTATAATAAGAGCATAGCAAACAAAGAAAGAAAGGAGTTTAAGTGCATGAATATTACTATTGAACTTATTGACGAAATGCGCAAAAGAACCAACTGCAGCTATCAGGAAGCGAAAGAGCTTCTGGAAAAACATAACGGGGATTTGCTTGAAGCCATTATTGAGTTTGAAAAAAATCAGCCACGCCGCTCCCAGCACTGCCCCCATTCCAAAAATTCTTCTTTTGGAGCAACGATGAAAAGGCTGTTCTATAAAGGTTCTGTCACCCGATTTATCATTGAAAAAAATAAAGAAACCTACTTAAATATCCCCATAATTATCCTGGTGCTCGGTGTCCTGATCACCATGCCCATCTTCTGGCTTTATCTAATTCTGGTCGGAGTCCTCTACCTCATGGGCTACAAAATCCGAATCAGAAAAAGTGCCGGCCAAACTATCGACATTAACAAAATTATGGATGATTTAGGTAATAAGGTCAAAACAGCAACAGAAAAAATGAATGAAAAAACTGCGACAGAAACAAAAAATCAAGAGCCTGCCGAAAAAAAAGATCAAAATAATGGGGAGAACGAAATCATCGTCGAGTAATCAGAGCGTTTTTTCTCAGGCACATGATATAAATGAACCTGTATTGTTGGCAGGTTCATTTGCATTTATAACAAGGGGTTAACGCACAAATGTAAGAAAATTCTTCTACAACCGGAAAATTTTCTGCTGTTGCGTTATAATAAAAGCAGAAAATTTTTTGGTTTCCGCGGATGGAGGAGTAACGTATGAAAACCAAAATTCTGGTAATTGAGGACGAAGTAAAAATTGCTCGATTTCTGGAACTAGAGCTGTCTCATGAAGGATATGAGGTAGAAGTGATTCATGACGGCAGAAAGGGTTATGAAAGAGCAGCCTCGGGGCAGGCTGATTTAATTATCCTCGATTTGATGCTCCCCGGGTTAAGCGGCATCGAGATTTGCCGGCGGGTGCGCCGGGATTCGGATGTCCCGATCATCATGCTTACAGCCAAGGATGATGTCACCGACAAGGTCATGGGTCTGGATAGCGGGGCAGATGACTATATGACCAAGCCTTTTGCTATCGAGGAATTACTAGCACGAATCAGAGTTGTTTTAAAACGGAAGGAAAAAGACACGCCGCATAAAGAGATCATTTGCGCGGGAGACCTCACCCTCTTTAAAGATGAGTACCGAGTTACTTTTCAAAAAGAAGAAATTGCCCTTTCCAAAACGGAATTTGAACTCTTAAAATATTTAATGGAGAATAAGGGGATTGTGCTGTCCCGAGATAAAATCTTAGACTACGTGTGGGGATATGAATATATGGGTGATACCAATATCACCGATGTTTATATTCGCTATTTGCGTAACAAAATAGACCAGAAATTTAACGTTTCATTTATCCATACCGTGCGCGGTGTTGGATATATGTTTAAAAACCATGAAAAATAGGAATATATTAAAAATCATTTATCTACCCTTTGAATTAATCAAATTTTTACACAAAACGGTTTTGGAAAATCTGGAGTTCTCCATTCGTTTTCGGTTGTCATTAAGCTATCTGAGAATATTCCTCAGAGCCATGCTTTTGGCTGCACTGGGCGTGCTCCTGGTATTTGGGGGATTAAAAATCTATGGTGCTGTTTCCAAGGATTATGCCGCTTTGGGAAAATTTTTAGAGACAGAGCTTACTCCTGCTAATTTGGAGTTTATTGGGGATATTGAGTACATCGGGAAAAATCAGGGCCTGCAGTCTCTAATCAAAAAATATTCTCTGGAGCAGGGCTTACCTCTCCTAATTTACGACGAAAATAAGAATCTGCTCCTAGCAACTGACCCGGAGTTGGCAAAGTACGGCTATCAAGACCTGGTTGGTGTTGTCCGCACAAAAGATACCGTCTATCTGGCCATCAATAGTAGCAGGTTTGGTTCTCAAGGTTTAATAAGTTTCATGAGTTTTATGAATCTCATAGATTCCTTTCGTTCACCACTCCCTGTCAATATTGTAGGCTATTCAGACATTGGTGAGGAAATATGGGACATTCTCTATCTTGCTAAAATTATTCTGGTAGTTTTCGCCGTTGTGATATTTTTTTCCCTTATATCTATCTCCTTTATCGGCCGGGGATTTTTCCTGCCTATTAAAGAAATGACTCAAATCGTAAAAGACATCTCTGCCAAAAACCTGAATTTAAGATTAAACGTCAGCGGTGCCAAGAATGAACTGAAAGAGCTGGCCCTGACCTTTAACGAAATGATGAACCGCATCGAAGATAATTATAACCGGCAAAAACAATTTGTCTCCGATGCTTCCCATGAATTAAGGACGCCAATCGCGGTCATTCAAGGTTATACCAACATGCTGGATCGCTGGGGAAAAAATGACAAGGAAGTCCTTCAGGAATCCATCGATGCCATAAAAAATGAGTCAGAGAACATGAAAGAGCTGATTGACAAATTATTATTCCTGGCCCGCCATGATAAGGAAACCTTTGTCTTACAAAAAGAAGACTTCAGTCTGACAGAAGTCCTTCATGAAATCTCCCGGGAAACCCATATGATCGACAGTTCTCATAAAATATCTTTTCATATGGAAAGTGAAGAAAGATTATACGCTGATAAGCACCGCATCAAGCAGGCCATCAGGATTTTTATCGATAATGCTCTGAAGTATACCCCACCAGGAGGAGAAATCACCGTTACCTTGGGCCATGAAGAGGATTTTATTGCGATTAGCATAAAAGATAGCGGGATTGGTATGACCAAGGAAGAATTGGAACACATTTTCGACAGATTTTATCGGTCTGAACAATCTCGCACCAAAGAAAAAGGCGGTCACGGCCTGGGTCTGGCCATTGCTAAAATTATTATTTTGGGACATCAGGGAAAAATTAAAGTTAAAAGCAAACCCGGTGCCGGTTCAGAATTCACCATCCTCCTACCAAACGGACGTACAGCCACTTTGCGGGAATAATATTATCGCCTCTAATTAATAAGTAATATTTATGATTGAAATAATAGTAATCATATGGTAGAGTTTAAATAACTAAATACTCCTCAGTTCATCCGGAAATAGAGCAATCTTTTCCTGGATGTTCTTCAAAACCTATTCCTGACGAAAAAGAGAGTAATCTCTAATTTGAAAGGTGACGGATATATGGATGAGAATGGCTTTAATTTGGCATAATTAAAGTTATGTTTATAATTCGCACTTTTCATAGGGAAGGTGCGATTTTTTATTGGAATGTTTTATTGGGGATGTTCTATGGAGGTGATTTAATGAAAAAAATTGCGGTAATCAGTGCCATTTTAGAAGAACCGGGACAGACACAGGAGGAGTTTAACAGCTTGGTTTCATCATTTAAAGGTATTGTCAAAGGACGCATGGGAATTCCCTTTGAACAAGAAAAAATAGCGGTCATTTCCCTTACGGTAGTAGGAGAAATGAACGAGATTAACAGTTTAACAGGGAAGCTGGGTAATATTCCTAATGTCTACGTGAAAACAGCTATATCTAAAAAAGAAGTATAGAGAAGCATAAAGCTGTAAAGATTTATCCAAAAATAAAAATAAGGGGAGCGAGAGCATGTTTATTAATAAGGAGTACATCGAAAGTCTATTGGAAGAAGCCAAAGAATCAACTGATCAGGAAGTTACTGCCATCCTGGATAAAGCCGAAGCTTTTCAAGGGCTGACCCATCATGAAGTTGCATCACTCCTCATGACGGAAAAAGAGGAACACATTGAACGAATCTTTCATATCGCGGGAAAAATAAAAGAACATATTTATGGAAACCGGATTGTGATGTTTGCCCCCCTTTATGTAAGTGATTATTGTGTGAACCGTTGTAAATACTGCGGTTACAGATGTGATCATGATTTCCCCCGGCGCCGCCTAAGCATGAACGAAATCCGCGAGGAAGTAAAAATATTAGAAAGAATGGGGCATAAACGCTTGGCCCTAGAGGCAGGAGAAGACCCGGTACATTGCAGTATTGATTATATATTGGATTGTATTCATACAATTTATGAAATGAAACTGGAGAAGGGAGAAATTCGCCGGGTCAATGTAAATATTGCCGCCACTACCGTGGAAAATTACCGCAAGTTAAAAGAGGTTGGGATCGGAACCTATATATTATTCCAGGAAACTTATCATCAGCCTACTTATGAAGAGGTGCACCTATCCGGGCCAAAGAAGAATTACGAGTATCACCTAACCGCCTTTGATCGTGCTATGGAGGGAGGAATAGATGATGTTGGAGGTGGTGTGCTCTTCGGGTTATATGATCCCTACTTTGAAGTTTTAGGGCTGATGCTCCACAATGAACATTTAGAAAAAGAGTTTGGTGTAGGATTCCATACTATCTCCGTACCCCGGCTTTGCCAGGCAGAAGGTGCCGACTTATCAGCTTTTAAATATCTGGTTGATGATGAAACCTTTAAAAAACTTGTCGCCATTATTCGCCTGGCGGTGCCCTTTACCGGGATGATTATTTCTACCCGGGAAACTGCCCAAATGCGGAAGGAACTGATTAAGATCGGGATTTCCCAAGTGAGTGCGGGTTCAACGGTAGAGGTAGGTGGTTATACCGCCCGGGAACATAACAGTGCCCAGTTCCAGGTGGCAGATGATAGAAATGCAATGGATATTCTCAGTTGGCTCATGGATGAGGGGCTGGTACCCAGTTTTTGTACTGCCTGCTACCGAAAAGGCCGGACAGGCGACCGCTTTATGTCACTGGCCAAGTCAGGTAATATCAAAAATGTCTGCCACCCTAATGCTCTGATGACTTTATGCGAATACATGCTGGATTACGGTGATGATATGTTTAAAGAAAAGGCAGAAAACCTGATTCAAAGAGAAATACCCAAGATTGAAAATGAAAAAATCAGACAATTAGTCGCAGATAATATCGTACGGCTGAAACACGGGGAAAGGGATCTCTTTATCTAAAATTTTGAAACTAAACTCTGAAGTGCTGGAGGGGGAATTTTCATGGAGCAAACGCCTATTGCCTCAAGACGTCATGTCGCAATTTTTGGTGATACCAATGTAGGAAAGTCCGCCCTTTTTAATGCAATATTAGGGCAGGAGGCGGTGATTGTGTCCGAACATAAAGGCACTACCACCGACCCAGTGATTAAGGCAATGGAACTGATCCCTTATGGGCCCATTGCTCTGATTGATACGGCAGGGTTAAATGATATCAGTGATGTAGGTGCTTTGAGAATTGAAAAAACCAAGGGAATATTGGATCGGACGGATTTAGCCCTCTATCTGGCGGATATTACCTCCTTTGATCAAGATGCCCAAGATGCATATGAAAAATGTCTTGTCCAATTTGAAGCCAGGCTAATACCTCATATTTTAGTTTTTACCAAGAATGATAAGGTATCTGATGATGTTAGGAAAATATTTGCTGACAGATATCATGATGCCGTCTTTACTGCCCATACCGATGAAAAATCAATCGAAAAATTAAAAGAAAAAATAGTGCAGGTATTAAACAAATTAGACAAATTAGAAAAAAAAGATGAAACATTGATTGGGGATTTACTGCCCAAAAACAGTACTGTGCTGCTGGTGGTTCCTATCGATGGGGAAGCACCTAAGGGCAGGCTGATTCTCCCCCAGGTGCAGTTGATCAGGGATTGTTTGGACCATGGGATAAAGTGCTATGTGACCAGGGAAACAGAGCTTTCAAATGCTCTGTACGATTTAAGAAAGGTTGATTTGGTAGTAACTGACTCCCAAGTTTTTTCCCTTGTCAATGAAATTGTACCCCGGGAAATTCCTCTTACCTCTTTTTCTATGCTTTTTGCCAGGCAGAAGGGAGATCTGGATCTATTTATTCAGGGAGTTGAAAGGCTCAAATCCTTATCGGAACAGGCTAAAATACTTATTGCTGAAGGCTGTACTCACAACCATAGCCACGAGGATATTGGCCGGGTAAAAATTCCTGCCCTGATAAAAAAGTATACCGGTAAGGATATGAGTTTTACTTTTTATGGTGGTCATGACTTTCCGAAAAACCTGGCAGATTTTGATCTGGTTATTCACTGCGGAGCATGTATGCTTAATAAAAAAACTGTCAGTACCCGCCTGTTAAGGTGCCGAGACTTAGGCATTCCCATCACTAACTATGGAGTACTCTTGGCATACTTAAATGGCATTTTAGCAAGATGCATAGAGATTTTTTAAAAATTCAGGAGCAAGGGAGAGCATGGCTTCATGAATAAAAATGAGTTATTGGACTTGATTCAGGAATGTACTACCAAGACAGATTCTGCAAATATAAATTCCCCAAACATCAGATTGAAGGAAGTGTTTGATAAAGCCCATAAAATTAGAGAAGAATATTATGGCAAGAAAGTATATTTCCGGGGACTAATCGAGTTTAGTAATTACTGCAAAAATGATTGCTACTATTGCGGCATTAGGCGAAGCAACCAAAAAATACACCGCTATAGGTTAAATAAAGAGGAGATTTTAAACTGCTGTATCAAGGGGCATGAACTGGGTTTCAGAACCTTTGTCCTTCAGAGCGGGGAGGATCCCTACTATACCGATGATAGATTGGTCGAGATAATTTATACTTTGCGGAATAGATTTCCCGACTGTGCCATTACCCTTTCAATTGGGGAAAAATCCCCTGAAACATATAGGAAATATTTTTCTGCCGGTGCGGACAGGTATCTCCTCCGTCATGAAACAATCAATGAGGAACACTATAAAAAACTCCACCCGAGAGAGATGAGTCTGAAAAAACGTATAGAATGCCTATATAATTTAAAGGAAATCGGTTTTCAGGTGGGAGCAGGCTTTATGGTGGGTTCCCCTTATCAAACAAGAGAACATCTGGTGGAGGATCTGCTGCTTTTAAAAGAGTTGGATCCTCATATGGTGGGAATTGGGCCCTTCATTCCTCATGCTGAGACAGTTTTCTCCCAGGAAATCGGGGGTACTGTGGAGATGACCCTTTTAATGATTGCTCTTACCCGGGTGCTTTTGCCCAAGGCATTGATACCGGCGACAACTGCCCTAGGTACTATTGATCCGTCGGGGAGGGAAAAGGGACTGCTGGCCGGGGCAAATGTAGTGATGCCTAATCTCTCCCCCATTAGTGTCCGGAAAGACTATGCTCTCTATGATAATAAAATTTGCACCGGAGAAGAGGCGGCAGAATGCAGGCATTGTTTGGCACAGAGGATCAAAGGTGCCGGTTTTGAACCTGACTTTTCCCGAGGGGATTATTACGATTATCAAGTTACCTGATACTCAAATTATCCAGAGCAGTCTTGGTAACAATAATCCCCCGTTTCAAGGGGGATATATACTTATTCACTATTTTAAATCAGCATTTTATCGCTTCCACAAAAAAGTCTTCATCACCCAAGTGGTTTGCATACCCTATAAAAACCATAGGAAGAATAGCTGCTAATTGCTTATCAACCACAAAGGTTACACCCTCTTCTTCCATCACTATATCTGTTTCTTTGGACTCGTCCAGAGCCATAGACAATCGGGGCCCGCCTCAACCGATGCCAGTGCTATATATTCGAAAAATTTTGCCTTGATATTTGCCTAATTCTGACTTTGCTTTTTGCATTATTTTTATCTTCATGTTTTTCCTCCTTATATTATATCTCTACCCCCTATTAGTACTTATCCTGGCATATTAATTTTTTATCATATTTATCATAAAATTCGACTTCGCTGTAATAGTTACCTCTTTATTTTCTCCAATATATTTCCTAACTAAACCCTATCTCAGGGAAGACCCATTAACCTCGGAACATGTATAAAACCTTAATCCATGATTGAAAGCATATGAAAGAACTGCCTCTAAGGTGTCAAAGTCCGTATTATATGCTTCATGAGCATCAATAGAAATGTCATGGGCGTAAAATAAAATAATTTCGCTATTCTTTTTTGCCCGTTTCAATCCATCTAAAATAGTTGTTACTTCTTTGCCGGTAATATTATCAATACTTACAGCATAGACAATGCTTTCGTTTTTATTATCGAGATAGACTTTATTAAGAGATTTAATATTTTGGTCTTTGTTAACATAGGCAGTGCCCCTAATTACATCAAAATATTCTAATAGGACTGAATCAAGAGTTTCCGATCTGGCACCATACGGATAAGCAAAACTGGTTGGCTCAAATCCCTTGTCTTTCATATTTTTGATAGCCGGATTAATTTCTTTCTGAATATATTCCTCTACCGAATGCTTTGCAATATACTGTACCGCATTAAGGTGGCGAAAACCATGGCATCCGATTTCATGACCATCCTGTTTTAAATCTTTTAGTTTAGATATGCTATTTGCATCTAGTTTATCAAAATGATCCACAAAGAAGGTAACCTTAGCATGGTATTTTTTAAATAAATCCCGTGCGGAATACCAGTTGTCAATACTATGATCATCAAATGTGAGTATAATACCTGGCTCAAAATTTTTAGAACCGGTTTCACCATTTTTAGAAAAGACTAATACTTGCCCCGGATATATTATACTTGGATTTGCAATATTATTAATGGTTGTTAGTTCCTCTATCGATATTCCAAACCTTTTTGATATTTTCCACAAACAATCTCCCGGCTTAACAATGTAGCTAGTTTCTAGACCTGAATATGTATCTTTTTCCGGAACTTCTGTTTTTGAAGATGCCAATATTGTAAAGAAAATACTAAATGTCAAAATCAATATCAACAGGAGCAGGCTCTTATAAAACATTTTACTCAAATCGTCCCCCCCTTTCCCAAAAGGAAACTTCCACATCCCCCATCAAACAATTGCAGTGCATTATTTGAGGCCAGCTAAGCAGTACCGGCTGGTCGACTCTCTCAGATTTATGGAAGCCCAATTTGTCCAATTTTGTATTACTTTAATTTAGATTATGAGGAACTACCCTTAATTGTGACATATTCAACTTGCTCTTTAAACAAACGTTTTATGCTGGAAGCTCTGACAATAAAAATTGGATCCCACTTAGTATGTTATTTAATCAAAAGATTAGTTTTCAAATCAACTAAAAGAATAAGTCTGGGACATTTTAGGAATAATTAACTAAGTAAGATATCTTTCAGGGAGGTGAATTATCTTGGATGCTGGAGTACGCAATAATATCATTGGCGAAATTGAAAACATTAAAACTGATGAGATCATGGCTCAAGTAACTATGTGAGTAGGCACCTGAACTGGTGATACACCCAGACTCACGTCCGTGATGACGCGAGACAGTTTAGAAGATGCCGGTTTCTCTGAAGGTGAGAAAGTCCATGCCCTGGTAAAAGCCATTAATGTAGTCTTTGTAAAACACTAAATCCTACGTAAACAAAAAGCTGACAGGAATATTTACCTGCCAGCTTTTAGCTTCCCTGCCATCTATTTGTTAGGTGTTAATGGTTGCCTTTTTATAGCTATTTCCCCTAAGTCTAATTTTTCAAAGCTAAATCCTGTGCGATCAGTGCTGCGCCCAATGCTCCGGCTAACTGGCATTTTTCCGGTACATATACCTTCATCCCCAATTCTTGCTCCAAACTCCGCTGTACTCCCTGGTTAAGTGCTACCCCTCCGGTAAAGACAATCTTATTGCTATTTCCGAATTTATGCACCATGGATGAAATTCTCTTGGCAATAGCCAGATGTAAACCAGAGACAATTGACTCTTTTGCAGCACCCTGGGCGAGAAGCCCGATCACCTCTGATTCGGCAAAGACAGTACACATATTGCTGATGGTTACCGGTTTAACGGGTGGAAGGTTGCCCAAATCGGAGACATCTAATCCTAAAGCATGAGCCATAACCTGCAAAAAACGTCCGGTCCCAGCGGCACATTTATCGTTCATAAAAAAGTCCAGTACCTGACCGGAACTATTTACCTTAATCACTTTACTATCCTGACCTCCGATATCAATGATTGTATCAAGACCAGGTACCAGATAAGCGGCTCCCCGGGCATGACAGCTAATTTCCGTCACGGATTTATCCGCAAAGGTAAGGGAGACCCGGCCATATCCAGTAACGACAATCTTTTGCAGCTGATCTTTGCTAAAACCGGATCTTTGGAGAAGCTCTTCCAAAATAGCCGTACCAGTATCACGAGGACTCCATCCGGTAGGCCGAATTAAATGAAAAGTTTCCAACCCGTTTATGAGAAAAGCTTTTGTTGACGTAGACCCTACATCTATTCCCGCAACTAAGGACATTTTTTTCACCTGCTTAAAATTAAATTTAATCTATCTCTATTTTTTTACTTAGATCCCCATCATTAACTATTCTTTTGGATTAAAGCACAGATACTTTTCGCCTGAGCCTGGAGATCGATATCATTTTCCGCTTCAATAAACTCCAAATAGCCCTCAGGGATGTCGGCTGTCCCGTTGAGCACTCCGCAAAGTGCCCCAACTATAGCAGCAATGGCAGAAGTTTCATCTCCAATATTAACAGCATCATAAATAGCCGGCATGGTCTTTCCTTGATGAGCAATAAAGAGCCCGACCGCTGTAGGTACCGTTTCGGAAATAGCCGGGCCGCAGCCAATTAAATCCCGTAATTCCTCCATATGCCGCTGGCTGTATTCACCGCCCCGAAGCACTATCTCTATGGCCATTTCCATTCTCTTCGTTACTGATGGCCCGGGATATACCCAGACATCGTCCCGCTTTCTTGCCAGCGCTTCACCTGTTCTTGCACCAAACAAAGCTGCCTGTACCATATCATAAACTCCGGCCTGACTGGACATCCCCTTGCTAATGGCAGCAGCGACGGCACAAGCACCGGATATGCTTAACGGATCATCATGTGAAGCCATGGTCAGTTCTATGGTATCCTCGATAGTTTTCTGCGAATCGCCATGATTAAGTAATCCGATAGGATAAGCCTTGACCGCTGCCCCATTGGAAGACAAGGCATAATAATGCCCTTTAAAAAGCTTATTGCCTAAATGTCCGGCGTAAGCCCAGGTTCCCATGGTTTGATCCTCATTCAAACGATTAACCACCTTGCGGGTTGTCATTCCGGCAAAGGGGCCAAACCATTCACTTTTACCCCATTCCACCAAAGCTGCCTCGCCCAGCTGACGGGTAGCTTTTCCTTTAGCATTGAGGAGATGCTTGGTAAGAATATAGGGAATGCTAAATGCATCGGTAATCTGACCTGCCTTACGCCCTCGGGCTAAAACATTATCGGGTGGGGTTTTAAAGTCCGTAACCCTTCCGCCAAATTGTTTCTCAATCTGTCTGGTGGACATAGTTTCGGTAGCAGCACCCATAGCATCACCTACTGCCGCACCCAGGAGACAGCCCAACACCCTATCATATCTGCTTATTTCCTTTATCATGTCAGCAGCCTCCTTTCATACGTTCTTGGGAAATGGCAGTGATCTTTGCAGCCAAGCCACGGATATCCAAGCCATTAGCTGTTTCCAGTGTGGGTAAAAAGTGATCGGGATAAGCAGACGCTCCCTTTAGTGCTCCGGCAATGGCTCCGGACATGGTGGCCACCGTATCTGTGTCATAGCCCACATTAACCGCACCGATAATTGAACCCAGAGCATCGCCCCTATTTGCAGCAAAAAAGCCAATGGCGGCAGGAATCGCTTCTGCTACGTGTAACCCGGTACCTACCCGGTCACCGATTTCCCGCATTTTTTCCTCAGGAGTACCGTTTCCCAAACCTATTTCAATAGCCAGCTCCATGCGCCGGAGTACAGACGGACCGGCTACATCACGAGCAACCTCCAGTCCCAGGCGTTCACCTTCCGACGCACCGTATAAGGCAGCTTGCAGCACATTATAAACATCGGCATCTTCCATGACTGCCCGGCTGACAGCACAGGCTACCGCACAGGCTCCTGAAAGGGCTAGATAATTATCATGGGTAATCATGGTTACGGTAATGGCATCAGCAATCGTCTGATCCAGATTACCGGGATTAAGCAATCCAATGGGTGAAATGCGCATGGCCGAACCATTGGTAGCTTGACGGGTTACCAGCTGCACCCCTTTCGTCTCTCCGATCTCCTCACCTTTAAAGCGGCGGATAGCCAGCCGGGTAGTCGGTCCGGCAAAGCGGTCAAAGAAAACGGCATGTTCCGACCAATAGATTAGGGCATTTTGTACTGCCTTTTGATCCACAAAGCCTTGATTTTCTACAATACTTTTCGCTAGGAAAAAGGCGGAGCTAAAATCGTCAGTTAATTGACCGGGCTTATTACCGGCACCAAAGGTATCCATAGGTGGCGTTTCAAAATCAGTTACCGTATGGCCAAAGTACTCCTTGATTTGCTCAGTGGTCCGGGCCTCGGTAGCAGCACCCATGGCATCACCGGCCCCTGCCCCAATCAAGCTGCCTAGAATACGGTTATGTAAATTATATTCCAAAATAATACCTCCTTTGTCTAACGGGGTAAGCCAAAGTCGCACTTAGCCTATCAGAAAAAATCTATCCTTTCCGGTACATTTATAAAGGCGTGCTTTTTGCGAAAAGTACGCCTTTTTTCATGATAGTTTATTTCCAACCTTCCATTGAATCAACATTTTCTGCTGTAACCAGACTTAGTGGAGTCCAAATTACAGCCTCATCGAAGCTATGCCCTTGAATAGCTTTCAAGGAGGCAAGGAGACCTGCTTTACCAAAAAGATATGGGGACATAGCCACAGTGCCATCTAATTCACCGGCTTCAATTGATGCCTTGGCCTCTTCGATAAAGTCAACACCAACCACCATAACCTTATCCTTCATACCTTTATCCTTAAGAGCTTCCACCACACCAAGAGCCATAATGTCGTTACCGCAAGTGACACCTACGATATCGGGATTTGCATCAATAAGCGCACTCATTAGATCATAGGCAGTTTGCCGATCAAAATTAGCCGTCTGCACAGGAAGTACTTCCATCCCGGCAGCTTCAAAAGCTTCTAAAGCACCGTCCCTCCGGGCGTCACTCTGGGTAGCACCGGGAATACCCTCAACTACGGCCACCTTTCCTTTTCCACCGGTCTTTTCAATTATATATTCAGCGCCCATAGTACCTTGGGCTTTAAAGTCTGAAGTAATAAAAGCAGCAATGGAGCCGTTGGCAGCTTTTAAAGCATCCTGGTTAACACCGTTACCTACGGCAACCACTGACACATCGCTCTGATTTGCAGCCACGATGCCTGGAATCAAATTTTGCTCCGTAAGAGGCGATACAGCAATAGCCGCATAATCTTTAGCCAACAGAGTATTCATAATTTCCAGCTGACCTTGAGTATCTGTTTCGCTTTCCGTAGCCATTACGTCGATGGTAACACCCCAATCTTGGGCGGCAGCTTCATAACCTTCCTTCATTGTCAGCCAGAAGGAATTAGCCAAAGTGCTCTCAATAGCAGCGATTTTTACGCCGGTATTCTTTTCAGGCAACGGAGCCAAAGCTTCTTCCAAAGCTTTATCTGCCTCCTCAAAGGCACTGTTGACAACTTGTTCTTCAACCGGATCTCCGGCAGTCTCTGCATCAGCAGCAGGTTCTTCCGTCTGGGAGGAGCAGCCAACCAGACCAATCCCCAGCAAGAGGATCAAAAGTAGTGATAAAACCTTTTTCATTTCTTATTCCCTTCCTTAAAATATATTTTGTATTCTAATCATTCCCATAGGAATGAATAAAATCTTCAATCATGGCCAAATCAGCCTTACTACGCGGCCCTTTTACGGTGCATTTAAGAGCTGCTGCCCCAGCAGCAAAAGCGAGAGCTTCTCCGGGTAACCTGTGACGGCAATAAAAATCAAAAATTATTCCGGCGGAAAAGCAGTCCCCCGCACCGGTAGTATCCACCGGTTCCACAGCAAAGGATTTTTGAGTCAGGATTTCCTCTCCCTGCAGCCAATATGCGCCCTCATCCCCAGCCGTATAAATTAACCCGTCTTTAACCCCAAAATTTTCTTGCAGCTTTTTCATAGCTAACCGAGGTTCATCTTCTCCGGTCATTTCCCGATAACCATCCCGGTTACCGACAAATAAAGTACACAGGGAAAGCATTTCCCGGAGTTCTTCCTTGCTCACACCACAGCCGGCCATGAAACTGGGTATACATTGCATATTGTAGAACACGGGAATTCCCTTTTCCCTGGCTTTTTTGGCTAACCGCAAGGATGCTTCAGGTGAGAACATATCCGTATAAAAGCAGGTAAAATCGTCTAATATGTTTTCCGGTAAATCATCCGGATTCAGATTATTAACTGCATCTCCCAAATTGGCAAAGATACAGTGTTTGCCCTTAGGTGCTGTAATAATATAAGTATGGAGAGTGGTACCGCCTTTTTTCACGGCCAGGTAATCTGTTTTCACGCCACTTGCTCTTAAATCTGCGGCAAAAATATTACCCAGGTTATCGTCACCGATCTGGCCGGTTTGATATACCTCTGACCCCATCAAACTGAGAGCCACAGACACATTAGAACTACTTCCACCAGGCACCAATCTTTCTGCCTCAATCAGGGAAAAACCATCGTCTTGAGGTAGCATCTGGGTTTCCAGGACAATATCCATGGCAACAGCGCCCAAGGTGAGCACTTTTGGCTTTACAAACAATTGAGACATATCGTATTCCTACCCCTTTCTTCTTTTGATTTCAGAAACAGCAACCGCTATCATCACAATCGAGCCTGTTAAGAGTTGCTGGTAATTGGATGATATAGAGAGAATAGTCAAGCCGTTACGCATGACAGCCAAGATCAAGCAAGCGATGAAGGTACCGCTGATGCTACCGCTGCCTCCCTGGATTAGAGTACCGCCCAACACTACCGCCGCAATAGCATCCATCTCATATCCCATCCCAGCCAACGGTTCACAGGTATTAAGCCGGGCTGCGACAATAAACCCGGTCATGGCTGCACAGAATCCGGAAAGGGCATAAATCAATACTTTATAGGTGATGGTATTGACCCCGTTTTGATGTAAAGCAGCTTCATTACTGCCCAGCACAAAGCAGTACCTACCCAGCTTAGTTTTTTCTAAAACAACCCAGCCCAAAAAGGTTACCAGCAAAGCGAGAGCGATAGGCGGATTAACAGTGCTAACCAGAGTACCCTCCCACCCTAAAGGACTAAAGATAGATTCGGCTCCCCCCCAAAAGGTAAAAGAACTGTCAAAGCCGAAAATCGGCCTGCCATCAGTGAGCAGTATTACTGAGCCCCGCACAATAGACATCATGCTTAAGGTAGCGATTAGAGCATTGATCCCGACCTTGGAGATAATCAGACCATTAGCTGCACCAATCATGGCCCCGGTTAATAATCCTAAAAGAATAGCGGGTCCCGTGGGCACAGCTCCTTTCATGGCAAAACCCATTACTACCGCACTCATGGCCATGATAGATCCAACAGAAAGATCAATTCCACCGGCACAAATTACAAAGGTCATGCCTACGGACAGAAGCAGATAGGTGGACGCCAAATTGAGAATATTTTTGATGTTTTTCCAGGTCAAAAAATGTTCGGAAGAAAAGGTCAATACGGTAACCATTAAAAGCAAAACTGCTATCAGTAAAATCCTGGTGGCAAATTGCTGAAAAAAAATGTTTTTAAAAAGGACCGGGTTTGTTTGATTTACAGTTTGTGTATTTTTCATGATATATTCACCGCTCCGGTAATCATAGCTACTATTTCTCCTATGGCAGTATCTGCTGTTTTGACCATACCCACTACCTTTCCGTGACGCATCACACATATCCGGTGGGAAATTTCAAACACCTGGGGCAGATTATGACTGATGATAATAACCCCGAAACCTTCCTTTGCCAACTTTTTAATTAAACCCATTACGGTGGCTGTTTCGGTAAGACCCATGGCTGCAGTAGGTTCATCGAAGATAAAAAATTTACCTCCCTGATGCACGGCGCGAGCAACAGCAACTCCCTGCCTTTGACCGCCGCTTAAAACTGCAACCGGCATTCTGACATCCGGTATCGCGATGCCTAAATCACGAATCAATTGTTCAGCTTGAACATACATACTCTTGTTATTAAGAAATCCTCTCTTGGTCAACTCTCTGCCGAGAAAAATATTTGCTGCTACATCCCGACTATTGGCCAGGGCCAGATCCTGGTAGACTGTGGAAATACCTGCTTTTAAGGCTGCTTTTGGGGTCATCGCAGCATAGGGCTTCCCGTCAATGACGATTTCACCTGCATCCGGAACCAGTACTCCGGACAATATCTTGATGAGCGTGGATTTACCTGCCCCATTATCACCTACAATTGCCAGGATTTCACCCTGTGCCGCCTGCATGCTTACTCCGTTTAAAGCCATGACATGGCCAAATCCTTTATAGATATTGCGAACTTCTAAAAAATATTCTGCACCGGACATTTTTAAATACTCCAATCAAAATTTCTTTCCACAGGCATTTTTCCATAAACCCGTGCCCCATCCAATAATGCCACAATATTTTCGGGCTTAGTATGTAGGGGAATCCTGCACCCTGTTCCCAATGAATATCCTTTGGGATTGTCAAAGGCTTTCATAATACAAGCTTTTGCAGCCCCCATAATATCCTCCCGCTCCCCATATAACATCACTTCTACAGGTGGAACATTACCTTTTAAAGCCAGTCGATGACCGATAATTTTTTTGGCCTCTTCCAAGTCCTCCACGTTATCCAGGCTTAGGCTCGCTGCTCCAGCATCTGCTATGTCATGCCAAATATCTTTGGTTTTTCCACAAATATGCAGGGAAAAGCCTTTTCCCATTTTATCCTGAAACCAATTACCAATTATTTGTAAATAGGGCAGGACAAATTCGCGGAAATGAACTGGACTAATTACATTACCGGAGGCTAAGGGCTCGCCAATACTTGTGATAAATCCTTTTTCCCAGCATACTTCCATATATCTCAAAATGTTTTCTGTCATCAAGTTTAAAAGACGATGGACAGCAGCGGGATCATTAATCATATCACGTAAAAACTGGACTGTACCTCTTAATAAGGCGGCTGTCGTAAAAGGGCCACCGATACCGGTACCTACTTTCACCAGGGAGCCAATTTTATCTTGTAAAATATCTAATGCCTCAAAATATAGATGAAATCTCCCCTCTTTTTTCGGGTCAATTATTCTTATATTTTCAATATCATTCAAACTTTTAATATAGGGCTCACCCACCTGGGGTATATTATCGGTAGAGTATATCATCTTTGCCCCTAATGCTTCCGCTAACCCAAAGAGATCCGGTCCGACCCCCACTCCGTCTTGACCGTAAGTCTTAAAAGCCGCGATTTGGGCTTCCGCCATTATTTGGGGGTCATTTAGATATTGAGACACGGTAACTCCTATTAATCGGGTCGGCTGCTCCCCCAGGGACGGGTTACAAGGCAGACGGTCAAAACTCTCTCCCCGTCTTATAGCTTTTGACCTTTCCAAGGGAGTCATTTCATCTAAATGAAATTCATTTCTTTTCATGATTTTTCTCTTCTCTCGGAAATCATTATTGTATCTCAAGCTGACTTGACGTTTCCTTTAATTCATTCTTTTACTTTTTATCCAATGCTAAATAAATGTTGTCTACAAAGGACTGTAATTGCATTTCTCCTGACCTTCCTCCGGTCAATTCATCTAAGGTTCGATTAACGGCCGGGTGAAATAATTGTCCTAACCTCCTAGCCTCTTCTCCCTTGGTAATGGCCTGGGCTAAAAGTTTTTTATCCGTAAAACGCAATTCGGGTGCTATACAATTTAGTATTAACAGCCCTCCCTTAGGGGGAATTGTTCCAGAATATTTTCCGCTAAGTTTCACTGTTTCTCTTAAAAAGACAAAACCATCGCAAACATCCCGACTGTTTCCCAACACCCTGACACCATGGTCCTTCAGCCAATTAAAAGTAGCAGACAGATCCAGCATATCCTTTGGAGCTGTTGCGATCAGGGAGACCGGCAAAGATGCCAATGACATCAGGTCATTACTTATGCGCCCTGTTTCATTATCAATGCCTCCCATCCCTGCCGTGACTACTAAGGGCACCCCCCATTTCGCGGCAACTGCCATCGTAGCCGAAGCCGTTAACGCCCCGCTTAATCCATCCTGGCAAGCTTGGTCTAACATATTACTATCTATGCGCTTAAGCTCAGCCGCCCTATCCCTGAAGGTTAGATATGTGTTTATGTTTCCTCTTATAATTTCACCTTGGTCTATCCAAACCAGCCATGAGAAATTTTCGGGAAACACCATCAGTAATTCCTCATTGCTGATGGTGGTAAGGCCATGGGTCAGGAGAGCTGTTTCCGCTAATAACGGACACTTCACCTTAATTTCTCCTCATTTTCTTAGTTTTCTTTATCGCTATCAGCATTCTAGGGCAAGTTCATTTAACCGGATTTAATATACATACCTTGCACGTCTTAAAAGCTTAAACCATATAAAAATTATCTAATAAGGTTTGCTTATCTGTCCAATAAATTATTTTTATTCTTCGTTTCCTCATAATAGGCATCTTTTATTTAGAAGAATGACACCCTTATGATTTACTTATTGGCTGAAGCATTTCAATAAATGCTGTCAACCTGGTGGAAAGCTGCCCCACATCAGATTGAGAGTAATCAGTTTCCACCAACAGGTAAGGTATTTTTTTTGTTTCATTAACGAATCTCTTAATGCCAAAACTCTCCACGTTATAAGTATGGCAGGCCTGCAATGTTACTTCTACGACACCGTCTACTTTATATTCGTCAATGACGCGATCCAATAATTCATAACGATATTTATCAGGCGCCATTACAGAACAGCCGATTTTGAAATATCTCTCGGCAATAGCTTCATAAACATCTTCTTTTTCTTCATCGATTAACCGATCATATTTTTTATAACCCACACAGTTTTCATAACCCACAACGACCGCACCATTCTCCTCAATGGCTTTTATTACCTTTTCCGTGGCACCGCCAATAGGACATCCGGTAATCAAAACCCGGGGCTTATGAGGAATTTTGTGTTCTTCTGCATATTCCTTTTTAACTTTCTCCGTAATAGCTTTTATCTCGTCAATTACTTGCTCTACATCAAATTTAAAACTGCTGCCGTAAACAAGCTTAAACAAATCATGGCCCATCATTGGTACAGGATCATTTTTCATTAACTCAAAAAGGGCGGAAACGGCCTTTCTTTCTTCATTCCTTGTTTTGATAGCTGCACGAAGTTTCTCTTCAGTAATTTCTACACCGAATTTTTCTTCCAAAACCTCTTTCATTTTGATGGCTTCTTTTTTCCAAAGCTTAAAACCATCTTCATTCTGGGTATTGGGCAACTGCATTACATGAACAGGTTTGAACTCACCCAGATACTCATACATTTTTTTCTTAGCATCGCAGGTGGTTTCCCCAACCACCAAATCGGAAAAATAGAAGAAAGGACATTTGTCGGTTTTCGCAAAACCATAGCTGGATTTTACCAACGGGCAAAGATTGCGCGGTAAATCTTGTTCTGCTGCCGGAATCGTTTCATCTGAGGTTGCACATAAACCAACTACAGAAGCATTCATGGCTGATGCCAATTCCACCGGGAAATATGTACAAAAGATACCGATTAACGGTATATTCTTCTCCTTCTGTGCTTTCGCCGCCAAAAAGGCATTTTTTCTCGCATCGGCAAATTCCTCAAATACTTCTGGCAATTCTTTTTTAATTTCCATCTCCGTCACTCCTTGTATAATTAGTTTTGTAATCCTGTACTTGTAAATACTTACTTAAAACTCATTAACGTCAGCTTTAATCAGGTCAACATCAGAAAATCAAGCTGACTGTAAATAGTATTTTAAGATTCCAGCATCATGTGCAATTATATCAATGTGCAAGTGGATTTTCTAACTGATAGTTTTTATGACGATTTACTTAGTTATTAAAGGATTTTATAATGGAAGAACAGATATACGAGCCCACTGGGAACAAAAAAGGCTGCCCGGGTGATTCTGAATTACCTTCACCCAAGCAGCCTTTTCTAAACTTTTGATCTAAACTTTAATATAAGATTTAAATTTTATGTCTATCTTTTTTGAAGTATTTTACCGAAAATACTTTTTTTCTCTTCCACGCAGTATTCTACAACCATCTCAATTTCTACCCCATTCTTATCAGCCACCTGTTCAATTTTCTCCCGGTCATGAACTTCCGCCCTAAATGCTGTCCCACAGGAAGCACTAATGGAGCGGGGTACAGGAATCAGTTTCCCCGGTATATTTTCTTTTTTACAGGAGGACTCTAACTTCAGAGCATAATGAATAGAATGAAAAGTAAAAATGCAATACACCTTACCCGACATGTTAAACCTCTATTTCCAAAGCAAAACCGTCTGCCTCTTTTTTGACATTGATCTTATGTTTCCTAGAAAGAACCAACCGAGTAATATTCTCTTTGGCCGTTTCATTATCCACCAATACTCTCAACTTCTCGCCCTGCTTCATACCTTTTAATTCGTTTTGGGTTCTCAACACCGGTTCCGGGCAGGACATGCCGTATAGATTAATCTCTTTCATTATCTAAAAACCTCCTTTATCTTGCCTCTTTGGCAATTAAGCTGACAGCTTCCACCGCCGTATCAATATCACTTTCCGTATTAAAATAACCTACTGACATTCTGATCGTTCCTAGGGGAAATGTGCCAATTGTTTCATGGGCTAAGGGGGCACAATGTATTCCCGGCCGAGTCATAACATCGAACTGTTCGTCTAAAACGTAGGCCACCTCTGCCCCATCCAAACCAGTAATGTTAAAAGAAATTACACAAGATCGTTTTTCATGGGATTGGGGACCATATACTTCCACACCATCAATATTTCTTAATCCGTCTACCAGACGTGAAGTAAGAAAAGCCTCCCGTTCTCTGATGGTATCCAGTCCTTCTTCCTTAATGAAGTTCACTCCAGCTAACAAGCCGGATAATCCAAAAGCATTTAGGGTGCCTGCTTCCAGCCGATCCGGCATAAAATCCGGATGGTATTGACTGTCTGAACGACTACCGGTTCCTCCTAACCGATAAAATGCAAGATCCAAACCAGGATGTACATAAAGCCCGCCCGTTCCCTGAGGTCCAAACAAGCCTTTATGCCCAGTAAAGGCTAAAAGGGAAATCCCTGCTTTTTTAACATCTATAGGCAAAGTACCGGCACTTTGGGCTGCATCAACCATAAACAGCACACCTTTTTCCCGGCATAAACATCCGATTTCCTCGATGGGTTGAATCGTGCCTGTTAAATTAGAAACATGGTTTACTACTACTAATTTGGTTTCCCTCTTTATTTGCTCCTGGATATGATCCAAATCGATAAAACCTTCCCTATTACAGGGGACAACAGTCAATTCACCGCCATATTTCTCAAAATCCCTTAAAGGGCGGATCACTGAATTATGTTCCATACTGGTGGTAATAACATGATCCCCTGGCTTAAGCACTCCCCGAAATGCCATATTAATGGCATCTGTAGCATTAGAGGCAAAAACAACCTGCTCTGATTTTTCGCCATGAAAAAGATCAGCTAAAGCCTCCCGAGCTTGGGCCACAGTGCGTCCCGCCTCCAGAGACAGTCGGTGACCGGATCGGCCTGGGTTACCCCCTTTATTAAACCAATGATCCTCTAAAGCCTGCCATACCTCGTTGGGTTTAGGAAAAGACGTAGCCGCATTATCTAAATAAATCATAGTCCTAACCTCTTACCGAATCTTGTTTTTGGGAACTAAAGAGCGCTTCTCCGAATTTGCTATGTATAAATCCAATAATAAATAATAAAACAATGGAAATAACAACAATATATTGGCCGGCAACACCAACACCTTTAGGGCTGCCTGCGATCCCAAAATTATGAGCTAAAGCAGCACCAACAATGAATCCGATAATGGTTACGGCAGAGTCCACATTTCCATGACCTGCCAAGACTGTTTGCCTTAAAGGGCAGCCACCAAGAAAAGTAGCCCCAAGTCCTACCACATAAAGGCCGAGAAAATTCCATAAATGAGAGGTATGAGCTATGGGTTGTTCCACAAAACCTAATTTAAACTTTCCAAATATTAGGTTCATAATGATAGTACCTACTAAAATAGCCAAGAAACCAGAGACAAGGTGGAAATCACGGATGAGAAACGCATCTCTGATACCACCGGCAATACACAATCGAGTCCTTTGGGCAAGAAAGCCTACTATAAGGCCAACAATTAGGGAGATTAAAAAAGGCGCATTTAAAGAGCCGGGACCTTCAGTACTTGTCAGGAATATTCCCGTACCACCGGCTAAAATAAGAAACACAAGGGAAATAAAGGGTAAAACATATCCGCTTACAGTGGATTGGTTGTAAGCCCGTCCCAGGGTAAACCCATTTTTCAAGAAATAAATACCTGTTAAAATCCCGGCAATAAAACCGATAAGTGCAATAAAAGCATTTAAGTCACCGGCACCCAGACGTAAAATCATACGCAGAGGACAACCTAAAAAAACCAGTGCCCCGAACATTACCATTACTCCTAAAAAGAACCTTAGCATGGTGGAAGATCCACCTTGGGGCTTAAATTCTTTTACAACGAGAGAAGTTATAAAAGCTCCTAACAAAATACCCAGAATTTCAGGCCGCATGTACTGAACTGTAGCAGCTTGGTGTAAACCCAAAGCTCCGGCTACATCCCGGTAAAAACAGGCAACACATACCCCCATGTTAGCGGGATTGCCCATAAGTACCAAAAACACCGCCATCACTCCTACTAATAGGCCGGAAAATATTATCCCGGCTCTTGAAGAAAAGAAACTCATTTACCGACACTCCTATCTAATAATTCCTTTACACAATAATTTTAAACGTTGAGTATATACTGAGTCCAACAAATTATTTTTATCTCTAAATGATCAATGATAAATTTTTTTAATATATGTCATATATGTCATAAACCATTCACGCAAAATAAAGAAAGCTTGGCTTGGCCAAGCCTCTGGAATTGGCGAAAGCTTTAGCTGCACTAAGATCTATCAGAAATAGGTTATATTTTCTGATAGACTAAGAAAACCCGCAAGGTCAGCATCACTGCTGCTCGCGGGTGTCCTTTGTACCTTAAAATAGTTCCGGGTAGAATCCTTTCGCTAAAAGTTCTACAGAATAGGCCATTCTATCACCAGGTAAAACGCTTTCCAGGGTGATGGGAACAAACTTTTCATTCTTTACACATTCTAAATGGGATAATCCCGGGTCACTTTTGATGGATTTGATTTTTTCTTCCAAAGACGGCACATCATAATCGTGAACAACAATCACGTCGGGATCTCTTTTCAAAACTTCTTCGTAACTGGCCAGGAACCATTGTTTGTCGGTGATGTCGTCAAAGATGTTTTTGCCCCCGGCTTTTTCAATTAATAAGGTTTCAAAGTTCGTCCCGCCACATGTATATACACCTTCGCCACCAAAATCGTACACCAATACCTTCAGCGGTTCTTGAGGGGCAACCTTTTCTTCTACCGCAGCAATCCTTTCTTTCTGATCAGCAATAAATGCAGCCGCTTTATCTTCTATCTGAAATATTTTACCGATATCTGCAATTTCCTGATACGCTTCTTCTAAAGTAGCGGCTTTATTCATATAAACGTTCATTCCATACTCTTTCAGTTCTTCAATCTCCAAACCTTCACCACCGAATTCCCAGTCAATACCATAAATAAAATCTGCTCCGCTGCTGATAACTGCTTCTCTGGTGGCGTTGGCGTAATTTAGTTCCGGTATCTTAGCATAATCATCAGCATATTCGGGCAAAGGGCCTCTACTATGATTGTCTAAACTATTTCCGATAACTTTGTCCACCAAGCCGAGGGCTACAAACAATTCGCTGCAATTGGGTCCCAGGGTCAATACCTTTTGGGGTATGCCCTCTATTACAACCTCCCTGCCGTAATTGTTTATGGTCAGTTTTTCATAATCCCCTGGGTTTTCAATTGCACCTTGATTCTTAGAAACATTATTGCTGTTACTGCACCCGGATAATAGCAGAATCAAAATAAGGATTGTACTTAGAAAACAAAATAAAAGTCTTTTTATTTTCATTAATTGTTCTCCCCTCTCAATTATAATTTAGGCTCTGGGGCAAAAAGGTGATGGTGACCTTTTGAGTAATGGGATGTATGGATACATCAGCATTAATGCCGTAGACCTCAAAAATAATTTCCGGGGTTAATACCTCCTCAGGTGTACCGGATATGTAAATCCGGCCTTCTTTTAACACATAAAGCCGGTCACAATACATGGCGGCAATATTTAAGTCATGGATTGCCGTCAATACTGTTACTTGCAAGTTTCTTACAAAATCAAGAATTTGTAGTTGATAGCCGATATCCAGGTGGTTGGTGGGTTCGTCTAAAATCAACAGATCCGTTTCCTGGGCGATGGCCCTGGCAATGAGCACCCTTTGTTTTTCCCCGCCGGACAAGTTCAGGTAATTTCTTTGGGACATATCTTCAATTCCCAGGTACGCTAGGGCACACCTGACAATCTCCTTGTCTTTGGGGCAGTCACCGTCAAAAAGTTTTTTATGAGGACTCCTGCCCATGGCTACAATTTCTTCCACGTTAAAATCAAAAGGCAGTACATTCTCCTGACCAACAACACCGATTTTGGTCGCCGCCTGTTTATGGGTTAATTTAAATAAATCCCCTCCATCCAGCTTTATTCTCCCGGCATCAGGCTGCAGAGCCCGATAGATATTTTTCAAAACAGTTGATTTGCCGCTGCCGTTTGGACCAATGAGCCCAACGAATTCTCCTTCTTTAACATTAAGGCAGATGTCCTCAATAATCGGTTTTTGGTCATAAGCAAAGCTTAAATTTTCTACCTGTAATTTCATTTTTCCACCTCACGATTTTGATGTATTTCGTTTTAACAGCCAGATAAAAAAGGGACCACCAAAAACAGCAGTTAAAACACCCAAAGGCAATTCTTCAGGAGCAATGACCAATCTAGCGGCTACATCCACCCAAACAACCAGGATGCCGCCAAGTAAAGCGGAAACCGGGAGCACCCTTTTATGATCTGAACCCACCAGAAGCCGAGTAATGTGGGGAACCATTAGACCCACAAAACCAATGGTACCGCTGACAGCAATAGTTGTTCCCGCCATCAAGGAGGCCACTATAACCAACATCTTCTGCAATCGTCCGACATTAAACCCAAGGGTTCCCGCCGTCTCGTCACCCATCAAAAGGGCATTCAAGGCACGATGGTTTATTAATAAAATAATCATACAGATAAGAATCGCCCCAAAGGGAAGAGTTAAATAGCCCCATTTCGCCCCTGCCAGACTCCCCGACAACCAAAAAGTAACATTATGTATACCTAAAGCATTGGGTGCACTTAAAGTGATGATCCTTGTGACGGCATCCATGATCAAAGAAAGGGCCACTCCAGATAACAAAAGCTGTGTGATGTTGATCCTTCCCCGAACCCGGGAAATGGTGTAAACCAGTACAATGGTAACAGCCGCACCTATAAATGCACTGATGGATAATGAGTAAATCCCTAAAAAGGAAAAAGCACCAAAGAGCATACCAAAGGTTGCCGTGGCAGCCGCCCCGGAGGATACCCCCAAAATAAAAGGATCGGCAAGATGGTTTCTGACCAAAGCTTGCATCGCCACACCGGTCACAGACAGGGATGAACCAACAATCATTCCCAACAAAACTCTGGGAAAACGAAGTCCCCATACAATATTTTCTTCAACTACGGTCCAGGTAGGAAAAATATGGTACCCTAAAAGAGGAATTCTACTGCCAACAATTTTTGCCACGTTGCCGGGAGCTACACTGACCGGCCCTAAACCAATGGCCAAAATAACTGACATTATCGCGGCTATAATTAATAATATTATAATAATTGGCATATTGGGGTCATCTCGGTTGAATACCTCCCTGATTCCTTTCAATCTGGCAGAACTTGTATCCATTATGCTCTCCTTATGATTAGATTTAAAATCTCTTACTATTTTTCTCCGCAGATCAAAAACATTGGAGTAGACCGGTTGAGGATATTTTCTTCTTCATCCCATATCCTGTCGGAAACATTTGTATCAATCCAAAGACGGCGGAACCCAATGTTGAGCAGGGCTTCAGCATCCCACTGGGGACGGAGTATTTTGCTAAAGAATAGCTCCTTGGCAATATTGTCACACTCCTCGGGGTCAACATGGTCATTTTTCCGGATACCAAGCTGTTTCGCCCGTTCTTGGTCTTCTTCATACAGTCTCTGCATCTCGGTATCATGAAAGCGTAGATTCCAGTTGGCATCAAAAATCAACAGACGGCCTCCGGGTTTTAAGACCCGGTACCACTCCCGGTATGCTGTCCATGGATCCTGCAAAATCCATGTTAAATTACGGCAAGCCAGCACATCAAAGGAATTACCGGGGAATGTGGTGGTATGGGAATCCATTTTATAAAATTCCACCTGATAGCCTGCTTTTTGTGTATTTAACTTTGCCTCCTCCAGCATCTTGTCAGCACAATCGATAGCAGTAACCCGATGCCCCATCTCAGACAAAATCATGGCGAAAAATCCCGGACCAGTACCAACATCAAGGATTTTTAAAGACTGCCCCTGGGGCAAATATTCATTAATCAAGGTCTGCCAGGCTGTTTTTTTGAACCCATTCATTTCTTTCCAAATATTCCCACTATAACGGGCAGCCTCACCCTGCCAATAATTTTCGATTCGGCTTTGCATATAATTTTTGCCTCCTTAAACTCCGATCCTGCCAAGGAAACCGGAAACTTAAAATATCAGAAACAAAAAACCATGAAAGTACGGGATCCAATCCCATTAACCTTCATGGTTACATTAAATTTATTAATCTAAACCCTAACAAAGTTCCACAAATAAGCTTTTTGTTCTTTAAAAACGAACCTTCATGGTACGTAAATTATCCCTATTAACCTTGACCTTTGTCCGATTCAATAACAGATACCTTCATGGTATCGCTTTTAACAATATTATACATAAAGATTATAATCTCCACAAGATATTTATTATGGCACTTTGTTAAATATCTTGTGCACTTCTTTATACTTCTAAAAGAAATTGCTCCCTATTTAGTAGTTAAAAGAAAAAAGCAGCACGTATAAAAACAGACCTTCAATCAGGTCTGCTTAATTTTGTCTAATGACTCAAATATTGATACAATTTAATTTTTCCTTGGATGTTTTCCGAGGGGGGTGCAATTTCTTTTTTGGGGGTGCAAAATTTGAGGGGTGCAAATTCTAAATAATAAGAAAAAATAAAACAAGGTAATATTTCTAAAACCCTGTCATAGCCCTTACTTAGATATCCTCAAAGTCAACCTGCCTCAGGAATTGCTTTAAATTATTATTTTTCACCTGATTAAAAATAAAACTAGGTGTACCTTCCACTTCAATTTTACCTTTATTCAAAAAAACAATTCTAGTTGCGAAACGACGAATAGCATTTATTTGATGGGTTACAATCAGCATAGTCTGGCCTTCTTTTGCCAAATCACTGATAGTTTCAAAAACTTCATGGGCGAGCTCGGGATCAAGAGAAGATGTAGGCTCATCAAATATTATTATTTCAGGCTCCATGGCCAATGCTCGGGCGATAGCAACCCTTTGTTTTTGCCCGCCTGATAAATTATTTGGATACTGGTCAAACTTATCCAGAATATGTACCTTATCCAATAAGGCTCTGGCTTTTTGGGTAGCGAGATTATTTTTCACCTTCAAAATTGTCTTCAAAGGCATACTTATATTCTGCCCTACAGTATAATGTGGGAATAGATTAAAGTTTTGAAAAACCATGCCCACTTTACCATTGGTACTTGCCGTACTTAGTACCGGAGCACCATTCAGAAAAATATCACCACCACTAACCGGTTCCAAACCTGCAATACATCGCACCAAGGTACTCTTGCCGCTTCCGCTTGCACCGATTATTGCCACAACCTCGCCTGACTTTACCTGCATATCTAATGAATGCAGAACTTCTATAGCACCAAAGCTTTTTGACAAATTACTTATTTTAATTAGTTCACCCATACCGAAAGTCTCCTCTCCAACCATTTTGCAAAAAAGGTTACAGAATAAGTCATTATAAAATAAATAATTGCCATGGTAATATAGATTTCGAAGGGATGATAGGTTTTGGCGTAGATTTGATTGCCAAGTTTGGTCAACTCCACTACCGGCAAAACCGAAATTAAGGAAGTTTCTTTGATAATAGATGAAAAACCGTTCATAAAAGACGGCACGGCAATCCGCAAAGCTTGGGGCAAAACAATATGATTGATGGTTTGCAATGAATTATACCCTAACATTGCCGCTGCCTCATACTGTCCTCTGTCAACGGAAAGAATAGCAGCACGCACCACCTCGGACAAATAAGCACCGCTGTTTAAGCCCATTGTCACTATCGACGCTGTCATTGGCCCTATTTTAATGCCAAAAGAAGGCAGCCCATAATAAACCACAAAAATTTGAATTAGCAAAGGCGTGCCCCTGAAAAATTCAACATATGTGGTAAGAAAAAAGTGAGCGGCCTTACAAAGCTTTCTAGTACGCAAACTGCCAACAATAACCGATAAAAATATGGTCAATATAAAACCGCCGATACCGACTTTCAAAGTAATAGCAACAGCTTCCGGTAAAAGATTAAAATAGGGTGCTATTACAGTAAAATCTAAATTTCTCATATCAAAACCACCTGACAAAAGCAAGCGAACTGCACTTTTCACAGTTCGCTTCCCTCAAAAATATTCGATAATTTTTTTAGTTAGCAGCCAACCATTCTACAGCTATCTTATCATATGTACCACTTTCTTTTAACTTAGCAACGATTTCATCGATTTTATCAACTAAGGCAACTGAACCCTGCTTAGCTACCACAGCAATACCCACTTCATGAAGAGAGTCATTGATAACCTTAAATCCAGGATTGTTTTTAGCTTGTTCATTTGCATAGGTTATACTTACAACTAGGGCATCAATTCTCCCGTTGGCAAGCTCAGCGTATGCTTCCGCATTTCTGGTATAATGGTTAAGTTTAGCAACATTAATACCCTTATTTGGCAGATCCTCCGCCGCTTGGGCAGCAGTGCAGGCATCTTGCACACCCACTGTTTTGCCGGCTAAATCTTCTTTAGCTTTTATATCCGTGTTATCAGATCTTACAACTATAACATCTGACATAACATAATAATTGTCACTTAATTCTACCGCTTTAGTAGCTGCAGTTGCCTCTTCGGGAGACATCGCAGACATGATAATATCAAAATCTCCGTTATTTAACCCTGCAATCAATCCTTCCCATGGCGTATTGATATATTCAGCCTTGATACCTAGTTCTTTGGCAATGGCATCCGCCAAGCTGGGGTCAAAACCAACAATTTCATTGCTTTCATTAATACTCTCAAAGGGAGGATACTCAGGACATAAACCAACACGCAAAACGCCGCTGTCAAGTACTGTTTGTAATGAGGTATCTGAAGGAGCAGTATTTTCCGCTTCAGCAGGGTTTTCGGCTTCTGCAGGATTTTGATCAGTACCACCGCAACCTGCCAGTGCAAATACAGATAAAACAAGAACCAGAACTAGAGCTAACAACTTAAATCTTTTCAATTTTTCTCTCTCCTTTTATGTATGTTAATGATTAATATAAACAATGGCTGGCAAAATCAGCCACAGCTTCCCCTACCGCCAATCCCCGGCTTTTGTCATCAAAAACCGGAAACTCAAGCAATAAGCCGCATTTTCCCAATGCATTTATTGCAAGCTTTGCATCCAATTCATCTTTGCATTGTATCGCTAAAAGAAAACCTAATTCCTTGATTTTTCTCAAGACAGGTAAAAACTCAGTGAGATTATACAACCTAGGTTCAATATTCCAATAGATCCCATTCAACTTCTTAATCTCTGATAAAGGCTGTAAAAATCGAATTAGTTCCACCGAATCCAAATTAAACATAGAGTAATCTAAATAAGAACATGCATCCGCAATAGCAGGCAAAGCAAGATCAGTAAACATCTTTTCCGATAGCATCACCGATATATCTGAACGGACGCTATCAAATTTACCCTCGACAAACACAGGAAACCAGGAAGCAGACTCACCATAACCCCATGCAATCAAATACTGATAAATATAGTCATAAAACTTATAAAAAAGGCGGTTTAATTCAATAACCTTTTGTTTTATTTCAGCAGGATGTTTAGATAGACTTATTAAGAATCTCTCCGTCCCCATAATCATAGACATAGTAGTCAAGGCATCTGCCGTGGTTGGCGGATTGATACAAGCCAATTGTCCCATATCTTCCTTTATCCCTTGGTAAATTACCAAAACCTTTTGCACAAAAGGATGGTCTTCGTCAAATTCAGGTGTGGGTGCGAAAAGAAAATCAGGGTTTTTTTCAAAGGTTATAAATTCTGTAACAGAGTGAATACCAAATTCGTTTCCTGACAATAACCCCATATTTGTGATATCTCGGCCAAACATCACACCTACAATGGGCATACTGTCAGCCAAAAATTCATATGCAAAAACCTGGCTGCGGCAATGGTTGATATGCCAATGCAAATCAAGTTCGAGATCTTTCCTGCTTTTGTTTTGGTTAACCGTTAGGGTAGGTATAGTACCTGCCTTCTTAATTTTGATATTAAGCAGAGGGCAGTCTATTGATAGATGCTGCCAAAAGTTCATATTTCTTTTACGAGCAGTGACACAATCCGGCTTTAATAAATAATTGGTTTTAAACTTCTCTGCCATTATAAGGACCACATCCATGTTTTCTATAAATTAGTCAACTAATTTGCTGATAAGCTCTTCTCCAGCAGTATAGGGATTATTCTCATCAATTGCCATAAACTTAACAGCTATACCTTCTTCCTCAAGCATTTGCTGTAAAATTTTCATCATCACGCCTTGTTCATGCATGGTACTAAGAGATGCAATTTTCGCCGGTAAATCATAACCCTCACCGATTTCCCCGCCCCAATTCCCTGTGCAAGTATAATTTACTCCGCAAGTAGGGCTGCCGTCTATACCAATTACTGAGACAATTTCATATCCATTTTCGTAAAAGTCTAAAACCTGCTCGATAATTGGCTGCAGCAAACTACGGCATTTAATTCGAAACGCAGAAAAATTCAATTGGTTCTTAACCTGCCCCCAACGATTGATACCAAAGCAGCTTTGTTCGACGCAAGGTAGTTGGATAATACCAAACCCACTATTTAAGAGACCTGTAACAATCTGCTTGCAACCGGCTTGCTCAATAGCAAGACCATAAACTTTGGCATTTACATTCAAAATACAGTGTGCCAACAATACAATTTTTTTGTTTCTCTTCAAAGACTACACCTTTCTCATAATATATTTTCTCTTCTTCCTCTGAATCCACTCTTAATTACAACGTGTTTTGTTATATACTAACTCTACCTCTTTACGTATGGATTTATAATCACCTGGTGAAAACAATCCCTCAATAACAAAAGGTACATTAATCTGCTTAACTCTATCAAGCAAGTATTCTTGGTTGCTCTCCCTGATAGGCATTCGGCCCAACTTATTTATATAACCGCTAACGTGGATTTCCTTAATATTTTCAATTTGTTCTTCGATCATTTGATCCAGATAATCTCCATATCTAGTGGCACGATTAATGTTTAAAACACATTTAAAGTTGTAGTTCTTAAGCGCATTTCTAAATAAAAGCCAGGAATCATGACCAATTCCATTTTCCAGATAAAAGGGTAGATTACTTTCATTAAGCCAATCAAAATCTGAAATAGTATCAAAATGAGCAACAAAGGCTTCCACTTCTAACCTTTCACTTATTTCATGCAAATAATCAACAATTTTCCTGCTATTCGCATTGTCCCCGTAATTTACCCCGCGCCATGGCATATGAATTGTAATGTGTTTAAATTTCGCCAATTCATTTAAAAGGTTTGGCATAGAAACAAAATCTTTTAACATTTTAACTGTACTTAAAGCTACTTCAATACGTTCGAAGCCAAGTTCTTTACATATACCTAGCTTTTTTCCCGGTCCAACATTCCAAAGACAAAAAGAGGCAGTGGAAATAGCAACATGATGCAAAATCATCACCTCATTTTTTGTTCCTACTTCATTATCCTATAAAATACTCTTATCCGTCCAATAGAAACTTTTTATACTCCGGTTTTTAATGATAGGTACCTTTTATACGTCATTGTTCTTTATTGAAATGTTTACTCCAATATCGTTTATAAATAAAGATCGAATAATCTGGTTATTTAAGGGAATAATTAAGTGAGCAAAATATCATGGAAGGAGGTGTACTTTTTGGAAGCGGGAGTACGAAATAATTTAGTTGGGGAAATTGAAAACATTAAAACAGACGAGATTATGGCTCAGATAACTATGTGAGTTGGCGGCTGAACGGGTGATGCACCCAGACTCACGTCCGTGATGACGCGAGACAGTTTAGAAGATGCCGGTTTCTCTAAAGGTGAGAAAGTTCATGCCCTGGTAAAAGCTATTAACGTAGTTTTTGTAAAACATTAATTCCTTTTTTAAACTAGTAAGCTGGCAGTTATATTTACCTGCCAGCTTTTAGTTTTCTTTAATACCTTTCTTGAACAAAAAGGCTGCATATTACTTAAATACCTCTCATGCCGCCTTTTAAAATAAATTTTTTACCTTAAATTATTCTTAAAGATTTTGTCAAAAATACTTTTTTGCTCTTCCATACAATATTCCACAACCGTCTCAATTTCTACCCCGTCTTGATCAGCTATGCCTTCAATTTTCTCTCGATTTTCAACTTCAGCCCGAAATGCTGTCCCGCAGGAAGCACTGATAGATCGGGGCACCGGGATCAATTTCCCCGGAATATTTTCTTTTTTGCAAGCGGATTCTAATCTCAAAGCAAAATGGGTGGAATAAAAAGTAAAGATACAATACACCTTACCCACCATATTAAACCTCTATTTCCAAAGAGTAACCGTCCGATTCTTTCTTCATATTAATTTTATGTTTTCTGGACAATACCAACCTGGTAATATTCTCCTTGGCTGTTTCATTATCCACCAATACTTTCAACTTTTCACCCTGTTTCATTCCTTTTAACTGGTTTTGCGTCCTAAGTACAGGTTCCGGACATGATAAGCCGAATAAATTTATCTCCTTCATTTCTTAAAACCTCCTTTATCTTACTTCTTTCGCAATTAAGCTTATGGCTTCCAAAGCCGTATCAATATCACATTCTGTAATAAAATAACCTACTGACATCCTTATGGCACCCATAGGAAAAGTTCCAATTGTCTCATGGGCTAACGGCGCACAATGGATGCCCGGCCGGACCATAATATCGAATTGGTCATCTAAAACAAAAGCCACCTCAGCTCCGTCTAAACCGGATACATTAAAAGAAACTACGCAGGAACGTTTCTCGTGAACTTGAGGGCCATAAACCTCCACCCCATCAATCTTCCTTAATCCATCAACCAAACGGCTAGTATGAAAAGCCTCTCGTTCTCTGATTGCTTCTAATCCTATTTCCTTAATAAATTTTACACCAGCTAACAGGCCGGATAATCCAAAAGCATTCAAGGTACCTGCCTCCAACCGGTCAGGCATAAAGTCAGGGTGATATTGACTGTCCGAACGGCTGCCGGTTCCTCCTAATCGATAGGGTTCAACATCCAAACATGGATGGACATAAAGGCCGCCCGTACCTTGTGGTCCAAACAGGCCTTTGTGACCGGTAAAGGCTAATAGAGATATTCCTGCTTTTTGCACATCTATGGGCAGGACACCGGCACTTTGGGCTGCATCAACCATAAACAGCACCCCCTTTTCCCGGCATAAACATCCGATTTCCTCTATGGGTTGGATAGTACCGGTTAAATTAGACACATGGCTTACGACAACTAATTTGGTTTCCTTTTTAATTTGTTCCTCAATATTATTTAGATCAACAATTCCCTCCTGGTTGCAGGAGACAATAGTCAAAAGACCGCCCTTTTGTTCAAATTCCCGCAGAGGTCGGATAACTGAATTATGTTCCATACTGGTTGTAATAACATGATCTCCCGGCTTTAGAACTCCTCTAAATGCCATATTAATTGCGTCCGTAGCATTAGCAGCAAAAACTACCTGCTCTGATTTTTCTCCATGGAAAAGTTCAGCCAGAGCCTCCCGAGCTTCGGTCACAATGCGCCCTGCTTCCAGTGACAGCCGATGACCAGATCTGCCTGGATTGCCCCCTTTATGAAACCAATGATCCTCTAAAGCCTGCCATACCTCTTTGGGCTTGGGAAAGGACGTAGCCGCATTATCCAAATAAATCATAGCCTTACCCCTTAATCGAAGCTTGTTTTTGAGTATTATTGAGCGCTGCTCCGAATTTGCTGTGCATAAATCCAATGATAAAAAGCAAAAAAATAGAAATAACAACAATATATTGCCCAGCTATGCCAACGCCTTTGGGACTGGCAGCTATACTAAAATTATGAGCTAAAGCAGCACCCACAATAAAGCCAATAATGGTTGCAGCAGAGTCAATATTTCCATGACCTGCTAAGACAGTTTGCCTTAAAGGGCACCCTCCGAGAAATGTGGAACCAATCCCTACCACATAAAGGCCAAGAAAATTCCACAAATGTGAGGTGTGCGCTATAGGTTGTTCCACGAAACCCAATTTGAATTTTCCAAATATCAAGTTCATCACTATAGTACCTATTAAAATAGCCAAAAATCCGGAAACAAGGTGGAAATCACGGATGAGAAAAGCATCTCTGATACCGCCGGCAATACACAACCGAGTCTTTTGGGCCAGAAAACCCACAATAAGACCAACAATGAGTGAAATTAGAAAGGGTGCACTTAAAGATCCGGGGCCTTCCGTACTAACTAGGAAAATCCCTGTGCCCCCGGCTAAAACGAGTAATACAACGAAAATAAAGGGCAAAACATATCCTGTTGTAGTGGATTGGCTATAAGCTCGACCCAGAGTAAATCCATTCTTCAAAAAGTAAATACCAGTTAGAATTCCTGCAATAAAACCTATAAGTGCAATAAAAGCATTTAGGTCACCGGCACCCAGACGTAAAATCATTCGCAATGGACAACCTAAAAAGACAAGCGCCCCAAACATAACCATTACCCCAATAAAAAATCTAAGCATCGTGGAAGATCCACCCTGGGGTTTAAATTCTCGTGCCGCTAGGGAAGTAATAAAAGCACCTAACAAGATTCCCAAAATTTCAGGTCGCATATACTGAACTGTTGCTGCTTGGTGTAAACCCAGAGCTCCGGCTACATCCCGATAAAAACAGGCAATGCATACCCCCATGTTAGCAGGGTTTCCCATAAGAACTAAAAATACCGCCATCACTCCTACTAATAGGCCGGAAAATATTATCCCGGCTCTTGAAGAAAAGAAACTCATCTTTTTACACTCCCATCTTATATTTCCTTTTACAATAATTTTAAATGTGTACAACCCCCATAGTCCAATTGATTATTCTTATCTCTACATGATCAATGATAAAATTAATTAATATATGTCATAAACCCATTTGTGCACTTATTAAACCATTTCCAAGAAGGCCTCAATTCTGGTTCTTAATTGCCCTTCATCCCCTGGTCCATAATCTGTTTCCAAGTGTAAATATGGTTTTCCACATTGTTTTGCTATTTTTGCACTATTCCCTGATTCAATACCAAAGGGATCACAGGCGTGAAGAATAATTCCCACAACACCATCCACCATCCACCCTCCACTCATCAATAGTTAAAGCCACTTGATCCAACCGTCTTTGATTCGTTATTAACCCCCTTATGGATTACTCAATGATTTCCAAAATCAATTTGTTTTTTGCATTAAGTTCATTAGCTTATCGAAATATAAGCCAAATCTTTGGCATTATTTTATTAACAAATCTTTTCATTTAACCTCTCCTAAAGAATAAGGTAGGGTATTTTTTAACCCTACCTCCCAATCTCAAATAAGTAATTTAATACTTTTTCAGGAAAATGAAAGATCGAAAATACTATTAATCCATATTTCTTTCCTTCACTCTAATCACCTTTTATTTTTAGTCTTATAACGTAATAACCTGATCGATACCTGCACTACCTAAAATTGCGTAAAGATTGGGAAAGCAACCTATGGCAGCGCCGGAAACTAATTTGTCTTCAATTCCTCTTTCAATGGCACATTGGTCACAGGCCATGAGAATGGTGCCATATTTTTCATGAATTTTTTGCAGGTTTTCTCCCATTTCGGTTCCTTCCAGCAAAAAGAAGCTATTATCAAAGAAGAAAAACATCCCGGCCACCTCTGCACCATGCCTATCTTCCAATAGTTGGGGAATAATCATGGTATTTAATATCTTTTGGGAATTAGTTGTGGAAAAAATATAAGCTACTTTCATTTTTCATACCTCCATTTTTTGCTTTACTTTATTTTATTAAAAGCTTGGGCTAAATAATTGGCTAAGGTCTCTTTCATCTCAAGATAAAGAGGATTTTTTCTATCCCTGGGGCGAGGCAAATCTATCCGGTAATCGGCAATGATTTCTCCTTCATTGGGCGTCATGACCACCACCCGATCACTTAAATAAATAGCCTCCTCTACATCATGAGTCACCATTACCACCGTAGTATGGGCTTCCATCAATAATTGGCTTAACTCCTCCTGCATGATTTGACGCAATTGAAAGTCAATCGCAGAAAGGGGTTCGTCCAAAAGCAGGATCTCCGGCTCCCCTGCCAAGCACCGCATCACAGCAGTACGCTGCTTCATCCCCCCGGAAAGCTCTTTGGGATATTTTTTCTCGCTGCCCTTTAAGTGAGACATGGTTAGGAACTGGTCCAAACGCTCCTCCATTACTTCTTTGCTGGCATTTCTTACCTTTAAGGGGTAGAGAATGTTTTCTTCAACTGTCATCCAAGGAAAGAGAGCATAACCTTGAAAAACAAATCCCCGATCAACCCCAGGCCCCTCAACCTTTTTCTCCTTAAGGTAGATAGCGCCCCCGGTAGGGCGTTGAAACCCGGCAATCATAGTAAGCAAAGTAGTTTTACCGCAACCGGAAGGTCCCAACAAGCAAACGAGTTCATTCTCCCGTACCGTGAGGGATAAATCCTTAATCACGCAATGACGTTTTTGCTTATGCTGAGGATTAAAAACCTTATTAATATGTTCAACTCTTAAAACATCCATCTATGCTTTCCACCTCATAAATCTTCCGCCTATCAATAACATTATCTTATCTAATAAATATCCAATCAGACCGGCAATCACCATCAGCGACAGCAGCATATCTGTGCGCATTCTGGTCTGTGCCTCCACCATTAAGTAACCGAAACCGGCACTTGTCGCGATGAACTCCGCTCAGATAACAGACATCCACCCCAGACCGATGGCCAAACGGACTCCGGTGAAGATGCCAGGGAAAGAGCCGGGGATGATTACATCGCGAAATACTTGCCATCGTTTTGCCCCTAAGGATCGGGCTGCATGATAATAATTAATGTCAATGTCATGAACCCCATTAATGGTATTGATCACAACCGTAAAGACGCCGGTGAAAGCAATCAGGAAAATAGTCGGGCCATCACCTAGGCCAAACCAAATAATCGCTAGAGGAACCCAAGCCATAATTGGCACCTGACGTACAGAATTGATAAATGGTGCTAAGGTGCGATGGGCCGTTTTGGAATATCCCATTAAAATACCCAGAGGTACCCCAATTATGATGGCATAGACGGCACCGATCAGCACCCGGCGCATGGTAATGCCCAGATTTCCCAAGGTGAAGAGATCGGTAACTGCAAAGATAAAAGCTTTTACAGTGTCTTGAAATTTAGGCAGAATAATAGAATTATCTGCTTTATTTCCGGCAAAGTACCAGATAATACAGGCAACTGCTACGATGCCTAAAGTATAAAAGGAATCAATTCTTAGTCCTTTTTTATTGGGGTCTCGCTTTGTTTCAATTGTACGGGGAACTTGATCTCTGTGGACAACCATCGTTCATACTCCTTTCTACCTATTTCCTCAGTGAACAGGAACTTCATCGCCTGCTGAAAGGGGATAAAGTCCGCCAATGCTGCTCTGGCGTTCTCTAAAGCAAGGAGCAAGGTGTGATATTCTGTCGAAGCATAAAAATCTTGATGCACGACTAAAACCGTAGTGGGTTTTTCACCCCGCAGGGGGACAAAGGGATAATCCAGCCAAATTGCTGTTCCAATATCCAACACTGCAGCATCAACCTGCCCCGTCATCAGGGCATAAGGCAAAGATGTAGCTAAAACAGGGGCGTAGTGGGGCTTATTGCCATATTGTGCCACCAGGTTTTCCTGCTGCCTTTTCTGTCCATTCATATAGCCGATGGTTTCAAGGCCTGGATCTGCTACCACCAGGACCTCCGTATCATAGGTGAGAGGCCCGGCTAAGAGAAAATCATCATTCTCCGCCAAAAAGGCGGCAGCAGCATCCGGGCATAAGACAGCGCCATCCAGGTCCCCACTGGTCAAACTCCAGGTGCTTTTGGTGCTGCAGCAATCCATCATCAGATAAGCACTCATGCCATCTGTAGCAGTGACCGCAAAGTCTGCAAAACCGGTCAAAGCAAAATTAACTAACATTCCCCCTGTGTTACTAGAACAACCAATGACGATTTCCTGCTGCTCTGCCTCCCCGCAAGAGGTAAGGCCCAGGCAGGAAATCGTCAATATGATCCAGCATAAGATGATCTTTATGATCTTCTTAAAATAGTTTATCGATGATTTAGTCGGTAATGCCATCAATTTCTTTGGCTACCGTCATGAATTCATCAAAGGTCATTCCAATAGGGAATACCGGATCTACTTTTTCCTTGATAAAAGCAGTGAAGTCCGGAGCACCGGCCGCCATGACATTTTCCATAGGGGCTTTTAGCCATACTTGGTCCAAATTATTCAAATCCAAAGGCGGCGTGTTTTCCGGAGCAATATTATATTTTTCATATTCATTCAGGAATACCTGGAAGTTTTCCGGGTATAGATCCCAGGTAATAGTACGGCCTTCTTGAATCATTTTTACCCAGATGGTACGGAAGCCTACTTCTACCGGAACATCAAAAGCTTCAGCAAAGATTTCAGCAGCCCTGTAAGGATGCTGGTACATATACTGAACGGATAAAATATGGGCATACATTAAACGAGTAGTAAGATTTGGATATTGCTCAATAAAATCGGTATTAAAGCCATAGACACAATGGATACCGGCCTCAGTACCTTCTGTAGCGCCTTTAGCCGATCCCCAGCTGGTAGCTATCATTTTACCGGTGCCTTCAAACTCTGCATAGGAACCCCATGGGTCACAACAGGTAAAAGCATCTAATTGTCCGGCGGCCAAAGCAAAATACTCATCCTTATCTTTCATGTCAAAAACCTCATAGTTTTCAACTCCGGCAGGAATTCCTAAATCTGCAGCAACCTCATGCCAGCCAGGGCTTTTCTCCGCGCCGGTACCAATGGCTAATTTTTTACCAATTAAGTCCTGGGGGGATTCAATGTCATTGGATACAACCAAATACCAGGATCCCCCCGTATGATTTCCCGCAGTCACGCAAAGAGGTGCTCCTTTATCGGCAGAGTCCACAAGTTGACTAAAGCCCATATAGGCACAATCCATTTTACCGGCAGCCATCGCTTCATAGACCTTGCCGGTTTTGGTCACATTAACCTTCAGTCCTAGGTTTTCATAAATCCCGGCAGCTGCACCGATGGGGCAAGCCACCATATGGTCACAATCACGGTAGCCCATTTCTACTACACGGTTTTTTTCTTCCTCTGTCAGTTCCGGTAAGGAAGCCAAAATCGCCTCATAATCAACCTTTACCAAATCTGCATATTTATTTTCTTGATTTGATCCCTGTTCAGTTGAACCTGTTCCCCCAGTATCCGATCCTCCGCTGCTGCACCCCACTAAAAGTGTCAGAGCCATCAAAATTAAGACATATCCTAAGTAATGTCGTCTTTTCATCATTTCAACTCATCCCTTCTCCCATAATTTCATTCTATTTCATTTTATTCTGGCTATTTTAGCAGCAATCTTCCATATTGCTGTCAAACATATTTACGATCCTACCCTCCTCAATATAGTAAATTCCATAACCCACATAAGTTCCTTTGGAGCCGGACAGAATGAATTCTATGGGCGGTTCGTTATTAATATCCTTTAACTCAATCATGATATTCTCCAATGGGGCCGGCTCAATTTGACTGATCACAGGCTCATCCCCGCCTAACAGGGCCACCATCTTATTGCTGTCTTTATCGTAGGAAAACACGACCAGTAGATCATCCAGGCCATCATCGTTTAAATCTGCTACTACCCCGGTTAAGGCTTTGTAATCAAAATTTGCTGAATAATGCTCAAATAAAGGATGATCCCGTACCTCAGGAGGCAACACCGCCCCGGTCTTTCCACCGGAAAAACTGGTATAAAACCCTCCTGCCAGTATCAGTATAACTGCCAATATAAGTACTCTATATTTCTTCATGAATCTTTCTCCCGACAAATTTCTCGCCCAACCAACCTTGTACTCCCGGTACGTAATTCCACAAAAATAAGATGATAATAAGCAGGGCACAAATAACCTCAGCCCAGACTGGGAAATATACATTCAGCTTTTTTGCCAGTTCCAGCTTACCCTGGTTCACACTAATATCAAAAACAGGGACAAAATCAGTGAGTAAAATATTGGCAAGATAACCCACCCCGATAGACAAGATTACCAGAGAACCACTAAAAATAATCATGGTCCTTTTCCCCATCAGCTTAAAAATACTGATAAGTTCCGGTAAATTGGTGGCTGTCCCCGTTAAGAGAAAGGTAATCGCAATCCCAGGTGAAGCGCCGGCACCGACTAAAGCTGCCACAAAGGGGATATGTCCTACAGCGCAGACATACATAATAGCACCTAACCCGGTGGCCCCTATAATTGAGACCAGGTCAGGTGAACTGAGATACTTTTGAATAAAAGAAATGGGAATCACCGTTAATATAAAAGCGGCTAATAGGATTCCAGGTACCACATATTTGCTGATTTCTTTCCCAAGAAAATTAAATCCCCATTTCAATCCAAATAAAAGCTTATGTTTCAATGATAGGCTTACGCCGGTAACCCTGTGTTCCGTTTTCACCGCATGAGGGTAAATCAATTCTTCCTTGCCAAAAATGTTAGCAATAGTACCTACCAATATGGGAATACAAATTCCTGCTGTTACATAAATGAACGTCAGCTCTTTTCCCAAAGTAGCCAGCGCCAATAATACTGCAGCCGGATTAATAATAGGCGTAGCAATCATAAAGGCCAACACATTCCCTATATATGCGCCGGAATAATACAGCTTAGTCCTAAGGTACAACGCCACAGCTGCAAATGGCAACAAAGCTCCGGAAATTGTTGCCTTCAAAGAGAGGAAAATTTCTTATTTCCCAAATTCCGTTGCAGGATTTCCGGTCGTAAGATATTATGCAAAAAGCCTGCGATCAAAAAACTAAATATCATCCAGCAGGAGATGCTTTTCAATAAACTCCATGAGTTATAAAGCAAAGCTTCTAAAAATGGGATCATTTATTTTTACCCATTGCTCCAAGTACAGCTTCTTCAATAATTCTTTTATTAATAAAGCCTTCCTCATACTTATCCTTACCATTGATAATCATCGTGCCTCGGGTAACCATACCGTACTTGGCAACATAGCTCATATCTCCCCCCGCAGAATATAATTTCAGCTCCATATCATCAGGATATTTCTTGGCAAGATTCTCCAGTATCCTTCCATAAGCATCACAACATGGACAAGTATTAATAAATTCAACCAGCACTTTCCCCACGTTTGTTCCTCCTCTACAATCTCCTTTTATTTAATACTAAACAACATGTAGTACATACCTTAATTTTACAGAGTAATAGCTTGTTTGTCTAATTGATTATTTTTATTATCCTTTTCCTAATAATAAGCGTCCTTTATTTGAAGTTGAATAATTAAGTACTGTTGGGGAATAATTAAGTGAGGAAATATATTAAAGGAGGTGAATTTTTTGGAAGCAGGAGTGAGAAATAATATCATCGGTGAAATTGAAAGCATCAAATCAGACGATATTATGGCCCAAGTAACTATGTGAGTAGGCGGCTGAACGGGTAATACACCCAGACTCACGTCCGTGATGACGCGAGACAGTTTGAAAGATGCCGGTTTTTCTGCAGGTGAAAAAGTCCATGCCCTAGTAAAAGCCATTAATGTAGTTTTTGTAAAACATTAAATCCCATTAAACTAAAAGCTGACAGTTATATAACTGTCAGCTTTTAGTTTGCTTTTCCAAGTAATTCTCCGATGACATATAAACATATTTTATTGTCATAAAGAGTTGCATAGAAAAATTCTATCTCTCTTATCCTTACTTTTCTTGTATAATTGTGAATGAGAAAGGCAGGAGATATAAATTGTACTTTACCGGAATTGATATTGGTTCAACCTCTGCAAAAGCGGTTGTATTAAATGAAAATAATGATATAGTATACAAAATTGTGATGCCCACCGGTTGGAGCAGTTTGGAAACTGCCAATATAATCAAGGAAAAACTTGCCGACACAATATTTACTATACCGACAGCAAATTCGTAGCAACAGGTTATGGGCGAGTATCTGTTCCCTACGCGGATAAAATCGTTAGTGAAATCACATGTCATGGTAAAGGCGCCGCTTATTTGTTTAATGCAAAAGATTGTACTGTAATTGATATTGGCGGACAGGATACAAAAATTATTTCTATTGCTAAAGGACAGGTGATTGATTTTATAATGAATGATAAATGCTCTGCTGGAACCGGCCGGTTCTTGGAGATCATGGCAAATACCCTGGGCGTTGGTTTATCTCAGCTATTTAAATTGGCAAAAACAGGAACCGGTATCAGTATCAGCTCTATGTGCACGGTTTTTGCCGAATCTGAAGTCATTAGTTTAATTGGAAGTGGTCAGCCGAAGGAAAATATCGCTTTTGGAGTGGTTGAATCTATCACTAATAAGGTAAAATCTCTTTGTGGCCGGCACGCTTCCCCTAATACAAGCTTCTATTTGACAGGAGGATTATGTGAAAGCGATTACATTATAGAATCTTTATCAAAAAAGTTAGAAGCTACAGTAATTTCAAATCCATTAGGACGGTATGCCGGTGCAGTGGGAGCTGCTCTCGCAGCAAAATCATTAAAATAGCATGAGGAGGCTAGCTTAAAGAATATGAAAAGTTTAGATTTACCCCAAAGATTTGAGGAATTTGTTGATGCAAGAAGGCAAGGATTCTTAAAGGTTAAAGAAGTAAAAGATAATGGAGGCAAGGTTGCAGGTATTTTCTGCACCTTTACACCCCGCGAAATATTAGATGCAGCAGATATTCTTTCAGTTGGATTATGTGGCATGAGCGATGAAACCATAGTTGATGCTGAAGCAGATCTCCCCAAGAATCTATGTCCCTTGATTAAATCCAGTTATGGCTTTGCTGTATCTGAAAAATGTCCTTATACTTATTTCTCCGATATCATCATTGGGGAAACAACCTGTGACGGAAAAAAGAAAATGTATGAGCTTTTGGGTGAAATTAAAGACACATACATTATGCAATTACCACAGGGCATCGATAGAAACTATGCCCACGAAATGTGGAAAAGCGAATTGTATCGTTTAATAAAAACCTTAGAAAATAAATATGGGGTAAAAGTAACAGAAGATAAATTGAGGAAAGCTGCTGCCCTTAGAAATAAGGAAAGAAAATTATATTGCGAATTATTTGAATTAGGCAAATTGGAACCTCCTGCAATCAAAGGTTTTGATATGTATAAGATAATCGAGGGTGCCGGTTTCAGCTTTGATTTGGAAGAAAGCTGCAGGAAAATGCGGGAACTGATCGACAGCACAAAGAAAGCCTATGAAGAGGGTCATAGGCCCGTGGAAAAAGATGCAAAAAGGATTCTTGTCACAGGCTGCCCAATTGGCGGTGTTCTGGATAAGGTGGTAAACACCATTGAAACAAATGGCGGCGTTGTTGTATGCTTTGAAAACTGCGGTGGTATCAAACCTGTCAGAAGCATGGTTGATGAGAGCGCCACCGATATTGTCGGTGCCATTGCTGGGCGTTACCTGGATATTGGCTGCTCCGTTATGGCGCCAAACCCAAAACGTATGGAGATGATGCCCGTATTATTGAAAGAATTCAGAATTGAAGGTGTCATAGAAATAGTATTGCAAGCATGCCACACCTATAATATAGAAACAAGAGCAATCAAAAAACTGGTTAATGATGCAGGAATTCCATATATGGCCGTGGAAACAGATTATTCCAAATCTGATCTTGGACAAATGAAAACCAGAGTATCTGCATTTATTGAAATGGAACCTTTATAAAAAAATTCGGGGGTAGGGAGAGGGAGTATTTCAATTACAATAGTGTTTCAGCAGTGGAATCATGAAATAATTAACCTTTTTCAGCCGGTTATCAATTTGCAGATTGATTTATGGTGTTATATGTAAGATCAGATATCTCAAATTTGTACCAGGTAAACTCCCCATCTTCCAGCTGCCAGGAAGCCTCTAGTTTAGTAGGTACCTTGATGCCGTTTATTGTCTTGGTTTCAACCATTTTAGCCACCCATTCTTTGGGCTCCGGATCGGCAATATCCTTAAATCTAAATGCTACGAATTTTGTCAATTCTCCTTTTTCATCAAAATAAAAAACGGCAGAACCGGTAGTTTCCCCATAAGTCATGGTAGCCCTGGCACTATAATCATTAATGGGTTCCCATTTAATATATGGGCTGAGAGCTGCTTGGGGGAACCAAGTAATTTCACCTAAAAAGCGTTGTAATGCGGGCGCATTTATTTTAGGGTTATTGGCCACGTTTGCAACGGGGATAATGCCGGCAAGTTTTATTTGCATTTTGCCCTGCCCATCCCGAAAAAGGTCTCGGCCGACCACCGGTAACCCGGCCATAGATGTTTTGACCCGCCAGATGAAGGCCGGTTTATCAATAGTGAAATACTGCTCTGCCTCGGATTCTAGCCATTCTTTTTGGTCAGGCTTTAACTTCATTAAGCCTTTTTGTTTTAAATACACAGTATGTACTTGTTCTTTTCCAATAACCTCTGAATATTTAAGCCATTTTTGCACTGGGGCCGGTAAATCCTTAATCATTTCTTCCGTTATTATTTTTGTCTCAAATTTATTTTCCAAAAGCAGCTCTTTGGTTTCATTATTAATCTGTAGATTAAAGTTCCAACAGGCAAATCCGATAATTACCGGAATAAGAATAATCAAATTTGCGATCGTACCGAATTTTGCATCCTGCCATTGTGTCATGATTAAAATCTGGGAAAGGACAACCGCAAACAATCCAAGTGTCCACCACCACTCTTTCTTTGATAAGAATAAAACGACTGTGCCTAAAAAAAGAAAAGTATTAATGAGCCATAAAACACCTGTGAATTTTGAGATATCCTGAGTTAGTTGACTCATTTCTGCTAAATCAAATGCTTTCACAAAGCCTAAAAGATGAATAATCCCATGCATAAACATTACCAGGGCAAACAATATCCTTAGCATTTTTCCTCCCCCTTTTTATTTAGGTACAACTGTCTCTCCAAATCTTAACTATAATATTCATTATAACTAACATTAGCTCTTTATTAAAGTGGCTAAGCCGCTCCGCTATAACGCAGAAACGGCTTTTTTGCACACTTCACATAAATTAATCAATAATTCTTTCTACAAGGTCAGTGTAATACCGCTGCATGATGACTGCAAATTGGGCCCTGTTTGCACCGGTTTGTGGAGAGACTAGATTGTTTCCAATACCTTTTATGAGGCCATTACCTATGGCCCACTGCATTTCGGCTATGGCCCAGTCGGAGATATTATCCGCGTCATGATATGCACCTAAGTCGCCTTTATTGCTTATATCGTATCCCATGAACTCAGAGTATTTGTGTAAAATGGCAACCATTTGCTCCCTGGTCAATATATCTTCAGGGCCGAAATTTCCATTTCCATAACCGGATACAATGTTATTCTTCACGGCCCAGGTTATGGCTTCTGTATACCATTTACCCTCCTCCACATCTGCAAAAATTTCCTCCGACATATCATCACTTTGAGAGAGTCGATAAAGTACGGCTACGAGCATGGCCCTAGTTGTATCTGCATCACCAGCAAATCGTCTGTCGCCTGTGCCTTCCATTAAACCATGTACCGCACAAAACCATGCTGCCTCATCATACCAATCATTTTGATCCACATCATCATAATAATTTATTTTTGTGTACCCTGTGTCAATGCCGACTCCCCCTTCGGGCATCTGAAAACTGTAAGTGCCGTCACTATTTTGCGTAACTGTTATAAGATTTCCGTTTTGGTCAAGGACAGTGGGTATATTGTTTTCATAACCCGGGTCAGGCTCTATTGTGATAAATACAGTGTCACCAGCCTTAGCCTGCTGACTGCTAAGTTTCATTTTGCCATTAGTCTTTTGAGCGGATTCGCTTTTGCTTATTACAGGGTATTGGGTCTGTGCATGAGAACCGCCGCCGCTAATGCCACCGCTGCTCCCATCGTCGCTGACGACCTTCCAAGTCGCTGTTACGGTTACATTCTTTGCCGGCATGGTGAAGGTTGTTGTTTGTGCATTGGCATTAGCAAAAGTCACATCTGTTGAAGTCCAGCCGTTAAAAGTATAACCCGAGCGGTTACCGGCATTTATGGTGACGGCATCATTTTCGGCATAATCACCTGCACCGGCGGCACCCGAGCCCACGCCGTTCAGGGTAACCAAATAAGTTTCGGGTACTACAATGGACCCATCTTGCAATTCAACATTTACCGTTACAGGCTTTGCCGGCATAATGAAGGTGTATTTCCCGCCCGCTATTTCTTCTGTTATTGCCACATTATTGCTGTCGGCATCAATGACGGTAATGGTTTTAAATTGCTTTCCGCTTTGAACACTAGCTATATTTACGGTTACAATGGCCCCTTCTTCTGCTGAAGCAGCAGGGTTTGTTGTCACTGTTGCCGTACCGCCTATTACATCTGCTACAGTTATTGCGTATTTGGCCGTCGGTATATCCCCGCCATATTCATTTATATTTCTGAAAGTAATACTGTTTGCCGCAGCATAAGCATCTGCAGTTGAGCCGGGAACACCGTAAATAATCAAAGAAGATGAACACCCAGAAAATACTTCTTCCCCTATGGTTGTTTGCTCACTAGGAATTACCACCTCGCCCAAGTCAGAGTTATTAGAAAAGGCATAATCTCCTATTGTAGTAACGCTATTTGGAAAAGTCACCTTGGTTAATGCATTATTGGAAAACCCATGCATACCTATTGTAGTCACACTGTTTGGAATAGTTACCTTTATCAAATCATTTAAACCAAATGCATATGTGCCTATATTAATTAGTGTTTCAGGAAGATTTACGCTTTTGATTCCCTTGGAATAAAAGGCCCTATTATTTATACCTGTGACCGGATAGTCTTCAATCTCATTCGGGATTACAATATCCTCCGGATCCTCTTCGGCAAGATCATCAAAACCTGTAATAGTCACTTCGTTGTTATCAATGACATAGCTGAATACCTTTGTTTCTTCAAAGTTTGCCACCAGCTCCCTGTCTTTGGTGGCCTTAAACATATATACCCGGTCAGTGACAACTGCATCATCGTCTGTCCAGCTAATAAATTTATACAATTCCCCAGGCACAGCTTCCACTGTTACATATTCTCCGGAATTATATAGCCCGTTGCCATAAACCTGGCCCGCTTCGGTTGGATTTGCCTCAAGGGAGATAGTAAATAAATTTAGGTCTTCTATCTCGGCAATGTTAAACATTACTTCAGCACTATTTTCTGAAGGGTCTGTGGCCGTTAGGTAGATGGAATGGGCACCGCTCACATTAGCCGTCCATTCAATGCTACCGGAGTTTCCAGTATCCTTGATTAACTTCAAGCCGTGCTCTAATAAATTACTGTATACGGCTAAATCTAATGAGTCACCATCTGGGTCATTTACTTCGTATGGAATAGTGATTGTTTCCTCTCTTTTAACAACTCCCAGATCATTTTCATAAGTCTGTGGTTCTTCAAAAACAGGTGGTGCGTTGGGCGCTTTAATGCTAAAGGCAAAATCATATTCGCCTTCAGTTTTATCCCTTTCACAGCCTGTTTCTGTGTCCTTTAGCCCGAAATAAACTTTGTAAGTACCCACAGAAAGATCCTCAGGTTCCCAATAGTAGGTGTAGGCACCGGGCTTATGATAATTCTCACTCATCTGTTCCTTCAAAATTTCATTCCCATTTTCATCTTCTATAATTACTGTCGCTTCTAAACCACTTTGCCCCGCTGCCGCATATGCGTCAAAGGTGACTTGTAGATCTGATCCTTGCTCCCATTTCGAAAAATCGGACGGAGTTGTTGAAAAAGAAGCCAATTCCGGTTTTAAAGCATCTTCAACGTAATTAATTTTAATTGTAAGATTAGTTGTTGGATTGTCCGGGTCATTTGATTCTAAATTAACGGTTTCCTCAAAAGTGTTTCCCGCTTCGCCAATCGGCAAATCCAATGGCATGGCGATCAGTTGGTTTTGGCCCGGATAAATGGTATATTCCTTTATAAATAAAGGTGAAACAAATGTTGATGTATCATCATCCGGTGAAAACTCCACATTTAGCCCCTCTTTGCCACTGTTGCCCAATTCAAAATAGGCAACTGCTTCTTTCGTCCCCGGGTTTACCTGTATAGTTGCTTCTGTTCCAGAAAGAATATTAAGTATCGGCTTTTGCTCATAACCTGCAATAGTATATTCCTTATCTGAAACAGCTTCTTTCGAATGCATTCCGTCTGTTACAACCACTTTAAATTTATAGTTTGCGCCTTGAGGGAAGGTTTCTGCATTTACTGTATAAGAATACTCGCCACTTGCGTTATATGGAATATCCGCAGCAAGGGTATCCCATGTGTTTCCGCTGTCAGAGCTAACTTGTATTTCCGATAGCAATGCATCCCCGTCAACATCGCTGGCCTCCCAGGTAATCATAAAATCACCGGAAAGAGAAGCATCCTTCGGCCCGGTAAGGCTGACCTCCGGTGCATTTGCGGAATACTCATACCTTTGAAATACTTGGGTTATGTTACCATATTCCTGTTTCCCAATTTCAATAACTTCTACATTAGCGGCAGGTAAATTCGCGATAAAATTAGCATAGTGTTTGCCGCCATATTCATAATCTGAGAAGAAGTATTGTGATAACACTCCACCATCAGATGCAAGGGTTTGAATTACATAATCGTTACTAACAAAATCGCTACTTTCATCGACATCACCAGTATGTTTTATAATCGGGTCAAAATAAACCTTTCTTTGGTTTGCTCTGACATCCTCAATACTCCCCGACAATAATAGAACTTCTGATTTTGACTCTTCCAAAAATGAACTCATGCTAAGCAAGCTCATTTTCCCCGGGGCAGGTTTTGTGGCGTATTCCAACAGGGCATTGTATTCACCCTCTGTTGGCCAGGGAGTACCGGCATGATCATACATGATTGGTTCATTGGCCGGACTATGTCCCGCTACATTATTTATGGGGGTACCATCATGGCCGTTGGCAGACAGAAGTTGAACACCATCTGATGGATAAACATCGGACAAACCTAAAGTGTGGATAAACTCATGGATGGTAGTATGGGACAATGCTGCTTTGGGGTCAACCAAAACCGCACCATGTGCCGCCCCAAGGAATTCCCAGTTCATGCCATACAAACCCGAATCTTGCAATCCTGCCGCTCCCAGAAAGTCGGATGGTGTCAGACCTATGAGAAGATCCTGTTTATTTGGAAAACGCTTTTGTTCTCTATTTAACTCCCTAAAAATCCTGCCTATATACATATCATGGGTAAAAAATCGGGGTTTGGCTATAAACATAGGACTTTTTTCTACAAATTTTATGGGAGCTGGAAATATCTTTCTTATGAATTCCTTTTGTTTGCTTAGACTGCCATAAGATATCGAAGAGTTATTTTCCCATGCACCCACACGAAGGGGAACAAAGGCAAAGGTAAATTCCTTTTTAGGTACATAGAGTTGATGATTAGAAACCGGATCTTCTACAAAGCCTCTAACCTGATATTCCTCCCGGGCTCCTTCGTCCTTATTGAGAACCACGGCTCTGATACCTAAACGCTTACCTGCCAAATCCTGTGGACTAATCTTAATATAGGCACGATGGGCGCCTCGGACAATTATATCCCGTTGGGTATCATATTTTTCTTTAAAGGCTTTGGGTGAGGTCTCTATTAGTGTTGTTTCAGGGTGATCAACATCATATACTTGAAGTTTCACACCTCTTATTTCTGTGTATGGGTTCTTGCTGTACCCTTCGGATACTTTTATTTCCGGAGAAAGATAGAGAGGTGCCTTATGGCCCTCAACGATACGTTGGGGGTTATCTATTACCTGAGTTACATTCCATTTAAGCGCGAATGTTGGCAGCTCCGTCATAGTCAGTTCTTTTTCGTCTGTTGATGTAGTGGATGACGGGTATCTGATTTCTGCTATCCCCTGCTCATTAGTTATTCCCCCACTTAAATCATCGTATTTTGCCCCACCCCAAAACTGCACTGTCCTGCCTTTTAATGGTTCATTTTCCGTATTAACAACTTTAACTTTGATAATACCTTTAAAATCCTTCAAATCGGGATAGGTATAATATTGCGGCGGAGTATTTAGTCCTAATTCTTTTACAAGCTTTCCATATAGAGCTGGTGCAGGAAGATTTATATCACGCTCAACAAGATTTCCGCCCCCGCCTATTATAAATGTGGCCTTTCCAACGGCATCTGTTGTTACCCAGTCTTCTGCGGGCTTAAAAATACAATAGTTCCCCCAATAATAAAAGATGTTTGTAAGAACCCCTGCCACTGGCTCATTATTGTCTTCAGCGGATTTTCGTATTATATTTACTTGCACTGTGGAATTCCAGATATCATCATCAATGTATGCTGCCCAATATTTATCATAGTGTGTGGAAATTTGTCCCCCATAATCAACGTAAACGCCAAGAAAAGGTGAATCATTTACATTTACTTCGGACCGTACTGTCCCAAGCAGTTCACCAGGAACCTTTAAAGAATAGAAATCTACCTCAAAAAAAATCTTATAAGATAATTCTATCCCCGTGTCGTTGTAATATTCTTCGGAAAAGGTAATGCGCGTTTCACCGGCTTCTACAAGATCAGAGTGTTCAATATAGATATCTTCTTCGTTAATATCAGCTCTTACGTCTATGTTATTTTCTCTTATGGTATACACTTCTTCCTTCCCATATAGGCCATTTGCTATATAAAAGGGCGTGTCTCCTTCTTCTATACTTGGAATAAAACTTACGTCGCAATATACATAGCTGTCTTCATTCTCTTCACCTTCCTTGGGAATACGAACATGATATACTCCTGTTTCCTCCGGAAATTTATGTGATGTTTTTAAATCTGACCACCCTTTTATTGGATTGTCATCATCACCGGTGTCCTCTAATGTCATCATTTGCATCATATTTGCACCCGCTGGGATTGCACCCGGCATTTCATTTTCATCTTCAGTGTTCATATCATCTAAAGAAATATCGTCACCAATCCCCTTATCCGTATCACCACCCTGTTCGGCATATACAGCTTTAGATACCGAGATATCCTGTTCATCATCTTCTGCCACAAAATGGTCACTTTCTGCCGCCCCGCTAAAAGAAAATAATGCTATCACAAAAACTAAACACAAAATTCCACTTAAAATCTTTTTTATCCTCATCTTTTTCCTCTCCTTAAGTTGAATTTTTCATGCTGTTACCAACCATTCACTTCTGCTGTTACACCAGTTTCCTGCCATAATCTTTCTTTTACTTCAAATATTTCCTGTTCATCCACCAAGCCATGGAGCAGACGTACCCACATGGTCTTAGTGCCATCGCCGAAAGTCAGCCGAATATGGGCCTTTTCAATGACAACGGAAGACAGTCTTACACCATGCACGCCATCACTACCCCATTTGTAAATTTTATTGCCCATAACAATGCCAAAGACGGATACCACCGTTTGTTCTGCAACACTCCTTTCTTCGCCGTTTTCTGTAGAAATAACCCCAGAGGACACCATTAAGATGCAATTATCCCGGATTAGTTCTGCGTCTTTCAATAACTGATTTTGTTTGATGAGGAGTATGAGTAATACTATATTTGCACATCCAAAAACAATGGCCATTTCAAGCATAAACCTTCTAAAAAACCACACTGTAGAAAATACACTGATTATTAAAAGTATGACATAAATTTTCTGCCATTTACGGATTGCTTCCACGGACATCCCTCCCCCTTATCTCTCAATTTAAGACATGGTAGAAAATTTATCATCAACCTAAAGTATGAAATCACAAAAAAGGCCTCTCATACTTTAGTATGAGAGGCTAGATTTACCAATATCTATATGGCTTTAAGGTTACGACGAAAGGATTTGATTTTTAAATAGGATGCTAATAAGCTCTGCACGGCTACCCACTTCATATTTGGAAAAAATATTTCTGACATGGGTTTTAACAGTATTTTCACTGATAAGCAAAGCCCGTGCTATTTCACGATTGGATTCACCAGATAAAATATGTTGAAGTACTTCCTTTTCCCTGACTGTCAGCTCTTCAAGGGTTTTCATGCTAAGAATGATATTTGTTTGTTGTTTCTCACTCATGCGATCATAGGCGGTAAGATAAGTGTGATTCTTAAGCAGCATAACAAGCTGCCGGTTAAGCGGTGGTAACATGACCAAGGTCACACAAACAACCGTAAGGGCTATGACCGCAACATTTGCGTTGGGAAGCTGAATGGAGGTTATTGTCATACCCAAAGCGCCACCAGATAAGACACCGAACACATTTGCGGAAAGCCCAATACCAAAAATTTTTGCGGGATTTTCAGTATACTCTAGCATTTCCCCGATAATACTCCACCAAAAAAGGTCGAAAATTCCGCACGCCCCGAGCATTAGGGTATTTACAACAAGATAATCTGAAGCGTTGCGTTCCAGTAGCATAAAGCTAATAAACGCTCCCATAATCATGGCCATGCCGACATACAAAATCTTTGCGCGATTCACCCTCATAGGCAGGTTCCGCATAAAAAGAAGTGCGATTATATAAGGAACAGCCCAATACCAGCTTGTTAGCTTCGTAAGATGTTCAAAAGCCGGGTTTATTACTTGATACATAAGGCCGGAATTGATGGTTATGACAAAAACAAACAGGCATAAAAGTATTAGCGGTTTTTTAATATCTCTACGCCGATAGTTTTCTATTTCTTCCCGCCAATCGTTCCCCGCTTCGATGGGTAGTACCCAAATACACACCATACCTATGGCTAGGCATAACATTGAAAGGGTAAGCCCAATAAAAGGTGAAAAATTTATGGCTACTACATTGATGGCAATCATAATGATATTTGAATAGATAAGGACATCCGCGCAGGATTTAATCCGTTGATTTTTAGATGTAAAGGCCTTCAAAGAATATCCCCAAGAAGCTACGGCGCAGCCTCCTGCGTACCCACTTACAATCAATCCAACTGCCCACAGGAGGGATGGAGAAAAATAAAATGGTACTGTCGCCATCAAACATATAACCATGCTGCCCAGCATGGTGTATCTTGCAACTACTTGGGATTTAACAAAAAAACCACAGGAAAATAGTCCTGCAAAATGAGCAATTATAGCAACTAATATATAGGGATAGCCAAATACATTGTTATAGGTCAGCATACTATAGAGCACTTGTCCTTCAAAAAGAAAAGACAGAAGATAAGCAAAAAGCAGGGAGAACCCAGCGATAGAGAAAAAACGATTATTTGTTGTTTTGACCTGAGCCATTCCAGCATCACCCCCTACTCAGCGAAGACTCAACCATCATTTCCTGTAGTCCTAAGCCTTTCCCAATTATATTTCTACCCTAATAATTAATAACCCTTTTCCATACGAATGTTGTATGCACCTATTGTAGCACACTAGAATTATATTTTAAACATTTATAAAGGGTGTGCATTTTTCCCCTGGTCAACGTCCTGTATTTTATAAAATCCCAACCCAAGCATATTAAAAAAAAATAAAAACCATCCACCGATAAAATACTTTTTATCAATAGATGGTAGATAATATGGTGGAGGCGAGGGGAGTCGAACCCCTGTCCGAAAGAGAACCCACAAAAGCTTCTCCGAGCGCAGTTTGTGTTTTAAATTTCGCTTCTTGACCGGCCACAAACAGCCTGTTCAAGAATCTATCTCGATGAAATTCCCTTAATATCTCCGAGAATTGATATCAAAGTATCCCACTAATATGACACCCTAATATCCTCCCCGCGGGAGAGAGAGGTTAGGATGTTAGCAGCATTAAGCTGCTAAAGCGTAATTATCGTTAGCGTTTAAATTAAATTTCCAACGTTTTTCGGGCTGATGGAACCCCGGCTCGCTACTCTCGCCAATTCATCCCCCGTCGAAATCCAGTACGCCCCCATATTATTTATTCAATTGTTTGCATCCCGGAATATCCCGGACTTACGATTTTACATGATAAAGTATGCTTTGTCAATTATAAATATGATTTGATTATCGTTCTATTCCCTTTGCCGCTCCTTTATCATCCGACTGATTTCTCTCTTGGCATCCCTTTCCGCCATATCCTGTCGCTTGTCATAAAGCTTTTTCCCTTGGGCCAAAGCCAATTCAATCTTGGCCCTTCCTTTAGAAAAATAAACCTTAAGGGGTACCAGAGTTAATCCTTTTTCCCTAACTTTACCGAAAAGCTTGTTGATTTCATATTTGTGCATAAGGAGTTTCCGGGTGCGCTTGGGGTCATGGTTGAACCGATTCCCTTGTTCATAGGGACTGATATGCATGTTATATAAAAAGACTTCCCCGTTTTCGATGCGGGCAAAGGCATCATTAAGGTTGGCTTTTCCACCACGTAAGGACTTCACTTCCGTCCCTTGAAGAGCAATGCCGGCTTCATAGGTTTCTACAATGTGAAAATCATGACGGGCTTTTCGATTATCGGTAACAACTTTTACTCCTGATTTTTCTTTCATACAGCACCCCGAAAAACAAACCCTTGCGTACAGATTAAGCTTGCTTCCAACCTGTCGAAAGGGTTTTCTCATTCACTAAAATTATCATCTTACGAAAACTATCTTACCACAATTAATTATAACATACCCTTACTTAAAGTCAATACGTCACATAGCTCACCTTATGGCCCTTACTCAAAGTTAATCTGCATAAGTCACCATACAGCTTCGGTCATGCTTACCTTGCACCCTAATAATATTTATCGTCCGGGGCATCTCCTGCCAGTTCAAATTCAATGCTCCGGTCTTCCACATTAACCCGGGTGACTACTATCCTTACCGCATCCCCCAGCTTATATACCTTATTGGTATGCCGGCCGATAAAAGCAATCATCTTTTCCTGATATTCATAGTAATCATCGGTCATAGTGGAAACGTGTACTAACCCTTCCACTGTATTGTCCAGCTCTACAAACATACCAAAGGCAGTAATACCGGAAATGATACCTTCAAAAGTCTCCCCAATATGTCGTTCCATAAACTCCACTTTCTTCATTTCCAGTGACTCTCGCTCGGCATCTTCCGCAATCTTTTCTCTAAAAGAAGATTGCACCCCGTATTCATCCATGCGTTTTCGAAGTTTATCCCGGCGTTCGTCACTTAACTCACCCTTGGCCAGGTATTCCTTAATCACCCGATGAATCACCAGATCCGGATAGCGTCTGATGGGAGAGGTAAAATGGGAATAATATCTTGATGCCAAGCCAAAATGGCCTAAAGCCTCCGGATGGTAGCGGGCATGGCGCATAGATCGCAAAAGTACAGTGTTAATGACCCGCTCCTCCGGCCGACCCTCCACCTTTTCAATAATCTCCTGATAGGCTTTAGGATGGATCTCATGAACAGACCCTTTTATGTGATAACCAAAGCGATGGAGAAATTCATTTAATTCCTCCACCTTATCCGGGTCGGGTGACTCATGTACCCGGTATAGAAAAGGGGCCTTCCTCCAATAAAATTCCGTGGCCACGGTTTCGTTGGCGGCAATCATAAATTCTTCAATTATTTGCTCCGCCACATCAGAGGTGCGTTTCACAATTTCCTCCGGTTTTCCTTGCTCATCTAAAATCACTTTAGCCTCGGGAAATTCAAAATTAATTGAACCCCGCATGATTCGTTTTTGCCTGAGGGTATGCATCAAAATAGCCATATTTTTGAACATGGGGACAAAATCCTGATAACGATTTTTTAATTCCAGATCATTTTGCAAAAGAATTTTATTCACATCAGTATAGGTCATCCGTTCATTAATATTAATGATAGAGGGAGTAATCTCATGGGAAACCACATCACCTTTTTCATTAATCTCCATGAAACAAGTCATCGCTAACCGATCCACTCCAGCATTTAAGCTGCAAATATCGTTGGACAATTGTCTCGGGAGCATGGGAATCACCCGATCCACCATATAAACACTGGTTCCCCGTTCAAAGGCTTCTTTATCCAAGGCACTACCCTCGGGAACATAGTGGCCTACATCGGCAATATGTACCCCCAGATACCAATGGCCGTTATCCATAATTTCCAAAGAAACGGCATCATCCAAATCCTTGGCGTCTTCCCCGTCGATGGTGACCATGGGCAGGAGGCGCAAATCACGCCGTCCTTGGTAATCTTCCTCTTTAATCACGGCAACTTTTTCCGCCAGTCTTAAAACATTTTCCGGAAACTCTTCCGGGAGACGAAATTTCTTGATAATAGACAGGACATCAATGCCGGGGGTGCCGGCTTTCCCAAACACCTCGACAATTTTCCCTTCCGGGTTCCTTCGGGATTCCGGCCACTTGGTAATCTCTACAATTACCTTGTCCCCGTCTTCAGCCCCATTAATGTAATCTTTGGAGATAAAAATATCCTGGGTTAAACGTTGTTCGTCCGGGCGCACAAAACCATAACGCTTAGAATCCTCAAAAGTCCCAACCACGCGCCGGTTGGCCCGTTCCAGAATCCGGATTACTTCCCCTTCCTGACGAGCCCCCAGCTGATGCTTCATCGTGCGCACCATAATCCGATCATTATGCATGGCCCCATTGGTGTTGTCCGCCCCAATAAAAATGTCATTTATTTCCGGGTTATCGGGAAGGAGAAAACCAAACCCTTTGGAATGGGCTTGAAACCTTCCGGCCACCAAACCCATTTTTTCCGGCAACCCGTATTTGTTCTTTCGGGTAAAAACAATTAGGCCTTTGCTTTCCATGGTTCTAAGCAGCTTCACAAATTCCTGAATGTCTTCAATTTGCAGTGCTTCGATTAAATCTTCCGTATTCAAGGGTTTGTAGGTACTTTCCCTCATATAGGAAAGAAGTTCTACATCGGTAATCATTAAATCTCCTCCTGGACTATCTCCACAACCTCTGTTTTTTCCAAAGCTTCCTGTAATAATCCTTCTATATCAAGCTTTTCTTCCATAGCTTGCGCCTCATCCAAACGAGGACGGATTTTGGGGTAATCGGGCAAAAACACGGTACAGCAATCCTCATAAGGTCGAATAGAAATATCATAAGTACCGATTTTTTGGGCGATTTTAATTATCTCTTCCTTATCCATCCCAACCAAAGGCCGAAGCACCGGCATACTAGTCACGTTATTAATCGTAAACATACTTTCTAAAGTTTGGCTGGCTACTTGCCCCACGCTTTCCCCGGTATAAATGGCATAGGCCTTGTTTTCCCGGGCAATCCGGTCTGCAAAGCGAAACATCATCCGGCGCATAATTGTGATACCATATTCTTCACGACAGCTCTGGCGGATCGCTTTTTGAATTTCTGTAAAATGCACTACATGGAGGCGGATCTTCCCACCCCACCAGGCTAATTTCTCACAAAGATCCAGTACTTTTTGCTTTGCCCGCTCACTGGTAAAAGGAAAACTGTGAAAATGAATCGCCTCAATGGTTACTCCTCTTTTCATCGCCAGCCAACCTGCTACAGGGCTGTCAATTCCCCCGGAAATCATAAGAACCGCCCGGCCGCTGGATCCTACCGGCAAGCCTTTTGCTCCTGGTACCACCTGACCATATACAAAAGCCCCTTCTGAACGGATTTCAACTTCAATGGTATGCTGAGGATGATGCATCTCCGCCTGATAAATGTCCGGACTATTGGCAAAAAGATAAGCTCCCACCGCTTTACTAATTTCCGGAGATGTCAGGGGAAAGGTCTTATCCGTGCGCCTGGTTTCCACTTTAAATGTGCCCCCCTGAGGCAGGGTGTCATGGAGCACCTTTAGGGCGGCACTCTTGATGGAATCCAAGTCTTTTTCTGTCTTAATCACCGGACTGACGGAATAAATGCCGAAAATTTTCTCCAGTCGTTCAATAACCTGATCTAAGTCATTATGCACCGGTACCCAAATTCTTCCCCATGTAGATACCACTTCCCGAGGTTCCAGATCTTTTATTCCTCTTTTAATGTTTTGCACCAGCCGGTTAATAAACTGGGATTTATTCTTTCCTTTTAAACCCAGTTCGCCGTAGCGCACTAAAATCAATTCATACATAAACTGCCTCCCCGCTATTATTACCTTTTCTGCCCTATTTAACTCTTTCTATCAACATCTTCCTACTTTTTCCTTGTCAGTTCCCGCAATTCCTTTACGGCTTTAGTGATACTCTCCACTGTGGGCATTACTTCCTCCATCTCATTCAGATATGAGAAACTGAATCTAATGGATCCTTCCATTTGTTCCTCGTCTAGATTCATAGCTGTTAATACATGGCTCATTTTGCCTTTTCGCGCAGAACAAGCTGATCCGGAAGAAACATAAATCCCATCTTGCTCCAAATAATGAAGAAGCACCTCACTCTTTACTCCTGGGAAAGAAATATTCAAAATATGGGGGGCACCGGTGTCGTCAAAATTGCTATTAATACGGCAATCAGACACTTTTTCTCTAATTCTTGAAGCCAGGGTTTCTCGGATAGCATTCATCTTTTTTACATGATCATCCCGATCTTTAATAGCAAGTTCCACCGCTTTTCCTAAGCCTACAATTCCAGGAACGTTTTCCGTTCCCGACCGAATGCTCTTCTCCTGGCCGCCACCTTCCACTAATGCCTTAACTCGTACACCCTTTCGAATGTAAAGTGCTCCAATTCCCTTGGGGCCATGAAATTTGTGCCCGCTTATGGATAAGACATCAATACCCCATTTGCCCGGCAAAACCGGGAGTTTACCAAAGGACTGAACTGCATCTACATGAAAATAAACTTTCTTATGGTATCCCTTTAAAATTTCGCCGACCTCTTTGATAGGCTGGATCGCTCCCACTTCATTATTAACATGCATGAGGCTGACAAGAATAGTGTCGTTACATAATACATCTTTTAACTCGTCTAGATCAATCACACCATTTTCTTTTACCCGCAAATAGGTTACCCGAAAACCTAGTTCTTCTAAGTGGTCAAATACATTTAGCACCGAAGGATGCTCCACATTTGACGTAATAATGTGATTACCTCTGCTCTTATAGGAATGGGCAATTCCCTTAATAGCGGTATTATTACTTTCCGTACCTCCTGAAGTAAAATATATTTCTTCCGGAGCTACTTCCAAAGCACCGGCAATTATTTTTCGGGCACTACTTACCGCCTGTTCGGCCTGCACCCCTTTTTTATGTAAAGAAGACGGATTACCATAATTCCTAATCATCGTCTCATGCATCAAATCCACCACATCAGGGTGGACTTTAGTGGTTGCACTGTTATCAAAGTAAATTTCTCTCTCCATTATTTACTCTCCATCTGTCAAATTCATCCCATAATATTTTACCCAATTAATATATGGGATATTTGTAATCCTAATCTTTTCTTTTAGACGATTATGAACGGGCCTTACAATCCTAATTCTTTAGAGATACTTTGCATTGCTTCTAAACTGATGCCAAAGAATTCCTCCAGGTTCATCCCGAATTCACTGCATGCCGCTATGGTTTCCCGATTGGCACCTCGGGCAAAGGACTTTTCATGATACCTCTTGATCAGAAACTCTACATCAATGGCACTTAATTTCTTTTCCGGCTTGATTAAGGCTCCGGCCACAATTAATCCGGTAACCGGATCGGTACTATATAAGCATTTATCCATTAAAGAAACCCGGGGAATGCCATGGGCTCCATTATGTACCTTTACAGCTTGTACCACATCTGTCGGCAGACCGGCTTCCTCCAGCATCTTTGCTCCCAATAAACTATGTTGGGAAAGGTCATCTTTAGTATTATCGTAGTCAATATCATGAAGCAGCCCTGCTAATGCCCATTTATTCTGATCCTCCCCAAAGTGGGCAGCTAAATACTTCATCACTACCTCACAAGCATAACAGTGTTTTAAAAGATTTTTGTTAGCTAAATTAGCCTTTAACAACTTTAATGCTTCATCTCTTGTCATCATTATTCCATTCCCTCCTGATTCTTTGCTTCCATTATTTTTGCCGTTGCTTCCGCAGCAACAGTACCGTCCTCAAGGATAGCTTCTGCTTCCATTTCATACAACCGTCCTCTTTTTTTAACCAAACGGCTTTTAAAAGTAACCGGTTTGCCAATGGGAATCCCTTTGCGATAACGCACATTTAATGATGCGGTAAATGCGACCTTCCCTTTTGACCAGGCATATCGTGCCGTTATTTCATCTAGAATAGTTGCCGTTAAGCCTCCGTGCATAATCCCCGGATATCCTTGATGCTCTTCATTAGGGGTAAAAACAGTAATATATTCTTCATTATCCACATAAAATTTCAGTTTTAAACCGATGGGATTTTGCTTTCCGCAGGCAAAACACATGCTATCATATTGATCCATTTTCATCCCCCAATCGGGTTGCATCATATGCAACCCCTAAATAAAAATCATGCTCCCATGTTATAGGGAAAACTTGGCTTGCACCAAGCCTTAGTTGCACTTAAGTCTATCAGAAAGAGGTTATACTTTCTGATAGATTTAAAAAAGTGTTGGGTATTACCCCAACACTTTTTTTGCTTATATTTTACATGAACAATGGTGCGAACACCAGGGAAATAACCGTCATTAATTTGATTAAAATGTTCAGGGACGGTCCGGAGGTATCTTTAAAGGGATCTCCTACGGTATCACCGTTCACCGCTGCGGCGTGGGCTTCTGATCCTTTGCCTCCATAATGACCCGTCTCAATATATTTCTTGGCATTATCCCAGGCTCCGCCGGAATTGGCCATAAAGATAGCTAACAAGAATCCGGTGACCAAAGTACCGGCCAACAGTCCACCTAAAGCTTCTTTACCTAAGCCAGGAAGTAACCCAATCACCACCGGAACAACAACCGCAATTACGCTTGGGATAATCATTTCCCTTAGAGCAGCACCGGTACTAATATCAACGCATCGGGCGTAATCAGGTTTAGCGTTACCTTCCATTAAACCGGTAATTTCTTTAAACTGACGGCGCACTTCATCAATCATGGAACCGGCAGCCCGGCCCACGGCATTCATGGTCAAGGCGCAGAAGAGGAAAGGCAACATCCCCCCGACAAATAACCCAACTACTACTTTAGGATCAAGAATGTTAATAGAGTCCAGCTTTACAGCTTGAGAAAAAGCAGTAAACAAAGCTAACGCTGTTAATGCGGCAGACCCGATAGCAAATCCCTTGCCGATAGCAGCCGTAGTATTACCGACTGAATCAAGGGTATCAGTAATTTCCCGCACCTTAGGATCTAAATGAGACATCTCCGCAATACCGCCGGCATTATCGGAAACCGGACCATAAGCATCAACTGCTACAATAATCCCAGTGGTAGATAACATCCCAATTGCCGACATGGCAATTCCGTAAAGCCCGGCAAAATAATAAGCAACCAAAATTCCAATGGCAATAACGATGATCGGCAGCATAGTACTTAACATACCTGTGGCAATACCGGAAATAATGTTCGTTGCCGTACCTGTTTCACAAGACTTGGCAATATCTTTCACCGGTTGGTAATCCGCAGATGTATAATATTCCGTGATTTTCCCAATGGCAAAACCGGCAATTAATCCGGCAATAGCGGCCAAGAAGACTCCCATATTGGTATATGTAGCTTCTACCCCAAAGGAAATAACGGTAAAGGAATCAGGCAAGATAGAAATACACACAATGTAAGTACCAACAATGGCTAAAATGCTGGCCGCCAAAGTACCCGTGTTTAGGGCCTTAGCAGGGTTGCCTCCTTCTTTGGTACGTACAAATAACATGCCGATAATAGAAGCAATGACCCCCGCTGCTGCTACCAAAATAGGAGCCAATACCCCTTCCCCGTTGCTGCCAATACCCAAGGAAGCACCCAAAGCCAAAGCGGCAATGATTGAACCTACATAGGATTCAAAAAGGTCGGAGCCCATCCCGGCTACGTCACCTACATTATCACCCACGTTATCTGCAATAACAGCTGGGTTACGGGGATCATCCTCAGGAATACCTGCTTCTACTTTACCAACTAAGTCCGCACCCACATCGGCAGCTTTCGTATAGATACCGCCGCCGACACGTCCGAATAGAGCTACAGAAGATGCTCCCAAGGCAAAACCATTAATTACGGAAGATTGGCCTGGAAATAAAAAGATGACAATTCCTAATCCAACCAAGCCTAAACCTACAACAGACATACCCATAACGGCACCGCCGGAAAAGGCAACCTCCAATGCCTGGATCATCCCTTTCTTGGCAGCAGCATTTGCTGTACGCACATTGGCCTTTGTAGCAACCCTCATCCCGATGTTACCGGCAAGAATAGAACAACATGCACCCAGGATAAAGGCAATCGCCGTAGTAGGCTTCATGCTTTCCTCACCTGTTGTGATTAAGCCCGTAATCGCAATAATTGCAGCCAAAGCAATAATAAAAACAATTAAAACCTTATACTCTCGATTAAGAAAAGCCATTGCCCCTTCATGAATAGCCCCGGCAATTTCTCTCATTCTTTCGTTGCCCGGCTCAACTTTATTAATTTTCGTAATAAGTACATAAGCATACAAAAGTGCAACTATTCCTGCAATGGGAGCAGCGAAAAACAGAATGTCCATTATTAATTCATACCTCCTAAAATCTTAAAAAAGTAATGATATCATAAGTGTCAACAATAAGAAACCAATGGCAAGGCCGGCAGAAACCTTACCCAGCAATTCATCCATCCCTTTTTTCTTGCCAAAAAAGGTTTCAGCTCCTCCAGCAATCGCCCCTGACATGCCAGCACTTCTTCCTGATTGAAGTAACACAGAAGCGATCAGTCCTAAAGAAACTAGAACCTGTATAATCATGAGGAACGTTTTCACCATTACTCACCCCCACTTCACCAAAAGTCAATTTATTGTAACACAAATAATAATAGTGTACAACTAATTGGTTAAAGAAAACTTGGCTTGTGCCAAACCTTGGGTCCGGCATGCCAGAATTTCTAGCATTGTGCTTTTTCAATGCGTAGAAATTCCAGCCCTTTAGGGTAATCCTTAGTTGACCTTAGATCTAAAAAGAAATGTCGCTTTCTGATACACTAAAAAGCCTACCTGATTAAATTGTAAAAAGCATTATTTCCGGCGTAAGCTGCCACCTCATCAAGTTCTTCTTCAATCCTCAGCAATTGATTATATTTTGCCACCCGGTCCGTTCGGGAAGGCGCACCGGTTTTAATTTGGCCGGCATTGGTTGCAACCACCAGATCGGCAATAGTAGTATCCTCGGTTTCCCCGGAGCGGTGGGATACAACTGCGGTAAAACCAGCCCTCTTAGCCATCTCAATACAATCCAAGGTTTCCGTCAAAGTACCAATCTGATTAACCTTGATTAAAACAGAATTGGAGGCTTTTGTTTGAATCCCTTTGGCCAATCTTTCCGTATTGGTTACATAAAGGTCATCCCCGACAATCTGCACTTTCTTACCGATGGACTCTGTAAGTTTAGTCCAGCCAGCCCAGTCGTCTTCCGCCAAGCCATCTTCTATAGAGATAATAGGATATTTATCCACAAGCTGGGCATAAAAATCAATCATTTCCGCCGATGTCTTTACCAATCCTTCACCTTTTAGATGATATTTACCGTCTTGGTAAAGCTCTGTAGCAGCTACGTCTAGTGCCAACATCACATCTTGTCCCGGTTGATAACCTGCTGCTTTAATAGCTTCTACAATTACGGCCAAAGCTTCTTCATTAGATTTTAAGTTAGGAGCAAATCCTCCCTCATCGCCTACTGCCGTGTTATAGCCCTTTCCTTTTAACACCTTTTTTAAATTATGAAAAACCTCGGCACCCATTCTTAATGCAGAGGCAAAGCTGGCTGCCCCAACCGGCATCACCATAAATTCCTGAATATCCACATTATTATCGGCGTGTTTACCTCCATTTAAAATATTCATCATAGGAACCGGAAGTTCTTTGGCATTTACTCCGCCTAAATAACGATATAGTGGTAATTCCAGAAAATTTGCCGCCGCCCGGGCACAAGCCAGGGATACGCCTAGAATAGCATTGGCACCAAGTTTTGCCTTATTAGGTGTCCCATCTAATTCCAAAAGCAGCTTATCTATTTGGGCCTGATCAAAAATATTTAAGCCAACCACTTCAGGGGCGATCACCGTATGGACATTGGTTACGGCCTCCAAAACGCCTTTCCCTAGGTAACGTTCTTTGTCTCCATCCCTTAGCTCCACGGCCTCATAGGCTCCGGTGGATGCCCCGGAGGGAACGGCAGCCCGCCCAATAGTCCCGTCTTCTAAATAAACTTCCACTTCTACTGTAGGATTACCCCGTGAGTCCAGAATTTCTCTGGCATTAATATCATTAATAATCGACATGTCTAAAACCTCCAATTTCATTTGTAGCAGGGGAAATAGGGGTACGGCCCATAAGCCGTCCCCTACCTAATTAACAAACTTTCTCCCATCATCTCCTTTGGCTTTTCCAGTCCCAGAAGCTCCAGCATTGTCGGAGCCACATCGTATAAAGCTCCGCCTTTTCTGAGCTTTAGAGAAGTCAACTCATCTTTTACCAAAATAAATGGTACTTCATCTGTGGTATGGGCAGTTTGAGGTTCACCCGTATTAATATCAATCATCGCCTCAGCATTTCCATGGTCGGCAGTAATGATCATTGCACCGCCTTGCTTCTTTACAGCCTCGATTAACCTTCCTAAACATCCATCCACTGCTTCCACTGCCCTCACAGCCGCTTCCATTATTCCGGTATGGCCTACCATGTCTGGATTGGCATAATTTAATATGATTACATCATACACATCGCTTTTAATTTTTTCAATGACAGTTTCAGTGACTTCACAAGCACTCATCTCAGGTTGCAAGTTATATGTAGCTACCTTAGGTGAGGGAATCAGCACCCGATCTTCCCCTTGATTTGGCTCTTCTACCCCGCCGTTAAAAAAGAAAGTTACATGGGCATATTTTTCCGTCTCCGCAATCCTAAGCTGTTTTAAACCATGGTCTGCCAAAACCTGTCCCAAGGTATTATTTAGATTCTGGGGAGGAAAGGCCACAGGAGCCTGGATGGTCGCATCATATTGAGTCATACAGACAAAACGCACCTGGGGAGGGTTTGCTCCCCTATCAAAACCGGCAAAGTCAGCATCTACAAATGCCCGGGTAATTTCCCTAGCCCTGTCCGCCCGAAAATTATAAAATATGACGCTATCCCCAGACTGAATTTTCCCTTTTGGTTGTCCTTCTGCATCCACAATCACAGTCGGCTCTATAAATTCGTCAGTAATTCTTTTTTCATAGGATTGTTCCACCGCTACCTGGGCAAAGGGAGCTTTGGTCCCTTCACCGTAGACCATGGCTTGATAAGCTTTTTCTACCCTTTCCCATCTCTTATCCCGATCCATTCCATAGTAGCGGCCCATCACGGTAGCAATTGTCCCCATCCCTAACTTTTTCATCTTTTGTTGCACCTGGGCAATATATTCTTTAGCATTGGCCGGCGGTACGTCTCTTCCGTCTAAAAAGCAATGGAGATACAATTTTTCCACACCTTGCTTTTTGGCCATATCCAACAAAGCAAAAAGGTGATTAATATGACTGTGTACACCACCATCGGAGAGAAGTCCCATTAAATGCACCCCGGTGCCTTTTTCTTTAGCCCGGCTCAAGGCTTCCATTAAAACGGGATTCTGAAAAAAGCTTTGATCTCTAATGGCCCGGTTAATGCGAGTAAACTCCTGAAAAACAACCCGTCCTGCCCCCATATTTAAATGCCCTACTTCCGAGTTTCCCATCTGCCCCTCGGGTAGTCCCACTGCTTCCCCGGAGGCATTAAGTGTCGTATAGGGGTATGTCTTACACAAATAATTATAATTTGGCAACCGGGCACACATAATGGCATTTCCTTCAACGGTATCACAAATACCCCAACCGTCCAGGATTGTTAACACTAATGGTCTTACTGCCTTTGACACTAAAGTTCCCCCTATCAAGCTTCAAACGCGGCAATTTTACTGAAAGAGTCTGCCTTGAGGCTGGCTCCGCCCACCAGGGCTCCATCGATATTAGGTTTTGCCATTAATTCTTTAATATTCTCCGGCTTCACACTGCCCCCGTATTGAATGCGAATTTTTCCACCGGTTTCTTCCCCGAATAAATCATTTAATACTTGGCGGATATGGGAAATGACCTTTTCCGCATCTTCCGCAGAAGCTGTTTTTCCGGTGCCAATAGCCCAAATAGGCTCATAAGCAATCACCAGGTTTTCTGCTTCCTCCCGGGAAACATCCGCAAGCCCTTTTCTCACTTGACTTTCCACTAAGGATTCTGTAACGCCGGATTCTCTTTCTTCTAAGGTCTCACCCACACAAAGAATGGGCCGGAGTCCATGATTAATAGCAGCTAAAACCTTTTTATTAACTGTTTCATCTGTTTCATGGAAATATTGTCTCCGCTCAGAATGCCCAATAATGACATAAGTACAGCCCAACTCCTTAAGCATCAGGGGAGAAATTTCCCCGGTAAATGCCCCTTCTGCTTCCCAATGCATATTCTGGGCACCCACGGCAATTCCGCTGTCCCCTAAATTCTCTATCACCCCGGGCAGATCCACAAAAGGAGGACAGATTACTACCTCTGCCTGGGGATTATTTAATATTTTTTTTAGCTCTTTAACCAGAGATACCGCCTGATCCGGTGTTTTAAACATCTTCCAGTTCCCGGCAATGATTGGTTTGCGCACTTCATCTTCTCCTTCTATTTATTTTCCAATGCGGCTACACCCGGCAGTTCTTTTCCTTCTAAGAACTCCAAAGTTGCGCCTCCCCCGGTGGAAATATGGGTAATCTTTTGGGCCAGTCCTGTATTATGTATTGCCGCAATAGAATCTCCTCCACCTACAATGCTTACCGCCTGAGTCTCTGTTACGGCTCGGGCAATTTCCTCTGTCCCCTTGGCAAAGGGAGCCATTTCAAATACTCCCATGGGGCCATTCCAAAGAATGGTGCGGGCCGCAGAAATAGCCTTGCCAAAAGCTGCGGCACTTTCCGGGCCTATATCCAAGGACATCCAACCCTCAGGTATTTGGTCTGTAGAAACTTTTCTGTGCTCAGCATCAGCAGAAAAGGCTTCCGCCACCACCAAATCACAGGGCAAAAGAAAGTCTACTCCTTTTTCTTTAGCCTGGTCCATCAAAGACCGAGCCAAATCAAGTTTATCCGTTTCAACTAAAGACTTCTTCATGTCCTTTCCCTGGGCGGCCAAAAATGTATTGGCCATCCCGCCGCCGGTAATCAAAACATCCACCTTATTAATTAGATTTTCAATCACGCCAATTTTATCGGAGACCTTTGCTCCCCCCAAAATGGCCACAAAAGGCCGTTCCGGGTTCTCTAAAGCCTTCCCCATAATCCCAATTTCATTCTGCATCAGGAGTCCCGCTACTGCCGGCAGAAATTTAGCAATACCAGCCGTGGAAGCATGGGCCCGATGGGCCGTACCAAAGGCATCATTCACATAAATATCAGCTAGTGAAGCAAGTTTTTTGGCAAAGTCGGGATCGTTTTTCTCTTCTTCCCCGTAAAAACGAAGATTTTCTAAAAGCAAGATCTCCCCGGGCTGCATTTTTTCAGCTAATTCTTGAGGTTCCTGACCAATACAATCTTTGGCATAGAGAACCTTTTGCCCCAATAGTTCAGAGAGTTTTTCCGCAACCACTCCCATGCGCATCTCTTCATTAACTTTGCCTTTAGGCCGTCCCAAATGGGACATCAGTATAATTCGAGCACCCTGATCCTTTAGATAACTAATAGTAGGCAGGGCAGCTTTAATCCTGGTGTCATCGGTGACCTTCCCTTCTTTTACCGGTACATTAAAATCTACCCGAACAATCACCTTTTTGTCTTTAACATCCACATCTTGTATAGTCTTTTTATTCATTTCTGGCCTCCCTGTTTAAACGCAACGGTAGAACGCCTTGTTACAGCGATTTTCCAACCAGTACAGCTAAATCAATAACTCGGCAGGAATAGCCCCATTCATTATCATACCAGGCAACCACCTTAGCTAAAGTATCTTCCATTACCATGGTGGAAAGGGCATCCACGATGGAAGAATGATGGTCTCCGTTATAGTCTCTTGATACCAAAGGCTCTTCCGAGTATGCCAAAATACCTTTTAGCTCATTTTCCGCGGCATTTTTCAAAGCCCCGTTGATTTCTTCCACACTGGCCTTTTTCTCCAGTTCTACAACTAAGTCTACCACCGACACATTGGGAGTGGGCACTCTCATGGCAAAACCGTTTAACTTACCTTTTAGTTCCGGCAATACCAGGGCTACGGCTTTGGCTGCTCCGGTAGTGGTAGGAATAATCGACATACCTGCGGTTCTCGCCCGGCGCATATCTTTATGGGCTTGATCTAAAATGCGCTGGTCATTGGTATAGGCATGGACGGTTGTCATTAAACCTCGTTTAATCTTAAAGTTTTCCTGAAGCACCTTGGCCACTGGAGCCAGGCAGTTGGTAGTGCAAGAGGCATTAGAAATAATATGATGAGCTTGGGGATCATATTTTTGGTCATTAACACCTAACACTATGGTAATATCCTCATTTTTCGCGGGAGCGGAAATAATCACCTTTTTGGCTCCGCCTTTAATATGAGCTGCTGCCTTTAAAGCATCAGTAAACCTTCCGGTGGACTCTACCACCACATCTACTCCTAAGTCTCCCCAGGGTAAATTTTGGGGGTCAGTCTCTGCTAAAACTTTAACTTTTTTACCGTTAACAATAATATTGTCACCCTCAGCTTTTACCTCTCCGTTCAGAGTCCCGTGCACAGAATCGTATTTCAAAAGATGAGCGTTAGTTTCTGCGCTGGTAAGATCGTTAACCGCTACTATTTCAAGCTCCGGATTATTCATTGCTGCCCGAAAAACCAACCTTCCTATTCTCCCGAAACCATTAATTCCAACCTTTACTGTCATTTTTAAAATCCTCCTTTTATTTCAATCCGGGTTATTCCCGTCAATTCCGGCCCTATTAACTTGGGGTAAAACTACCATTTGGGCACGCTATAACTAGCATTCAACACAAGATGAGAAAATCCTTCATTTCGAGTTTATTATTATGCTATCTTACTGTTGCTATTCATAAAAAGTCAATTAGCTTCATTTGCACTAAAAAGCTGTCGCATAAATTAATTGCGACAGCCCGGTTTAATTAATTTTCATTCCGTCACGACGATAGCTAATGGGGGTGCATCCTTCGTTGCGTTTAAATACCTGACTGAAATACCTGGCATCCCGGTAACCCACCCGGGCAGCAATTTCCGAAATCTGAAGGTCGCTGTTAATTAATAACCTCCGTGCCTCCTCCATGCGCACTTGGGTTAAATATTCGGAAAAACTCCACCCTTTTACCTGCTTAAACAAGCGGCTGAAGTAACAAGGGCTTAAGTAAACCTGTTGAGCCACATCCTCTAGACTCAGCTCCATTTGGAAATTTTCTTCCATATAATGCACAGCTTTTTCCACCAGGCTGGCATTTCTGAATTCCCGGGATGATCTCACTCGACCGACGAGTTCTCCCAACCAGGATAAGACTTGTTCATGAATTTTTGGCAGTGAATTTAGAAAAGATATTTCTTTATCCGTAGGTATACTTAAAGAAGTAATCTCTTCCACCTTTACGCCCCCTTCTATGGCAGAGCGAGAAGCCAGGGCGGAAACCTCCAACAGTTTCATCCGAATATCCGCCGCACTTAGCATCTGTTCCTTAGGCATGTCGGCCCACAAAGCCAGGAAATGCTGCTTAGTCTTTTCCCAGTCGCCCATACGAATAGCCATGGCCATCCCTTTTTCATTGCCCTGCTCCAGTAAAAGACCTTTTTCATGAGGAGTGGTGACATCGTCAGCATGAATCGCCTGATCACCACCATAGATCAGCCGAAATTCTCCAGCAGTCAAAGCCTCAGTGTGAGATCGAGCTAACCCTGCCGCATTTTTGGCCGGCCGGCCTAAACCTACGGTTACAGTGGCTTTGGTTCTCGTACGAACTACACAACAGATGTGATCCCCAAGTTTTTGACTGTTTTCTCGAATCACACCTTCCTCTTCGTCTGCTTTGAAAGGAAGTAATATGACAAATTGACCGCTGCCTATCTGTACCAACAAGGCACCGGGCCAATCATTGATGGCTTCTTGGATCGCATCACTGACCTTCTTTTGTAAAATTTGATGTTCCAGTTCTGAGCGATAAGTTTTGAGTCCGCTTAAGTCATCAATCCATATATGCAGTGCTAGGCGTAAAGGCTGGTGAATACCTAAAAATTTCGCCCGGCTATTTACTTCCTCATCATTGGTGAGACTGCCGTTTATCAGGTCCATGACAAAGCCCACCCGAATTAAAGGCATCGCATCTTTCAGCATAGTTCGGAGGCGCTCCATTTCTTCTTTAGATTCCCGTTCCTCCGACACCTCTGCCTCCAAATGATCTAAAAGATCTATCATTTCCTCGGTATCCACCGGTTTCAATAAATAATCAGAAGTCCCTAAAGCCACGGCCTTCTTGGCATAGGAAAATTCACTATGAGCAGAGATCACCACTATTCTGGTATCAGGAAGTATCGGCCTCAATATTTTCGCCACCTCTATACCATCCAGGCCGGGCATCCGGATATCCAAAAGAATCACATCGGGTTTAACCCGAGTGGCAACTTGGATCGCTTCCTCCCCATCACCGGCCTCACCCACTATCTGATCCTGGGGGCGATAGGTCTCCAGAATTAATTTAATCCCCTGACGTTCAAGAGGTTCATCATCAACAATCATAATTCTCAACATTTATCTTAACCTCCCTTACGTTTTTGAAAAGGAAAGGATAACTTAAGTTTGGTTCCTTTACCAAGCTCACTTTCAATATCTAAGGCACAGTCGCTGCCAAATTGATACTGTAACCTTCTAAGCACGTTAGGCAATCCCAAACCGCTTACTTGCCCCCTGCTGTCAGGTTTACTCCTCATATGAAAAATATCCTTTTTCACCTGTTCCGACATGCCCACTCCATTATCTTTAATCACAAAACGAACCTGATCATTATCCAGCCAGCCCCGGACAGAAATTAACCCTCCCTGCTTCAACGGCTCTAAACCATGGAGGCAGGCATTTTCTACCAAAGGCTGTAGAATCATGCAAGGCATCTCACTATCCATGACATTTTCATCCACTTCCACCTGACTGGAAATTCTCCCTTGAAAACGGGCTTCTTGGATGAGCAGGAAATCTCGAATAGAGCGTACCTCTTCCTTCACCGTAACTAATGATTTCACCTGATACAGACTATATCTCATCAAGCGGGCTAAAGCCCCCACCACCCGTTCCGTGAGAGAATCTCCTTGCAGTAAGGCTAATCGAGAAATGGTGTTTAAGGCATTAAACAAAAAATGCGGGTTTACTTGAGATTGCAAAGCATTCATTTCTGCATCCTTTAACGCTTCTTCCAAACGATGCTGTCTTTTCATGAAATGAATAAAACTGCCTCTTTGTTCCTCTAACTGTCGGTTAATTGTTAAAGCCTGACTCAAGTCAACAACTTTACTCCCGATAAAGGATAATAAGCGACAGACATTTTCTAATTTCTCCTTGGTGAGAATAGTAATACCTTCCGGGGAGTTATTTGGGCAATCCCCCTCCATTAAAAAATGTCCGCAAATAATCGCTCCTACCCTGCCCATATTGCCAATCAAAGGATAGGTAATTTCAATTAATCCGGCATGGCAGCGATACGCAAAAGCATCTTTTAATCCTGACCATAAAGGCACAGTTTGATAACCAATATTACCTATGGCTTTTTGGGCCCTAGGACAATATTGGGAACATTGTATAAATTTGCCAGGGGAAGACACAGGATTGCCTAATGCATCTACTACCATTAAATCTAAGCCTACCAAAGACGAAAAGGCTTTTTGCAAATCCTGTAAAGATGTACCGGAAAAAATATTTTCCAGAATTAAAGGCACGTCTGGATTAAGCTTGTCACTAATGAAGTTTTTTATCAACTTTACCCCTGTAACAGCATCATGGCCATAGGCATCCGCCCCAATTTTTTCTGCCAGCTCAGGAGTTAAGGCCGCCCCACCTACAATAACTTTCACATGATCTCTAAGCCCAGCCTCCTGTAAAGCTACCACTGTATCTTGCATCGACTTAACTGTCGTACTAAGGAGAGCAGACATGCACAACACCTGTGGTTTATGCTTTGCCACCGCTTCAATAAACCGGCCGGGGGAAACATCCACCCCTAAATCAATGATTTCAAGTCCCGCCGCCTCTAGCAAAAGCTTTAACAGGTTTTTTCCAATATCATGCAAATCTCCGGCGACCGTGCCTAACACAGCCCGGCCGACTATAGCCGTGCTATCTCCCGCCATATAGGGCCTGATTTCGTTTAGTCCGGCATGCATGGCCCGAGAAGTAACAATTAACTCCGTGACATAGATTTCATTACGCTCAAATTTCTCCCCTACTATATCCATGGCAGCCACTAAACCTTCGGAAATAATACTCTCCGGTTCTTCTCCCATGGTCAAGGCCTTTTTCACCTGTTCCCTTACTGCCGCTGCGTTGCCGCTCAATACTGCCTCAATGATTTTATCAAATTTAGCCGGCATCTCTCTCATCCTTTCAGTATCCGATAGCTAACAGTTCAAAGACTGCTCTTGAGCGGTTAGGGGACACACCTGCTAAAAGTTAAAGACTGTTCCTCATTAACAGGAATGTCCCAAATATGTTCACAAGTCGTAAAATATCATACCACCAAAGTCCCTAAAAACAAAATATTAAAATATATAAAGGCCGCAGAGGGTGTATCTCTACGGCCGAATTTTTATCGCATATTTTTTTCTATCTCCCTCAGTTTTAATTCTAAACTCATTTAACAGGCTCAACAAGATTAATATATTGCGATTTGTTTGCTTTATTGCTTTTAGGAAATCTAATATCGCTTTCTTTTGCTGGAACTCAAAATACCCAATTCTTCTCGGTATTTGGCCACGGTGCGCCGGGAAATTTTAATGCCCTTTCCCCGTAATATATCTGTTAGTTTTTGGTCACTAAAGGGCTGATGCGTGTTTTCTTCAGTGATGATATCTTGAATCAATTTCTTCACCCAGTTGGCAGAAGCAGCATCTCCTTCTGAGGTCACAATACCGCTGGCAAAAAAGAACTTCCAAGAAAAAGTACCCCGGGGTGTTTGTACATATTTATTGCTGATGGCCCTGCTCACAGTAGACTCATGCACTCCGACCTTCTCCGCCACTTCCTTTAAAGTCAGGGGAACAAGATAAGCAATACCTTTATCCAAAAACTCCCTTTGATATTCTACCACAGTGGAGGCCACCTTATATAAGGTAAACCGGCGCTGCTCAATGCTTTTTATTAACCATATAGCCGAATTCAGCTTCCCTTCTACAAACTTTCGCACATTGTCCTCGAGTTTTTCCTCAGTCAATACCAAATTGCGGTAATAGGAATTGATATTCAATCTAGGTACGGTAGTATCATTAACCAAAACCACATACTCCTGCCCCACCCGTTCTATCACCACATCGGGCAGTATATATTCCGCTGAATTTTCCTGGTCGTATTGCAATCCCGGTTTAGGATCTAATTTTTTAATCTGATTTACCAAATCCTGTGTTTCCTTAATGGTAAGCTTTAATTCCTTGGCAATTAAAACCAGTCTATTACAGGCAATATCATCCAAGTGACAGTCAATCATTCGAACCAATAAATCATAAGCAGGATCACTGGTATCCAGCTGAAGCTTGAGGCATTCGGATAAATTGGATGCTCCTATTCCCGGCGGGTCAAAAGTCTTAATTAAATTTAAAATATCATTGATTTTCGATTTGCTTTCACCGGTGACCTGGGAAATATCCTCAACGCTTACCGTTAAATATCCATCGCTATTAATGCTGTCAATAATAAACTCCCCGATGAGGCTTTCCTCAGGGGATAATTTAATAATATGCAGCTGGAATTTTAGATAATCTTGCAAGGAAGAATATTGAATGGCCACAGGCTCAAAAATCCTCTCTCTTTTTTCTCGGAAAACGCCCGTACCCAATCCCAAATCGCTGCTATCGGCAAATAGTTCCTTTAAGTCAATAGTCCCATCCTCACTTTGGGGGAGATCAGGATCCACCAATCCCTCCGGAAGTTCTAGAACCGGATTTTCTTCCAACTGCTGCTGGATATAGTTAGTCAGCTCCAGGGCAGGCAAAGTGAGAACTGTAATCGCTTGTTTCAGTTCAGGTGTCATAATCAGTTTTTGACTTTGTTCCAAGATCAGTCTTGGTTCCATTTAAACTCACCTTACTATTCATTTACCGTTATTAAGTTCCTTATATTAAATATTCTTTGTTAAGTCCCAAAATTCCTTTTATCACCTGATAAAATAGCTAGGAAACTTATGCCCCAAGCGATAATGATACCAGATAAATCCGAGAATTATCCCGGTTAGAATAAGGGCGGTATGCAGGGCAAAGGTATATTGAGCCGTGCTAAATAAATAAGGATGCAGTCCTATCACATAATCCATAAAATCCTGAAAAGCCAAAATTCCGGTAACAAAGAGGACTTCCCTAAAGCTAATGCCTTTATAAGGATAATAGATCATCCCTTCCGCGGCCATACCTAAATGGGACAAAGCCAGCATCAGGTTAACCCAGGTAAAACCCTCCCCCAAAAATAATAAATGCAAATTCACGGCCACCGCCCATAATCCATATTTCACAAGAAAAGTGCTGGCCAGAAGGGACAGGACCGTGATTTGTTTTCTAGTAAGATGGAGAAATAAGACAAAGGAAAAAAGAGTAGTAGATAAAGGACTGTCGGGAACAAAAAGTAAGAGTAACTTATTTGTGGAAGCTAGTTGCCCCCGATACCAGTAGTACCCATAAAGGGATCCAATGATGTTAATAAATAATAACCCTATTAAGACCCGGCGATCTAAAAAAAATGCCGTGAATTGTTTTCTCATTGTATCTTTCATCTGTTTACCTCATTAAACGGGGAAGTCCCGCGGATTTCCTCTATAGTTTAGGTTTAGCAGGTACCCCGAAAACCGTTGTATAGGGCGGCACATCTTTCGTCACTACCGCTCCCGCGCCAACCACAGCCCCGTCCCCAATAGTTACCCCAGGAAGAATGGTGGCATTGGCCCCAATCATCACATCCTTGCCGATAATTACCGGCCCGGTTCGGTATTCCCGAATCAAAAACTCATGACAAAGCACGGTACTGTTATAGCCCAGGATACTGTTCTCCCCAATGGTAATTAATTGAGGGAAAAAAATATCAACCATGGCCATCAAACCGAAGGAAACATTTTTTCCCACCTTCATACCCAAGGTACGGTAAAGAATATTTTTCAGATTAAGAAAAGGTAAATAACGGCATAACTCAATTACAATAAAATTTCTTACTGCTTTCCAGGGAGGAACTGCCTTAGTCCAATATTGCAAAGAGTTTTTTCCTTCCACTGGGAAGCTAACTACATTTCTCAAGGAATGACCACCCGCCTCTATCCCTTAGTTCTCAATTTCTCAGCAATGGTTTCCAGCTTCCGCATTCTATGACTGATTCCAGACTTGCCAATCTTCGGGGTGGCATTTTCCCCCAGTTCTTTTAAGCTGACATCGGGATAGGCTAAGCGTAATTCCGCCACCTGCCTCAAACCGGGGGATAGTTTATTCAGCCCAATGGTAGATTCAATCACATCAATAGCTTCTAATTGCCGCAGGGCGGCATTTACTGTTTTATTCAAATTGGCCGTTTCACAATTTACCAAGCGGTTCACCTGGTTTCTCATTTCCTTGATGATGCGGGTATTTTCAAAATCAAAAAGAGCTTGGTGTGCCCCAAGTAAATTCAAGCAATTTACAATTTGTTCACTTTCTTTTAGGTAAATAACAAACCAGTTTTTGCGACCGCTGATTTTAGCCGATAAATCATGATCATGCATCAGCTTAGCAATGGCTTCGGCATGAACTCTGCTATGAGTGATAATTTCTAAGTGATATGTGCCTTCCGGATTGTTGACGGAACCGCCCCCCAAAAAAGCCCCCCTTAAATAAGCCCTTTTACAGCATGGATTTTTTACTAGGTTTTCAGGAAAAGTATCTCGAAAATCTGTGCGCCAATTATGCTGCTCATCCATAAATCCTAAAAGATGCAATACTTGTCCTACCTGAGGCTGAGGCGGAATACGAATGGAATAGACATTATTCTTTTTTAAGCGGCTCTTTCTATGCATCAAAATCTCCGTACGCATATCAAACAATTTTTTGCACAGTTTAAAAGTTTTACGAGCTACAGCAGCGTTTTCTGTAATGACAGAAATGGAAACCTTTTGATAGGCACTAATCTGAATTGTCCCGTCCATACGGATTAGGGCTACCAATTCAGCAAGTTGACAACACCTTTTATGAGAAATAATATGGGCTAGTTCATTTTTTGTTTTGACAGAAAAAGACAACCCTATCACCTCTGACCTATAGCTGTTTATTTCCCGGATGTAGATTTTACCCCATAACCAAATAAAGACGCCGTATGACCCTGAATTTCTTCCATTAATACCCGGAGAGTTTTTTCCGGATCATGTCGGGCTAAATCATGCTGGGCACAAAGAGGATATTGAATGACCTCTACCCCTAACTTTTTAAGTCTGTTTTCATCTAATTTTACAGGTTTAGCTCCTTTAGCTTGATATTTTTCCTTTAACTTAGGTGAAATAGTCTCGTTATTTACGATGATCTTATCAATTAATCCCGGACCACAATGATCGATAATTGCTTTAAGATGATGTGATGCCAGATAAGCATCGGTCTCTCCCGGCTGGGTCATAATGTTGCAAATATAATAGGTTTTGGCCTTTGACTTTCGGATCGCCTCACTAATCCCCGGCACCAATAAATTAGGGATGACACTGGTATAAAGGCTGCCTGGGCCTAAAATCACCGCATCAGCAGACATAATGGCATCAATAGCTGCTTTAAGAGGGGTACAATCAGCAGGATCCAAAAATACTCTTTTGATCCGGGCGGCATCGGAAACCATATTGGTTTCCCCCCTGATGACCCTCCCGTCACCCATTTCCCCGACTAAAACCACATTATCCAACGTTACCGGCAGTACCCGGCCCCGAACAGCCAATATTTTACTTGCTTCTTGCACGGCCTGGGCCAGATTTCCGGTTTCCTGAGTCAACCCGGCTAAAAGCAAATTTCCTAAGCTGTGCCCAGCCAGCTCCCCCCCTTTGGAAAAACGGTAACTAAATAACCTTTCCAGGGAGCTTTCCCGGTCTGCCAGGGCCACCAAGCAATTTCTAATATCCCCGGGAGGAAGCATCCCCAGATCTCCCCTTAATCGGCCGGAGCTGCCTCCATCGTCTGTCACCGTTACAATAGCCGTTATATTGCTTGTTACCTCTTTTAAACCCCTTAACAGAGTAGATAATCCCGTTCCCCCACCAAGGGCCACGATGTGAGGACCTCTTTTTAAATAGTATTGCAAAAGCAGCTTTTCCCCCCAACGAGTACCAGCCCCAGGCACTAAACCGGTTAACACATTCTTCATTAACCGACTAAAACCAATGCCCATAATAAAAATACCCAAAGTTACAATAAAAGCCCCTGTCAAAATACGAAAAGGCTCTCCCGTATACCCCAGAACCAGATGTAAAATCGGCCTCTCCAAAAGACTGATTAACTCGGAACCCTGAGCCACGGCTAACCCCTCCGCCGCACAAAAAAGGCCGAAAAAGATTACTAAAATCCATCTCTTAAATCCTAAACCCGGATATAACCAGCGTAAAAACATCATTCCTTTTTCACACCCGCTTTTAAAATGTCACGATGATTAGTAACCACATGATATCCCTTTTTGGTGAGGGCTTTGGCGATTTTATTGGCCATGGTTACGGAGCGATGCTGACCCCCGGTACACCCAATGGCGATTACTAAATGGGTTTTTCCCTCCTCACTATAATGAGGAATCAAAAAGTTTAGCAATCCAATATATTTACGCAAAAAAGTTTTCGCAACCGGATGAGATAAAACATATTTCTTCACATCTTCATCTTCCCCGGTGTGAGGGCGCAATTTTTCAATGTAATAAGGATTAGGCAGAAACCTTATATCAATGGCCAAATCTGCATCTAATGGCAAACCATATTTATAGCCAAAGGACATCACTGTAATTGATAACTGTCCTTTTTTATTCTCCGAAAAAATGCTTAGTACCTGATCCTTTAACTGCTGATTTGTTAAATCGGAAGTATCAATGACCTTATCCGCCATCCCCCTTAGTTCCTGGAGGCGGATCCTCTCCTCAACAATACCCTCCAAAACCCGGCCTTGAGGTGCCAGAGGATGTCTTCTCCTAGTCTCCTTGAAACGACGCACTAGAGTTTCATTGGACGCTTCCAAAAAAATAATCTCATAAGTAATTCCCTTTGACCTTAACTGAGATAAGGAATCAAACAAGACAGGGAAAAACTCTCCTCCCCGGATATCAATGACCAAAGCCACTTTATTTATTTTACCCCGGGATTGGGCAATAAGTTCCGTGAATTTTGGAATCAAGGTAGGAGGTAAATTATCCACACAATAAAAGCCCAAATCCTCTAAGGAATGTACTACTTGAGACTTCCCGGCCCCCGACATACCTGTGATAATTTCCAGTTGAATCTCTCGTCTCATTACATCTTGCATGGCTTTGCACATCCTTTTAATTTTGAAAAAAATCTTCCCCGTGATCCGAGAGATTGATAATCTGCTCCAGGGGAACATTAGCATCCTTTAACAAAGCAAGCCCCGGGTCAAAATAGCCCACTGTTTCAGTAAAGTGGGCATCACTGTTGACAATAAAGCTGACACCACTTTTTGCCACCTCTTTAATGTCGTCACTTTTTTGATAGTTATGACCTGTGTTAATCTCAAAGGCTGTATCTGTGGCTAGGCAAGCTCGCGCCACTTCTTTTAAATCCAAGGGCATCCCAAGCCCAGGGTGAGTAACAGCAGTCACCGGGTATTTATGCAGTGCCTCAACTAAAGCTTTAGTATTAATATTTTTTACCTTACTCTGAAAAAAAGGGATCAATTTGGCGGCCTGATTTCCTAAAACAAAATTGACTCCATCAATAAAACTTTTCGGTTTTACATAAGGATGGAGTCCGACCAGTAAAATATCAAGTTCTCGTACTACTTCATCAGAGATATCAATATCTCCCTGGCAACTGATGATATCAGCCTCTGCACCGGTTAAAATCCTTATATCCGGCCGCTTTTGTTGTAGTTGGTTAATTTCTTCTTTAATCTTTAAATAAGTGTCCGACTTTTTGACACCGGTTCCAATATTAGCCGGACCATGATCTGTAATAGCAATATTTTTCAAGCCTTTACTCCGGGCAGCATCTACCATTTCCTCAATGGAAGCACGCCCATCGCTGTATTTTGAGTGAGTATGAAAATCCCCCGTCCATAATAGGGGACGGTTCTCAAACACCTTGTCACCTCTTCGCCTATATTATAGTTTAATATATGCATAGAGAAACCTGATTAATGGTATGATGGGAACGCCTCAGTTTAGGCCTGTGATAGGATAATTGCAACCAGATAGGAAGTTGCTGCTCTTTATGGAATTATATCACATTGCAGTTATAGTGTCAAAAACCGGCTCTGGACAACTCCTAGTTTCCAATATCATGCCAGCCAAATTCTATTGTCGCCAGCTCTTCTTTGGCCCCGGATAAATCCTTTATCTCCAGCATATACTTTAATTTATATAATGATTCGCTGATTTTTTTAATATCATCCTCTTCCCCTGTAAACTGGATCCTTTTCTGAACTTTTTGCCAGGCCTTTTCTAAATGTGTCAGCTCCTCTTGGGCTTTGGCCCAATCTCCCTGATCTACTATTTTGTTAATATTTGAAACATATAAGAGTATATGATCATCTTGGGAGAAGGGCTTTTTTAAATAGTTGGTGCTGCCGGCAAATAAAAAAACTAACCCAATGGTAGCTCCCACCAAACTATAAAGAAGAATTCTTTGTAACATAATACTAGCTCCTTTGCAGCTAAATATTGACTTTATTAATTCGGCCCTGGATAATCACTTATATCCGGGGGAGTTTGAATATCATCCTTATATTTGTCAATATAAAGATTGCCGGAAGTATCTAAGCTGGCATACATTACTTCTTTAATATTATTTATCCCTTGTTTTTTCAACTCGTCTAAGAGCCATTCTTCGCTTTGATGTATTTCTTCTAGGTTTTGGTAGATAATTTTTCCTTCATCTATCAGCTCCGTGGGAACTCCCTGATAAGATGTGTCAAGATTCAAATCCTTTGGTGTTACCGGTTGGTGTTGAGATTTTTTTAAGACAGAAAGATTCCCATCCGACTCTAAGATGGCAAACTCTACATTGGCAATATTAAAGGCTCCTTTTTCCCGCAGGGTTTCTAACAGTTCGGTATCTTTAAAACGAACTTTCGCCAGGTTATCCTCTAATATTTTCCCATTATGCACCAAAACCACCGGTTCACCGTCGATGATCTTCGTCAGTTTCCGAGACTTTAGACTGACTACCTGAAGCAGTAAAGCCATGCCCATCCAAGCAGTTAACCCAACTAATTGGGGGAAAAACCTAATACGGAGATCAATGGTCATGGTAGCCGCGATAGATCCAACGGTAATTCCAATTACATAGTCAAAAAAAGTTAATTGACTGATCTGCTGCTTTCCTAAAATTCTGGCGTAAAGCATTAAAATAATAAAGGTAACCACGGCCCGCACTAAAGAAACCAGTTCTTGAGACATTTAGTATCTCCTCTTCGCTAAAAGGCTTTTCCTAATTGCCTATTCTCTCCAGATTAAGTTTTTTTATTAGCTGTAAGGTTTCGTTAAACAGCAAAGGGAACGAAGTATTCATGCTCCGTTCCCTACCGTAAAAGCCAGGCCTTATTTAATGACTAGGAAAATTTCCTTACGCTTCGGCTAATCTATTTTTTAATTGAGTTATTAATTCTACCGGACTGGGATCAATCCCGTAAAGTATTGCTAAGTAGACGCTGGTATAATCTCCAAGATATGTGAGACTAAACATCCGGGCCAGTAAATTCTTTCCTTCCCCCCGAATTTCTGTCACGCCCCTGACCCTCTCTCCGATAATTTCCTTCGTAATATCAAATCTTTTCTGCACCCGAGGATGATCATCCTCGGTGCGTAAAAATACTAACTCAATATCCTTTAATAGTTTTTCCGGTACTTCTGTGCCCACAATTTCATTATGATTAAGTTCGGGCAGGACATTGAAATATGCCAAAGCCTTGCTGTTCTCATTGATTTGGCCCTTCCAGCGCATAGCCGTTGTTTCTGTGGTTCCGGAAACTCCCCAGATCACCGGAATCTTGTGATAGAAAACTCTGGCCATTTGTTTCGCCGGGTTTTTTTCTTCTTCTATGTTCATGGCAAGTCTCTTGCCCATGTTTTCCAAAGCATTAATCATATCATCCAAGTCTTCGGCAACAGGAGGTACCAGGCCAAGCTTATCCAAAACGATCAGCGTGGGAACAAAAAGGTATCCCGTTGCGGCCCGGGGCTGAAGCCCCCCGGGAATGATGATTAGAGGTATTCCGTCTTTCTCTGCTTTTTCTGCTAGTTTTCCTCCGCTGGTTAAGGCAACTATAGCTGCTCCCCTATCCTTGGCCTCATCATAAGCACTTAATGTCTCCTCCGTATTGCCTGAGTAACTCACTGCTAAAACCAGGGTATTTTCATCCACAAATAAGGGCAAGCTGTAATCCCGGTTTACTATTACCGGAATCCGGCATTTATGTCCGGCATAGACACGTAAAAAATCTCCCCCAATAGCAGATCCGCCTAAGCCGGTAACTACCACATGCCGAAAACTCTGGGGAAAACTAATTCTTATTTCCTCCGTTAGCTTTACTGCTTCCCGGCACTGCTGGGGCAGTCCGGCCAAAGCGTCCAACATGTGCTCCGGGTCTCGTTCTTTTAACAGATCTATATCATTTAGATCAACCAGGTGCTCCATTCTTAGTATCCCCCTTCAAAGGTTTTGGTAATTCTCTAAATAAGATCATACCAGACCATGAGTAATTTCCCTGTCGAAAAACGCAACTGGCATGACTATTCTGTTAAAAATACCTATTAGCTAAATAACTTTATTTGACCTGTTTAGTCTGTAACAAAACCGGGGAAATTAATCAGCAAGCACAAACTTTTCTATGGCCTTAGCTACTCCATCCTCATAATTACAATCGGTAACATAATCGGCGACTTTTTTTAATTCCTCCCGGGCATTTCCCATTGCTACGCCCAAACCGGCGTTTCGCAATAATTCTATATCATTAAAATTATCCCCAAAAGCCAGAATTTCTTCTTTTTTGATGCCCAATCTTTCCGCTAGGAATTTAATACCCTCGCCTTTCGTCGCTTGAGGATGCGTAAACTCTAAAAAATGCGGGCTGGATTTAGTAATGTAGACTCGCTTCCCAAACCTTTCCTTAGTTTGGGCCCATAAATCATCCAGCTTATCCCCCTCCCCCATAAATATAACTTTGGTCGGATCTTCTTTTAAAACAGATGCCCAATTTTCCACCTTTATATAAGGAACCTGGACCAGCCGGGAATAATCTTGTATTTCCGGCGTTTCCCGATGGGTGTATAATTTATCATCCAAATACACATTGATGTTTAGGTTATTCTCTTCTCCAATCACCACTATTTCTTTTGCTAACTCTGCCGGGAGAGGACGATGATATAAAACCTCTTTTGTCTGAGACGTTTTAACCAACGCACCCTCATAGGTAATGAGGGGAACATCAATTTCCAATTCCGAGGCAAAAGGCAGGGCCGAACGATACATACGGCCGGTGGCAAGGGTAAAAATAATCCCCTTGTCCTTTGCCCGGTAAATAGCCTCTCTTGTGCGCGGGGAAATTTGACTATGCTCATTAAGTAAGGTCCCGTCTAAATCAGACGCAATTAATTTAAAAGACATGTTCTTCTCCTTTCAATTAAGGGACGGTTCTTAAATTTCTTTTTTGCTATGGAAAAACTCATAGACTTGTTTCGCCGCTAACTTATTCATTCCTTCTACTAAAGATAATTCTTCCAAGCCAGCCTCTCTAATCTTATCCACTGAGCCATAAGCTCTAATGAGAGCCTTTCTCCGGGCAGGGCCAATACCCGGGATATCGTCTAAAACCGATTTTACCTGTTCTTTAGAACGCAGTTTTCGGTGATAGGTAATGGCAAACCGGTGCGCCTCATCCCTTAACCGCTGAATCAAATAAAGAGCAGGGCTATTGGCTTTTAGAATAATAGGATTGCTGTCTCCTGGTCGAAATAAGTGCTCAAATTCCTCTGCCAGTCCAAAAACCGGAAGCGTGAGGCTAAACTCTTCCAGTACCTCCTTCACAGCAGAAAGCTGACCTTTGCCCCCGTCAATAATCATCAAATCGGGAAAATCGGCAAATTTGGCATCTTTCACTTGTAAACGAGCCTCTCTAATTTCCCGGCGTTCTTCCAGTCCCCGCTTGATCCTGCGTCCTACCACTTCCTGGAGAGAAGCAAAATCGTTGGGACCCTCCACGGTTTTAATTCTAAACCTTCTATATTGGCGGGGGCTGGGCTCCCCTCCGATAAAAACCACCATGGAGCCTACCGAATTTGTCCCTTGAATATTTGAGATGTCATAACATTCAATCCGATGGGGAGTTTGGGGGAGCTTTAGCTCTTGACGCAGTTGTTCCAAAGCCTCCCCTGCTTCTTCCTTGCGCTTGTCTCTTAGAGACTGGTGCTGAGCTAATAATATTTCTGCATTTTTCACCACCAGATCCAAGAGACGTTTCTTATCACCCCGCTTGGGCTGATGGATTTTTACTTTTCTCCCTCTTTTCATGGTCAGCCATTCATCTATCAGTTCCTTGTCCGCAAGACCACACTGAACAATAATTTCCCGGGGCAGGTCATCTGCATGGCCGTAATACTGCTGTAAAAAAGCCCCCAGCAATTCCGGCACCCCATCATGATCTACATTAGTGAGAAAGAAGTGTTCCCGGCCGATTACTTTACCTCTCCGCACGAAAAATATCTGGGCTACAGCCAAGTCGTGATTCGCAGCCACTCCCACTACATCCCGATCCTCAAAGCTGTCGTTTTCAATTTTTTGTTTTTCCACTACTTGCTGCACAGCCTGAATTTGATCCCGAAGTCGGGCGGCTTCCTCAAATCTTAAATCCGCTGCCGCCTCCGACATTTTCTTTTCCAAATCTTTTACTATTTCCAGCCGACGCCCCTCCAAGAACAAAATTACTTGGCGCACCATGTCCCGATAGGCTTCGACAGAAATATTTCCTACGCAGGGGGCAGCACATTTCTCAATATGAGCATTCAAGCAAGCCCTGGTTTTATGATCCAACTTTTCCTGTCGGCAGGAACGTAGGGGGAAAATATCTTTAATTATTTTCAGTGTCTGATTCATTGCCGTGGAACTGGTATAAGGGCCGAAGTATTTGGCATTGTCCGGCTTCATGGACCTGACTACCATTACCCGAGGATATTCCTCATCCAGAGTAATTTTTAAATAAGGATAATGCTTGTCGTCCCGTAATCTAATGTTATATTTAGGCCGATGCTGTTTAATCAGGTTGCATTCCAAAATTAATGCTTCCACCGGCGAATCTACTACAATGGTTTCCAGTTCATGAATTTTTTCGATTAAAGAAAGTTCTTTGGGAGTATGATGTTTGCTCTTCTGAAAATACGACCGAACCCGCTGTTTCAATGACGTGGCTTTTCCCACATAGATAATTCGGCCCTGGTCATCCTTCATGATATAGACCCCAGGTTTATCCGGTAATACTTTCAATTGGGCCGTCAAATCCATCCTTTTCACGCTCCAATACTTTCTTGACAAATTGACCGGTAAAAGAACCTTTGGTTTCCGCTACCTCTTCCGGAGTACCCGTGGCAATAATTTGACCACCCCGGTCTCCGCCTTCCGGTCCTAAATCAATGAGATAATCCGCCCGTTTAATCACATCTAGATTGTGCTCAATCACTAAAACCGTATCTCCGGCTTCCACCAGGCGATCCAGCACTTCCAAAAGTTTATGAATATCCGCCGCATGAAGACCTGTAGTCGGTTCATCTAAAATATAAAAGGTACGGCCATTTGTCCGACGGCTCAGCTCCGTGGCCAGCTTAACCCTTTGGGCCTCCCCGCCGGACAAGGTAGTGGCCGGCTGACCCATTCTGATATAACCTAAGCCCACATCCTGCAAGGTTTTTAATTTTCGGTAAATCTTGGGGATATTTTGAAAAAAGTCTGCCGCTTCATCCACCGTCATGACCAAGACATCGGCGATGTTTTTTCCTTTATAGCGCACATCTAAAGTCTCCCGATTGTAGCGCTTACCTTTACATACTTCACAGGGTACATAAACATCCGGAAGAAAATGCATCTCAATCTTGATAATCCCGTCCCCTTGGCAGGCTTCACAGCGGCCTCCTTTGATATTAAAGCTGAACCTGCCCCGCTGATAACCTCGCATTTTAGCCTCGGGAGTAAGGGCAAACAATTCCCTAATAGCATCAAAAACCCCGGTATAAGTGGCCGGATTGGAGCGAGGTGTGCGGCCAATGGGGGACTGATCAATATTAATCACCTTTTCCAAGTGTTCCAGACCTCTAATTTCCCGATGGGCAGCGGGCAAATCCCGAGCCCTGTTTAAGTGATGGGCAAGGGCAGTATATAAAATTTCATTAATGAGGGTACTTTTTCCTGAACCGGAAACACCCGTTACTCCTACAAATACTCCTAAAGGAATAGCGACATCTATATTTTTTAGGTTATGGGCACTGGCACCTATTATTTCCAGCCATTTTCCATTAGGCTGACGCCGCTTAAGAGGAAGAGGGATTCTTTTTCTACCGCTTAAATACTGCCCGGTAATGGAGTTCTTCGCCTGAAGAATCTCCTTCACTGTACCGGCAGCTACCACTTCTCCCCCATGTGCCCCTGCCCCCGGTCCGATATCAATAATATAATCCGCTTCCCGCATGGTATCTTCATCATGCTCTACTACCAATACAGTATTTCCTAAATCCCTGAGCCTTTTTAAAGTGTCTATTAACCGGGCATTATCCCGCTGATGTAGTCCAATGCTAGGTTCATCCAGGATGTATAATACTCCCATTAAGCTGGATCCAATCTGGGTAGCAAGTCTAATGCGTTGAGCCTCACCCCCGGATAAAGTTCCTGCCGTCCGGCTTAAGGTGAGGTAATCCAGCCCAACATTAACTAAGAAACTTAACCTTTCCTGAATTTCCTTGAGAATCTGCTTGGCAATCATACTCTCCCGTTGTGTTAATTCCAAATTACTAAAAAATTCCTTTGCCTCCAGAATCGAAAAATTGGTCACTTGATAAATATTTTTTCCTCCTATCAAAACCGCCAGGCTTTCCGGACGAAGTCTCGCTCCCTGGCATTCCGGGCAAGGTTTAATCGACATATAACGCTCAATTTCATCTCGGATATAGCCGGAATTGGTTTCCTTATGACGCCGCTCAAAATTATTTACAATACCTTCCCAAGCAACATGGTACACACGCTTTCCATGCTCCGGGTGATTATAATCAACTTTGATTTTCTCCCCTTTGGTGCCATAAAGAATTAGATTCACGGCACTTTCCGGCAAATCCTTTAATGGCACATCCAGAGAAAAACCATAGTGACGGGCTAAGGACTCAATAATACGGTAATACCAGCCCTGAGTATTACTGCTCCATCGGGCAATAGCCCCTTCCGCAATGGAAAGCTCCCAATCCGCAATAATTAAATTCGGATCAACATTCATGTTATGACCCAGGCCTCCGCAGGCAGGACAGGCTCCATAAGGGTTATTAAAAGAAAACATGCGCGGCGTAATTTCTTCCAGACTAATACCGCAGTCCACACAGGCAAAATTTTGGCTGAAAAGCACCTCACTTTGACCTACCACATCAACCATCACCACACCTTCTCCCATCCCCAGGGCCAGCTCTAATGAATCTGCCATTCTTTTTTCAATGCCAGGTTTGGTGATGATTCTATCTACTACCAATTCTATGGTATGCTTCTTATTTTTTTCCAGTTTAATGTCTTCTCCTAGGTCATGCACTTCTCCATCAATCCTAGCCCGTACATACCCAGCCTTCCGGGCTTCCTCTAAGACTTTAACATGCTCCCCTTTTCTCCCCCGAACCAAAGGAGCTAAAATCTGTAATTTTACGCCTTCCCCGAAACCAACAAGAGTATCTACCATCTGATCCACCGTTTGCTGGGTAATGGCCTTGCCGCATTTAGGACAGTGAGGATGGCCAATCCGGGCAAAAAGAAGGCGCAGGTAATCATAAATCTCTGTCACAGTGCCTACCGTGGAACGAGGATTGCGGCTGGTAGTTTTCTGGTCAATAGAGATAGCAGGGGAAAGACCTTCAATATAATCCACATCCGGCTTGTCCATCTGACCTAAAAACTGGCGAGCATAAGCGGAAAGTGACTCCACATACCTTCTCTGTCCTTCGGCATAGATAGTATCAAAAGCTAAAGAGGATTTACCCGACCCGCTTAACCCGGTGATGACCACTAATTTATCCCGAGGAATCTCTACGTCAATGTTTTTTAAATTGTGTTCCCTGGCTCCTTTGACAATGATTTTATCTTTAGACATTGTTTTTTCTCCTTCTATTGCAATTCCTTAAATGTTTAGTAGACAAAAGATTTTGTTTCGGGCGGTTCATGAATCTACCCTACGATTATTTTTCTGCCCACGCTATTTTATTTGTGCTCTTACTTCGATAATTGCATCTCGGAGTTCCGCAGCTCGTTCAAATTCCAAATGTCGGGCAGCTTCCCGCATCTCTTTCTCCAAAGTACGAATCAGCTTTTGCCCTTCTTTTTTCGTCAATTTTCCGGATTTACCATCTACCTTGTATTTTGTCTGGGGTTCAGCTGCCATCGTCACACTTAAGGTATCTCGGACTGACTTTTTAATGGTTTTGGGTACAATTTGATGCACTTGGTTATAATTAATCTGCAGCATCCTTCTTCGATTGGTCTCGCTAATGGCTTTTTCCATGGATTCTGTAATATTGTCAGCATACATAATGACCCGGCCTTCCGCATTACGGGCGGCCCGGCCAATAGTCTGAATCAACGAACGTTCCGAGCGGAGAAAACCTTCCTTATCCGCATCCAATATCGCGACTAAGGAGACCTCCGGCAGGTCTAAACCTTCCCGGAGAAGATTGATCCCCACCAAGACATGAAAAGTGCCCAGGCGCAATTCCCGGATAATTTCCATCCGTTCCAGTGTTTTAATATCCGAATGTAAATAGCGTACTTTAATCCCTAATTCTTTCAGATAATCAGTTAGATCTTCCGCCATACGCTTGGTTAAGGTCGTCACCAGAACCCGCTGGTCCTTGTCTATCCGCTTATTAATTTCTCCCACCAGATCATCAATTTGGCCCTGAACCTTACGCACCTCAATTTCCGGGTCTAACAACCCGGTTGGACGGATAATCTGCTCCACTATTCTTTTACTATTCTCCATTTCATAAGGGCCCGGTGTTGCAGATACATAAACCGCCTGATTTACCTTCTCCTCAAATTCATGAAACATTAAAGGACGATTGTCCAAGGCGGAAGGGAGACGAAACCCATGTTCCACCAAGGATGTTTTTCGGGATTTATCCCCCTCATACATACCTCTTATTTGAGGAAGGGTAACATGGGACTCATCAATTACCAATAGAAAGTCCTGAGGGAAATAATCTATTAAGGTATAGGGCGGCTCCCCGGGGGCCCGCCCGGTGAGATGCCTGGAATAATTTTCAATACCCTGACAATAGCCCATTTCCTGCATCATTTCAATATCAAAATGAGTGCGTTGTTCTAATCTTTGGGCCTCTAAAAGCTTATTTTGAGCCTTAAGTTCCCTTAACCTCTCTTCCAGCTCCATTTCAATCGCCTGTATTGCCGCCTTCATTTTTTCTTCTTCCGTCACATAGTGACTGGCGGGAAAGATAGTCACATGCCTAAGCTGACCTAATATTTCCCCGGTTAAAGTATCTATTTCCACAATCCGTTCGATTTCATCACCAAACATCTCCACCCGGATGGCTTTTTCACTGAAGGCTACGGGGAAAATCTCTATCACATCTCCTCGAACCCGAAAGGTGCCCCGATGAAAATCCATTTCATTCCGGGCATACTGAATATCTACTAATTTTCTAATAATCCGATCCCGTTCCTGATTCTGTCCAACCCGAATACTTAAAGTCATCTGCTGATAATCAATGGGTGATCCCAAGCCATAAATAGCAGAAACACTGGCCACAATAATCACGTCTTTTCGCTCAAAAAGGGCCGCAGTGGCAGAGTGTCTGAGTTTTTCTATTTCGTCATTGATAGATGCATCCTTTTCAATATAGGTATCTGTATGAGCAATATAGGCCTCAGGCTGATAATAATCATAATAGCTGACAAAATATTCTACCGCATTATCGGGGAAAAATTCCTTAAACTCGCCGCATAATTGGGCAGCTAAGGTTTTATTATGAGCAATTACCAGAGTAGGCTTATTAATTCTTTCTATTACATTAGCCATGGTAAAGGTTTTTCCCGATCCGGTAACTCCTAGAAGCACCTGATGCTTTTCCCCTGCTAAAATACCTTGAACTAAGGCATCAACTGCTTTAGGCTGATCCCCGGTCAGGCGATATTCCGATTTTAGTTTAAAATCACTCATTATTCCTTCCCCGCTTCAGTCTTTCTTTTTCAATATCTTATACATTATATCATAATACTACAAATCAAATAAAAATTAATGAATTAGCCCCATTCTATTTATTACCATTACGGTAAAAAGATAGACTACCCTGCTTCAGAGGATAACTGCTAAAGAAAGAAGGTAGGCTAAAACCTACCCTTCTCTTTTTTCCGATTGGTTTAAAATCTTATACATTACCTGTTTCCTCTTCTGCTCTACTGCCTCAAAATCCATGGCTTTAACATAGTATCCTTCCAATTTATCATGAAGTCTTTTCGCCTGGGCAATGTTTCCTACTGCTTCATCCATTAAATGATCGAATTCCTTTTGTACTTCCACCAACTTTTTAGATTCCTGGCGTACTAAATTGGCATCAAAAGCCTCTAACATGTCAATGATTCTGTCTCCAGGCCGTTCCGGATCCTCTAAATGGGGAATGCTTCCGTCTAAAACGGCGATCCCTAATTGAGGTATTACCACCATATCCAGGCTGTCAGGATCTAGGGCACAATGATAAAGATCTGCTTGATACCCCCTTTCCACTGCTCCATCAGCTATCTTTTTAATCAGAGTAGACTTGCCCGTTCCCGGCAACCCTTTTAAAATGTAACGAGTTTTACAGTCCTCCGTAATGTTGTTAATATAGTTTACCAAACCTCCCGGCGTAATTGCTCCGGAAAACATATGACGCACTAAAGGTGCATTCACATTAAAAATTTCTTGGATTAATTGATCCGTTTTTTGGTTTACCTTTTCAAAATTCATAGCTTTCCCATTAATACTTTTCCATTCATCATGAACCTGTTTGGCATCATGGAGATAATTCCACGCAGTTTTAAAACAACCAGTGATTTCATCTACTAACTTCATAATTTCATTTTTATGGGACTTAAGATAGTGCTCATTCCAATGGTCCCCTAAATTAATAATTTGATCAATTACCCCCGGATAACGAGGTTCAATCACGTGAGGGGCAGTCCCATCCACCACTGCCGTTTTTAGTTCCGGGAAAATCACCCCATCAATAGAATCATTATCTGAAGAACATTGCCAAAAATCTACGTTAAAACCCCTTTCTGCCATTTCCAAACCGATCTTTCGCATTAATGTTGACTTACCCGTGCCGGGTCCTCCTTTCAGAATAAAAATTCGTTCCATATTTTTTAAGCCTAAAGCAAAAAAGGAATAAAAACCACGGCAGGTATTTCCACCGGGATATCCATATCTGATTTTACCTTTTTTCATCGGATGCCTCCCTCTCCTCCTTAATAAGTACTATTATGCCTCATGTCTATACTATGTTATGAGCTTTGGCGCGACCAAGTGCTTGAACATTGTTAAACTATTCATTTATTCTAAGAAGTAAACCGGTTTGCACCAAATAAAGAAAACCTTGCTTAGACCAAGCCTCTAGCACCCACGAAAGCCTCAGTTGCGCTTAGTCTATCAGAAAGAATTATGTTTTCTGATAGACCTAAAAACCCCTTGACCCAATTAGTGTTGGGTCAAGGGGTTTAGCACTTGAAGCAGTGACATGAGGAGTAGGGGATAATTACTCCGAGAGGGAAATTTTATGGTGTCCGGTTCTGTCTTTAACAAAAACCCCGGCAATTACAATTCCAATTAAACAAACCACCAAAGTAAAGGAATAGGTCATCTGCACACCTCTGTATTGGCCCAAAATTCCTGATAAGGCGGTCTGGGCGACCATCCCAATGGAACCGCAAAATTCCAAAGCCCCCATATCAAAACCGCTGTAACCGGGGGATGCTACATCCGCTGTAATGGCAATTAGAAGAGGAAAGATGATCCCGGTACCTAGACCACCCAGGATGGCAGCCACAGTAATAGACAAAAATCCTTCTCCTAAAATAAACATAATGGCCGCAATGCCTAAAAAAACTGTCCCCATGATCAGCATCGGTTTTCGGCCTATTTTTTCGGTAATTAGACCCGAACTGGAAAAGGAAATTACCCGACAGCCCCAAAACAAAGCAAAAATCAAGCCAATGCCCAGGTAGGATACATGGAAATAACCCGCCACCATGGATAATAAGCCGGAAATAGAATAAAGAAAACCGGCATAAGTGAAAAAGATATAACATAAGGGCCATATGATTTTTATTTCTCTCCATAAAGCGCGATGTCCGGTATCAGTTCCCCCATAAGTTTCATGATGGTTTTGGGGTACTTCGGTAATGCCTCGCAACCCAATAACATAAGCTAAGATACAAAAAACAGGGTAAAGAGGAAACACGAAAGTCAAAGAATAATACTCCATAAAAAAACCACCTATAGCGCAGCCTAGCATCGCCCCGATGCCATAAGCCGAGGTGAATCGACCGGACTCTTTGCCCCGGTTTTCCGGTTCAGTGTTATCTGCAAGAATTGCTTCCATGACCACCCAAAAGATCCCCCGGCTCATCCCTTCCAAGGTGCGAAAAATTAATAATGTAAGAGGAGATCCGGCATAGCAGTATCCAACAGAGGCAAAAAAGCAGATTAACACGCTGAACAAAAGAATTTTTTTCCTGCCCAAAATATCGGAAAACCGACCGGATAAAATAGTCATGATGCCATAAGCCACTGAATATCCCGTCATAAAAAATCCAATTAAACTGTAGGATGCACCTAAATTATTGCCTACCAAAGGTATCGCCGGAGCGGTCATGCCTTCTCCAATAGAAATTAAAAAAATCAAAAAACCAAGGGATCTAAGTGATCTTGCTTTTGTGACCTTATCTACCATAATCTCCTCCCCCTTCTTTATATCTGCTACTGACTTATGATTTAAACTTCCGGCCCATTTTTTTCTTCAGCCAGCGACCTAATATTCCCCCGTTACTAAACTCCACCATGGGCCGGTCATAGGCTCCGGGAACAAGGATTATTCCAAAATCCTCCGTCAAGGTTTTCCGTACCGTATTTCTCATAAAGGTTTCTTCGGGATATTTTCGCCACTCCACTTCTACCACACCCCAAGACTCCTCCAAGGCGCGAAAAAAAGCTTCTTTAGAATTTACTTCCCAACCATTAACATTCATAATGACATCCCCGGACTTCAAACCTAATTTGGCGGCAGGTGATTCCCGAAAAACATCTAAAATGCGCACTCCTTGTTCCGGTTGCACATAAAGAGGACTCCCCTTTAGTTCTTCCCTTTGCCCCCACCAAATTACCAGTTCATGTCCCAGGGGACTGAAGAGAGCCGCCAGCAAAGCGAACCCACTAAAATGAGAAGCCAAGACAGCCAGGCTCATTAAAACAAAACTAAAAAAGAAAAGATTCAGAGCAGATTTCCTGCTTTTTTCCTGAGGACGGGCTGTAACGGCCAAATCCCCGTATCCGAGAGCGGCGATTACCGGTAAAAGTACATAGGTTAACTGATCTGGATCCACATTATTCCCTGGTTTAATTAAGGGCCACCAATCCGGCATGTTTATGGACGATCCGGCAAGCTGATCCAGGGGAATATTCATCACTGCCAAAGCTACAATGGGTATAGGCCAAAGCTTTTGAAGATTAAAAGCACCGGTAACTTGTCCTGCTTTATTTCTAATATAGACCGGTACTGCTCCGAGATGGCCGGAAATATAAATCAACAAAGCCTCAATCATATGTAAGAGAGCAACTAAGGCCATTAGTTGAGGTACATTAATCATAGGAAAACCGAATAACAAGGAACTTAAGGAAATGATCCCACCGGCGTAGGAGAAACATAAAAGTCGGGGGTGTAGAAGCATCAGTAGAATTGCTAAGGGCCAAAGCCACCCTATACCAATATCAGCCAGGTTGATTCCCACAAAAACCATAAGAAAACTCCCAGCCAATCCCCCAAGCAAACCACTGGCTACTGCCATCAAAACAGGCTGCCAAGTTGGTTCGGGTGACCTGCCAAACCAAGCCTCCTTTGTTTTTTGCATGCGGCTATACTGCATGGCCAATAAAAAGACAATTAACCAGAAAAAGATCGCATCTTGAGAGGTAAAAACTATGCGCATAAAGGACTGTACCAGCATCTGTGTCAATTGCAAAAAGTCACCAAGAGAAAACAAGTTAAAGCACCCCCTGCAAAAAAACACGGGAAAAACCCGTGTTTACTATTGAAGGTTCTTTGGATAATAGCTAAAAGTTCTAAGAAGAACTGTATAGCTTCCAGATAACAATTTCCAACGAAGTAAAAAACCACTTGATGCCAGGAACTCTAATACCTATTTTACTTTATTGTACGTTAAAACACAATATTCCAGGTATTAGTTATTATTAATAATCTTTGTCTGTAAAATCTCAACTGCTTTATTTAATTGGATATCCTTTTCCGGATCTATGGAATAAATCACAGCGGGATCAGTGCCTTCTGGGATGATGACCTTTACGTCCGGTTCAATCCCTTTCTTGTGAATGTCATTTTTATTGGGTGTAAGGTATTTTGCGGTAGTAATCTTTAAAGCTGCCCCATCTCCCAGCTCAAAAACGCTTTGTACAATACCCTTGCCAAAACTGGTTTCCCCCACCAGGGTGCCAGCTTTCACATCTTTTATCGCCCCAGCCAGTATTTCCGACGCGCTGGCACTTCCCTTGTTTATTAATACCACAAGAGGTAAATCAATTAAATTTCCGGAAGAAATAAAAGCTTCCGTCCGTTGTTTATCCACCAGCCAAACCACAGGATCTCCTTCAGGAACAAAAAGCCCTCCCGCTTCTACTGCAGCGTTTAAAGCTCCCCCTGGATTATTCCGAAGATCGAGAATCAATCCCCGACAATTATTTTCTTGGGTAAGTTCTTCTATAGTTTCGTAAAGTTCTTGGCCGGTCATATCATTGAACATAGAGATATTAATATAAGCCAAATCCGGATATTGTTCAAGCATTTTTCCCTCTACCGACGGGATTTCAATAATTTCCCGCACCAATGGGATCTGGTGGACCTTCTCTTCATTTGGGCTTTTAATGCCGAGGGTTACCTTGGTACCAGCCTCTCCTTTCATCAAGCTTACGGCCGTGTCTATATCCATTTCTTGCGCGTTTTTACCGTCAATCTCCCAGATTTCGTCACCCGACTTGATCCCCGCTCTGGCCGCCGGGGTTCCTTTAATAGGAGACATTACAGTCAACCTTTTTGTATCTTCTGGTATTCCCACATAAATCCCCAACCCGCCATACGTGCCTTTCATCTGGGTCTGCAAGGACTGGTATTCTTCTGGTTCTAGGTAAACGGAATAAGGATCATTTAATTCCTTCACGATTCCCTTCATGGCACCGTCTACCATCTGCTGGGCATTTAATGGTTCTAAAGATCTGGCTTTAATTAAAGAAACGGCTTTGAAAGCATTTCCCAAATGCCAGGTGTTAAGTGAAACCATAAGAAATAAAAGGCCTGCCCCAAGGGCTAAGCCTGATATTACTCCGACCAAAAATCCTCGTCTTTTTGCCAAGAAAAACCACCCTCTCTATGTATAAAGGTTAATTCACTCACCGTCAGAATATCTATAAATAACTATATGACTTATTTTACGTTATTATTAATTAAATTACAACAAAGTAAAAACACCCCTCGCATTGAGAGATGTTAAAAATTATTGAGGGGGGTTATTTTAAGTAATTCCACGGGTTAATGGGATCCCCGTTTTTCCGCACTTCGAAGTGAAGATGGGCTCCGGTACTCCAACCGGTACTCCCTACCTTACCAATGACTTGTCCCCGTTTCACATCCTGATTTTCCTTCACTGAAATACTGGATTGGTGCGCATACATAGAAGAAATACCACCACCATGATCAATAATGGTAGCATTGCCATAGGCCCCCAACCACCCGGCAAAAATAACAGTTCCGTCATCCACAGCTTTGATACTCGTCCCGGCAGGTGCCCCAATATCAATCCCTGTATGCATTCTTTTAGTTTTTAGAATTGGATGAATCCGATATCCATACTCCGATGTAATTCTGGTATATCCTGGGGTAGGCCAGGAAAACTCCCCGCTGAACTGATTTTTGGAGTTCTTTGCCCGCTCCGCCTGGATTTTTTTAATCTGGGCAGCAACTTGGGCAGAAAGTTTCTCCAGCTCATCTAAAGCCTTCTCTACTTCCTTTTTATCCTGTTCTACTTGTTCAATCCACTGTTTTTTCTCTTCCTGCTTTAAGGCCAAGAGTTTTTCTTGTTTTTCTGTGGATTTTTTGATACTTTGAATCTTGTTACGCTGTTTCTCCAGTGCCGCCTTTTTCGCTTCTATTTCATTTATTTGGGTCTCTATTTCATCCATCAGTTCCACGTCTTGTTCCACCAGTTCTTCCAGCAGGTCAAACTGGCCTAAAAAGTCACTGACACTGGTGGCCTGGAAAGCAACCTCCAAATAAGACACCTGCCCGTTAATATAAACCTCTTTAACTCTCTGGCTAAAGACATCCATTCTTTGCTGTAGTTCTTCTTCCCTTTCTCTTAGTTCTTGAGAGGTAATGGCCACCTGGTTTTCCGCATTTTTCAGTTGCTGAACCAAGCTGTCTAAATCATCTTGGACTTCTGCCATATCATTCTCCAGTTTATTCAGCTGACTGATATAGGTTTTTCTCTCGGCTTCTTTTTCCTTTAGTTCTTTCTTTTGAAGTTCCATTTGCCGTTGCAACTTTTGCTGTTGCTTTTTAAAGTCGTCTAATTGATCACCATAGGCAGGCAGTAAACCTGCCGCCAATAGTATTCCAAACGCAAACAAACCCACCATTAACTTATAACCTCGTAACCAGGACACTTCCTTTACCCCCTTTAATTAAACTTTTAAGAACTTGCGTAAGGAAATCACACTGCCGACCGCCCCCAAAAAGGTACCGGCCAAAATCATTCCTCCACTAATTTTCCATAATAATTCCGGTTCACTGATTAAACGAATAAAAGCTAAAGAAACGTTAACATTTTCCAAAAGTGAAAGATAGGAATAAAATAAGGCCAATACTGCCACCAATGAACCGATTAATCCCAAGAATATCCCTTCCAGGAAAAAAGGCCAGCGAATAAACCAATCGGTAGCACCGACATATTTCATAATAATGACTTCCTCTTTTCGGGAGTAGACAGTTAATCTTATGGTAATAGCAATCAGCATTACCGCGGCCAGGGCTAAAAGAGACATCATCCCTACTCCTAAAAGACGGATCCAGTTAATCAAGGCAAAAAGTTTTTCTACAACCCCTTCGCCATATCGTACTTTTTGAAACATCCCGGTGTTTTCTATCGATTGAGCCACAGGCACCACATCATCAGGGGTTTTCGTCTTAATTGTGAAAGAATCAGGCAAGGGATTCCGCCCTTCTAAAGCATCTAATAGGTTTGCCTTATCCCCAAATTTATCTCTCAAAGATGCTAAAGCCTCATCCCGACTGATAAAATCAATGCTTTTTACCCCAGGCAATGCTTTTATTTGCTCTTCCGCAGCATCAACTTGCTCTTTTGATGTATCTTCCTGAAGAAAAGCTCTGATTTCCACATTGGATTCAATGATATCGGCTACATTATTTACATTTAAAACCAAAAGCCAGAATACACCGCAAATAAATAAGGAAATAGCTACCGTTAATACGGAGGCAAAACTCATCCACCCATTTCTTTTTAAGGAAAACAGAGACTCTTTAAAGAAGTAGCCTGTTGTTCTTAGCTTCATCATAGCCACCTCCCATGTCGTCTCGGATTAACCTGCCTTTTTCTAATACTAGAACCCTTTTTCTCATCACATCTACAATATCCCGAGCATGGGTTGCTACCAGAACGGTTGTCCCTGCTTTATTGATTTCATTTAACAGTTTCATTAGTTCCCACGAAATTTTAGGATCTAGGTTTCCGGTAGGTTCATCGGCAACCAGCATCATAGGTTTATTCACAATGGCTCGAGCAATAGCTACCCGCTGTTGCTCCCCACCGGATAATTGAGCAGGAAAAGCACTGCTTTTATGGCTTAAGCCCACGATTTCCAGAACCTCAGGCACTCTCTGTCTAATATAACTAGTAGGGCACTCCGTAACCCTTAGGGCAAAGGCCACATTCTCATAGACATTTAGGTTGGGCAACAAACGAAAGTCCTGAAAAACAACTCCAATATTTCTTCTTAGGATCGCAATCTCTTTTCGGCTTAAACGGATAATGCTTCTGCCCCCTATCATGATTTGCCCTGTAGTAGGCAGTTCTTCTCGAAATAAAAGGCGGATAAAAGTCGTTTTACCAGCCCCGCTTTGGCCAATAAGAAAAACAAATTCTCCCTTTTCAATATTAATATTTATATCTTGAAGGGCAGAAACTCCGTTCTCGTATGACTTGGAAACATCTACCATTTGGATGATCAACTGGAATTCACTCCCTCAATAACCCATTTAAAGATTTTTAGTATAAAGATTAATTTGTCAGAAAATAGACATTTGGGGATTTTACTTCGACAGAAAAAGGGCAAATTCCTTTTAAAATTATTAAATATTAAAAAAACCTCCCTCTCAGAGGGAGGTGGCGGCGGCATCGCCGACAGAGGAAGTTTACTTTTTCCATTCTCGAAAACATATATACCCAGCTAAAGCTGCAATTAAGAAATCCCGCAAAATATGATAAAAACTTATTTTTTCCGGGCCGCTAAAACCAAAACACCCACAGCCGTAAGGAAGGATATTGCTATAATTTAAAATCATCTGGATAAAGAAAAACAAGGAAAGTAAGAAAAGGAAAGAGCTGGCATACTTGGTTTGCCAATTAACCATCAAAGATAAACCGGCTAAGATCTCCACCCAGGGGAAAACTAGGGCGATTATGAAGGCCAAGAATTCAGGAATATTAAAATATGCGAGGATCGTGGCTTTAAAAAGTACTAGACTAAATATTTTGCTTCCTCCGGCATACAAATATATTCCCGCCAATAACCACCTGAAAATCATTTTGTTCCTCCTGTATCCTGGAAGAACTGCTCGTATTCCTCCACCGTTTCTAATGCTCCGGTAATTCCTTTTACTAATTTACCGTCCTGATAATAGAAAATAGACGGAGTCCCCGGTACATCCAGTTGTTCCTTAACATATTCGTATTTCTTTAAGTCAATCTTGACAATATCAACCGAAGTGGCTTTTACCGCCTGAGCCAGATTAGGTTCTGATTGGATACATTCAGTACAGGTAGGAGAATAAAAATAAACATAAAAGTCTTCCCCCTGCTCCATCCTTTGGATTAGCTGTTCCGGTGTAATTTCCGGGGCCTGTAGACTCTGAGACGGACGGGTCTGCCAAAAATAAATCGCTACTGATAGACAAATTCCCACCAGAAAAATTGTGAAAAACATTTTCTTCATTACCTTTTGCTCCTTCCATCTCTTAATTGATTTTGGTAATAATTACCCTATCGTCAATAATCTCCACTAAATCACCGGGAGCTAACAACTGATAATCCTCTTCAGAAATACTTACCACAGGCAGGCTCCAGCCAAAAGTAACCTCGGCTACAATAATCCCCACCGCCAGGATTTTTTCACTTTCCACATTGATAATGGCTTTAGGGGCAACCCCCTGTCTCAATGCCTCTAAAATCACCCCTGCCGTACTGCTGGATCCCTTACCTCGTGGATAGGCAAAAATCTTATCTTTTAAAGATTCTCCATAAATATCGCTTCTCGGATCCACAATGGTACCCTGGGAAAAATCAAAACCTCCAAAGAAGCTGAAAGGTTCTTGGGAGATTACTACCTTCCCGGAGGCCCGGCCGGAAACAATACTTTTACCGTGAATTACCTTGTGCATATTTTCTCCCTCCATAAACTTTAAAAAATTTCCCCAGGGGTTAAGGCAGTATTTATACACTGCTCCAAATCGGCAAAAATTACTCCCAAGCCGGTGCGGCTGGGCATATAATGAGCATATTTAGCTGAGTTGGTCATCACCTGTTTAAAATTCCACCCGGATAAATCGGTATTGACAAAACAGGTATCTCTAAATATTTTGATCCCGCTTTCCGTTAAAATGCCCAAAACATCTGTCTGTTCCAACCAATGATATGCCGTATGACTGGTAAAGATCCAGAATTTCTTGTCCGGAGCTACCTTTTTCCCAGCTACCAGCCGGGCAATTTCCATTATTTCCGGAGCTGAGGCATGGGGACAGCCAATCAACACTCCATCAATCCGGTTACCCCTTAAATGGCAGAGTTTTTCTTTCGCCTCATTTAGCATTTCATTGGTTAAAACTATGGTCTCTTTGGGGCTTTGCCCTTGTAACGAACTTTTCAGATCAGGAGCTTCCGGCGTAATGCCCACCATATGAAACATGGCTACAGCTCCCGAGGATGCCACCGCTGCACAAAAAGCCTTTAAATGATCCGGCGTGACCCAATCAGGAATCCCGGTAAGCACAGGAATTTGGTCATTAGCCAGATAACCTGTTAAATAACCCAAGAGAGCAAATTGATCTGCCCTGGGGGTTAAGGAGAGTTTTTCACAATGGAGGATCATTTGTCCCCGGCGATTTTCTGTTAGATGCAACCCGAACTTTGGTACCCGTCCGGTAAGCGCACAGCAAATATCGGTATAATCCCCGTAACGTTCTGTCCGAGCACCAATCACCGAGTTTACATAGACAATAGCATTGGATTCTGCCCATGCAATCTGCTCTCCAAAGCGGGGGATTAGGCCAACCTGATAAGGGGCACAGGTCCAGGTGGGAACAACGCCCATGCCCAAATAAGCCTGCTCCATGCGCCGGTTCTTTTCCGCAAAATCTGCCCCCACCCTTTGCCGAGGCCAAGAAGCAATATCCCGGGAAGTCGCGTTCATGGAGGTTGGTACTGCCACCCGGCCCCCTAATTGGTGCAACTTTTCCGCAAAGTCTAGACCCGCTTCTCCTACTGCTGCATATAAACCCCCGTCGATATGGGCTTGAGAGATGGGGAGTAATTCTTCCGCCCCGTAAAGCTCACCTAAACGGACAATAATCTCCATTGCCATGCGGGATGCCGGGCCTTTTTTACCTATTAACATGTCCTCCTCATATGGGCTAAGTTTCATCTCATCACTCCTTTTGCTATGCTTTCCACCTGTTTCTCCTCGTTAACCTTCGTTAGCCGCCCCCCAAGGGTCTGATAATCCGCACCTGATCCCCTTCTTTCAGCAGGAATTTCCGGTAGTCTTCATACAACAATTGGCAATCATTGACCCAAACGGCAGAAAGAGATGAATATTTTAATTGTTTCAACAGACCCAAAACATTAGTCCCTTCCGGCAAGTAATACTTCTTTTTGTTGACTGTAATCACCATGCTCGAACCTCGCATTTCAAGCCTGCTTTGAGTCCAAAAGCCAGCCTAAAGAAAGTTTCTTTAATGTAGAGGGGGTGGGATTACCTGACACATCATCCCAACCGGCAAAACGGTAATAAGTGTTGATCGCCTCCCGGAATTTTTCCTGATCCAAGGTAACTCCCTGGGAGGGCCCATCTGGCATAGGTTCGAAAAGTCTTTCCGGTAACCGATCATCGACCCTGCCAAAGCCTTCCCGGGCATTAAACTCTCGCATCATGTTAATCCGCCGCTCCCCGACCCGCATCAACTCAAAGAGGGAGGTTTGCCAGCCTATTCCGTCCCGGCATAATTGAATTAAATCCGACGGGCCGTATAATTCCCAGGCCGGCCCCCAGACAAATTGACATAGACAGAGCGTATCCAGGATGGAAAAATAGCATTGAGTGTCATAGGCAAAACGCACTTTTTCATCATCTATGGTGAATGTATCGTCATAACCTTTCCAGATACCTAACTGTGCCAGCCACCGCCGAGATTGACTATCCTCCGGCATGACTAAGGAAGGATCATGTTCACTGGATTGGTGGTCGGCCCCAAAAGGATTTACTGCATATATCAGCCCTACTGCCGGCTTAAATTGAGGCATATGGGCGGGTAATTCCTGACCTTTAACCGCCACCGTGAATTTGTCGGCACCTTGACCAATCCTTTCTGCGGCACGGACACTGCCTTCTGCCAGCAAATCGCCTAAGCCTTCCCGTAAAGCAATTTTTTTAACCAGTTGAAGCAAAGCGTCCTCCCGGCCAAAATTCAGTTCTAGGCCCCCCGTATCATCCTTGGTGAGCAGTTTCCTTTCATAGCACTCCATAGCGAAAGCAATGGTGGCTCCACATGAAATAGTATCTAGACCATACATATTGCATAATTGATTAGCTTCGGCGATAGCTGTCAAATCATTAACCCCGCAGTATGAACCAAAGGCGGCAGCAGTCTCATATTCCGGGCCCCCATATAAGGGGTCTACCCTGCCGGGAACCTCAACCACCCTTTTACATCTCACCCCACAAGCATAGCAGGTATCCCGGCCAACCAAGATGGTTTCCGATATGGTCGCGCCGGTAATCTTTTCCGCGCCCTCAGGGAACCAGCCGGAATTCCAGTTCCGGGTAGGCAAAAAACCCTCTTCACTATAACTGGACAAATCTGCGGCTGTGCCAAACTCGCCTAATCCTTCCAAGCCCGGATTAGCTTTAATTCTTTCCTTTACATTTTTAGACAATTTGTTAAAACCCTCTTGATCGTAGGGCAGGCGGCCCTTAGCCTTTTTTACCACTACTGCTTTTAGGTTTTTCGACCCCATCACGGCACCTACTCCATTTCGACCATTAGCCCGGTTATTCATATTGATAATACAGGCAAATTTCACTAAGTTTTCCCCGCCTGGTCCGATCTGGGCAATTTCAACCTTATCTCCGACTTCTTCCTTAATGATTTTTTCCGCTGCACCGGTTACCTTTCCCCAAAGTTTTTGAGCGTCCTTTAATTCCACCTTACCCTGATCAATGTATAGGTATACCGGCTGTTCCGACCTTCCTCTAAAAACGATACTATCCCAGCCATTCCCCTTTAAGTGAACCGGGAAAAATCCTCCCGCCTGGCTGTCCCCTAAGGTGCCTGTTAAGGGGCTCTTTGTAGTAACTGTGATCCGGCTTAAACCGCTTACCGGCAATCCGGTCAATGGTGAAACAGAAAACACCAGCATATTTTCAGGGGAAAGAGGATCGATTCCTGGTGCCATATCCTGAAGTATTAGAAATGTACCAAGAGCCGAGCCGCCGGGATATAAACGATAAACTTCCCCAGGTAATACCTTAATCTGAATTTCACCGGTAGTTAGGTTTACATCCAAAATCCTTGCGTCAGGAAACTTCCTCACTTTTTCTCCTCCCTTCTTCCATAAATTATATACTTTATTATACATGACTTTAATAAAAAAAACTTGGCTTACGCCAAGCATTCGGCACCGGCGGAAGCCTTGGTTGTATTTTGATCTGTCAGAAAAAAGTAATACTTTCTGATAGACCAAAAAAACACCTGTTTCCAAGTGTTTTTGATAATATCTTAAAGTATCAAGGGAGTAAGGCCTGAGTAATCACCTAGGCCTTACGTCCCAACTCCTTACCACTCACCAACCGCTGAATTATAGATTAACCACCTAAATAAGCCTTTACAATACTCTCATCTTCCCGAAGTTTAGCACTGTCCCCTTCCATGACAATGGTACCGGTATCCATAACATAACCGTAATGAGCCAGTTTCAGGGCCATCTTCGCATTTTGCTCCACTAATAGGATGGTAGTTCCTTCTTCATTTAACCTTTTAATAATCTGCCCGATTTCTTGTACAATTACTGGGGCCAAACCCATAGAAGGTTCGTCTAGAAGAAGTAAATTGGGCTCCGTCATTAATGCCCGGCCAATGGCCAGCATTTGCTGTTCTCCCCCGGATAGCGTCCCTCCGTCCTGCTTCCACCGCTCCTTAAGACGGGGAAATCGGTTAAAAACTCGCTCCATCCTTCGTTTTCTTTCTTTATCATCTTTTAAAGTAAAGGAACCCAGCTCCAAATTTTCCTTTACTGTTAAATCCTTAAAAATATGCCTGCCTTCCGGGACATGGATTAAACCCATTTTCACAATATTATGAGGTGCTTCATTGGTAATATCCTTACCCATAAATTCCACCTTACCGGAAGAGGCGTTAACAATCGCGGAAATAGTCCTCAAAGTGGTACTTTTTCCCGCTCCGTTGGCACCAAGGAGGGTAACAATTTGTCCTTTTCTTACTTTAATATTGATGCCCCTTAAAGCATGGATTTTACCATAATGGGTTTCTAAATTTTCCAGGGAAAGAACTATATCGTTGCTCATACCGCCTCATCATCCTCCTTCCCAAGATAAGCCTCAATCACTCTGGGATTATTTTTAACCTGGTCGGCAGTGCCCTCGGCAATTTTCTTTCCATAGTCTATTACCACTATCTTTTCGGATATTCTCATAATTAAGTCCATATTATGCTCAATTAAAAAGATAGTAATATTTCTTTCATCCCGAATGCGGCGAATCAAATCCATAAGCTGTTGTTTCTCAACTTGGTTTAAGCCGGCGGCCGGCTCATCCAACAGCAGCAGCTTCGGTTTGGTTGCCAAGGCCCGAGCCCATTCCACCCGTCGCTGATCTCCATAGGGCAGGTTCCGAGCCAAACGGTTTTTCTTATCCAAAATCCCGACAAAATCCAAGCATTCTTCTGCTGTCTCTAGGATTTTCTTTTCTTCTCCCTTTTGATGGGGGGTGCGTAAAATAGCCGATCCAATACCTGAAGTAGTACGGCAATGCATCCCCGACATCACATTTTCTAAAACTGACATGTTTTTAAATAACCGTAAATTCTGGAAGGTACGAGCCATACCCATAGTGGTAATCACATGGGGTTTTAAGCGCATCACGTTTTTACCTTCAAAAAGAATTTCTCCTGAAGTAGCTTTATAAAAACCGGTCAGACAATTAAAGGCCGATGTCTTTCCTGCTCCATTAGGGCCAATTAAGCTGGTAATGGAATGCTCTTCAACTTCAAAGCTCAATTTATTAACAGCAACTACCCCGCCAAAATTCAAGAATAAATCTTTTACTTCTAAGATCGCCATATTCACCTCATCCTTTACTCTTTTATGGTATTTTAGGATATCGTATTTAACTTCTGCGATCCGGCCAAACACCCTGAGGCCGGAAGATCATAACCAGAATTAAAATTATCCCAAAAAAGAGCATCCTGGTTTCCCCAATCTCCCGGAATACTTCCGGAAATAGCACCAGCAGGAAGGCTCCCAAAATGGCTCCGGGAATTTTCCCCATTCCCCCAAGAACTATGGCCAGAAGCACGTTGGCTGACTGAATGAACAGGAATGATTCCGGAGAAATCGCCGTCATTTTCACGGCAAAGAAACATCCGCCCACACCGGCAAAAATGGAGCCGACAATATAGGCAAGAAGTTTGTATCGAACGGTATTTATACCCATCGCTTCCGCAGCGTCTTCGTCTTCTCTGATGTACTCCAAAGCTCGGCCAAACCTGGATCGATGAAGACGATAGGAAATAATAACAGCCAGTACCACCAAAATGAAAAATGTATAGTAAAAATGGTGACCCAAATAAATTTTCATGCCAAAAAATTCAGGACGGGGAATACCTACTAACCCGGTGGCCCCTCCGGTAATATCTAAGTTCCGAGCCATCAATCGGGTAATTTCCCCAAATCCTAATGTCACAATGGCTAAATAGTCACTTCTTAATTTCAGGGTAGGACCGCCGATAATGCAGGCCACAATGATAGAGATGATAATCGCCATCGGAATAGTAATCCAAAAGTTAATTCCCATTTTCACTAATATCCCAGTGGTATAAGCACCAAAAGCAAAGAAAGCCGCATTACCTAAGTTTAACAGTCCGCACCAGCCTACGGTAATATTTAAACCTAAGCACAAAACCATGTAAAAGAAGGCGTTAGTCATTACCTCTGTCACATAGGTGTTGGAAACATAGGGTAAAATAAGAATTAGGAGACAAAGAACTGCTATCACACCAACCTTTACCCTAGTATTTTCCATTTTATCATAAACAGCATCTGTCAACCGGCTAAAAACATTACCGGCCTTAGGACTTTCTACGGCTGCGGAATCGGATTGGTTAGTTATTTGTATGTTCTCTTTTTCTTTGTTCATGGCATTACATCCTTTCAATCTCGGTTTTTCCTAGAATGCCGTTTGGCTTAAAGATCAAAAGCAGGATCAATAATCCAAAAGCAAAAACGTCTTTCCACTCAGAACCGATAAAAGGAACCTGTGTCCCGGCTGCTTCCAAAAGCCCCAGGATCAATCCCCCAGCCATGGCTCCGGGAATACTGCCGATGCCGCCGATAACCGCTGCTGTAAAGGCTTTAATACCAATGACAAAGCCCATAAAAAAGTGAATACTGCCATAATAGACACCAGCCATAATACCGGCCGCCGCGGCCAAAGCCGAACCAATAAAAAAGGTTAAGGCTACAATTTGATTTACATTAATACCCATTAAGCGGCATGCATCCCGGTCTAAAGCAATTGCTCTCATGGCTTTGCCATACATGGTCTTGCCGATGAACCAGGCCAGCACAGCCATTAAAACTGCCGTAGAAACAACCAGCACTATCTGGGTATAGGTAATTTTAACAGCTCCCACGGCTATGCCCGCATAACCCAATCCGGTGGTAAAAGCTTTATATTCACCGCCGGTAATTACCATCACCGTATTATATAAGATCAAAGAAACACCTAAAGCAGTAATCAAAAGGGATAAACGAGGAGCAGATAAAAGGGGCCGGTAAGCAATTCTCTGAATGAGCACCCCTAAAAGCCCAACTAAAACCATGCTGCACATTAAGGCGGCTAAAATTCCCATCCAACCATTGCCTAAGCTATCCCCGACTAAACCTAAGATCACAAAACCAACAAAAGCCCCGGTCATATAGATATCCCCGTGGGCAAAGTTAAGTAATTTGATAATTCCATAAACCATGGAATAGCCTAGAGCAACCAGGCTATAAAAGGACCCTAAAATTAGACCGTTGACAAGCTGTTGGACGATTATATCCTGTACGCCCATATATTTCATCCTCTCCTACCAAGATTTAAAACAATAGTCCGGCCCCAAAAGGGGCCGGCATATATTATCAGATTTTTGAATTTCTATTGAACGAAAGTAAATTTCCCGTCTTTTACTTCTACAACCATGAAATTACTCTTGGCTAAGGTATGATTTTCCGCGAAGGAAGTGGTTCCGGCCACGCCTTCATAATTGTCTGTATCCTTTAATGCTTGCACTACTGCGTCAAAATCAGTACTACCGGCTCTGCTCATAGCGTCAGCCAGAAGTCCCATGCCATCATAGGCCAAAGCAGCATAGGGGCCAGGATCAGCATTATATTTTTCCTTATATTTCTCACTAAATTCCTTGGCTGCCGGTAAGTATTCAGCAATCGGGCTGGATAATACTTGTACCCCTTCCGTTGCGGTGCCGCCGATCTGGATCAGCTGGGGTGAGCAGGAACCGTCACCAACCATGATTTTACCCTCATAACCGCTTTGCCGGAGTTGCTTAATTAATAATCCGCCATCGGCAAAATAAGCAGTCCAGAAAACTAAATCCGGGTTCTTCGCTTTTAACCGAGTGACCAGTGCGGAAGTATCCTGTTCTCCTTTATTCATAACTTCAATAGCAACCACTTCATTTCCGGCTGCGGGCCATTCTTTTTCAACAATATTAGCTAAGTCGGCGGAATAAGCATCCCCCTGATGTACCACGGCAACTTTCTTTACGCCGCCCTTGGTCCACATTTCCATAGCTTTTTCAATCTGGTGGAAGGCAGTACCATTGGTCTGGAAGCAGTTCCCTGGATTTTCATCAGCCAGCTTACTGGAGTTAGCAGCTGTAATGATAAAAGGAATCTTAGCGTCATTATAAAGAGATAAAGTGGGAATAGTAGCTCCGGAGCAATATCCTCCTACTACGGCAACCACGCCCTGGGAAATCAGCTTGTTAGCTGCAGAAGCAGATTGCTGCGGGTCACAGGCATCGTCGGCAGTAACGGTTTTTATCATCTTACCATTAACTCCGCCGGCAGCATTGATATGGTCCACCGCCAAATTAAAGGAATTCTCCATATCTTTACCATAAGTAGCTTCAGAACCGGTAGTCGGCACCATAATCCCCACTAAAATTTCGCCGTCCCCGGCAGGTGTATCTGTACCGGAACCTATGTCAGCTGGTTCTTTTTGTCCACATCCAAATATGGCTAAAGCCAATAAAGCAATTAACGCTACCAATAATAAAGTTTTTTTAGACATTCTCATATTAACCCCCTTTTTAATATAAGCATGATTCAGGAAGAGCCCTTCCTATCTATGTCTTTTTACCGGTTAATTTTCACCTCCTCAGTTAAAAAAGTTTAAACTCCTTCATAAGTAAATGCTCGTTACTATGTTACTATTATATCAACACGCTTAGCATGCCGATATCAACCTACTACCACCTGTTCTCAATGAAAATTCCTTACATTTCGAATTCAATCAATTCTTAAACTTTCAATCAATTCTCCATATTCATTATTCTATAGAATTCTGCCTTTTCCTTCTTATTGAATATAAAAAACATTTCACAAATACCTGTCTAAACCATTCCATCGTGAAGGAGATACAACGACAGGATTCAGATCCTTTGCTACGTTCAGACTGACGACTTCGGTGTCTGCATAGTGATTTTGCCTTTTCTTTGGTTACATACAGTTCTCGAATAAAAAATGTCCTTTAAAGGAAATTAACCCTTTAAAAGACATATATGCCTTTCAATTGGTGTTAATGATTGTTTGTTAGTATACTTTAAAAATCATTTTTGTGCAAGTATTTTAAATTTTTTTATTATTTAATTTATTTATGGTTGATATTAAATTCTCTTATTTTCTATTTCTTTCTCTTTCTTACTTCCTTCTGCTGATCACATTTTTAGCTGCAGATACAATATTTTGGGCATTTAACCCGTATTTATTCAATAGATCCTGAGGCTTGCCCGATTCTCCAAAGCTATCAGCTATCCCAACCCTCTGCATCGGAACCGGATAGGATTCGCTTAAAACTTCTGCAACCGCACTGCCTAAGCCCCCAATCACACTATGTTCCTCAGCGGTCACTACCGCCCCTGTCTTTCTCGCCATTTCAATAATTGTATCCTTGTCAATGGGCTTAATAGTATGAATATTAATTACTCCGGCAGAAATGCCTTCCTGCTGTAAAATTTCTGCCGCCCGAAGACAAGCCTCCACCATAATTCCTGTCCCCACCAACAAGACATCAGTGCCTTCCCGAAAGACAACAGCTTTACCCAGTTGGAAGCGATAGTTTTCCTGATTAACAGTAGGTACTGCCATCCGCCCCATCCGAATATAAACCGGCCCCTCTATTTCGGCAGCAGCAATGATCGCAGCTTCCGTCTCCACCCCGTCTGACGGCACAATCACTGTCATCTGAGGAATGGATCTGATAATAGAAATATCCTCCACCGTCTGATGGGAAGCCCCGTCTTCGCCTACGGTAATTCCGGCATGGGTGGCGGCAATTTTCACATTTAGCCTCGGGTATGCAACGGTATTTCTAATCTGCTCAAAAGCCCGGCCGGTGGCAAACATAGCAAAAGAGCTGACAAAAGGGATCTTTCCTGCGGCGGCTAAACCTGCCGCTGTTCCTATCAAATTCTGCTCCGCAATGCCCACATTAAAAAACCTTTCTGGGAAGGCCTTGGCAAAATTCGCAGTTTTTGTTGACGAGGATAAATCCGCATCTAAAACCACAATATTTTTGTTTTTTTCCCCTAGCTTAACTAAGGCTTTACCGTAAGCTTCCCGGGTCGCAATCTTTTCCGTCATTATCTTGACCTCCTTTGATCCAAATCTGCCAGGGCCCTTTCAGCTTCCTCCGGTTTAGGAGCCACCCCGTGCCATCCGGCCACATCTTCCATAAAGGAAACACCCTTCCCTTTGACGGTATTGGCTATGATCATGCTGGGTTTTCCTTTTATCTCACGGGCTTTAGCTAAAGCAGCAATAATTTCGGGAAAACTATGCCCGTCAATTACCTGCACATGCCAGCCAAAAGCACGCCATTTTTCATCTAAGGGTTCGGGTGACATGACATCAGAAATTCGGCCATCTATTTGCAGCCCGTTATGATCCAAAAATACTGCTAAGTTGTCCAATTTATAGTGAGCCGCAAACATGGCGGCTTCCCAAATCTGGCCTTCCTGGCATTCTCCATCTCCAATTAAAGCATAAACCCGGTAAGATGCACCATCTATTTTTCCCGCTAATGCCATCCCATTCGCTGCCGATAAACCTTGTCCCAAAGAACCGGTGGAGATTTCCACCCCGGGCACTCTTTTCATATCCGGGTGTCCCTGGAGTCTCGCCCCCAGCTTTCTTAATTCAAACAAATCCTCCTTGGGGAAAAAACCTTTCTCAGCCAAAGCTGCATAGAGCACAGGAGCCCCATGCCCTTTGGAAAGCACAAAACGATCCCGCTCCGGCAGATGGGGATTTTCCGGATTAATATTCATTTCTTGAAAATACAATACCGCTAGAATATCCGCCGCCGAAAGGGATCCCCCCGGATGGCCTGAACCTGCTTCTTGCAGCATGGTGATAATATCTTTTCTAATTTGTCTCGCCTTTTCTTCTAAAAAACTAATATTCTGTTGGTTCAATTACTTTACCTCGCCTTCTTTGAATCCTTCCCCCAGTACTTCATGAACGTTGGAAAAAATTACAAAAGCCTGAGGGTCAATACTATAAACAATATCCTTTAAGGTAGAAACCTCCGATTGTACCACCACACAGAGAAGTACATACCGATCCTTTTTGGTATAAGCACCTTTGCTTTGAAAGAATGTCACCCCCCGCTCCATCCGGGCTAACAATTCATCTCCAATTTTTTCATATTCTTCGGAGATAATGATAGCAGCCTTTGCATAGGACACCCCCTCCTGTACCACATCAATCATCTTGCTGGTGACAAATACCGCTACCAGAGCATAAAGGGCCTGTTCCACATCGAAAACAATGCCTGCTAAAATTATCACCATAGCATCAATGGACATCAAAGAATATCCTAAACTGATCCGGGCAAATTTATGTATCAGGGCGGCGGCCAAATCTGTGCCCCCGGTAGTCCCCTTAAAACGAAAAACAACACCTAAACCCAGGCCGCATAATACCCCGCCATAGACTGCGGCTAATAAGGCATCATTAGTCCAAGGTTCTTTAATCAAGAATGCTAAGAAATCCACAAAAAAAGACAGGACAAAGGTACCGTAAAGGGACTTTACCCCGAACTTCATCCCTAACTCTTTGATGCAAAATAATAAAAGAGGGATATTAATCACAAACATGGTAATACCCACGGGAAATTTAAACAAATAATAAAGCACCGTGGCCAATCCACTTACTCCGCCGGCAGCAATCTTATTGGGAATAAGAAAAGCCACTAAACCAATGGCTGTAATGAAACACCCTATGGTTATCCCGATTAACTCCCATAAAACCCGATACTTTTTCATTAATCCACCACTTTTCAGCTAGTCCGTTGCCACAAGGTCTGGGGACAGTGCTGCTCTCCTAATCCCGGCGTCGAAAATGCTGCAAATAGGCCGCAATAAAAACATCCAATTCTCCGTCCATGACGGCATCCACATTACCTACTTCTACCCCGGTACGATGGTCTTTTATCAAACGGTAGGGCTGAAAAACATAGGAGCGGATTTGACTGCCCCATCCGATCTCCTGATGATCACCGCGAAGCTGCTCCATCTCTTTTTCCTGTTCCTGGATCTTTAGTTCCAATAATTTTGCCCGTAACAACCTCATCGCTTTGTCCTTATTGGAGTGCTGGGATCTTTCATCCTGGCACTGTACCACAATACCGGTAGGGCTATGGGTAATCCTGACAGCGGAATCCGTTTTATTCAAATGCTGTCCCCCTTTACCTCCCGAACGGTAGGTATCAATTCTTAAATCATCGGCATTAATCTCCACCTCATCATCATATTCTACCTGAGGCAGCACATCTACTGATGCAAAAGAAGTATGCCTTCTTCCGTTAGTATCAAAAGGGGAAATTCTTACCAGACGATGAACGCCTTTTTCTGATTTTAAATATCCATAAGCATTAATGCCCTCAATTGAAAGAGTGACACTCTTGACACCTGCTTCATCACCGGCTAAAAAATCCATTACTTCTACCTTATAGCCTGCTCTCTCGCAATAGCGAGTATACATGCGCATTAACATGGACACCCAATCTTGAGCCTCTGTCCCCCCTGCTCCGGCATGAAGAGAGATAATGGCACTATGACTGTCATAAGGCCCGGATAAAAGTACTTCCAATTCCATGGACTCCAATTGTTTGATCCAGTGACTAAGCTGGGCGGTAACTTCACCCTCAAGAGATTCATCATTTTCCTCCAAAGCTAATTCCCACAATACCTTGATATCGTCAAATTGGGTGACCAGCTGGGTAAAACGTTTCACCCGCTCCTTAAGATTAGTTGTCCTCTGGAGCACCTTTTGGGCTTTCTCCCGATCCTCCCAAAAATCGAATTCCAGAGTAGCCTCTTCTAATTGTTTTATCTCCTCTTCTTTATGAGCGATGTCAAAGGGAGACCCTCAATTCCTCCAGACGGTTCCCCATCTCTCCCATTTCTTTTTTTAAATCAGCAAGCATCATACCCCTCCTTAAAAATCTCTCAAAAATATATTCTTTTACCAACCAGGGGTGCATACTATGCACCCCCTACGGGATTTGTAGGCGTTGCATATAATGTAACCTACAAGGATTATATAAATTATATCCCATACCTATTTAGTTTCCGCTGCCGCAGCATTTTTTATATTTTTTCCCACTGCCGCAGGGACAAGGATCATTTCTCCCTACCTGATTATTCTTCCTGATCGGTTTCTTCACCGTTTCCTCGGAACGATTCTCCGTCACATGCTGCCGCTCTTTAGGTGCTTCCACCACATTTACCCGCATCAAATACCTGACTACATCCGACTGAATCTCACCAATCATTTCTTGGAACATATCAAAAGCTTCGAATTTGTATTCCACCAAAGGATCTTTTTGTCCATAAGCCCGAAGGCCAATGCCCTGTCGCAGCTGATCCATGGCATCCAAATGATCCATCCACTTGCTGTCTACTACTTTAAGAATGACTACCCGTTCCAACTCTCTTAGCGTTTCCGGCGTTAACTCATCTTCCCTTTTGTCATAATAAATCCGAGATTTTTCCTCCAGCATCTGCGGAATCTCATCTTTACTTAAGATCTTTAGATCGTCAACGGTTAATTCATGATTAGGCAGGAAAAGCTGAGCTCTTTCCAAAAGCCCCTCTAAATCCCACTCTTCCGGGTGGACACTGCCTCCGGCAAATGATGCTACTGTCCTCTCCACTACCTCATGGATCATATCGTAAATACTATCTTTCAGGTTTACGCCCGTCAGAACTTGACGCCGCTGCTGATAGATCACTTCCCGCTGTTGATTCATGACATTATCATATTCTAAGACATGTTTTCTGATATCAAAGTTCTTCGCTTCTACCCTCTTTTGCGCCGTTTCAATAGAGCGGGAAATAAGTGGATGGTCGATGGGCATAGAATCATCCATCCCTAATTTATCCATAATGCCGGCCACGTTTTCCGCGCCGAAAAGACGCATGAGATCATCTTCCATGGAAATAAAGAATTTACTGGATCCCGGGTCTCCCTGACGTCCGGAGCGGCCCCGGAGCTGATTGTCAATCCGCCTGCTTTCGTGACGCTCCGTACCAATAATATGGAGTCCGCCCTGCGCCACCACCCGGTTTCTCTCTTCATCGGTTTGCTCCTTATACCGGGCAATTAAGTCCTTTAACTCCTCATCAGTAACTTCCCGGCCGGATTTTTTCAACTCCATCTTGGCTAGCATTTCCGGGTTACCACCTAATAATATATCCGTACCTCGCCCGGCCATATTTGTGGCAATGGTCACGGCCCCAAAGCGCCCCGCCTGGGCGACTATTTCCGCCTCCATTTCATGGAACTTGGCATTCAGCACCTGGTGGGCAATGCCCCGTTTTTTCAATGCCTCGCTGAGCAGTTCTGATTTTTCAATGGTAATAGTTCCAACTAAGACCGGTTGCCCCGTTCCATGACGGGTGGCGATTTCCTCAATTACAGCATTAATTTTCCCTTTTTCCGTGCGGTATATAACATCAGGGAAATCTTTTCGAATCATGGGCTTGTTGGTAGGTACCACCACTACATCCATGCCGTAAATTTTTCGAAATTCCTCTTCTTCCGTCGCCGCCGTACCGGTCATCCCCGCCAGTTTTTCATACATGCGAAAATAGTTCTGGAAGGTAATAGTCGCCAAAGTTTGGGATTCCCGCTCGATTTTTACCCCTTCCTTAGCCTCAATAGCCTGATGCAGCCCCTCGCTGTATCTCCGACCAAACATTAAACGGCCGGTAAATTCATCCACAATGATGACTTCTCCTTCTTTTACCACATAATCCCGATCCCTTTTAAAAAGGGTATGAGCCTTTAGGGCCTGATTCACATGGTGGCTGATTTCCATGTTTTTATCATCGTAAAGGTTATCTACGGAAAGCATTTGCTCCACCCGGGTAACCCCTTGCTCCGTAAGGGTAGCAGTTCGAGCTTTTTCATCAATGGTGTAGTCAGCATCTTTTTTTAACCTGGGTATCACCTTTGAAACGGTATAATACAATTGGGTGGGTTTATCCGCCTGACCGGAAATAATTAAGGGAGTACGTGCCTCGTCAATGAGGATGCTATCCACTTCGTCCACAATGGCAAAATTTAAATTTCTTTGCACCATATGCTCCGGATGGATCGCCATATTATCCCTTAAATAATCAAAGCCAAATTCATTGTTGGTACCATAAGTCACATCGGCCTCATAGGCTTTTCTTCGTTCCGCCGAATCCAACCCATGGACAATTAAACCCACGGAAAGTCCTAAATAACGATAAATCTGTCCCATCCACTCACTATCTCGGGTGGCCAGATAATCGTTCACGGTAATCACATGAACACCTTTCCCCGTCAGGGCATTAAGGTAAACAGGCAAGGTTGCCACCAAAGTTTTACCTTCCCCGGTTTTCATTTCCGCTATCCGGCCGTCGTGGAGCACCATACCCCCAATCAGCTGAACATCAAAATGGCGCATCCCTAAAACCCGCCGGGAAGCCTCCCGCACTACGGCAAAGGCTTCCGGCAAAATATCCTTCAAAGAAGCTCCTTGGTTTAATTTTTCCTTGAACTCTGCTGTTTTGCCCTGAAGCTCACTATGGGTGAGTTTTTCTATGGCCCCTTCCAAGGCATTAATCTCTTCCACAACTTTATTATATTTTTTGATATCACGGGCATTGTCATCTAAGAAGTTCTTTAAAAATTGAAGCAAGGTAATCCCCCCTTACTATTAAATCAAAAAGGAACCATATGGTTCCTTTGTCAACTATGGTATCAATATATTTTATCATTTCCCATGACAATCTTCAAGGTGATCAGAAATTCATATAAATTCAGAGTAAATTCAGGGACGACCCTTTAGATCGTCCCTGAAATAATTCAATGCTGTTAGAATTCCGGCTCAATCAATCCATAGTTGCCGTCTTTTCTCTTATATACTACATTAACCTCATCAGTTTCTGCATTAGAGAATACAAAGAAATTATGTCCCAGCAAATTCATTTGCAAAATTGCTTCTTCCACCGGCATCGGCTTGAAGGCAAATCGTTTTGTTCTGACGACCCTTGGTTCCTCAAGGTTTTCCTCATTCTTAACGGTAATTCCCCTGATGGTTTGGTTTTTGGCTCTTTTATTTATACGGCTTTTGTACTTTTCAATCTGCTTTTCTAATTTTTCAATTACTAAATCGATGGAACTATACATGTCAATAGTTTCTTCTTCACCTCTAAGGATCAGACCATTTAGAGGAATGGTTACTTCCACACGGTGGCGATCCTTTTCGACTAATAAAGTAACTTGTGCTTCGTCTAAACCTTCAATATACTTGGTCAACTTGCCTAGCCTTTTGTCCACATATTCGCGGAGAGCATCGGTGACTTCGATATTTCGGCCTTTCAGAATGATATTCACAAAACCATCTCCTTCCACCGTTATAATACTAATAATATTCCCGTTATCAGTAAAAAATCCTTCAAGATAAGGGTGGTCCTAAAACATTTTTTCCAATCCCCTGTTAAATAATACCGTTATTTACAATATTTTGATCGATAAGCTTTTCGTCGTTAATTTTTTAAATGTCGAAAGGCTGTTTCTCCAAAGTTCATTGTGGATGTATTTTCTGTGGATAATGTGGACAGATCTGTTAATAACCAGCTAGAATTGGGTCTTTCCCTGTGAATTTCCTTGTGGAAGACAAAAATTATGTCGGAAAATTACAATTAATAGCATTTTCCCGCGGCACATGTAACTACAAAAACACTTTTTACACCTTCTGTCTTCAGAATCCGGGAGCATGTTTCCACAGTGGCTCCTGTGGTATAAATATCGTCCACTAAAAGGATATTTTTTCCCCGAAGGGAACTGGAATCAATGATTTGAAAGGCATCGGCCAAATTCATTTGACGTCCCTTTCTCCTGAGCCCGGTTTGGGAAGGAGTATCTTTTATCCGGCAAAGAATATCTACTGCTACCGGTAATCCTAGGCTACGGCCAATTTCCTTGGCTAAAAGCTCACTTTGATTGTAGCCCCTCATGGCCTTTCTTTTCACATGTAAGGGCACGGGAACCACCATATCAATGGCATGAAAGCGCGGGTCTTTTTGGAGAGTCTCTACCATCAGTAACCCCAGGGGCTTTGCCCACTTCTTTCTACCCCGATATTTAAAATCATGAATCATATCCCGCAGGGCCCCATGATAGGGAAAAACTGCAATACCAGCATCAAACCAGTGCCTTTTTCCCTCCCAGCAGTTGGGGCAGTATTTATCCCCAATGGGTATAAAGGTAGGACAAAGAGCACATAGGGAAAAATCCTCTTCTGCCTTCAACTTTTCCCGACAGCTTGAGCATAGGCCGCCCTCGTCCAGTACACCTTCCTGTCCACAATAAAGGCATCGGCAAGTAGGAAAAATTAAATTCAGCAAAGCCCGCCACCAATCAGCAAAAAATTGCTTCATACTAGATCCCTTCTTCGTTTATCCAACTTTAATTTTAATTTAATCTCATGAAAATTTATATAAGATTCTACAATTACCACATAATTCGTAATCTTAAGGCGTCTTCCCGTTCCCTGTCGCTTTTTACTCAGATACTTTTTATGATCCCGGGCCTCTGGCCCCCATTTTACATTTAATGTTACTATTCTTTTTTAAAGGGGTTTTTCCTCTAAAAAAGCAAAAGCCCCCGGGGGGCTTTACCCATCAACAGAGCACATCAGAAAGTACATTATGATATGTTTATCAGAAACTCTGTTTATGAGTATTTTCTTAAGGGAGGATCTCCTTCGGCGGGACAGTGATCTAATTGGTTTAATAAAAAAAGGATTTTTTTTCGGACAAGCCTGGGACATTCCGAACCGGTAACTTTTAGCACGCGCATTCTTCTTCCCTGCCCCTCAATCACCTGCTCAACTTTTTTTCTATAAGAAGTGCTAATTAAGATAAAAGGATATCTTTTTCGCATCTTTTTTAGGATAGGCAATGTATCATCCTGAGATTTATCATCTATCACCAAAAAGTTTAAACCCTGATAATTCCAGCTCTTTAAGCGGAATAAATCCCACATTACTGCCTCCACCGATGCTTCGGCGTCTTTAAAAATCAAAATTAATATTAACCTGTCCCCTTCTATTTTGGCTTGGCAGGCAGACCATACCAGTGCCGCTAAAATTAAAAAATATCCCGCGATAAAAGACAATAAAGCAATTACCCATGGCATCAGCTTTCATCCCTTCGCATTAGTACTCTATTTTATGTATAATCTACCTTTCTTGACACATAATAGCTAAAAAAAGTGTGTCATTAACACGCTTTTTTATGTTTAAAGGATGTGATACTTTCATGGATTATGAAGTAAATAAATGCCTTATGTGCGGTAAATCATTACGGGATTTAGATCCATTAGAAAACGATACCCCAGTCCCATGGGGGAAGGGAAAAGAATTATGTTCCTCTTGTTATAAAGACCTTTTTGATCATAGGGTGACCAGGTTAGAATAATTTAGTACAGGAGGAAGAATCAGTGTCTATTGGCGTCAGTGTAACCAGAAAGGAATCTTGGTCAAAGGTTACCGGGAGAGCAAAATATAATAACGATTTTCATGAACGGGGCATTTTGTATGTAAAAATGTTAACCAGCACTGTAGCCCATGGAATTATAAAGACTCTGGACATTAATGAGGCTTTGTCCTCCCCGGGTATTAGGGCTGTAGTAACCGGTAAGGATTTCCCTGTCTTATGCGGCACAGCACTATATGACCAGCCCCCAATCGCCAGAGACAAAGTACGATATTTTGGTGAGCCGGTGGCACTGGTGGTTGGTGAGAGTGAATGGCAGGCCATGGAAGGGGTAAAAAAGATCAAAGTTGACTATGAGCCTCTCCCTGTGCTCAATTCCCCGTCAGATGCTATGAAGCCCTCCGCCCCCATAATCCATGAAAACTTGGGGCAGTATTCAGATAATAGGGAAGTAGAGCCGATACCAGGCACCAACATTAATAATCATACAAAAATACGTAAAGGTGATATGGAAAAAGGCTGGGCAGAAAGTGATACAGTGGTAGAATTAAGTTTCTCCCATCCCCAGGTGAATCATGTGGCCATGGAGACACGAAACTGCCGGGCAGAAATTTTACCCGACGGCAGAATAATTATTCACACCTCATCTCAAGCCCCCTTTTCTGTCAAGAAGCATTTGACACAGATCTTTCAGCTGGATGAGGGAAAAGTCATTGTGCATACTCCTTTAGTGGGAGGAGCCTTTGGCGGTAAGGTCACTGCCCAATTGGAGATCTTGGCCTATATTGCCACAAAGTCTGTTGGGGGCAGGCCGGTGAAGATCGTTAATACCCGTGAAGAGGATTTTACCATATCACCCTGTGGCATGGGCCTGGAAGGAAAAATTAAATTAGGTGCCACCAGGGATGGCATCATTAAGGCAGCGGAGTTTACCTTTATGGTAGACTGCGGAGCTTACTCCGATATCGGGCCCCGGATGGCTAAGTCCATTGCTATTGATTGCACCGGCCCCTATAATATTGAAAATGTTTGGTGTGACTCTTACTGTGTCTATACTAATCATCCCTATATCACCTCTTTCAGAGGCTTCGGCCATGCGGAATATACCTTCTGTATGGAACGAACTATGGATAAATTAGCCTTTCATTTAGACATGGATCCTTTGGAACTACGCTTAAAAAATGCCATCAAGCCGGGAAACTTTTCTCCCACCCAGGTGAAGTTAACCTCCAGTAATTTAGGAAATTTGACCCAGTGTCTAGAAAAAATGAAAGGGTTAATTAACTGGCAGGAAGGCATGCGTTTGGAAATCGGGGGAAACAAAGTGCGGGCTAAAGGAATCAGCTGCCTTTGGAAAACCTCTAATTCCCCTACTGATGCCATCTCGGGGGTGTTTATCAGTTTTAATACTGATGGAAGTATTAACCTTAATTGCGGGGCATCGGAAATAGGTCCCGCGATGAAAACTACGGCGGCCCAGATATTAGCGGAAAAAATGAAGATGGATGTCAATCGAATCCATGTTTATCTGGATGTAGATACCCAAACCTCACCGGAACACTGGAAGACCGTGGCCAGTATGACCACCTTTATGATGGGCCAGGCTGTTCTGGAAGCTGCCGAGGACGTGATTCGTCAGCTGAAAAGTTTAGCGGCTACAGTCATGAGATGCTCACCGGATCAATTGGATATCGCAGAAGAAAAAGTCTTTTTAAAGGAAGATCCCACTATTTACGTGGCATTTGCCGATATTGTCCATGGTTATAAGTACCCCAACGGCAATGGTATTGCCGGACAAGTTTTAGGCCGGGGGAGCTATATCATGAATCACCTCACCCCCCTTGATCCGGAAACAGGAAAGGGTAAGTCCGGGCCGGGCTGGACCGTGGGCGTTCAGGCAGTAGAGGTGGAGTATGATACCAAGGAATTCACCTATCGACTGATTAAGGCGGCTACAGTGATTGATGTGGGAAAAGTAATTAACCCTAAGACAGCCCGAGGGCTCATTACCGGCGGAATGAGCATGGGTCTTGGCATGGGCAGCCGGGAGGGATATACATACGGAGCGGACGGAGTGGTACTGGACACCAGTCTCCGTACCTACAAGGTCATGCATTTCGGAGAAAACCCGGAATATCTGGTGGAATTCGTAGAAACTCCCCAGGTCGATGCTCCCTACGGTGCACGGGGATTGGCGGAGCACGGTGTCATCGGTATGCCCGGTGCTCTGGCCAATGCTCTTTCTTCGGCAGCCCAAGTGGATTTGAACCATTTTCCCATTACTCCGGAATTTATCTGGAAAACAAAAACAGGAGGGATGTAATGATTCCCTTTGATTTTGATTACTATCGACCGGATACCCTGGCTGAGGCGGCACAGGCTTTTGACGAAATGCAGATACAAAAGAAGAACCCTGTTTATTACGGAGGAGGCACGGAAATCATCACCATGGCCCGGACGGAAAATATCCATACCAAAGCAGTGATTGATTTAAAAAAAATTCCCGAATGCCGGGTACTTGAGATCAGGGACGGTAAATTGATTATCGGCTCAGGGGTAACTCTTACCCAGATCACCGAGTCCAAAATCTACCCCCTCCTGGAGAAGGCCTGCGGGCGTATTGCTGACCACACCGTGCAAGGAAAGATTACTATCGGGGGCAACATAGCCGGGACCATTATGTACCGGGAGACAACACTTCCCTTATTGCTCACAGATTGTGAGGCCGTGGTCGCCGGAAATTTCGGGACAAGACAGGTGCCTTTCCGGGATATTTTTCAGGAAAGAATTAATCTGGAAAACGGGGAATTCCTGGTGCAATTGATCATTAACCAGGATTATTTGAATCTGCCATATGTCCATGTGAAAAAAACAAAAAACGAGAAAATAGATTATCCTCTTGTTTCCCTTGCTGCCATAAAAAAAGACGGAAAGATTAGAGTGGGCCTAAGCGGGGTCTGTTCTTTTCCCTTTAGGTCAATTCAACTGGAGGAAGCTCTAAATAACAAAAGTAAATCACTGGAGGAGCGGATCAGTGATGCCCTCATGCATTTACCGACACCTATCCTTGATAATAATGTTGGTTCAGCAAAATTCCGGAACTATGTGTTGAGGAATACACTGTTAAATACATTGACCACCCTGGAGGAAGCAGACTGATGCAAATTTACCATGCGGGTCAAAATAATATTGATTTGGATATCAATAATCAAATAAGGTCGGTATCCATCAGACCATCTGACACCTTATTATATGTATTAAGGGAACACTGCGGATTAACCGGTGCTAAGCCGGGCTGTGAAAACGGGGATTGCGGTGCCTGTACGGTCTTAATTGACGGCTGGCCTATCAAATCCTGTCTCATGCTGGCTGTAGAGGCAGTGGGTCACAAGATCACCACCGTAGAAGGCCTGGAAAATGCCCCTATCCAAAAAGCCTTTGTGGAAAATTGGGGTTTTCAATGCGGCTATTGCACGTCAGGTTTCTTAATGGTTTGTCATGCTCTGGCGACTATTCACCCGGATGCGGATGATCTGGTGATGGAAGAATGGCTGCAGTCAAATATCTGCCGCTGCACCGGCTATGAAGAAATAAAAGAAGCAGTGAAAGCTGTCCTAGAAAACAGGGTATCCTGACCCAAGTGACACAAGGGGACGTTTTTACTGTGTCGTTTTCAATGACACAGTAAAAACGTCCCCTTGTGTCACCCTTGTGTCACTTACATCTTAAAAGTATCCCGCACCTCTTTTTGAATTTCCTTCATCTGTTCCAGGGAATTTGCCTCCACATAAATGCGGAATAAAGGCTCCGTTCCCGAAGGACGAATTAAAGCCCAAGAGCCATCTGCCATAATAATTTTGGTACCGTCCACATCAATGCGCTTAACTACCTCTTGGCCATTAAAGGATGAAGGCCTAAAGTTCTGTAATTCTTTGATAATGCGCTCCTTATCCTGGGGTTCCACGGCAACATCTAAACGCTCACTGCTTACCTGACCGAATTCATCGGTGATTTGTTTGATTAACCCGGTAAGGGTTTTTCCATGTATCGCCCTGATTTCCGCCATCAATAAAGCAGCTAAAATACCGTCTTTTTCCGGGATATGTCCTTGAATAGACAGCCCCCCGCTTTCTTCCCCACCTAAAACGCTGCCCCTTTTTCTCATGGAATCTCCAATATATTTAAATCCAACGGGAGTCTCTTCCACCTCATAACCAAACTTTTCCGCCATCCGATCTAACATATGGGTAGTGGCTACGGTGCGGGCCACGGGGCCCCGGCACTTCCTGACATTTAGCAGGTGATAGTAGAGCATATACAACACTTGATTCGGAATGATAAATTCTCCGTTGGAATCAATAATGCCAAACCTGTCGGCATCCCCGTCAAGAGCCAATCCCAAATCCGCCCCCTCAGACAATACCCTGGCCTTTAATTTTGTAAGCACTTGAGCCGAGGGTTCAGGAAGGCTCCCGCCAAAAAGGGGATCCCGGTAATTGTTGATGGTAATCACATTACAGCCTGCTTCGTCAAAAATTTGATCCAGATAATCAATTCCCGCCCCAAACATGGGATCCACCACTAGTTTTAAATTGGCTTTACAAATTACATCCAAATTGACCAATTGTTTAATATGCTTTTTATAATCTGGCATGGGATCAAATTTCTCATATAAGCCTTCCGCCTCAGCTGCTTTAATGGGCATCTCGAAAATTTGATTATCCTGTAATACTCTCGCCAATTCTTTCTCAATTTTATCTGTCACTTCCGGAAGAGCAGGCCCGGCATACTCCGGAATAAATTTAATCCCATTATATTCGGGTGGATTATGGCTGGCCGTAAGCATGATGGCTCCAGCCGCATTATGGGTAGTAATTGCATAAGCTGTCACAGGAGTAGGGGTGGCTCTGTTCACAATATATGCTTTAATATCGTTTCCTGCAAAAACCTTTGCCGCTTCATCCGCAAAATGCTCTGACAAAAAACGATTATCATATCCGATGACCACACCATTTTCTTTTAACGGGTGATCCTGTAAAAAGCAGGCGATTGCTTGAACAACCAGCTTCACATTATCGAAAGTAAAATCTTTTGCCATTACCGATCTCCAACCATCGGTGCCAAACTTGATTTTCCTCATTTTACCCTCCTCATTTCGTTGGGTGAATTTACCACTATATTTTAACAAGTATCAAAGAAATAAACAAGAAATCTTTCATAAAAGATATTTTTACCAATTTTTATTAAGATAATCCTTCCTTACGAATAATCATGAATAGCCCTTCCCTCTGAATAAAATAGACGTATCTCTTGATACGTCCATGATAATAATATTATAGTCCTAAACTAAACGTAAATGATTAGGTCTTTTCCCTTTTTTAGAAATAAAATTGATTCTTTTTTGCTGTTCCTTTGTGCTGGGAATAAAGGTAATGTCTTTGCCACAATACGGGCAACTCCATACCCCCCGATCACTGGCTGAATATGAAGATTGGCTGCAGTGTGGACATAACTTATAAGGCAAGTGCTAACCCCCCTTTTATTTATCCGCTTTAAACGCGCCATGCTCTCTGCCAAGTATTTGTCGGGCAGCCCGAAACTCCCCCATGATCGCCCAAAGAAGAGCAATGATTAAAAAAATTAAGACCCCGGTTTTAAAACCGGAAAAACCTATAAGGTACCCCAGGTAAGGAATAGCTATCGTCACTTTGCCGACAACATTTTGTTCCGGTACCGGTGAGAAATCCCTGGTAGAATTAGCGTCCCCCTTAGTTATAAAAAAATTTCCTTCCTGCTTTTCAATCACTTCCATTACCCGGTGGGTAATTAAGCGGTGTCCGCTGTTTTCACCATCAAGAAAAGTAATAATATCACCTTGATTTATGATCTCCGGATCCACCTTTTTAACAATAATTAACGAGCCGGTATCAAAAGCAGGCTGCATACTGCCGGACATGACGATCATCAGCTTATAATCGCCAAAACCAGGTGAATCCCCCCCATTTTTATTCTGCATCATTAGACAAATAAAAAAAACACTAAGTACTACCAAGGTCAGAGAAATTATATTTCGCAAATTTCCTGCCTCCTGCTTGTCTACGAGTTCTTTAGTGGTCAGTATATCAATATATACCTAAAAAACAGTCAATTATGTGTCGAAGACAATAGCGTTAATTTTCCCTTTAAATTAACTTCCTTAGACAGAAAAAACAGGTAAACTGCCGTTACCCGTTTTAATAACTCTTAAAATATTAAATTTTTACCCAGAAAAATATGCTTTGCCGTCGGAAAAAACTAAGTTTCCCGTTCTCGATAATAAAGCTTTTTAAATTCCTTAGCCTTAATACCCTGGGCCTTCCCTTGATCCAATAAATAATCGGGATAAGGATAAACAGAAAACCGAGGCGGATCTACTTCCGGGAGCGTGGTGTAAAGGAAAAAACGGTTAATGGCCGGATCCTTACGGACAAAATCTTTCCAATAATCAGCACCGGAATTGTTTAGGGACTTTAGTGCCAAGGCAATGGCTTCAAAGACAACCTCGCTTTTTACAATACGGCCTTTCGGACTTACCGCAAACTTTACCAAGATGTCCAAGGCCTCCTTACCCCCGAGATATCCTAATAACCAAACAGCTCCCCGGACGAGTAAAGGATTAGCATGCTGATGAAGTAAAGCCGCCACCCGAGGGACAACTTTTTGATCATGAAAGAGATAAAGGCATTCCAAAACACGGAGCTGCCACTCCTCCCCCGGTTGGGTATTCAAATAATCCAGCAGCCGGTCGCTGACATCGGCATCCTTGATTCTCCCCAAAGCAATGAATACCCGGGAGCGCACCAGATAATCAGAATGATGCAAAAAAGGTATGAGTTTTTCCGCCGTATGTGGGATATCTTTACCGATGTCTTCGATTTTTCGAAGCAGGGCCACGGCCTCGGAAGAACCCGCCCCAGATAATCTATTGATGTATGTATTGAGTTCATCTTCTCTTTGCCGGTTCATTTCACACCCCCAACTAGACCACTAAACAATTAAACAACAGTGAAAAAGTCAAATGATATTGGAATCACCCAAGATTGTCTTCCTGAGCGTTAGCGAAGGATCTTAATAATGCCAAAACTTTTATATAAAATAACACACCGAGATAAGCACCTACTCCGTCATTAAGAAGATCTCCCCATTCAGGTGTCCGGCCGGGTACGAAATATTGATGGATCTCATCGCTTACCCCATATAAGAAACATATTAAAACCACCCAAAGCTTTAACTGCTTTAGGACAAAGGTTTTCTCAAGAGCAAAGGCCACGAATATTGACAGCATAAAATAAGCCACCAGATGCCCCCAATTGAAACTGGGGAAAAAGGGGAAGAGACGATGCAACTGATTTCCGGTACGGCTGGAGAGATAAAAGATCAATCCCGCCCAAGAAACTGCAGGGAACCAGTATAGTAATTTCATATGTACTTTCAATTTATTCACCCTTTAAAAAAATGAAATGTGGTCATTGCCACATTTTCGTTTAGGACTTAACTTCCACTAGCCAGTTGGCAATCCAGCCTTCCTGGCCATCGCTTAAAGTTACCTTATACCAGCTGTTCTCTTCTAAGATTACTGTTACCTTATCACCTTGCACTAATGTCGTAATTTTTTCATAAGTAGTACCTGGGCCTGACCGCACATTAGCAGAACTTCCGCTGACTGTTGCCGTCTTGCCTTGGGCAGATGAGGCAGGTTTTTTATCTTCCCCGCCAGAGTTATTATCTGAATTTTTTCCTGTATTACTGCTAGTATTACTGCCTGTATCACTGGACGACCCTTGGCGCGTACTAGTTTTCCCTGTGTCTTTGGAGAAATCACTAATCTGCTTTTCCAGATCGGCTACCTTAGATTCCATTTCATCCAGTTTGCTTTCCATATCAGCTACTGTTTTTTTCACTACTTTTTCCACATAGCTTTGAGCTACCAGCGGGTCACCGGCCGTACCAGGTATCGTTCCTGCTGCTTGTACTATTTGTCCAATGACAAAACCTACTGATAAAAAGACCATGGCAGCTATAACTAATAATACTACACGCCCTTTGGTCATGTCCCCACTCCCCCCATTTTCCAGGTATATTTAATTTAACATTTGCAACCACAGACAATTAACCACGCAGATAATGCTTTGCTTTGTTTTCTTGCATAGGACCGGACATACTTTTCCCAGTGATAATGCCAATCCGATCCGCCCCCACTAAAATCACAATAGTAATACCTATTAATATCAAGACACTTTGTGCCGTTGTCAGCATAGTTAATAAAACAGCACTACTGCCTAATAAAAACGTAATGGCATAAATCACTAAAACGGTCTGCTTATGAGATAACCCCATTTCCAGCAATCGATGATGAAGATGCCCTTTGTCCGCTTCAAAAATAGGCTTATTATTAGTAAAACGCCTAATAATGGCAAAAAAAGTGTCCAAAATGGGAATCCCCAAAATAATTACAGGAATAAACAGGGATATGATAGTAGCCCCTTTCGTTAAGCCCATTATTGCCAGTACTCCCAGGACAAAGCCGAGGAATAAAGAGCCACAGTCACCCATAAAAAGCTTAGCCGGATGGAAATTAAACTTAAGAAAGCCTAAAGCCGCTGCTGCTAAAAACAGGGCTAAATATACCGTCTCAAACATGCCCTGAGTCCAGGCCACCACCGCCAAAGTCACGGCAGCAATTCCAGATACCCCTGCTGCCAGTCCATCTAAGCCGTCAATTAAATTGACTGCATTACTCATCCCAGTCACCCAGAATACAGTTACCGGAATGCTTAAAATCCCTAAAGATGCAATATCCCCGGTAAATGGATTGGTGATAAATTTCACTTCTACTCCAAAGTAAACCACAATTAAAGCTGCACTAACCTGACCGAGAAGTTTCATTTTGGGGGAAATCCCTCTGATATCATCCACTAAACCTAGAACCATGATCATGGTTCCACTGATAAGTAAGCCCCAGGCCTGAAAACTTAGTTCCTGCATTAAAAGGGCTCCGGCAATAAATCCCCCGAAGATGGCTACTCCGCCGATCCTGGTGATGGTTCCTTTATGCACTTTTCGTTCATTGGGCTTATCTACAGCCCCAATTCGTATTGCTATCTTCATCATCACAGGTGTTAAAACAAATGCTATGAAAAAAGCAACAAAGACACATAAAGCTAGTTTATACATTGTTACCTCTCCCTGAATATATCTACATATATACTAAATATAATAAAATATAAAAAATAAGCCAAATCTAGTTTAATACGAGTAAACATAAAAAACAAGATAGAAAGAGCAGTTATTTTTGTTAAAATAGAGCATTATTAGTCAAAATAGATACCGCTTAATTTTTTTGGATGGCAAACATAATTTCCCCAGCACAGGCAATTTCCCCATCTACTGTGGCTTTGGCCTTAGCCTTGCCAATGGGCCCCCGAAATGCGATCACCTCTACCTCCAGGCGCAACACATCCCCCGGCACTACCTGACGGCGAAAGCGCAGGTTGTCAATCCCGGCAAAAAGGGCAATCTTCCCGGCAAACTCCGGTTTTCTTAAAACCAGTACTGCTCCCACTTGAGCCAATGCTTCCACAATTAATACTCCGGGCATCACCGGATATCCCGGAAAATGCCCCTGAAAAAAGGGTTCGTTAATAGTGACATTTTTTTGTCCTACAATCCGCTTATCCTCTTCCAACTCCAAAATCTTGTCCACTAAAAGAAAGGGATAACGATGGGGCAGGATTTTTTCAATTTCTTTAATATCCAATATTTTCTCTAACATTCTTTCACCTCATCTTAAGATTCATAACTGAGTAATTCTTAACTTTTTCTCAGTTTTTTCAACAAAGCGTCCTGTAAAAACCGGACGTCCTCCACTTTTAAGATTATAACCGCCAAAAAATAGCTTAATCCCCCAATGGTAATGGTACTCATCACTAAAATAGCCAGGTTTCGCTTCACGGCCAAATCCAGCCTAGTGCCTAAATAGACCGCCCCCAACCAGGTCAGCAGTGCCATGATAGCAGATGCTAAACACATCTTTCCTAAAGAAATCAAAAGACTTTTTCCCTTTAATGAATTAAGATGCTTTTTTAAACCAAAGTAGAGAAACAGAGTATTCCCACCGGTGGCCAGAGAATTTGCCAGGGCCAAACCTGCATGGGCCATGGAGCCCATCAAGGCTACACTTAATATTAAATTCACCACAATAGAAAAAATTCCTGCATAAACCGGGGTGCGTACATCACCTACCGCATAATAAGCCCGAGTAATCACCATATTAGCAGCTCCGGGAAACAACCCCAAGGAATAATATAATAATGCACTGGAGGTAGCCAAGGTCGCCTGCTGATCAAAGGCACCCCGTTCAAAAAGAAGCTGGATAATGGGTTCTCTGAGTACCATCAATCCCGCCGCAGCAGGAATGGTAATCAGACTGACCATCCCCAGGCCTCGCAGCAAGGTTTCCGCGAATGGCTTATTCTCTCCTTTAATGGCAAAAGCAGCCATAGTAGGATAAATCGCCGACACTACTGCCGCCACAAAAATCCCCTGAGGCAAATTCATCAGCTTCATAGCAAAATTCAACGCCGCGATGCTGCCTTCTGCCAGCCATGAGGCAAAAATGCGATTTAGTGCTAAGTTAATTTGATTTACCGCTACACCTAAAACAATGGGCCCGATAGTAAACATTAACTGTCGTACTGCCGGGTGTTTTATGTCCAGAACAAAACTGTATTTAAACTTTACACTTTTTAGCACCGGAATCTGTAAAACCAAAAAACCAAAAAAACTGACCAAAGTCCCCACGGCTAACCCGATAATGCCATAACGGGCTGAAAAAAACACAACCGAGAAAATAATAATGATATTTGATAAACCCGGGGCAAAGGCCGGAATGGCAAATTTATAAGAGGCATTTAAAATCCCGGAAATCACCATGCCCACCCCCATAAAGACCACAGAGGGAAACATAATCCGGGTTAATTGGATCGCAAGGCTTGCCGCATCCTGTTCAAAACCGGGTGCAGTGATTTTCACCAAAAAGCCCGCTCCCACCATGCCTAATATGGTTACAAAAGACAATACAAAAGCGGTCAAATTCAAAATTGTACTGGCAACGTGCCATGCTTCATTATAATTTTCCTCAACTAAATACTTGGTTAATACGGGTACCACAGCAGACACCAAAGCAAAGCCTAAAATCGCCTGTAAAAAATAAGGTATGGTATAGGCAATGAGGTAAGCATCTGTAGCTGAACTCGCCCCAAATCCCGAGGCAATAAAAGTCTCCCGGGCAAAACCTAATAACTTGGTGGCCAAATTCATTATTAGAACCACCCCTACTGCCTTGGCAACATTGTTTTTCATATATTACTTCCTTTATCTAAGTGGCTATTATCCATCAGTTTAGCAGCCCACTTGGCAGTTTCCTGAGCATCTTTCCGATATGTCGCTCCTTTTTCCAGGAGTTTTTCTTTTATTAGACTGTAATTTTCTAAATTTTGTTCCACAATCTTTTTTAAATCTTTACATGACATATTTTCCACAGAACAGGCAGCCGTTTGCCCCATTTGCTTGGTGAAACGTTCCACTTTTGGGTCATAGCTGATGGCCACAAAAGGAACCCCCTGGGCTCCGGACATAATTAGGGCGTGTAGGCGCATGCCGATCACTAAATCCATTTTCCCGATAATATCCATCATTTCCAAGGCGGACAGATTATCCTTGATGAGATAACTCTCTTCTTTCATCAGCTTAGCCACTTCCCGGCATACAGAAATATCTCCAGGAAAATGAAAGGGTAAAAATATTGGCTGAAAGCCTTCTTTAACAAGGTAATCACCAAGTTCCGCCAACTCCCCGGGATTTAATCCTGGCCAATGACGAAGGCTGATGCCCACGAATTTCCCCTGATCCCAATCTAAATTTTTTAAGTTTTCCGGAATTACCCTTTCATTTTGATTCTCCCAACCTAGCACCGGGTCTGCCGTCACCATGATCGGGGGCCTGGTCACTCCCATAGATGCTAAATCAGCTCGGGAATCTTCATCACGGAGAGTGATTAAATTTACCTTATTCAGCACTCGACCTACTAGATTTCTGGCCCAGGGCCGGTTAATAGGACCAATGCCCTGAGCATAAATCATCACCGGTTTTCGGAAAAAACGGGCTAAACGAATTAAAGCTAAATAATAAATGATGCTTTTGGGCCCGGTTACATCCTGAAGAAGGCTCCCTCCTCCACTAATGAATAGGTCACAGCCTTTTAAGACCGGGATAATCTGGGGTAGGCTCCATCGATTAACCGCCTTTACCCCATATTGTTTTTCCGTCTTAGAAGGGTCATTGGATAGAACCGTGACCTGCACCTCTGGGATCTCCCTTTGCAGCGCTTGAATGATTGACGCCAAAACCGCTTCATCGCCAATATTATTAAAACCGTAATACCCGGATAAGATAACTTTTTTCATTTTACTCCTCTTTGTCGATTGTTAATTGAAAACGTTCCACTGCTTTTTTTGCTATTTTAACCACCATAATTAAGGTTAAGCCCAGCAGGATACCCAGCCACAATCCATTAAAAGTACGCATGATGGAAATTACTACTGGGGTATGAATATGAGCAAAGGTATTTACCAATGAAACCTGACCGATGATAGCTACAGCCAATATGGGCAAATATTTATCCTTATAGCCTAAATACAACATCAGGAGCATTAACGGGTGCCCAATGAGAAATTCCTTAGTCCTCGGTCGAACGGCCAATATATCATCCAGTCTCGCCCGTAGCGCCAGCTCCCAGGCAGAAACTGCAGCACCCTCATTTCCCGTACGCATAATGTAAATTAAAAGAACTACCGCCAAAATTCCTAAGAGGATCACATATTTTACCGTCACCGGATAGTCTAAAAGTTTCTGTACTTTATTCCATGATTTGCGGCTGTAACCTTTTAAAAACCAGAATACAATTAGGATTGATAAAATAGGAATCAAATGGGCCAGCTTGACGCCCATAAATTGATCTAAGGTATACATAAAAGACCTGTCCGCCAGTAATCCCACCATTAAAAGAGCACCAATTAATGAAACCAAAGTCATTTTTATTAAAAGCCAGATGGCCTTTCCCACTCCGGCCGGTTTTTCGTCTAAAAAGACAGTCACGGATAAAATGGGAAAAATAAGCACTGCCATTAATGCCATGGCCTTCCGAGCCATTCCAATTTCTCCTAAGCCTAATAAACCTACAAAACCCAAGTATCCGCAAGCACCTAAAATTAAGCCCAGCCTTCGAAACTTTAGGATATCCAGAAGGAGCATTCCCCCGGCGGCTACCCCTAGCCCCAGCACAAGAAGATTAATTCGTGAAACCGGTAAGGCACCGAAAGGTTCCGGTTTTCCCAGTTGGAAACCTTCACCCTCCAGGGATGTTCTCAGTTCTGTTAAATACAAACCGTTTTCTTTTAACCCCAGCTCGGGGAAAAAGCGCACCAAAAGCACCCGGATGTCCCGGTCGGTTGCCGCCAATGTATAACGATCCAGAGCCCGGCTTTGACTCATGACGGGCATTTCCTTCTCCGGAATGGAATGCATACGCACTAAATTTTTCTCCATAAAATTAGCCACTGTGGCTAATCCTTTTTGGGGAAAAAATTCCACCATCCCAAGAGGAACCCCCAGGGCATCAATCTGCTCTGCCAAATTACTCAAAGCTTCACTTTGCCTGGCACCGGGTAAACCGATACCGGGTAAATCATTATCATTAAAAAATACTGCCGATAAAGGCAAGTCCTCAAATTGCCCAAACACAGCCTTAAGATCTTTTTCCGTTACATCCCGCCAGTAGCGGATTTGGGGAATTATATTTAACCCTAAGGAATGCACTAAATCAAACTCATCTTGTTCAAAACCAACACCTAAGTTAGATAAATCCTTCCACTTCAAAGATGTCCCCAAAACCGGGATCGCTCCCTGAGTAGTTTGCAGATAATAGCTCATCACCTGGGGCTCAGCCCCGTTTAATTTTAATGCCAAATTACTTTCCACCCGGGCCATATCTTCAGGATTTTGAAAAATTAAATATGTCCAATCACTGTGAATTTCCGCCGCCTGGGCGTTTTGTACCGGAAGCCTTCCATTACCGATTGCTGCCTGCATCTCCCATAACATTTCTGCCCCGGTCTTTAATAAAACCGCCCCGCTGACAACTAAATCATTTAAAGTGGACTCTTTAAACAATACTCCGGAAATATCACCTTTAAATTGCTTAAGGACTGCTTCCTCAGTGAGACCTTCTCGGCCCGCTAAATCCTTCACCTGCGTCCAGTCCAAAACGAGATCCACCTGTTTATTGGCTTCCTCCACCTGATGCCTTTCCCACCCTAAGTAAAAGGCCATCAAGGAACTTACCGCAATCAGCCCAATCAAAATAAATCGCCACTTCTTAGTCATGCTTCTCCTCCCGGGACAATAAATAATACTATTATTTTACCACAACTTGAAGGGATAACAAACACAGAAATCCCGCCACCACGGAAACCTCGCCTCTACTGAAGAAAAGTTGAGGCTGTCGCATAAATTAATTACGACAACCCCATTACCTTCTCAGTATTTTATTAATTAAACCTCTAATGCCGTCTTTTGGCTGCTTAGGTTCCCATCTAACAACATTCTTGCCGGCCAATATCGCCTGGGGGTTGTCGTTCAAAAGAACTTGGGCCTTTTCTTTTCCCACCAGCTTAATTAGGATCGGTTCCACCAAGTGCAGGCACGGCCCCCTCTCTCCGAATGCCTCGTGGGCATCTCCGGCAATGAAATGCGCCAAATTGCATTGAATTAAAGAAACAGCTCTTTTCTTTACCTGACTTCCGAAATATCCAAGAAGGCTACCTCCGTTAATCTGTACCAACACCCCTCGATGGACCATCTCCCTGATTATTTCCGGATGTTTTAACAGCTGATGATTTCTTTCCGGATGAGCTAGAATGGGGGTGATACCCAAAAGCCTTAGTTCATAGAAAATTTCTTGAGTAAAAGAAGGCACAGAATGAAAAGGCAGTTCCACCAGCATATATTTTCTTTGGTCGTTTATCGTCAAAAGCTTTCCGGATTTAAATAAACCTGGAATTTCATAACACATTTCTATTTCCATGCCTGGCACAATGGTCATGTTTATGTCCCTGGATTTTAAGAATTGATTATACTCTGCAGTCAAAGCAATAATCTTTTCCGGGGCAATCTCTATACTGCCCCAAATAAAATGAGGAGTAGCCACCACACAAGTTACTCCTGACTTAAAAAACTCCTCACACATTATAATTGTTTCTTCTCTGTTTGCAGCTCCATCGTCACCACAATTGAGAATATGCGCATGAATATCAATCATAGCCTCACCAATCTAAATTTTTTCAATCCTCATTGTAATAATGCTGATAATAATGTTGGTAATATTTGCGATAGCCTTTATAATAATGACCACCGCCAATACTGGAATCATTAAGGATTGTCCCCAACACAGGTGCTTCCGCCTTTTTTAAAAGTTCTTTCGTCTCAATCAATGCATTCTGTTTTGTGAAACCAGCCCGCACTACTACAATTACACCATCGCATTTTCCCGCTAAAATAATTGGGTCAGTCACGGCAATAGCAGGAGGGACGTCTATTAAAACCATTTCAAACATATCTCTCACTTGACCCAATAATCGTTCCATACTTTTTGAGCCGACAAGCTCCGCTGGATTAGGCGGAATTGGCCCACTGGTCAATACATGCAAATTTGGTATACGAGTTTTCTGAATAGCTTCTTCCAAGGAACAATAACCTGTCAAATATTTTGTTAATCCCCCGTCGTTATTAGATAATTCAAAGATCTCATGCTGCACCGGTTTCCTTAAATCACAGTCCAATAATAAAATATTCTTTCCGGTCTGAGCTAAGGCCACTGCTAAATTAGAAATAATGGTAGACTTTCCTTCTTTGGGGCCGGTACTGGTAAACATGAGAGTTTTAATTTCTTTATCCACATTTGTATAAATGAGATTTGTCCTGAGCATGCGGAAAGCTTCGCTGATATAGGCCTTCGGGTGCTCCATAACATAAAGCCTGCGTTTTCCCAGTTGAATATCCTTTGTAAAGAATTTTTTCATATTGCTCCCTCTTCAATAAAATTATATGCTAGGATTGTTTTCCGGTAGGAATGGTTGCGAGAACCGGCACATCCATTAATCTTTTTAAATCTTCGGCTGTTTTAACGGTATCATCAAAAAATTCCAATACAAAGGCGAGAAAAATACCCCCCATTAGCCCTAGTATTGCGGCAATGGCCATATTTAAAAGCTTATTAGGTTTCACCGGACTGGTTGGCTGAAAAGCAGGAGATACCATCGTCAGATTCATTCTGCCAAAGTCAGCAGACTTGGTAATTTCCGTCTGAATAATTTTCTCATTTAAAACAGTATAAGCATTTTCCAGTGTCGCCAATTTTCGTTTCACCGTGGCTTCTGCTAATTGTTTTTCCGATAATTCTACCTGAATATCGGCAATTTCCCTTTCCAGGGAACTGATATTACCGCTGATACCGGCAATTTTTGCTTCTGTTTGGGCAATCTCCGCATCCTTTTGATTCAATTCTTTAATCAGTTCTAAATACAAGGGATTGATCTCTTCTGATACCATATTAGTGTTTGCGGTTTCCATTTCCAGGTCAAGTTGCTCAATCTCCGGAATCTCAGGGACAGTACTCCCCTCTGTCCAAGTTTTTGTAACCAGTTTGGCCGGCGTATCAGCCAGGTTTTCTTCCAGACGCTTTCGGCCTGCGATAAGTTGTTCCAATTCAACTTTACTCTGTAATAAAAGAGTTTTAGAATTAGTAAGGATCTCTGTTTTGCTAATCAATTCTTTTTCCAGGATACTGGAGTTTCTTGCCTGGGCTTGGTTTTGCTGATACTCTTCGCTAACTTTTTTCAATTCTTCTTCCGCCTGCTCCAACTGACTGGCTAAATATGCGACAGATTCTTTAGCCTGCTTTTGATTGCTGATAAACAAAAATGCATAGAACTCGTCCACTAAAGTATTAGCGATGGACTCAGCCAGCGCCGGATCTGTATTTAAAACCTTAACTTCAATCATATTAGTATCTTTATTACCGTTAATAGTAATATCTTGTGCTAAAGAACGAGGTGTATAATCCAGCTTATCCAAATTCAACTTATCAATCACACTAATTAAAATTTCTGTATTCTTAAATTGACCGATGTAAGTATTAAGGTTTAGATAAGGTTGCCGGGAAAAACTATCCACTGTTGACTCCAATGAACCGTTTTCCTCCCGATAAACTCGCTCATAATTAGGGTGAGTGGCCATTAATACCGCCGTGGTTTCATAAACAGGGGTCATTAAAAAGCTGCTCACGATATAGCTGGTTAGAAGTGCTCCCACCGTAAATAACAGGATCATCCATTTCCATTTTAATACCACACTAACATATTGCCTTAAATCTATTTCTTCTGTTTCTATTAAGTCAGATTGCCTATCCATCGGCTATTCCCCCAATTTACAATCTAGCATAAACATTAATTATTGGCACCACTAAACATTATACAACAAATTCCAACATCTATAAATAATTAAATTTTTATTTCCATAAAACCTATTATATTAGAGGTACTTTAGTAGAATCTCTTTTAACTCCTGCTTTTCTTTTTCTCCTATCTTTTCCCCAAGAATAGACTTCACTTCTATTTGTTCTTTATTGGTAAATCCGTCCTTTACCAAAGAAAGAATATATTTAATCTCCTCAGAGGACAAATTCTTCTTAATAATTTTCATTATTCTTAGTTTATCCCCGGTGCTTATTTTCTTTTGAATTTGAGAAACAACAGGATTTTTTTCTCCCTTATCTTTTTCTTTTTTAGTTTCAGTTTCCCGGTAATAGTTTTCCCAATAATTGCTTTCGGGCTGTTCCTTTTCCTCATTGTTTTCAACTATGTTTTGAGAGGAACTAATCATTCCATCACTTTCAACATCAGAAAACTCCGTACTGTCAATTATTTCTTGAATCAAAGCATCATCAACAACAGGAATACTATCAATCTGTCGTTTAATCAATAATCCTGCTCCCACTATACAAATAAATAAAATATAACCGATGATAATCTTATTGACTCTTTTCTGCATTAAACCGTCCCACCTATCAATAATGCAAATAATGATATTTTTTAGGGCCTCGGCTAGGCTTTCGCCTTTACTGAGGCCCTCAATTATCAAAAAATTCTTACATGGCTAAAAAAATGTTATTAAGGGTTTGTTATGACTAATTCAAATGTGGGAGAAACACCCGTAGAAGCAGGATTCTTAAAATATATTGACTTATTAACTCCAACTAAATCGCTCAATGTAGCTGTGTCCCATGTTTTCCCATCAGCTAATTTTAAAATTTCTGCTTGAATATTTGTTTTTCCCGATACAAAGACATCTCCGGTAGTTTTAACTTTTCCTTGATCCCAGAGGAATTCAAGTACAGTGACATTTTTGAGAGGAGTATCCCCCTTACCCTCTTTAATTATCCCGGTAATTTTAAGGCCTTCCCTTTCAAAGTCCAGCCACTGGTTTACAATTCCTGTAAAGTCCCCCACACCAGGTCCCATATTGCTAAGCTGCAGAGTTACATCAACCGGGCTACTTGAAGAATATCCTGATCTTTCTACATAACCGGAAATGACAATATCCTGGCCGAATTCTCTCAAACTGCCTAAATTAATTCCCGGTTCACCGGTATCAAGACCTTCTAAAATAGCAGCAGTTAGGACGACTCCTTCATTGGAAATTGCAGCTCTAATAGGTTTATCCAGCCAAGGCAGACCTGCAATATTCACTTGGGTAATAACTAACGTTCCACCTATATTACTACCCCCAATTTTAATCCCGGTAAGTAAAGCATTGTTAGGATAATCGGTATAATTCGACATATCAAAAGAAAATGGTTCTGTATTATCGGAGATATCTTCGGCCTTATTATTAAATGTAACGGTAATATCCGTAACAGTGATTGACTTAGTGCCTCCGCCAGGGCTTCCGCCGCCTTTACCTTTATCTTCAACAGGTGTTCCGCCGGATACTTCTTCACCGCCTATATTTGCCTTAACACCTTCTGCTAGGTTTTGAGTAACAGGTTTCTGTTCAATAGTTACATTAGAACTGTTAACATTTGCTGTATTAATAGTTCCGGTACCACTTACAGCTGCAGGAGCCTCAACAGTTAAATTCGTTACGGTCGTATTTTTTGCTAAATCAACCTTGGCGTTAGTTGCATTAGCCGCAATATTTAAATTGTTAATTGTACCACTTTCAGCCTTCACAGAAGCACCGGCTCCCTGAACATCAACATTATCAAAAGAACCGTTCAATACAACCTGAGCACCGGCAGGTATATTCACAGTGGTAAATCCAGCTCCGGTAAGATTCTCTTCCTCTAATATACCATCAGATTCCAACACCACATCTTCTAAGGAGCTTGCGCCCTGTGCAACTAATCTTACATTGGAGCCGTCAGGCACATCCACAACTACTGTTTTACCGTTGAAATTATACATAATAATACTATGTACGCCGCCGCCTCTGACAATAGTAACGCCATTTACAGTCACGTCCTTGAGGGTTACCGTTCCATCACCAATTCCCTCTGCTAAATAAAGATTGCCCTCAACCTCGATATTCTGAAGAGTAACGTCAGGCTTACTAATTGTGAGATTACCTTGCACCGTCGTAACTTCTGTTTCAGATCCGAAAATTCCTGCCTCATTATATAATTCGCCAACTACCCGGTCCAATGTAACTACAGATTCAGCTCTTGTAATAGACCTAGTAGGTTGGAATGTTTTATCAGGGTATCCACCCATGTATCCGGCTACAGTGACAGCTCCTACCATATCCTTACTCCACAAAGGAATCAAATTTCTATCAGCAAAGTCCGACACTCCTTGACTATCTGCCTTCAGACACATAATCCGGGAGAAAATAACAGCTGCCTCCTGCCGACTAATAGGACTGTTGGGTCTAAAAGTTCCATCCTCGTATCCTTTAATGTAGCCGCTCTTTACAGCCTTAGCAACCTCTCCGTAAAACCAATTAGACTCTTTGACATCTGAAAAATTGACATTTTCCTGCTTATAGCAGCCCAAGGCCTTATTTATGATTGTGATGAATTCCGCCCGGGTGATTTGACGATTCGGCTGAAAGGTACCATCCGGATATCCTCCAACAGCCCCCTCCTCTGACCATTTAATGATAGTTTCCTCCGCCCAATGGCCGGAAACATCTGTCAATTCTCCGTCCTGAGCAACAGCTATTGTACCAAAGACAAAAATTAAACACAAAGACAACAATAATACTAGGTACTTCTTAATTTGCATAAAAATTTCCCCCTCAAAAAATAATTACCTATTTTAAACCTCTAAAGGTTAATAAAAGTAAATTATATAATATATTCCACCACTAACCTCAAAAACCTTCTTTCCGCTACAATATTTACAATTTTTCTAATTTATCTGATAGTCGATGAAGCAATACTAATGCCTCTGCCCTGCTGGTAAATGATTTTGGTTCAAATTTACTGTTGCTTCTTCCAGACATCATTCCCAAATTGGCAACTCCCGCACAACTTCCTGTTGCCCAGGGGGAAATTTCACCTTGGTCTTTAAATTGCTTCAACACACCTTGATCTAAATCTACCTCTATCCCTCCATATTTTAAGGCTCTAACCATCATCGCTGCTATTTCCTGCCTGGTAATCTGAGCATTAGGAACAAATTTGTTTTCAGTCACCCCTGCAACTATTCCGGAATTTGCTGCAGCCATTATTTCCTTGTAATACGGTTCAGCGGTTCCAATATCTTGAAACGTCTTAGCCCCAGTGTTATTATTATTTAAGCCAAGAGTCCTAGCTAAAAAAAAGGCAAACTCCGCCCTGGTTATTTCCCGGTTAGGAAAAAACTTTTTGTCACCGGTCATTTCAACTACATTTTTCTTCACCATATATTGAATATCACTTTCTGCCCAGTGCCCTTTAATATCGCTAAACCCCTGAGACTTTTGGTTTAAACCTGAGTTGGAGAAAATGGTATATAACCCCGGAACATTAGTATCAAAAGTCATGATTCTATTTTCTTGATCCACTTTGCCTCCGAGATAATCCCACTTTTCTTTTGATTCGTTTAACACGTACATTTCTATATTACTGGTACCCACCCCGTAGGTTTCTGCACTTACCGGGTATTTCACACTTACATTAATGGGAACCGCAAAACTATTTACATCAAATTTTTTAACACCCGCAACCAAAATCTCGCCGGTCAATTCCCAGGCGGAAGTACCAAAACGCGATAACCCAATCTGGTTATAGTACCACTCATCAAAATTTTCATAGACCTTTGTTGCGCTGCCTTTATTAATAAATAAACGTACCCCCAAGGGCTCACGGGATTTGACTGCTTCCAGCCACTCCTTTGTTTTAAAGGCTTCCGGATTTATGTTAACAGTCATTACGTTAGTCTCAACGGTGAGGTTAATTCCTTTTTCTATCATGTAATCAAGTGCAGTATCATTAATCTCCAGTCTCTTTGATGTTCTGCCACTATCCATCATCTTAAACGCGGCGATTTTGCCATTTAAGTTATTCTCAATATTCTCTTTGTTCAGCCGTAAGGTTTCATATTGAGTCGCCCCGAAAGCAGGTAGTGCCATCAATACCATCATCAAAACCAGTGATACCAAAATCCTTTTCATCAAAATGCCCCCTATAAAGAAATACATTAACAATATTTACATACTTAAAACTATTTTACCATGTATTGATTTATTTCACTATTAATTTTTAAAAAAGATTTTACTTAAAAATTTTCAGAAATACAAAAAGGCTGCTGTGCTTTCTTGATACTTACAGCCTTTTAACCCATTTAACCAATTTATTAAATTATTTTTTGAAATCCTTTTTAGCTATTTTTTAATCCCCTGCAAGAACACATCCACAATTTCCCTCGATAGCTTTTCCAGGTTTGGTCTTTCTCCGTAAAAGATCATGGAGACACCTATGGCATGAACCGAACCATAAAAGGCATAAGCAGTTAATTTGGTATCGATGGAGCGGAAGCATCCCTCCTCTATCCCCTGTTGAAACAACTCGTCAAGCAATCCTATTTCCTGTTCTTGAGTTTGAAAAACCGCTTTATGCATCTCAGCTCCTAATTGCAGAAACTCCTGCATCATCACCCTGGCGATATCCGTATGGTCTATAAAAAATTTTAGATGAAGATAGGTAATATTTTTAAGTTTATCATAAAGTCCTGACTCCTGGTTTATCTGTTTGGTTAAAACATCGAGATAATAATCTTTTCCTACCTTGAACATCTGCATAAACAGCTGCTGTTTGCTGGGGAAGTATTCATAAACAGTACCTTTTCCCACACCGGCTTCCTGGGCAATTTCTTCTATTTTCGCCCGGTGAAATCCTTTATGGGCAAATATCTTGGCCGCTGCCTTCATTATGCGATAACGCTTATCATTTTCATCAACAGAGATTAGCACTTTATCCGCCCCTTCAATTACATACCGGAAGGCATGCCATCGGATGCTGCCCCTTGAGGCATCTGGGCTCCGTTACTATCGGCAGATAAACTGCCAAAAACCCCATATGTGAACTTCGCCTTAGCCAGGTTGTAGTTATATAAAGCGTTCAGAAGGCCTAGATCCGCCTGTTTTAATGAAGTTTCCACGCCTAAAAGATCATAGCCCGTGGCCATCCCCACATCATAACGGAGTTTCGTTAAACGATAAGCTTCCTTTGCCTGCTCTACGCTTTTAGTAAGCACTTGATAGTTATTCTCAGCTGTCTTTAAATCCAAATAAGCATTTTTTATATTTAATTGCAGTTGGGTTTTAGCATTATCTAAGTTCACTTCTGACTCCTTAAAAGCATACTCCGCTTCCCGATACTTAAAAGTGTTCTTGGTATAGTATTTTTGATGATAGTTAAAGTTTACTTCATTTATATTATATTTCTCTTTGGCAGATACATAAGATAGATCCTTTTCCGTCATATCCTGAAATACTTTTTCAGTGTCTATATCCCCTGCCTGTGAAAAACTAAATTTATCCGTCAGTTTTATGGGGGTATCTAGGTTCAAATTTAAAGTTTGATTTAAAGCCATCAGGGCTTTTTTTACCCCGGCTTCAGCCTCATTTACTGCTGCTTCTGCCGATTTTAACTGGGCTTCCGCAGAGATCACTTCAAACTTCGCCACGGTTCCGGCTTTAAATTTTGCTTCTGCCTGTTTTAATTGTTCTTGGGCCCTTAATAAAGACGCCCTGGAAACCTCCAACATCTTTTCTGCCCGTAGCACCCCATAATAGGCCGCCTCCACACCAAATTTAATACTGTTTTCCGTGTACGCCTTCCCTACCTCAGCAATTACTTTTCCAGACTGAGCTTGAACAGGTACCACGTCAATTACCAAAGCCATATTTTGATCCTTACGCTCAGGGTTCGGTAATATATTTATCATTTTCTTTTTAGCAAACTCTGCCTGTTCTAAAGTCAGTTCGGCCTGCTCCAATCCTAATGCCGCCAACTCTACCTGAAGGTTATCTTTCATTGCTATTTCTATTGCCTGAGCCAAGCTTAAGCTTTTCGTTTCCGGCTCAGCAGTATCACCAACAGTAACACCTGCCGTAGCCAACACCAGTACCAAAACAATTACTATTCCCCAGAGCCACTTCTTTTTCATTACATTACCTCCCCTTCCACTGCTGTTTTTCTCTTATTGCCAATCCGGAGCTTTCTTTTCAGCCAATTACTAAAATCCTCAATGATGGTATACATAACCGGGACAAAAACTAAAGTAAATACAGTGGATGTTGTCAACCCTCCTACCACTACGGTAGCCATAGGAGCTTGTAATTCCGCACCCTCGCCAATGCCCAGAGACAGAGGCACCATGGCCATAGCTGTAGTCAGAGCTGTCATGATTACCGGCCGCAGACGAACCGGACCTGCTCTTTTTATAGCTGCATCCCTACTCATTCCCCGGCGTCTCAGTACATTAATATAGTCCACCAATACAATCCCGTTATTAACTACGATTCCCACCAGCATAATCATGCCGATAAAAACCACCACGCTGAAGCTCCGGCCGGTAACAGCCAGCCCACCGATGGCACCGATGAACATGGTAGGTACAGTAAACATAATTACAAAGGGATGAATCAAAGATTCAAATTGGGATGCCATGACCATATAAGTAAGAATCATACCCAGAATCAAGGCTAGACCTAGACTGCTGAAGGCCTCCACCATTTCGGCATTCTCGCCGCCAAACTCTAGGGAATAGCCCTCCGGCAGGGTATAGTCCTTTAATTTTAGTTGAGCCTCACTAACGACACTTCCTAAATCCCGCCCGCTTAACTGGCTGTTTATGGTGGCAACCCGGGATTGGTTTTCCCGATCAATTTGCGTAGGTCCAACATCTGTTTTGGCAATAATCAGCTCACCTAAGGAAACTTGAATCCCCAAGGGAGACATAATCTTTACATTTTTTAAGTCCTGAATATTTTGTCGATACTCTTCCGGCAGCATCACTCGAATATCATATTCTGCCCCGTCACTTCTATATTTTGTAGCTACACTGCCATCAAAGGCCGTTCGAATAGCCGAGGATATTTGAGCCACGCTTAAGCCATACATAACCGCCTTATCCCGATCAACCTGGATCTGTAATTCCGGTCGTCCCACGGTAAAACTTGACTCAACTTCCCTTGTGCCAGGTACTGATGCCACAACTTCTTTAATATCTTCCGCCATACTTTTCAATACATCCAGATCATCGCCCTTAATGGTAATGGAAATTGGGGCCGTAGCCATGCCTCCTCCCATTATGCCCTGACTTACCGTCACGGAAATATCTGCTCCGGGAATCTCCTGCAATCTTTCCCTAATATCATCGGCCACCTGGTCGGAACTACGCTGACGTTCGTCTTTTGGCACCAGCATTACTTGCATCTGGGCTACTTCCGAAGAGGAAGTTCCCATCATACTGGCTCCTCCCACATTAACAAAAGCCGTCTTAATTTCCGGGATCTCACCTAAAATAGACTCAATTTTTTGGGCTACTTTATCAGTCTCTTCCAGAACAGTACCTTTATCCAGCTCTACAGTAAGTGATAATTCACCGGTGTCCGTCTTGGGAATAAACTCCATGCCAATCATGGGTACCAGGGCAAAACTACCTATTAATACCAAGGTTACCACAATAACAACTGTTTTTCGATGGGTTAATGCCCAAGCAAGGAGCCTTTCATATTTGGCTTCTATTTTTTCAAATAAGACAAACCCATTACCTCGCCCCTTATTCCAGAGACGTCTCTTGCCTCTGCTCTCAGATATCTCATCCGTTTCCTTTTTATCCCCTACCACCAGGAATTTGGAACAAAGCATGGGTACCAGGGTAATCGCTACTAAAAGAGCAACACTTTGGGATGAAACCACCGTCAGGGCCAATTCTCTAAACAGCATGGATGCCATACCTTCCACAAAAACGATGGGCAAAAACACAACCGCCACAGTTAGAGTTGAAGCAACTACCGGCATGCCAACTTCACTGCCCCCTTGGACGGCCGCCTCTTTAAGGCTATAGCCATCCCGGCGGTAACGATAGATGCTTTCCAAAACCACTATGGAACAGTCTACCAAGTGCCCGATCCCTAAAGCCAGTCCGCCCAAGGACATCATATTTAAGGTTAGTCCGCCCATATAGAGTATGGTAAAAATAGCAATAATGGAGATAGGTAGTGCTAAGCCGATAATTAAGGTGCTACGGATACTTCTTAAAAATAAATATACAATGATAATCGCCAGCAAGCCGCCCATTAAGGCGTGGTCAGACAGGCTGTTAATAGATTCATTGATAAATGTTGCCTGGTCAAAAACAGTCACGGCCTGCACATTTTCCGGAATCTCCCCGGATAGTTCCTCCATGGCCTTTTGTACCAGCTTAGATACTTGGACTGTATTTGCCTCGCTTTGTTTTTGTACGGAAATCGCCACGCAAGGTTCACCATTCATGCGGCTTATTGTTTTTTGCTCTGCATAAGCATCCTTGACCTCGGCAATATCCTTTAGGGTAATTGATTTGCCGCCGGCAAGGGAAATACGTACATTTCTAATATCATCCAAGGTATTATATTGGCCCATAGTCCGGACAAAAAGTTCTTTATTCCCTTCCGTAACCGAGCCACTGGATACATTCATATTTTCCGCCTGCAGAGCCTGGGTGACTTGACTCATGCCCACTCCGTAAGCTTCCATTTTTATCGGACTAACTAATACCTGAATTTCCCTGGTATAACCTCCGGTAACGGATACCGAGGCAACCCCGGCCTGCCTTTCCAATCTGGGTTGAATTACGTTTTCCGCTAATTTTTTTAAATCTGTCATGTCCTTTCCGCCAGACAACCCCAACTGAATTATTGGCATCATCGACAAATCAGCCTTAACCACCATGGGGTCAGTTACCGCATCAGGCAGAAAGCCTTTAATCATGTCAATTTTTTCCCGCATCTGCAAAGTAGCAAAATTCATATCCGTGCCGTAATTAAATTCCATCATTACTAAGGACTGCCCTGCCAAGGATTGGGAATAGATTGAATCCAAATTCTCAACAGTACTTAAAACATCCTCTAAAGGCTTAGTAACGGTGGATTCAACTTCCTCCGGACCTGCTCCGGAGTACTCAGTAATCGCCACTGCATAGGGCAAATCCATCTTGGGCAGAAGGTCAATGGACAGCCTGGTTAAGGAAACGTAACCAAGTAAGACGATGGCCAATATCAACATGGCTATAGTAACCGGGCGTCTTACAGAAGTTTCAATAATCTTCATGAATTATTTACCTCCCGAAACGGTCACAGGGGTCTCATTTTGCAGTTTGTTCTGCCCGGAAAGGACTATCATATCCCCTGCCTGTAAGCCGGAAACAATTTCAACTCGCTCATCATCTTCAATACCGGTAGTTATTTCGGTTTGTATAGCCTTATTATCTTTGACAACATAGACATATTTCTTGTCTCCACTGTCAATTACGGCTTGTTTCGGAAGCACTAGAACCCCTTCTTTTGTCTCCAATACCAGCTTAGCCTCAGCAAACATCCCGGGTTTAAGCTTATGCTCAGAGTTCGAAATTTCTATGGAAATGGGAAAAGTGCTGCTTAAGCTGTCAGCTGCCGGACTAATTGTGGCAATTGTCCCCGTAAAAGGTTCTTCCCCAACCGCAGAAACAATTACAGTCACTTTTTGCCCAACCTTTAGCTTATTAACTTCCCCTTCTGTTACATTTGTTTGTACTTTTACTTTATCAATACCTACAATAGTCATTACCGGCATTTGACCTGCCATCTCGCCTACCTCCACCGACCGGGAAGCAACTATACCCTCCGCCGGTGATTTTATAATGGTATTGGCTAATTGTGCTTCCATTAGCTGTACTGCCGCCGCAGCACTGTCCGGACTGCCGGTAGCTACCATGGTTTGAGCTGCTTCTAACTGCTGCTGGGATACTGCCCCCTGTTCAAAAAGGCTTTTGGTCCGCTCTAAGTTTGCCAAGGCGTTTTCATAATTAGCCTTCGCCATGGCTAAAGCAGCGCGGGCCTGCTTTAACTGTGCCTGAATTTCCGTGCTGTCTAACCGCACCAACACATCTCCTGTATGTACCCGATCTCCTACTTCAAAATTTACTTCTGCCACCTTACCCCCCATTTTAGGGATAATACTTACCTCCATCTGAGCGGCAATTTTTCCGGTTACTGTAGCAATGCTAGAAATATTCCCTGTTACTGCTTTTTCTGTTTCCACCAGGACTGACTTTGTTTCCTGGGATTGCTCCGGTACTGTCTTTTGTGCTCCGCATCCGGAGACGGCAATTATGCTTGCCGTTAAAAGCATTACCCACAACCATCTGTACCTCTTTGCTAGCAAGTTAGTTCTCCTCTCTTTCACCTTTGTTTGACTATTCTAAATTTACGCCGATACGCACAACTGACCGACGAGTCGGTCAGTACATAATAATTCTATTTCATGTAATATTTGCTGTCAATTACTTTTTAGTTTATTATCTTGCGACAAATTTATTACAAGATTTTCGCTTCTATACCCTTTTCATCTTATTCATCTGCACCTAAAATAAGTATTGTTTGCGCGGTAACAAAACCATCACCCCAGTCACCAACAATAACTAGTTGGTTATCGGTTTTCACCCGGTTTAAGCGAGTAGAAACTGTCCCGTCCAGGGTTACAATCTTAGTGCTGTCGGTGGTAAAAACAGCAGTTTGCCCGTCATTACTATGATCATAGTCACCTTCCAAGGAAATAATAAGCATATTAAGATCTGTTGCTACCTTAGTTACTTTTCCTTTTATCTGTTCTTTCAAAATCCTGGTTTGGGCATATACCCGAGTGGCAAAATTGCTCTCCCAGGTAATATCAACATTATCTCCCGCCTTTAATTCCAAAAGAGTCACGGTCGCCCCATCTTTTCTAATTCTGGTGTTGCTATTAATCTCGTATGTATGATTTTCGTCGGTTTCGTCCACGATGGTTAATAAAGCCTTATCTCTGATCACAACTTCCTTAATCTTCCCTGTGATCGTCCCCTTCGCGGGTACCGCTAAAATTTCTTCTGCCTTACCCTCTTCTATGATAACCTCTACTTGATCCCCCGGTAAAATATCTTTTAATAAAACCTCTTCCTTGTCTCTTTCTATAATGCAATCGTCCCTTAGGGGAATAGTTTGTTGTTCTTTATCTACGTTAGAAATGACAATCTCCGGTTCAGGATAAAAATTAACAGCTACCATATTTCCATAGGCTTTGCCAGACAAATTTTGTATCGGGGATGCAGAAGAATTATTGCTCAATACGTCAATCAGCCTTGCCCGAAAACCCTCTTTTACCACCAGTACTGTATCATCAGATGGTATGATATCCGCTAATTCGCCTTCTCCGTCTTTCAGAAAAACAAAGCAGTCCTCATCTAGAATCAGTGTCTTATAACCATTAGTTGTTTTAACCGTAATGGAACCCTGAGTAACCTGGCTGACGGTTCCCTTAATTTCTTTATCAGGTAATTTACCCATTTTTTCATCCAGCTTGGCCATTAAAACCGCCATTTCCCCTCTGGTCACGTTGGCCAATGGCCGAAAAGTACCATCTTCATTTCCTTCCATTAAGCCATTAGTCCTAAGGATTGAAACATATCCTCTCGACGAAGCAGGAATATCCGCCTCGTCAATATAGGGAAGCGCATCTGCATCATGTTGCGGGGCAGCTTCGGAGAGCCCCATGGCTTTTCCAATTAACTCGGCCACCTCATACCTTTTAGCCGCCTCACCACCGCGAAAAGAAATAAGATCTTCTCCGGAAATAATCCCCTGAATCACAGCCATGGCTACATATTTCTGAGCCCAGGCCGGAACTGATGCGGGATACCAGAAACTTTCCGGGATGCTTTTGCCGGTCGCCTGTTCTTCCAATCCCATAACCCTAATAATCATAGTAATTATTTCAAAACGGCTTACAGGTCGATTCAGACCGTATGACCCGTCTTCGTAGCCTTCAATAATCCCCATTAAGTTCATTCGAGTAATGTATCTTTCTGCCCAATGGTTTTTCGGAACATCAGAGAAAATTCTTTCAGGAGCGGCAGCTGCACCCCCTGCTGATATCATAATTACTATAAGTAAGGTCAGGCACCCCAGTAAATACATCCTATTTTTCATATGTATGGCCTCCTCCTTTTTCAATATGAATACTACTATCTTCGACTAATTCTACCGTAAATCCTGTTAATCAAGGAGGATTTTCTACAAAAACATCGATACCTTCTATATCAAAGAGAAAATTTTTTGCGCCATGCTTCGGATCATTCCCTATGCTTTACGGTGCCTACTAAATTTTAACAAAACAAATATCAATAAATATAATAGAAATGAAATAATCAAACCATTAATTAAGGCTCCTACAAAAAAATCAACTGTAAAATCTTGCAGTTTATCAATTAAAAAATATTGGCTGGGCTCCTGTACGACATTTTCCACATGATCAGCTGTCTCCTCTAAAGTTTCACCTATTTGCTCCTCAATTTCATCTAATGTAATATTTCTCCCAATTACCAATTTGCCTGTAATTATATTTAAAGTATATAAGATGGGGATAAAAAATCCTGTGGCAAGATTTATGCTAACGGCTATAGCTGTTTTACCCCTTAAAACTTTTGCTGTGAAATATGTTACTATGGGACCAAGGCCTAAGGTAGGTATGAAATTCCAGAAAAGTCCTATAGCAGCACTTAAGGCTACTACCGAGGGCATATTCTTAGCTGAAAAAGCTTCTTTTATCCTATTTCTAAATAAAATAAATTTTTGGCGAAAGATCATATACACTTCCTTTAGAATATTGACTTAAATGTATACTTAATTATACTTGAATTTTCGCTAATTGCACTTAAAAAATTATTCTCCACCTTGCGATGGGCACCCTTGTTTTCGGCTATGTGCTTGACACTATCAACCCATACTCGGGAATTGCACCTGTTAAAATGCACCCATACCCCTGTGCATTAAAAAATACCCCCTATGGATAACTTAACCATAGGGGGCTACTTCATTTAATGTCATTAAATTTAGTAAGTTAAGGGGTCAACCCTTCTTATTCTTCTTCAGGAGCAGGTACAACATCTTCAGCAGTAATGTTTGTTACGATTACAAACATGTCAACGCCGTTCGCTTCACCCATATATACAATGTAATCACCTTTGCTGATGGCTTTTACACTTGATGCATATACCGGATCATCGTTTGTTGCATAGTAATCAGTGTAATCATAAATCACTGTGTCCTTATCTGCATACAACCATGTCCCGTCTTCAAGCCGTACTCCATTTCCGACTCTGTCAACTTCAGCTACCTGGTGATATGTGCCTTCCACTACGGATTCCGGATTAAATGCTACATCACCTTCAGATACGGAGAACTTATTGCTGGAGATAGAGTAATCATAGATGTAATTCAATTCAGGAGAACCGCTCTTTACTTCATAATTTTCGGTTTTTCCGTTTACATCAACTTCTACCCATGTCTTCCCGCCCTTGGTGTACTTATCAAGAACTAAGGCATAATCAACAGAGGTGGCTGAGGTAACATTAGCATTTACATAAATGTACTCAACTTTGGTTCCGGTATACTGTACATAAGCTGTAACTCCCGGATCTGTAAGTTCCGCTGCCCAATCAATGAAATCGTCCTTATTTATTACAGCTGCATCATCATCAATAGCTTCACCGGCATTAAAAATAACAGTGTTATCATTTAATGTATACCAAGTATTATTAAATTTAATTCTGCTGTTATCATCATTGCCGTCTTTAACTTTTCCGATAAAATCATTGGCTGCGCCTTCAGGATCAACCACATTATGTCCGTCTAGCTGAGCAAGAATAGTCAGACTATCAATTTCATTATCTTCGTTTACAGAGAACTTAATGAACTCATCGTAATCAAGGCCGCCGGCCTCATCATAAAGTTTTACTTCACTGGTATCAACACTATAGGTAGCCTCAGTGCCGTCTCCTTTAAGAACTGTGATTTCATTAATCATGTTCTTAGTTACACCGTCAACTCTGGTAATTTTGTATCCTAGCTCAGTAACCACACCATAAATTTTGCTTCCTTCACCGGCTTCACCGGTAATTATAAAGCAGACTTGGTTTGATTTGTTTAGGAAATAAGTAATGGTTTCATCATCACTATCATCCAAATTTGCTGCAGTAATTGTTTCATTAAAGTTTTCTCCCTCATCATTGGATAAGAGATTGTATGCAGCCACATCATACCAGGTACCGTCAATTCTGACAGACTTAGCATTGCCGCCGTCTGTTTTAACGGCATCCAAGGTACCGGTTTTATTAATGATGCCTGCTACCTCGATATAGTAGTCATAACCATAGCTGTTTGCAGTAACATAAATCACATGGTTCGCCTTTAATTCATCAGGACTAACAAATGCACCATCTTTTTTAATTAATACGGTATCTTCTTCAAAATCAATGCCTTCAATATCGTCATGAGCGCCATAGGTGCCTTCATCCTTAACGGTCAGTTCGCCGTCCTCAAAAGCTTCAACAATAGCAGGAGTTCCGGCATTTACCTTAGCAACCATGTAAACTTCTTTATCGGAATTGATGGATGCACGATAATAAGCATTTCCATCATAACCGACAGCACCAACAGGTACTAAATCGCCGTCTTCGTCTTCTTCAAATGCTCTGTTGTACGGATCACCTACAAAGTAATCAGCTGCATCATATTTTACATCGTCAATTTTGAATTCTTTTTTGCCTGCATTATATGACCAGTCTTCACCGTCTGCAGTAACAGAGGTAGATGTTACTTCCAGGTAAACAATTTCTTTATCATCCGCATTGTAAAGAAAATCTACAATTTTACCGCCTAAATCAATAGGCAAAGAACCATTAGCGATAATACAAGATTCAGCAATATCTAATGATCCATTCAGGCCCGCCTCATCGGTGCCATTTACATTAATGCTCCAAACACCGTCGTCATGTGTAACGCTAGTCACACGATAATCTTCGTTAACTGCTGTGTCAAAGTTTTGTTTTAACAAAGTGGTTTTATTTTCACTCTTGTCAACAAAATTTTCTTCATCAGCATTCCATTTTACTACGTCACAATCCAATGCAGCATTAGCCATAACAACTACATCTACACGGGTTGCAGCCGCTTTAGCATCAAAAGTTATATCTTCAGTAACTCCTAAAGCGCCTGCTTTCGCAATATAATCTACCGGCCAGGGACCGGGAAGATTATCATTATATCCCAGCACACGCAGAAAAACGGTAATAACTTCGTTATAAGAAATTGGGGCATTAGGCCGGAAGGTTCCATCCGGATAACCTTTTACATAGCCTTGAGATTCTGCTAAATTAATCCAACCAGTGTACCATTGCCCGGCAGCTACATCTTTAAATTTTGTGGATGAATTCTTAAGTACGTCAGCACTTTTTTCCAACCCACCTAATACAATAGCAATCTTGGCAAATTCAGCCCTTGTTATGGTATTCCCTGGTTTGAAAGAACCATCGGGATAACCCTCAATAACATTGAGCGCAGTTAATTTTGCAATACTGGCTTGGGCATTCTGATCTAAATCCTTTACGTCAGTAAAATCAGCAGCGAAAGCTGTTCCGACAAGGCTGAACATCATTACGGCTATAACCAAAAAAACAACTAGCTTCTTCACGTAAATTTCCTCCTTGATGTCAATGTTGATTTTCGGTATCTTCTCTTAAGTCAAATTGTTCAACCTATCCTAATCTATTTAAACCTTCCCCTCCCTTCTGAGAACTTTAGTAAGTAGGGCTTGCTAGCCAAACTCTTCTTTCATAAATTTAAGCAAAATTTACTTTGTTATTTGGCAAAAATAGCCTAAACAAAATTTGGACAAAAAGAACTCTGAGCTTATGCTCTAAGATTACTAAAAATTGCATAGCAATCATGCACTCTGCAGTATCTTTAAGTTTGGCATAAATGCGGTCAAGTCCATATTTTCTTTTGCCTTCACCAAATTTGCCTTCTACTGCATTGCGCATCCCGGCATCCAGGCGTTCAATGTTTTTCTCACCTTTCTTCATCAGGGTATTTGCCGGCGGTCTCCCCATTTTCGGTCCACTTAGCCGAATATGATGTTTTTTGCAATAGGCAATATTGTCCCGGTTACGGTATATTCGGTCAGCCAGAACCGCTTCCGGATAATATCCATGGCGAGTTTTGTATCGCTCTACGCTTTCTATTAATGTGCCTGCTTCATTAAAGGCATCCCAGGATAACTTTTCAATACGGCTATAGCCATTCTCAAGGCTGATTGCTACTTTAGCTCCAAATTCTACAGCAGCACCAGCTTTACCACGTACGATTGGCCTTACATGCGGCTGATAAAGATTGACGATTCGATCGATGATTCGATGGCTTTTGCTTTTATACATTGTTTCCTGTTGCTCAATTAGCTTTTCAATAGTTTGCAGAAGGTTTTGCTGTCTTCGGCTCAAAGCCTTCGCTGCTTCGGGTGTTTCTTCAAGTATCCGATTTACGATTCGCATATTCCGTTTGCTGAATTGTAACTGTTTTTTGATGGCCTGACGCAACTGATTCTTTCGTGGACTCCTTTGTTTGGAAACAGTTAAATAAGCTTTCCTTGCGGTCACTCGGTAAGTTCTAGGTCTTCTTGTTTTCTTACCATTGGCCTCATGGAGCTGTCAATAATCTCATCCAGTTTTTCTCGGGCTTCATTGAGCAACCCCAGGTCGGTTGGGTAACGCAAATCTGCCGGAGTGCATGTGGCATCCAGGATTATCGTCCCCTGGTTGGGTTTTTCTTTAGGAGTAGTTTCTTCGACAACTATATCCTCCGACAGTTCTGCTTCAGCTTTACTAGATCCGCCTTGATCATCATTATTATGATCATCATCATCTTCTTCCTTTTCTTTTTGAAGAGCTTCTTGTTCCGCCGCCAGGATAAGCTCGTTGATTCTTGCTAAGCGCTCTGCCTTGAACCGTTTGCGGAATTTAACCATCGCTACCGGTGTAAAGGGGCGGGTCAGTTGGTACTCTTTAAGACCAATAAAGGTAAGTAGCCCGGAGGAATTTCACCCCCAGGCCCTCTCAGAACCGGACGTGAATCTCTCGACTCATCCGGCTCCCATCATCATCCCGTAGGCATATATCCCATCTCCCAGTGTGCAAAGAGTGTAGGGTTCCATTTAGCATAGTTTTGAAGCCATTTGATTGATTGCCTCTTTTTATGCTTCATTTTCCGATACTTTCTCCTTGCCCATAAGGTCAATGCTCGATTAATCACTAGCATTACTGAGCGCAGTTCACTTTTCTGGTAGTTGCCATAGTAGTTAATCCATCCACGAACAATTGGATTCATCCATGTTGCCAAATCTGCTAGCTCGCTGTGACACCTGTTGTGCAGTTTCCATGAACGAACTGTATCCCGCAAACCTTTGGTTGCTTTCGCGCTGGCTCCGGGACCAAAGCCGAGAAATATTTTTCCTTTTCGGCTTCTAACCCATCGGGGGCGGAAAGTGTACCCGAGAAAGTCAAAGCTTGTGATCTCAAATCTTCCTTTGCGGTTGTAGTCTTTGCAATAGATAATTCTGCTTTTGTCAGGATGTATTTCCAAACGGCATTCTTCCATGCGTTGCTTAAGGCTTTCCATAATTTTCATCGCTTCTTGATATGTTCTGCAATGGATCAATCCATCATCTGCATAACGCGCCCATTTAAGGTGTGGATGTTTTAACTGCATCCATCGGTCAAATGCGTAGTGCATGAATAGATTTGCAATAACTGGACTGATAACTCCACCCTTGAGGCGTGCCGGAAGTCCGGCTTATGATCTCTCCATTGGGCATTTTTACAGAAGCTTTGAGCCATCTGGTAATGTATAGAAGCACCCATGGATTATCTGTGTGCTTCTTAACCGCTTTCATCAGCAACTCATGGTCCAGATTGTCGAATAGTCCTTTGATGTCAAATTCCACTACCCAGTCTGTTTCCCAGCACCTTTCTCGAGTTTTGTGTATAGCGTCCAGAGCGGATTTGTTTGGTCTGTAGCCATAGGATTCTTCGCAGAAGATTGGTTCTACCATTGGCTCGAAATATAATCGGGCAGTCATTTGGGCTACACGGTCTTCCACTGTGGGAATCCCCAGTAGTCTTTTTCCGCCGTTCTTTTTCGCTATCTCTACGCCCAGTACCGGTTTAGGCATATAACTGCCTGATGACATCCGGTTCCAAAGCTTATACAAGTTGTTTCTCAGATTTCGCTCATACTTCTCAATGGTGATTCCATCAATCCCTGCTGCGCTTTTATTTGCTTTGACCTTGCGAAAGGCTAGAAGTACTGCTTTTTTGTGATATCTCGTACGGTTTCCTTCTGTCCAAAATGTTCCTCCCATATGCATGGTTGACATTCCTAGAATTCGATGACCCTGCCCCTTCGCTCCACATCCATTACAGTTGCTTCTTCACTACTACGAGCAGGTCCGCCCCTTATCATGTCATTCGTATTCACTCTTATGCTTTAAACATTTGAGTTTTCTGTTGACATCCATGATAAGGTTCTCACGTTCCCTATGAAAGCCTAAATCATGTTCTCAGCCGCATTTACGCCGATTGCCGCCTGGTCAGTAAAACAGGTTTCTTCCAGGCTCGTCCCTGGGCCCAGTACCTGCCCGATTTTGACAATGTTAACGCCATATTACGACGCGTCATCAGCGGTTTGCTTTCGCTCGACTCCATGATTCACACTTGACTGTTTTGTACAGCCTTTTCTTCAACGCTCAGCACCACAGCTTTTGACTGCAGCACCTTGAAGTAGTTTGACACCCCTTCCTGTAAAAACGATGCCGAGGGGCCAGCCCTCATCTTTCATAGAGCATAACACTGAAATGTTGGTGTTTACCACCAGCCTTTCATGTTTTCGTGACACACGTACTGAAGATAAGGATTCTCCGTGATCTGTTGCACAGTTTCGCGGTCCGTATAACCGCAGCGTGCCTGAATAATCAGCGAGCCAAGAGCCATACGGACTGGTTTTGCCACATTACCACGATCACTTGGAAACATAAAAGCATATTCGCGTTCCAATTGATCCCAAGGAATTATCTTAGCTAATTTAACCCAGCGATTTTCAGCATTAAGGCTGCCAGAAAACGGCAGGATGAAATCGTCAATTGTTGTTTGGGGACTTGGTTTGCGGTACATTTTTTCCCTCCATGTGCACGATTCTTGACTGTTAAATGCTATTTTCCATGCACATAGAATTCGACAAAAATGCCTCTAAACCCTTGTTATTTCTACATTTTTAGTTGCTTTAGCAAGCCCTAAGTAATTTAGTAACTTGGGGTATTTCCCCAGCTACCTGCTTTAGATAGCCTGTACATATTTAAATACATTGCTAAGAAAAGAAAACTTGCGGTTTTATGGGAGGTAAATAATGTCTAATATATAAGCGGTTTGTACTTCTATTAGACGATGATGCCTTTAACCGACGCTACGGAAAATGAAATGTTATTTTTAGAATAGAAAGCAAAAACCGCCTATTGCAATGAGTAGGATGCTGATCATTATTTGATCCTACATCACCATACTTACTCTCGTTAAAACGAAGTTTTCAAAGTTTACACATTACTGAAGAGTAGCATTACGTAATGCCGAATATCCAGCGCACATAATCGTTCATTAGATAGGAACTTAACAAAATTGGGCTAGGGTAGTTTGGCAGTAGCCCCTTCCTTTATTACCTGCATCCACACCTTTTCTTCCTTATAACGAAGTATTTCGACTAGTTGGTTGCCACTACCCCCACAACGATCTTTCACCGTCTATAGTAAGGGTGTGAATATTCTTTAGTGTAAATGGAATAATCATCCAAAAAATTGTCGATAATATTATTGCAGCATAAATCGGGCAACGCTGAGGAGCGACCCTGCGCATGCTGTGGCTTATACGGTGAAACGGTGGGCTGTGAAGTCTGCCGTTTTCCATTTCACCGGTAAGCCCTAAGCGGATAAACCTCGGGAGTTTGAGGGCAGAGCCCTCAAGACCTTACGCCGTAATCCTGTCTGCAAAGAATATCATAATTTGGCTGTATGCCATTGCCCAGTCCCTTGACGGCTGAGTCCACTTTTTTGTGATTTCCTTAGCCGAAAGGAATACCACTTTCCGGATCGAGTCGTCGGTGGGGAAAATGGATTTTGTCTTCGTAAATTTCCGCACCATTCTGTGGTACGCTTCCACCGTATTTGTAGTATAAATCAAATGCCGGATCTGTTCGGGATAGCTGAAAAACGTGGTGAGCTCTGCCCAGTTGGCATCCCAGGAGCGCAGAATGGACGGATACTTCCTGTCCCATTTTTCCCTGAATTCCTCCTTTGCATACTCTGCATCGTCAAGGTTTACTGCACCGTAGATCTTCTTCAGGCCAGTGCAGATTTCCTTTCTGTCCTTGTACTGCACGAATTTAGTGGAATTGCGGATCTGATGGACTATGCAAAGCTGCTGCTTTGTCCTTGGAAAAACCGCATTTATGGCTTCACCAAGTCCTTTTAGGTTGTCGTGACAGGCAATGAAAATATCCTGCACGCCGCGCTTTTTCAGGTCGGAGCAGATTGACGCGTAAAAGCTTGCGCCCTCGTTTTCACTTATCCAGATGCCCAGGATGTCCTTCTGGCCCTCCATATCAATGCCCAGCACCGAGTAGACGCATTTCTTGATAATCTGACTGTCCTTGCGGCTTTTGAACATAATCCCGTCAAAGTAGACGACCGGGTAGATCGACTCTAGCGGCCGGTTCTGCCACTCATTCACTTCCGGCAAGATTTTGTCCGTTATTTTGGAAATCAACATCTGCGATATCTCCGCACCGTAAATCTCCCGCAGATTGTCCTCTATGTCGCGCTGGCTCATACCCTTGGAATACATAGCCATGATTTTCTGCTCAATTTCATCCGTCCTGGTCTGTCGCTTTTCGAGGACTTTCGGTTCAAATTCGCCGTTTCGGTCCCGGGGCACGGCAATTTCACTCTCTCCATAATCGCTTATGATAGTCTTTCGATTGTAGCCGTTGCGGCTGTTGCCGGAATTGTTCCCCTCAACACTGTTTTTTTCATAACCCAGATGTTCATCCATCTCTGCTTCCAGCATCTGTTCGATTGTTCCAGCAAAAAGACGTTTTAATTTTGACTGAATATCTCCCGTGCTTTGGCAGTCCTGCATCAGAAGGCTTACCAGTTCCATTTCCTTTTCAGTGAGAATGTTTTTTGACTGTCTCATTTTAATAACCTCCGTTTAGTTTATATGGAGATTATTGACATTTACACGGATAATATTCAGCCTCTCTAGTAACTAAAGAAAACTTGGCTTGCGCCAAGCCTCTGGCGCCGGCGGAAGCCTTAGTTGCATTTATACTTTCAACCTTTTTGAACATATACTTTCTGAAAGTACAAAAAAAGACCGGAGCAAATGCCCCGGTCTTTAGTTTGTTTAACAAATTAGTCTATTCATCATGTCCTGTGACGATTACAAACATATCAACCTCATCTTCGTCACCATAGAACACAATGTCGTCACCCTTACTGATAGCCCTTATGCTTGAAGCATACTCAGGATCATCATCAGAGCCATAATAATCGGTGTAGTCATAAACTATAGTGTCTTCACCGGCATATAGCCAGAATGTTGTGGCCCCGTCCTTAACCTCAACTGCATTACCAGCTCTATCCACAGACACTACTTCATAGACAACCTGGCTTACCGTTTCTGGATCAAATTCAAGTTCGCTGTCAGTCGCGAAGAACTTATTGCTGGAAATAGAGTAGTCATAGATACATGAAACATCAACATCCGCATTATTCTTGAGTTCATATTCAGCTTCCGTTCCCTCAATGTCGACTTTTACCCAATTTTTTCCGCCCTTTCGGAACTTGCTCAAAACCAAGGCGTAATCAGCGCCGGCACTTCCGCCGATAGCTTCATTCACGTAAATATACTCAACCTTGGTTCCGCTAACTTGAACATAAGCTTCAACATCTGAGGCGAGATCCGCTGCCCAGTCAATAAGGTCGCTATTAGCAATTACCTCCGGATCATCAATATCCGGATTTGCTCTGTTTGCACTAAAGACAACAGTGCTGCTATTTACGGTGTACCAAATCCCATCAACTTTAATTCTGTTGTTATCATCGTTACCACCTTGAATCTTCGGTGTCATTATCCCATTTAACTACTTCGCAATCCAAAGTAGCATCTGTCATTACAGCTACATCACCGCGAGTTGCAGGAGCATTGGCATCAAAGGAAACATCTTCGGTAATGTCGATTGCTCCGGCTTTGGCAATATAATCTACCGGCCAAGGACCTGGAAGATTGTCATTATAGCCTAAAATCCTAACTAAAACCGTAATAACTTCAGCATAGGTAATTTGGTTATTGGGACGGAAGGTGCCATCCGGAAAACCTTTTACCCAACCCTGAGAATTGGCTAGGTTAATATATCCGGTATACCATTGTCCGGCAGCCACGTCACTAAATTTGGAAGGAGAGCCCTGCAGCATTTCTGCACTTTTCCCCATTCCTCCGGCAATACAGGCAATTTTAGCAAATTCAGCCCGGGTAATGTTGTTGGCGGGCTTATAAGTGCCATCCGGATATCCGTTCAAGTACGCCTAATGCATCTCAGTTTAGCGATATGCTGGCTTGTGCGCCTTGATCCAAATCAGCGGCATCACTGTAGCCTAGCGGCAAAAGCTACGCTGGATAAGACTCAGCACCATTGCTACTACAAGTAGAGCTGTAAGTAACTTCTTCAAGTTTAATTCCCCCTTTGTTAATTTTTTGGTTTCTCCTCAATTCCTAAAAACTACACTGCGTGCTACGTACCGCTTCGGTTACCACTCCCTCCGTAAATATTTCTTTTCTAAACGTCTAAAGGCTAGCCCCTTTAGAAACTTTGGTAACAAATAAATCGTATAAGGTATTTTTGACCTTACATAGATAAATACAATCAGAAGCAGAAACTTTTCTTGCACTTTTTTTGGACTTTTTCTAGAAAATTTTCTTCCCCCGGCCAGAAGGGGTATATTATCCCTAATTATTATATATGGGGAAGTGTGTATTCTCACAAGGAATAATTTTCGCCTATCAGGGTCTCTATCTACGGCAGTCTCTTCTTCTTCTCCAGCTTCTTCTTTGCCTCCAGCTCGCTCTTACTTCTTATCACCATCAGGACAAACTTAGGCAAAGAAAGCATCCTTTTTAATCGCCATGGTTCCTTGATCAGGCGGGCCAGCCATTCCAGCTTTAGCTTCTGCATCCAGACCGGTGCTCTTTTCACCCGGCCAGAGACACTACGTCAAAGCTCCCGCCTACTCCTATCGCAACTTTCACTGGGAGGCTTCTCCTGATATGTGCCCGGATCCAAAATTCTTGGCGGGGGGCGCCCAGGGCGACAAAGATCAGGTCAGGCTCGGCTTGTCTTACCTTTTCTAATACTTCTGCTTCCTCATTTTCTTTAAAATACCCATGATGGGTACCCACAATATTAATATTCGGATACTGTGCTCTCAATTTGTCCGCCGCTTCATCAGCCACGCCCGGAGAACCGCCTAAAAGATAAATCCGCCACCCGTTATGGCGGGCTTGTTTGCAAATCTCAAGCATTAGATCAATGCCGGTCACCCGCTCTGGAACCGGCTCCCCCAGGAAACCCGCGGCCCAAACAATCCCCGCCCCGTCGGGCGTAACTAAATCGGCGGAATTTATCAGATCCTTCAAAGGTTGGTTAAATTGTGCCTGATAGATAATTTCCGCATTTAAGGTAACGATATGATGAAAGCCGCCTTCCTGGACAAAAGAGTCCACCACACATAAGGCACCCATCATGTCCACCTTGTCCACACGAATATCCAATATTTTTAATGAAGCCATTATTCCTGCTCCTTTTGAGTTTTCTTAGGATTCGGTTTCTTCTTCAGATTCTGTTTCCTCTAATATTTTGCCAGACTTAAGCTCGTCTATCAATTTAGCAGTTTCCACCGGGTCACTAATATAGTAACTAACACCATTAATATATTCCGGAGTACCCGGGAGCATGCTTGTTTTTAGCTTTGAAACATCAAAACTCTTAAAAGAATTAGCCAAAGAAATCATTTCTCTTAGGGAAAGATCTGTATCCACATTTTCCTGAAAAATACCTACTAGCTTGGGAATCTTCCACAACGTACTTAAACTCAATATTCGATCAGCTAGAATAGGAAGAAACTTCTGCTGCCGTTCCACCCGACCCAGATCCCCCAGGCCGTCGCTCCGGAAGCGTACATAGCCTAAAGCCTGTTCTCCGTTTAATTTCTGGACACCCTTTTTTAAATCAATATTTTCTGCAGGATAATACATCCGCTTTTCTACATCAACCGTGATCCCTCCTAGGGCATCAATCAAGCTAGCAAAACCATCAAAATCTGTATCTACATAATGATCTATCTTAATATCCAAGAATTCTTCTACCGTATTTTTGGCCATATCTACCCCGCCATAGGCAAAGGCATGGTTAATTTTCGTCTTAAAGCCTTTTCCTGCAATTTTAACATATGTATCCCGGGGAATATTAAGAACATTCACCGTCTTTTCTTTAGGGTCGAGAAATACCAACAAAATTGTATCTGTTCGGCCCGGCTCTCCTTTTCGGTTATCTCCGCCCAGCACTAAGATGATTTGTTTATCATCCTCCTGATCTTCCGCCGGCACTTCCGTTGTTACATTTTCTTGATCCGGCCGGGCTTCTGTTTCTTCTAAAGGAAAGATAAAAGATAATTGGAACCCAGTCCAAAGAAAAAGTGCCATGCAAAACAGCAAGGCCAAATAGTACTTGGCATTTCTTTCCCCTTCTTTGGAAAGTTCTTTATTATTTTTTGATTTTTTATAACCCCAAAATTGCTCTTCCAAATCTGTCAATGAAAATCTCTCCTCACCCATAGCAAAGTTCTTGTCAAGTTCTACCTTGTTACTATTTTCTTTTTATCTTATTTCTACCTTCTTAGCCTCAGAATGCCAGTTAACCTCTGCGCCTAATGATTCCCCGATAAAACGAAGAGGGACAAAGGTTCTTCCTGCCACGATCCTTGCCTCTACGTCAAGAGTAAGCGACTCATCCCCTATTAGAACCTTCTTTTGGCCGATAGTTAAGGCCACTTTGCCCTTCGCCGATGGGTAGGTCACAGTTTTTGACTGTTTGTCCCAGGCAAAGTTCACGCCAAAGGCTTCCCCCACGAAACGCAATGGCAAAAGCGTCCTTCCGGAGATTAAAAAAGGCGCGGCATCCAAAACACGTTCCTGATCATCGATGAGACCAATCTTTGATCCAACGGTAAGGATAATAGTAGGACGCATTTCTTTGCTGATTTGTTCCACAGCCTGTCCTAAGGTATTCACTCTTGAGGTCAAAATCAGTGTCCGATCATGGATGGGAGAAGTTTTCTCCAGGATATAGTTATCTACCCATTTTTTTGTCACCAGCGGATCATCAACTGAACCCGGACTTAAAAATGTTGCTGAAACTATGGGGCCAAAATAAAACCCGATCAGAAACAAAGCTATAAAGAAAACCATTAAACGCCGGATAATTATCATTATGTAATACCTCACATCGACACCAATACGAAATTTTACCATAGCTTTTTAAATTATTCTACATTTAACCTGAATTTCCTGTTATTTATGACAGATAATAATTATATAATGGCTCACATCGGCATTATGAAAAACTATTGCTAATATCTATGTAAAATAATACCAACTATTTTGTAATAACTAACTGATTTCATTTTTGATTATGTAATACTAGAAAATAAGTAATGTGATCTTTATGGAGGGTCTAACCCGGGGAAGAGACTTCAAGGCATACCTTGGGGGAATTAATAACTCTCAAAAGTGTGATGAATTAATAAATTTTTTATTTTGTCACTTCATATACCATATTCCACCAAGCATGCTGGGTAGGAATCCAGTATTTCTGATTTCTGAGGGTCACATACTTACCGGAAATGATTTTTTTGGTTACCGATGAAGTATCAATATTCTTTGCCATTTGATAATGAACCCAAAAACTAGTCCAATTTAGCTGAAAATCTGTCTTGATGTACTGCTTGCTGGTAAGAACTAATTTGGGAAGAATCCCGAAATATACGGCAGGCTTAGTAAAACTTTTTAAAAGCTCAGCCAAAATTATTTCGTCTTCCGGTGTAATCTCCTTGGTAAAAAGTTGCGAAATATTTACCTTTTTCCCGTCTACAAAAATCGGGTCTAAATAAGGCTCTACTTCCAGAAGCAGGTTCCGATCAACCATGATATAATAGTTAATATTTATTTCCATGAACTTCTCTACCAGCTTTTTTACCTTTTCCGGGCCATTCTGATAGAAATAATCTGCCATGGACGTGTTTTTTGTTCCCGGTACCAGGGTATCCGTGGGAATAAATACCGTTCCTGACTTCCAGTTGTTTTCTTGATTAATGCTATAGACAGTAAGCATCTGTAGTTTGTTGTCCTCAATGCCGAAAAACATAATATTGTAATTGGTTAATTCTTTGTTGCGGTGCTGAAGGGGAACCGCAGGTACATTTGATTCCACAGGTGCATCTTTTTTTTCTTGTTTTACCTGTTTTACTTGTTCTAAGGGTGCATCTTGTTTCTCAGGCAAACCTTGTTCTACATGTTCTTCTTGTTCTCTATATTCTTTATGTGTTTTTTCAGCAATTGTTTTTATAGGCATTGTATTTACTGAGTCAGTTGTCAAAAACCTTTGCTGTACTTCTATCTCAACCGGCTCTTCTTGGGGTAAAGTTAATCCCATATACCCATGGGCACAAAATGCTCCTAAAAAAACCCCCGCTAAAATACTCAAATATAATTGTTTTAAAGACATTTTCTTCTTCCTTCCCCTAAAGCATAATAGTTAGTATGCCCGGAAATAGAAATAGAATTCACGTTCCGTCGGTTGCGCCACCACCGCCCTCCGAGAGGGAGGCGAAATAAAAAATCCCCCTCTTTGAGGGGGACGTTACGAAGTGACAAGAGGAGTTTTATTCTTTTTTAAAGCTTCCTGTCTTTTGCAATACATGCAGCTGTGATAAAGCTTTTCCCGTGCCACCGGCTACACAGGAAACCGGGTCATCAGCCACATAAACCGGTAGGCCGGTTTCCCGGGCCAGTAATACATCCAATCCATTTAGCAAAGCACCGCCGCCGGTTAAAACCATTCCTTTATTAATGATATCGGCAGAGAGTTCCGGAGGAGTTTTCTCCAATACTTCTTTTACCGAAGTAACTACGGCATCCACCGGCTCGGCTATGGCTTCATAACTTTCCCGGGCTGAGATAATAATCGTTTTGGGCAAACCGCTGACTAAATCTCGCCCTCTTACTTCCATCATTTTATTATCCTTCAATCCTTGGGGATAGGCTGTCCCAATATTAATTTTCAATTCTTCCGCTGATCGCTCACCAATCATCAAATTATGTTCTCTTCTAATAAATCGCACGATGGCTTCATCAAATTTATCTCCCCCGACCCGGAGAGATTTACTGCAGACAATGCCGCCTAAGGAGAGTACAGCAACATCCGTGGTACCGCCACCGATATCAATAATCATATTTCCGCTGGCCTGAGCAATATCTAATCCTGCCCCTAGGGCTGCGGCCAATGGTTCTTCAATCAAATATGCTTGTCTTGCCCCGGCCGAGATGGCAGCTTGTCTCACGGCTCTTTCCTCCACCCCGGTAACCCCGGACGGAATACAGACCATTACTCTGGGTTTGAAAAGCCAGCTTTTGCCGCAAGCCTTGGTAATAAAATACCTGAGCATTTTCTCGGTGGTATCATAATCAGCAATTACGCCCTCCTTAAGAGGCCGTACAGCAACAATATTTCCTGGAGTACGCCCCAGCATGCGCCTTGCTTCTTCCCCTACGGCAAAAATATGCCCGGATTCCCGGTCAATGGCCACCACGGAAGGTTCGTTTAATACTATGCCTTTCCCTCTTACATAGACTAATATCGTAGCCGTCCCTAAATCAATTCCAATATCATTGCCAAAATTAAACCGACTAAACATGATCCTTCTTCCTCCTGCCAGTATAAATTCCTAGTAATCAACCATTTTTCAGCTTGTCCATTAATGTTTAAGTAAAAACGAAGGCCAAGCCTTCGAATTTCATTTCTATTTCATTCTTCCGCTATATTGACATTATAAACCAAAGTTATGCTAATTAGCAAAAAATATTCTCCCTTCAGCAGATAAAATCCTCTATTTTTTCTTTTTTGCACTATATTTCTTTTTTGTAGCTTCTCCTCCTCGCAAATGACGTTCTGCCTTATTTGTTTCCAGTATTTGCCTGACCCGAATTGCAATCATTTCGTTTATCAATGGTAACCGCTCTGTAACATCCTTATGAACGGTACTCTTACTCACACCGAAAACCGACGCAGTCTGTCTCACGGTCGCTGATGATTCAATAATATATTGGCTAATTTCCAGCACCCGCTTCTGAATGTAGTCCTGCATAAACTAGCCTCCCTTACCGCCTTTTTGTAAATATATATTGGGAAATAGCAAAAAAAGAACTAAAAGCTGTCACGCTTTTCAGTTCTTTTTTATCCAGGCCGGGAGGAACAGGGAACGCGGCCTGCAACTTTTTAATTAATTTAATTTTAATAAAGATATTCCATTGGATCTACTGCCTTGCCGAACTCATAGACTTCAAAATGCAAATGGGGCTTCATTTTCGCCTCATATTTGGGGGAATGAATTACCTGCCCAATGATGTCGCCCTTAGCGACCTGATACCCGCTTTTCTCTTTTAACGGTTTAATTCCCTTGTATCTGGTTTCTAATTTATCCCCATGTTTTATCACTATCTCATAACCCCACATGGGGCTGGATGAAATAGAAGTCACCGTACCAGGAAGTGCTGCTCTCACCTCATATCCCGGTGGTAAGGCAATATCAATCCCGGAATGAAAGCGCAAATCGTTAAATGTCTCAGAATAGCCAAATCCAAATTTTCCAATGATGTCACCCTGTCCCGGCCATTTCATGATAACGTCCTCGGTAATCTCCAAGGCTTTTTCCGGGACAATATCCTCAGCATCCGGTATGGATTGTGGTAAAGGACGCACTTCTTTTGGTTCAACCAATGTGGAAGTTGGCTCTACCTCATGATCTTCTTCCCTAACTGGAGATAAAACTTGGATTTGATTAGGAGAAGGTTGGTTTACATTTCTTTCTTGCCAGATAAAAAATACCGTTGCAGTAATTGTCAAAATGAATAAGGCCGTAATGAAAAACCATGTCTTGTTGATTTCACATTCTTTTAATCTCTTAATACTTTTAATACTTCTAATAGTTTTAATGCTGATACTTTTAATACCTTTAATATAACTAGAAAGACAGCCAGACAAACTAAACATAAAAATCACCTCTTGTCAATTATTTAACCAATTTGTAGGAAAAATATACCTTGACAATAGATGATTTTAATTTAAACTGATTGACTTTTGGTTGATTCTTATGTTTATTCTAATATATTTTTTCGATGTTTACGCCCTGGTAATAATATTTTAAAATTTTTTCCGCTGAACAACCTTTTTTCGCTAGGCCGTTGGCCCCGTACTGGCACATCCCCACGCCATGTCCATACCCAATAGTCCGAAAGATAATTTCTTTATTTGTTACCTGATTATTAACCTGCCAGGTAAAATTAGTAGAATTCAAACCTAGCAACTGCCTAAATTCTGTGGCAGAAAATACCTTATTCCCTGCCTTTATAATTTTTACCCGGCCGGTTTTTGTTTCTGACAGCTTTTGCAGGCTCCATTTGAAAAACTATCTTCCTTAAGATCCAAACCTAGTTTTTTGTTTAGCTCTGAAAGAGAGAAATTTAAGCTTCCCTGATACTTAGGGGATTCCCGATCCCAAGTGCAGGAGACACTCTTTAAATAAGGAATCGGATTAGCCCAGACCTCTTCAGCATTTTCCGTTCGACCGCCGCAGGTGGAATGATAAACAGGATCAATTAAATCCTGTCCGTACTTTAAAACCGCCCCAGCTGTTTCGCGCACAGCTGACTTAAGTTTTCTTTCATACTCCCAGGATTTAATCATGCCCCATTTTTTTCTCATTTCCTTAGAGGAAATCCATCCCTGGCAATGGCTGGGATTAACACATATTTCCGCCTGAGGATGCACCTTATTCCCAGAACTTTGGAATGCTTTCATTTTTTTTAAGGCATAGGTTCTTGCTGCAATGGCCTGAGCCTTAAGAGCCTCTTTTTCAAAACCAGCCGGCATCTCTGCCGCCAGCACACCAACCAAATAATCTTCCAAAAGCATTTTTTCCGTCCTGTTTTCGGAAGATGAATAGACATGAATTATTGGCCCCTTTTTGTCAGCTGTATCCCAAGGGCCGAAATATTTTACCAAAAGGAGAGTAGCAAAAATTAAGACCATAAAAAAATATAGAAAAAGTCTTTTCATCTATATTCTCCATAAAGTACTTTTAAATTTATTTTATTTATAAGTAACCATATGAAGGAAATACATTAATATGACAAAAAATAAAATCCCCCTCTTAGAGGGAGATTTCACGCAGTGACAGGGAGAATCCCTTTACACCCGGATAATTCTGGCACCTAGACTCTCAAACTTGCCCACCAGGTTCTCGTAACCCCGGTCCACATGGTGAATGCAGCCGATGGATGTTTTCCCTACAGCAGTTAACCCTGCAATAACTAAAGCCGCCCCGGCCCTTAAGTCCGTAGCCTTGACATCAGCACCTGTTAATTTGGGCACACCCTTAACTACCGCACTGTGCCCTTCAATTTTAATATTAGCTGACATGCGGTTTAATTCGTCTACATGCATAAAGCGGTTTTCAAAAACTGTTTCCGTAATGACACTGGTGCCCTTAGATATGGCCATCAGGGCCATAAACTGAGCCTGCATATCAGTGGGGAAACCTGGGTAAGGCAAAGTTTTTATATCTACTGGAATGATATCGTCTGGACCGATCACCCGGAGTCCCTCTGCTTCTTCGATTACCTCCACTCCGGCTTCCTTTAGTTTTGCCACCACTGATTTTAGATGATCCTCAATAACATTGTTTATAAGTACATTTCCCCCGGTTGCAGCTGCTGCGACCATAAAGCTCCCGGCTTCCACTCGATCCGGGATCACGGTATGTTGAGTTCCATTTAACCTGCTAACCCCATCTATTCTAATCACCTTGGTACCAGCACCTTTTACTTTGGCTCCCATAGCATTTAGAAAATTTGCCAAATCAACGATCTCCGGTTCCTCGGCAGAGTTTTCAATAATGGTAGTTCCTTCTGCCAATGTAGCAGCCATCATAATGTTTTCCGTGGCTCCCACACTGGGGAAATCCAAATATATTTTGTTTCCAATAAGCTTCTTGGCTTGAGCTTCGATATACCCATGGCCGATAGTTATTTTCGCTCCTAATGCTTCAAAACCCTTCAAATGCAAATCAATGGGTCGGCTGCCGATGGCACATCCCCCGGGAAGGGACATTCTGGCTTTACCTATTCTCGCCAGAAGGGGTCCCATAATAAGAAAAGAAGCCCGCATACGGCGCATACACTCGTATGGCGCTTCCGACTCCAGTATTTCCGATGCATCCACCATTAGCCTATGGTCACTTAGACAAACTTCCACGCCTAAGCATCTTAATACTTCACAAATGTTGTAAACATCCGCTAAATTAGGGATGTCGTTAAGTTGACACTGTCCATCCGCAAGGAGAGAACCCGCTATTACAGGCAATACTGCATTTTTCGCACCGCTGATATTAACTGTTCCCCTTAATGGTATGCCTCCTTCGATTACTATCCTTTCCAAAGTCCTGTTCCTCCCTGAGTGCAATTCCTACAATATTCTACACAATTCCATGATATCCTGCTACTAAATGACATACTAAATGACTTAATAATCTGAGTAAACTAACGGGGAGCCAATATAGATATATGTTTTATTTTCCAACTCGTCAAAAGACATTGCCACCTGAATATTAACATCATCACGGCCAACCTTCAATTTCTCATGGATGCTAGGAATATATCCGGTGGTACTAAAATAATTCTCTTCTTCTACTTCCCCGTTTATTTTCCCTCCCACCGAGGAAAAAATGCCGTTAATCACACTCTGATATGATGCTTTTTCTAACCTTCCCTTTCGAAAACCAATCATCAACTGATTAATCTCCGGATCTTGCTCAAAAACTTGAAAAGCCGATTTCATTTTTTCTTTCGCAATATCTAAAAACTCCGGGCCGCGAAAATCAACCATATTTATAATTAAATACGTTTCATCTTGAGTTTTTTTGTCCATTAATGACTGAAAAATTATTTCCGCAGTAACTTTTTCTGAAATTCCCCCCTTAATCTTTAGACTGTTAAACCCCTCATCTGAAGCTTCTTCCCTGGTCACGGCATTTTCCATGCCCAGTGTTTCGCAGACCTTTGCGGCGTAGTCAAGTAACTCTTCCCTTGATGAAAAACAGTCATTAATCTTTGCCCACCCCTGTAGTTTGTTTTCCACAAAAATTGCCTGGGAACTTTGAAAAGCTACCTGCATCGGCTGACTCACCGTTTTCGCCGTTGATTTCACATTATGATAATAATAATTGATAATATAACCGGATGCAACCAAACCTGCCAAAAAAACCAGCACATATAATTCTTTTCGTTTAATCATCTTTCTTCTCCCCCCAACGGTATTCCTCAATATATTTACCATTGCGCGAAGAGAATATACAGGAAACTATGTTAGGGTTGCATATTATGCAACCCTACACATTAACTGATATTTATTATAATCGTTATTATCCGCTGGTTTTGTAATGTAGGGTTTGCGTATCATGCAACCCCCTGAAAGCCGAAAAGGATTAGACTAATCAAGTCTAATCCTTTTTGGCGTAATTTTTTTTATTGGGCGGCTTTAATTCTGCTCATGGCTCGTTTTAAGGCCAGTTCTGCGCGTCTGACATCTAAATCCTCCGCCCGCTCAGAAAGACGCTTCTTGGCCCTTTCTTTCGCTTCCTCAGCTCTAGCCAGATCGATTTTATCCCCCAACTCGGCTGTATCCGCCAACACTACCGCCTTATTGTTGATCACTTCCATGAAGCCGCCGCTGATGGCCATTTTTTTTGTTTTACCTTCTGTTTTAAATTTAATTACCCCTATATCCAGGGCTGTCACCATTGGAGCATGATTCGGTAGAATACCTAAATATCCTAAAGCAGCAGGTACGATCAATGAATCAACTTCCGCTGAGAACACTATTTTTTCCGGAGTAACAACCTCAAATTTAATGGACTTCTCCGCCATTTTTTAACCACGCCCTTCAAACCGTTTTGCATTTTCCACCACTTCTTCGATGGTCCCCATCATTAGGAAGGCCTGTTCCGGTAAGGCGTCATGTTTCCCTTCAATAATTTCTTTAAATCCTTTAATGGTATCTTTTAAAGGAACATATTTCCCCGGCACGGAAGTAAATGCTTCCGCCACGTGGAAGGGCTGCGATAAAAATCTTTGAATCTTTCTCGCTCGGCCAACAATAATTTTATCCTCTTCAGACAATTCGTCCATCCCCATGATGGCGATAATGTCCTGTAGTTCCTTATAACGCTGGAGTACTCCCTGAACTGCCCGGGCTACTTGATAATGCTCTTCCCCTAATATTCTCGGGTCAAGAATCCGAGAAGAGGAATCCAATGGGTCAACGGCCGGATAGATCCCTAACTCCACAATCTGACGAGACAAAACCGTAGTTGCATCCAGGTGGGCGAAAGCCGTCGCCGGAGCCGGGTCGGTCAAGTCGTCGGCAGGCACATAAATAGCCTGAACGGAAGTAATAGAACCTTTTTTCGTTGAAGTAATCCGCTCCTGAAGAGCACCCATTTCTGTGGCCAGGGTGGGCTGATAACCTACCGCGGAAGGCATCCGGCCCAGAAGGGCGGAAACTTCAGAACCAGCCTGGGTAAACCGGAAAATATTATCAATAAAGAGCAATACGTCCTGACCTTCCCCGTCCCTGAAAGATTCCGCGATGGTCAGACCCGTCAACCCTACCCTTAAACGGGCACCTGGGGGCTCATTCATTTGACCGAATACCAGAGCTGTTTTTTCAATAACTCCGGACTCTTTCATTTCATTCCACAAGTCATTACCTTCTCTGGTTCGCTCACCCACACCGGAGAAAACAGAGAATCCACCGTGCTCATAAGCAATATTACGGATCAATTCCATGATTAAAACGGTTTTCCCTACCCCGGCACCACCGAAAAGACCGACTTTACCCCCTTTGGCATAAGGAGCCAATAGATCTACCACTTTAATCCCTGTTTCCAAAATTTCCGTGGATGGTTCCAGTTCTTCAAAAGCAGGGGCAGCCCGGTGAATGGGCAGTGTTTCCTTAACATCGATGGGACCCATCCCATCAATAGGTTCCCCAATCACATTAAACATCCGGCCTAAAGTTGCCCGTCCTACCGGGACGGAAATGGGATTCCCGGTATCCTCAGCAGTCATCCCCCTTTGCAAACCGTCGGTGGAGGACAACGCAACGCAGCGTACCGTGTTATTCCCTAAATGCTGCATGGTTTCCAAGGTAATGTTGATCTGATCATCGTTTTTAATCTTCACCGCATTATAAATATCAGGAAGCTGGCCGGCAGGAAACTCAATATCAACAACCGGGCCAATAATTTGTTTAACTTTACCTATTGCCACTATCTTAAACCTCCCTTACACCTTCATAAACTGAGTTCTTGGCAAACGAAACGTTCCCCTGCCGCTATTGTAATGCCGCAGCTCCGCCCACAATTTCCGAAATCTCTGTGGTAATCGCCGCTTGACGGGCTCGATTCAGATTTAAAGTAAGCTTTGCAATAATCTCCCCGGCATTATCCGTTGCTGAACTCATGGCAGTCATTCTGGCCCCGTGCTCACTGGCTTTTGATTCCAATAAGGCCCGATATACAATGGTTTCTACATAAGCAGGAAGTAAATTGTCCATGACACCTGCCTTTGAAGGTTCATAGATATACTCCACACCTTTTGTGTTTTCTTCCATTGCCGGTTCCACCGGGAAAAGTTTCATGGTGACCGGCTTTTGGGACATAGCGGATTTAAACTCAGAATACATCAGGTATATTTCATCGAAAACACCTTCACTATACAGAGCCATAAGACGTTTGGCTAATTCTTTCCCCTGAATAAAGGTAGGGTTGTCTCCGATATTAGTATATTCTTCGGTGATTTCCCGGCCCCGACGCCGAAAATAATCCCGGCCCTTTTTTCCAATAGGGACAAGAGCTACGTCCTCTTTGGTATCATTAATAAAGTGTTCCGCGAGCCTAATGATATTGGCATTAAAACCCCCGCACAAGCCCCGGTCTCCGGTAATGACCACCAGACCAATCTTTTTTACCTCCCGTACCTCTAGTAAAGGATGGGCATAATCTTCTCCCATTCCCACCAGACGCCCTAATACTTCCTTAATTTTAATGGCATAAGGACGGGCGGCAATGACGCTGGTTTGAGCTTTTCTTAACTTGGCGGCAGACACCATTTTCATCGCCTTCGTAATCTGCTGCATACTCTTCACACTGCGGATCCGCCTTCTAATGTCCCGCGCACTTGCCATACTGTTTCACCACCTTTTTCGGTTTATTGGTGGCAAACTTACCACACATAGATTTTTCTAGTTTATTAGTAAAATTCAACTCTCATTAAATTTTGTTTTATACGAAAGATTTTTTAAATTCACTGATGGCTGCTTTTAACTTTTCAATCGTTTCGTCAGAAAGCTTCTTCTCCGTCCGGATAGTTTCCAGAATTTCTCCCCGGGCAGATTTCAAGTAATTTAATAAACCTTTTTCAAAATCTAAAATCCTATGCACATTAAGATCGTCACAGAAACCATTTCCCGCGGCAAAAATTGCTACAACCTGTTCTTCCACCGGCATGGGAGAATACTGGTCCTGCTTAAGGATTTCCACCATTCTTTCTCCCCGGGCTAAGGTTGCCAAAGTTACTTTATCCATATCTGAGCCAAACTGGGCAAACGCTGCTAACTCCCGGTATTGAGCCAAGTCCATTCTGAGCCTGCCCGCAACCTGCTTCATCGCTTTTACCTGAGCTGCTCCCCCTACCCTAGATACGGATATACCTACGTTAATGGCAGGTCGTACACCTGAAAAGAACAGATCTGATTCTAGAAAAATTTGACCGTCGGTAATAGAAATCACATTGGTCGGAATATAAGCAGAAACGTCACCAGCCTGAGTCTCAATGATAGGCAGGGCTGTCATAGACCCGCCTCCCATATCGTCGCTAAGCTTTGCTGCTCTCTCTAAAAGGCGGGAGTGGAGATAAAAAACATCCCCCGGGAAAGCTTCCCGTCCTGGTGGTCTCTTTAAAAGCAAGGATAATTCACGATAAGCTGCTGCCTGTTTGGAAAGGTCATCATAAACAATCAGCACGTGTCCCCCTTTATACATAAAATACTCACCCATAGATGCACCTGCATAGGGAGCAATATATAAAAGGGGAGCTGGTTCACTGGCTGTAGCTGATACTACGATAGAATATTCCATGGCACCATATTGCTCTAATTTCTGCACAACCCCGGCCACAGTAGATGCTTTTTGACCGATGGCTACATAAATACAAATAACGCCCTTACCTTTTTGATTAATGATAGTATCAATTGCCAGAGCCGTCTTACCTGTCTGTCTGTCCCCAATTATCAATTCACGCTGGCCTCTGCCAATAGGTACTAAAGCATCAATAGCTTTTAATCCTGTCTGTAAAGGCTCATGCACAGAGCGTCGTTTCACTACACCGGGTGCTGGTGATTCTACCGCTCGGAAAGTTTCTGTTATAATGGGGCCTTTACCATCCAAGGGTTCACCCAAAGGATTAACCACCCGGCCAATTAGAGCCTCTCCGACAGGCACTTCCATTACCCGGCCGGTACGTCTTACTTCGTCTCCCTCTTGAATCTCCGTGTAAGGGCCAAAAATAACACAACCGATATTATCTTCTTCTAAGTTTAATACCATGCCGGAAACCCCGTTAGAGAATTTAACCAACTCCCCGGCCATGGCATTTTGCATACCGTAGATCCGACAGATACCGTCCCCCACGGTCAACACTGTTCCAACTTCAGTCACATCTACGTCAGCTTGATATTTTTCAATTTGCTGTTTGAGAATCGAACTGATTTCTTCAGGTCTGATACCCATTTATTGCCTCACCCCTATCTTCCCAACTGTATCCTGTTGGAGGTGTTCTTTTAACAAATCTAACTTTTTGCTAATACTGCCGTCATAGACAATATCGCCGATCCTGACCGTGATGCCCCCTAAAAGTTGCGGTTCCACTCTGATCTCTGCTTTAACCCTTTGGCCGGTAATTTCTGAGAATTTATCTTCCAGCCTCAGCACCTGATCCTCAGTCAGAGGAATGGCCGATAGAACTTCTGCAGGTAAAATCTTCTTTTCTTCCGCCGCTAATTGTAGATAGGCATCAACTATCCCGGTTAAATACTGCTCCCGGGCCTTATCCAATACCAGATAAATAAAGTTAACCATCATCTGATCCGTTTCCGGAGAAATAATTATCCCCAGGATTTCTTTTTTAGCTTCTATCGGCACCAGACGACCGTAAACAATTTTCTTAATATCTTCATTTTCTTCGATAAGTTGCACAATTGACTTTAAATCCTCGCCGAATTTGTCTACCGCGTTTTTCTCCCGAGCGATCTCAAAAATTGCTTGAGCATACCTTCTGGCAATCGTTTTGTTTATCATTGAATACCGCCCACCCCTTGGATGTATTCATCAACCAATTTCCTTTGTTCATCCGCGGTAATTGTCTTTCCGACGATCTTTCCTGCTGCCAAGACAGCTAAGCTCGCCACTTCATTACGAATATCAGCCAAGGCTTGTTCTTTCTCCCGCTGTATTTCTTCCTGGGCTCTTTCTGTGAGTCTTAAAGCAGATTCTTTTGCCTCAGAAATAATTTGATTCTTGGTTTCTTCCCCAACTTTAACGGCATTGTTAATTATTTCTTGAGCTTCTTTTCGAGCATTATTCAAAGCCTCTTGTAACTGAACTCGTGAAGTTTCTGCCTCGACTCGCATCTCTTCCGCTTGAGTAATATTATTCTTAATTTCATTTTCTCTGGATTCCATCATCTTAAGAAGAGGACCATACAGGAATTTATATAAAATGGCTAGCAAAACAGTAAAGTTTATTATAGCCCATATTAAATCATGGAAATCAATATGCAATTGGCTTACCTCCCCTCTTTTTAAGCCCGCCTGGGGGGGAATCCCCCAGACGGCTTAAATCCCTTAACCTAATTTACCAACTAACATAAAAGCGATTAACAAACCATAAATCGTTAACGCTTCCATAAATGCCAGAGCCAAAATCATAGATACACGAATGTCACCGGCAGCTTCCGGCTGACGGGCCATCCCTTCGAGGGCTCCTTTAGCAGCAATACCTTGTCCGATACCAGGGCCGAGAGAAGAAATACCAATAGCCAGCCCAGCTGCAATTGCGATATAACCTTCCATTTCTGTTTTCCCCCCTTTCCCAAAATCTATCAATAAAATGAACTAATTAATGGTGGTCTGCCGTAGCCCCACCTAAATAAACCGCTGTGAGTAAGGTAAAAACAAACGCCTGAATTAAACCCATCAAAAGCCCCAAAATTTGCATTATAAGGGGCACACCCAATGGTACCATTGCAAAAAGTTGAGCTGTAACCATTTCCTCTCCGTAAATATTTCCGTAAAGTCGGAGAGAAAGAGAAAGAGGGCGGACAAGTTCCTCAATGATCATGAGAGGAAATAAAAAAGCCACCGGCTGGAGAAAATGCTTAAAATATCCCAAGCCTTTTTCTTTGATTCCAAAAAAATGGGTACAGAAAAACACTACAATGGCCAGTCCAGCAGTAACGCTAAGGGTGGAGGTAGGTGCCGCAAGCCCCGGCAAATGTCCTGCCATGGGTAAAAGACCGCTGTAATTGGAAAACAAAATAAAAATAAAGAAGGTGGCCATTATCGGCAAATATTGCTTGGCCTTTTTTTCTCCCATCACTCCGGCGAAGAAACCGATTAAGGTCTGGAGAAGATACTCCATTACGTTTTGCGCCCCGGTGGGCACTTTTTTCAAGTTTCTGGTGGCAAAATAACTGATAATCAAGATCACTGCCATCAGGCCCCACATGGTTGTGACAAAGCTGCTTACCCTTAAACCAAAAATATCAAACAATGCCGTTGTTGCGTGTTCTTCCATTATGATTTCACCTCCTTTTTAAGAATTGAATATTTAACTGCTAAAAATTTTCCCATTAGGCTTAAACCTAAGGCTGTACCAATAAGGATATATGTATCCTTATGCCAAAGATAAGTTGCCAGAGTGATAAAGTTAATGGCATACCTGATTAGATAGCGGCCCATGACTTTATTCCGCGCTTTCGCTGGGGAGAGTTGTTCCGATTGTTTAAGAGCCGACCACACCAGCCAATGGTTTAAGATACCTACGGCCGACCCAAATATTACACCCACTAATAATGATATCACTATATCCTGCCACATATCATTTTTCCTTTGTCTGTTTTGTATTGTCTACCCTAGACAGTTGTTCTAAAAGGCTCTTAAAAGATAAAAAAACAGCAAGCAGAACCCCCAATAGCATAAACCAAGGGGACGTAACAAATTTTTGATCCAGCCAACCTCCTGCTAAAATACCTAAAATATAAATCCTAAAAGCTGTAGTAATACCAAAAGTAGTTGTTACTTGCACATATTTTAAAAAATTACCCTTGTGATTTTGAGTCAATCCGCTTGCCACCTATGATCGTATTTAATTTTGCCAGAGTAAAGTAATTATTTTTAATAATTTGAAAATTATTTCACTAATAAATTATACCTCTATTGATTGGATTATGTAAATACTTTTTGATAATTACCATAATCTTATGCTTTGGTGATCCTTCTGCACAAGTCGAAATTTGTGCGATTTCATAGATTTTTTGTTTAATTTGTAACATTTAATAATTAACTATTCAATACTTATACTGAAAATCCTTCAAATCTTCCTTATCTTCACCAAAAAAACTCATGATAGCCCGGACAATCCGACCTGATGCCTTTCCATCACCATATGGATTAACGGCATTAGCCATTTTTTCATAATATTTTGGCTCGTCAATCAATCTTAGTGTTTCCTCTAAGATTATTTCTTTATTGGTGCCAACCAGTTTTACCGTCCCTGCCTCCATGGCCTCCGGCCTTTCCGTGGTATCACGGAGCACCAAAACAGGTTTCCCTAGGGAAGGAGCTTCTTCCTGTAATCCGCCGGAATCAGTAAGGACTAAATAGCTTCTTGCCATCAATTGGGAAAAAGGCTGGTAGTCCAAAGGCTCAATCAAATGAATTCCCGGTATCTTTCCTAATATCTCCTGGGCCAATTCCCCCACAAGGGGGTTTTTATGCACCGGAAAAATCATCTCGGTATCAGGTCTAAGTTCTTTTACCTCCCTTATGGCGTGGAAGATTCTTTTCATCGGCTCTCCCCAATTCTCCCGGCGATGACAGGTAATAAGGATTATTTTTTTTGTCCAGTCCACTTGATCTCTAAGATAACCGGAAAAATTATAGGGTTTTTCCACGGTGTGAAAAAGAGCATCAATGACGGTATTCCCGGTAACCACAATGGAGTTCTCCGGCACATTCTCCCTGAGTAAATTTTCCTTAGATGTCTTAGTCGGAGCAAAATGGTAATCAGCGAGGCTCCCCGCCATCTTCCGATTCATTTCTTCCGGAAAGGGCGCGAATTTATCATATGTCCTTAAGCCGGCCTCCACATGACCTACTTTAATTTTCTGATAGAAAGCAGCCAAAGCTGCCACAAAGGTAGTGGTGGTATCACCATGTGCCAAAACCAAATCCGGCTTTTCCTGCTCCAGTATTTTTTTTAAACCTAAAAGGGCTCCGGATGTAATATCATAAAGGGTTTGGCCGTGCCGCATGAGGTTTAAATCATAATCCGGGGTAATGCGAAAAAGATCCAATACCTGATCCAGCATTTCCCGGTGCTGAGCAGTCACTGCTACCTTAGCCTGGATTAATTCCTGATGCTTATTTAACTCTTGCACAACCGGTGCCATTTTAATTGCCTCCGGCCTGGTGCCGAAAACCGATAAGACTTTAATCATTTTTAATATATCCTTTTTTAATTAATTTTTCGATATGTTCCTCAACGACCCCGTCAATGTTAAGGTTAAACTTTTCTTCAATCACAAACATCATGGAAACTGCCGTCTGCGCTACATCCAACAATTCCTCGGTAATCATTTTAAGGACCCTCTCGTCAGAAAGCTGCACCTTCTCCCCGTTTAACCCTCGGAATTTGCCAATGGCCTGGGCTAATTCGCCGGTTTCTTCCATCAGTTTTAAGGCAGTAGATTCCATGGTAGGGGAAAGATTATTCAATTTTGGCAGGCTGATAGTTTTCAGTTCCATGTTTACCCTCTCCCTATGTTCTTTATTTAAACCAGGGGATTACCCCTGCCCTAGTTTAATTAATTCCAGACCCACTTCTCGGGCAATCTCACAAGCAAAAGGGTCAGGATAATCTCCATCAAAAATAACTTTTTTAATCCCACTGGTGGCCATCGCTTTAATGCAGGTAGTGCAAGGCTGGTTCGTTACGTACACCGTAGCACCATTTAATGCCACTCCATGCCGGGCAGCAAAATTGCAAATATTAGCCTCTGCATGCTGGGCACGGCAAATTTCCTGACGCTGGCCGGAAGGAATGTTCATCTTTTCTCTCAAACAGCCTACCTCAGCGCAGTGGGGTGCTCCGGGAAGAGCCCCATTATAGCCGGTCCCTAAGATTCGATTGTCTTCACTCACCGCCACTGCCCCTACCGAACGCCTTAAGCAGGTAGAACGGGAGGCAACTACATAGGCAATTTCCATAAAATATTGATCCCAACTTTTTCTCATAACAATTCCCTTCATGCATATAGAGGATATTGCTCCGTTAGTGTATGCACCAAATCTTTGGCACTTTTAAGTTTATTCTGATCCTGATGAAAAGAAAGAGCCGTATGAATAATAAAGGCAATGGTTTTTACCGCGTCTTCTTTCATCCCCCGGGTTGTTATAGCCGGCGTGCCGAACCGAACCCCACTTGTTATCAAAGGACTTAACGGATCATAAGGAATGGCATTTTTGTTAGCGGTAATCCCGATTTCATCCAAAATATGTTGTCCTTCTTTACCGGTAATCCCTTTATTTCTTAAATCCAAAAGCATTAAATGATTATCCGTACCGCCGGATACAATTCTAAAGCCATATCGGGAGAGTTCCTCGGCCATTAGTTTGGCATTTTTAATAACCTGGTGCTGATATTCAATAAAGGAGTCTTCCATAGCTTCTTTAAAAGCTACCGCTTTTGCCGCAATAACATGCATCAGCGGGCCTCCCTGAGTACCGGGAAAAACCGCCTTATCTATGGCTTTTCCATATTCTTTGCGGCAGAGAATCATGCCCCCCCGAGGCCCCCTAAGGGTTTTATGGGTGGTAGTAGTAACTACATCCGCATAGGGAACGGGGCTAGGGTGGACACCTGCTGCCACCAAACCGGCAATATGAGCCATATCCACCATTAATTTAGCCCCTACTTCTTGGGCAATCTCCTGAAAGCGGGCAAAATCAATGATCCGAGAGTAAGCACTGGCTCCCGCTACTATTAATTTGGGTCGGCACTCCAAAGCAATCTTCCGCACCTCTTCATAATCAATCTGTTCTGTTTCCTGATCAACCCCATAGGAGAAAAATTTAAAGTACTTTCCGGAAATATTAATAGGACTGCCATGGGTTAAATGCCCACCATGGGCTAAATTCATTCCCAAAACCACATCACCGGGATTGAGCAGTGCTAAGTATACAGCGGTATTAGCCTGAGCTCCGGAATGAGGCTGGACATTGACATGCTCCGCCCCAAATAAAGCCTTAGCTCGCTCCCTAGCCAAATTCTCCGCCATATCAACAAATTCACATCCACCATAATATCTTTTTCCGGGATATCCTTCCGCATACTTATTGGTTAAAACCGAACCTTGGACAGCCATTACTGCTTCACTTACAAAATTTTCTGAAGCTATCAACTCAATTTTTCCACGCTGTCTGTTTAATTCCAACTTAAGTATCTGGGATATTTCTGCATCAGTCTCTTCTACAAATTCAGTGTGATTCATTACTTCATCTATTCCTTTCTCCCTTAAGTATAGTTATCCCCGATATTTTTTTTCAATTGCACTAATCTTTTCTATTCGGCGGCTGTGACGCCCTCCGCTAAAGTCAGATTGAAGCCAAGCTTTTACTACCTCTAAAGCCGGCCCCCGGCCAATGACCCGCTCTCCCATGGCCAGGATATTAGCGTCATTATGCTCCCGGGAAGCCCGAGCGGAAAAAACGTCATGACACAAAGCGGCACGAATGCCGGGAACTTTATTGGCAGCAATAGAGATGCCAATGCCTGTCCCACAGATTAAAATGCCCCTGTCAAATTGTCCGGCCGCTACTTTTTCCGCTACTTTTTCCGCAAAATCCGGATAATCAACGGAATCTTCACTGAAAGCACCAAAATCCTCATAAGGAATATTTTCTTTTTCCAGGTAATCTTTCACTATTTCTTTTAATCTAAATCCCCCATGGTCGCTGCCTAAGGCAAGTTTCATTTTTGCTCCACCTCGTTCAAAACTCAAGTTTATTTAAATTTTAGCCTAAAAATATTTCTACAAAAAAATACAAATTCCTCTAAAATCATTTCGTCCAATATCTTACTCGAAAATCCTGTCTAACATTTTTTGAATGGCCGCCTCTAATTGTTCTGCACATTTTTCATAACAGTCCACATCTCCCCCATAAGGATCTGCAATATTTAAATCATCTAGGGAATCGGGGTAGGCAAACTCCTTTAAGGTAAATGTTTTTCCTTTCGCTGCTGGATTCATAAATAAAACCTGCTGTTTTTGAATTACAGTCATTGTGAAAATAAAATCTGCCTTGTCCAGCATGTCAGGCGATATTCTTTGAGATTTGTGATCAGTTAAATCAATATCCTTCCTTTTCAGTACCTCCACAGCCTGAGGCGAAGCCGGGCTGCCCGGAAATGCTCCTGTTCCGGCTGACATAATTTTTATCTTTTCCCCGCCGTCCCCGTTGAAGTTCATTTCCTTTATTTTTTTCTTGGCAATTGCTTCTGCCATACTGCTTCGGCAAGTATTGCCGGAACATACAAAAAGAATTTTTAACTCCTTGTCCATTTTTTCTTAACCCCCTAAAACAGTAGTTTTGTGCCCACCGCCACTAAAATTATCCCTCCAGCGATTTCCGCTTTTTCTCCCATCCAACTGCCCAGTCCCCGGCCCAGATAGAATCCTAAAGCTGTCATGATACCCGCCACAATACCTAAAACCAGTACGGTACCCCAAATTTGTGCCTTTAAGGCTCCAAGGCCAAAACCTACACTTAATGCATCAATACTGACACTGGCCGCCAGCATAATTAACCCCCAAAAAGAATCCACCGACGTGCTCTTTCTTGCGGATAGATCCAGCCTTTTCTTTGCTTGAGAAAAAGAAAACTTCTGAGTGCGCTCTTTTAGCACTTCCCATAACATATTCAAGCCAATAAGAATTAATACTACTGCCCCAATTACGGTAGCGATATCTCCGATGAGGTTGCCCAAAACCGTACCAATCCCCAGACCAATCAAAGGCATAAAGACATGAAACAAACATACCACAATGGAAATTAAGATAATTCTGTTTTTTCTGATTCCTGTAACCCCAATGCCTACTGCCAGGGCAAATGCATCCGTTCCCAATGCCAATGCTACTAATAATAGCGTCAACAAACTCATTTATGGAATCCTCCGCCGTTATTTAATCAATATTATGTGCTGATTTTCTTTTTATCAGTATTTAACCTGTCCCTGTCCTTATTGGTTTGCCCAGTTTTTGCAATTTCCTCTCACTTAATGATGCAATGAAACAAACAAAATGACGAGAATCCCAGTAAGAATACCCAATCTGGCGAAATTAGGATGCCTTCGTCTGGACTCCGGCCCAATTTCTCCAAAAACAATATAAAGCATGGCCCCGGCAGCCGCCGCCAGCAAAAAAGAAATAAAATATTGAGAAAAAGAAACTAAGGCCATCCCCACCAAAGTTCCTAAAGGAGTAAAGAGGCTGGTAAAAGCAGTAATGAGGATGATACCCCGTCCGCGCATACCACTCATCTTTAAGGGTACGGAAATCGCCATCCCTTCCGGAATATTATGTAATCCGATAGCCACGGCAATTAATAATCCCAACTGGTCCGCCGCTTCGTAGCCCACGGCAATAGCCATGCCCTCGGGTAAATCGTGAAGGGCAATGCCAATGGCTACTAAATAGCCCATGTTAAGTAAATAAATGCGATCTCGGGCTTTGGAAACACCTAAAGTAATTCTGGATAAGATTAAATCTAAGGTTTTTAGGAGCAAAATCCCCGTTAACAGCCCGGAAAAAAACCTCATTGGGGTACCGTAGACCCAGGCGGAAGGAATCAAATCCAATATGGCGACCCCAAACATAATACCAGCCGCGCAGCCTAAAGTAGTCGCCAAAAACCTTTCTCCTGAATTTTGAATCACTACGACGATTAGGCCACCAAAACAGGTGGCCAAACCTGCCAGAATACTATAAAGCAAAATTGTTTCCATATTTACCCTCACGAAAACATTTTACTTCAAAAATATTCACATTTTATTAATTTATAACCTGATTACCCGCCGCCTTGCGAATTCTGTTCATTACGGCCGCCCCTATACCTTGGTCAGAAAACGCTTCGATTAAAACAATATCGGCACCATGAAGATCCGCATGGCGTAAGGAGGAAAAAAGACGATGGGCCACTAAAGAAAGGTTATTTTTTGAGCCCAATACCTCAAAATAACAGGGAGATACTTTCCCACCAACCTCTCTCCCCGTTTCTTCCGAAAGGAGAAGCGCTACCTTCTTTCCTTCTTTAGTCAATCTATGAGACACGGTAATAACTTTATCTGCCCTATCCTCTTCCGGCCCATTGATGATAAACACATCCGCTTCAGGAGAATAATGAGTATATTTCATACCGGGAGAACGGGGAATTTCATTATTACCCAGATCCGGGTTATTACTAAGCCCGGGATCAAATGCTGCCTTTCCAATCGATTCTTTAATTTCCTCGAGAGTAATTCCCCCAGGTCTTAAAATTAAAGGTGGTTCCACAGTTAAGTCTATCACGGTAGATTCCAAGCCAACTTCAGTTTTCCCCCCGTCAATAATTAGAGGAACTTTACCTTTTAGATCTGCCAATACATGCTTCCCCTCCGTAGGGCTCGGCAAGCCGGAAGTATTGGCACTGGGTGCCGCAATGGGTACCCCCGCTTCTTTGATCAGCTGTAAAGCCACCGGATGCTTGGGCATCCGCACTGCTACTGTATTTAAGCCCGCAGTAACCTCTTTTGGTACCAAATCACTTTTAGGGAATATCAAAGTCAAAGGCCCCGGCCAAAAATCATGTATTAAGTGGTGCGCTTTCGGGGAAATTCCCTTAACCAAAGGCCTTAGCTGAGCCGAGTCTGCCACATGGACAATCAATGGATTGTCATTAGGCCGGCCTTTCGCTAAAAAGATTTTTTGTACCGCATCCGGGTCTAAAGCATTAGCCCCTAAGCCGTAAACCGTTTCCGTGGGGAAGGCGACAACCTCTCCCCGGCGCAATAAAACCCCCGCTTTTTTCAAAATTACCTGGTCTATTTTTTCTGGGTCAACTTTTACATATTCTGTTTTCAACTTGTCCACCCCGTCTGAATTTTAAAAGATAAATCACAGAGCAAAAAGAATTATTCCGCATAAACCGGCCGCCAAAATCACTACCAGGGGCGATATTTTGGTAAATAGAAATATTCCCAGTGAAATTAATGCAATAAAAAATGATTTTATATCAATTATCGCCATCTGGGCAATAACATATGCGGCACTTCCTATCAGGGCTACCACCATGGGTCGGATCCCCTTCAAAATCCGCTGGAAAACTTCCATCTCCTTAAACTTGCTGTAAGTCCTGGCAATCATTAGCACAATCAAAAATGAGGGGAAAATAACACCAAAGGTAGCAACAAACGCCCCCCAAAACCCGGCCGTCTTGTAGCCCACAAAGGTGGCTATATTCACAGCCACAGGGCCCGGTGTCATTTCTGCCACAGCAATAATATCCACCATTTGCGGCAGGGTAAGCCACTGATGAATCCGAACAACCTCTTTTTCTATTAGGGGAATCATTGCATAACCGCCCCCAAAAGAAAACAAACCAATTTTAGCAAATGTGATAAATAACTGTAACAGCATCTAATCACTCCTTGGGATAGAGGGCTACAATATGTAGGGGCAAATCACGATTCTCCCGCTGTTTTGCGACAGCCCCTACAGTACATGTTTGTAATAAAGGGCTCCAAAAATTCCGGCCCCAAAAATAGTCCAGATAGGATGCACACCTAACCAGATTAGACAAGGTAAGCCGATCACCACCAAAGCAATTCCTGCTTTATCTTTGATTACCTTTCTGCCGATGTTAATGGCGGCGGATAGCAAAAGCATGGTGACAGCCGGGGCAACCCCACGAAAAAAACTTTGGATATATTGATTATCCTGAAAATTTGTCAGGAACACAGCAATGAGAATAATGATCAGAAAAGAAAAAAAGACTGCTCCAATAGTAGCTGCCACAGCTCCGATAACTCCCGCCAGCTGATAGCCTACTGAAACTGCCATATTTACAGCTAAAACTCCGGGAGCTGATTGAGCCACGGCAACTAGATCCATAAAATTCTCAGAATCCATCCATTTTTTCTTTTCGACTATTTCCCGTTCAATTAACGGCAGCATCGCCCAACCGCCGCCAACGGTAAAACCACCGATGATAAAAAAGCTGAAAAAAAGTTCCCACCACAGCTTTTTTGACCGGGTGGGTCTCACTAATATCTTTTCTTGGGACACTTTTTCACCCCTTAAAACTACCGGATATCACCCTGTCTCTTCCGCCATAATCCCGAAAGACCGATACATTTTGAAAACCGTTTACCCGGCAAATTTCTTTTACATCTTCAGCTTGATCACAGCCAATTTCCAATAAAACGTATCCTCCCGGCTTTAAGACTTTTTTCGCCTGGGGAAGTAAATTACGATAAACGTTTAACCCATCTTCCCCACCGTCCAAAGCCAAGTAAGGTTCTTTTTGCACATCTTGGGGTAAGTTTTTAATTTCTCCCCGGGAGATATAGGGGGGGTTTGACACAACCAAATCAAACTTGAATTTATGATCGTCAAGTGTGTTTTTCGGCATATTTAAAATTGGTTCCAGAAGGTCTCCGGAAAGAAAAGTAATCCTTTCCTTTACCCTGTGACGGGAGGCATTTCCTTTTGCCACGTCCAAAGCCTCCGGTGAAATATCCAGAGCAAAAACCCAACTCTCAGCATTAAATTTTGCCAGACTTACGGCAATGGCACCGCTTCCTGTCCCCACATCAACTACTCGGGGATTGCTTCGCCTCTTCATCAGTTCCAGAGCCTTCTCCACCAGAATTTCCGTATCCCAACGGGGAATCAGGACTCTTTCGTTTACCTCAAATTCCAGAGACATAAAGTTTTGGGTGCCGGTTAAATATTGTAAAGGATATTCTTCGGTGCGTTTCCATACCAATTGCCGAAAATCTTTTTCTTGAGGCAGAGAAACCGGCTCATTTAATTTGGTCAGCAAAAGTTTAAAGGAAACTCCCAAACAATGGGAAAGCAGTATCTCAGCTTCTTTTTGGGCATTTTCCCTGCCCTTTGCCTCTAGTATCCGTCTGGCCCAAGAGATTAATTCTATAATCCGAATTTTTTATCATCGTCCTTCGTTGGTATCATCTTTCATAAATATCATCCTAGCATTAGTCAACCTGCTTTAACTTCTCCGCTTGCTCATTAGTACTGAGTGCTTCGATGATTTCGTCCAAATCTCCTTGGAGAATCCACTCCAGTTTATGCAGGGTCAAACCAATCCTGTGGTCGGTGACCCGCCCCTGAGGAAAATTATAGGTACGAATCCGTTCAGACCGGTCTCCTGATCCCACCATGGTTTTTCTGGCACTGGCCAGTTCTCCTTGCTGTTCCTCCTGGTATTTTTCCAAAAGTCTCGCCCTTAATACCCGCATCCCCTTTTCTTTATTTTTGATCTGGGATTTTTCATCCTGGCAGGATACTACGATGCCGGTAGGAATATGGGTGATGCGTACTGCCGATTGGGTGGTATTTACCGATTGGCCCCCCGGACCGCTGGAGCAAAAAACATCCACCCGGATATCATTAGGATTAATCTCCACTTCTACCTCTTCCGCTTCCGGAAGCACCGCTACCGTTGCCGCAGAGGTATGCACACGGCCGCTGGCTTCGGTATCGGGCACTCTTTGTACCCGATGAACACCGCTTTCATATTTCAGCTTGCTGTAGGCACCTTTTCCTTCGATAATAAAAATTACTTCTTTAAACCCGCCTAAGTCAGTGTAATGGGCTTCCAAAATTTCCATGCGCCAATTCTTTTTTTCCGCATAACGAGAGTACATTTTAAACAAATCCCCGGCAAAGAGGCCCGCTTCATCTCCTCCCGTTCCGGCCCTTATTTCCACAATTACATTCTTCTCATCATTGGGATCCTTGGGGAGAAGGAGTAGGGTCAGCTGTTTTTCTAAGCTTTCAATCCGCTCCTTTAATTCATCTATTTCTATTTCCACCATTTCCCGGAAGTCATTATCAATTTGATCTTTCAACATTTCCTTGGCATCTGCTAAATCGGAATTTGCTTTTTTATATTCCCGGAAGGCATTCACTACATCTTGCAAATCAGCATGCGCCTTAACATGTTTTTTCCATTCACCTTGATCAGCAATCACGGCTGGATCGCTGATTAATTTGGTCAATTCCTCATATTTGTCTTCCAAAGCTTGCAGCTTTTCTATCATTTTTTCACCTCATTAACGAGTTGGTTAGTTAGTTTGTTTGTTGGTAGGTTAGTTAGTTAACTAAGGCTCATCTTTTGGCAGAACCGCCTTTAATGCGGCAATCGCCACTTCCAGCTGGGCATCATCCGGCTCCCGGGTGGTTAGCTTTTGCAACCACATACCCGGTGCAATCAAAACCTGCACGAGCTTAGACCCGGAATGCCGGCCAGAAAACTTAATTACTTCATAAGCCAGACCTGCTACTACCGGCATCATCAAGATTTTAATAATCACCCGCATAAACGCTCCTGTTTGGCCGACAAAGGTAAAAATTAAAATCATGAGAATCATGACCATCAGAATAAAGCTGGTACCGCATCGGGGATGAATTCTGCTATATTTCTTGGCGTTTTCCGGAATTAGTTCTTCCCCCGCCTCAAATGCAGCAATAGTTTTATGCTCTGCCCCATGATAAGCAAAAATCCGCTGAATATCTTTCATTTGTCCAATGGCATAAACATAGCCTAAAAAGAGGGCTACTCGAATCAACCCTTCCAAGGCACTTCGCCCAAAAGGGCCGATCACAGGAAGGGCAAAGGAGGCAGCAGATACAGGAAGAATAATAAACATGCCGACTCCTGCTCCGATGGCAATAAGAACTGTTATCGTCAATTCCCAAGGGGTTAATTTTTCCTCTTCGGCTTCACCAACCTGACTGGCAGACCAGGTGATGGCCTGCATACCGATAATTAAGGATTCAAATAAACTGACACAACCTCGAAAAATAGGCCATTTCAGTATAGGAAATCTTTCTCTTAAGGGAACCCGGGTACTTTCTTTCAGAACAATTTCATTTGATGGCTTCCGCACCGCAATAGCACTTCCCCCGGCACCCAGCATCATCACACCTTCGATTACGGCCTGACCCCCATATTGAAAAGGTTTTGCCATCTTAGCACCTTCTTTCTAAAAGACTATTATACATAAATGAGACAAGGCTAGCAAGACAGCAGAATTATCTCGCAAGGGTTTTTAAACTTTTTTCGAAATATATATAGAAAGAGCAGAGCACCTATGCCCTGCTACTATTTTATGCCGTATTTCTTCTTAAATTTATCAACACGCCCACCTTGTTCCACAAGCAATCGTTTGCTTCCTGTGTAGAAGGGGTGACATTGGGAGCAAACTTCCACCTTAATGTTCTTTCTGGTTGAACCGGTAGTAAATTTATTTCCGCATGCGCATACAACTTCTACTTCCTGGTATTTCGGATGAATACCGTCCTTCATGCCCGTCACCTCTTTTCTTCCCAAACTTGACCATTATATGTTCAACGTGCAATATTATAGCATGCTGTAAGTTTTTTGTAAAGGACTAACAAGCAGGATAAAAATTAACCGTTCTATTCATCGTCAGCTATACACTTTGTACTGTGCATTGTTTTTTGCACTGCTCTTGAATAATTACCGATTTCTAAATGGGGTAATTCATTTTTTAAAACATTAATCATCCGAGGAATCCCAATGGGGTGATACTCCTTATGAGGGAGAATTGACAAAAAGTAATCCGGATCGATATTCAAATTGCGAAACTGCACTTTCTTAACACCGGTCTTTCTTAATAAATCAATAAGCCGGGCAATTTCCCCTTCATCATCGTTAAACCCGGGGAAACTCAGAAGATTCAAAGAAGTATAGACTCCCCTTTCCCTGGCATAAATTAATGATTCCACCACATCACCCAACTGATAATTTTGGGGCCGATGGTAAGCCTGATAGACTTCCTCCGTAGGGCTGATCATACTCACCCGGATGGAATCAATCCCGGCATCGATAATTTTTTTCATCTTTAGCTTATGTCCGGCATTAGTATTCATGTTTATTGTTCCCTGCTCCGTCTGTTGACGGATGCGTTTAATGCTTTCTCCAATCAGGTCACCTTGCAGGGAAGGCTCCCCTTCACATCCTTGGCCAAAACTAATAATGGCCTTTGCGCCATTCTTTAAATGCTCTACGCCTATCTCTTCAATTTCCTCCACCCGGGGAACAAAATTCAATCGACCTTGAGGAGAAGGACAGCATTCCGCTGGTTGAGAGGAAATGCACCCGACGCACCGGGCATTACATTCCGGGGATACAGGTATCCCCCCTTCCCATCTCCCATAGAAGATATTCTGGGCAGTAAAACAGCCATATTTCAAGGAACAAATCCCTAATTGTTTCAGCAAGCGATTTCTAGGAAATTTCTTTTGTTTTTCCATAATTCGCTTCTCTAAATCCGCTGTATTATAATTATCCGGATGCCAAAGAAAATGCTCGTCAGTCTGAACTGCGGCAACCACCAATTGACCCCGGGAAATTCCCACGGCGGTATAGCCTAATAAGGGTAATGTTTTTTGACCCTGAACAGATGTATAAGCTGGAACATAAGTCCTAGTAAACCCTTGAGGGAGTAAAGCACCCACTGCCCATATTGTTTCTTTTTTCCTTTTATAGGGATTAACTGAAAGGTTAATCAATTCTCCCCTTTCTTTATCAATTCCTACGGGAGTCCGGTAGGGAAGAGCAGTAATGGTTGCTCCTTTCGGTAATGGTATTAATTCTTCTTCACTTGGCTCAAGTATATTATCACCTGTCATTCCGGCCATCCTAGCTCCAGGAAAATCTATTAACTCACCGTTAGTCCGGGCAAAAAGCATATCAGGCATTTTTCATCAGCTCCTTACAAAATCAGGGGACAAGGTCTTTCTTTTGACCCTTATCCCAAAAAAGTTAAGGCGATTATCATTATCGCCTTAACTTTATGTTAGTTTTACTATTCATGTCAAGAAGTTTCTACTTTTTTTGCAGATATCGTACCGGATTAACGGTTTCCCCATCGATATGGATTTCCAAATGAAGATGCGGCCCGGTAGACCGGCCTGTACTGCCCACCTTAGCTATTATTTGCCCTTGGGCCACTCTTTGTCCTTTTTTAACAAAGAGTTTTGATGCGTGCCCATAAACGGATTTAACATCATCGCCATGGTCAATAGTAACCGTATACCCATAAATGGGGCGCCATCCGGCAAAGATTACTTTTCCGGCTTTAATGGCTTTAATCGGTGTACCTTTTGGTGCGGCAAAATCCGTCCCGTGGTGATAACCGCTTTTCCTCCAGCCATATCCGGAACTGATCACTCCCATTACCGGCATTTGAAAAGACCCAAAGGAACGGGAAGCAACTTGAAGTTGCGGTTTTCCCCCCGCTAATTGCACCTGATGGATGCTGTCTAATTCCTCAGTTCGGCTGTCCGGAATCCGGATAACCTGTCCAATTTGCATTCCGGAAGGATTTCCTATTTTATTTATGCTCAATAAATAGTTTACATCAACGCGATATTTTTGGGCAATACTCCATAAGGTATCTCCTTCCTGTATACGATAATTAATCTCTGGTTCCCGGGGCAGATAGATTACTCTTCCCTGGCTAAACCGTAGTCCCGGATCTATATTATTCATTGCTGCCACTAATTCAGTATCTAAACCGTAATTGCGGCAAATAGTGTCCAGAGTATCACCGGCTTTAACATAATAGGCAGTCCGATAGGTATCATTACTCTCGGCTGAAGTATTTAAGGGTACTAACACCATCGTCAAAATGGCAATAACCAACACCGCTAAGGCATAATTAGTGGCTTTTGTCATAAATTCCAACTCCTTCCTATAACCACTCGCCATATATATTTGACGAAAAAACAGCAAAATATACATTACATCCACCTCTAAGAGGGGAATAAAAAAACTCCCTCTCTGAGGGAGGTGGCGGCTCAGCCGACGGAGGGAGTTATTTCAGGGGTGCTTTTACTCCGGAAACAGTTTAGGCAAAGCCCTTAATAAGTCCGCATTTGTTTTAGTTTTATCCATAGCATCAATTAGCATTTCCGTCACTTCAATACTATTCATAGAAGCGGAAATTTTCCGGAAGTGCCACATTAAGTCAATTTCCTCTTTAGTTAAAAGCAGTTCCTCTCTTCTTGTTCCTGACCTTTTTACGTCGATAGCAGGAAAGAGCCGTCTCTCTGCTAATTTCCGATCTAACACCAGTTCCATATTACCCGTGCCTTTGAATTCTTCAAAAATAACATCATCCATTCTACTTCCTGTTTCCACCAAAGCTGTCGCCAGAATTGTCAGGCTGCCCCCTTCTTCTACCTTCCGGGCAGCACCAAAAAATCTCTTAGGTTTATGCAAAGAAATGGGATCCAATCCTCCGGAAAGAGTCCGTCCGCTGGGGGGAATCACCAGGTTATTAGCTCGGGAGAGCCTTGTTAAGCTGTCCAAAAGAATTACCACATCCCGCTTATGTTCCACCAGCCTTTTTGCCCTCTCTAATACCATATCCGCTACCTTTACGTGGTTTTCCGGCAGTTCATCAAAAGTTGAACTGACAACCTCTGCTTTTACAGAGCGGGAAATGTCCGTTACTTCCTCGGGACGCTCATCGATGAGCAAAATTATTAAATGTATTTCAGGATAATTTTGGCTGATACTGTTGGCAATTTTTTTTAGCAGAGTGGTTTTTCCTGCTTTGGGAGGTGCTAAAATTAGACCTCTTTGCCCTTTTCCCAGGGGAGCAATTAAGTCGATTATTCTGGTAGAAAGATCGGCTTCCTTGGTTTCCAAGGTAATTCTTTCTTCGGGATAAATGGGGGTTAGACCTTCAAAGTGAGATCTTTCCGAAGATAATTCCGGATCAGCATCATTAACTGATTCGACCCGAAGAAGGGCATAATATTTTTCATTATCCTTAGGTTTCCTGATTTGTCCTGCCACACAGTCCCCGGTTCTCAAATCAAAGCGCCGAATCTGAGAAGGGGAAACATACATATCCTCCCCGCTGGGTAGATAACCGGTAGGACGTAAGAAACCAAAACCGTCAGGCAACCGCTCCAGTATCCCCTTGGCAAATAGCAAGCCGTCCTTCTCCGTTTTTACCTTCATAATTTCTAAAATCAATTCTTTTTTATGCAACTGATAATACCGCGGAATTTCCAATTCTCGGCCGATTTTATACAGTTCCGCCATAGTCTTGGCTTCCAAATCCGTAACTGACATATAAACCTCCTAAAATTTAATATAATTTAATCAAAATAAAAAATGGAACCACTTAAACTCTTCACATTGGATAAGCTGAAAGAAATACCAAAGGTTGTCCTAAAATAAATAGAGGTAGTTAACCAATTAAAGCAAGAAATGTCAGGACGACGGCAATCCGGTTCAGCCTTCTCAAAATAAAATTCTAAACAAAACCAGTGCCGGCATTCCATTTATTATGATTCTCCCTCTCTAAGGCTCAATAGAAATCAAGAAAATATCCTTAGGAAAAGTCAGAAATGTAAACAACTGCTGTACTCTTGATTTAAGAAGTGGAAGAATAATACGTGGGAATATCGCTGAGATACTAAAAAGAAAAACTTGGCTTGCTCCAAGCCCCAGGTGCCTGCGCACCAGAATTGATAGATTAAAAAAGTCTTCCAGCGAAGCTGAAAGACTTTCACTTAAATATAGTATATCACCAAAAAAGTTTTTTAGTCAATATTATCAAAAATATTTAAATTATTGTAATCTAAAATTTTAAGCTGTTTCTAAGAAGTTTATCTTTTAGCACTTGATATTCAACTTTTCCACAAGTGGTTTCTTAGCGAATATGTGGGTAGCTTCCACAAATCTAATGGTACCTGTTTTCGCCCGCATCACCAAAGAATAGGTCTTCGCACCGGCGGCATTATAAGCCACACCTTTCAGCAAACTGCTGTCCGTAATACCGGTGGCACTGAAAATCACATCATCTCCCCGCACCAAATCATCCATGGTTAAAAGACGATTGACATCGCCGATACCCATAGTCAAAGCGCGGTTATACTCCTCCTCATTAGAGGGCACTAATCTTCCCTGCATTTCTCCCCCTAAGCATTTTAAAGCAGCAGCTGCAATTACCCCCTCCGGGGCACCGCCGATTCCCATCATCATATCCACTCCGGAGCCCTCCACAGCGGCGGCCACCGCAGGAGAAACATCTCCGTCAGTAATTAGCATGATGCGCGCTCCACATTCTCTGACTTCCCTAATTAGCTTAGCATGCCGTTCCCGATCTAAAATCACCACAGTTAAGTCATTAATAGATTTTTTTAAGGCAGCAGCCACCGCCTTTAGATTATCCCGCACAGGGGCATCCAGGTTGATTTTCCCTTTTGCAGCCGGCCCAACGGCAATTTTATCCATATACATATCCGGAGCATGAAGGAGGCACCCCGCTTCCGCTACGGCTAAGACCGCAATAGCACCGTTTAACCCTTTGGCCACCAGATTTGTCCCTTCCAGGGGGTCAACAGCCACATCAAGTTTCGGCTTGGCAGAATGTCCCAGCCTCTCTCCAATATAAAGCATGGGGGCTTCATCCATTTCTCCCTCGCCAATTACCACTGTACCATTCATGGCAATGGTGTCAAAAACTGCCCGCATGGCTTTTACTGCCGCGTCATCGGCGGCAATTTTATCTCCTCGGCCCATCCATCTGGCAGATGCCAAAGCAGCCGCTTCTGTCACCCTGACAAATTCTAAAGTAAGTTCTCTCTCCATTAGGTTTCTCCCTCCAAAAACAATTATCTATATTTTAAATATTCTTAACTGTTTCCCAATCAGCTAAAAATCTTTCGATCCCGGCATCCGTCAAAGGATGTTTTACCATCTGCTTCAAAACCTTAAAGGGAATGGTGGCAATATCCGCCCCCAATAAGGCCGCCTGGGTTACATGAAGGGGATGTCGGATACTGGCGGCAATGATTTGGGTGGTTAATTGATAATTCCTAAAAACAACCGCCGTCTCCTCAATTAAGCTCATCCCATCCTGATTAATATCATCTAAACGTCCCACGAAAGGACTGACAAAAGCGGCACCAGACCGAGCTGCTAAAAGTGCCTGATTCGTGGAAAACACCAGGGTCATATTTACCTTAATATTCTCCCGGCTCAATGCTTTGGTGGCCTTTAACCCTTCGGCAGTAATGGGGATTTTAATAACGATATTAGGATGGATTTTTGCCAGTGCCCTTGCTTCTTCAATCATTTTGGCACTCTCTAATGAAATAACCTCCGCGCTAATGGGACCATCCACAATGGCTGTGATTTCTTTTACCACCTCCTGAAAATTCCGGCCTTCTTTAGCAATTAAAGAAGGGTTGGTGGTAACTCCGGAAATAACACCCCAGTCATTTGCTTGTTTAATCTCCTCAATGTTGGCACTATCCAAAAAAAATAGCAAAGTGCAAAGCACCTCCATTTAGCATTTTTAACTTTTTATTCCATGTATGCGAAGTTTAAAGAGCAGGGCATCCCTGCTCTCTTTATTAATCTATCAGAAAGCATAACCTCTTTCTGATAGATCTAAGTGCAACTAAGGCTTCCCCTAAAGGACTGGAATTTCTACGCATTGAAAAAGCACAATGCTAGAACATTCGGGTGCGCAAGCACCTGAGGCTTAGCGCAAGCCAAGTTTTCTTTAGGCCTTGCCGGCACTTCCAAACAGCCGGATTTTTTCTTGAATAATAGCAGTCATCGCTTTTTTGGCCGGACCTAAGATTTTTCTTGGGTCAATCTCCTGAGGATTTTTGTCTATGACTTCTCTTACCCCTTTTACAAAGGCCTCCCGAATATTAGTATCAATATTCACCTTTCTCACGCCGCGTTTTATTGCTTCTCGAATAGCCTCATCAGGAACACCTGAAGAGCCATGGAGCACAATGGGGATATTTACCAATGACTTTATCTTTTCCAATCGGGGCAAATCAAGTTTAGGTTCCCCCTTATATTGCCCATGAGCCGTCCCAATAGCTACTGCCAAAGAGTCAACTCCTGTTTTTTCCACAAAAACCCGCGCTTCTTCCGGGTCTGTATAAAGAGCATCTCGGTCATGTACAAAAATATCATCTTCCGTACCGCCGATTTTACCTAGTTCCGCTTCTACGGAAACTCCCACTGCCCGGGCTACCTCCATCACTTTGTTGGTTAAAGCAATGTTTTCTTCTAATGGCAACTTAGATCCATCAATCATCACAGAAGAAAATCCATATCTGATGCACTGAATCACCTGTTCAAAACTAGTGCCGTGATCTAAATGCAGGGCCACCGGTATCGTGGCCTGATCCGCAGCAACTTGAGCGAGGGCAATAATATAAGGCAACCCGGCATATTTAATTGCTCCCTGGCTGGCTTGAATAATAACAGGGGACTTCTCCGCTTCAGCTGCATCTACAATGGCCTGAATGATTTCCATGTTGTTGCAGTTAAATGCACCCACTGCATATCCTTCCCGCTCCGCCTTTTCTAATAGATTTTTTACCGGTACCAAAGACATGTAAACTCACCATCCCAATTTATTTTTTAGATTGTCCATTAGTTCTCGAGGGTGGTTCTATACTCCTAATAATTATTCCCTGATCGGACAATTCTATTTTACCAAATCCCTGTAATGTTAAAAAATCTTCCCTGCTTTCCGCAAAAACAACTCCTTTATTACCGCAATCATTACATACCATTTCCAATCGATCCGGCAATATATCTAAATCGATATTGCTATTTCCACATTTACAAGCTAATAAACCCTTCTCGGAAATTCGATGCACATATTCCAACACTTGAAGCATTATTTCCGGATTATCAAAGAAATCCTCAAGGTTCCCGCCTTCAACCAGATCTGAAAGACTCTTTTCTTGTTGATTTGCCTTAGCCATCACTTGATCCTTGGAACCGATAAAACCAATTTCCAATCCCGTTTCTAAACAAACCAAGGACAAAATCTCCGGCGAAAACAATTCCTTATATTTTAAATAATATGTATGATCTGCTTCACACATGGTGCATCCGGTTTTTAAAACAAACTTCTTATATTTTGCCGTGGAAATTGTAACTGAGCTTTTCTCACAGTCACAGTCAAAACACAGGCTCTTCTTACTGGAAAAAGCAAACAAGGAAATTGCATGAAAATTAAGCTTCCCACATTGGGGACAGCTGAGAGCTAAAACCGTTCCTGTGTTAATAACCATAACTTACTCCCCCCTAATCAAGGCGGCATTTATTTCTCCTTACTGCATATTATTTCGCTAGATAACGACAAAATCCTTTATTTTTATTTAGGAATTAGGACACTTCACTTATGAGCCATAGTACCTTCTTTTTCCATATTGGTTTCTCTTAAGGTATCCTTAATTAGTTTTCTTAATTCTTGCAGATCGAAGGGCTTTGTGATATACCTCTTTACCCCCATTTTGGAGGCCTCAGAAACTATTTCCAGTTCCCCATAAGCCGTCATCATAATTACCGGATTGGAATATCCCATGCTTCGCAAATATTTTAATACTTCTAACCCATTCATCCTTGGCATCTTCATATCCATCACTACCAAGTCCGGATAAGACTTCTCTACCATTTCTATGGCTTCTATCCCGTTAGCGGCAACAAATACCTCTTTAAACTCATCTTTAAGTGCTTCGAAAAACAGTTTCCTGACGCCTAATTGGTCATCAACAATGAGCAGAGAACAATTTTCTTTGGCTGCTCTAACCACATATATCACCCCAAGACCAAATTATCTACCTATTTAAATATGGCATGATATCTAATATTCCATGCCTCCTGATAATTTCCTCTTTTTGGCTGGTAATAATTTACGCAGGACGTTTCCTTTGCACCTTGCCCTTATTAAATACTCCGCACACGAAAAACCTGTCCTTTTTTTAAAAATATTCTGGGAATCCTTGCCCCGGATGTGGTTCTTCTTATGGGGATATTAACTTCCGTCCCTGCCTTGATATTTCGGTTGGAAATGTCTATCATAGACAGCTGCATTCCGATTCTCCCTACAATGGGCAATACTTCGTCCCGATACAGCATATAATTAGGCGTAATTACACCCAGCATCTGGGAAAATATTTTCGCCGTTGATTTCACCAAGTCATAAGCCTTAGCCGGCCTGGTATGGGGCAGGACTCCGAAACCATCGGCATAACCCACGGGAACCACACCCACTTCCATGGGTTTCTTGACTATATAATCACGGCCATACCCTACTGATTGACCGGGCTTAAGCTTTTTAACCGATATAATGCGGCCTTTCATCTGCCAGGGATCTTTTAAATCAATAATCCTTTTTACATGTTGAGAAGGATACTGGCCATAAAGGAGAGTACCTACCCGCACCATATCCAAATGAGCTTCCGGCAAATCCAAAATGGCCGCACTATTGGCAATATGCCTAAGACCTGTATCTATCTTTTCTTTTTTGAGCAGACCTGTCACCTGTAAAAGTTTATTTAACTGGGTTTTAGCAAAACTCTTATCCTTCATCATTGCCGTTGCAAAATGAGAATAAATACCTTCCATCACCATCTGGGGGTACTGATGCATTCTTTTGATAAGAGGATTTAGCTCCTCCGGCAGGATACCTGTACGCCCCATTCCTGTCTCCACTTTTAAATGAAACCGGGTTCCCACACCCTTTTTCTCAGACCATGCAGCAAGAGCATCAAAGGCGTCCAAACTGTCGATGGTGGGAATCAGGCCGCTATTAATTACCCTTTCCGCCTGGAAAGGGAGCATGGGGGAAAATACCAAAACCGGCTGTTTTATTCCGCTTTTGACCAGCTCCAGTCCTTCTTCCAAGGTAGTGACGGCGAACATATCTGTCCCTGCTTCGGCTAGGGCCTGGGAAACCTCTATTCCACCATGACCATAAGCATCTGCTTTGACCACCGACATGATTTTTACCCGTTTATCTACCAATTGTCTGATTTGAGCAAAGTTATAAATAATGGCATCCAAGTCGATTTCAATCCAACGTACAAAGTCCTCCATTGAAAAACCCCTCTTTAGCTGAATTTTTTCTTGAGGGCAATTAATCTCCTTAATCCCTTATAGTATACAGGTTCTAAGGTCTGATAAAGCCAATATGCCGCGGGCTGATATACTAGGTCATATTCTCCAATGAATTCTGTAAACTCCCCGTTAAATCCTTTTTTGAAGCGATAGAGGCCGTAAAGGGGATTGTCCTCCCTTAAGTCGCCGGACACACCTCGAAAATCATAAAGGCTACATCCCTGGCTTTTCGACCAGCGAATCATTTCCCACTGCATAAGATAATTAGGCATAGTATTTCGCGCCTCGTTACTGGACGCGCCATAAAGGTACCAGGCTTTATCTCCAATCTTCAATAAAATGGCTCCCGCAATAACCTTGTCCTCCAATTTCGCTAAAAACAGTTTGGTAAAGCCGGGAGGAGTCAAAAGATCAAAAAGATCGGCAAAATATTGATAGGATCTAACTAAAAACCGATCCCGAGCGCATGTTTCCTGTAAGACTTGATAAAAAACAGGAAGATCTTCCTTAGTACCCTGGTCTATTCTTACACCTTTTCTTTCCGCCAAACGAATATTATAGCGGGTCTTTTGATGCAGATTTTTCATCAACTGTTCTTCATCGGGAGAAATGTCCAAGCGAAAAACAAATTTGGGCTGAATCCCTTCAAAACCCTCGCCTTTTTCGGCTCCTCGAAAGCCTTCTTTTTTTAAGGCAACCTGCCACAAAGGATCTTTCACGGAAACATCCGGGTCAATTTTTAAAAAAACCGCATTATGTATTTTAGCTAATTTTTTGATTTCTCCCAGCAAAAAAGAAAATAAGCCAGGTTCTTTCATATCCAGCACCGGACCCCGGGGCGCATAAAAAATATTTTTTTTCAATACCGGAATCGACCGTTTTAATATGGAAACTGCCGCAATAGGATGCCCCTCTTTTTCTACCATTAATCTTAGGGGCAGCCAGCCGGTTTTAGCTTTCAGCTCTCCCCACTCCCATGTCTGAAGCACATGGCCTTTGGGGGATGATGCAATAAAATTATTAAAATAATCTTTTTCGGAAACCTCTATTAATCGTGCTTGAAAAGGCAATCTCTACTTCCTCCCTATCATAAAAGTGTGCCACGAAAATATGAAAACATCCCCCTCTCAGAGGGGGATCGCCGAGCCGTTATTTTAGCTTTTGACTTAAAGAAACTCCTACAAACTCCCGAAATAGGGGGTGAGGCCTGTCCGGCCGCGATTTAAATTCAGGATGAAACTGACATCCGACAAACCAGGGATGGTCAACCAGCTCTACAATCTCCACTAATCTGCCGTCAGGTGATGTCCCTGAAATTCTTAACCCTTTTGCCCCTAAAATTTCCCGATAATCGTTGTTGAATTCATACCGATGTCGATGTCTTTCATAAATCTCATCTTTCTGGTAAGCCCGATAGGCAATGCTATCCTTTACCAACTTGCAGGGATACATACCTAAGCGCATGGTACCGCCTTTATCCTCGATTTCCTTTTGCTCCGGTAAGAGATCTATCACCGCGTCACTGGTATTTTTATCAAACTCGCTGCTGTTAGCGTTCGTTAAATTTGCCACAGAGCGGGAGAATTCAACTACTGCTAATTGCATCCCTAAGCAAATTCCCAAAAAGGGAATCTTATTTTCTCGGGCAAATTGAGCTGCTAAGATTTTCCCTTCAATACCCCGATAGCCAAAACCGCCAGGAACTAAGATCCCATCCACATCGCCAAGTACCTCTTGAATATTTTCCGGAGTCAGATCTGCTGAATAAACCCATTTGATGTTCACCTTAGATTCATGGAACACTCCGGCATGACGGAGAGATTCACCTACACTTAAATATGCATCTTGAAGCTCCACATATTTTCCAACCAAAGCAATGGTGATACTATTTTTGGGGTTTTTAATCTTTTCCACAATCTTTTCCCAATCTCTTAAATCAGGTTCATTGCATTTTAGACCTAAACGCTCAATCACAATATCATCCATACCCTGTTCCCTAAGGGTCAGGGGAACTTCATAGATACTATCCGCATCAACGACCTGAATCACAGCCTCCTTATCTATATCACAGAAAAGAGCGATTTTCTCTTCCATTTCCCGAGATATGGGCATCTCTGAACGACATACAATGATATCAGGTTGAATTCCAATACTTCTTAATTCCTTCACGCTATGTTGGGTCGGCTTAGTTTTTGCTTCTCCGGCCCCTTTTAGGAAAGGTACCAGGGTCACATGGATATAGAGAACATTTTCTCTCCCAATATCACCTTTAATCTGACGAATGGCCTCCAAAAAAGGCAGAGATTCAATATCCCCAACCGTGCCGCCGATTTCTGTAATTACTACGTCCGGGCTGGTTTCCTTTGCCACCTGGAAAATTCGCTCTTTAATTTCATTAGTGATATGAGGAATTACCTGAACGGTGCCCCCTAAATAATCGCCTCTTCTTTCCTTTTTGAGGACACAATTATATACCTTACCGGTAGTGATATTGCTATTTCTATTTAAGTTAATATCAATAAAACGTTCATAATGACCAAGGTCCAGATCTGTTTCCGCCCCGTCATCGGTCACAAAGACTTCCCCATGCTGATAAGGACTCATTGTCCCCGGATCCAAATTGATATAGGGATCAAATTTTTGAATGGCAATACTTACTCCTCTGCTTTTTAATAAACGCCCCAAGGAAGCTGCAGTGATCCCTTTGCCTAAAGATGAAACAACCCCTCCGGTGACGAAAATAAATTTGGTCATTACTATTTCCTCCTTGCACTTCCTGTCAAAATGCCTTATATATTTTATCCCTTTTCTCCATAGACTTCAATTGTAATTTTGAAGCAAGTTCTTAATTAAGGTGGAAATTCTTTTACTCCATCTGAATTTTTGAACTGCAAATCATGACTTAGTTGGTGTTAGACTTCCGCCAAGTTTGTCAGGTTAAACCTATTCTTTACATTCTCTCCGGTGCCGATACCCCTATTAGCTTTAAAACATTTTTAATACATATTCCGGTTGCTTTAGTTAAAAGCAACCGGGCGTTTCGAACCTCTGGTTCATCTGTCAACACCCGACAGTTGGTATAAAAAACATGGAAAAGGCTTGCCAAGTCATGGGCAAAACCCGTCATCCGGTGCGGTGCTAAATTCTGAGCTGCTGAGACAATTTCATCAGGGAGATCCGCCATTTTACGTAAGAGCATTATCTCAGAAGGGTCAGACAGCACTTGGTAGTCCAAAGAATGCTCCGAACCCTTTGGCAAAGTATATCCCATTTCCTCCGCTTGTCTTAAGATACTGCAGATTCGGGCATGAGCATACTGCACATAGTAAACCGGGTTATCTGCAGACTCTGATTTAGCCAAATCTAAATCAAAGTCCATTTGACTGTCCGGACTGCGCATCACAAAAAAGTAACGCGCCGCATCCCGGCCTACTTCTTCCATTAGTTCATTTAAAGTAACATAAGTGCCTGTTCGCTTTGACATGCGAAGAATTTCTCCTCCTCGGAACAAGCGCACCAATTGCATCAAAATCACCGTCAATTGATCAGGATCATAGCCTAAAGCTTTGACGGCACCTTTCATTCGGGGTACATGGCCATGGTGATCGGCCCCCCAAATATTAATCACCTGTTCAAAACCCCGGTTATATTTATTCTTATGATATGCAATATCAGCGGCAAAATATGTAGGCACCCCATTAGAACGAACCACTACTTCATCTTTTTCATCACCGAACTGGGTGGTGTTAAACCATAAGGCCCCTTCCTTTTCATAGATATGCCCGTCCTTTTTTAATTGCTCAACAGTATTAGTTACTTCTCCGTTATCATGTAAGGTCTGCTCGCTAAACCACACATCATAATAGACACCAAAGTCTTCCAATGTCTTGCGAATATTAGATATTTTCTCCTCCAAGGCATATTTAACCAAAAATTCCCGGCGTAATTCCGCATCCATGGATTTGTATTTGTCACCCTGCAGGTCGATTAACCCTTGCATCGTATCAATGATGTCCAATCCATGATAACCATCCTCAGGAAAAGGAACATCTTCTCCTAATAACTGTAAATACCGGGCTTCTAAAGATCTGGCAAATTTCTCGATTTGATTGCCCGCATCATTAATAAAAAATTCCCTAGTAACATCAAAACCGGCCGCATCCAAGACACTAGCTAAAGAATCACCTAAAGCTGCACCTCGGGCATTGCCCATATGTAGAACTCCGGTAGGATTGGCACTGACGAACTCCACCTGCACCTTTTTTCCTCCGCCAAAGTTAGATTTGCCATAATCGTCGCCCTCTTCCAAAATTATGGGCAGTACTCTATATACCCAGGAATGGTCTAAATAAAAATTAATAAATCCCGGGCCGGCAATCTCAATTCTCTCAACCAAAGTCCCCTGACGATCAAAGCTATTAACAATGATTTCTGCAATCTTTCGTGGCGGCATTTTGGCTTCTTTAGCCATAAGCATAGCAATATTCGCGGCAAAATCCCCATGAACCTTTTCCCGCGGCACCTCCAAAACATATTCCGGTACCAAGGAAAAATTTAATGTCCCAGCTTCTTTCGCCTTATTGACAGCTTTTCCTATCAACTCTTTGATCTGTTTTTCAATGTTTTTCACAATACTCATGGAAAAACTCCTCCACTTAACCTTAATTTAACTTAAGTTCGCTTCTCGACCTATTTCTCCTGCCATATTAAACAGATAATAGTCTAAATTACTTTATTTATCTTAGCAAATTTTATGACCAAAAACAAATCATTTTAAACATAATATAAAGCATGACAAGTTCTTACCTTGTCATGCTTTTATTTACGGAAAGGTCAAAGTTACATTCGGAACGCAACAGTACGTTCCCTACTAGGGTAAGGCTACCCGATAAATGCCGGTAATACCTTCGGTAACGTTATGACCTTCAAAAACAAGTTCCTTCCCATCAGGTGTCCAGAAAAGATAATCCAAATCGGCCAAGCCGGTGCTTTCGTCCAACACCTGGATTAATAAGTTTTCCCTTAAATACAGTACAAAAAGATTATCTGCTCCATCTGTAAAAGCAATCTTTGTGCGGTTAGGCGACCACACCAGGTCATTCCCTCCCCCCTCCTGGGTGACCAGAGTCAGGGCAGAGCCATCCTGCTGAGCAATCCATAAACCGTCATAATCCGTTCCTGCACTATCTAAATTAATGGCAATTTGTTTTTTATCAGGAGACCAGGCGACAATTTTCGTTTTAGCGTCCTTCATCATCTCCATCTCACTTAACCATTGAGGAAGCGGAGTCTTTGCGTTCCCTTTCCCATCAGTCTCCAATAATAAATTTGATTGGACTTTTTGAGGCTGGGCACCGGATTTTAATTCTATTTCCCATTCCTCTTCTACTCCGGCATTATTATATAAATAATGAATATATTTGCCATCCTCAGACAAAACAGGATGGGACATGGGTTGACCGTTATTCTCTATTAAGGAGACTACCCTAATGATTTCTTCTTTAGTTTCTTCTGAAGCAGCCAGGGGCAATTCTACAATATTGGTACCCCGGTCAGGAACAACCACAGTCGGCTGTTGGCCTGCGTCAGGAGTAACTTTTGTATCTTTGCCATTAGGTTTTACAGGTTCAGGGTCAGTTTTGCCTGGAGTTTTATCCCCCGTACCTTCTCCATTATCCCCCTCGGGTATTTCCGGCGTCTGCACGGGGTTATCCTGAGGAGTCTGCACAATGGGCTCAGGTACCTCTGGATCGTCGCGGTCAACATGAGCTATATCGGTAGCAGGAGTTTGTTTTTGAGGCAGCCGTAGATCCCAACTATCCGACATACTACCAAAAGCAACCAAGGCAAATAGCCCCATAGTTACTGCAGCTGTCCTGAACTGCCAGCTCTTGAAAGCCTTTTTCCAACCTTCCCCAAAATCCAATATATATCCCTTTAACCTTAATGCAAAGCTGATATTTTCGTCTGTTTGTTCTTTTGGCAAGGGAATTTGAGCCATAATCCGTTTTGTCAAATCAAGGGGCGGTTCCACCGGGATCAGTTCATTTTTTAGTAAATCATGGGTTGCACTAGCGGTGCTAAATTCATAACTACACTCATGGCATAAGGACATATGCTCAAAGAGTGCTTCCTCTTCTTGAAAAGATAGCTCTTGATCCAAGTAAGAAAACATTTTTGCTCTAGCTTCCTGACAATCCACTTTTTGCCCCCCTTCCCATAAATCTGCCTAACTTCTTTTGTAACATAATTCTCCCTCGGTAAAGTCTGGTTTCGATAGTTGACACCGGCAGCTCCATTGTATCTGCAATTTGCTGATATGTTAAATCTTCCAAATACCTTAATACCATTGGTACACGGAAATTCTCAGGAAGTTCAGCAATTGCCTTATGTACGGTCTCCCTAATCTCTTTACTTTCATATTGATCCTCAGGTTGGGAGTGTTCATCTGATACAAACTCAATCACATTATCCAAAGAAGATGTTTCCTTTGGTTTTCTTTTCAAAGCATTATAACAAACGTTTGTAGCAATGCGATACATCCAAGGAAAAAATCTCCGGTCTCCGTCAAACTTATCTAAAACACGATACAAATGTAAAAAAACCTCTTGCGTCAAATCGACAGCATCATGATAATTATTAGTTAAACGGTATGCTAAGCTATAAATTTGCCGCTCATATCTTTTAACCAGTTCTTCAAAAGCTTCTCTTTTTCCCTGTAGGCAAAGCACCACCAGCTCTTCATCTTGCAGGCGGTTCACAAAACCACTCCTTTACCTATCATAATAAAATACAATAGTTTTATCAAAAAACTTGCAAAAATTTTTCATTTAATATCATTAAGTGTAACACAAGAAAAAACTCTTTCTCAACTGAGAACATTTACTATTTCAACAATGGTCAGGACTGCATTTTTTTAGAAAGGAAATACCTTGAATTATTTCAGGAAGTTTAAAATACAGCCAATTTGAAACACCATAATAAAATTGAGATCAAAACAAAGGACTGTCGCAATTAATTAATGCGACAGCCCTATTATAGCATATTCAAATGTTATTACACGTATTTCTTAATCAGCCCGGGCCGTTTTCCGCCTAGCCCATGATCACTTCCACCTGGTGCCTTTTACCATCGTCTGTCAACAAGATAGACAAATCTTTCGTTTCTTTACCGTCTACAAACACTGTTTTTACACCCTGATTTATTCCAAGAGGATTTTTAACCTGGATTTCATATGGAGTCTCTCCATAGCGATAGTTAATTCTGTACCCGTTCCACTCTTTAGGAATACAGGGGTCGATCATTAACTTATCACCCCGTTTTTTGAAACCTAAAATCTCTTCCAATCCCACCTTATACATCCAGGAAGCAGCTCCGGTATACCATGTCCAGCCGCCCCTTCCCACATGAGGAGAAACCGCATAAACATCTGCCGCCATCACATAAGGCTCTACCTTATAGGTCGCAGCCTCAATAGACGTCCGGCTATGATTAATAGGATTAATCATATGGTAGAGTGCCCAGGCCTTATCCCCCATCCCTAACTTAGCATAAGCAGAAATAACCCAAATAGCGGCATGGGTATATTGCCCCCCGTTTTCTCTTACCCCTGGGACATAGCCCTTGATATAACCCGGATTTAGATCACCCTCATCGAAAGCCGGAGTTAAAAGGAGAATCAATCCTTCCTCCTCTTTAATCAAATAGTTCTCCAGAGAAGACATGGCTTCATGAATCCGGTCTTTTCGACCCGCTCCTGTGATCACAGCCCAAGTTTGGGCTAAAGAATCAATTTTACATTCACTGTTCTCCGAGGAACCTAGGGGTCTGCCGTCATCAAAATAGGCTCTTCTGTACCAGCTGCCATCCCAAGCTTCATCCTCAATATTTTGTACAATCTTTTCGCACACTTTCCGGTACTCTTCACCCCTTTCCGCGTCATTCATCATGGGACAAAGGGGTATAAATTTCATTAAAGTCCGGTAAATGAACCAGCCCAGCCAGACACTTTCTCCTTTTCCCTCGCTTCCTACGGAGCTCATACCGTCATTCCAGTCCCCCGTACCCATCAGAGGAAGTCCGTGCTCACCAAATTTCAAGGATCTGTCAATTGCTCTCAGACAATGCTCATAAATCGAGGCCTTGTTCTCTGAAACCTGAGGAATACCGTACCTCTCCTGTTCTCCTTCTTTTAAAAGTTCATCTTCTAAAAAGGGTACTTCTACCTTTAATATCTCATAATCTCCGGTCTTTTCAATATATTCACCCAAGACAAAAGGCAACCAGAGTAAATCATCGGAAAAGCGAGTCCGCACACCCTTGTCCCCGGCAACGGGATGCCACCAATGCTGTACATCACCCTCCACAAATTGATGGGCGGCATGAAGCAGTATTTGATTTCTCACCAGCTTTGGCTCTGCATAAATTAAACTTAGAACATCCTGCAATTGATCCCGAAAGCCGAAAGCTCCTCCTGACTGATAGAAAGCAGATCGTCCCCACACCCGACAAGACAGGGCTTGATATAATAACCAGTTATTGATCATTATATCCAAAGATACATCGGGAGTATCCACCTGAATCGTATCCAACCGCCTTCTCCAGGATGCCTTAGCCTTGTCAAAGGCTTTCTTGGCCTGGTTAAGATCCTTATATTTTTTTGCAGTTTGCAAAGCTCCTTCATTACTCTTATCTTCACCTAAAAGAAACACCAGTTCCTTATCTTCCCCCGGAGCCAATTCCACCAATACCTGAAGGGCAGAGCAGGGATAACTTCCTGTTACCAGCCTTCCGGATAACTTTTCCCTTTTTAAAGCTTCCGGCTGATTTAAGTTCCCGCTGTTCCCGACAAACTCCATTTCATCTGTAGTAAAGCTAACAAGGGGAGCAGACGTCGCCACAAAAGCTACCCGGCCGGGAAAGTCCTGGTTATAGGAATTCCGAAGAAGAATTGTTTCAGCTTCCGTGACATAATCTGCCACGATAAATTGCTGAGTAATCTGCTCGGTCACACCTAAAACCGGTTTTAAATAATAGGTTATGGTTAATATCCTTCTTTCCGATCCCGGGTTTACCAATTTGAGTAAACTTATTTTTACTGGGTCATCTACGGGAACGAAAACACTAAGTTCCTGGTTAATACCATGACTTTCATGCTGGAAAGAGGAATAACCCAGCCCATGCCGGATAATATAACTTTCTTTTTCCCGAATAGGCAAAGGAGTAGGAGACCAAAACTCCCCTGTTTCCTCATCTCTCAGATAAAAAATCTCTCCCAGTGGGTCACTAACCGGATCATTAGACCAAGGAGTAAGCTTATTTTCCCGGCTGTTTTCCGCCCAGGTGTGACCACCCCCACTTTCCGAGATAATAAAACCAAATCCAGGATTAGCCACGACATTAATCCAAGGAAGGGGGGTATGCATACCTTCCTTTAACCTAATCAGATATTCTTTACCGGATGGGTTAAAACCGCCATAGCCATTATAAAAGAGCAGGTCTAAACAACTTTCTCTAGAAAAATACTCTTTCTTCTCTCCTGGATATTTTTTTTCCTGGGGCAACTTACCATCATCTGCAGATTTCTTTTGCAATTGAGACTTAATGGTGCCTTCTTCACCCCGAAGAATAAGTCGCGCCGCACTGAATAAAAGCACCCGATCTTCTTCAGAAACAGAATTCCCTTTAACCACAAAGACTCCGCCGGGGCGATTAATTACTTCCCGGGCTAAGCTTCCTTGCACTGTTTCCATAATTTGTTCCTGAACAGGCTGCAAATATCCGGTCTCATCTTCATTAAAAATTACTAAATCTACCCGAAAACCTTTAAAACGCCAATACTCATGTGCCTTTAAGCAGCTTTTTACCAACCCCATCTCATCCGTAGTTTTAACGGAAACAAGGACTATAGGCAGATCCCCTGAAATGCCGTAGGGCCAAAGGCTAGGCTGCCCCTTAGAGTTTTTCCGGAAAACATCCTGGTATCTTTTCCTTAGGGGATTTAAGAAAATAATCTGGGAAATCATCTCCTGAAAAGTTTCCGCTTCTCCCGGTTTTAAGTTGAGATAACCTTCCTCCACCTGGCTCCTAGTCCAGGCCAGTTCAAAGGCCCTGACGGCAGCAGATCTTTCATGGTATTTTTCCGCTAAGGCCACGGCCTGCATTCGATCCTCCGCACAGCCTAAAACAAAGGTAACCTTGGCTTTTTGCCCCGGATTAATTTTTACCCTAGTTCTTAAACTGAGTACCGGATCTAAAACCGGGCCGATGGAATTGGAGAGGGGATGACCTTTATCCAAAGCCAAGGGATGGTCAATACTTCGGCCTCGGCCGATAAATTTTCCCCTGTCCGTTTCATATTGCACATCCCCTAAAGCTTCTCCATCCACTAAGATGGTATGAAAAGCCCAATTAACGGGTTGATGGCTTTCCCGGGGTCGGCGGAAGGCCAAGATGCTTTCATATTTAGGAAGAAATTCCGTCCGTACAAATAGATTACTAAACACCGGATGAGCCAAATCCGTAGCAGGGGAAGTCAATACTACCTCCAGGTAACTGGTGACATCCAAAATAACCTCTTCTTCCCCATGATTAACCAGAGACACTTCCCGGATCTCCACATGGTCTTCCGGGGATACAGTCACTTCCGTATGGGTGGTAACCTTTTTGTCATTCCTAATAAACTCTCCTTTATGGGGAGAAAAGATGACCTGGTAATCATCGGGTTTTTTGAGCAAAGGCTTAGCCGTCGCGGACCAGGTTTCATGGGTTTTGGCATTTTGGATAAAGATAAAGAAACCGGATTTGCTTAAACCGCCCCTGTCCCGCCATCGGGTGACCTGCATGCCTTCCTTCCAGCTGTAGCCAATGCCCTCCCTAGTCATAAGCATTGAATACCGACCATTGGATAAAAGGTGACAGGATAAGTTCTCCACACCATCCGCCGGATAGTTTTTCGCCATAGCATCCTGATCTTTTTCCTTAGTCGTAAACGGCTCCACCACTTCTTTATTCTCTTTGGTGATTATTACCCTTAAAGGCACCTTTTCCTGAAGTAGAAGCTCTCCTGCATTTACTATAGGATCCCGATGAAAGCGTTCCTGCATCAAACTTTGGTGAAAATAATTATTTAAAGCCACCAGGCTCATACCCTGATGGTGCGCCATATAGCTTTGGACAATACCTTTTTTCCCGCCGAGAATTAAGCGATCCGTAGTATAATCAACCGCTTCGTAGAGACCGTATTTCCCTTCGATTCCGTCTTCTTTTAGCCGTTTCAAATTATTCCAGGCATTTTGGGGATCAAAAGGCAGAGCCAAAAAGGTGGAATAAGGAGAAACCACCATATCATTAACTAAGCCTCGCTTTAGACCTAAGTCCGGTACTCCAAAGGCTTTATACTGATAATTAAGCTGCATGTCAAAGGCATAAAACCCAGATTCCGAGGTGCCCCAAGGCACCTTCCGTTTTTCCCCATATTTCATCTGGTTCCTGATCACAAAGCGGTAGGTCTCATCCAACAAAGTATTAGGATAATTTTTCATGATTAAGGAGGGCATAAAATACTCAAACATGGTACCGGACCAGGATACCAAACCTTTATAACCGTCAACTATGGTGAGGGACTTCCCTAACCTGAACCAGTGTTCTTCCGGCACTTCTCCCCGGGCTATAGCTAAGAAACTGGTAATTCTCGCTTCCGAGGCCAAAAGATCATAGTAGCTGTTAATTAACTTTTCTTCTTCCACGTTGTATCCAATAGAAAAGAGCTGCCTTTGTTTATCAAACAAGGGTAAAAACTGGGTTTCCTCCACAATAATATTTATCCTCTTAATTAAATTAAGCATTCTTGGCCTTAGGTTTCCTGTTTCTCCACTGTTTTCATTTAAATAATCATAAAGGCCCTCTTTTAAGGCAATGAGAAAACCAACAAAGTTTCCACTATCAACAGAGGAAATAAAAGCCGGTCTTAAAATCTCCAATGTTCTGGTATCATACCAGTTGTACAAATGTCCCTTCCATTTCTTCATCTTTTCGATAGTGTCAAAGGTGCGTTCCAACCTTTCCACCATCTCTATGGTGCTAATGAAGCCGAAGTCCCGGGCTGAAAGAACAGCCAATAAAAGAAACCCAATATTAGTAGGAGATGTCCGATGGGCTACTCCATTAGGAGGATTCTCCTGAAAATTATCCGGCGGAAGGAAATTATCCTCTGCTCCGGAAAAATCCTCATAAAAATTCCAAATTTTTTTGGCCCATTCCCGTAATTGTTCCTCTGCTTCAGGACATAAGGTCTGGTCAATTTCTTCGTCTACCTTACTAATATGATAAGCCAGGTATGGGGCAACACCCCAAATCAAACAGCCCGCCAAAGCGTAGATGAGGTTCTCCGGTCTAAATAATAAAACGAGCCCCACCAAAAATAGTCCATAAAGAAGGGACGGAAACATCGCCCTAAAGAAACTTTGCACATCATTTTTTGCATTTCTTTCCGCATCAGCCGCTGTGACCCATTCCAGCATATTTTTCCGGGAAAAAAACACTCGGTATAAGGAACGTATTGCGGCGTCCCCCATCATATAAGCCTGATATGGCAAAAAAAACCAAATTAAGGCTGTCTGATAAAGAACTGCTTTAATGCCGAAGATCATATTGCCGTGGCATTTTTTCCATTCAGTTTTGTAATGCTTGTACAATATAAAGTCTACTAACCCCATCAACAAAGGAAACCCTATTGTGATCAGGCTAAAGAGCAGCCAGAAGTAAGCCTTTCCAGGAAAAACCGTCAGCCCTAGAGTAATCAAAATCAACAAGGTCGGAGATACCAGGCTGCGACGAAGATTATCGATAATCTTCCACTTGGATAAGGGAGTTAAGGGATTATTTCCGTTCAGCCATTTAATTAGCTGCCAATCCCCTCGTACCCAACGGTGCATGCGCATAATAAATGAGTTATAGCGGGCGGGAAACGCATCAACCAATTCCACATCTGTAGCCAAACCTACCCGGACATAACAACCTTCCAAGAGATCATGACTTAATACAGAATAATCGGGAATGGCCCCGTCCAAGGCTTGTTGAAATACTTCCACATCATAAATCCCTTTTCCGGTAAATATGCCTTCGCCAAAATAATCCTGATAGATATCGGAAACGGCTGTAGTGTAAGGGTCAATGCCTCCTTGGCCGGCAAATATTCTGGTAAAAAGACTTTTATTCGCACTTTCCACAGATACACTGATTCTCGGTTGAATCAATCCATAGCCCTGAGTGACCAGGCCTTTTTCTTTATGAAAAACCGGGCGATTCAAAGGATGAGAGATAGTTCCAATCAGCTTTTTAGCACTATGTAAAGGCAAACGGGTATCCGCATCCAGGGTAATCACATATTTGACCCTGGGTAATTTTTCAATTCCTAATCCCTCATAAAAAGAACCCGGAATTTGCTCCAAAAGAAAACGATTTAACTCCATGATGGCACCCCGTTTTCTTTCCCAGCCCATCCAACGATTTTCCTGAGGGACAAAGGTTCTCCTCCGAAGGAAGAGATAAAATATATTTTCTCCGTTGGCATATTTTTGGTTTAATTCATTAATCTTGGATTGAGCTACTTCCCGGATCTGTTGATCTTCCGGAAGCTCCTTTTCTTCAGCATCTTTAAAATCTCCTAACAAGGCGAAAAATAGATTTTTTTCCTTGTTAGAGAGATAATGCACTTCCAACTGGCGCACCAGTTCTTCCGCCCTTTCCATATCAGGGAGAAGAGTAGGAACGACCACTAAAGTTCTTGCTTCCTCTGTGATGCCCCGGTCATAGGATAACTTGGGAAGAAAGGAAGCACGGATCCTGTTGGTGATAATCCGCTGGATCAAGTTTATCGCGATATCACTAGCCGGAATCAGTACTAAAATCCCCACCAGAATTAAAGGAAAGACCCGAAAGACTTCCATGGTAGAATAAGTATAAATTAAGACAGAGCCTACGATCACCCCGGTGACAGCAAGTATTAATAGCAAATAATTTGCAAGGGAATGGATTTTGGGAGAGGCTTTGGCCTCCGCTCGAATTTTTTTATATAAAATATTCTGGCCTTCTCCGATTAAGAAGTATCCAATATGACTCATTTTTGAGTTACCTTCCTCGTTACCGGCCAGTTCTAATGCTTTTCGTGCCAGATTAGTCTCGGAAGTTCTCAGCTTTTTCGCCTGTTTTTCCACCTCACGGCGGTAGTAATTCCGGGAAGAAAGATCCATTAAGGGATAGGTACCGTCCGGATCCTGTCTTAAAATTCCCTCCACGACACTTAGGTTTTCGAATACCTCATTCCAGTTTATGGCGGTTAACAGGCGGATACTGGTAATAGAATTACCCATGGCCACTTGTCGGCTCGCCTGTTCCCGGTGTTCCTCCTGAATTACTTGGTCTAAGGTCAAATCAAATTCCGCTAACTTTGTCTCGAAATATTGATAAATTTGAGATGTATCCAGCCCTTCCCGACGCTGTTTTTTTAACAAATGTTCTATCAGAGAAAAGATTGACGGATCCAAAGCATGGCTATCTGTGATAAATGGTTCCAGATCAGGCAAGGTATCCGGTGCCAGCTCTTCCCCTTTACGCCACGCTATCTGAGACCGGCCGATATTCTGGCAGACATTTTTTATATTTTCAATCAAGGCCATTTTTAGCATCATAGGAAGAGCCCATAATTCCGCCATAGACAGGATGCTTTGGGACTGATAAGCCCGGATAAATCTAATTAATGATTCTTCATCAATTCTTCCGTCCAAATGAGATACCAATTCTAATGCTAAAGCGTAGACTCTTGGATATCCTTTTAAAAAACCCTTGTTTAATATATTAAGTTTCAAACACTTTTCCTGGATTAAATCCTGTTTAATACCTTTTACCTGCTCCTCCACGATATAAAAATTATCTAACAGCCATTCCGCCGCAGGAGGTACCGGTAGCTTTTTTCTGATATCCTCATTTAACATTTTATAAACTTGGGTAATCACTCGAAAATTATCTTCCATTCTAGAAATGAGACAATCAGATGACCCTGTATTTTTGGTGAAGGTATGTTGTTTGGCAATTTCCCGGACATGTTTCTCCATTTCTTCCGGACTAAGAATCGCATCCCTTGATTGCTGCTCCCGGTATTTCTTAATTTTAGGTGGCCTGCTAAATACCAATAAAACTACAGCAAGTAAAATGATTATTAACCAATGGGGCATAATGTCATTCCTTCCTGAAAATATAGAAAACTTGGGTTGCGCCAAACCTCTGACGCCGGCTGATCCTTAGTTACTCCTATATCTATCAGAACGAAGTTATTCTTTTTAATAGACAAATAAGAAACCAAGGATCAATCGTCCCTGGTTTCTTATTATTTCCCAATATCTTCACTATTAACCAAAGAAACATCCAAACTCATCCAGCTTCAACAAATACAAGGTCTTCCACAAAAGTCCGCCGATATTTTCCATATCGGAAACATAAGGACACCATCTGCCATTAAACCTTTTCCAATATAGATGCCACGCTCCGTCAAAAGGGGTATACCTTAACTGACACAAATCATAAAAGTTGTTTTGCCCCTTATTTTTAATGGCAATGGTAATTCTATTGCGCCGTCGTACCACTCGATACTGAAGAGCCGGCCAACAAGCTTGAAAAAAATCATGAATCTGTTTTAAAGCATCTGCCATGGTTTCCTTATCCGGGGTAAAGGTCTCTGTTAGAGCCCTAATCCCCGAGATGCCTCCTGCCTCATAAGCACTGATCCATAATTCTAGCTTTTCTTCCCCTAAATTAAACCTCCTCATGGATTCTACAAAACCTCGATCACCGCCGTACACGTCCATCGCCTCGATGGTCGCCTTCACAATTCTTTCAATATCACTTGGGTTCACTGGTCTATTTCTCCTTTATTTTTTAGGGTCTTATCCCTACTTAATATTTTCCGTTACTTCACCGGATACTTCCGAGGTTACTGCTCTGCACTCCCTTTGTACTCCCTCCGGCGATATTTCTATCCCCCTCGAGAGGGATGTCACGAAGTGACAGAAGGAGTCTCTATTCTACTTATCATTTTAGCCCGAATCAGTACATATTAAAAGTATATTTTATTTTCTCTTTGGTAATTATGCACCCATATTTTCTTTTATTCCAGCAAATACTAAATGGTACTTATAAGGTGGGTACGAAAAAGGAATGAGTATAAAAATGGAAGAACTTAAGCTAAAACAATCATGGTTAGGCCAAAAAAATATTTTAAGCCACTTGGTTCCGGAAATAAACCAAGTGGAAGAACTTCTTTATCAGACTATCGGCACAGATCAAGGAACTATTGGAGAAATGTGCACTTATCTTCTGGAATCGGGAGGGAAAAGGCTGCGTCCGATGCTGATTATTTTAAGCGGCAAAGCACTATCCCCTCATTACCAAAAAGAATTAATAGCAGCAGGAGCAGCGGCAGAATTAATTCACATGGCCTCTTTAGTACATGACGACATTATTGATCAATCCCTTTACCGACGAGGACGACTTACTATCCACTCTCTTTGGGGAGAGAAAAACGCCGTCCTCACAGGTGACTTTTTATTTGCTAAGGCTTTTGACTTACTGGTTTCCTATCAACTTTTCAAGGTGCTTAAATTGATGGTGGAAGCCATTCAGGAAATGTGCCGAGGGGAAATCATCCAATCAGAAAACTTATTCAGCACAAACCAGGATACTAATGATTATTTCCAAAGAATCGAGCAAAAGACCGGAAAACTTCTTGCTGCCTGCTGCCAATCAGGAGCCATCATAACCGGGGCTGATGCATCAATAGAAACAGCCCTAAAAAATTACGGCACTTATTTAGGTTATACCTATCAAATTGTCGATGACCTATTAGATTTTTCCGGGAGCGAAGAAACTCTAGGAAAACCAATTTGTCAGGATTTGATTCAAGGAAATTTAACCCTTCCCGTATTATATTTATTAAATCACCCTACAGAAGGAGCTTGGGTACGACAGATTATTGACAATAAAGATTTAAATCCGGCTAATTGTACCGCCATTATGAATCTGGTGCATCAAACCGGCCTTTTGACAGAATCCCAAAAGGTGGCAGCAGAATGTGGAGAACGGGCAAAAAACCAGCTGGTAAAAATACCCGCGGGTATCAACCGCACACTGCTGGAAGAAGTCATTGACAAAGCCCTAAGACGTACCTCTTAGGTTTAACACCTATTGTCTAACTCTCAGTCAACTCCGGTTTAATTTATCTGCTTACTCTTACGTAAAAGTTGGCAGGTATAATATAAAAACTTAGCCGAGATACCCGCTTTATCTATTAGGGATTTTACCGTCCCTTTTAATGACGGATTCTTTGTCTTTTGGTCGGAAAGATATAGAGCCAGCAATCCTTTAATCAAAGTTAAATGAAAATCGGGATGTTTCAGAAATGCTGCTTCGCTTTGTGCTTTTTTAAGAAAATATTCCAGTCTTTCTGTTGTTTCTTTCTGATCCCGGTAGTATGAAACAAAATTTAAGTCCCCTTCCTCCTGATCTTCCGTCTGGTCAATAAAATAATCTAATAGAATGTGCAATCCTGCAATATACGGGAAATAAGCATCTTTTATTTTTCTTGCCTCTTCTTTGCTTAGGTCCTCTTGACAGGAGGCCGCAGCAAGCATAAAAACCCCTAGGGTCGAACCGGAAGCTGCCCCAAATTCCCAGGGTGATAAATCCGGGTAAAATTTTAAAAAAGGCTCCGCCCAACGCATCATTTTTTCCTCCCGTATCTCTCTGTTCAGATGCTTTAGACTTTGTAAATCGCAATATAAGGAAACTAAAGCTGCTGCCTTTTCTTGGATGATAGAAAAAGAGGGGTAGAAAACTAAATGCCTCCGGCACTCTTCTACTAATGCTTTAAGGTAACCCCCATCGTTTTTATAGGGATAATAGGCATAGTAATCAGAAAGAGAAAGATCAGGCCTTATGGCCTCATCCATCGCCCGATGAAGCTCTCTAAAGCCTTTTTCCTCCTCACACCCAACCCGGTCACAAAGATTATCCAAGTAATCACTAATAGTCTGGAAGGCCACAATAAATCCCACCATGGCTTCCTGATTAACTCCGGGATAAAGAGCATAAATACTTCCCCCCTGACAATGAAAACGCTTTTTCCTAATACTGGATAGGGCTTGTTCTTTTAAAACCGGATCAGGAATATTTAAGGCGTATTCTTGCCAGTTTTTCAAGGCTTTATCTACCTGAGGGAAAATATCTTTGACGAAACGGGAAATTAAAATTCCCTCTTTTAAAAATTTATCCAACCTAAGCACTCCCAAAAGTTTTTTATAAGTTTTTTACCTAACTTTATTTGAATAAAAAAATTTTTATTTTATCTTTTTTATCTTTTTCTGGAACAAAGGGAGAAAATTTTTCGTCTTTATTCTATAATATACCTAGATCAATTACAAACTACCTATTGGACACCGGCCGAGGCTGTTGCAAAAGGTGGAGCAATTATTATAAAGAGACACAATATAGCACGACGAAAACTATATTTTATGAAAATTCTGCAACATTCATCATATTTACCAATAAAACTCTTCTAAAGGTTGAAGAAAAATGTTCCATTTACTATAATTAAAATTAATATAGATAAACAAAAATTATAAGGGAGGTACTCATGTTTAAAAACAAAAAAAAGGTTTTAGCCTTAACGATTTCCGCATTAATTCTAATCATGTCCCTTGGGACAACAGGTTATGCCCAGACAATTCAATCTACCTTGAAAGCCCAATTTGTGTCGTTTAAGATTATGTTAAATGGTTCACAGGTAACCCCAAAAGACGCCTCAGGCAATACTGTACAACCTTTATTGGTTAACGGTACTACATATTTACCCATCCGCGCCTTTGGCGACCTCTTTGACAAAAGCATAAATTTTGATAATTCCCTAAAACAAATCAGCATTACAAATAAGCCAAATAGTGAAGTGGAAAACTTAAAAGCACAGATTCGAGAAAAAGACAATCAGATTTTATTATTACAAGCCCAGCTCACTGCAAAAGCGGGTAACAGAAGTTTAAGCGTTGTAGAAGACGAATTAAATGACAATTATGAGGATTACGAAGGCTTAGATGTTGATATCACCTTAAGCGGCACAAAAAGTAAAATTACCGTAAAAGTTGATATAGGAAGTAAATCCAAGTGGAACAAACTATCCACATCTAAGCAAAATAGGCTCTTACAAAATATTGCTGATGACTTGGATGATGAATACGATGATCCCAGCATTTCCGGCACTGTTAAGGCAGGATCCTCAACCATTTCATCCTTTACAGTTAATTCTAGCGGTACCGTAAAAATCAGCAGCAATGACTTAGATGAACTGGAAGATGATCTAAATTCTGAATTTGACGAACTTGGAGATATTGACGACCTGAACATAGTTTTAGACGGCGATGAAGATCAAGTCACCTTTACTGTAGAAATTGCCTATGAAGACTTTGAAGACGAATGGGATGCTCTCAAAGACAACGATATCTTATTTTTTATGGAAGATATAAAATATGCCATAGAGGATGCTTTCTATGACAGTGATTACGACTTAAAAGATTATAGAAATGCTAATGTAAGTGGTACTATCGTTAATACTGATGACGATAATGACAAGATGGCATCTATCACAAAGTCCGGGAAATTTAGCCGGGACAGTTCTTACAAGTAAAATATTCCCTTTATTAGGCCAAATCACAAAAAGTACAAAAAACCGGCGAGGAGTTAATCCCCGTCGGTTTTTATTTTTATCCTATTTTTAATTTTGATCCTGCACCAACTTCATCAATATTTTATTACCCCGGGCAATAAATTCTGTCATGGCGGCCGGTTCTAACTGCTTATGGCTTAGCATGGCTAGATCATAAAGATGTCGGCAAATAAGATCTAAAGACTCCTTCTTATCCGGCTGACCGCTAAGCTTCAACACAGACTGCACCAAAGGATTGCCGGCATTTAACACTAAGGTCTCCTCATCGGGAAACATCCCTTTCATATCCGACCGCCCGAAAAGAACGCTCATATCTTGCATGCGCCGAGATTGTTCACTAAGAAGTATAATAGCGGGAATATCCTCTGTTTTTAAGGTTTCCACCTGCACCTTCAGTTTATCATCTGCTAAGACTTCCTTGAAAAGTTCAGTTAATTTTCCCTTGATTTCTTGGTCTTGACTTTTATCCTGATTTTTCATACTGTCCGATAAGTCAGAGTCAATGCGGTTAAAATGAACTTCTTTTTCTTTTCCTTCCATAAATTGAATAAAGTGAATGTCAATGGGCCCGGATAAAATGACCGCTTCCAAACCCTGCTCTTTAAATAAGTTAATATACTGAGCCTGTTGTTTTTCATCGCTTACATAAAACACTTTATTCTCATGCTGAGCTTTGTTCCGATCCAAATACTCCTTAAGAGTAAGGTAATCACCATTTGTAGTCCGATAAACTATAATATCTTTTACCCGGTCATAGAACTTTTCTTCCCGGATACAGCCATATTTAACAAAAGGATTAATATCATCCCAGTACTGATAATACTTGTCCCGATCTCCTTCATAAAGCTCCATCAGCTTGTCCGCAACTTTCTTGGTGATATGCTTGGAAATCTTAATCACATTGCTGTCCTTTTGAAGAAAACTTCGGGAAACATTTAAAGGCAGATCACTGCAGTCAATTACTCCTTTTAAAAGCATGAGAAATTCGGGAATCACTTCTTTGATATTATCGGCTACAAAAACCTGATTGTTAAAAAGCTTGATTTTCCCTTCCAGCCGGTCAAATTCATTATTAATTTTGGGGAAATAAAGAATCCCTTTTAGGTTAAAGGGGTAATCCACATTCAAGTGAATCCAGAACAATGGTTCCCGAAAGTCCATAAACACTTTATAATAAAACTCTTTATAATCCTGACTGGTACATTCCTTCGGATCCCGCATCCACAGGGGATTGGTATCATTTAAAGGTTTAGCTTCTCTCTCCTTGGCATGCTCATCCTTGGGAGGATTTATATTTTTAAGATATATTTCTACCGGCAAAAAGGCGCAATACTTTTCAATAATTTCCCGCAGCCGATATTCCTCTAAAAATTCCAGGCCATCTTCTGCCAGATAAAGAGTTACGGTAGTACCTCTTTCCTTGCGGTCAGAAGGGGCCATTTCATACTCTGTGCCACCGGCACAAACCCATTTTACGGTTTCCGCATCTTTTTGATAAGAAAGGGTATCAATTTGTACCCGTTCTGCGACCATAAAGGCAGAATAAAAACCTAAGCCAAAGTGGCCGATAATCTGGTTTGACTCATCCGACTTGTCCTGGTATTTGGCAATAAAATCCTCTGCGCCGGAAAAAGCAATTTGATTAATATACTTTTTTACCTCCTCACCGGTCATGCCGATGCCGTTATCAATAAAGGCTAATGTTTTTTGATCTTTGTCAAATACCACCTGCACAAAATATTTTGTATTTTCCTCAACATTCGCTTCCCCAAGAGCGGTCAGCCTTTTCAATTTGCTTACGGCATCCACGCCATTAGAGATCAATTCTCGGACAAAGATATCCTTGTCCGAATACAACCATTTCTTAATAATGGGAAAAATGTTATCCGTATGAATTGAAATACTTCCCTGTTCCGGGTTCATCAAAAATCCCTCCGTCAACTTAATCATGGTAAATTTTTATTACTATTCTATCTCGGAAAAGTAATTTTTTCAAGCAAAAAATAGCACTCACCAAAGGTGAGTGCTAACAAACGTCTGTCTTCTATTTTAAAAAGCCCTGCAAAATTGTATCTTCCGCTTCCTTTTCAGTCAGTCCCATGGACATCAGCTTTGTCAACTGTTCGGAAGCAATCTTCCCAATAGCTGCTTCATGAATCAGCTGAGCATCAGAATGGTAAGCTGTAATCTCAGGAATGGAGGACACTCTGGCCTGATCCATGATAATGGAATCGCATTGAATATGGCCCCGGCATTTATTTCTGCCACGCAGATTAAGATGAAATATTTGTTTCGAAGTACCTTGGGCCACAGATCGGGAAATAATTTGGGCAGTGGAATCTTCCCCGGTTAAATCTACATTAATTACCGATTCCGCCGTCTGATCCTGATAGGTTAACAATCTTTCCACGACCACTAAACGGGCATTTTTGTGCAAAATAATATCCGTATCCCGTTTCGTCCGATCTACCCCTTTAATCTGCACCATTTCCAGTTCCACCACGCCGTCTTCTTCCACTTCGATGATGGTCTTGGGGTTAAGAATTTTTTCCCCGGCACCTTCCCCTTGACCATAATGTTTTTCCACATATTTCATACGGGCACCTTTTCTTACATAGAAGTCATGCACCCCGTCATGCTGCGCCTTTTTACTTCCCGGATTATGAATGCCACAGCCGGCTACTACTACCACATCCGAACCTTCCCCGATTTCAAAGGTATTATAAACTACATCCTCTAGACCTTCTGCTGAGATGATTACGGGAATGTGCACACTTTCTCCCTTGGTATAAGGTTTCACAATAATGTCTATCCCCGGTTTGTCCGTCTTAGTGATAATATCAATGTTTGCCGTGGTAGCGCGGCTAATGCCTGCTCCGTTTTTACGGATATTATATGCCCCCTGGGGCACACCATGGAGATCTGCCACTGCCCCCAATAATGCCTTATCTATTGCATTTAGCACTAGGTATCACTCCCTTGTAACAAGTTTTGCTGCACATACAGTCCGCATCTATTTTAGCAATTTCCCCTAAAAAATTTTCTTGAGAAGTGATTTCCGAAACCTCTCCGTTAGCAATTAAAATAACCTCATCCGCCAGTCTTAGGATTCTTTCCTGGTGGGAAATAATCACAATTGAGGTTTGATATTTATCATGAATATTTGCAAATGTTTCCGCCAGTTTTTGAAAACTCCACAGGTCAATCCCTGCTTCCGGCTCATCAAAAACCGCCAGCTTTAAATTCCTGGCCAAAATGGTGGCAATCTCAATTCTTTTTAACTCACCGCCGGACAAACTATTGTTAACTTCCCGTTCCAGATAATCCTGGGCGCAAAGCCCTACATCCATTAAAAGGTCGCAGAGATTTATTTCCGTATTCTGTCCCGCTGCTAATTCCAGTAATTCACGCACCTTAATTCCTTTGAAACGGGGCGGATTCTGAAAGGCATAGCCAATACCCAGTTTAGCCCTTTCTGTAATATCTAGTCCAGTTATATTTTGACCTTCAAAAAATATATCTCCAGAAGTTGGTTGATAAATGCCCATAATAATTTTGGCGACAGAGGACTTTCCTCCCCCGTTGGGGCCGGTTATCACATAAATTTTATTTTTTTGAAGAGTAAGATCAATATTTTTAAGAATATCAAACTGTCCTTTTTCCCCTTCAACACTGAGCTTAATATTTTTTAATTCCAGCATGATCGAACCTCCTTTTCCCTCAATATTTTACATGATAATGAGGGAAAAATATACTATCAAACATGAGAAATCCAAAAGTTATTCCATTTCTAACATTAACCTCTCAAATATTTAACATAGAACTTTTAAGGTATCTCCCACGCTTATCCCCAGCTTCGAAATGGTTCCCTCCTTTAATTCCAAAACATACCTAGCCCTTTTTTGACTTACCACTTGATTGGCTTTCATCTGGGGAACTATTTTCAGTACACGAAATTTTTCATCCAAAAACACCACATCAATAATAATTTTCATGCCGAAAGAATGTACCGAGGAACAAGGATCAAGAAACAATCCTTCCCCTGGGGATAAGGACTTGCAAAACAACAAACCTTTCAACCTGAGAAAAAAAGAACCGGCATACTTGATCTTATCACCAATTATTTTACCGGTAGTATCATTAAAGATTATTAAGTTATGATTCTTTTTCATATTTATTTAACTCCTATTTCTTCGATCCACTTATAGTAAAGCCAGTCAGCAATATCTTTCAGTTGTATCCAAGCAATTGAAATTATTTTTTTTACAGTCAAAAATATTTCATCTCTGGTCTCCATCAGATCAGTTTTTAACAAATTATTTTGCATCTCAATGAAGCTTAGACCAAATTGGTCTTTGGTAAAAATTATTCCCATGTCCGTAAAAGTCAAAAAATAATATAGACCAGCAATCACCATAAATAGGCAAGGTTTATTTCGTAATATTAAACGAAATGGATAAGAAACCAGTTGTAAGATGCGCCGGAGATTTTTACCTATGGCTGCTCGCGGATCAAATCTTTTTCTCAGTAAACCGTCAATAAATGCTTGTATTTTAAACATGCTTCTTTTTTCTTTTTCCCAAGCAGGGGGTTTTATGTTTTTTGCTAATGTTTTTAGTTTCAATAGCATTTTCCCAAAGAAGTTAATAAATCGCTCTTTGCCGTCGGTCTTTAATTCTTTTAAGCAAACTTTCAGCCATTCTTGATAAGAAAAAGATGTATCAAAACTAAACTCCTCCTCAGGCAGCCGGTTAGCATTCTCCGCCAGACCTAGTCTCGAACTTAGAGACAGAGAGGGAAGTCTAATATGCAAGGAAGAACAGGCATCCTCGATATTTATTAGATACATTTCCTGGTAAGTTTCTCTTCCGGAAAATTGATAAAAAAGCTTATGGGATATAAATACTTCCAGATTCCATTTAAGGCAAATTGATTTAATGCACCAAGCCGCTAACTTTTTATTCATTTGGCTTTCTGCATCGTGATCCAAAATTTCTTCCAGGTAACTTATTGCCTCTTTTAAGTTTAGTTCCTTAACTCTTAAAATAGCCAAGCGTCTATAATACTGATCCGGGCTTCTTAGGTAAAATCTTAATTCTTCTATCCGGGATAATTTTTTGATAGTTTTTTCCGTTTCCCTCTCTAACCTATACCATTCAGGGAATTTCGCAGAATAGAGGTTTTCTGATGTCATGTCCTTCTCACATCCTTTTTAACGAGGCTCTTAACTCATCAATAAAAACGTTTAGTTTTTTTAGATCCAGTTTAATCGGATACTTCAGAGGAAGAGTGGTTAAAAGATATTTTAGATGGGAAATCACATCTGCTTTCCTTTCTATTAACCTCAGATAACTTTGATAATAATCGCCCTGTTTAATCTCCTGCAGGGCCTTATTCTCCAGTTCTTGCTCCCACAACCCAATTTTTTCCTTAATAAACCGATTTTCTAACATGACCCGGTCAATTTCTTGGTTTAACTTTTTAATTTTCTTTTTAATCTTTTGTTGAATCCGCCAAAACTTAAGCGGAAACAATATCTGTTTTATTTCCTGATGATCTTTGGCAAAAGCGTACCATAAGTTTATCTCATCAATTATTTCGTAATTCAATTGTGTTATCTTCTCAGTATTCCTCTTATATTTATCAATTTCGTCTTGAATGGAACTTCTTTCTTGCTCAAAAAGCCCTTGGTAGAAATGGACAGAGTATTTTTCAATATCTGTAAACCTTTCCGCTGCTGCCTCGGATAAATCCTTTAGCTCGTGTAAAAGGTCAAGGGCTAAATCAATTCTTTCCTTAATAATTTCATCTCTCAATTAAATTCCCCCCATAGGATCCATGTCATCTATTTAGATAAACCTTCAATCATCTGAATTACAGCAGGAGCCAAAATTACGATAAAGACTGTAGGAAAAATAAAAAAGATCATGGGGAGCAACATTTTTATTGGAGCTTTCATCGCCTTTTCTTCAATCCTTTGGCGTCTGGTGTTTCGCTGTTGAACAGACTGCACTCTTAATACATTACCAATACTTACTCCAAGTTGATCCGCCTGAATCACGGCACTTATAAAGTTATTAAGTTCCTCCACCCCGGTTCTGGTGCCTAAATCTTTCAAAGCGTCCTTTCTTTGTTTACCCATCTTAATCTCTTGGAGAGCTGTGGAAAACTCCAGGGAAATAGGCCCGTTTATCTTTTGCACTACCCGGCTTAAGGCAGCATCAAAGCCTAATCCTGCCTCCACACTGACGGTCAACAAATCCAATACGTCCGGCAACTTTTTTAAAATTTGTTCCTGCCGACTCTTGGTTTTCCCCCTTAAATATAATTCCACCAGGAGATACCCGAAAAACAATCCCCATAAACAGCATAATAACTGGGAAAGAAAATTTAATCTGCCTAGGAAGGCCACGCCAAGTCCAATCAGCCCCAAAAATATAGCTGAGGCATAATAAAGAGAAATAAACTCAGGAGCACTTAAACCCATGGGTTTTCCTGCTAAAAGAAGTTTTCTTTCTAAATCAACCCTTCTTTTCACGGGAGTAAATTTCCGGGTAATAGTAGACATCCGCCTCAAAAAAGGCCTGACCACCCGGTCTAAAAAAGAATATTGCAGTTCAACATTTCTTTCAATTTTCAGTGTTGATTTTTGTTTAATCTCTTTAAGCCGTTTTTCCAGAAGCAAACGATCTGCTGCTAAAATAAAATAAGTGCCATAAACAAAAGCCCACCCTGTCAGAAAAGCCAGGATTATGAGCAAAATAACCATCGGAAATCCTCCTAAAGTTCAATATTGACGATTCTTTTTATTACTAAAACCCCAAAAAGCTCCGATACTACTCCGCCCAAGGTGATAAAAAAGCCGGTCTTACTTGCAAAAAGTACTCTAATATACTCAGGGTTAATCACTAAAAGAATGGCAAATACTGCAGGGGGCATTAAACCAATAATCCAACCGGAAATCCGACCCTGGGCCGTCAATGTTTTAATTTCCCCTTTGATTCTGATCCGCTCCCGAATGGTATGGGAGATATTATCCAGGATTTCTGCCAAATTGCCCCCAATTTGTCTTTGAATCAGGACGGCCGTAATCATCAAATCCACATCTTCGCTTTCCACATAAGTAGCCAAATTGCTCAAAGCCTTTTCTGTAGGCGTGCCGAAATTTATTTCCCGGATAGTCTTTTTAAATTCCCACGCCAAGGGCCCGGTCATTTCGTTGCTCACCAAATCCATAGTTTGTTGCAGACTGTACCCTGCCCTGAGGGAATTTGTCATCACAGTAAGGCATTCCCCAATCTCTTCGTTGATTCTCTCCAACCTTTTCCGTTTTTTCCTTTTCATGAACAAATAGGGACTCAATAACCCCATGATCCCAAAGACAAACCCGGCACCGATCCCTCTCAAGAATAAACCAAGGGCAGCCCCTCCAAAGAAAGTAAGAATATTTATTACAATAAACTCTTCCCCCCGAAGAGGAATACCCGCTTTGGATAATTCCTCTTCGATTCTTTTGGTAAAAGAACGAGATGCAAAAATTCTGCCTACAAAAAGCAAAGTATTTTTTAGGTTTAGATGCCCTCTTTTTTTACGCTCATCATCCTGATGTAGGCCTGTCTGATTCTGAGTGTACTTTTCCATCCTTAATAAAATACTTCGCCTATTCTCGGTAAGAATTAAATATAATCCCCAACAAAAACAGCATCCGGTTATTCCAGCTAATACCAAAATGATTATCAACACCGGCTACCCCCCCTACGTTTTCCCTAACTCCGATTTATAAGCTTATTAACGGGCAAAAATATCTTTGGGCAAGAAGATTCCTTCCCCTTCAAATTTATCAATACACTTGGGGATAATACCTGTTGCCCGATGCCATCCTAAAATCCTGCCATTATTGTCTACTCCCGTTTGTTCATACAAGAAAATATCCTGCAGAACAATGGTCTCTCCTTCCATACCCAGTACTTCCGTGACATGGGTTATTTTGCGGCTGCCGTCCCTTAACCGGTTTTGTTGAACAATAATATCCACCGCAGAGGCAATTTGTTCCCGGATTGCTCTTACGGGCAGATCCATTCCTGCCATCAGCACCATGGTTTCCAACCGTGAAATAATATCCCGAGGACTATTGGCATGACCGGTGGTTAAAGATCCGTCATGCCCGGTATTCATCGCCTGGAGCATGTCCAAAGCTTCACCTGCCCTGACCTCACCGACCACAATCCGATCCGGCCTCATCCTAAGGGAATTTCGCACTAAATCTCTAATAGTGATTGCACCTTTCCCTTCAATATTGGCAGCCCTTGTTTCCAAAGTAATCACATGCTGCTGCCTGAGTTGGATTTCCGCCGCATCCTCTATGGTCACAATCCGTTCATCATGGGGAATAAAGGAAGATAGTACGTTTAAGGTAGTGGTCTTACCGCTTCCGGTACCTCCGGAAATCACAATATTTAACCTGGCCTTGACACAGGCTTCTAAAAACTTAGCCATAGGAGGGGTGAGAGAGCCAAAACGAATCAAATCCGAAACTTTTAGGGGATCGCGAAAAAACTTGCGAATGGTTATCACCGGGCCCTTTAAGGACAAAGGGGGAATGATGGCATTTACCCGGGAACCATCAGCAAGCCTGGCATCCACCATAGGCATACTTTCATCGATTCTCCGGCCGATAGGAGCGACAATCTTTTCAATTACATGCATTACATGATCATCATCCCGAAAACTTATATCCGTTAAAACAATTTTACCTTTCTTTTCCGCATAAACCTGATGGGGCCCGTTCACCATGATCTCACTTACATCTTTATCCTTAATTAATGACTCGATGGGACCCAAGCCCAAAACCTCATTAAGTATTTCCAAAGTAATCTTCTGTCTTTCCGAATAAGGAAGAAAACTGGCATCCCGCTCCAGGCAATTGGTAATTACCTCCTCCACTTTTTTTGAGATTTCCTTATCGGTAAAACCGCTGGTTTGTTTCAGTTCTTTATCTAAACTTTCAATAATTTCTTTATGAATTTTGATTTTTAAATCCCCATATTTATCCCGATGTTCTTCACCGGATCGGACTAATGGTTGCTTCTGCTCCATAACGGTTTCCGGCGGAGAATTCCTTCTTTCCAAGCGTTTTAATAAAGACATACCCATCTCACTCCTTATTTTGGCCAAACAGTTTTCCAAAGAGAGATCTCTTCCGGTTCTTTTCCTGCAGATCTTTCTGATATCCCAGATCGTTAACGACTAGTTTCCCAACCCTGTCTATAGCCCTGCTAGTTTTGGCTTTGGCATCACTTAGGACAAAGGGCATCCCTTTATTGACGGAAGGTACCACCAACTTGCCGTCACTGGGTATTTTCTCGGCAATTAAGAAATCCAGGGATTCCTCCACATCTTTAATGCTGATGCCTAAATTCTCTGTTGCCCGGTTTAAGATTAGTTTGCTTTTTGACTTTTGATTTAAAGAATGCAAAAGATCTAAATTCAGTTTCATATTTTTGATGGCAGGCAAATCTAATGTCATGACCAGCAATATTTGTTGGGATATTTCTAAGGCAGAAAGGGTGGTATCCTGAAAATAGGGCGGCGTATCAATCAATACATAATCATAATTTTCTTTGAGCACAGTCAAAATATTTACGATACTTTCTGCGCTTACTAGTTCGGCATATTCCGGTTTAGTCGGTGCAGGAAGAATTTTAACTTTGGATCCATGAGTAATTAAATAATTATTTATCAGCTGAATATTTAATTTTCCCTTCTCCTGGACTAACTCGGCGATACTCTTCCTGGGCACTACATTAAAAAATACCGGTACATCACCAAACTGTAAATCTAAATCCACCAATACCACTTTACACTTTTCTTTATCTGCTAAATAAGCTGCTAAGTTTACACAAAGGGTAGTTTTCCCCACCCCGCCCTTAGAGCCGAAAACAGTTATGATTTGGGAGTCTTTTGTCGCTGATTTTTTCTTCCCCTGGCCCAGATGCCGACGCATTTTTTCCGTATAATTAACCCTTTTAATTGTCTCCACCAGTTCCTGCCCCACCACAGGCATTACCAAATACTCTCTTGCCCCCGCTGCCATCGCCCTTTTGAGATGCTCCGTACTGCTATACATACTGAGCATAATTATAGAAACATGGGGATCATTTAAGATAATATTTTCCGTCGCCGTTAGCCCATCCACGCCCGGCATTTCATCATCCATTAAAATAATATCCGGAATCAGCCTTTTGGCTTTGTTCTGTGCCTCCTCACCGTTTTCGGCTTCTCCCACAATCCTGAATTCCTGCTCTTCTTCTAACATACTCCGCAGCTGACTTCTCGCCTCTTCATTGTCATTGACTATTAGGATTTGAATTTTTTCCACCTGCATCTCCTCCAGACTCAACTGCTTTTTGATTAATATTTTCATTCAGTAAATCCTGAAGCGTAGATGGTGCCGAGTAGCCCCAAGAATCATCAATGGGAGAGCGTAACATTAAACGAATTACACCCCGCTGACTGGCCATCATTAACCGCTTGGCCTGGGTAAAAGTAACCGCTAGGGTCACAGTCTTATATTCTACCGGTTCTCCGATACTATCATCAATTTTTTTGCCCACCGCCAGTACTTCAATATTTTGCAATGGTACGGATGTAAAGGGAGTATCATTTATTTCCAAAGTAGCCAGAATATCAACATGATCTCCCGGTTTAATTAACCCCGCTACCCCGCTCACTTCGTCTACCGGAATGGAGAGGGCCCTTTTACCATTGGGTACGATATATGCTAAACCTTCTTTTCTTTCCTCCGGACCTAGTACCTGATTACTCATGATGCTCTCTCCAGCAGTTACCGGAACCAAGAGAATTTTATTTACTACATCCTCCGGATTTATAATCTCATTGGGATGTTGATATTCTTTAGGGATTTTCTTAAATGTCAGCATCTTTTCCATCACCTTTGTTTTCGCCGGGATATCTTCCGCTGCTACGACAATTTTGACGTATTCCATATTCTCCAAAGCCTCTTTGGTATCAGCTAAATACTTATATAAAAGAAGGGCTGTTAATAAACCAAAAATTAGTGCCAAGATAAAAATCAATTTGCTGCGCAACTTTAGTTCCTCCTATCGGACAGATTGACGTAAGTTCTTAGACTTGCAAGTGGGTTTCTTAGAAAGTTTTAGAACTGCTAATGCATGACTTAGTTGGCGTTTAGCTCACTTCTGGCAGAGTAAAAACTCCATCTGACATGAGAATTCTGTTGATTATTGAATTAATTTCACTCCCCAAACCCCGAAATTCTTAGCTTCTCCGCTGATTTCTCCGGGAAGAATGGTCTGGATAAACTTACCCTTAACGAAACACTCATTCCCCAGTCCTGTCACATCATCTAAAAGCATCACGCCAAAACCAACGATTTCCACCTTCTTCCCCGACTTCAAACGAATAATGGGCACCTTAATCAGCCGGGGACAGTCTCTTTGATAATTGCTTACCGTACAGTAAGGTGTATGTTTGCACTCTTGAATCCGATAATCTATCGCCCTTTTAGTCGGATTGGACATATTACCGTTTTCAATATAAAAGATATCCCCCAAATTAATGGTTTCCGCGTAACCAAAGGTGAGATTATCTTCGTAAGTGCTGGCCCCGGGTCCGCCTAAAGCTAATGCCCCAAACCAGCCTTCTTCGGATTCCCCCGCCCCCACCTTGAGGGTGTATTGAACGCCAAAATTCAGCTCCTGTTCTTGAATCCCCAGGGGCACTACCCCCTCTGCCGCCGCAATGGGACCAACTTGAGCTGCCGCTTGGTGTCCTACTGTTCCGGTATTAAAACCAAGTAATCTGGCAAACAAGAGATTAACTGTTTTTTCCCCGGCTACCTTAAGTGTTTTGTGATCATTTGTGACCTCCACTGTAAGATGTTCTATTCCGTTAACTGCAGCATAATTCTCGGCCACAGATACAGCTAAATCCGGCTTTTCAGGAAGTTCCTGAGCCCCGGCTAATACTGCGGCGTCAACTGCATTTACCAAACGAGCCTTGGACACATAAATTAAACCGACATCCGTCACTAAAGATACCATTCCAAGAAGGACAGTCATGCTGATAGCCACCAGCACTAGAGCGCTCCCACTCTCATTGGAGATAAATTTCTTAAGACTTTTAAATTTTTTTAACATATTTATCACCTATTCCACGCGCATGGTTACTTCGCCGCTTACCACAAAGGGATCGCCAATGATACCGGAAATAATGGGAGCATAGATTTTAACCGGATAATCAATACGCACGGTGACCGGATTTCCTCTGGTCCTGGAATCTTCTTCCGGGGAAATATCAATCTCCATCTTGGTTCCGTCCAAGATGGAAGCACTGTTTTTGGCACAAAGTACTATTCCTTCGTCCCCTGCTCCTACCACCGCTTCCCGCACTGCTTCCCGGGCACTGGCTGTGACTAACAACTGGGTGGAAAAAATCCTGCCAAACTCCACAATCCCAAACACTAAAAGCAGTAATACCGGTAAAATCAAAGCAAGTTCCACCATTGCTTGTCCCCGGCAGTTTGTTAATATTTTTTTCAACTTTGCCATTACATCACCCCGACTGCATAAGCCGCCATCACACCGGCGGATATGGCAATACCGTAAGGATATAAATTCTTTTCCTTGTCCCCACCAAAAGCTGTCACTCTAAACCTACTGATTAATAAAATTACCAAACCCCGACCCAAACTGCGCCCGGTTTTTCCCAATCTCCCTTGAAAAATTAAAATTCCCAAGGCAATGATACCGCCCACGATCCCCATCCCCAAAAAAGTTAAAAAAACGAATTCCGGGCCTTTGATCCCACCAATTACAGCTAACAATTTTACATCCCCGGCACCAATGCCGCCAAAAATAAAAGGTATAAGCAATAAACCTAATCCCAGGAGAAAACCTTGCTCCGAATTTAACAGACCTTGATAGCCATCGCTGACCACATTTAGCACTACACCTAAAATTAAACTGGGCAGCAAAACCGCATTATAAATTTTTCTCTTTTTTAAGTCGGTATAGAGACAAATCAGCAGTGTTGTGAGCAAAAGTACATCCCTCATCGTCTCACCTCTTCTTACCCGTTTTGTTAAAGAGGCCCTACTCAGGTTCAAGTAGGGCCCATATAAGGAGGTTAGAGAAGCATAACTTTACGGAGTTATAGCGTCATTCAAATCACTGTTATTGGTGATGGCATTAAATATATCAACTAGCTTGCCCTTAAATAGTACAACTGTTGCAATCAAAGCAACTGATACTAAAGCAATAATCAACCCGTATTCCGTCATTCCTTGACCCTCTTCTTCTTTCCACAATCTTTTTACCATGTTCATCATTCTTTTTTCTCCTTTTCATTTTATTTTGATTATTTTGAAAGACCCTCAAAACCTAAAATTAAACTAACGGTAATGCTAAAACAATTTTGTTAAACAAAGCCTCTAACTTACCCTCTACTTCTGCCACTGTTACAATCAATGCCAAAGCTATAAAAAAGATCAATAGGGCATATTCTGTCATTCCCTGACCGGTTTCCTCATGAATCAAATTTTTTAGGACATTGATAGTCTGCACCTCCTTTTTAACTTTCCCAAATAAAAAACTCTATTTGGGGTCACCAAATAGAGCTAATACGCGTAAAAAGAACGCGCCACTAGACATTTTCGGTAACCCGGCGACCTTAGTCTTTGACCTTAGGCCCGTAGCTTTGCGTCCCCGGCTTTCGCCGGGTTTGCCATTATCGGTATGTTTTCTTTAATTTTTAATTGTCCTGATTCTTTTAGCCTTAATTTTATGTTTTTCTTGCTAACTCAAGTGTTCAGTCATAAGATGTCATCCTGAGCGCGGAATTAGAAGCCCGTATTTTTTCGAAGTTTCAAATATCAAGATGGCACAGGATGATAATATAAAAAAGCTCTATTTGGGGTTACCAAACAGAGCTAATATGCTACGTAAAATAAACGTATATTAGACATCTTCGGCAACCCGGCGACCTTAGTCTTTGACCTTAGGCCCGTAGCTTTGCGTCCCCGGCTTTCACCGGGTTTGCTATTATCGGAATGTATTTGTCAAAAACAGTAAATAGAATGCAGAAATAATAAAATTATTTCATGTAAAGTAAATATTTAGGTTATTTACGTGTATCTTAGCATAGAATTGGAAATTTGTAAATACCTTTGGGAAAAATTACTTAAAGAAATTTTGGAGAAAGTATAGTAAGATAATAAACATAATTTTTCTGCACATTAATTTTGCGAAAAAATAACACAAGAGGAAAAGAATGGAGGAATAATCAATGAAAAAATTATCTCGTCTAGGCCTGCTTGTGTGCTTGCTCATGGTGTTTACTATGCTGTTTTCCACCATGGCATGGGCCGCAGAAACCGGTACTACCGAAAAAAACGCATGTACCCCGACCATTAAGTATCAAACAGTAAATGCTAACCAGTGGGAAACATTGCTGAAAAACAACTCTTGGCTAGGCAAATATGTTAACGTGAAACCTGCCGACAGCAATGTTCTGAAACCTAATCCTCAGCCGACTCCGGCACCGGCTCCCGAGCCGAAACCAACTCCTGCTCCTAACCCGGCACCAACTCCTGCTCCACAGCCGACTCCGGCACCAACCCAAGGATTAACTGCCGATGAGCAGAAAATGGTTGACCTGGTTAATGCAGAAAGAATTGCTGCAGGTCTCCCTGCATTAAAAGTTGACATGCGTTTAGTGAAAACAGCTAGAATGAAGAGTCAGGATATGATTGATAAGAATTATTTTGCCCATCAATCTCCCACTTACGGCTCACCCTTCGATTTAATTAAAAGCCAAGGCATCACCTATAAAACCGCCGGAGAAAATCTGGCCGGTCATCAAACAGTAGATGGTGCGCACAACGGCTTAATGAATAGCCCCGGACACCGAGCGAATATTTTGAATAAAAACTTCACTCATATCGGCATCGGAATTATTGACGGGGGTAAATACGGTAAGATGTTCACACAACATTTTATTGGTTAATTTCAATTGCATGACAGGCAATTTACCAAAAGGGTTTCAGCTCAAATGCTGAAACCCTTTTTATAGTCCAATATTTAGATCAAGTATAACTAAGACATTCATCTAAACACCCTAGGCTGATTCGATCCCGGCCGGCCATTTTTGCTTGGTATAAAAATTTATCCGCCTCCATGAGCAACTTATGGGATGTTTTACCATGGGTCGGATAAGCCACTAACCCTAAAGAAACAGTGATGGGATCTAAATGTTTGCCCTCAAATTTTATGCTGCGGTTTTTAATAGCCCTTCTAATCTTTTCAGCCCTTTTATAAGCAACAGATATATCTATGTCCGGTAAAATGATGAGAAATTCTTCTCCCCCATAACGACAAGCAATATCACCTTTTCTTATATAGGAACGTAAAATTTTGCTTAACTCGATTAATACCTTATCCCCTGCTTTATGACCATAGGTATCGTTTACCTCTTTAAAATAATCAATATCCAGCATCATTAAAACGATGGTCTTATTCTTTCGTTTGGCTCTGCTTAATTCCCTTTCCAGAAATTCTTCCATAAAACGCCGGTTATAAAGTCCGGTGAGAGAATCACGTAAAGCCTGATAGGTAAGGGTCTCCCTTAACTTTAAGTTATCCAGAGCTAAAGAAATCTGGTCAGTAAAAGTAGTCACCAGCCCCCTTGAGGAATCATCCAAAAGCTGATCGGGAACACCGGAACCATTTTTCTTATTTAGGTAAAGCATTCCTAAATTCTCATTACGGGCAATTAAAGGATTAGAAAATTTATTGTTCGATAGGCTTATTATTTTTATTGCCTTTTTCTCCGATAAATTTCCCCATGAGACCAATTCCTCTTTTGTATGGCTATCTTTCCTGGGCACAAAGAATATCCCATCAGCAAGTGGAAAAAGCTTGGCTCCATACTTAACAGCTACTTCTAAAGCTTCCCTGATATTGTTGCATTTTTGTAAAGCAGAACTCATTTCATTAATCAAAAGGATCTCCCGATTTTTTTCTTCCAGTTTACGAAATAAATCAGCATTACTAATGGCAATGGCGGCAAGGGAAGCAAACCGTACCACCTGGTCTCGATCCCCTTGACTAAAAGCATTGGCGCGGGGCGACTCGATCAATAATACACCAATAATCGTATCATTGATTTTTAAGGGAACCGCCAAAACAGAACGGCTGGCAGGAACCAGGGGAAGTATTTTATCTACTTTACTTACATCTTGAAGCAAAATGACCTTATTTTGACTAATAACCTCTTTTACAATATTTCCTGGAGTAGTTAAAAACAAATTACAAGGGGAAACATGCGCTCCCACCCATGATTTTAATTTTAATACTCCCCCCTGCTTAATAAATACAGCAGCAAAGGGGGCATCTATTAAGGTTATAGCATTGTGCACAATATTTGCTAGGCATTTTTCCAAATCCAATGTGGAAACATCCTGAATGATCTCATGAAGGGATACCAAAGTGTTCATTATACAAAACCCCTAAATTTGAGTTTTTATTTTAATTCGACAAGCCCTTTACTTTTCCTTCCAATTTAAATTTTCTTTAAAGTAAAGCTAAGAGAAAATTTTTCTTCAACCGAAAAATTTTTCGCCATTGTGTTATAATTAAAGGTAAATCAGGAGTATTCGGGGAATTAAAATACGGGAGTTTTGCTATTAGCTATCGGATAAAAAGTCTATAAAAAATTTTAGGAGGAATAGATAGTTCAATGAAGAAAGTAAGGTTTTTCCATATCCTCTCCGCTTTATTTTTTATCATTATTCTTATCAAAGCTTGTTCTGGTTTCTATGTCAATTACATGTGGTTTAGTGACTTAGGTTATAGCAAACTGTTTACCACGCCTATCATCGCCAAATTATCAATTGGAGTCGTCTCATTTTTAATCTTTTTCCTAATTCTTTCCGGCCTGGGCTTCATTGCCTTTAAAACTTTTCAGCGAGCCGAACATGAAAACCCAGGTTTTTGGCGACGTTTTCCTTTTCACATTGTGAGAGATGCGGAATCAATGGAAACAATTAATGTTACTCCCATCAGCAGCAAAAAAGTAATTCCTATCATCGTGATCGTTAGTGCCCTGTTCAGTATCATGCTTTCCTTGCAAATGGTAGCTGGCGGCTGGATGAAGGCACTGCAATTTATTAACTCCACTAATTTTAATATTACCGATCCTGTTTTTAATAAAGATATCTCTTTCTATATTTTTCGCGTGCCTTTTTATAATTTTGTCCTAAATTCTTTAATTTCACCCCTGACTTTAATTTTTATTGCCAGTTTATTTCTCTTTACTTTTACGGGATTAATTAAGTTAAGAGGGAATGTTTTAAAGAAGGGCAGCGTCGTTATTCCTAGAAGCATTCGCCGTTTTTGGTCCGGTTTGATTGGTGTTTTATTTATTCTTTACGGACTGAAAAAACTGCTATCTATGTACGCCATCCTTTACGCCCAAACAGGATATACTTATGGAGCAGGCTACACAGATATTCATGTGACTATTCCTTTATCCATTACCTTAACTATCTTGGCAATGTTATGCGCTTTCGCTGCATTTCTTTTTTCTTATAAAGACGACCACCGGCTCATTACCAGACCTATTTTAGTTTATCTTCTTGTTAGTTTAATCGGTACAGCAATCCACGGGGTTGTCCAATATACAGTAAGCAATAATGAATATGTTCGGGAAAAACCATATATTGAGCGAGAAATAAAATACACCAGAATGGCTTACGGAATTGATGATATCATTGTGAAAGATTACCCCGGAACAGAGAAGATTACCTGGGAAGATATCCAGAATAATAAATCAACTATTGAAAATATCCGATTGAACGACCCGATTCCCTTAAAAACAGTTCTTTCCCAGAACCAAGGATTAAGATATTATTATCAATTTAATAATATCGACATTGATCGATATCAATTAGACGGCAGATACCGCCAGGTTCTTTTGGCCCCCCGGGAAATTTCGGAAAAATCTTTAACAGAGGGAGCAGGCACCTTTGTCAATCTAACTATGAAATATACCCACGGCTATGGGGTCAGTGCTACTTATGCCAATGAGATTGATGATTCCGGCTACGCCCGGTTGATTGTGAAAGACGTTCCTCCCCATTCGGAAGTCACAGGCATTGACATTAAGGAACCGAGAATTTACTTTGGTGAATTAACCAATGATAATACGTATGGCTATGTCATTGGCAATACCTTGGCCAAGGAGTTTGACTATCCCGTCGGTGAGAGTAATGCTGAAAACGTTTATCAAGGCTCTACCGGTCTTAAAATGACCGGCCTAAATAAACTTTTCCTTAGTGCCTATTTTAATACTTTTCGCTTTTATATTGCCCGGGAGATCACCCCGGACAGCAAACTACTCATGAAGCGAAATATTATGGAACGAGTTAGCACGCTGATGCCTTATTTAAAATATGACAGCGATCCTTATATTGTAGCGGGAGCCGACGGCAAGCTTTATTGGATGCTGGACGCCTATTCATATTCCAATAGATATCCTTATTCCTCTCCAATAGGGGATGTTAATTATATCAGAAACTCAGTTAAGGTGGTTATTGACCCTTATCATGGCACGGTAAATTTTTATGTTTTTGATGAAGACGATCCGATCCTGAAAACAGTTTCCGCCATTTTCCCAGGAGTTTTTAAGGATAAGGAGGAAATGCCTACAGACTTAATAGAGCATATTCGTTATCCGGAAGATTTATTTAATATTCAAAGCCGAATTCTAATAAACTTTCATGTCAGTAACCCTGCTGTTTTTTATAATCGGGAAGATACCTGGGATATTGCGAAAAAGGTGGATGAAACCGGTACCAATAATATGGAAGCCTATTACACGGTCATGAAACTACCGGAAGAAGAGGAAAGTGAATTTGTTTTAACCCTTCCCTTTACCCCGGCCAGTCGTGAGGAACAACACCGAAATAACATGGTGGCCTTTTTGGCTGCAAGAAATGACGGTGACAACTACGGGGAACTGATCCTTTACCAACTACCTAAAAATATAGAAATTCAAGGGCCATTAATGATTGACAGTATGATCGACCAAGATACTACCATAGCGGGGAAATTAACCTTATGGGGACAAGGCGGCTCCCAAGTGATCCGGGGGAATTTGATGGTGGTACCCATAGAGGGAGGATTTATCTATGTAGAACCAATTTATATCAGAGCTGAAAAGCAAGGAGCATCTATACCTCAAATGCAAGCCATTGTCTTTGCTGTGGATAGAAAAATAATAATGGTGGAAACAAAGTCTCTGGATAAAGCCATTGCAGAATTCTTTGGGAAACGGGGGGTGCCTGAGAAAACGGAAACAACAGAGGTAAAAGAACCAGGCCCCGGAGAAGAACCCGGTGAAACCCCTGATATTGACCAGCCACAGGTAATAGAACCTAAGAAAGAAATTTTGAAAAAGTTGGAAGAGTTGAGAAAACAGATCTTAGAATTGGAAGAAGAGATTAAAGAGCTATAAAAAAATCCCCCCAAGAGGGGGGTTTTTTTATAGTCTGGAAAAATCCAATGTAGCGAAATAGTCTTCCAATGTTTCTGCCCGTCGAATCATCTCGACACTGCCATCCGGCTTTAACAATAATTCTGCCGAACGGAGTTTTCCGTTATAATTGAATCCCATAGCATGACCATGGGCTCCTGTATCATGAATCACCACAATATCACCGATATCTATCCTGGGCAGAGCCCGACCAATGGCGAATTTATCATTATTTTCGCATAAGGAACCCGTCACATCATAAACATGATCATGAGGCCAATCTTCTTTCCCGGCCACGGTAATATGATGGTAAGCTCCATAAATCCCCGGCCTCATTAGATCGGCCATGCAAGCATCCAAACCTACATAATTCCGATAGATTTCCTTTTTATGCACTACCTTAGCCACAAGATAACCGTAAGGCCCGGTAATCATTCTTCCGCTCTCCATCGCAATGGTAATGGGCCCTAAGCCATGGGCAACAATTTTCTCTTCATAGGACTTCCTGATACCTTCTCCTACATATTCCAAATCCACCGGTTCTTCCTCGGGCAGATAAGGAATACCTATGCCGCCTCCCATATTTACGTATTCAACCTTAATGTTTAACCTTTGATAAATTTCTACCACCAGATCAAACATCATTTTGGCAGTTTCAATAAAATAGTTGGGATCTAACTCATTGGATATTACCATGGTATGCAACCCGAACCGTGTTGCACCCTTTTTCTTCATGATCTCAAAAGCCGTGAAAATCTGCTCCCTGGTAAGACCGTACTTGGCCTCCTCAGGTTTTCCGATAATAGCATTTCCGCCTTCCCGTAAAGATCCGGGATTGTAACGAAAAGAAATTAGATTAGGAAATCCGGCCTGCTTTTCCAGGAACTCAATATGGCTTAAATCGTCCAAATTAATAATGGCTCCTAATTCCAGGGCTTTTTGAAACTCCTCTGCCGGGGTATTATTTGAAGAAAGGATAATATCCTCATTCTTAATTCCGGCCTTCTCCGCTAAAACCAACTCGGAAAAAGAACTGCAATCTGCCCCAAACCCTTCTTCTTTTAACAGTTTCAAAATATAAGGATTGGGGGTAGCTTTAACGGCAAAATGCTCTTTAAAACGAGGTGCCCAAGAAAAAGCCTGCTTCAGCCTCCGGGCATTATCTCTGATATCCTGTTCCACATAGATATGAAAAGGACTACCAAACTCGCTGATAATCGTTTCCAACTGTTCTTTTGTAAAAGGTATTTTTTTCACTGCCATAATTTATCCTCCCGAAAATATGATCTTGTTTATTATGAAATAAAAAAACGATTATGAGCAAATCATAACCGCCTGAAAATATCCCTATTTCAGTTACTTGGTCAGATAGCTCTCCACCTAAGAAAGGTGACAGTACTGCACTTATTTAATGCAGCCCCAGCATAAGTAAGTGGCTTCTTACTTACACTTCGGCGGTTATTCCTTTCCGTATCCATCATGGCCAGCCTGCTCCGAACACGTACTTATAATACCCGCACCTCTATCATAAATATTAATTTAAAACCTATTATCCTAAAAACAAGCCCAAAAGTCAATAGGGATTTATGCTTTTCATTTAAAACCCTAGACTCTTTTTCGGGGGAAGATGCCCCCGTGAATAGCTCGAATATCAGATGTATTATAGAAAATATCCGGGGCTACCTGGTTCATAATATTAATGATATCCTTTAAGTCTTTTCGTTTGATGGTAGCGACCAGGATTTCCCTTGGTCCCCACTTTCCTTCACCCGGAATGGCAGTGACACCATAATCATTTGCTCTTAATAAATCCCTCAACCGACCGCCTTGTTCTTCGTTAGGAAACATCTGCACTACTATATAACCAACAGCCATATACTCCTCAATCTTAATACCCACTAGATTACCGGTAGCAAATCCCCCGGCATAAGCAATTATTTTTATATAATCAGTAAAACCACCGGAAAAAACCGCACCCAGGGCGACGACAAATATGCTTACTTCTACAAATCCAATTATTGCCGCAGGAATGGCATATCCCCGAGTAAGCATTAATAATCTGAATACATCCAAAGATACATCAATTACTCTGGCAAAGAAAATAAATAAATACGCCAGTAGCGGATAAGTATTAATTAACTCCATTTGGTTCTCTCCTTGTCTGTAGTTTTTTCCAAAAATATCTATTAATTATGGTATTCTATGTTTATAAAATTCTTCCTTCTAAAACAACTTTTTGTCCTGATTTTAATAAAAGATTTTGAGTATTTGCACGGATTCTTAGAACTGTCGGCAACGACTTAAATGCTGTTGACCCTTTGGATTGATTTATTTATACTTAAACCAGGATAAGTATAATAGTATTATAGTATAATAACTTTGTCCGAAGGAGGAGAGAAATTGAAAAAGAGTTTATTAATTTTCTTAGGCATAGTCGTGCTAATTTTGTTTGGTATATTTTCTATGTATAATGGTTTGGTCGGCTTAAACGAAGATGTCAGCAGCAAGTGGAGTCAGGTAGAAAACCAACTGCAAAGAAGGGCGGATTTAATTCCTAACTTAGTTGCCACCGTAAAGGGATATGCGGAGCAAGAACAGACAATTTTTACGGCGGTGGCAGAAGCGAGAAGCAAACTGCTAAATGCCGAAGGCCCAGCGGACTCAGCCCAAGCAAACGGGGAACTAACTTCAGCACTTGGCCGCCTTTTAGCTATTTCCGAGGCCTATCCCCAGCTGAAGTCAGATGCCAATTTCCGCCAGCTGCAGGATGAATTAGCCGGAACGGAGAACCGGATTGCGAATTCCCGAAAAGACTATAATGATTCAGTACAAGTATTTAATACTAAAATTAAAAGGTTTCCCACCAATATTATTGCAGGTTTTTTAGGATTCGAGGCCAAAGAATATTTCCAAGCTGACGAAGGCGCCCAAGACGTACCTCAAGTCGAATTTTAAGGGGATGAACTAAAATGAAAAAGTTCTTTTGCCGATTGGTTCTTCCTTTTATTCTCATTTGTTTTGTCGTGATGTCTCAAGCTGCGGGGGAGACAGCTTTTCCCCCCCGCCCTGATACTAATATATATGTACAGGATTACGCCGATATTTTGAACCCGGAAACGGAAGCAAAGCTATTGGCTTTAGGAGACGAACTGGATCAAAAAACTACTGCTCAACTGACAGTGGTGACCGTGACCAGCTTAAATGAAATGCCCATCGAAGATTATGCCATTGGTTTATTCCGAGACTGGGGGATTGGAAGTAAGGAAAAAAATAATGGGGTACTATTGTTAATCGCACCTACGGAAAGACAATCTCGGATTGAGGTCGGTTATGGTTTGGAGGGTGCCCTGCCTGACGGAAAGACCGGCCGTATTCAAGATGATTACATGATACCCAAATTCCAAGCCGGGGACTATGATGGTGGGATCAATGATTGTTATTTGGTCTTAGCCGGTGTCATTGCTGAAGAGTACCAGGTTCAATTATCCGGGAATATGACTCTTCCTGTTGCTCCAGCTACAGAAGATCTTTCGGTGACACTTCCCCCTTGGCTGGTAATTCTCTTCGCATTTGTAATCATACTTCTTATCTATCTTGATTTCCGGTTCCTCGGAGGCATGATTACCTGGTTTCTCTTAAGCTCACTGCGTCGAGGAGGCGGTCGGGGCGGCGGAGGTGGTTTTGGCGGTGGCGGTTTCGGCGGCGGCTCTTCCGGAGGCGGAGGGAGCAGTCGCAATTGGTAAATAAAAAGCACCCGTTTCCACTTAACTGTGAGGTGACCCCTAAAAGCTAGACTTTATTAGCGAGACAGTTTCGGCTGCCTCGCTATTTTTATGCAGCCTGAAGACTAAGTCTGTATTGCACTGGACTTAGCCATCCAAGTTTCTCTTTAATTCTCTTTTCGTTATAGTAATTTATGTATCGTTCAATTTCCAACTTCAATTCCTCATAGCTGTAATAGACGACACCATAGTAAATCTCTTGTTTAAGCAGTCCAAAGAAGTTCTCCATAACGGAATTATCATGGCAGTTACCTTTTCTAGACATACTTTGATAAATACGTTCTTCCTTAAGCCGGTTAGAGTATGCTCTCATCTGGTAAGCCCATCCTTGATCTGAATGGAATGTTCGGCGATAAGGACAATCTGAGGTTATTTCAATGGCTTTATCTAGTGCATCCATTACACTCTTGGCCGTAGGACGCTTGGCAATACCATAACTAAGAATTTCACCATTACACATATCCATAAAAGGATCCAAATAAAGCTTGTGCATTGTCATATGGCCTTTTGAATCTACTTCATAGTATTTAAATTCGGTTGTATCAGTTGTAACCTTTTGATGCGGTATATGTGTATTGAATCGCCTACGGATTCTATTAGGTGCCACAATACCAACCTTGCCTTTGTACGAGCTGTATTTACGACTTTTACGTGTAAATGAGGTCACCTGAAGATTGAGTTTTTGCATTATTCGCTGGACTTTTTTCTTGTTAACATGAATTCCCTGATTATTTAATTCGGCTCGCATGCGTCGATATCCATAATCTTTATTATCTTCATGTATTTTTAGGATTTTCTCTTCGAGTTCTTTGTCAGGATTTTCTCTATCAAATCTTTTTTGCCAATACATGTAGGTAGCTTTAGGGAAGCCAACTACAGCGAGAATGTCTTTTAATTTGAATTCTCCTCGGAGGCTGTGGACGATTCTCGCTGTTTTTTCAGAAGAGCTTCCTCCTCTAAACGCAGCCTCCTCAGTTCTTTTAAATAAGCATTCTCGATTTTTAGTTTTAAGAGTTCAGCTTCAAGCTGTTTAACATGCTCAGTGCTTGTATCAACAGGAGCTGAATCATCTTGACGTTGTATATTAACAGCCTTACCTGATGAATTCATTTTAGCCCTTCTTCCACGTTTCTTATCTCTTAAGGCATCAGGACCAGCCGCTCTATAATCATTTACCCACCTGGCGATAAGAGCATTATTATTAATCCCTAGTGAAAGAGCCAGTTCCTGATAAGATACCTCACTTGTTAAATAAGACTCTACCACACCAAGCTTAAATTCAAAAGAATAAGTTTCGTTCTTTCTTGAACGTTTTAATCCATCATCACCAAGTTCTTCGTAGTAATGTACCCAATTGAGAACTTGTCTTCTGTTTTTTACTCCATATTTTTCTGCTAAAAAAGTATAACCTCCTTCGCCACGTAAATATGCATCTACAACTTTCTTTTTAAACTCATAACTGTATGCAGCCATAAAAATACCGACCTCCAATCGTTAGATTTTGGGTCTAACTTTTGGGGGTCGGTACACTGTGGATTGAGGGTGCTTTAAAATTAACGTTTTGATTCTTCTCTATTAATCAGACATCCGGCATAAAACTCAATAATTTCTCTACGGCGGATAATACCAATAAAAGTATCATAATCATCAACCACCGGTACAAAGTTTTGAGAAATTGCCAAAGACAGCAAATCTTCTAACCGGGCGTCAATCCTAACCGGCTTATTCTTAATTCTTCTAGGAATATCTTTAAGTAGTACCTTCTCCGTGTTTTCATATTTACTGCCTAAAGAGTTCTTTAATTCCCAGAGTAAATCTCCTTCCGTAATTGTCCCCACATATTTCCCTTCCTTATCAATGATGGGTACGGCACTATACCGATGGTACTCCATTCTTTCTAAGGCCTGCCGCATAGTACAATCAGGAGATAAATAAACAATTTCGTTTTTGGGAATCAGGAAAAAAGCAATATTCAATAAATTACCTCCTTCCATTTAGACACTGTTTTTAACCATTTGAAACTACCCTACTCTACATAATATTTTATTTCCACATGCAGTGACATAATCCTGCCTCAACTTTCAGAATAATGCTAATATAATAATACCTGTGCCTTAAGGATTATAAGCACAGGTTTTTATTATGTTCGGTTTTGCCACTCCTTATGAGGTAGGTAAAAAACATTAAAGGATTTAGCTACGGCAAAAATCGCTAATTTTCTTTTGACTCAAATATTTAATAAATTCTTGGTTTAGTTTTTCAGGTATTCCTCCAAAAATACAAGATTTAAAAGGACAGGCTTGATGATGGGTAGGACACCCCGCCATCTCCAGTTGCCCTTCAAAGACCTGATAGATATCAAGCAGGGTAACCTCTTCAGGCTCTTTGGTCAGCCCAAAGCCCCCTTTCGGCCCGCGCACAGAATAAAGGAATCCTGCCTGTACCAATCTTTGCAAAGCCTTGACCAAGTGCGCCTCGGAGCAACCCGTAGCCGCAGAAATTTCTTTCGCATTAACAATATCTTTTTCACTATCTGCAATAAAAGCCATACTATGGAGTGCCAATGAAACCATCTCCGAAATATGCACTACTCCTGGCACTTCAAAACACCCCTATTCTATTTTCTGCGTTAATCAATTTAAAAATATCAGGAAAGATTTTAATATTAATATAAAATTTGGAAAGAGGGATAATAGCTTCTCCATTCTATTATCCCCATTTCCTAAACTTAATTAACCAAGTTTTTTCAGATCTTCTTCCACCGTGGAGATTCCGGAAATACCGAATTTTTCTACTAATACTGAAGCCACATTAGGCGATAGGAAGGCCGGCAGAGTCGGTCCCAAATGAATGTTCTTTACTCCCAGGTAGAGAAGGGCAAGAAGCACAATTACTGCTTTTTGTTCATACCAAGCAATATTATAAGAGATGGGTAGCTGATTTACATCATCTAAACCAAATGCTTCTTTTAGTTTTAAGGCAATTACGGCTAAGGAATAAGAATCATTGCACTGTCCCGCATCCAATACTCTGGGAATACCTCCGATATCGCCTAAATTTAATTTATTGTACTTATATTTAGCACATCCGGCGGTTAGAATCACCGTATCTCGGGGGAGTTTTTCCGCAAAATCTTTATAATAATCCCTGCTCTTCATTCTACCATCACAACCGGCCATAACCACAAACTTTCTAATCGCCCCGGCTTTGATAGCATCGATCACCTTATCCGCTAAATTTAAAACTGTATTATGGGCAAAACCGCCGACAATTTCTCCTGTTTCTATTTCCGTGGGAGGAGGACATTTTTTGGCATGTTCTATGATTTCGCTAAAATCTTTGCTCCCATCGTCAATTCCATCCGGAATGTGTTTCAGACCCGGAAAACCAACCACACTGGTAGTATAAACTCGATCTTTATAGGCTTCCTTAGGAGGAACCAGGCAGTTGGTGGTCATTAAAATCGGCCCATTAAAGGAAGCAAATTCCTTATCCTGTTTCCACCAAGCATTACCATAATTACCAGCAAAGTGAGCGTATTTTTTAAAGGCCGGGTAGTATTGGGCCGGGAGCATTTCACCATGGGTATACACGTCCACTCCTGTGCCTTCTGTCTGCTGCAGCAACTCCTCCAAGTCCTTTAGATCATGACCGCTGATTAGAATTCCCGGGTTATTTCGCACTCCAATGTTAACTTTGGTAATTTCCGGATGTCCATAAGTGGAAGTATTGGCCTTATCCAAAAGTGCCATCACATCAACTCCATATTTCCCTGTTTCCATGGTTAATGCCACCAAATCGTCAACACTCAAGGTATCATCAATAGTAGCTGCCAAAGCCTTTTGCATAAATCCCATTATCTCGGGCTCTTCGAAACCTAGAACGTAAGCATGTTTGGCATAAGCCGCCATACCTTTTACCCCGTAAGTGATTAATTCTCTTAAAGATCTTACATCCTCATTTTCAGTAGCTAATACACCCACAGTTTCTGCCTTTTCATTAAATTCTTCTTCCCTTACCGGAGTCCAAAGGGCAGCTTCAGGCAAGTTATCGTCTATTTTTACGTCAGACTTAATAAGGGTCTCTCGCATCTTATCCCTTAAGGCCAAGCCCTGCTTAACTTTTTCTTCAAAGAACTTTTTATCAAAGTTTACATTGGTAATTGTGGAAAATAAGCTTTCCATAATAAATTTATCTGTTTCTTTATTAATTATGTTAAATTTTCGGGCTTCAACGCTGTAAACAGAAATACCCTTTAAGACATAAATTAACAAGTCCTGCATTTTGGCAACATCATCGGTTTTACCGCATACCCCCCGAAAAGTACAACCGGTTCCTTTTGCTGTCTCCTGACATTGAAAACAAAACATACTCATGTATTGCCCCTCCCATTATTTTCTTTATTTTTGACTTATTATATATGTATTGTAATACCTAAATACCTCTTTGTCAACAGCTCTTTTAAAATTTTTCCAAAAATATAAGGCCGCTCCTCTCCGGCTATCCGTGTTCTGGAATAACCATATTAAAGAAGCGGCCTTAAGCCGTATTAATATATAATATTATATATTAAGGTGCACATTTATTTATGCACTATTCTTTTGGACATCGTATTTGGCTTGGTGCGCCGCGGTTGCTTAAAGCCCCGATTCCCGTCCCATTTCCTGTTTTTATCCTTAGCCCTATGAGAAAAGTTATGCATCTTTTTAGTTCGTATCGGAGCTTCCTCCGTAATACTTACCGGAGTAGTATTTGGCTCTTTGGTAAGAAGTTTTAAGGCAGCCGCTAATAAATTAACGGAATCATTGTCTCTTAAGAGTTCCTCGGCCAATTCCTTATAAGCAGATGCAGTACCTTCTTCCAGTACATTTATTATTTTTTCTACCGCCTGACGTTGCTGCCCAATCACTGCCTCAACAAAGGTAGGAATTGGTTTTCTTTCAATTCTCTTTCGAATGGCCTGTTCAATCAATCTTAGTTGGGCAATTTCCCGAGGGGTAACAAATGTGACCGCCAAACCGGATTTTCCGGCCCGTCCTGTCCGGCCAATCCGATGAACATATCCTTCCGGATCCTGAGGAATATCAAAATTATACACATGGGTAACACCAGGGATATCTAATCCCCTGGCCGCCACATCAGTCGCGACCAAAACTTCAGTTGTCCCTTCTCTAAAATGTCTCAGTACACTATCCCGTTTGGACTGGTTCAAATCCCCATGAAGTCCTTCTACGGAGTATCCCCTGGTATTTAGTGCTTCACTTAGTTCATCCACTCGCCTTTTGGTACGTCCAAAAATAATGGCCTGATCGGGAGTTTGGATATCTAATAAACGGCAAAGAACATCAAACTTTTGTCTCTCCTGAACTTCAATATATTGCTGCATAGTATCCGGAACCGTGACCTCTTTATTCTTAATACTGACTAAAACCGGATCCTTCATAAAGTTTTGCGCTAAAGCCTGAATCGGTTTCGGCATGGTTGCGGAAAAAAGTAAAGTTTGTCTTTCCGTAGGTACCTCTTTTAAAATATTTTCAATATCTTCAATAAACCCCATGTTTAACATTTCATCCGCTTCATCAATGACCACAGTTATAATGTTTTGCAACCGAATAGTTCTTCTGCGCATATGATCCATTAAACGGCCCGGTGTCCCCACGATAATTTGCGGGCGGTTTTTTAATGCTCTGATCTGATAGTTAATATCCTGCCCTCCATAAATGGGAAGTGCACGAATGTGCTTGAACTGTCCTATTTTATTCAGCTCTTCCGCTACTTGAATGGCTAATTCCCTGGTGGGGGCAACCACCAATCCTTGAATATATTCTGTGACGGCAGCCATTTTTTCCACCATCGGTATACCAAAGGCAGCTGTTTTCCCTGTTCCTGTTTGAGCTTGACCGATCACATCTTTTCCTTTTAAAGACAAAGGAATAGTTTGAATCTGAATCGGCGTTGGCTCCTCAAAACCCATATTTACTATTGCTTTTACTAAATCTGAACTAAGTCCCATTTCATTAAAAAACATTAATTTATTATCATCCTTTATTACGAAATTTTAAGAAAAAGGGCTATTCCTTAGTTGGAAAGGCCCTTTCTTGGATCAACCATTTAATTATACTAAGGTTACATTGGATGCTTGAGGTCCACGGTTTCCGTTAACAATATCGAATTCCACTTTTTGACCTTCTTCCAGTGTTTTGAATCCGTCTTTTTGAATGGCCGAAAAGTGGACAAAAACATCTCCACCTTCGTTGCTTTCAATAAAGCCAAATCCTTTTTCTGCGTTAAACCATTTTACTGTTCCTTGCAAATTTCTTGCCTCCTAAAATAATTCAATTAATTTTTATTAAAAAGAATGCTTCTCTTTAACATGTTTCTAATATTACCACATTCAGCAATATAATAGCAAGAAATTACTGGAAAGTTTTTTAAAATTACTTGAGCCATACCAAAAGTTCCCATTATTTGTTATACTGAGGTTAGTCCTAAAATAATTTTAATTTTTCTAGGAGCATTTAAAATGAGTCTTGGCTGGTTCCCTCTGGTTCTAATATATATAGCCACTAATAGCGTATCAAAAACAGTACAAAAGCTCTCCTTGAAAAATGAAGAGGTTGATTCTACTGCCTTTTGCGCTTTATTTATGTTCACCGTAAGCGTAATTTCTATTCCTTTTCTTTTTTTTGAAGAGGTAGTGTTTTCTGTAGATATCAGAGCTTGGACTGCTGTGCTATCTTCTGCTCTCCTCTATAGTGCCTGTATGGTATTATTCTTTCATGCCATGAAGCTAATTGAAATCAGCCAGGTAGAAACCGTTGCGACTACCCGTTCCATCTGGGCTATGTTTTTAGGAACCATCTTTTTTCAAGAAGCTTTAAGCTTAAGTAAATTCATTGGCGTGATCTTAATCTTTTTTGGTTTAGCCGTAATCTATTGGGAAAAAGGGAAATTCAACAGCTTCAAAAAACCCCACCTATATACTTTAGCCTATGCTTTTTTAATTAGCTGTGCCTATGCCTTGGATAAATATGCTTTATACTTTTTTTCCGTTGTGATGTACCAAGTAATCATTTACTCGATTCCGGCGGTGCTGATAGTAATTTTTCAACCAGGCACTTTGGCCAAAATCAAGCCTCTGCTCAAGGCCCAAAAATCCACTTATCTCATCCTTTTATGCTCCTGTTTCCAAATGACCTCTACCCTGGCACTTTACCGAGCTTACCAAACCGGAGGGGAATACTCTGTGGTTGGGCCTCTAACGCAACTAACAACGATTTTAAATATTCTTATCGGCATTACTATCTTAAAAGAAAGATGGCATCTAAAACAAAAGATTCTCGGTATCAGCCTTGCTGTTCTTGGCGTAGTATTTATTAAAGTACTTTATTTCTAACATCTATAGGCCGTGGCATCAACATAAAGGCCTTTCCCCAACCAACTATCTCTGAAGCAAATCGTCACATAAGGAAGATAGCCGGCTAACTGCTTATCAATAACAAAAGTTATTCCATCTTTCTCCACTATGATATCGCTATCTTTTGACTCATCCAGAGTCAGCGCTAATTTAGGTCCTCCTCAGCCATAACCATTGCTGTATATGCGTACAGTTTTGCCAATGAATTTACTTAATTCCGGCATTGCTTTCTCCTGAATATTAACTCTCATGTTTATTTACCCCCTTGTTTTTATTAGTACCCATACCCCCTACTGGTATATTAACATACTCTCGCCTGTTTTGCAATAAGAAAAAACAAAAAACTGGAAACCCTCTGCCCCAACCTGCAATCTTTTTCAGTCTATCAATTCATAGCTGCTAATAATAAAAGGCATATTTAGATTGCCTAAAACCCGTTCTAATAATACGCCTTCTCTTTTTGGATATGCAGCACCGTAACTGGCCCGGATCGCTCCCGTAATAAACTGGACACTTCGATCCAAAGCGATGGGCAAGTTATCTCCCTGAAGCAGGCTCCCCACCAACACACTGGTAAAGGCATCTCCTGTCCCAGGATAGTGGGCAGGAATATAAACACAACTTACCTTCCAATAACGCTGATCTTCCCTGTTATAAGCCACTACATTGGTGGTTTTGGCAGCACCACAAGCCGGAGCACTGGTAATGATTACTTTTTCAGGGCCCATTTGAGATAATTCATAAAGCCATTGTTTTAATTCTTTCAATTTTATTGATAAATTATGGGGTCTATTCAGAAGATAAGCTGCTTCGGTAAAGTTTGGGGTAATAATATTCGCCTTTTTAATCAGTCTTCTCATTTGGCTGACCATTTCATCATTCATGGTGCTATATAAACTTCCATTGTCCCCCAAAACCGGATCTACCACTACCAGCGTATCTGGTTTTTTTCCAAAGTCATCAATAAATCCCTCAATAATATTTATTTGTTTTGAGGATCCTAGAAAACCTGTATAAATGCAGTCAAAGTCAAGATTAATTTTTTTCCAATGGGCAAAGAAGCTCTCCAGGGAATCTGTTAAATCGACAAAGGTATAATCTTCAAAACCACCGGTATGAGTGGATAAAACAGCTGTAGGCACAGAACATACTTGTACCCCCATATTTGATAAGATTGGTATTACCACAGCCAAAGAAGTCCGGCCAAAACCGGACAAATCATGTACCGCCGCCACTCTTTTCACAGACCTCTTTGTCATAAAATGCCTCCTCTACATTAGTCCTTGATTCTTCAGCCACTGAATCATTAATTCCCGGGCGATGGGAGCTGCCTGTCCCCCACCGGTAGACCCGCTGTACTCTAAAATCACCGCTACTGCGATTTGCGGATTTTCCACCGGAGCAAAGCCGATAAACCAGGCGTGTTCTTTATTCTCTCCCTGAGCCGTCAATTCATTTTGCGCCGTTCCGGTTTTCCCTGCTACTCTAATCCCGGAAATCCGGGCATTCCGTCCGGTTCCCTTTACCACTACCGTCTCCATCATATCTTTAACCTGCTCAGCCGTGCTTTTTTTGGCCAAACGAAAAAATTCTTCCGGTTCCTGATTTCTTCGGACAAAACCGTTGGCTGTAATGACCCGATCCACCAAATAAGGTTTCATCACCACCCCATTGTTGGCGATTCCCCCGGTAATTAAAGCCATATGTAAAGGTGAAACCAAGATTTTACCCTGTCCTATGCCTACTGCAGCCTGATCTGTCTTTCCCATATTTTTATAATCAAAGCGGCTGGTACTCACCGGGATATCAAAAGGAATCTTCTTTCCGATTCCAACTTGACGGGCTAAATTCTTTAAATTTTCCGTGCCTAATTCTACCCCAATTCGGGCAAAGACTGTGTTACTGGAAACAGCCAAGGCCTGCTCCAAATCTAAAGTGCCAAAAGCCTTATTCCCGTAGTTCTCAATTCTTTTCCCGTCGATAATAATGCTTCCCGTATCCTCATAAGTTTTCTTTCCTAAACCCTGATCTAGAGCCATTAAACTTATGGCCGCCTTAAAGGTAGAACCCGGAATATAAAGCCCTTGGGTTGCTCGGGGTAAAAGAGGATTTTCCTCTGATTCCACTAATTCATTCCAATTTTCCTTTAATGCAGTGTTATTCGGATTAAAGTTAGGTTTACTGACTAAAGCCAGTATTTCTCCGGTTTGAGGATTTAGAGCTACTACAGCACCCTTCCTCTTCCCCATCAATTCTGAAGCCCTTTGCTCCAATTCATGGTCAATAGTTAAATATAAGTTGTTCCCATAGCTTTTTGAGCCAATGAGTTTGTCCCTTAAGTCAGTCACAGGGTTTAATGGATTGATATTCAATAACTCATCATTAAATCGCGCTTCCAATAATGACTTGCCGTAAGTTGTTGAGTTATAGCCGATCACATGACTGTATAAGGCACCAAAAGGATACACCCGTACTTGATCGTCTCCGTTAACCTCGTTTCGGGCCAAAGATACCCCTGTCCTGTCAAAAATCTCACCCCGGACAATTTTATCTTCCCGTTCCCACTGGCGCCGGTTATAAGAACTGGTGATAATATTATCTTTCATCAAAAGCTCAAAATAAGTTAAATAACCAATCAAGGCCAAAAATAAGCAGCTCATCATGATTAAGACATGAATTATTTTCTTATTCTGCCTCTGTTTGGGACTTAGCTTCTGCTTTTGATTCTTTTTCTGTTTCTCTATTTTCTTCTCTGTCTGTTTCTCTTTCATAAAGTTCCTCCTCCGCCATAAATTTTGACGAAGATGTCCCCTGGATAATGCCTAAAGCCAGAAAACTAGTGGTTAAAGAACTACCTCCATAACTGATAAAGGGAAGAGTGATCCCCGTTAAAGGAATCAGTTTAATTACTCCCCCGATAATAATAAAGGACTGAAAACCGAACATCAAGGCAATTCCCAAAGCCACCGCCCGATGAAAAGAATCGTGAATGCCTAAAGCGATTTTTATGCCCCGATAAACTAAAATAAAAAACAACAGGATAACAGCTACACCTCCAAAAATTCCCAGCTCCTCACAGATGGCGGAAAAAATAAAATCAGTATGTACTTCCGGAATATAATGAGGCTGCCCCAGGCCAAGGCCAGTCCCCCAAAAGCCCCCAGCTCCGATGGCAAAAAGGGACTGAGCAATCTGATACCCTTTTCCCGCAATATCTGCCCAGGGATTAAGCCATGCATCAAAACGAACCTGCACATAATGAAGCATGGTCACACTAAAAAGTCCGGCTAAAGAAAATAGACCTGCATTGATTAAAAGAAGTTTCCAATCCTGATCGTAGATATAGGTTAAAAAAAGAAATACTAAAAATAATAGAAGAATCGTACCTAATTCCCGCTGGATAACTAATAATCCCATCTGCAAATAAGCGAGACCCATGAAGACCCATTTGCTTTCAATAGTGATGTTTCTTCGAAATATTTTTAAGTCTCTTAGCACCAATTTATCCGGATTGTTATAATAAGCGGCGATAAAAAAAATGAATACCAGTTTCATAATTTCTGACGGCTGAAAACTAAAACTGCCGATGAAAATCCAGTTCGTAGCACCTTTAACTTTGGTACCAAAAAGCATGGTCAAGAGAAACAAAACCAAAGAAATTGCAGGATATATGTAAACCAGACGTTCCCAAAAATTTATCCTCCGATAAATGAATACCGTAGAAAAAAAGATCAAATTACCTAAAACAAACCAGGTAATTTGTTTCCAACCTAATACCGGGTCAAGGCGATAAATAATAATGACACCTAAAGTAGTTAACATGGACACCGTAAGAAACAAGATCTCATCTTCGAATTTAAGCTTGATCACGAGAATATTAGCTAAATAGACTAAGAATATCATGAGCCCGCCGGCGATCAAAATCTGGCTGTTATAGGGTTCTTGAAATAAAAATAATAACCCGAAAGCAATCACATTAATTAATGCAATAATATTTACCGGGCTTCTGTAATTTCTTAACACAGTATTTAGCCACCTCACTTTTGTTCGGAGACAAATAAAAACTCCACCTGGCCGAAAGATATCCTATCACCATTTCTTAGGGTAAATGCCCCAGCCACTCGCTCCCCGTTTAAAAATGATCCGTTTTTACTGCCTAAATCCTCCATAAAGTAAACCCCTCCCGTTTCCCAAATACGAGCATGTTCCCCGGAGATATAAGGGTCATTTAAAACAATTTCATTTTTAGGTGCACGGCCAATCATATTTTTTTTCGATAAAGTATAACTTTCCTCCACCTTAAAGGGTAATTGATCCCGCCGGTTAATCAGCTTTAAATATGGCTGATTTGTTCTTTTAGGCGGACGGAATCGATACATGATGCTAATATCTAAGTAAATTAAGCGAGCAATCCAGAATATAAAAAGATAAATCAGGACGGTAAAGAAATATTTAAGGATAGATGAAATAAGCTCAAAAATAGCTGTTCACCTCTTTCTCTAAACCGAATTAAAAGACGATTTTACTGGTTCTATTCAAATAATAACACGATATATACCATTATGCACACTTTCTATAAAAACAAAACCTATAACGAAAGCTTGGGTGGCACCGGCGAAATACTTAGTTGCACTTAGATCTATCAGAAAAAAGTTATCCTTTCTGATAGACTAACAAAAAAAGTGCAGGCATATTGGTTGATACCTGCACTTTCCTTGATAATATTATTAAATTTCACCTAGTTTAAGCAGTTTCACCTTCCGGAGAACCAGCCTCATCAGCCTCATCCTCTTTAGGTTCTTCTTGAGGCTGTTCCTTTTTCTCCTTGATTACGGCGTAAACTTCATCTTCCGCATCATTAATTTTGATCTCACCATCTAAATCAAAATCTAAACTAGTAATAGTATCCCCCGCTTCCTTATCCGCCACATTAACCACAATCACATTAGGCATGAGGTTAGCTTTGCCGATAACCTCCACCTCAGCTTTAGCGACCAATAAAAGAAGCCGCTTCTTGTCCAACTCTTCCGTACCGGTAAAAGAAAGGGGAATTTGAAGCTTAATCTCTTGATCTTGGGAAACCATTTGCACATCAATATGAATAACCCTTCCCTCCACCGGGTGTCTTTGAACTTCTTTAATAAAGCTAAACTGTTTCTTATTATTAAGATCAATCCAGACTTTTGCATTAGAACCGTGTTTTGCTAAAACCTTATTCAATGCAGAAGCCTCAAACTTCACGGAAATTGCCTTTTTACCTGCCCCATATAAAATCCCTGGCACAAACCCTTCCGCTCTTACCTTTTTCCCTTTTTCAGTTCTTTCCTCTGCTTTTAGAATAACCTCTTCCATAAATATATAAACTCCTTCCTGTTAAAGTAATTGATTATTAAGAAACCCGCCCGATTATGCTACTTATACTTATATTGCCCAAAAGGATTAATATTTAATGCCTCCGGCAAGGACAAGATTTCCTTTTCTAGTATCATTATACATTGTTTTCATCCTTTCATCAAATTTAGGACGGTGGGGGCTTTTTTTGACTCTGATAGAAAACCTGGTAGAATAATCATTAACAGTGATTTTGCAAAGGAAAGATAGCATGATGAACTTCAAAAAGCATGTAATTGTGGTCGGCGGCGGAGCCTCTGGGATGATGGCAGCAATTTCTGCCGGGAGAATGGGAGCCAAGGTTACTATTCTCGAGAGAAACCCTCGTATCGGGAAAAAAATCCTAGCAACCGGAAACGGCCGATGTAATTTTACCAATATCAATGCCGGTATTACCTGTTATGCTGGAGCTAATCCTCAATTTGTCTCCGGTGCCCTATCTCAGTTCAGTGTTAAAGATACCATCGGATTTTTTGAAAAACTAGGCATTGCTCATAAGGTAGAAGATCAGGGCAAAGTTTTCCCCATGTCTGATCAAGCCTCCAGCGTTTTAGATGTGTTGATGCACGAATTAAACAGCATCGGGATAAATATTATCTGTAATGCATTTGTCAAAAGTATTTTCAAAATTAACGGCACTTTTGAAATTAAAACGGAAGATGGTAAAAAATATCGCGGAGACAAAATAATTATAGCCACCGGGGGCAAGGCTATGCCTTCCACCGGGTCAGACGGAAACGGATACGAGTTGGCCCAAAATTTCGGGCATAGCATCACCCATATTTTCCCCGGTCTGGTTCAACTAAAGCTGGAAGGCAACTTTTTTAAGCAGATTGAAGGTGTGAAATTTGTCGGAACCGGGGAAATTTTGCATCAAAATAAATCAATAGCTAAAGACAGAGGGGATATCCTTTTTGGCAATTACGGTGTCTCCGGACCACCTATTCTGCAAATCAGCAGAATAGCCGGAGAACTTTTGGATCGAAACAAAGAAGCCGTATTAAAAATAATTATGTTTGACGGCTTGTCCAAAAGAGAATTAATAAATCTTCTCAAGGAACGTTTTAAAAACAGTATCGGGAAAACCTTGGAATTCAGCTTAGTCGGTCTGATCAACAAAAGGTTAATCCCCGTAATTCTAAAAGAAGCTGGGTTTAATGACTTAAAAATGCCCGCCTCAGAAATTTCCCTCAAGGAACAGGAAAAAATCGCCCATATATTAACAGATTGGCGTTTTAAAATCCGGGGCACTAAAAGCTGGCCTAGTGCCCAAATAACGGCAGGGGGCATCACCACCAAGGAAATTAATCCTGACACTATGGAATCGAAAATTATTCCGGGCATTTACTTTACCGGTGAAATTTTGGATGTTGACGGCATGTGCGGAGGATATAACCTCCAGTGGGCTTGGTCTTCCGGTTTTGTTGCGGGACAGCATGCCGCCCGGTAAATGATGATATGAATTCATAAAATGTATGATTAATAAGCTTATGACAATCCCAGTCTTAAAACATCGGGTAATAAACTAAGCACTTGATACCGGTGGGAAATGATAATCACAGTTTTCCCTTCCATCAAAGGTATAAGCGTCTTCATTACTTCCCGTTCTGTTATCAAATCCAGATGGGAAGTTGCTTCATCCAAAACCCACAACCGCTGGGCCCCGAAATGAAAAGTTCCCCCCCTTGAGACAGGGAAAAATTATAGCAGAAAAAAATTAGTTAAAGTTAATAGAGTTAAAACTTTATTTTTGTAATAATTTATTCCAATAACCTAGAAAATGTAGTATAATTTGTAAAAAAAGCGGTCTATTTATCCTTATTTTAAGGATATTTAAACTTTAATACGGTGACAATGTTATGTCATTTATTATTATTGGAGCTTCGGCATTTATTTTTCTTTATGTTTTTGACATTAATAAAGTTAAATATATCCATAAGCATCTTAATATTTGCTTTTTGCTAGGTGTATCGCTTTTAGCAATTTCTACAATAGGTGTACTATCCTGTGAAACTAAAAGCTTTGAACTCTATTTTCCCCTACGCGTGTTTTTTGGTATCTTAGCAGCTATTTCCTTGCTGCTTATTCCCTATGCTTTGTTTTTTGCTTTGCCATTTAGAAAGACATACATCGAAACTGAAAATAAAAACACGGTTGTAGACCAAGGTATGTATGCACTTTGTCGTCACCCCGGTGTCATGTGGTTTTTCTTTTTTTATTTCTTTCTTTGGTTAACCTCCGGCAAAATGACGGTGATGTGGGCCGGGATGATCTGGACCATCATGGATATCATACATGTTTATGTGCAAGATAGATGGCTTTTTCCCAAAACCCTAATTGGCTATGACTCATATCAAGAGAAAGTCCCCTTTTTAGTACCTAATTTAAAAAGTATCAAACAGTTGTTATCCGATAGCTAACAGTTCTAAAACTTTCCCTTATCGGTTAAGGGATGCACCTGCTGAAGTTAAAGAGTATTCTTTGGAACAAGAAAGACCCCAAATATAAGAACTGTGTTGCGTTGGGAATAGGAGGCCAGAATGGACTTAGATAATAAATTCCGCAAAAAACAATATGATAAAATCTGGCAAGAGTATTGTGGATTTTTAGACCTTTCCATGCCGGAATATATGGATATTCAAAACAGACTGATGCTGGAACAAATTGAACTATATTATCAATCTGAACTAGGCAAGAAAATCATGAAGGGGCAAAAGCCGGCCTCAGTCAAGGAATTCAGAGAGATTGTGCCTCTTACCAAATACGAGGATTATGCTGATATTTTATTGCCCAAAGTGGAATCTGCCCTCCCGGCAAAACCAATTATCTGGATCGAAACCACCTGGGAAGGAGGAAAAAACCCGGTTAAAGTTGCTCCCTATACTGAGGGTATGATTAACAGCCTAAAAACCTACTGTATCACCATCATTATTCTTGCCACCAGTAACAAAAAGGGTGAGTTTACCTTAAGCGGAGGAGAAAATTTTCTTTACGGCATGGCACCTCTCCCCTACCTGACCGGTTTGGTGCCCCATCTTATCTCCAGCAAAATGACGGTACACTTCCTTCCTTCCATGGAAGAAGCAGAGTCCATGAGTTTTGGGCAACGAAACAAGGTCGGATTTGACTTAGGATTACAAAAGGGTATCGACCTATTTTTTGGTCTGAGCAGTATCGTGGTCAGAATTGGTGATTCCTTTTCATCAGGAAGCGGTTCTAAAAGAAATTTTTCGATTCTAAAAAATTCTCCTCGGATGAATTATCGCTTAATTAAGGCATGGTTAAAAAGTAAACATGATAAGAAGCCCATCCTACCCAAAGATGTGTGGAAGCTTAAAGGGCTGGTTTGTTCCGGAACAGATACAGCTAGCCTGAAAAAGAAAATTGAAAACTATTGGGGAGTTAAACCCCTGGAAATTTTCGGCGGTACTGAACCTACCTGTATTGCCACAGAAGCATGGGACAAGAACGGTTTAGTCCTTTTTCCTGATATGGGTTTTTATGAATTTATTCCTAAGTCAGAGATGGAGAAAAACTTGGAGGACCCTTCATATTCCCCCAAAACCTACCTCCTGGATGAACTCCTCCCTGGAATTGAATATGAATTAGTAATTTCAAATTTTAAAGGGGGGGCATTTGCCCGCTATCGTACCGGTGATATGTTTAAGTGCCTGTCTTTGAAAAATGAAGAAGAAAATATTAATCTTCCTCAATTTGTCTATGTGGATCGGGATCCCAGATTTATTGATATTGCTGGATTTACCCGCATTTCTGAAGCCACCGTCAGCCAAGCAATAGAGCTATCGAAGCTGGATATTGCTGATTGGTTTGCCGTAAAGGAATATGATGAACAGAGAAGATCCTTAATCCACCTGTATGTGGAAGTAGGAACCGCCGGTTTACGGGGGGCAATGACCAAAGATATTATTAAAGAACATCTCTCTATATATTTCCGTTATATTGACACTGATTTTAGTAATCTAAAATCCTTGCTGGGCATGGATCCTTTAAAGATAACGATCATCCCCACTGGCACTATTAATCAATTTAATCAAGCCTTTGGGCGACGCATCAGAAAAATGAATCCCTCCCATTTTGATTTGGTAGAAATACTAAAAATAGCCCGTGATGAGAGTAGAATCGAGGTGCTCTAATGCCTTTTTCCCAGATATTCTTTTGGGTGGTACCGATTGTAGCGTTGACAACCTATTGTTTGCTGATGCTATTTTTTATCGTATCCCAAAAAGATAAACTAATTAAAAACTTCATGCTATTCTTAGGCGCATTAATCCTCTGGACTGCATCATCATTATTTATGAAATTGGAGTTTTCTCCCGGAGTACTTTTTTGGAATAGAATGATGGTGGCAGGTACAATTGCCGTGCCTTTTCTGCTTTATTATTTTGTATCCGTCTTTATAAATTCTTTCAAGGTTTTAAATACTATGATCTGGGGCTCCCTGGCCATTGTCTGTCTGATTATTAATTTTTTAGGCTTTGTAGTCACTAAAGCTAATGTGATTACTAATACCATCGTGATAGACGGTCAAGCGTTCAAAGCCATTGAATTTGACTATTCCCTGGGCTTTATGGCTTATCCCATGTTTATATTAATGTTTATCATGATTTCGGCTACCATTATAAAAACTAGAAGAGATGTTAATAGAGGGGATGCCGTCTATGGACAAGTCCGCCTGATTACTGCCGGAGTGGTGATCATGTTCATCGGATCCCTATTGAATATATTTCCTTCCATTGGGAAGTACCCTGTGGACATATTGGCTTGCTTTATTAATGCGCTGCTTATTATCGTGGCCATTTATAAATACCGCATGCTGGAACTACGGTTTTTATTGACAAAGGGTCTAGTTTATTGGGGATTAGTGCTCTTGATCACAGGATTCTATATCTACATTGTTTTCACTGTGCAACAGCACCTGGGCAATTATTTAATCGCCCCGTATTTTACGGTACTCCTGGCCCTGATTGTAGCCGTTGTTTTTTTGCATCATCCTATTACCAAATGGTTTATTAATAATAACAGAAGCCTCTCCCGTGCGGAAATAAATTACGAACCACATTTTAAATCAATGTGGGAAACGGAAAAGAAAGACCTTAACGATTTGGGTATTGAAGTGATCACACCTATTAAGAGCAGAAATGATTTAATTGGAATGATCATGCTCACAAAAAAGAAGAACAATACCGCATATCTTCTCGACGACCTAGATTTACTAACTTATTTAGGGACATCAAGTGCCGTTATGATTGACAATGCCAGACTTTATGCCCGTGCCCAGTTAGAATCTATTACTGACAGCCTGACCCTGCTTTATAACCATGGATATTTCTGCAAAACTCTTCCGGAACAGTTAAAAAAAGTGGGTTCGTCTGAACTGTCCCTTCTGATGATTGATTTGGATTTATTTAAACTTTTTAATGACTTGTACGGTCATTTTGAAGGAGACGTAGCCTTAAAAACAGTAGGCTCTATCTTAAAAAGAATTGTGGGGGATAAAGGTATTATTTGTCGATACGGTGGTGAGGAATTTACCGTATTATTACCCTATTATGATTCCAAAAAAGCTTTTGAGTTAGCGGAAAAAATAAGGCTGGAAATACAAAGTACCTTTTTAAATAAGAGCGATGTGACGCAACGGTTTTTAACCGCCAGTATTGGGGTGTGCACTTATCCCCATGCCGCCCCCAGTGCGGAAGAGCTATTAAAGCGAGCAGACTGGGCCATGTATAATGCCAAAAATAACGGTAAAAATCAAACTGTGATATATACGCCTAATGTGGAACCGGCTAGCAAGAGTAGCATAGAGATAGGTGAAGAAAAGACTGTGAAACCGGCCCATATCGCGACGGTCTATGCCCTCACTGCAGCGATTGACGCTAAGGATCATTATACCTTTGGTCATTCTCAAAGGGTCGCCGATTATACTATGGCACTAGCTAAGGCAGTAGGCCTGGACAAATCCCATCTGGGAATAGTAAAAGAGGCCGCTTTATTACATGACATCGGAAAAATCGGCATTCCGGAAAATATTCTCACCAAGACCGGGAAGCTAAACAATGTTGAGTATAATATTTTGAAAGGTCATGTAGAAATGTCCATCACTATTATTAAACACTTGCCCTCTTTAAATCATGTCATTCCGGCTGTGATCGGCCACCATGAAAGGTGGGATGGAAAAGGTTATCCTAGGGGTCTTAAAGGTGAGAATATTCCTCTATTAGCCAGATGTCTTGCCATTACCGATGCTTTTGACGCCTTAACTTCGGATCGCCCCTATCGCAAGCGGATCAGTGTGGAAGCTGCACTAAAGGAAATAAAAACCAGCACTGGAACACAATTTGATCCCACGCTGGCAAACTTATTTATTAATCTGGTGCTTGACGGAATTATTGACATTAATAGAACAACTAAACATTTAAGGCCTTCAGAAGCTTTTAGCCCAATACATTATCAAGAAACATCATAATCACAAAGCCTACTAATAAAACATGGATTGCCATTTTTGAAGAAGAATTTTTCTGTGTCTCCGGAATAATTTCATATGCAATGACAAAGAGCATGGCCCCTGCAGCAAAGGCGAGGGTCCACGGTAAAAGCGGCCTGGCCACCTGAACTAAGCTAACTCCGATTAAGCCTCCCACCGGTTCCACTAAGCCGGTACCTAATGCTGCGCCAAAAGATTTTAAATTGGAATAACCTTCTCTTAGCATAGCAAGAGCTACAGCTAATCCTTCAGGTATGTTCTGCAGGCCAATGGCGATTGCGAGACTTAGACCATTGGTAATATTTCCATCACCAAACCCAACCCCTACAGCCATTCCTTCAGGAAAGTTATGAATCGTAATAGCCATAACAAATAACCATACTCTGCGCAAATTATCGTGATTTTTCCCCGGCCCTGCCATAAGATTGGTATCAGGAAACATTTTATCTATAAAGTCCAGAAAAAATCCCCCAATAAGAATGCCTCCCAAGGCTATACCTGCACCTTTAATTCCGCCTCCACCGCTTTCAATAGCAGGTATGATAAGACTGAATGAAGTAGCCGCTAACATTACCCCTGCTGCAAAGCCTAACAAACAATTCATTAATCTCCTTGGAATATCCCGTTTAAAGAAGATTGGTATTGCTCCTATTGAAGTCGCCAAGCCGGCAGCTAGACTAGCCAATATTCCTAAAACAATCACATTAGTCCCAGTTAAAAAGGCTAGCATCCGTCTATCACCCTTTTCTAAGAATTGTTTTAACACATTACTTTGCATACTATTCAAAGAAAAGTGGTTTTGTTACTGAACAAGATGTCCGGACGTAACCGTTAACAGCCAGCTATTAGAGCCATGGCAAAATAGTCTCATTCAAGGGGATTACTTTATCAAAGGTGTCTTAGAACTATTAGTTATCGGACAAAGTAACTTTTTGCCCGATACCCGTTGATAGGGCTTTTTTATAAATTAAGTTTGCTGTTTGCAAATCAAACAATCCCATACCTACTGATTTGAAATAACGGGTCTTTTCCAGTGGAATGGTTTCCCCTGCCGCTTTTCTTGCCAGATAATCCCCCATATATTTCACCCGATCCATGGTAAGGATTCCGTCTGCCAGCGGCTGACTCAAATCACCGCTTTCCTCGCAAGCATAAGGTAATTCCGTATAGACGTGATTAACAACTTGCCAGATAGCATCAGGTATTTCCCGCATATTAGGTTTCCAGGAGCCAATGGCGATAAAGCATTTCCCTTCCAAAAGTTCCGGCCGGTTAGGGAGCACCGGTTCCGTCGCTGGACTGGTGGTTATGACAATTTGACTTTTGTTTAGTAATTCTGTTGTGTCGGAAGTGACGGTGATTTCCGGATTTTTGGGGGCAAGAGCCTGCTGCAACCGATTAATATAATCGGAAAGATCTTTGTTGAAAGCATCATATAAATAGATGTGCTTGATCGGCCTTAGATCACAAGCATAAAGAATCTGATGGAATCCCTGGACTCCGCAACCCACAACACCTACGGTTTCGCTGTCGGGATAGGCAAAATGCTGCATGCCCACACCGCCTACAGCACCCGTGCGTAAAGCAGTCAAGGCCTGAGCATCAAGGATAGCTAAGGGCTTACCTGTTTCATAATCGTTTAACATCATCAGACCGTAGATGAGAGGTAATTTTTTTACTTGATTCTCGGAAAACAATGTAAGCATCTTAGTGCCAATAATATCTTGGGTAATACAGGGCATATAAAGCAAATTTTTATTTTTGTATTCTACATTAAAACGCTCTGGCATGTAAAATTCGCCGCTTCTAAAAATGGAAAGAGCCTCTTCAATAGCATCCATCATTTCGTTAAGTGTCACTGCTGACTTAATTTCTTTTTCATTTAAAAATAGCATAATTTATTTATTGCTCCTCTCTTTTTAATATTACCCGGCATAACAACGTAAAGGTTTAAGTCCAGATTAGCATGGAGCTTAACAACTGGATCTTATTGTTAATTATATCACAGGATTTCCATACCGGTATAACTTCTCTGATCAAATCTTTGGATAAATCTAAAACCTGCGGCAGAAAAAACGAAACTGACACCTTAAGAAAACAGATGTCAGTATTATGAAAAGTTAGTAAATGTTAAGCACCGGTTAATTTATGCCAGCGCAATTTTTTTACCATATTCGATAGCATTAAGTTGCTGTTCTTCATTAGGATACCATGGATTCCTAATGCCTTCATCAATGATTTCAAAGCCGGCATTTCCTAATAGCTCGTTAAGTACCTTAGTCGACTCACCGCTCCACCCATAACAACCAAAGGCGGCAGCTTTTTTCTTTTTAAATTTGAGCTCTTTCATTAGGTGAACAAAACCTGCTACAGCATGGAGAATACTGTTGCTGATTGTCGGGGAGCCAATTACTACAGTTTTTGATTTAAATACTTCTGTAATTAAATCATTCTCATCACTTTTTCTTAAATTAAATACTTTGACTACTACATTAGAATCGGCCAGTTGTATTCCTTCAGCAATTTTTTCGGCCATCTTCTTAGTACCGTTCCACATTGTATCATAGATAATGGTAATCTGGTTTTCTTGATAATCATCAGCCCACTGGGAGTATTTATCTACGATCTGCATGGGGTTATCCCTCCAGATGACTCCGTGGCTGGTGGCAATGATGTCTATTGCAAGTCCTAAGGATAATACTTCGTTCAGTTTTTTTCTCAAAATCGGATTGAACGGATTTAAAATATTAGCGAAATATTTCATTGCCTCATTAAATAAATTACATTGATCTACCAAATCATTGAACAATTTTTCTGTTGCATAATGCTGCCCAAAAGCATCATTGCTAAAAAGTATGTTATCCTTTGTCAAATAAGTTGCCATGCTGTCAGGCCAATGGAGCATTGACATCTCAACAAATATTAACTCCTTACCATTACCGATATCCAGTTTATCTCCGGTTTTAACAACGTGGAAATTCCAATCCTGATGATACTGCCCTTTAAGTGATTTCACCGCATTTGCCGTACAGTAGATGGGGGTATTAGGAATGTGTTCCATCAATGCAGGAAGTGCACCACTGTGGTCAACTTCACCATGGTTTACAATGATATAATCGATTTGGTCTAAATCGATTTCCTTGGCTAAATTATCGACAAACTCTTTGGCAAAGGGCATCCAGACCGTATCAACGAGAACATTTTTTTCCTCCTGGATCAGATATGAGTTGTAGGTAGAACCGTGATGTGTTGTGAGTTCTTCTCCATGAAATCTTCTGAGATCCCAATCAACTTTACCAACCCATGATACGTTATTTTTTATTATTTTTTTCATAATTTTCTCCTTTTGCTAAATACTTTGTTTCTGCTCTTATTAACATTTATTTTGACTGTATATGATAACCCCTCCGGTACCAAAATATTTATAAATTGGATTGGAGGGGTTTTTTCATGTTAAAGGAATGGCAGCCAAAATAGGTAAAATAAGGAGTGCACAATGTTTACTATTTTATGGGGGAATACACTGTCTACGCTAACCAAAAGGACTTCTACATTAATTTGTTTCAAATTTTGCCTTTATGAAAAGCCGAGGCCTTGTGCTATCCGAAAGTACTAGACCCTCGCCCCCCTAAAACCTAGCCTATTGTAATTAACCCTACCTTACAATTAAAACTGGGCAAGGGGCATAGGTTAGAACTGTATTGACCACACGCCCTAAAACAAAACGAGTTACAACACTTGGAGCCCTACTTCCCATAACAATCATTTTCATTTGATTTGCTTCTGCTTCATCACAAATTACATCTGCTGGTTCTCCGGCAATTATTTTTGATGTGTATTTAATACCCGCCTCGTTAAGTTTTGCCTCGGCGTTTGCCATAATTCTCTCTGCATCTTCTTCAATTGCCTTATTCATAGCAACTGTGTCATATACCACTCTGTTATGATAAGCAGTCAATGGTTCTCGAACATGAAGAACTTCTACTTCCGCATTGCAGTTTTTTGCTAAATTTATAGCATAATCAATTGCTTTTTCCGAGTGTTCTTGGCCTTCAATTGCAAGTAGAATTTTTCCAAACATTCTCTCACTCCCTTTAATATAAGTATGTACATGTTTATATATTTCTACATGAATATTATTTTTCCTTCATTACCATGATTTAACTGCAATTTCGTAAGCGCTATTCTTCATTTAAACCAGGATACCAGTATCAGGAATTTTCTTTCCAGGTGGGGCTATTTACCCAATTATGTAGAACCTCACCACCTGTAATTGTGCAACCATTAGTATAATAAAAAGCGCCAATAACTTCCTTAGGAACCAGACGAGTA
>JBMNKZ010000007.1:365000-560870 GCA_050952465.1 Bacillota bacterium | reverse complement strand
CCAACTCTTCAATACCTTTGTATCCGGTACTTGTCACAGAAGAAACCCCCTAACTAATAGGCCGGTATTAATTGCTATAATATTTAAATTAATCGTCTTTTTAAATTCTCCTGCTTTGACATTATTTTGAGATCAGAAAAAGTATTCAACTGAGTCAAAGTTAAACTTAGCGTTCTCTTCCTCCTCTGAATCCGCCCTTAATAACAACGTGTTTTGTTATATACTAACTCTACCTCTTTACGTATGGATTTAAAGTCACCTGGTGAAAACAATCCCTCAATAACAAAAGGTACATTAATCTGCTTAACTCTATCGAGCAAGTATTCTTGGTTGCTCTCCCTGATAGGCATTCGACCCAACTTATTTATATAGCCGCTAACGTGGATTTCCTTAATATTATCAATTTGTTCTTCAATCATTTGATCAAGATAATCTCCATATCTAGTGGCACGATTAATATTTAAAACACACTTAAAATTGTAGTTTTTAAGCGCATTTCGAAATAAAAGCCATGAATCATGACCAATTCCATTTTCCAGATAAAAGGGTAGATTACTTTTATTAAGCCAATCAAAATCTGAGATGGTATCAAAATGAGTAACAAAAGCTTCGACTTCTAACCTTTCACTTATTTCATGCAAATAGTCAATAATTTTCCTGCTATTTGCATTATCCCCGTAATTTACTCCACGCCATGGCATATGAATTGTAATGTGTTTAAAACCCGCTAATTCAATTAAAAGATTTGGTAAAGAAACAAACTCTTTCAGCATTTTAATTGTACTTAAAAGATACTTCAACACGGTCGAAGCCAAGTTTTTTACATATGCTTAGTTTTTCACCCGGTCCAACATTCCAAAGACAAAAAGAGGCAGTAGAAATAGCAACATGATGCAAAATCATCACCTCGTTTTAAATCAACCAGAATGCCTGGAAATGAATTCTTCACTTCCAGGCATTTTGATCAGACAGTACAATTATCTAAGCCTTGTTCCCTATTTTGCATATGATGGGTTGACCCAGGAAAACTTACCCATTTCCCTGCTAGCAGTGCAGGGAATAAATTGACCTCCATTATATGACACAGGATAAATTTCCTTGGCCTCAATAGATTGAATTAAATCTCTTTCGTCCCTGATCCCGTCAGGAAAAACCGTGGCGTATCTCCCTACCTCATGTCGGTGATGGGCATCGCTCCCTCCTAAGCAGGGTAGCCCTAATTCCAGGGCTAAAAAATATGCCTGCATATTATGGGAAAAATTCGTATTTCCATTAAAAGCCTCTACAGCCCATAAACCCTCTATTTCCCTGATATATTCACCCATCCCCCGGTTATTTTGCCGAAAAGGATGGGCACTGATTGCCACTCCACCATTCTTTCTTACCAGGTCAACCAGAGAGTGGGCATGCATTTTTCTCTTTGGCAGATCCTCTAATCCAAATACTACCATATCACCCTCAAAAGTGAGAATTTCCGCTCCCACGATAATCAAAAAGCCGGTTTCCTGAGAAAGCTTTTTTGCTTCTTCTTTGATTTCATTGCTTTCATGATCGGTAATGCACACCCCATCCATACCCATAGATTTTGCCCTGGTGACAATTTCCTCTAAGGACACATGGCTATCAAGGGAATATTTACTTTCATGCAAGTGAGTATCTATAATCATGTTGCTTGTCCTCTTCTTTTCAGTGTTAATATTAGTGTTTCATAGTTTAATTATATAACCACCTGCAAATAATGGAAAATTAAATTATTTTATTGTCGCTTCTTGTCAGATAAATATTTTAAATAGATATCCTCCATCCTGCCAAAAACCCCATCCCAACTCAAGCTTGCTATCGCCTTACCCACACCTGCCCTTTGCCAAACAGAGATATCAATTAGAGAATTAATTTGCTCTTTTATGCCCTCTTCCAGCCTGTCCTCAAAATCAGGTAGGTCCTCTGCTATCGGTGAATCCTCATGTTCACACCTGGGAAGCTCCACGTATCTAACTAAACCACTGTTATTTATTTCCCAGCCCAGATATTCTTTTAATCCGGGTAAATCCGTAATAACCACTCGTAATCCTGAGGCCAAAGCCTCCAGCACCACGAGAGGCAGGCCTTCATAAAAAGATGGTAATACTAAAATATCACTGACGCGAAAAAGGTTTGCCAACTCTTCCTGAGACAATGCCCCATGAAAAACAATCTTCCCTCCCTTTTCCCCGGCCAGCTGTCTAATCTGCTTTTCCTCATCACTGGTACCAGAACCTGCCAGATGCAGTTCCCCCGACCAGCCCTTTTCCGTAAGTTTTCCGTATGCTCTGATTAGTGACGGAACCCCTTTAGAAAAGCTTAATTTTCCCGCATACACTAATTTTACTGAATCTATGCGTTTCTTCCTTCCCTGAGTATTGAAGATATGGTCATGATATCCTGCTCCGGTAACGAAAACACGATTCTTATCTATTTTATAATTGCTGATAATAGACTCCTTCTGATATTCATTAAGAGCAAAAATTCCGTCCAATTTCCCGCATCCATCAACAGCCAAAGGGGAAAATCTTTCTGCCAGCTTCAATTGGCGCAAACAGGTACCATGACAGATGCCGAATACCGGTATGTGCTTAATTGTTTTTCTTGTTAAAGCAGTAAGTAGCCAGAGATGATGGGACAAAACCAGGTCCGGTTGGAAATTCTCCACCGCCTTCTCTAATACTACCCGGAAAGCTCGGGTCCATTGCTCCAGCATCTCCTCGGTCATGTCTCGATATCTGGTGCTGGAGTAGGGCATGACATCACTCATCCCTGCTACCGGAAAATTTAATAGTTCACTATCAAACTGCACTGGATAGAAATCGGAATTTTTCAGGCACCTCCTATATTTCTCAGTTTCATTTTGGGAAACACCTGCAATTACAGCTTGCTCGTACCCTTTATTTTTTACCCTTTCATACAAAGCAAGCAGAAAAGTTCCGCTCCCAGTACTTCCCGGTTTTTGACATAATACTTGTAACACCCTTTTCATCTAACGCCTGCTTTCTTTTTATTATATATAACAAACAAATTGTATATTTGATCCAAATTTCCTGCTTAAAATAGAAAATTTACCAATCACCTATTTTAATTATTAAACTAAAACACCCTTTATCGATGTCATAAAAAACTCCCGGTGTTAACCAAGAGTTTGTTTAATATATATAATGTATTACAATCAAGCATGGGTCAATATTTTCTACATTTTAGATAGATTATCAAATTCCTTCTTCCACCTTTTTAAATCTTTGATTCTATAAGCAGCCTTTCTAATAAATATTTTATATGATAAAATGTCACCGGTTTCGGCTGTAACCTTTACCTCTCCAAATCTTGACTCCTGTGTTATCTTAAGCAGTTTAGCCACATAGAATGAATCGTTTAACTATAGTTAAACAAGTATGTTGGGCAGCTCCTGAGGAAAAGAAGTAAGTGTTGGTAGTCTAGTTCTGTTGGAATGGTAAGGATAAAAACCGCCTTTATTTATGGTACGGATGTCCGCACCTACAATAAAAGCGGTTTTTCTGTAAAATGCTTAAACATAAAAGAACTTTTTAACGTAATGTCCAATAGCAAAAGGGACTCGGGTTGGTGGCATATTACAACCAACCCTTCCTATATATTTCTCCCATAACATTCTTCATATAGCTATAGTGAAAATAAAAGAAGAGCGTTCCTAATATTGGGGTGCCTGGTTTTCTGCTTCTTTCAGCATATGCACATAAATAAGCAATTCCTCCCGTGAGGCAACATTCAGCTTTGCGTAGATCCGCTTGTTATGAGTTTTAATGGTATTGATGCTAAGGCATAATATCTGAGTAATCTCTTTTGCCGTATATCCTTCTACATAGAGATTGAAGACTGCTCTCTCCGCAGGAGAAAGAGTCTTGATATTTTTGGTAAATTCCTCATATACAACTGAGGGGAGTTTTTCTTTCTCTTTCTTGATTTGTTGCTCTGTTCTATTTTTTTCTTGATGTTTGGATAAAAATTCCATGAGGTCGTCAATTTCTACAATGTTAGTTTTAGACACATCGGAGAAGTCGTTGGATTTAATAATATCAATAATCTTGGCAAAGGGCATTAAATATTCCTTACTAAGAAAGTAGGAAATCACCACCCCGATGATGAGCAGCACGGCAAATAAAAGAGCCATTTGCAGGTTGCCCCGAGAAAGGGAAGCGGATAAATCCGCATCGGGAATCACCAGGGCAACTGCCCACTGTTCCTGAGCAAAGGGCGAATCTTTCTGGTAAAGTTGGATTGTCTGATGGTATCCGCTGAATAAGGCGCCATCCTCCTGGCGATAAGAATTAAAGGTTGATTTTTTCTTGATGGTCAAGGTTTGATTATTTTCTGTCATATTGCGTACCAGATATCCCCCGGAAAAAAGTGCTTTAGAAGTGTCTAAAGTATTTTGGGCGTAGGGTGCAAACACACAAAAGATGCGTTGGTAAGTACTGTTATCCGGCATATAGGATAATTTAAACAGCATGGCGCTGACATCAAATCCACAAACACCAAATACCTGGCCCCTTGAATCAATAAGGGGCACGGAGCAAAGCATCATGTTTTCGGCAGTGTCGGGAAATTTTATTGATGGAGTCCAATAATATAACCTAGATAAGGGTAAATTCTGTTTCTCAGCAATTTCTATGGGATGGTGGAAATAAGACGCTTCTGATACATCGAATTCCATTTTCCATTGTGGGTGCAAGGTAACAGCGTTTTCCCGGCCAATACTGGAGGGGCCTCTTAGAAGCATCATATAGGGGGAAGTGGAACTGATCACATTCGGTTCCATATTCTTTATGTATAAGCCTGCCTTTGAGTTTTCCGCATCCTTTAGTGAGGGATTGACTGTGGCGTCTAGGATGATAAAGACACCACTGCTTTTTGACTTTTCTAAGGCAAATAAAGCACGCTCATATTCATCCCCTATGATTTTTTCCAGCAGTTCTGGGTGGTCCTTAAGTTGGGCAGGTGAAATTCCTTGCTTCATCAGCTTTTTCTCAATACTTGCGGATAATTCTTTGGAGAATTGAGTGGCGTGCACAGAAAACTCGCCGAACTGTTTTGTAATGTTCTCTGAAATCATGGAGAGCTCTTTGTCCACAGAGCGCTGTGCTTCTCTCAGACCGGCAGTAAAAGTTCCCGTTACCATAAAGATAACTAAGACACCCATAATCATGGTTATGACAAGCAACACCAAGATGCGAAATAGCTTTGGCCGCATGGAAGTGTTCATCACATTTATTTTCTGCGTGGCCTGCTTCATCAGGCTGAAAAAATTCAACGTATCTCACATCCTCATATAGCAAATGATCATTTACTAAATTGCTCAAAGATTCCCTTTTTTCGTTTCCTCAAAAGCGGTTTCCTTGTCCTTGCTTGCTAGTAGGGATTGATAATATTCTCTTGACTGAGAAGCTGTCTGTTTGACTTTTTCCTCATAATCTTTTTGTAGTGCATCAATACCGTCGAATAAGGGTGGTATATAGAAATCATAATTTGATTGCATTTCAATGGCTGTGTGCAAAAGAGTTTTAATATTTTTATCTGTAATTTCCTCAATTTCTTTCGACATCACTTCACCAAAAGCCTCCTGGTAACAGGAAGATAGCCTGTGGAAAAAATAAAACGCAAATTATTCTCCGGACTGGTAAACCATTTGAGAAATAACCCTGCGGCGTACTCTTTTCCTTTAGTAGATTTGGTGACAACCATCCCACTGCCTCTTTGTATGGCAATCTTCTTCCCGCCCTCAAAGGTGGGATAAGGAAGGATGAGCAGTTCCATCGGCTTTATGGTATTGTCCGGATAAGTTACAAAAGGATCATAAAAAAGCACTCCTGCCGTTGAACCTGTGGAACAGATGATTTCACCTGTCTTAATCAGATCCGAGGCATAACCGTCATAGATGGCAAATGGCCTTTTACCGCAGGTTCATAAAAACCATTCCATACTCTCTTAAAAGTATCAGAGGAATAATCCAGTTTGTTATCTATAATTAAATCCATGCCTAATTGCTTACAGCCAATCAGGGTGAAGTTGAACAAAGAATCAGCATGATAGAAGGCTTTCCCATCCCTTGGGACGATCAGGGGTTTGGGCATCTGTCCATTCGTAGTATAAAGCAGCTGTTTTGGCAATTCCTTCAAAAGTTTGCAGATCCTGATATATTCGCCCCGGTTTCTGTCACAAATCGATCAAAAACGGTTTTGTTTAAAAAAAGCACCTCTGTGGACTTTGTACCGACCCCCAAAAGTTAGACCCAAAATCTAACGATTGGAGGTCGGTATTTTTATGGCTGCATACAGTTATGAGTTTAAAAAGAAAGTTGTAGATGCATATTTACGTGGCGAAGGAGGTTATACTTTTTTAGCAGAAAAATATGGAGTAAAAAACAGAAGACAAGTTCTCAATTGGGTACATTACTACGAAGAACTTGGTGATGATGGATTAAAACGTTCAAGAAAGAACGAAACTTATTCTTTTGAATTTAAGCTTGGTGTGGTAGAGTCTTATTTAACAAGTGAGGTATCTTATCAGGAACTGGCTCTTTCACTAGGGATTAATAATAATGCTCTTATCGCCAGGTGGGTAAATGATTATAGAGCGGCTGGTCCTGATGCCTTAAGAGATAAGAAACGTGGAAGAAGGGCTAAAATGAATTCATCAGGTAAGGCTGTTAATATACAACGTCAAGATGATTCAGCTCCTGTTGATACAAGCACTGAGCATGTTAAACAGCTTGAAGCTGAACTCTTAAAACTAAAAATCGAGAATGCTTATTTAAAAGAACTGAGGAGGCTGCGTTTAGAGGAGGAAGCTCTTCTGAAAAAACAGCGAGAATCGTCCACAGCCTCCGAGGAGAATTCAAATTAAAAGACATTCTCGCTGTAGTTGGCTTCCCTAAAGCTACCTACATGTATTGGCAAAAAAGATTTGATAGAGAAAATCCTGACAAAGAACTCGAAGAGAAAATCCTAAAAATACATGAAGATAATAAAGATTATGGATATCGACGCATGCGAGCCGAATTAAATAATCAGGGAATTCATGTTAACAAGAAAAAAGTCCAGCGAATAATGCAAAAACTCAATCTTCAGGTGACCTCATTTACACGTAAAAGTCGTAAATACAGCTCGTACAAAGGCAAGGTTGGTATTGTGGCACCTAATAGAATCCGTAGGCGATTCAATACACATATACCGCATCAAAAGGTTACAACTGATACAACCGAATTTAAATACTATGAAGTAGATTCAAAAGGCCATATGACAATGCACAAGCTTTATTTGGATCCTTTTATGGATATGTGTAATGGTGAAATTCTTAGTTATGGTATTGCCAAGCGTCCTACGGCCAAGAGTGTAATGGATGCACTAGATAAAGCCATTGAAATAACCTCAGATTGTCCTTATCGCCGAACATTCCATTCAGATCAAGGATGGGCTTACCAGATGAGAGCATACTCTAACCGGCTTAAGGAAGAACGTATTTATCAAAGTATGTCTAGAAAAGGTAACTGCCATGATAATTCCGTTATGGAGAACTTCTTTGGACTGCTTAAACAAGAGATTTACTATGGTGTCGTCTATTACAGCTATGAGGAATTGAAGTTGGAAATTGAACGATACATAAATTACTATAACGAAAAGAGAATTAAAGAGAAACTTGGATGGCTAAGTCCAGTGCAATACAGACTTAGTCTTCAGGCTGCATAAAAATAGCGAGGCAGCCGAAACTGTCTCGCTAATAAAGTCTAGCTTTTAGGGGTCACCTCACTTTTGCCGTGGGAAAAATGTATAGGTTTTCCGTCCCTAGTCGGCCTTCTTCCACAAAACGAGGAACGTAGGCGGAAAGCTCCTTCTGGGTAAATTGCTCATTCAAGTCGGCAAGCAGTCCTTTTTCCGCAAGAATAATGGCCGTTTTAGGATTTTGCTGTGGTAAGGTCGGGAAGTTCCGGTGCCCCTGGATCACCGTTAGCGGCCATGCTTAATTTTTCGTGTAAAGCCGATGAACTGGAGATAGAGGTGACATTTAGAATAATACCTTTTTCAACCCCAACGGTTTCATTGAATTCATCCACCATCACGTCCATTGTTTCTTTCATCTGCCCACCATAGTTATGCCATAAGGTAAGTGTCACCGGATTGTCGGCATCAAGTCCATTTTTGCCTTGACACCCAGTGATTAGTGCTACAGTGATGGTCAAAAGGATAAATACCCCGAGAGTCTTTTTCATATATATTCCTCCTGCAAACTGCCCCTATTTAGTCTTAAAAACAAAAATCACCCATAAAATCACCCCTGTTTAGGCTTGTCAATCACTCCTCAGGTGATAGGAAAATAGAAAAATAATCAATACAATAGTAAAGAGTAAAGCATAAACAAACAAGAATTCAGAATAAGTATAGTAAATATATCTAGTATAGTCAATTTATTCAAAAATAGTTAAGGATATTTGTTAATGAAATGACAATCGAAAATAAGTTACTACGTAATAGTAAAATTAATTAAGCTAAACAATGCATAGCTTAATTATCTAAGCGTGGTAATTTCTATAGATAACTTTACCCCATTAAATTAAATGAAAGGAATGAGAAAATGACTAAGAAAATAGCTGCTTGTCTTTTAACGATTGGAATTATTTTTTGCTTTGTGGTGCCGGTGATGGCAGAAAATGATGTGCCGGCTAGCGTGGAGGCACCGCAGAACTTTACCGTACGAGAAGGTGATCAGGAAATCAACTTTCGCTGGAAAACTCCTCAAAGCATCTTAAATCTGATAGAAAACAGTGATGGGGGCGACGCCATAATTTTTGCTCTTGACTGGAAACAGGATAATGGGAACTGGCATTTTGAAAATAAGGTACCCGGCAGCCCTTGTTATACTGATGATTATTTTGATCCTTTTGATGTGTTCTTTGGGTATCAGGGAAACCGACTCATCGATGATAACAATACAAGCGAGGGCTTTTTGGTCGGGTGGCACCTTTATCCGGAACTGGAAACCAATGCAGTCTTTGATTTTAAGAACAGTACCTACTATTTTCGCATGTCCTACTTATTTCAATACTACGATGAAAATGGGGAAGAAAAATATATTCGATCCCCCTATACCAATGTTGTTGCCCTGGGGAAAAATGCTTCCAATGCAGAAGTAACAAAGCTTGACCCTCCGCAAAATTTAAAAGTAGCGGTAAAAAAGGACAGCAGTGGTAAACCCTATTTTGCCCTGGACTGGACTAACCCAGCCAGTGCTGCAGAAGCAAATAAGCAGGCTGCCGTTTATCACTTAATCGATTTCAAGGTCGGCGAGGGTCCGTGGTATTCTGAAACCCATGGTGTGAGCGAATTGCCTGTCGCACCCTCCAAACTATTTACTTCCTCAGATGAATTCGATCCGGTGGAAGAGAATTTCCTAGACGAAGTGGTGATTGAAGGAAACACCTATTATTTCCGGGTGCTTTTGGAAACGGAGCCATCCCCGGATAAAATCATCCGCTCTTCTTATTCCAACATCGCCTCCACTGCTATAGAGAACTATCGGGAAGCGAGCTCATGGGCAAAGCCCGAGCTGGATAAAGCTGCGGAATATGGACTGATCACCGATACCATCAAGGATAAGATGAACGCGCCCATTACCCGGGAGGAGTTTGCCGAGTTGTCTGTACGCCTTTATGAAAAAACTACGGGCATTACTGCCCAACCTGTAACAGAGAATCCCTTCACCGATACGAAAAATCCTGAGGTGCTGAAAGCCAATCAGCTTGGCATTATTAACGGTATCGGAAACAATAAATTTGACCCGAAATCCCTGACTAATAGAGAGCAGGTGGCAGCCATGCTCAGCAGAGCAATCCGGGTGATGGTGCCAGATGGGGATTTCTCCATTGCCGGGGCGCCGGTCTTTAATGACGAAAAACACATCTCTCCCTGGGCAATGGAACATGTTAAATTTATGAGCAAAATTGGTGTGATTAAGGGGGCAGACGGGAAGTTTATGCCTAAAGCAACCATCACAGCGGAGGCCGCTTCCGGCTATGATACCACCACACGGGAACAAGCGGTTTTGATGGCTGTCCGGGTATATGAGAAATATCAAAGATAAGAAAGTCATCTCACAGTTGGATGTTCGATGGCGGCATTAGCCGTCCTCGGACATCCGTAAATTTATTTAGGGGGAATATCCTATGGCTGAACAAAATAATCATGGTCTGACAGAAGCTTTTGACCCCATAGATATTCAGCAAAACAAAACAATGGCTGGGCTTGCCTACATCCTTTTCTTTCTGCCCTTGATCACCGATAAAGACTCTAAGTTCGGCAGATTTCACGCCAACCAAGGCTTGCTCCTGCTGATTACCAGTATTGCCGGCCACATTACAATTTCTGTGGTATCCGGTATCTTGACCGCTATCACATGGCGTTTTTACTGGCTGACCACACTTTTATACGGGGCATTCAGCCTCGCGGTAATTGCATTATTTATTATGGGACTGATGAATGGTCTGAACGGCAAGGCGAAAGAACTGCCTATTATCGGTGGTATCAGGATTATTAATTGATTCCGGAAAATAAAGGATTGCAAAATTTGAGGGAGGGATATCATGAAGAAAATATGGATCGCGTTACTTTTGGTGGCGCTGATGATGTCATTTACTGCCTGTGGGGCAAAAGAAAAACTGGAAAACAAGGTTGGCGAAGCGATTGGAGAAAAGATTTTGGAAGAAATAGGCGGGGGTGACGTAGATATTGATGGAGATAAGGTGACCATTAAAGGAGAGGATGGCACAGAAGCTAGCTTTGGTGGTTCTGAATGGCCGGAATCAGATGTGCTTCAAACTGTTCCTGAGTTTAAAGAAGGTACCATCACTAGTGTAATGACCAGCGAGGCCTATGCCATGATTATCATAGAGGAAGTCAAGGAGCAAGATTTTGCCGAGTATTATGATGAAATTAAAGCTAGCTTTACCAAGGACGCTTTTGAAATGAATTTAGATGGCATCATTTCATATGCTGCCGGTAACGATAAAGGTATTAGTGTTCAACTATCCTATGATAAGGAGAATCAAACAGTCAGTATTGCTGCCGGCAAAGCAGAATAAACAATCATCGGTTTAGAAAATATTGGAGGAGAAGGAATGAGTGGTACAAGTAAAAAAAACAGGAGAAAAGGTAGAGGGAAGAGTTTTGCCATATCTTTTGTCTTAGTATGGGCTATGCTGCTGCAGGTAGTCTATCCGGCAATCGCCTGGGCTGAAGAAACTATGGAGGCTCAGTCCATAAATCCTGCGGCTAAGGTTTTAGACCAGGAGGAAATAGTAAAAGCACAGGTGGCAAGTTTTCATAATGTGATTATAAAACCACTTGATGAAAACGACGGATGGCCATATGGGGATGAGCGTTTTATCACTATCAGCGGAGAAACGGAAGACGGGTCACCTTATTATAAGATCATTTATGATATTTATCCGGAGAGGGAGTTAGTTTTACCGGAGGGAGATTATACTATTGGTGCTAATTTCTATAACCTATATGGCACTGTCTTAGAAGAGTCTATGCCAAATTATTATTTAATCGAGAAACTGAACGTTACCGCGGATACACCTGTGAATCAAGCCGTATATATGGGGGGAGAGGATCTTGCCCTCCTTACACTAAATTCAACGGCAGATGCCAACTACATCATTCCGGCCATCTCTATTTTCCCGGAAGGACAAGATAAAGCTTCTATCATATATACCCAAAAACCTGGGGAAGGGATCAGGAAAATTCGCATCACACCCGGCACCTATGTGATCGTCATTGCCCTATCAGACCAAACAAATACATATTTTCTGGAAAAGCAAATTACCATAGGTCAAAAAGAGTCCTTCACATTAACAGTAGATGACGAATTTACCTCATCTTTAACACTGGATAAAAGTTCCTATGATAAAGGAGAACGGGTAAAGATCACCCAGGTAATTAAGGACTCCTATGGGAACAGACTGATTGGAAAGGCGGTAGATCTTCCTATTACATATGATGGGGGAGAAGTAACTTGGACCGCCGAAGCCCCTGTGCTCAAAATAATGAATGCTAATAATGAAGAGATCTATGAAACAACGGATCTAGGTAATAACAGACTCATTCTGGATAGATGGAGTGGCTGGAGACCATATCAAGAAGATATAACCTTGGTAGAAAAATTGGACACGGAAACGACCTTCTATTCGGGAGAATATCAAATTCCCGTGGATATCATGGAAGGAACATACACTGTTAAGCTGGACCTGGGTGAAGGAGACTATACCCATACCAAACTCCTATCGGCTTCTTTATAGGAGAGGCAAGTGGCCCGGTATTAGATACTCTGACCTCACCAACCAATGCTAAAGAAATAACTATTCAAGGAATAGGGAATCCTTCATCCCAGATTAAGGTGTATTATGCCTTTGAGCAAAGCGAAAAAATCTTAATTGGCACTACCTCGGCGGCAGCAGAAACAGGTATATTTGCCATAAACTTTACCCCGCCTGAAGAAGGCAGCTATAGCATTACAGCAGAGGATTCCCAACCGGTATCTCTTGTTATTGACTGGACAGCTCCCGGTAAACCGCAGAACTTAGCAGGGGTTTCCCCGGATGCTGAGACCATCAATCTAACTTGGCAGGCACCGGAAGGAGAGACTATTTCCAAATATGAGGTTTATAGAAATGGATCTCTTATCGCAACAGTAAGTGTCCCCAGTTACATCGACAAGGGACTTGTGAATCAGACCGAATATCAATACCAAGTATTTGCCATGGACCAAGCAGGAAATAAATCAGACGCCGCAGAGCTATCCATGTTCACCAAGGAAATTATTCAGCTGGAAATAAGTTCCGTGAATTGGAAAGGCTCTTGGGATCAGCAAAATCATCTTAACATGGGTTCAAGCATCGATCTAACCATCTGCGGTACTCCGGAACAGGCCGCAAAAACAGTCATGGAATATGTCTATCAGGATGGACAAGTGAAAAATGTGGAAACTTCCTTAACAGAAACTAAGAATCCAGATGGAAGCGGCACGGGGACATATCAAGGCTTCCTCCCCATCCCTGAGGGAGCTAAGACCATCACAAAAATAACAGGCAGCATTCAGCATGAAGAAAACAAAGCATTAATGGAAGCAGCAAATCTGCCTGCTCCCATTAATGGTGGTTTAAAGGTGCAGCTTTCCCCGGCAACTCAAGAGAAATTAGGGGAATTGGAAGGGGCGGAACTATCTCTTTGGAGTAAAACAAAGAGCTCAGGGGGAAAAACCTTACTAACTGATGCTGGTGCATATGTAATAACTGGGCTGATTCCTGCAGAGGATTATGAGCTTAAATTAACGCGCGGGCAAAAAAATCTTGGCGCATATCAAAATATTATAATAACGGGCGGAATAATTAATGTCGATGAGTTTAACTTTGATCAAGCACCCGCTTCCTTGGATATTCGGGTTGTGGATAAAGAAAATAAGCCGATTTATAATGCCTTAGTAACGATTACCTCTTCAAAGGGCGAGAAGGTGGAGTTCATTGCCAGCGGTGATAGTGGGCAAGATGGATGGGTAAGGGGCTGGGCCGATAGGGGTAAGGCGGAAAGGGCACCGGTAGTTAAAGATAGTCTGGCCGGGGAAACACTCAAGATTACGGCGAATGTGACAACGGCTTGGGAGCACTATCAGTCCCCGGCTACAGCCACGATGACCTTGGCTCCGGGGGAAAATGAGATTACCATTATGATAACAGATCGGCCGATGGCTGCATTAAGTGGTACGGTAAGTACGGTAGAAGGCAATATCTTAAGGGATGCCAGTGTTACCGCCTTTACGAAGATCGGGGACTTTGAATCTCAAAGAAGCACTACCACTGATGAAAAGGGCAAATATAATTTAGAGGTGATTGCAGGGGAGGTTAGGCTGGTAGTAACTCATAGGCTGGCTGGGTCAAAAGAATTTACTATTGAAAATGCTTTAACAGAATCTGAAGAAAAAGTCTATGATATTGAATTTCCTCTGGAAAAAAGTATTACACTTAACGTTAAGTCGAAAAACATAGGTGATGTGGATTACTATTATAATCAGCTGATTGAGCCATTTATCAAGGTCTCCATTACCAACACAAGAACGGAAAAAAGCTCCAAGGTATATGGAGATTGGTTTGCGGTTCCTGTGCCTGATGCCAAGCCGGGTGATGAGATAGAAATAACGGTAGATGGAAGAGAAGCAGGCTACGGTAAGGTTACGGATTCAGTTAAATTAGACGAAAATTGTTGGGCTCGGGTAGATGTCAAACTGGATGGGATGGGAAAAATCAAAGCGTCCTTTGTGGATGCTTATGGCAATAGCTTTACGGAGCAGCGTGTATTTGCTCAGATCTATAGGATTAACCCTGATACTAATGAGCTATCCCACGTGGCACAAAATTCAAACAACTACATAGATATGATTACCGATGGCCTGGAAGAGGGAAGGTACACCATTGTATTTCATACTTACCCAATGTCTTCAGTTATGACTTATGAACGATTGCTTAAATATTTAGAGGGAAATACCACTGTTGTAGAAGATGTGGAAGTAACAGATGGACGGGTCAATAATATCGGCCCCGTCATAGTAAATAAATTTGAAGATCACTATGGTTGGTATTTTTTTAAGGATAATGAGGGCAATGGTTTCCGCGCCAGCACCAATGAAGCATCTCCCGGCAGACTGGTGACACTGGCGGCAAACTTTAGTTATGAAAGCGACATCACAAAAATTTATAATGATAAATTCTATATGACCATTCCCGAAGGCACTGAATATATCGAAGACAGCTTGACAATTAAACTTGCAGAAGGATCAAGAAATGTTATTGAATATGTGGGTACCGATGAAGGGTTCATAGAATTAGTAGTAAGGCCAAACAATACCCTCCACAAGATAGAGGGCTCTGCCACATATCAAGTAAGGATATTGGATGATCCGGAAAGATCAAATGTAGCAGCTAGATTTTGGGCAGAGTTTCGCTCAGAGGGTGAGAATTATTCGGAAACCATTGGTGAGGTAAATATTAAGGTTCCCTATTTATCTCTCTATGTAGACTCGACGATAAATGACAGGCAGGTGCCTATATCCGGCCAAGCACCGGCGAATGCCACCATAAAAATCTATGATAGTTCATACTATTTGGGGCAAGTAGTCTCAGGTAATAATGGATTATGGAAGACTACAGTGGTGCTGCCGGATCGGGGGAATAAAGCTACCCATTACCTAAGGGCGGAAACAAATAAATCAGGGACACCCGTATATTCCAAGATCCAGCCGGTATATTTTGACCCTAATCAACCCCGCATCACAAAAATAGAATTTGGCCAAACAGGAGTCTTTAAAAAAGGGATTAATAGAGGAGCCACCGTCAGGTATGGATGGGATTTGAAAAAAGATCACGAGTTAGATGTCTATTTTGATGATATTTCCCGGATCGAGGATTTTATAGTACTTTCAGGCAATGGCACTGTCGTGGCAGAAAGAGACCAGGTAACCTATACCCTCTCCGAAAATAAGGTTTCTGCTGTTTGGAATAGACCGGTTATCATGGATGAAATCAGAATCTCCTACAGAGTTATAAAGAGACCGGTCAAGTATCCGGAGGACTATAGGGATTTAAGTGAGGAGGTACTCCGGAGCAGCTTGCCGCCCCTTTGGAGAGATGCAACTGTATTAGGGGCAACGACCACTTATAACGAGGAAAAAGAGGCCTTTGAATCCCAGTCTACAGTGTTGTTAAGTGATGGCTACACTACCCTCAATACCACTTTAGAAATAATGGATTACGATGGGCCGGAGATCCTTCCTGCAAATAGCGGATTACCCATCAAGGTGCTAAGAAAAAAAGCAACCGCAGGTGAACTGGCAGATACATTTGAATTAGACTTTATCATCGACAGAGATGTGATTTTAAAGCAGCAGGATGATGATATGGAGAAACAATCCAAAATGGGGATACAGGCAAGCAAAGGTGTAATGGTTGCGGCCAAAAATGCAATTCAGTTTGTTCGGATGAAGGGAACATTAGGGGCGGTAAAGGGAGGTAATAAACTTTACGAATTATATGATTCCTTTATGACCGGGTTTGACTATGGTAAACAAGCAGATGATCTCAATAGGTTAAGAGCCATCGTGGATGGTCCTTGCTTTGAACCAACAATGCGGGAGTACTATAGAAATGAGATTAGAAATGCTGAACTGGATTTGAAGTTCTCCACAGGCTATAAAATCTTTAGCAGCATTGCATTGAGTGTGGCCGGAAAGGTAGTTCCCGCCGGCTGGGTTGCAGAGGGAGTATCTATAGGAACAAGTGCCACAGGGTCTGTGGCCGGCAGCTTAATGGATGAGGTGACGGAAACAACCTACAAGGATTTGAAAGGCTATATTGATCAATGGAACTCTTTCACCTGTCAGAAATCAAAAGGCGACCCAAATGATTCTGGACCGGATGGTAGAAAATCAGACGGAAACGGCCCCAATGAGGGAGGAATAGCAAAACCGATTCCTGTAAACATGATTGACCCCAGCGGATATCTTTATGAGGGCGTGGAAGATAATCGTCTCGAGGGAGTAAAGGCTACTGCCTTTGAACAAATAGACGGGGAATGGACGTTTTGGGAAGCGGAATGGTTTGGCCAGGAAAATCCCTTGATCACAGATAAAGAAGGACGATATCAATGGGATGTGCCGGAAGGCTTATGGCTGGTGATGTACGAAAAAGAAGGCTATGAAAGGGCCTTTAGTGATGTACTGCCTGTGCCGCCGCCTCAGCTGGAAGTAAATATTGGCATGATATCCTTGGTACCACCGACTGTAGAGATCAGTGCCGAGTATGGAGGCATTGTCAAGCTGGTCTTTGATAAATATATGGATCCGGCAACCATTGGGGCATCTACTTTTAAAGTATATGAAAAGGAATTGGATGAATTCGGTAATAAGGTAGCAATAGCCGGCGCGATCACCGTTGTTGATGCAAAGGAAAATCCCAAGGATGAGACTAAGCAACTGGCTAGAATATTTAAATTTACCCCTGTTGCACCTCTGGAAACGGGAGCATCATATTCTGTTTGGGTCAGCGATATGGTCCGTGATTATGCCGAAAAGACCATGGCGGAGGCAGCGACAGAAGAGGTAACGATTCCGGAAGAACCGGTAGATCCTCCCATAGATCCGCCAAAGAAACCAGGAAAAGGTGGAGGAAATAATGATGAAAAGCTCATTCCTGAGGAACTGCCCATAGGTCCAGGATTAAAAGTGCAAACCATCAAATATCAATTAAAAGCAAATGAGGATGCTAATGCTTTAGTAGTATACAAAAGGGATGGGCAAGGAAACCTGGAAATAGTGAAAGCCTCAGCTTACGATCCAATCACCCAGACTATGAAGTTTATCGGAGCAGAGGGAGCAGATTATATTGTAGGCTATCATCCCATCAGCTTTAATGACATCGATATGTGGGCCAAGGATGATATTTCCTATCTGGCCGCAAGAGGTATCGTAGAAGGAGTAGAAGAAGGAAAATTTGAACCGCAAAGAGGCGTTACCAGAGCGGAATTCTTAAACTATTAGTAAGTATCTTAGACAATATAGACCTGGATAAATACAATAAGTCCAGCTACAATGATGTTAAAGCAGGTGCTTGGTATGGGAAGTATATCGCTTGGGCAGTAGATAACAAAGTAGTAAGTGGCTATGGAAATGGAAGCTTTGGACCAACAAATTTGATCACCAGAGAACAGATGGCCATGATGCTCAGTAACTTCCTTAAAGCAATCGGACTGGAATTAGATGCGGAAAATGCGGAAATGAATTTTAAAGACGCAGATAAGATTGGAGCATGGGCCAAAAAAGCTATAGTTGAAATCCAAAGAGCCGGCATCGTCAATGGCAAAAACGAGGGAATCTATGATCCAAAGGGCAACACCACAAGGGCCGAAGCAGCTAAGGTAGTGGCCGAAGTACTAAAAAGATATTTGAATAAAATTAATTTTTAAGCTATCGGGAAAAAGCATGAGTCAGGAGAAGACAGTTTCTTCTGACTCATTAAATTCCCGATAATAGAGTTTTGCACCGGAAAAATGCTTAAAAAATTCAAGGAACAGATAACTTCTATGAAATCAGTGTAAATATGTTAATAAGAATTATTATCAAAGTAACTTCTGATGGAATCGATTAGATTAACACTCTTTATATTATTGGAACCCATAATGAAGTTTTTCTACAAAAGTAGCCCAAGGGCTATTTTTTTCTTGCCTGATTGACATGGGAAGTCTCTTTCAAACCTTACCTTTAAATAAATATTTGCATGGGACGCTCCCTGCAATTTGTTGGAAAATATATAAAAATATTTAAATAAAAAAGGAATAATATGGGATTATATGGAATTTATTTTGTGGATTTTAATAATATTTATTAAATTTGCAATCAAAAAATTTGTCTAGGATCATAATGATGATTTAAGCACGTTGTGTTTAAATAAATAATTAATAAAAAAGGAGTAGTGAGGTTACCATGAAAAATGGGATCGGTATTTTGATCCTATGTGCCGTCTTCGTCTTTGGAGTCAGTTTGGGTGCTATCGGGGCAGTGAAACAAGAAGAAGTAAGGGCAATCATTAATTATGAGCTGAAAATGAAGCTAAACGGTCAGGATTTTGCCCCCACGGGAGCAGATGGCAAAGTAATGCGCCCTTTGCAGTATAACGGAAGCACCTATCTGCCCGTAAGAGCCATTGCCCAAGCATTATCCATTGCAGTGGACTATGATGCCCCCTCCCAGACCGTCTACCTAGGGGAAAAAGGAAAGACCCCGCTGGAATCAAAGCACTTCAGTCACCTCTGGTCCTGCCAGTTAAGCTTTGACAAGAGCCAGCTAGTGGTTAACGGCAAGCAGTACCAGTCTGGGATTCTTTATACCGGGAAAGACGGATTTAACGAAATGGGGGGCTTTGTGCTGCCGAAGGGTCAGTTTCAAAAATTTGGCGGGGTAGCATGCCTAGAGGATAATGACAACACCACCGACGAAGTGACCATTAAAATCAGGGAAAAAGACCAATCCGGGAAGGTTCTAAAAGAACTTAAAGTGAAAAAGGGTGAATCCATTGCATTTGAAATCGACATTCCCAAGATTCAAGAGCTTTATGTTCAGAACTTAATTTATGAGCGGGTACCCAAAAATACTCAACCGGACATCATGGTGATTGCTGATCCATATTTTAAATAAGAAATAAGTAAATCAAATTGATTAAAAATAAAAATAAGGGGTGGTAAAATGTGTTAGGGAAGATTAAACCATTAATATGGCTGCTTTCTTTTCTGCTGATGTTTTGTTTCTCTGTTCCTGTTTTTGCTACCGGTACCTTAAATTTTGACGGTACCCAAAGTCAATGGGCGGAAAAAGAACTCCAGGAAGCATATTCCTATGGGCTGACTTACAGCCAGGTAGAGCAAAACTATCAGAACCCCATAACCCGGGAAGAATTCTGTGTCATCGCCGTGAAGCTATATGAAAAATTAGGTGGAGCAGCACCTGTCTTAGGCAGTAATCCTTTTACCGATACGACTAACCCGGAGATCTTGAAGGCTTATGCTCTGGGAATAGTAAAAGGCACTTCCACCACTACTTTCTCACCAAAAAATAACATCACCCGGCAGGAAATCTGTGTCATGATTCTACGGGCCTTACAGTCGGCTAAACCGAGTTTAAATACCACTCCCGGCAGCGACTTCCCCTTTAATGACGCCGGTAAGGTTGCCTCATGGGCCATTGATGCCATGAAGTTTTGCTATCAAAATGATATTATGAAGGGTACCGGGCCGGGAACCATTTCCCCTTTGAACAATACCAACCGGGAACAGGCCATAGTATTGTTAAAGCGCACTTTCACCAAATATTCAGGAAATACTGAACCCCCTGTGGTACAAATTAAACCGGGGAATGTTAATAACCTCTACTCTGTTTTGGACAGCATGAAATCTCCCCAAGACCCGGGATTTGGCAAAAATAAAATATATCCCCGCATACCGGCTAATGACTCCAGTTTCCTCTCGTCTGCCGAAGCAAGTAGCGGAAACTCTTCGGGGATTACTCTTCCGGGAACGGGAGTGACTATTAAACCGGGAGCAGGTTCGAGTGTAAGTCCGAAACCAGGAACGGCTGCCAGTTTAGGAGCTAGGCCCAGAGTTGGTACAGATGGCTTACATGTGATGACACCGGAGGAAATTACTGATTATTGGGAAAATCAATATGATAATGGTCAGTACGGGGATTATGTACCGTCAGGTTTTCCCCTCAAGCCACATGAATCAGGACTGTCCGGAGTAGGTTACCTGGGAAAGGGCTATGATGTTGTTACCGGGAAGTTTGCCGACCCCAGCGAAGGTATGAAGGATTATGTACTAAGCATCAGCAAGCTGTTAAATGACCAGCGGATCTATAAAAACGAAGAAGACTACAACAACAGCCGCTATAAAGAAGGATCCAGTGCCAAGTCTTATTCCCAGGCTCTGGCTACATCCGTTGGCGTCAGCGGGGGTTATCTCTACTTCAGCGGCAGTGTTAAGACAAACTTCAGCACTTCAACATTGACCGAAACCAACAGAAAATTCGCCACCCTTATCTATGATGCATCCAAATATGGTGTGTATTTTGATGATCGGAATTTAAATTTTCAAAATTATTTAGATAGCGCCTTTAAGCATGTCATTAATGATCCTCAGGTGGACCCTTTTGAGATATTTGCCATGTACGGCACCCACGTGGTCAGGTATGTCAGAATGGGGGGCCGCCTGGATTATAATGCAACATCTAACAGCACCTATAACAGTGAAACACACAATTTTGAGGCAGATGTAAAAGCTTCCTTTAATGCCGGATTTGCTTCAGCGGGCGTCCATTATCAAACCAGCCAGACTAGGGCCTCTGAGTCCTTTGAACAGAACTGTGAGACAGAGATTTTCGCCTATCCGGCTTATGGAGGCTCCCATCGACTTGAACCTTCTGCTTTTAATGCATGGTTCAATAGAGTACAGACAAACCCCGGTCTCGCAGATTTCGGCAAAAACCGGCCTTTGATCCCGATATGGAAAATGGCTGTAAATCCTATGAGAAGAGAGCAGATTAAAGCTGCCTTCGAGAGGTACGCAGCCAAACATCAATATATACCTGCTGATACCGTCTATTGTATCAACGGCCTGCGTCTGAACCCACAGCCGGTGGGCTCAACCCTGGCCGGTCTCGACGACAATACCATAGAAGATCCTGTGACCCATGAAACATGGGAGCTGGTTTCTAATCTTTCACCCCATATGATGCTACCCGGCGATATCCAGCAACAGCTTTACGTCAGAAAAGGTATGAGCGATATCGAAGCAAAACCACCGGTGGTGGCTGTTTTCCTGGTAAATGAGAGTCAAGGGGAAAATGCCAAAGCGATATTTAAGAGATATTGGGGTGATGACCCCACCGCCCGCCTCTGGGGTGACGGAGGGGAAGCAAAGTCTGATCCCAGCCTGAAGTCATATATCAGCAGCTTGCCGGTGGGTCAAAAACTAAAACTCTATTATGTCACCAGTAAGAATCAAAGGCCAATTACCAAGCTCAGGGTCAAGCATTTGGGGAATGACGGACAGCTTCATTATTTTCCGAAGTCTACTGAAAATGATGATTCATTTGTCTCAGTATGGGACCTGGGCTCCCACATGAATGGACAATTTAAACCCCAGGACTGCGCGGAAGGAACTCCTGATAACTATGGAATACTCGATATTCACAAGAATATCATCCTGCAGTACTCGTACGAATAGTTGACGCTGATCCCACTAGCATCCGCCGGGAAGGAGCGTTCCGGACGTTGGAGTCTGAGTCAGGAGACCTGCATAAGAAGAAATAGTCTTTCTTAGGTACCAAAAAGCAGCAGCGATAACGGCAAAGTCCCGACCACAAGAAAATTGTGGCGGGACTTTATCCTTCTCTATCATAAACTGCAAATTTTTTATCGCTATTTATGATACGGATGACCTGCAATAATCTTAAAACTCCGGTACAATTGTTCCACCAAAATCAAACGCATTAATTGATGGGGAAAAGTCATCCGCCCGAAAGAAAGCCTGAAATCGGCTTTCTTTAATAAAAATTCAGCCAAGCCAAGAGATCCTCCTATCAAAAAAGTTAAATCACTTTTTCCTTTAATCCCAAGATCAGCGATCATCTCGGCCATCTCTTCTGATGACAAATTTTTGCCTTGAATATCAAGAGCAATTAAGTAGGTACCCTCTTTCAGGTACCTACTAATTTTTTCTCCTTCTTTGTCTTTTATTAATCTCAATTCCGTGTCAGAGGGATGTTCCGGTATTTTTTCATCAGAGACCTCAATAATCTCCACCTTAGCATGAGGAGATAGCCTTTTTAAATACTCCTTTATTCCCTCCGTCAGATATTTTTCTTTCAGTTTACCCACAGCAATGATCCTGATGTTCATAAGCTTCACCGATTTTCTAAATTTACCTTGCCAGTTCCCCTAATTTTACTGAAAGCTCTACCTTCTCTTTTTCCCTTACTACCACAACAGAAATGGTATCGCCCACTTTCTTGCCAAACACCTCATTTTGCAAATCGAACCCGTTGGTAATTTTCTTACCATCAATTTGGATAATAATATCATAGCGTTTCATGCCAGCCTCTGCTGATGGGCCACCGGGTTGAGGGTCCACCAGTACGCCGTAATCAACGCCAAGATCGTTATATTCTGCCAATTCCTTATCCACATCGCGAACCATATATACTCCTAATGCGGGGCGGATTACCTTTTTATACTTAATTAAATCCGAGACAATCTGCTGCACTGTATTTGAAGGAATTGCAAAACCCATGCCTTCAAAGCCTTCCCGGGCTATTTTAATGCTATTAATGCCAATAACTCTCCCTTTAATGTCAACCAGAGCCCCTCCAGAGTTTCCGGGGTTAATAGCTGCATCCGTTTGAATTAGCCTAAACTGTAGCCCTTCTTCTGTGACCAGCAAACGGTTTAAGCCACTAATAATGCCCTGGGTCACAGAGCGAGCAAACTCTGCCCCGCCGGGGTTTCCAATGGCCACTGCCAAATCACCCACCCGGAGGTCATCGGAGTTACCGAACCGGGCAACAGTTAAATTATCGGCATTTATTTTAATAACTGCTAAATCTGTCCTGGGATCTGTACCTACAATCTCTGCCGGAACTTGCCTCCCATCGGCAAGACTCACAATCAATTTGCTGGCTCCCGCCACCACATGGTTATTGGTTACTATGTATCCCGTTTCGTCAAAGATTACTCCCGAACCGCTGCCGGTTTCTACTTCCTGTTGTCCCCGGAAAAAGTCAGTATAAATATCCCGATTACTAATACCTACCACTGCCGGTCCCAGTTGTTCGGCAATAGCCACAATCGCTGTTTTATCTGTCAGATCCTCAGCGGGAGGAATATTAATCTCCGGGGTAGTTTGCGAGCCTCCTTGGGGCTCTTTTGAGCTTAATAATCCCATAGATTGGGCAGCACTTATGGCAATAAATCCACCCACAACCGCACTGATCAACATCATGGCAATATAAAATAAAATCCCTCGGCGACTTTCATATCGATAATCGTCAAAATAGCTCATGTTTTTCCCTCCTCTCGTATTGTACCAATAAACCCTTCCTGATATGCTTTACATCCGCTTAATTTTTATTAATTGATGTGCCTCATAGCGAGGTGCCACAGTTAAGTTTATCTCATCCAAAATATCTTCCCTTTCCAAAACTTCAGCGACGGCCTGATAAGCAACATGAGGAGTATTATTGGTCTCGCTTAAATGCGCTAAAACTACATGTTGAGTATCGCTCGTGATAATTTCTGTCAATGCTTCCCCTGCCGCCCGGTTGGATAAATGCCCGTGATCTCCGGCAATTCTCTTTTTTAAATGATAGGGATAGGGGCCTTTTATAAGCATTTCCTCATCATGATTAGCCTCAAAAATTACAGCATTGGCTCCCAAAAGAGATTTTTTAATCCCCGATGTGATGCAACCGGTATCGGTGGCAATGCCGATCTTATAATCTCCATGGTAAAAAACCATGCCCACCGGTTGAACCGCATCATGACAAGTTTTAAAAAAGTCTACTTTTAAATCCCCGATTTCCATTCCATAATCATATTCCCTTTTATTATACTCCGCCACTTTTCCAATACAAGACAGATTTCCCCAGGTTTTTGGGGAGGCATAAATGGGAATATCATAACGTCTGGATAAGACGCCTAATCCCTTGATATGATCTATATGTTCATGGGTCACCATGAGAGCTTGGATTTCCTTGATATCGATATTTATTTCATTCAAAGCCTCTACAATCCGCTTGCCGGAAAAACCTGCATCCACTAAAATTTTTGTCTTTTCCGTTCCTACATAAATAGAATTTCCAGAACTCCCGCTAAACAGGGTAGCACATTCCATATGTCAATTACTCCTTAATATATTGTCAGCTAATACTTATGCAAAAAAAAGAAAACTCCTGCTTTCATAACAAAAAATCGCCTTTGGCGACTTTTTGATTTATCTAAGTTATTCTAAAAAGTTTTAATTCTCAGACCCCTTTTTCTTATTTCACTCGCTTCACATCAGCGCCTAATTGGCTTAGCTTGGTTTCAATATGCAAATATCCCCGGTCGATTACCTCCAACTGGTGCACCTCACTAGATCCTTCTGCCGCAATTGCCGCCAAAACTAGGGCTGATCCTGATCTTAGATCCATTGCTTTAACCGAGGCACCGTAAAGTTTTCCTAAGCCTTGGATTACCGCCGTCCGGCCTTCCACCTTTATTTTACCACCCATTCTTTTCAGTTCATTGCTTAATTGAAGCCGGTTTTCAAATACATTTTCCGTGATGATACTAGTACCACGAGCCAAGGTTAATAAGGCCATCATTTGCGACTGCATATCGGTAGGAAACCCCGGGTAGGGAAGGGTCTTCACATCTAATGGCCGGATAAACCCTGTACCTGCCACAAATACTCCATTGTCAGTTTCCTCAATATAGGCCCCGGCTTCTTTAAGTTTTGCAATCATCGGTTTCAAATGAGTTAGGATCACATTCTCCACCATAATACTGCCCCCGGTGAGCACAGCCCCTGCCATAAAAGTACCTGCTTCAATCCGGTCCGGAATAATACTGTATTTTGTCCCATATAAATGCTTAACTCCATCAATTTTAATTATATCCGTCCCCGCTCCTCGAACTTTAGCCCCCATAGAATTAAGAAAACTAGCCAAATCTACAATCTCCGGCTCCTTGGCCACGTTTTCCAACACTGTCTGCCCTTCAGACACAACAGCAGCAAGCATAATATTTTCTGTTGCTCCCACACTGGGAAAATCAAGATAGATTCTTGCCCCATGCATCTTATTACAGCTTGCTTTGATATATCCATGGTCGATGGTAATTTTACAGCCCAACTGGGTAAGACCTTTGATATGGAGATCCATAGGACGGTGACCAATCTGGCACCCTCCCGGCAAAGAGATTTCCGCCACGCCTTTTCGAGCTAACAAGGCTCCTAAGAGTAGATTAGAAGCCCGAAGCCTTTTTACCTGGGAATATGTAGCGATATGATCAATATCATCAGGTACCAAGATGCTCAAAGTGTCTTCATTAAGCCACTTTACCTTAACCCCTAAGGTATGAAGTATTTCTGTTAAGATCAGCACATCCCCGATGCGGGGGATATTTTCCAGGATAGTTTCTCCTTCTCCTAACAGGGCGGCTGAAATAATAGCCAAGGCAGCATTTTTGGCACCGTTAATCTTCACTTTCCCTTCTAATCGGGACGGACCCTTAATTATCAGCTTGGACAACTGTATCCCCCCTCAATTCCCATCACATAACTATATTCGACCCATGGGATTTTATTCCTCCCCTTTTTTAAACATTCTTTGTTGTGCCAAAATAAAATAGGGCCGTCGCAAAACAGTAGGCGCATCGTGATTCGCCCCTACATATTGTGAAATAACCAAGAAGTTACCCAAAATACTCTGTAGGGAACGGATCACAACCATTCCGAAACTTTGTTTTGCAATAGCCCCACATGACTAGTCTAAGTTCGCTTTGTTAAACTTTGTAAAAATTGAGTTTCAAATTCTTTTGTGTTTACACCCATATTCTCTTCAAAAGCCCGATCCAAGCTTTTGCCTTTGCCCAATGCCAGTAAAATTTGATACAAGGCATCTTCCCCATATTTTTTCACTAAGAAATCAACCATGGCTAAGGATTGCCGGTAAGCGGCACTTTGATTAGGTAGTAAATCAAAGTCTGCATCCATTTGAACAAGTTGATAAATTTCTTCTGTTCCTTTTAACTCCATCTCATAACCGGTAATTTTTCTTTCAACCCTTTGCGCAATTCCTTCTGTCAGCCAGCGGGGATAGTTTCCCTGAGCGATATAATCTACAATAAAATGCGCATATTCATGGGACATCGGTCCTTCCGATTTAAACCGTTCGGTCATCTCCCCTGCTGTAATCCAATGATTTGGGGACAAAATCCGGATTACTCCGGCCCAGTAAACACCCATGGCACTTTCATTGGCCGCCCAACCAAAGCTTCGATTCAAGGAAACAGTATCAGGATATAAAACAATGGGAACTTTTTCATAAGGAGTATATTTTAAAGACTGATTTACCGGGACAAAGGCCTCTTCCGCCGTATCCAAAACCATCTTGGCCACATTTTCATCTCCCGGTTGAAAGCGCAGAATAAATTTTTCTCCGCTTAACTCCTGCCAATGGCGGGTTTTCCATGTCATGGAGAAACGGGCATATTCCCGAAAGGCTTTATAAACCAATACTTTTGGCAAGTTAGGGTATTTAAAAGAAAGACCTGCTAAAACTAACAAGCCTAAAATAACTACATTTATTAAAATTCTAAAAATACTTTTTGGCGGGCAAAAGAAACCTCTCTTCATGTCAACCCCTCCCCCTTGGGTGACACGGATCTATCCGATGTCATTTAAATATTAATGTTGTCATGCCCTAATTTTTTCTTCATCTATTATACTATAGTTATGCAGTTGGTTCATTGGTAATTCTAACAATAAAAAAAGCGTAAAAAAAGAACCCTTACAGGTTCTTTTACCTAACTAGCTTGGTGTAAGCCTTCCGTCTGCGAAAGTCAAACACCAATTAATTAATGCATTAGCAGTTATAAAACTTGCGTCAACTTACTTCTTGCGGTGCTCCCACCGGGCAGACTTCTGCGCAGTTACCGCACTCAATACAGCCTTCTTCGTCGATAACATATATATCATCGCCTTCACTAATTACCTCTACCGGGCACTCCGGAGCACATGCCCCGCAGCAAATGCAGTCATCATTAATTCGGTAAGCCAAAATTCCCGCCTCCTCGTTTTAAAGAATGAAATTAATGCTACGAACTCTGTTTAGCTTTAACAAACTAATATCTTTTTATTCTAAAATAAATATGTGGATCACCTTGGGAAAACGACTTGAGAATATTTCAATCAATTTATGCTACCTGATAACCGGCATCTGCAATAGCGTTTTTTATAGCATCCACTCCAACAACATGGGTATCAAAATTAACCGTTACTGTATTGTCATCCAAAGTTACTTCTGCCGAACTTACCCCTGGGATTGCCCTAACTGCTTTTTCCACTGCATTCTTACAATGCCCGCAGGTCATTCCCTCTACCCTGAGCACGATAGTATCAATACCGCTTCTGCACCCACATGCTTCACACATCATTTTCACCTCCCGTACTAAGGTATCTAAGCCAATTCACTGATAAAGCGTTCCGCTGCCATGGCTGCTTCCGCTCCATCGCCCACCGCAGTACTAACCTGGCGCAGGAATTTTTTCCGCACATCTCCGGCTGCAAAAACTCCAGGAACCGAAGTCATCAATAAATCTCCCGTCTGGATATATCCTTCTTCCGTTAAATCCAAAGCCCCAGTTAAAAATTGGGTATTAGGAATATTTCCAATAAAAACAAATACGCCGTCCGTAGGCTCTTCCTTTACTTCTCCTGTTTTAACGTTCCTAAGCAATACCTTTTCGACACCTTTTACTCCGCCGCTAATTTTCTCAATCACCGTATCTAAGATAAAGCCTAGTTTTTCATTTTTCTTCGCTCGCTCCTGCAAAATCTTCGCAGCGCGCAAAGTATCTCGCCGATGCACCAAAACTACTTCCCGGGCATATTTGGTTAAAAACATCGCTTCTTCCACGGCAGAATCCCCGCCCCCAGCAACCAGCACTTTCTTATCCCGGAAAAAGGCACCGTCACAAGTAGCACAATAAGAAACACCCCGACCGTTAAATTCCTTTTCTCCCGGGACTTCCAGAAAACGAGGCCGGGAACCGGTGGCAATAATAATAGCAGGTGCAGTATAAGTGCCGTTTTCAGTCTCCAGGAGTTTTTCCTGGGATGAAAAGTCTGCTCTCATTACTTCCTCAGTTCTAAACTCCAAGCCAAACCGGGTGGCCTGCTCCATAAAGCTCATCATTAATTCCGGACCGCCCACGCCCTGAGGATAGCCGGGATAATTCTCTATTAACTCGGTCAGGGCAGCCTGCCCCCCCGGCATAGATCGTTCTAGGAGCAAGGTCTTCAACCCGCCCCGGGCCCCGTACAATCCAGCAGTCAATCCAGCAGGTCCTCCACCAACAATAATTAAATCATAACCCATCTTATTTCTCCCTAACTATTAATTATCAACCGACTACAGCAATAGTCTTAGCATTCTTTAAGTTCTCGTCTCCGCATCCCTATACCCTAAGGGAGTATATTTATTCTATTATGTAATATCCTACTATTTTTTTCAACTGTAAATTTTATTTTACACAAATTTATTTTTTACGAACTTAATCTTATTTATGTAAAACAAAAAGCTGGATCGAGAGCATCCAGCTTAATTTAATTAATCTAGGTATTTAAGGGGATTAACTGCATTTCCATTAATTCTCACTTCAAAATGAAGATGAGATCCAGTGCTTCGGCCAGTACTTCCTACTCGGCCGATTAAATCACCCCGGCTAACCTTGTCCCCGGTTTTGACTTCGTAAGCGGAGAGGTGAGCATACCAGGTCTGAATTCCATTACCATGATTGATGCGAACAACTTTACCGTAATTCCCATCCCTGCCGACATAGGTAACTGTCCCTGCTTCCGCCGCACGTACCGGATCCCCGGTAGACCCATCAATGTCTAATCCAGTATGATATCCCAGACTACGAGAGCCAAATCTGGAAGTAATCCTTCCCCTAATCGGCCACCTTAAATCTCCACTGCCCCCGCTTCCTCGAGAAGCAAGCACTAACTTTGTGCCCCTAACGACAACCTTATCCACAGGCTTATTGAGCACGGTTCCACTAACAAACTGTTTATCTACCTGTCTGCCATTCTCTTCAACCAGGAGATATTTAAATTCCTTTGAACCGTCTTTTCCAGCTTGTTTTACCTTTTCCTTACCTCTAAGCATGTTATTATCATTTTCCACAACAACACTATAGGGTACCTTTTTAACCTCTGTAAATTCCGAAACCGTGGTAACATGAATTATGGGATCCATCTTTACCAGTTTAATTTCATCTCCGATTTGAATCTTGTCCGGATTATATTCAGGATTTGCCTCCTCTAAATCTTTTACACTCATCTTATTAGCCTTGGCAATAGACCAAAAGGACTCTCCTTTTTCCACTGTGTGGGTCACCATTTTTTCCGCACCAAGGGTCAAAAGATGAAAGGCTGATTCTTCATCAGTTACTTTATCCATGGGAACATTTTTTTCTATTATTTTAACATCTTCTTTCAGCTCTACCTTAACAACATTAATTCCCTTTCCGGTAGGTGTATAATGAACTTTGATCTCCTCAAGAAGATTTTCCGCAGCTTTTTGATCAGGAAGGATTACTTTTTCCTCTCCATTAATAATTAAAGCGGCACCCGGTACCAACATTTGCAACTTTTCTTCCAACAGTTTAATGTCGTCCCCGGTTGATAACACTTCGTCTTTTTTGGCAATTCTGATCTCTTTCACTTCAATTTTATCATCTGTAGTTACAGTCTTGCCAATTTCCTGTGATTTTGTTTCCAGGAATTTTTTAACTGCCTGTTCTGCCTGGTCTTTGTTTTCGTAAACTAATGTCTGCTTCCCATTTACAGTAACGGCATAAGCAATACTATTAATATTATGTATCCAAATTCCCGCCAACAAAACCAAAGTCATAAAACCAATGACAAAAATCAGATTTTTCTTTGCTTTAAAAAGACTTTTTCCCGCTAATCTGTGTTTTTTAGGTGAATTTTGCCGCAAGTCATTTTTTGTAAAAGTAAACATACCTGCCCCCTTTCACAGCCTTATTTAGGATCCCGCCGCAGGTTTTTTATCCTGCATCCCTTTTTCTTTTTAAATCTAGTCATGAGTATACCATAATTTTGCTTATTGGTAAATTATAATTTTACTTTTTAAGCTACATTCTGACAATTCCTTATCTATTTCTTTGCTATTTAAAAACTTTTTAACTGGCTAAATAAATGAAATACAGGCCAATTAGTACTAAAATAATTCCGCTGACATAGCTTACATATTGGGCATTTTTTTGACATCCTTTGATGCTTTTCAAGAACCCTGTAAAAGTTCCGGCTAAAATCAAGGGCACACCATGGCCTAACCCATAGAAAAAAAGCAACAGGCCACCGAGGAAGATATTAGCCGTGGAAGTGACCATAGCTAAAATTGCCACGAGAACCGGGGTAGCACAGGGGGAGGCGACTATCCCAAAGAATAATCCAACAACTAAGGCACCAAAATAGCCGCCTAATCTGGGAGGCACAATTTTTAAAACTGGCAACCGCATCTGCCATACCTGCAAAAGATTCAATCCCATCAGGATGCAGATACCCCCGATAATAAAATACCACACCATTCCCACGGCACCAAAAATATTTCTTAAACCTACGGCTAAAATCCCTAAAAGCGCAAAGGTAAGAGACATGCCCAAAACAAAAAACAAAGATAGAAAGAACCCTTTAAACCTGGAAGGATGGCCATATCCTCCGATATAACCGATCATAACCGGAATGATGGCCAAGGTACAGGGACTGATACTAGTGAGTAACCCTGCGACATAGACGGCCATAAAGGTGATCAAAGAAATATTCTGGAGTAATTGAGGTATCGTTTCATGAAGAAAGGCTTCCATATAAAACCTCCCGGCAAAAGGTTACCGATTTCTAAGCATCAACTACTTGGAGCCAGATAGCACATTCCAGACGAAGCTTTTGCAGTTCACATCCCAGCTGATAGGGTTGGTAAATATCATGATTAAAAGCATCGGCATTGGCATGACAACCCCCGCTGCAATAAAACCTGGCCCAACACTTCATACATCTGGGCTTATTATAGATATGTGCTCTTTGAAACTTTCTTCTTATTTCGTCATCTATGATCCCGGAATCCAAACAGCCCATTTTATACTCTTCCCGGCCGACAAATTGATGACAGGGATAAAAGCCCCCCTCCGGAGTAACCACCATATATTCATGACCGGCACCACACCCAGTCAGTCTCTTCGGGAGACAGGGCCCATGGTTAAGATCCAAATTAAAGTGGAAAAAATTAAAAGGCCGGCCTTCTTTTTTTCTTTTTCGATAATAATGGGCGAGCTTCAGATACTCTTCACGAAGTTTTGGCAAATCCTTTTCAGATAAAGCATAGTCATCCTTCTCCGCTGTTACGACAGGTTCCAACGAAATAATATCATATCCTTCTTCCACCATATGCTCTGCATCCTGAAAAAAGTCCTTATTCCATCCGGTATAAGTCCCCCGGACATAATAGTTTTGGTACTGCCTACTCTCAACAAACCTTTTTATATTGGCATTAATGAAGTCGTAGCTGCCCTTACCGGAAGGAAACTTTCTTGCGCGGTCATTAACCTCAGGCCGACCATCCAAGCTTAACACGACACTGATATTTTCCCTATTAAGAAAATCCTGAGTTTCTTTATTCAAGGCAACTGCATTTGTGGTTAAGGTGAATTTAATCTGTTTACCGTATTTAATTTCCTGTTTCCGGCCATATGCGATTAATTCCTTGACCACGTTAATATTCATCAAAGGCTCGCCGCCAAAGAAATCCATTTCGCAATGTTTCCTTTGACCGGAATGTTCCATTAAATAATCAATGGCTTTTTTCCCTATCTCCAAGGGCATTAATAATCGCTCGCCGCCAAAATGCCCGCTTCCGGCAAAACAATAGGCACATCTTAAGTTACAATCATGGGATACATTTAAGCATAATGATTTTAATACCGGTTTTTCCGGCGGTTCATATTTTCCTTCAAAGATATCAGCAGCAAAGAGCTTCCCTTCTTCTATTAATTCGAGAACCTCTTCTTTTAATTCCTCTGCCTGAGCTTGCCCAAAATCCCCTGCAAAGTCCAACATTGCCTCATTTAAGTTACCTTCACTTTTCTGCAGGGCATCATGAAAACCCCACATCATATCATCTATAACATGAACTGAACCTGAATTAACATCCAGGAGGATTTTCGTTCCGTCTATTTCAAACTTATGAGTATCATTTACATTTAATTTAAGTTCCTTTTCCAAAAACTTCATACCCCTTTATTAAAAAAATTAGGCCCTCCCCAAAATAGGTTAAGGCCATTTTTACTTACGCCTCGTTATTTCGCGCAAACTTGATTTCCCACCGTACAGGAAGTTTTGCAAGCTGACTGACAGGAAGTTTGGCAGGTTCCACATCCTCCGTCCTTCACTGTCTCTTTTAAATTACCGATAACAACGGTTTTAATATGTTTTCCCATCTTTTTTCCTCCTTTATGTAAGTCACCTTTTGTTCACGTCAGATATTATACCATAATAAATGTGTTTTGACACGTATCAAATTATTAGACCAATAAACCAAGGGGGCGGTTCTTCCAGTCAAATGACCAGACGAAACGTCCCCTTGGTTTAAACTGACAAAAAATTTGGAGCGGGTGATGGGAATCGAACCCACATAACTGGCTTGGGAAGCCAGCGCTCTACCACTGAGCTACACCCGCATAAAAACCTTTTTGAGAAAACAAAGAGCAGTTATTAAACTGCTGAATTTTTAATGGCGGAACTGACGGGAGTTGAACCCGCGATCTCCGGCGTGACAGGCCGGCATGTTAGACCACTACACCACAGTTCCGTATAATTGGTGGGCGATGACAGGATCGAACTGCCGACATCCTGCTTGTAAGGCAGGCGCTCTCCCAGCTGAGCTAATCACCCAAGTTTGGTGACCCGTAGGGGATTCGAACCCCTGAAACTGCCAGCGTGAAAGGCTGGTGAGTTAAGCCGCTTCTCCAACGGGCCAGAAAAAAAATGGTGAGCCATCCGCGACTCGAACGCGGGACACCCTGATTAAAAGTCAGGTGCTCTACCGACTGAGCTAATGGCTCGTGTGTCTCACAGGTACTTATGATACTATAAAAGAAATTCTGTGTCAATATCAATTTCTGGCAATTTTCATTTTCCCTGTGCGCCCACCGGAATTCGATCTGTTCCTGTCGGACTCTTTATATATTGCACTAAAACCCTTGACTTGTCAACTATTTTTTTGCCGAATGTTTTAACTAAAGCATAGTAAAATATACCGATATTAAAGCTTCTTAACACTGCAGCGCCTAGTATAGCTCTTCTCTGATAATAGTTTGATCCCTCTTAGGTCCTACTGCTACAATGGAGACTTTTACTCCTGCCAATTCTTCAATTCTTTTAACATATTTTTTTGCATTCTCCGGTAGCTCTTCAAAAGTTTTTGCCTGGGTAGTATCTTCTTTCCATCCTTCCATCACTTCATAAATAGGCTTACATTCCCCAAGAGTTTTGAGGCTTGCGGGAAATTCCTTTAATATTTTCCCTTGATATTCATAACCATGGCAGATTTTAATCTCTTCAAGTTTATCCAGTACATCAAGTTTGGTTAGGGCAATCCCCGTAAGACCACTCATTCTTACGCTATAACGCACAATCACGGCGTCAAACCAACCACAGCGTCGAGGACGGCCGGTAGTAGTTCCAAATTCAAATCCTTCTTTTCGGATTTTCTCCCCTACAGCATCAGTTAATTCGGTGGGAAACGGCCCTTCCCCTACTCTGGTGGTGTAAGCTTTTACCACACCATAAACCTTTCCAATCTTTGTCGGGCCAATACCCGCTCCGATACACGCCCCGCCGGCAATAGGATGGGAGGATGTGACAAAAGGATAAGTTCCATGGTCTAAATCCAAAAGTGTTCCCTGGGCTCCTTCAAAAAGAACATTATCTCCCCTATCTATAGACTCATTAATAACAACGGATGTATCTGTAATATAGGGTCTAATTCTTTCAATATAAGGTTCAAATTGAGCAATTATTTCTTCTTTACTGAATCCTTCCACTCCATAGACTTTAGTAAAAATCAGGTTTTTTTCCTGCAAATTGGCTTCTAATTTTTTTTCAAAAACTTCTCTGTCTAATAAATCTACCATTCTGATACCTATGCGGGAGGCTTTATCCACATATGCCGGGCCAATGCCTCTTTTAGTGGTACCAATCTTATTTGCCCCTTTGCCTTCTTCCTGGAGTTCATCCAGCTTGCGATGATAAGGCATAATTACATGAGCCCGCTCTGAAATGCGGAGACCGGCCGTACTAATTCCTCTCTCGGTTAATTCGTCAATCTCCTTAAACATGGTTACTATATCCACCACAACACTATTTCCAATAACACAAAGGGTATTAGGATATAGAATCCCCGAAGGAATCAGATGCAACTTATACTCCTCATTCCCTACCACTACCGTATGGCCGGCATTGCTGCCACCTTGATAACGTACCACCATGTCCGCCTTTTCTGCCAGATAATCTGTAATCTTCCCTTTACCTTCGTCTCCCCATTGGGCTCCAATTAATACCACTGCCGACATTAGCAGCACCTCCACAAATTAATCAACTTTCGAAAAACCAATTAAATAAACTCCAGGGTTTACATCCTCGATGCGATATCCCTTGCTACTACCACTCCGGTTACCGAGGCCTGCATTAATCCCCTGGTAATCCCTGCTCCATCACCAATAGCATAAAGACGCCTTACATCTGTTTCAAAGTTATTAGAAACCCTGACCTTTGATGAGTAAAACTTTACCTCTGCCCCATAAAGCAAGGTATTTTTGGCATAAATACCTGGGGCAATTTTATCAAAAGCTTTCAATGTCTCAATAATAGATGTCAGGTAACGAGCCGGTAAAACATAGCTTAAATCACCAGGCACAGCACTTTTTAGGGTGGGTAAGGTAGTTGATTTTTTTAGACGGTCGTAATCAGTTCTGCGTCCCTTTAAGACATCCCCCAAACGCTGCACCATTACCCCGCCGCCTGTCAGCATATTTGCCAAACGGGCGATATATTTTCCGTATTCAATGGGCTCATTAAAAGGCTCTGTAAACCTAGTGGATACCAAAAGAGCAAAATTAGTATTATTAGTTTTCAGACTTTCATCAGCATAACTATGACCGTTAACCACAGCAATCTGTCCGTCATAATGCTCCTCAGAAACTACTCCGCCCGGATTAACGCAAAAAGAGCGTACCCGGTTATCAAAGGTATCGGAATAATAAACCAGTTTCGCCTCATATAAATCCCGGGTGAGATGATCCATAATAGAATTAGGCACTTCCACCCGCACCCCAATATCTACTTCATTATTCTCAGTTTTAATATTTAAGGCCTTAGTTTGCTTAGACAACCATTCAGCTCCGCCCCGCCCAGGTGCTGCTACAACAAAATCTGAGAGAATCTCAAAAGGCTCCTTCCCTCTGGGCTCAACAAGCACTCCTTTTACCTGACAGTCATCTACTAAAATATCTTTAACCTTAGTAAGCTCTAAGAACTCCGTATTTGTTTCGTTAACCAGGTAATGATACATGCCTTTCAACACTTCAAAGGCCCGTTCTGTGCCTAGATGCCTGACCGGACAAGGAATTAACTGGATACTGTATTTAGATGCCTCGTAAACAATATCATCTACCCGTTTTTCATCAAGACCATAAATAGTTTCTTGGGCACCGAACCTTAGATAGATTTTGTCGGCATAATTAATCCCTTCTTGAGCTTCTTCACGAGACATATAATCAGTCAACCGGCCCCCTACCTCAGGAGAAAGAGACAGCTTTCCGTCGCTAAATGCCCCAGCTCCTGACCAACCGCTGGTGATTCCGCAGGGTTCGCAATTTATGCATTTCCCTTGTTTACGGGCTGGACAAGCCCGTTTTTCAATAGTACGACCCTTATCAATTAACAGGGTATTGATGCGGGGATTCTTTAGAGCTAATTCAATTGCCGTAAAAATTCCCGCCGGGCCGGCACCAATTATTACAACATCATATTTCTTTTTCATGATCATCTCTCCAGATTTTATCTTGTCCTATTTTAGCCGGTTTTTGACATAATAATTACCCAAATAGAATTTTTCTTCATAAACCTCTATTCAGGTCCCTCAAACATAATTATCTTAACAAAAAAACTAATATCTGTCAAAGCAATACCGAATATTTATGTAAATATTTAGTTGATTGTTCGGATTTATTAGAAAGCTGATACACCTTATTTCTTTTTGAATACATTACCGATTACGGTCTTGGCACTGGAAAAAAGCATGTCTCCAAAGCCCCTGTTCTTTTGACAAACTTGATCCAAAGCCTCAATCATCCTGTCAATTTGGGCATATGAAATCGTAAGGGGAGGTTCTAAACGGATCACATTAGGGTTATTTAGGGTATAGGCAGTGATAATATAATGCTTATTCATTAATTCTCCCGCGATTAATGAGCCTAAATACTCCTCTGCCGCTTTTTCCAATGCTCCGCCGGTTAGTTTATTAACCAAGCTGTGTTCCTGCCCTGCGAACTCTAAACCTAGCATCAAACCACGTCCCCGGACATCCTTAATAAAAGGGTACCTTTTCCAAAGGCCAACCAGCTTGTCCTTTAAATAATTACCTTTTTCCTCTGCTTGGCCCGCTAAGTTTTCTTCCCAGAGCACCTCCAGGGCTGCAATTCCGGCCGCCGCGGCCTTGCTGTTACCCCCGAAGGTTGAAGTATGTAAGGTGGCCTTAGCCAAACTTCCATAGGCTTTTTTCCAAACTTCTTCTTTGGCAGTGTAGGCAGCTAAAGGCATCACCCCTCCACCGAAGGATTTGGCAATGCACAAAATATCCGGTACAACCCCCTCATGCTCACAGGCAAAGACTTTCCCTGTCCGCCCAAAACCGGTTTGGATCTCATCTACAATTAATAAAGTCCCGTAACGGGAACAAATGTCCCGAACTTCCCTTAGATAACCTTCGGGAGGGACAATGATACCACCTTCACCCTGAATAGGCTCCACTATAAAAGCAGCTGTATCTCCTGCTGACAAGACCTTTTCCAGTGCTTCTTTGTCACCATAGGGAATAAAATTAACCTCCGGAAGCAGAGGCGAAAAGGGCTGCCGGTATTTCTCCCGTCCTGTTACGGATAAAGCCCCGAAGGATTTTCCATGGAAAGAACCCTCACAAGAAACGATCTTTGCCCTACCCGTGGCTGCTCGAGCCAGCTTAAGAGCACCTTCTACCGCTTCCGCCCCACTGTTGCCAAAAAATGAGTATTGTAAATCCCCAGGGGTAAAAAGAGCTAGATTTGCGGCTAAAACACCCGCTAAAGGATTCAAAGATGCCTGCAAAAGATTAGGTGTATCTTGTACCAATTGTAAGGCAGCATTAATCTTGGGGTGATTATGGCCCAGATTAAGAGCCCCATACCCCCCTAAAAAATCAAGATATTCATTGCCATCCTCATCCCAGACAGAAGCGCCTTGAGCACGCACAAAAAGTTTATCGAAATTAATTAAGCCCATCAATTTTACTAATTCCGGATTGATAAATTTACGATGATTTTCCCGGTTTTGTTCCCGTGTTACAGCCAATGCCTCTTTAAGATTTACAAAACCGGGAAGTTGTTCTCTATTCAGCAAAGAGGTTCCTCCTTTACTCCTTTCTCTGGTTTATCCGATAGCTAACAGTTCTAATACTCCCTCATTAGTGGTCAGGGGACACACTTGCCGAATATAACGACTGTTTCTCTGAAACGGAATGTCCCCAAATATGAGGGAGATAAGAGCTCTATTTATTATACCACATTACCATCAGTCATATAGGTAAGGAATAAAGCTCTATCGTCAATTTATTCTTTTCCACGTTAGTTTTAATTACAAGAACTTTTTTTTGGTTATTTTTAAATTTAAAATCCTTCGTCCCATAGTTTACCGTAGCATCCTTCCCCAGGAGGACATAGGGTACGGGTAGACTGTGGAGGTGTCTTTCCAGTACGGGAAGGGAAGCACTAAGAACAGTATTATATAAGGTAGTGGAAACCTGACATATTCCGCCCCCGTAATCTTCTACCTTTTCTTTATTTACGTAAATTATGGCTTTTTCATAACCCCTTGCCGGGGTCCTCGGCCCTACTGTCTTATTGAAGGAAAAGATCTCTCCTGGTTTAATCTGATAATTATTTATAGCTTCCGCGGCTAACTTTAAATTTTTTGTCCGAGATTTTTCAGCCGGATTAAAATAAGTGGAAAAGCTGCCGATTTTTTTAGGTATTTTATCTTTTTCTTTAATAATTAAATCCCGGACCATATTTAATTTCTCCGTGGCAATAGGTTGCAAACCTTGATTAAGATTATCAGGGATAAATATACTTCTTTGATCCCTTGCGGCATCGTAAGTGATCCCAATTCCTACTAACTCCAATGCCCGCAAAGGAATATATACCCTCCCTTGGTTCAGTAAGGGTTGAGTTAAAATTTTGTGGGCCGTCACAGCCCCATTTACCGTATAAACTATGTCAATTCCCGGAGTGAAGATCGTCGTTTTACCGTAGGTTTGACAGATTACCGACCCCATATCCTGATTCCATTTTAAAGGAAGGTTAATTAATTCCGCGAGCTCTCTTACAGGCAGATAGGTAATGCTTCCTGAGATTCCCGAAACATATACACTCTGACAAACACTCCCTTGATTAATTTCCAAGGAAATCTCCTGGTCAGCCCAAGCCCCTATGCCAAAACATAAAAAACTAATTACTGCAACCATAATGCATGTTCTTAATACAAAGTTACTTTTCACACTACCCGCCTCCTTTATATCACTCCATTATTATATAGAATAAACGGCGGGAAAAATGCCAAAGTATGTCCCTGTCTGAAGAAATAACCTGCAATTAGCGACAGACGAATCCTCATACCTTCTTATTTCGATAAAAATTAAAAACCCTGACATCGAAAATTAAAAATCAGGGTTTTTTAATAATAAAAATATTACCTGATTAATTATAGCTTACAATTCTACCGTTAGAGTACTCTCCAACCAGCCTGGCATCACCTTTATTGTATTCCTTCAGATGTAAATCCCAAGCATTGATACCCGCCTTTTCTACAATAGGCACAAGTTCATTAATCACTGACATAAGATGAGTGTCTTTTCGAATTTTATTTCCTTCCCGACTCTTTGAAACTTGATAACCCAATTTCTTTAGCTCCTCAGCCAACTGATCGTCATTCAGTTCGAATTCCACAAATTCGCTCATTTTTACCATCCCCTTTAACCTTTGATCATAAAGTGAGTTCTTAGCGTCAGATAGAGTTTTAGGAGTCATAGAACTGTTATCTAAACGATAATTTTTGCCAAAGGGACTTGGTTTATACAGAAGTAAATAACAACTTAACTAACAAGGAATTATGAGGTAAGAAAATTTTTCTAAAACCGAAAAATTTTCTACTGGTTGCGTTATAATAATATTGTCGAGCATTCATCTTTATCTAAGAAAAAAATCATAAACTAAAGAAAGTTAGGAGGAAATTGTCATGCCAATCGTACAAATGGAAATACTAAAAGGTCGTACCGTGGAACAAAAGAGGGAAATGGTCAAAGGCGTTACTGATGCCATCTGTAAATCCCTTTCCTGCCCCCCGGAAGCGGTCAGCATTATCATTCGGGAAATGGAGAATGAGGATTATGCTGTTGCCGGTAAACTTCATGCCGATAAGTAGAATAAGCAATTATAAAAACCCTTCTGTGAAACAAAGTTCCACAGAAGGGTTTTTGAATAATTATTTCTTTAACCAGGACATCATTCCACGGAGTTCTTTCCCTACCTTTTCGATCAAATGCTCCTTATCCCTTTTGACGATCGCATTGTACATGGGGCGACCAGCCCGATTTTCCAGGATCCAGCCCTGGGCAAATTTCCCGTTTTGAATCTCATCAAGAACCTTTCTCATTTCCTTTTTGGTCTCATTAGTAATAATGCGCGGGCCAACGGTAACATCGCCCCACTCCGCAGTATCACTAATGGAATATCTCATGTTGGCAATGCCGCCTTCATAAATTAAATCCACAATTAATTTCATTTCATGGAGACACTCAAAATAAGCAACCTCAGGCTGATAACCTGCTTCCACTAAGGTTTCAAAGCCAGATTTGATTAAATGGGTTAAGCCGCCGCATAAGACAGCCTGTTCCCCAAATAAATCGGTTTCAGTTTCCTCGGTAAAGGTGGTTTCAATGACTCCGGCCCTAGTACCGCCGATCCCTTTGGCGAAGGCTAAGGCAATATCTTTGGCCTTTCCGGAATAATCCTGCTGTACAGCAATTAGACAAGGTACACCTAAACCTTCCTTAAACTGCCGTCTGACCAAATGCCCTGGGCCTTTTGGAGCGATCATAATTACATCCACATTTTCCGGAGGAATAATTTGCGAAAAATGAATATTAAAACCATGAGAAAACCCTAGAATTTTTCCCGGCTTTAAGTTCGGTTCAATGCATTCCTTATATACGCCGGCTTGAAGCTCATCAGGTAATAAAATATGTATCAAATCTCCCTGGGCTGCAGCATCAGCAGTAGAAGCAACTGTCATGCCATCGCGAACTGCCTGATCCCATGACTTACTTCCCGGTCTTAAACCCACAATTACATCTAAACCACTATCCTGCAAGCTTTGCGCCTGGGCATGTCCTTGGCTGCCGTAACCAAGAACGGCAATTTTCTTCCCTTTTAAAAGGGTTAAATCAGCATCATTATCATAGTACATCCTTGCCATAATTAAATTTCCTCCCTTTGGTTTTAAAAAATTCTATCAACCTTTTGATTATTCTTATTATTTTACCCCAGGCAAGAGGTATGTGCAAGGTTTTCTTGAAATTATCCTCCTCGAGATCAAACTCTAAACCTATAACCTGCTCCCCAAACTGTTTCCACATATTGAGGACTGGCGGGATTAGGTTCAATTTTATCTCTGATCCTGGCGATATGCACAGTCACTGTGGCTGAATCGCCCAAGGCATCCATACCCCAAACTTTTTCAAATAATTCTTCCCGGCCAAATACTCGATTGGGGTTTTCTACTAAAAATACGAGCAGATCAAATTCCTTATGAGCTAAATTAACCTCAGAGTCATTTATAAAAACCCGCCGCGCATCTTTTTCGATTTTTAAACCCCTCACAGATATAACATTAGCATCATATTTTTTTGCTTTTGCCTGGACTGTTTTTCTCAGCCTTTCGTAATTTCCCAAGTGAGCTTTGACTCGAGCCACTAATTCTCCAGGGCTAAAGGGCTTTGTGATATAATCATCCGCCCCTAAGCTAAACCCTTTGATCTTATCAATTTCTTCTTTTTTTGCCGAAACCAAAAGGACAGGAATATTTTTTTCATCTCTGATCCGACGCAGAATTTTTAGCCCATCCAGACCGGGAAGCATAATATCAATAATCAAGAGATCATAATCATTTTCTCGGATAAGTTCTAATGCCTTAAGTCCATCAGGGCAAATACTTACCTGAAAGCCTGCAACATCTAGATAATCTTTTTCCAATTCCGCAATGCTAAGGTCATCTTCCACTATTAATATTTTTTTCATAGTATTTTTTTGTTTAACCCCCCACCGATAATTTGCCCAGAGATATCATGATGCTGGTTCCACCGACCGGCGGGCTCACTGCCCATATACGGCCATTGTTGCCTTCCACAATTTGCTTACTAATGGCCAATCCTAAGCCACTACCCTTAATATCAGTCCTGGCCTGGTCCGAACGATAAAAGCGTTCAAAAACATATGGCAAGTCCTTTTCCTTGATCCCGGAACCGTTATCTCTAAATTCCATAATCACACTGGTTTTCGTTTCTCTCAAGAGGACGTGAATTTCCCCCTGCTCTTTATGCATATACTTTTTGGAGTTATCCATGATATTCATAATGACTCTTTTCATCTTCTCTTGATCCAACAAAACAAATTCTTCATGATTCAGTTCATTGTGATATATGAGCATTATGTTATTTCTCTCCAGTTCCGGCTCACTCTCCATTAAACAGGAGCGTAAGTACTGATCAATATTGATCCTTTCCATCTGAAAAGGTATTTGATTTAAGTCCAACTTAGAAAAAAGCACCAGATCATCAATTAGTTTGTCAACTTGTTCTGCTTTAAGGGAAATTGTATGTAAATATTTTTTGATTTTATCAGGATTGTTAGCCACCCCATCCAGAATTCCCTCCACGTAGCCTTTTATTGATGTGACGGGAGTTTTTAAATCGTGGGAAATACTCCCGATAAGCATCTTCCTGTTATCTTCATATTTTAATTGAGTATGGATTAACTCCTTTAGCTTAATACGCATCATTTCCAAGTCACGGCACAGTTCTTGGATTTCTTGATCCCCTTCTTCAACAATCTGGTATCCCAGATTCCCTTTACTGATCTCTCCGGCTGCTGTCTGCAAATTATTGATAGGCCTTAAGATAGCTTTAGATATATGATGCGCAGTAAAAAAATTGGTGATCACAAAGGAGAGTAAAAAGGTCAAGCCAATAAACCATAAAAAGCTTCGTAGATTAGTGCCGGAACCATACACAGGAGCCAGAAGAATAACCTGGACTAAAGACCCATCCTGATATTTTAAATCAATCTTCCGCACCATAAAGGAAATATCATTAATCACCACTTGTCCAGTGCTCCCCAAGCCCTTTTCCTCTTGGTGCAATTTAGCTAAGTCAATTTTCGAAAATTCATGAGAAGAAAACAAAAGCTGATCATTTTTTAAGATCACTAATTCTCCGTTTATTATCTCCAGTTTAGTCAATAATTCCTTTTGTTTGCTTTCCTTTTCCAAAACTTCAGGTTGTGCCTTCAGAAGACTTAACTCAATCTCTGATAACTGCCGATAGCGTGTTAAAGTTATATCATTATCCGCCCACGTGTCATAAAAAACCAAGTAAAATAAAGCAAATAATACCGTAATAATTAACGGTATAGCTACAGTAGCTAAATTTGCCAGGAACAGTCTTTTCTTTAAATTCATCTAATCACCTAAAATTCTTTACGTTCGAAGAGATAAAAACCTGCCACAAACAACATAATCCCATACCCCACCATCAGTAACAGTTCACGGATCACCACCTGCAGGGGAAAAATATGAGCAAACCACAATTTATACCAGCCTAGATGGGTAGTTATCAAGAGGCCGGCATATTGGGGGAAAACCAATCCTAAAACCTGTGATCCGATGAATAATAAAACTGCGGCAAAGAAAACAGAAATACCGCTTTTTAGGATATGTGCCAGGAGAATAATCCCTAATACCAAAACAAATAAAGGAAGTAAACTTACCATATATGCCAGGAAGGATTTCCCGAAACCCACCAAGGTCATAGAGTCGTAATTAAATATTAAACCTATTATAACGGAAAAGATAAAAATCAAAAATAAATTAAACAAAATAAAAATAGCAATTGCTGTTACTTTAGCAGAAAAAATCTTAAACCGGCTAACGGGCCGGGTCAAGGCAATCCGGATAATATTATGGGCAAACTCCCCGGAAAAACTATCAATCGCCACCAAAGCGACAAATAAAGGCAACACTGTGTTAATCACCACTGATAAAACTAATATCGGAAATTCTCCGCTTCCAGCCCCCCTAATACCGAAACCAGAGCGTACACCCCATATTATTAATTGGCCAAGTATAATCAACATAAGGGAAAGAATAATGGCCGCCAAAGCCTTCTTTTTCTTATATATTTTTTCTAATTCATTCATTAAAGCTGCTTTAAACACGGCCATTTCTTTCCACCTCACTGACAAAATAGTTTTCCAGACTGGCATAATCTTTTAAGATATTTTCGGTATCATCTACATTAAGAATCTTGCCATTGAAAATAACCCCAATCCTGGTACAGGTAAGCTCCACATCATGGATTAAATGACTGGAAATAAAAAAGGTTGTCCCATCTTTTTCCGCCATACTTTTTATCAGGTTACGGATATCAATCATGCCCTCCACATCCAAACCGTTCAAGGGCTCATCTAAGATCAGTAGCCTAGGCCGGGATAAAATTGCCGCGGCAAGTCCTAACCTTTGTTTCATGCCCAAGGAAAACTTTTTCGGCTTTTCATCTTTATATCTATAAATTCCCGTAATCTCCAAAACTTCTTCAATTCTTTGTTTGTCCACATCAGGATAAAATCTGGCAAACTGTTTTAAATTATCATAAGCACTAAGATAAGGATAAGACTCCACCACCTCGATTAAAGAACCTACTTGAGCCATCGCCTTTTCATATTCTTCAATTATATCATAGCCAAATAGTTTAACAGAACCTCGATTAGGCTTAATCAGACCAGTCATTATTTTCATGGCCGTAGTTTTCCCCGCCCCGTTGGGGCCTAAAAAACCGAAAATATCCCCTGGATAAATGTCCAAATTAACATCTTCAATGCCCCGGCCATTAGGATAAATCTTAGTAAGTTCTTTAATTTCAATTATCTTTTCCATTCTCTTCTCCATTGTCATGCCTCCAAAGTACAAATAGAAAAACTGTGCCATCCAAAAACAGGGCATTACCTTCATCCTGGGCGTTAGCGAAGGAACTGGATCCTTTAGTCGTCCCTCCTTCAGGATGTCCAAAGTATAAGTAACTACCCTTAATTCTCTGATTGAACCAAAGTCAGGCGGAGCTTGCACTCTGCCTGACTTTAGCCTTTTCTTTTCCTGAATACAGGTTCCGGTTATTTATTTAGTCAAAGTCCGGGCGAAAATCGCTATCGTAGATCACGGCATTCCCATAGTAACCTCGATCGAGGTTTACATAAATTCGGCCATCATAGCCATTAAAGTGCATATTTCCCGTGACCTTATTACCTTCTTGCGTTTTCCCCTCCAGTACTGCATTGTTAGTATCCTTCTCATTATTAAACCTGGCCTTAAAGGTATAGGCACTATCGGGTTCCGCATATTTTTCGAATCCTTCTTTTATTTCTTCCCGATAGTTCCCTTGAACCTCTTTATCATTTAGCAAGGTAATCTCAAGGTGTCTTTCCCCAATTTTAACAAACCTGCCGTCCTTTTCCATGATGATATCATTCTTGAATTTCCCGACAAATTTTTCCGGTGTTGGTTGGTATGCTCTTTCCCAATCTCTCTCTTCCTGGGTGATAACTTTTTTCCCGGTAAGATCCGGTTTGACTACCTTAGTATCATTTACATTACTGAGTTTGAATAAAATTTCCAAACTTATTTCATGGGAATTGCCCTCTTCATCTAATCCGGAAACGCTGGCAGTGCCCAAAATATTTTCCAAGCTGCCGTCTTCACTGATTTTCGCTGTCCCTTTTACCTCTTTGACATAAACATCAGAGGCTAAATCAGTTATCCCTTGCCGATTACCGTTAAATTGCTGCTTCATCTGGAATGAAGCCAAGGCGTTAACTAAAGCGGGAATCTGACCTTCAGACAGTTTTCCGGACAGGGTTTTACTACCGTCAGGATTTTCCGTAACAATTACCTGATCCTTTAAATTATTTACTAAGGCATCCAAAATTCTCTCAAGATCTTTAGCCTCTTCCCTATTAAAGGGATTATCCTCTTTATCGAATAAAGGTCCGTCTTTTTTATCTCGATAAGTAGTGACAATGTAATTATCAGTATCAGAGGATTTCGTAATCAGCTGATTCTCATCCCGATAGTTGTAATAGCTACGGTTTCTATTTCTATTTGTAATATCCTCTGTCTTGTTGGTTTCTTCTCTCGCTTTATTCACGGCATCATATTTAACTATACTGTTTTCAGATAAGATCACCTTGCCATTATCTTTCATAACCATGGAAATATCTGCGGTAAAGCTCTGATAATTTTCCATACAGTTTGCAGCAGTCACTTTGACAGCATCTTTTAACTGATCATAGCCGCTTTTGTCCATGATATCTGCCAAGGCGGTACCGGCAAACAAGAGTGCGCCAAAAACAAAAGCCCCAATCATAATTGTTCTTTTCTTCCTTCTCATTTCCTCACTCCCTATTTTGTTATTATGTTTATTTTTTATAGATGAGAAGCTGCTTCTTTTATTCTATTATAGCTCTTGGTTATTGCTTTTTAGTTAACAAAATATTAACAAAAAATAAACTTTCCTCCCAAACACCATACCTTATGATACAACGGCCACTATTACTTTGCCGTCAAACCCCAAAGCTAAAATGGCAGAAAATATATTGGTATAATTTAGATTAATTAGTCATCAACGAAATTTAATTCCACCACACCCCGGCTACAATTAATTAACTTCTAGAACTTTCTCTGGATTCCATGATGTTTAACCCTTCTTCAAAAACAATAATCCCCACCTAAATTGCCGGGGAGCAAATAGGTGGGGACGAGGTAATAACAATTTAAAGTCAAAACAAGTCAATAAAATTAATTACTTACGATAAGTCTTTGGATTAATGAATTTATAAAATAATTATTGTTGAACCAATTACTATCATTACAATTGCACCAACTAGTTTGACAGTAATTCTTTCTATCTTACGTAGAGCTAACCAGGCTAAACACAATGTAAAGACAGGAGATGTGTTTTTTAAGGCCGTAGCCACGGATACTGTAACCCCTCCGGAAAGGGCTAAAAAGAAAGCCAAAATTCCAAATGAATTACCAATACCCCCTAAAGCGAAGAATGCAGTGGAACGCAAACTCATATTCCAGCTTCTGCCCATTTGACCGGTAATATATAGATAAATCGCATTAGCCATAAGAGCAATCATACTGCTAATTAAACTTCCCAAAATAGCAGAAGGTATTTGTTCTATTCCCATTTCTCTAAATATCCCGCCAAATGCAAACAACAACCCTGATGTAATTGCCAGAAATGAACCAAAATATAAACCAGATGAAGAAAACCTTTTGAATAGGTTTTCTTTATTTTCAAGCCGGTTCACTTTATCTTGTTTACCGGTAAATGCTATCTCTGAATCACTACGTTTATTATCCATCTCATATATCAGAATAGCGATGCCTGTAACTAAGATAATTGATCCAAAAAAAGAACGCAGCATAATTACATCAGAAAAAAGGAAAAAGGCTATAATCATAGTAAAAAATGTATCACTTACCCTCAGGGATCCTGCCCGTGTTGCTCCTATACTATCAATTGCTAAGTAACATAACAGCCTGGCTAAAAAGGGGGCACTAATCCCAGATGCAATAAAAAAAACCAGCCCGATATAATTTATATTTGGAAACCCTTTACTAAAAAACTCAATGGCCGCAAGTACAAGCAAAAAAATATTTCCAGAAATAAGGTTGATAATTAGTGCCTGGCTGCTGTTTACCCGCCCAGATCTCATTCCCATTTGGATACATAAGTCATTCAGCCCCATGCCAAAAGCTGATAAAACAGCAAATACGTATGCCATTAGTACGCTCCTCCGACACTTTCTCGATTAACCAACGACCAATTTAAAATACCAATCACTCTATAACCATTCAATAAGGACAATTCTACTTCTTCCCTTTTTCACACGTATCAATCAATAATAGCTTATTTCCAAGATAGACCGATAATTTCATTTACACTGGAAAAATTATTTATCTCTAAGTACTTCCGGATCCCCTCAATGATCTCCATCGTGGCCAATGGATTCACAAAGTTCGCTGTTCCTACAGCTATAGCTGTTGCCCCAGCCAAAATCAATTCAACAGCATCCTCCCAGGTGACAACTCCCCCCATGCCAATAATCGGCAGATCCACTGCCTGACTAACCTGCCAAATCATTCTAACGGCAACAGGCTTGACGGACGGTCCGGACAACCCTCCCATGCTATTGCCCAATATGGGCTTTCTTTGGTTAATGTCAATAGACATACCCAAAATGGTATTGATCAAGGAGAGTGCATCTGCCCCTGCTTTCTGGACAGCCTTCGCTATTTGAACTATATCTGTAACATTAGGGGACAGTTTAGCAATCACAGGTATATCAGTTGATGTCTTTACTACTCTGATCACTTCCCCGGCCATGTCCGGGTCGGTTCCAAAGGCTAAACCCCCGTTTTTTACATTAGGACAGGAGATGTTTACCTCCAAAGCAGAAATCCCTTTTCTATTAAGACGCTTAGCAACTTCCCCATACTCTTCGACGGAGTGACCGGCAATATTCACAATCACCGGTAGATCAAAATGGGATAAAAACGGCAGCGCTTCGTTAAGAAAGGTGTCTACCCCAGGGTTCTCAAGTCCCACGGCATTTAATATCCCGCCGCAAGTTTCCACCAGTCTGGGCGGAGGGTTGCCGATACGGGCTTCCAAAGTTGTCCCTTTGACAGTGATCGCCCCTAAATTCGATAAATCAAAGTACTCCCCATATTCTTTGCCAAAACCAAATGTACCCGAGGCCGTCGTGATGGGGTTTTTCATTTTTATACCTGCGACATCGACAGATAAATCAACCTTTCCCATTCAATCTAACCTCCTCGAAAAAAAATACAGGCCCATCGTGACAGACCTTTGCATGCCTTTTTGAGTTGTCGACAAGTTCGGTGGTACAGCAGAGACAAGCTCCTATCCCGCAGCCCATATATGCTTCCAATGAAACCTGCCCGGAAACTGAATCAGTGAGGCAGATGTCCACTACTTTTGTCATCATTACTTCGGGACCGCAGGTATAAACATAATCAGGCTTTTCATCCTTAAGGGCACTTTCTAAAAGTTCAGTGACAAAGGCCTTTTCCCCGTAGGAGCCATCATCAGTGGCACATTGTACTGTACAGCCAAGGTCAAAAAATTTTTCGGCCTGATAGATCATTTCTTTAGTTCGTGCCCCAATTAAAACCCTTACTTCTTTCCCATCCCTTATTAATGACTTAGCGAGGGAATAAAGTGGGGCAACACCGATTCCTCCGCCGACAAGTATCGCCTTTTTTCCAGAGAACTCCAAATTGAATCCGTTTCCCAAAGGGCCAAGTAGGTTCAGTTTTTCCCCCCTTCTTTTTGTACTGAGAAGTTCTGTTCCCTTTCCTCTAACCTGGTACAATAAGCTGATAGTCCCTGTATCTGGATCAATATCATGAATGCTGATAGGTCTACGCAGCAAGGGATATGTGCCCTCTGTCACCTTAATATGGATGAATTGTCCAGCCTTGGCTACTTTAGCTAAATCCGAGGCATACAGGCTCATCAAAAAACAATTTGGAGCAACTGCTGCATTAATTTGTATTTCCCCAAATGTTAACACTCGTTTTCACCTCTCCAATACAAATTTTACTGCTTATCGCACTTCACTGTCCAAGGAGTGGAAATCTTGCCACTAAACCAAATTTATTAAGAACGCGGCCTACAAAATAATCTATAATATTTTAAATTATTTGCAACTTCTAAGAGTAAATAACCGGTACTAGCTGCAAAGTTGCTTGCTCCACTATAACATAACGTTCTAACATATTTTTAAGAGAGCAAAATTTATGGGGACCCCATTTACTTTTGTACTGCAAGGTTGCTTAATGTTCTTTTCAGCATCATACCGAGTAATTCTTTTCTATAGGCACTGGAGCCTCGTAATACAGATTCCCGGGGATTAGCTATTTGTGAAATAAGTTCACCTGCTCCATTTATTATTTCCTGCGATAACTCTTTCCCCATCAAAAAACTTTCAACCGGACGCAATCGTAGAGGCTGTAAACTGATTGGTCCGGCGGCAATTCTTATCTCTTGACATACATTTTTATCTTTCCTCAAAACAACTGCAAGGTTCAAGATAGGTAGGGAGAGACTTTTCCGTCGTGCAATGCGGTCGAAGGCTGAAAGCGTTGCCTCTGGCATAGAGATATAGAATCCTGTGAGAATACTGGAAGTACTATCCACAACTGATTTTCCCGGCCCCTTATAAATATTTTCTACCGATACAATTTGTTTGCTTTGGTCAGTGGAAATAATCTCAGCTTTCGCATCTAGGGAAACTAACGCTACTGCTGTATCAGCTGCCGGCTGAGCATTCACTACATTTCCCCCTACTGTACCTATATTTCTAACTTGCAGACTTCCCACCGTTTGAGCTGCTTCAGAAAGCACTTTAGCCTTATTGTTTATAATTCTGTTATTAACCAGTTGTGTATGCGTGACACCTGCCCCAATATAAATGTCAGTTCCTCTTTCTTCAACTATATTAAGCTCCGGAATTTTCCTGATATCAACTAGAAAATCGGCTTGTTTAGTCCCTTTATTTATATCAAGAACCAAATCAGTACCACCAGCAATTATCCTAGCTTTCCCCTTATGGAAAGCCAAAATATCCAGGGCTTCCTTTAAGTTATCAGGACGATAGTAATCTTGATACATATTTTCACCCCCGTTTAATAGCCCTTTTCTTTTAAAAGCTGACGAACTTTTTCCGGCGTTGCTGGCAATTCTGTAATACGTATCCCTACAGCATCATATATGGCATTAATAATAGCTGGAGCAGTTCCTACAGTGGGAGGTTCAGCAACACCTTTTGCTCCAAAAGGACCTGTTGGTTCTTGCTCTTCCACAACTAAAGATACTATTTCCGGGATGTCTTTAACTGTGGGAACCAGATACTCAGCCAAGGTGGGAGTTAAAGTTTTGCCATGATCCAAGATAACCTTTTCCATAAAGGTATGTCCCACTCCCATGGCTACTCCGCCCTCAATCTGCCCTTCAAGACTAATCGGATTTATAGCTCGGCCGGCATCATGAGCGGCCACAATGCGTAGAACCTTTACTTCTCCCGTATCAGTATCTACCTCCACTTCTGCTACTTGCGTGCCGTAAGTATATCCAATAAACCCATCACCCTGGCCTGTTTCCATATTTACTCCACCTGTGGTCGCATCAAAAGTTCCGACAACCACATATTTTTTTCCTGTACTATAACAGTTTGCCGCAGCATCTGCTATGGAAACAGAAGTCTTTTTACCGTCCTGGTAAATCATCCGATCTTGAATAGTTAGGCCCTCAGGATTTGTCCCTAGTAACTCGGCTCCGCTTTCAAGTAAAATCTGTCTCATTTCTATTGCCGCATTTTTTACGGCATTGCCGGTCGTATATGTTGCACGACTGGCCGTTGTTGGCCCACAAAAAGGAGTTACCGCTGTATCAGCAGAAGTTACAGTAACATCTTCCAACTTAATTCCCAGTACTTCAGCTGCAATCATCGCCATAACGTTGTTTGAGCCCTGGCCAAGATCAGCAACACCAATTAACACATTAATCGTGCCGTCTTCATTCAATTGGGCCAGGGCACTGGCCACATCAGAACGTCCCAGTCCTAAACCCAGAGGAAACATTAGACTACCATACCCAATGCCTCTTTTTTTCATATTCGATTCCTCCCGTCATTTATAGTTTGTGTAAATATATTTATATCTAAATAAATTCTAAAGTGTTATATGTCAGGGACTTCAAGTTTTTTTATAATAAAAAAACAATGACCCCCCTTTTCTTGGTATAATTGAGTATCTCACCCCACAAAAATCCAAAGAAAGGTGTGTCATTGTGAACTCAATTATATCAGTTTTGATACTACATAATCAATTTTTAATTAAACAAATTCGTCAATTACTTTTGTTTATCGTTAAAAATATTCCCCTAAAAACCCCAAAACAGAATATAACTAGCCCAAAATATAGTAAGCTTACCGTGGACAAACTCCCCATTATCATGCAACCGGAAAAACTTGACTACAAGCAGTTAATTAACGAGTATAAGTCTAAACACGGTAAAAATCTTAAGCCTGTTAAATCCCGTGGAAAAAACCCTGTTCCCTCTGATGTTGTTTGCCATCGTTGCGGTGCACCTCATACATACCTTTACGACAACACCGGTGGGCGTGGTCAACTTTGGTGCAAGGTCTGTGGGCTTAGGTTTAACAAAGATAAAACTGACTTTAAAATTGGTGCTCTTCTATGCCCCTATTGTGGCCGTATCCTTGTCAAAAAGAAGGAGCGTAAAAAATTTAACATCCATAAGTGTGTGAATAACAAGTGTGCCTTCTATCTTGATGCCTAAAAAAGCTATCTCCCGAAGAGCTTGCTGAATACCAACAGGACAAATATAAGTTTAAGCTTCACTATATCTACAGAGAATTCACTATAGATTTCTTTAAGATGGATTTATCATCCATGCCTAAAGGCTCTGTCAACCTTACTTTCCGAAATTTTTCACCACACATCATGGGTCTTTGTTTGACTTACCACGTCAACCTTGCTCTTTCTACTCGTGCTACTGCCAGGGCACTTTGGGAGATCCATGGTGTTAAAATATCACATGTTACCGTTAGTAAATATGCTAAGACTGCTGCTACTTTGGTTAAGCCTTTTGTTGATAATTACGACTACAAACCTACCAACTATCTGGCCGCTGACGAAACCTACATTAAAATCAAAGGTATTAGGCATTATGTCTGGTTCATTATGGATGCACTTAAGAAATCTATCTTAGGCTATCGTGTATCCATCACTAGGGATGTGGGGCCTTGTATCTTAGCTATGCGCATGGCCTTCGCCAAGTTTAAAAACTTCCCTGGTAAAACTTTGAAATTTGTTGCTGATGGGTACACAGCATACAAGCTTGCTCAGCAACAATTTATGCTTAATGACATGGATTTTAACCTTACTCAGGTAATAGGACTTACTAATGACGACCCTGTTTCTGCTGAATATCGATGGCTTAAACAAATCATTGAACGTCTTAACAGAACCTTTAAATTTTCTTATCAGGTTACAAACGGCTATGGTAGTGGTGAAGGATCAGACACCCACGTGTCCTTATTTGTAGCCTATTATAACTTCTTGCGTCCACACTCCTACTCTTACTGGCAACCACTAAATTCTATCCCCGAACTTGATGCTATCCCTAATATGCCTGCTAAATGGCAGAAGCTTATTGAATTATCTCAAAAGCTTATTCTTGATAAACAGTCGGTCTCTGCCACTTAGTCCATGGATGTCAAGGGCGAGCGGTTTTTGCTCGTTCATCGAAGGCGTAGCCGGAGACCCTTTACATCCTGTACATATTTATCCTTTTGTTGCCCGGTCTGTTATGACAGACCGGCTGCCTTCCGGCGAGGACGGGGTTTGGGGCTGGCCCCAAGGTTTTCATACCTTTAATAACGCTTTTTTGTTTTCCAAGTTGTATTTTTCTAACTGCCAATGCCAAAACGTGTTTTTCATATGCTAGTTAACACTATCCATTTATAGGAGTTAAAGGATTTTCAGCAATATATTTTTTTACTGCCTCCAAAGTGCCTTTGATGCCTACGCTATGTTCCAAAACTTGTCCCGTCCCTACACTTAATCCCGGTTCCAAGGCATTTTGATACCTAAATTCCCATTTGTCCCGACCCAAGGACTCGGCCAGCATATCCATTAATGATTCATGTGCAAAGGCTCCCTGCACAATGCCAAATCCTCGAAATGCTCCAGCCGGTGGGTTATTGGTATAAACACAGAAAGTGTCCACTTTAATATTAGGAATATAATAAGGTCCGGTGAGTATCAGGCCGCATTTTCGAATTACAGCAGCACCTAGGGATGCATAAGCCCCAGTGTCGCCATATATCTCTCCTTCCATAGCAAGCAATTTTCCTTCTTTATTTGCACCTAAACGCACTTTCAGAATTACGGGGTGTCGTTTGGTGGAAATCATCATGGACTCTTCCCGCGAGAATCTGACCTTAACCGGGCGTCCTGTTTTCAAAGCAGCCAAGGCGGCCAAAATTTCCGTGGTGACATCGATTTTGCCCCCAAATGCACCACCAGTGGTCATCTGGACGACCCTAACCTTATTCAGGGGTAGTCCGAGAGCTGCAGCAATCTGACGACGGTCTCCGTATACGTCCTGGGTGGATGTCCAGACAGTTAACATGCCCTGTTCATATTCAGCAACACTGCATTCCAATTCCATATACGCATGGGAAATCATACTGGTCGTGAACGTATTTTCAGCAACGGCAACACATTGTCTAAAGCCCTCATTGACATCGCCTTTTCTTACCTTAAAATGCTGGAGCAGGTTACCGTTCTCATGTACGAGTGGTGCTTCCGGAGAAAGCCCCTCTATCGGATTAAATACCCCTGGAAGTTCTTCATACTCTACTTTAATCAAATTCAATGCCCTTTCCGCTGCTTTCTGGTTATCGGCCACAACCAAGGCGACGGCATCACCGAAACAGCGTACTTTATCATCGGCCAGAACCGGTGTGTCCTTATACATAGTACCAAAGCGATTAGTCCCGGGAACATCTTTGCTCGTTAGCACAGCTTTTACTCCAGGTACCTGACTAGCCTGGGAAGTATCCACCCCTTTAATCAGCCCATGGGCTACAGAACTACGCAAAGCTTTAGCATAGAGCATTCCCTCTATAATCAGATCATCAACGTAAACAGTTTTGCCAACGGCCTTATCAAAGGAATCATGCCTTGTTACCTTTTGCCCAACAATTTTTTCACCGTTTTTACTGCTAATAGTCTGTGCTTCCTTTTGACCGGAAGCAACCTGAACCGCCTGAACAATCTTTTTATACCCAGTGCAGCGGCAAAGATTACCTCCCAGGTAATCTTTAATTTCTTCTTCTGAAGGCTGGGGTTTTTCTAATAGTAGAGCTTTAGCGGACATAATTGTGCCCGGTGTACAATAACCGCATTGAATTGCGCCTTCGGAAATAAAAGCTTCCTGCAAAGGATCAAGTTTACCCTCTGATGCCAATCCTTCAATAGTTGTAATAGTGCAACCCTCTATTGATGCCATGGGGATCATGCAGGAATTTACTGCTTTCCCGTCAATCAAAACTGTGCAAGTCCCGCATTCTCCCTGATTACACCCTTCTTTTGTTCCGGTAAGTTTAAGTCGCTCACGCAAAAATCGAAGTAACGTCATATCTGGATCAACCATTACCGACATAGGTTTGCCATTAACTGTTAAACTTACTTGTTTTTCATGCATTATAGTCACCTCACTTCTTACACTATGGAAGTTAGTTTATAAAATAATCACGTAGTTTTTCCTTGCCTCCTGGCATGCCCAATGCTACCATCAGTTGAATTCGTGCTTTAGGACCGGACAATCCTTCCGCAAAAATAACTCCGGCTGAAGCCAACTGCCCACCCCCGCCCTCATAGCCATAGGTATTAGAAACGCTGCCTTTCAAGCACCTAGAAGTCATCACTACCGCGACCCCTTTTCGCAGAACGTATAGTATCCCTTTGAAAAAAGCAGGGGGGACATTTCCACATCCCAACGCCTCGATAACGACACCCTGGGCACCTCCGTCTGCAGAACAGCGCAAATATCGGTCATCGCTACCGCTAACTACTTTGATCAGGTCTACCCTTGTTTCCAAGTCCTGGACAGGTAAATGCTGCCTGTTGATGGGTGCCCGGAAAAAGATCACCTTATTTTGCAGAACCGACCCCAAAGGCCCCTGGGACGACCAAAAAGCATCTACATTGTTGGTATCCAATTTAGTAACATCCCGGGCTGCCCATATAGTGTCATTCATCACCACCAGGGTCCCCATACCCCTTGATTTTATATCAAAAGCAACCATCATAGATGCCAATAAATTTCGCGGACCATCACTGTCCGGATCAGACAGGTTCCGCATTGCCCCGGTAAAAACTACCGGTTTGGGTGAATCTACCACCAAGTCCACAAGGTAACTGATTTCTTCCATAGTATCAGTACCGCAGGTAACAACCACACCAGCAGTCTCTTCATCTTTCAGGCAGGTTTCAATTTCCCTGGCTAATTTCATCATCATTTTAGGGAGCATATGACCGCTGGGAATATTGCTAAACTGTCGCACCTCTACATCATTTCTTGTACTTGCCTTCGGCAGGAGAGACAGCAGTTCCTGGCCACTGGCTGCGGGCATCACACCTAGCACATGGGCAGATTTCTTCATGGCAATGGTTCCGCCGGTAAATATAATTGTAGCTTTAGCCATACCTTATTTCGCTTCCTTTAAATCAGTTCATTAATAGTTTTGGTAAGAAGAGGACTAAAGACGGACAGTATGTAACAATAAGTATCACGACCACCAGCACCCCAAGCATGGGCAACATTGGTTTAGCAACCTGGGAAATGGTTACCTTACCGACAGAACAGGCCGTGAAAAGAGTAATTCCCAAAGGCGGTGTCGTCATCCCCATCACCAAGTTGATGCAGATAATCAATCCAAAATGCAGTGGGTCGATGCCCATTTTCATAGCTAACGGCATCAAGGCCGGTACGACCATGACCAAAGCTGAGGAGGTGTCAATAAAGCAACCGATGATTAAAAGAATAATATTAATCATCAACATCAACACATACTTGTTGTCACTTATAGAATAAAGCAACTCGATAATTTTCGCCGGGCCTTGTTCAGCACTCATAATCCAGGCAAAGCCGGCGGCGTTGGCCAAAATAATCATTACCACTGCAGTCGTAATTGCCGTATCTAAGAAAATTTTGGGCAAGTCCTTTAATTTCAGCGACTTATAGATAAAGAAACATACCACCAGGGCATAAACATCGCTTACTACAGCAGCCTCAGTGGGTGTGAAAATACCTCCAAGAATACCTCCAAGAATCACAATGGGCATACCTAGCGCCCAAAAAGCATCGACAAAAGTCCGTTTGATATTCCTAAAGTTAAGCTTGGAAGAAGCCTGCAGCCCTACCTTTTTTGCATGAAAATAGCTAATGATCATCAGACCAACGCCAATCATCACACCAGGAACAAGACCTCCGATAAATAAGCTACCAATAGATGTTCCCGTCATCGCCCCATAGATAACCATGGTAATACTAGGCGGGATAATAGGTCCAATTACCCCCGCTACAGACATCAATGCCACAGACCAATTCCTCCCATAGCCCTTTTCCACAAGGGACGGTAGAGTAGCACCACCAATGGCAGCAACAGTCGCTGGCCCAGAACCGCTAATGGAGGCAAAAATCATAGAAGCAAAAGCGACAGCCATTGCCAGGCCTCCTACGCATCGCTCCAAAAGTGCAGCACTAAAATCAACCAAACGTCGAGAAATGCCTCCTGTTACCATCAAGTTACCGGAAAGAATAAAGAACGGCACTGCTAAATAAGCAAAGATATCCAACCCTGTAAACATCTGTTGGGTGATCATTTCCAGGGGAATGCCCGGGTTTAATATTAGAAACACACTGGGGGCTACAGCCAAGGCAAAAGCGATCGGGACATTCAAAAGGATCAATACTAAAAATACCCCTACCAGTAAACCCATTAGTTATCACCCCTTTCTATAATGAATATGTTCGGCAAACTCCACAACACCTCAATCAACATCAGAAAAGTTCCTACCGGAATCGCGGCATAGGGAATTGCCATACTCATTCGAATTGCCGGTGATAACTGACTAACATTAAAAAGCATCATTTTCCAACTATATAAAACCGTTAAAGAGAGAATAAAAATAAGAACCAAGTTGGCAATAAGATTAGCTGCCTTCCTTAATGGGGGTGGGAATAGGTTAACTAAAAAGTCTACCCCTAAATGGGCACCCCTTCGAAAAGCTACTGCGGACGCAAGAAAAATCAGCCATATGGAAATATATCGGCACGCTTCCTCGGTCCAGCTAGGTATTTGTGCCATGATATATCTGGAGATAACTTGAAAAAAAGCGATAACTACTATAGCCGCTACTGCAATAATACAGGACCAGTCCACTGTGCGATCCAAGAGATGCTTTATTCTCGTTATCAAAAAGCTCCCTCCTTTTGGGTTGATAGTATCCATGAGGTAAGGAGGGAAGAATCAAATTAATGAATCCTCCCTCATTCCTCCTTACCACACCGAACAAGATTAACCTGTTTTATTTTTGACCTGTAGCTTCCATAATTTTATCCAGATACTCTTGACCATTAGGAATGGACTTAACGGTCTCAGCCCAACTTTCTTTTACCGCTTCCTGGAACGGTATAATATCAGGTTCTGTTATTTTTACGCCCGCTGCTTCTAGATTAGCCCTAGCTTGGGACATTTGTTCTACGATGACTCCATTCTCATACTCAATGGACTCTTGGGCAGCCTCTATAATGATGGGGCGCAGATCTTCCGGTAGGGATTGGTAAACCTTCTCGCTCATCATCCACATCACGATGCAATAAACATGATTAGTCAATGAATACTCTTTGGCAACTTCATAATGCTTAGAATTATAGAAAAGATCGGGCAAGTTCTCCGCTCCGTCCACTACCTTTTGCTGCAGGGCAGTGTATAATTCACCATAACCCATGGGTGTCGGGTTTGCACCCAGTGCTTTAAAAATATCCATATGAGCAGGATTTTCCATGGTGCGGATCTTCATTCCCTTTAGGTCCTCGGGGGAATTGATCGGTTTGTTGGCATAAACACTGCGGAAACCGTAGCGCAATGTACCCAGGTTTCTGATACCGTTATCCACCATTTTCTGAGAAAACTCCTCTCCGATAGGTCCATTTAACACATTCATAGCTTCGTCAACGTCTTTAAATAAGTAGCCCAAGTCTAAGACAGCATATTCGGGGACAAAGCCGGATAGAGCCCCGGAGGTAATAACCCCCATCTCAATACTGCCCATTTTCATCCCTTCCAGAATAGCGCGTTCATTCCCAAGCTGGGAACTGGGGAAAATCTGTACTTCAACTCTACCTTGGGTTTTTTCTTCCACTAATTTTTTGAAATACTCTGCACCAATTTGATAATGGTGGGTAGGGTCAACAACGTGTGCTATCTTAAGTGTAATTTTCTCGGCAGAAGTCTCACCAGTCTCATTGGACTGTTCAGTTGACTGCCCGCCACAAGCAGCCGCCAATAACATTAATGCTGCTATAAGTAAGCAAAATAAAATTTTTCCTTTTTTCATTTTAGATAACACCTTCCTTTTTGATCAGTTTTTTTACAAGATCCGCCATACGTTCCACCTTGGGTTTGTAATTATGAAAGAACATCTCCCTGATTTTTGCCCCGCGTTTCACCCCCTCTTCCAGTATTCTGTTTTCAGATAAAGCAGTTAGTTTTTTATTCTGGAAAATAACCCTGCCCTGAACCAATACTGTATCTACTGTATCAGCCGGCGCGCCATGGGCTATCTGCCATAATAACTGGTTTGTAGGGGTGAAAACAATGGAACCTTGGGGATCCAGAATGACCAGATCGGCTGTTTTTCCCGGTTCAATTGTACCCAATTCCTTCTGGGAAAAAGCTTTAGCCCCATCTATTGTTGCCATGTTCAAAGCCTCTTGAGGCTTTACCCAATTTTCAGAGTTTACTTCACTGAAGTTATGTATCATAGATGTCAACCGAATGGCATCAAACATGCTCAGGTTCCCGGAGACATTAGCCCCGTCTGTTCCAAGGGCTACCCGAACCCCGTTTGCCCGATATTTATTAATTGGTGCGATGCCGCTTCCCAGCAAAAAGTTGCTAGCGGGGTTATGAACAACTGTCACTCCCCTGACAGCAGCAAGTTTAATCTCATCATCGGTCAGCCATACTGCATGAACCAAAGTTGTTTTTGGTGTTAAGAACCCCAGTTTATCCAGATGAAACAGCATGTTCTCACCATAAAGAAACTTTGCCGTATCTGCTTGGGCTTTTGTCTCTAAAACATGAGAGTGTAGTATAGTGTTGTATTTGTCAGCATTATGTACACATAGGGAAATAAGACGGTCTGAGCAGCGTTGGGGTCCTGAAGGCCCAAAACCAACCTGGAGGCGTCCCTCCTCTTGATGCCATTTCTTTAACAGTTCGATTGTCATATTCACCAGTTCGTCAGCATCAGGCACCTTGTCCTGCTTTAGTTCATCGGGTACTTGATCCCAGCTAATAGGAAGAGTTGCGGCATAGGGTTTATCACTAATCATGGGAGCTAATGTCGCCCTCATCCCAATATCCGAATAAGCCTGCATCGCGGCATCTAGCGCTTCACTCCCCTGAGCCAAATGATCTATACAAGCCGTAGTCCCAGTTTTGATCATTTCCAGAGCACCCAGAAGCGTATTCCAATACACATCTTCGGCAGTGAGGACGCTACCCTGAGCCATGATATAAAGCATCCATTGCTCTAGAGGAACGGTAGGTGCCAACCCCTTGACGTAATTTGCATAAGAATGATAGTGAGCATTTAAAAGTCCGGGTATAACAATTTTATCCGTGGCATCAATAATCTGGTCATAGTTTTCCGGATTAGCGCAAGACCCCTTTTCTACCCTGGTAACTTTGCCGTCCCTTATGGAAATATACCCCTGAGTAATAATTAACTTCGGGCTATTTCCGGTAATGATGCAAGCATCCTTGATTAAAATTCTATTCATATTAAAGCCCCCTATCAGTGTGCTATTCCTACCAAACTATTAACATCCATAATTCCTTTTTTCTCCAGGTAAGATTGCAAATCATTCAAAACTTTGGGTACAACCATCGGATCAAAAAAGTTGACTACTCCCAAAGCAACCGCCCTGGCCCCTGCCATCATAAACTCAACTACATCCCGGTAATTAGAAACGCCTCCCATACCGATAATAGGGATATTAACCTTTTCATAAACCTGGTAAAGCAGGGCTACTGCTATGGGGCGAATAGCCGGTCCGGACAAGGCACCGATTTTATTCCCCAAAAAAGGCTTGGCTGTCTCAATATCAATCATCATTGCTCTAGGTGAATTGATCATGGCAATGGCATCAGCCCCTGCTGCTTCCATCGCTTGAGCCACTTCGACAATATTAGACGGATCCGGAGGGAGCTTGGGAATCAGAGGCAGTGAGGTGACTTTTCTTGCTTGGGCTAGTAAATTATAAGCCATTTCCCTATTGGAGCCGAATTGCAACCCACCGGCTTTTAGATTCGGGCAGGACAGGTTAAGTTCAATCCCTGCAAAAACCCCTAGTTCTGAGCAGCGGGCGATAATATCTATATATTCCTCTTCAGTCCTGCCCACCACACTTTGGATTATTGGTGTTGTTAATTCCTTAAGTTTAGGTACATCTTCCCGGACAAAATCGTCCCAGTCTTTACTGGGTATACCCACCGAGGAGAGAACCCCTGCCGGTGTCTCCGTAATCCGTGGCGGCGGGTTCCCCGGCCAATAATAAGCACGGATAGTTTTAGGAACAAAGGCTCCCAAGATATTGGGGGAATATAAGGCTTCATAATCCAGACTGTAGGTGCCGGAGCCAACGAGAATAGGGTTTTTCATTTCTATTCCGCCGACATTTACAGATAAATTAGTCATTTTCAACCGCCTCCCAAGTCCAGAATACAGGCCCCTCTTTGCAAACACGTTTATGTGTTTTTTCTGTACGGGTTTCATCTTTATAAAGATCTACCACGCATCCTTTGCATGCTCCAATTCCACAGGACATGTATTGTTCTAAAGCTACCTGAGCTTTCATTCCGTAACGTACTGAAAGATTATGACAAGCTTTAGTAAGTCGCTTAGAACCGCAAATATAAACTCGATCAATTTTGTGATTCTCCAAAACCTGTTCCAAATAGTTCGTAACAAGGGAACCATGTCCATATTTACCATCGTCGGATTGCAGGTATACCTCTATCCCTGCTGTTTTAAACAAAGCAAAAGCCTCCAAGTGCTTACTATTTTTGCGCTTAAAAAAGCATAAACTTTTTTTCCTTTGGAAAGATAATCTTCCACCAAAGCTCCTAAAGGTGCAATGCCTATCCCCCTGCCTACCACTGCAACAGTCTGAGCCTCAGCAGGAATATCGAAACCGTTGCCTAATGGGCCCAGAACCTGGAACTCGTGTCCTTTAGCCCATAATGTCATAATTGTTGTACCTCTGCCCACCACTTTGTAAAAGATCTCAATTGATTCACGATCTTTTGCAATACGGTAAACACTAAAAGGCCTCCTAAACAACGGGTCATAATCCTTTGAAACCGCAACATGAACAAATTGCCCCGGTCTAATAATGTCTGCTATTTCAGGACAATGAACCTCCATCAACCAAAAATCTTCTTCCACTTGCTTGTTACTAACTACTCTGCCTGTGCTTTCAAATAGCCTCTCCATACTGATAATGTCACCTCGCCGGTTTTTTCTATATTTGGTTTTAGTCACCTGATAAATAGTCTAATACGGCATATGCATAAACTTTAGCAGCTAAGGCAACTTGTTCCACTGGTACAACTTCTTCCGAGGTATGAGCAAGGATTCTACGTTTCCCGGCCCAAACATTAATGTTTCTATGTTCTTCCGGTTCAACAGCCCGGCATCCAGGGAACTGTTGAAATAAGTATGGGCCGGGTGTCTTTCCGCTAATGCTCTGGAAGGCCTTTATCCAGTAGTAAGGCTGTACTGCGAATCCGGGGCCACTTCCGCAGGATACATAAATGGCCCCCGCTTTAACTTCAATTCGATACCCTTCTAATGCTCTTTAAGGGCATCCTTTATCTGCCGCATGGCTTCCTCCGGGGATTCACCCGGCATCAGCCGCCGGTCGTAAGAGATGACGCATCTTCTCCTGGATGGTGTGGGTAGCCCGAGGAAAACTTTCAATATACATGGGGGCAAACGTTGACTTACCTAGGAACGGATGGGTTGCATTAGGAATAACTTTCTTCAAGGTGTTCATAACTTCTGCTGCACCTTCGATGGCATTAATACCTTTATCAGGGGTACTGCTGTGGCAAGGCTTGCCCCATACCTCAATAATAACATCAATGCGCCCTTTATTTCCCAGACAAACCTCATTGTTTGTGCCCAGACCAATGATAGCTGTGTCTACAGAAAAGTTCGATTTATCCATTATGTATTGCAATGAATCATGACGCCCAGTCTCCCTGCCGTACTGCATACAAAAACAAAACTGCCTTTCAGTTTCTCCTTATACTTAGCCACGATACTCAAAGCCTCTAGCATAGCACTTAAAGAACCCTTCTGCTCACAGGAACCCCGCCCACGGAAACATTCAATATCATAACCATATTTTTCGCCGGGAGTGATTTGCCCTACATAAGCATCTTTCATTGTTCCGGCTTGAGGTGTCATTGCGTAACCGACAAGCATAATACCTTTTGTGTCTAAAGCACCAATGCTTGCAATCAGGTTTCCTTTTTCATCAATTTCTACCGGTAAATACTCACTCACATATGGAGATATAACATCTTTAATAAAATCCTTTACCAAGGGCTCCTCTTCAAATTTATCAGTCTGGGGGCTGGGGGTTGATAATACTTTCAATGTCGTTTTAATTAACCGATCTCTATTAAATTCCTTATCAATAAAACTCTTAATTTTGTCCAACCTATTCTCCTCCTCTCTAATTAGACTGGTATACCATAAAGATACCAGTTGTCCTAAAAAACTCCTTTCAGAGTTAAATTCCTCTCGGAGAATTTAGAATAATTCTAAAAGTGACTTTCCGGAATCCCGCAGGTGTTCTCTGGTTAAATCCATGGCTAATTGTACATTTCCAGATTTAACTGCATTGAGGATATCTAGGTGAATATTTATTCGTGGTCCAATTTTTTCAGCTCGGATTCCTTTAAATAAATAACGATAAATCTCATCAAAAATACCGGATAATGTTGAATAAATCTTTTCGTTTTTAGTAGCTTTCGCCATGTCAAGATGAAACTTCTTATTCCATTCCATGTAGTCTAAGTAATTATAATCCTTCAGTAAAAGCAATTGTTTTGTTTCTTGTTCAATTTCCAGAATATCCTCCTTGTCGTTTCGCTCAGTAACAATTCGGCACGCAGCTACTTCTATGATTTCCCGCAATTCCAGAGTATCTTTAATATGCTTATAAGATAGGGGAGTTACCATATAACCTCTATAAGGTATAGATGTGACCAGTTTCTCCTGTTTCAGTCGGTTTAAAGCTTCTCTAATAGGAGTTTTGCTAACATTATACTTCTCTATCAACATGCTTTCCTGGATTATCTCACCAGGTTCAATATTACATGAAATTATTTCTTTTCTTAGAAGTAAATAAATACTTTTTGCTAAGGATTCTTTCTTTTGCATATATTTATCCTTTCTATTATTCTGTCAAAACTAGTATACCATATATATACCACTTTTCAATATTTTTTTTGTAATTATTGCTATTTATACCATAAAAATATACGGAATTATTGAATAGTATAGTTAATGTTAATAATTACTACACTGATTTCGACAATTTTATTTTCGGCAAGAAGTTTCACTTGTTAGTTTTATACCTAAACTAATGGGTTATTGATTTTTAGTTAACAAAATATTAACTTTCAAATCTTTCAAAATTATTACCAAATAAATTACAAATCTAACTAGCTGTCATAAATTAAGTCCTATGGTAAGATAAAAAGGTAAGAGAAAGTGAGGTAGATTTATGGATATTGATGATGTTTCTGTTGAATTAAATAATAATCCGACTAAACATGCTGTAAAAAGGCGAAAGCAAAGGAAAAAAACTGCTCAGCACAATCTTTTCCTCACCCTCCTTTTTGTAGCGTTATGGGGAGCCCTAGTTTATGGGGGTTACTGGTATCTTGACATGAGGCTGAGTCAGATGCAGCAGCAAATTGGCCAGTCTCTTGCTGATATTCAGGAAACTAATAGCCAACAGATTCAGGAATTAGACGATAAACTTTTAAGTGTCCAAAAAGAAATGGAAATAATCTCCCAGGCCCTGGAGGAAACAGGCAAAGAAGTGAGCACATCCGGTTCATTAAATAGAGAAGAATTAAACAAAAGAATGATTGAATTGGACAAGCGCCTGCAGGAACTGACAAAGAGTCTGGAGATTTTAAAGGAGTCTAAAGGTGAGATACGTTAAACTTTTTCTTTTAGTTACTATTGCTCCCCTTTTAGGGATACTTTTGGCCCTTTATCTGAATTATGATAAAATTGCCTATACTGACTGCCGGCCACTGCTGATAGATATATCAACCTCTAGGACATACTCTGAAAGTATGCTAGAATCATTTGACGATTTAAAGTCGGCAAGAAGCTCTTTTCAGGACTCCTTAAAAGAAGAGGAAGCGTTATATCTAAAACAGCAAGAGCTTTTAAAGGATTTATCTCAAAAAAGCCGTCAGCAGCAGCTTCAGTCAGAAAAAACATATGATGAAATGATTATTTCCCGCTTAGGTAAGCCGATTAAAAAATTTAGTAGTGACCATGTGGAAATTTTGTTATTCCAACTGAAAAAAGAAGATCTTCGGGGCTATATGGCCAAAGTGCGGTTGAAAAATCCCAAGTCGCTAAAGATTGCCCTCTCCCCGAACGAAAAAACCAAGGGTGAAACAACCAGTGAAGCAGTGAAAAGGTTAGGTGGGGTTTTTGGGGTAAACGGAGGCGGGTTTGCCCAGTCTACCAAAAACGGCAAGACCCGACTGGTTCCCTTAGGTAACACGATGATCAAAGGAGAACTGGTGGGTGACTTTATCCCCTCCTATAACGACCTGTCCTTTGCCGGGTTCACGAAAGATGGAAGACTGGTAGGCGGAATATATGACAAAGAAGAAGACCTAAAAAAATCCGGTGCCTGGCAAGGAGTAAGTTTTGTCCCTGTATTAATAAGAAACTGGCAGCCTGTAGAAATCCCTAAAAAATGGGCCCGGCAGAAGCAGCCGCGCACAGTTTTGGGGCAATATCCCAACGGGGATTTGTTTTTTATTGTAGTAGACGGGCGGCAAAGCAATTGGAGTAAGGGAATTTCCCTTGAGGAAATGCAGGTAACATTAATGCGTTTAGGCGTGATGGAGGCCTTTAACCTGGACGGGGGAGGTTCTAGTTCTTTGGTCTTTGAGGGCAAAGTATTGAATAAACCTTCTGATGGTAAGGAAAGACCGATTGCTACAAATATTGTCATCCTGCCCTAATTTACTATTCCCAATAGATACCCATACCCTTCTCTCTCCATATCTTCCTTCGGGACAAACCTAAGGGAGGCACTGTTGATGCAGTACCTAAGCCCTCCCGTCTCTTTTGGCCCGTCTTCAAAGACATGCCCCAGATGAGCGTTTCCCACGCGACTTCGCACCTCGGTACGCAGCATCCCGTGAGATGTGTCCTTTTTCCTACGTAACACATACGGGTCAATGGGCTTAGAAAAACTCGGCCAACCGCAGCCGGATTGGAATTTATCCGTGGAAGCAAATAGGGGCTCGCCGGTGGTAATGTCCACATAAATCCCTGGACGGAAAGAATCCCAAAACTCGTTCTGAAAAGGAGGTTCAGTAGCGTTATTTTGGGTTACCTCATATTGAGCCTTGGTCAGGGTTTGAGATAGCTTTTCCGGATCCGGTGCCTGGTAATCCCCTGGATTTACCACTGCCCCTGCTGCCTTTTCAAATTTATCCCTACCAATATGGCAATAACCTCCGGGATTTTTGTCCAAATATTTTTGATGATACTCCTCAGCCGGGTAGAAATTATCCAGCTTCTTTATTTCGATGGCGATCGGTTTATCGTAACGTTTTTGCAGCTTAGCAATTGAATCTTCGATAATGGGCAAGTCTTTTACGTCAATATAGTAAATCCCGGTGCGATACTGCACACCCCTATCTCCGCCCTGGCGGTTCAGGGAAACAGGATCAATTGCGTCATAATACAATTCCAAAAGAAATTCCAGAGGAAGAATCTTAGCATCATATTGGACGCGCACCGTTTCCGCATGACCGGTATTTTTATAACACACCTCTTCATATGTAGGGTTTTCTGTCTTTCCATTGGCATAGCCCACCTGTGTATACTGCACCCCACGAATGGAGGCAAGATATTTTTCCAGACCCCAAAAACAGCCTCCCGCCAGATAGATTTCGGACATAGGGCACCTTCCTTGTTAATTAATTTGACTTCTTGATGCATTATTTAGAAATTACCTTATGCAAATCAGCTCTAAATACTACAAGGTTATTCATAATTATCCCCTATATCATAAACTTTATCCAGATGCTTTTCCTGATGAAGGATATTTTTCAATTAGCAAGAAATCATATTAACATCCTTTAGATATTGAGGGGGGACATTTATGCTTGGCATGGCCTTGGAAGGCGGAGGGGCAAAGGGAGCTTTCCATATGGGTGTTATGAAAGCCTTTTTAGAAGAGGGATATGAATTTGGAGGAATTACCGGTACTTCCATCGGTGCTCTAAACGGTGCCGTGATTGCTCAAGGTGATTTTGAAAAGGGCTACCAGATGTGGGAAAGCATTGATACCTCCCTTTTATTTGATTTAGAGCAGGAACAATTAACTAAAATTATCAATAGACAAATTGATAAAAATACTGTTTTTCATTTTGCCGCAAAAGTAAAGGAATTTATCAAAAATAGGGGTATTGATAAAAGCAAAATTAGACAATTGGTGGAAAGCGTAATTGTTGAGGATAAACTGCGTAAGTCCCCCATGGACTTTGGCTTGGTAACCGTATCAGTTTCTGAATTAAAACCCTTGGAACTATATAAAGAAGATATTCCCCAAGGCAAAATGATCGAGTATCTCATGGCCAGCTCCAGTTTCCCTGGGTTCCAGATGGAAACCATTGATGGAAAACATTATCTGGACGGCGGATTATATGATAACTGTCCGGTAAATCTTCTGGCCAGAAAAGGATATCAAGAAATAATTGCCGTCCGGACTTTGAGTATCGGTGTCATTCAAGACATTAAATACCCTAACGTGAAAGTAACCAGCATTAAACCCTTTGAAGACTTGGGAAATATCTTAAATTTTGACCATGAATTAATTAAAAGGAATCTAAAAATGGGTTATGATGATGCTATGCATACTATTAAGAAATTAAAAGGAAAAGTGTAAAAGCAACAAAAAGACCCCCTGATAATTGGCACAACACAGGAGGCAACTGACATTTATATTTATTTTAGATCGGCTCTTTAGCCAGATCCAAAAATTTAGTATATTCTTTTAAAAATGCTAATTCCGCGGTGCCCACCGGCCCGTTTCGGTGCTTAGCCACAATGATTTCAGCAATGCCTTTTTGCTCTGTATCCGGGTCGTAATATTCCGGACGATGGATAAAAATCACCACATCCGCGTCCTGCTCTAAGGCACCCGATTCCCTTAAGTGACTCAAATTAGGCCGTTTATCGGAACTTTGTTCAACCGCACGGGATAATTGGGATAAGGCCAAAACAGGAACTTCCAATTCTCTGGCCAAGGCTTTTAACGAACGGGAAATCTCGGATATTTCCTGTTGCCTGTTTTCGGACCTACGGCCCCCCTGCATTAATTGAATATAATCTATCACGATTAGATCCAGCCCTTTTTCCGCTTTTAATCTCCGGGCCTTAGCCCGCATTTCCATCACCGTGATCCCAGGGGTATCATCTAAATATATTTTTGCCTCCGATAAGGGTGCCAAGGCCATGGACAACCTCCGCCATTCTTCCTCATTCACAAAACCGGTACGTACTTTGGATTGGTCTACCCTGGCTTCAGCACAAAGCATCCTTTGCACTAATTGTTCTTTGGACATCTCCAGACTGAAAATCGCCACCGTCTTACCATGCTTTACCCCAATATTTTGAGCTATATTCAAACAAAAAGAGGTTTTCCCCATGGCTGGCCGGGCGGCCACAATAATTAAATCGCTTTTCTGCAGTCCGGAAAGGTAATAATCCAGATTTTTAAAGGTAGGGACACCTGTAACTCCATCCTGTGCTTTAATCTGGCCGATTTGCTCAAAAGTATCCACGACCACATCCTTAATTAGGGCAAAACCATCTCGGGCCTTTCTCTGGGTCACAGAAAAAATCATTTTTTCCGCTTCGTCAATTAATTCCCAGGGTTCCATGTTCTGTTCATATCCATGTTGGGCGATTTTTGTAGAAACGCTGATTAAAGAGCGTAAAAGAGCTTTTTCCGCAACGATTTTAGCATAATAAACCGCGTTCGCCGCTGTAGGCACGGAATTCGCCAATGAGGCAACATAAGAAATGCCCCCTACCTTTTCCAAATCCCCTCTTTGACGTAGTTCTTCTACCAAAGTCACCAAGTCCACCGGTTCATTTCTGTCATTTAAGGTGAGTAAGCAATCAAAAATAATCCGATGAGCCTCTTTATAAAAATCGCTGGTGCGCACATGTTCCACCACGCTGAACAAGGCCTCCTTGTCCAGCATTAAAGCCCCAAGCAAAGCCTGTTCCGCGTCCACATTTTGGGGAGGCACCCGCTCTAAAGCCACACTCACAACAAAAACCTCCTAGCCTTGCTCATTAAACAAGTAAATGCTCCAAAGCCTCTTCCACGGAAGAAACCGTTACTACTTCTATCCCCTTTAATCCCGAAGGAATATCGTTTTCATTATCTTTAGGAATGATCACCTTCGCCATTCCGGCTTGTTTGGCCCCATAGATTTTTTCACAGATGCCTCCCACCGGTTTAACCTTCCCTTGGATAGACAACTCTCCCGTCACAGCCACATCCTGACGTACAGCTTTTGCATGTACCGCGCTGTAAATAGAAGTAAAAATCGCTACCCCGGCGGAAGGTCCATCAATATTACCCCCGCCCACTACATTTACATGGACATCGTATTTAGCTAAATCATGATTCGATATTTTACGATAGACAGAGGAAGCGTTAAAAACAGAGTCCTTGGCCATGCTTCCTGCTGTTTCATTAAAACGAATCTGCCCTTTATTTTCCTGAGATGCAGGAAATACTACCGCCTCAATTTCCAAAACAGAACCAACAAAACCAGCTACCCCCAGGCCGAACACTTTACCCACTTCGCTTCGGGCGGAGGCTTTTTCAAACACATAGGGTACTAAACGAGAAATCTGGACTACCTCAAAAACATCTTCCTTGGAGACATAGATTTTCCCGGACTCCTCTTCGGGATGGGTTTCCCGGCGATATAAAGCCAATCCGTAGGCATCGGCTAAGATATTATTGGCTTTTCTGCCTTCAATGGTATATTCGGAAATAATATCCGGTACCATTGGATCATAATCTATTTCCAGCTTGGCGGCGGCATTTTTTACGATTTGTTTAATATCCTGAGGGGTGAGGGGCTCAAAAAAAACCTCCGCACATCTGGAACGAAGAGCCGGATTTAATTCCCCAGGGCTTCTGGTGGTGGCACCAATCAGAACAAAATCTGCCGGTGCCCCGTTTTGAAACAATTGTCTAATATATTGGGGTACATTCTCATCATAGGGATCAAAATAAGATGATTCAAAATGCACTCGTTTGTCCTCAAGTACTTTTAATAGCTTATTCAAAAGCATGGGATCCATTTCTCCAATTTCATCAATAAAAAGAACTCCGCCATGGGCATCCGATACCAAGCCTAACTTTGGTTCAGGAATGCCGGTATCGGCCAGATCTCTTCTTGCCCCTTGGTAAATTGGATCATGCACTGAACCTAAGAGTGGATTAGTCACATCCCTTGGATCCCATCTTAAGGTATTCCCGTCTACTTCCACAAATTTAGCTTCAGCTGTAAAAGAAGTATTTTTTAATCTTTGAGCTGTTTTTAAGGCCAAACGAGCAGCAGAAGTTTTTCCCACTCCCGGAGGGCCATAGAGAATCACATGTTGAGGAAAAGGACAGGCAATTTTAGCAATCAGTGCTTTTACAGCCTTTTCCTGACCCACTACCTCTTCTAATTGCTGCGGCCTGAGTACTTCCATAGCAGACGTGGCCAGCTTCGTGTGCTCCATCTTTTCTAGTACCGCTAATTTCTTTAAAGTTTGAGCATTTTCCGAGCCGCTATTTTCCTTAACAATCTGCATTTTAATTTCTTTGAGATATTCCTCATGCCGCTCCTGCATCCGATCGGCAATCATTTTTTCCAGCTTATCTTCTACAGAACGGCGGGCAACATACTCTGCCAGCTCATCTTCAATTTCCTCCAAAATTGCCGGGATTTCGTCTCTTGACGGAACAGTATCTAAAGTAGGATCCTTAAAAACAATTTTTTGAAGTCCTAATACTTTTTCCGCGATATCTGTAGAACTAATCAGGGGCAAGGCCTCCAGTTTAGTTGCTTTTATTACCATCCGATCTGAACCAAAAATATCACTAACCAAAGCATACAAAGCCGCTACCTGATGTTCCAAGTCCTCACTCTTGTTAGTAACGAGTAATTTTTGCTTCTGGTTAATAAATTTGTCTAAGATTCCTTTCATTACTGATCCCCTTTCTGCCATTGCTTAACTGTCATGGGGTAGTTGGTGATTATAGGGCTATTCAGAAGTAACCTTAATTTTAATCTTTACCTGCACCTCAGGATGCAATTTTACCACCGCATCATAAGTTCCCACAGTCTTTATCGATTCCTTTATCTCCATCTTTCTTCGGTCAATTGCCACATTAAACTGATTTTTTATCTGGTCGGCAATTTCTTTATTGGTGACAGACCCAAATAGCCTGCCCCCTTCACCTGCTTTGGCCAAAATATCAACCACAGCCCCGTCCAATTTTTTTCCCAGATCCCGGGCTATTTCCAGTTCTTTTTTCTTTCTTTCCTCCTCCCGAGCATTTTCTTGAGCTAAATTTTTTAAATTAGCAGGGGTTGCCTCTATGCCCAGCCTCCTGGGTAAGATGTAATTGCGACCATATCCTTCCGCTACCTGTACCACATCCCCTTTTTTTCCTAACGACTTCACATCCTGAATTAAAATAACTTTCACTTTTACACACTCCTTTTCTGCCGCGCCAGAGAGCCCCTCTGACACGCTAATTATTCTCCTCCAAATATGTTTTTAATACGGCCATTAGTTTATCCTTGGCCTCAGCAATATTGAGTCCTTTTAATTGGACACCGGCAACGGCAAGATGCCCACCGCCTCCCAACTCTTCCAACAATACCTGAACATTAATATCTCCGGAGGAACGTCCGCTGATATTAACACCATCATTCGTAACGTATAAGACAAAAGACGCCTTAATCCCCTCGATACTTAAAAGCATGTCCGCTGCCTCGGCGGCAATAATTGAATTGTGGGGTACCACGTAATCCAAATAGCCTACCACTATATTTGAAAAAACAATTTCCGAATTTTGCAACACCTGTGCCCGTACTAAAACCATCTCATAATTATCCTCGAGGAATTTACGCACAAGCCCGGGCTCCGCCCCAACCCTCCTAAGAAAAGCTGCAGCTTCAAATGTCCTCACCCCGGTTTGAAAAACAAAGTTTTTGGAATCTACCATCATTCCCGCCAGTAAGGCGGAAGCTGCCAAAGGATCTAAAGAAACTTCCTCACCTATGTACTGAATAACCTCAGTTACTAACTCACAGGTGGATGAAGCATAGGGCTCCATGTAAATGAGCTCAGTTTTACTAATAAATTCTTCTCCCCGACGATGGTGGTCAATTAAAATTTTTCGCCCAGCCTTGTCCAAAAGTCTCGGTTCTATTAGAAGAGACGGCTTATTGGTATCACAAATAACCAAAAGAGTATCCTTATCGGCATGCAGCAGGGCCTCTTTTCCTGAAGAAAGGCGTCCGGAATATTCGGGATAGTCTCCAATTACCTGCCACAATTTATCCAAGGTACCAGCGGAATTATCCAACACAATCCTTACAGGCTTCCCATAGTCCATAGCCACTTTCGCCACACCTAAAGAAGCTCCGGCACTGTCTAAATCTGAACTTTCATGACCCATGACAATCACCTGAGTGGCCTGTTGGATGTATTGGCGTAAGGTATATGCTACTACCCGGGCTCTTACCTTAGTTTTCTTTTCGATTACATTGGTCTTTCCCCCATAAAACAGTACTTTGTCCGGCCACTTAACAACTACTTGATCCCCACCCCGGCCTAAAGCCAACTCCAGTCCTAAACCAGCCAGGCGGGATGTATCCGTAATTGGTTCCTCTCCGGCCCCAACTCCCATACTCAAGGAAATGGGAATCTTATTTCCTAATTGTATTTCCCGGAGGCGATCCATAATGTCAAAGCGATTTTTTTGACATTCTCTCAGAGCTTCTTGGCTCATCACTAACAGATACCTATCCTCAGCATATTTTTTAATCAGGCCTTCTATTTTAATCGCCCACTCAGTTAAAACCTTATCAATTTCTGCTTGGAGTACCGGCCTTTTTTCATCCTCGACTTCTTGAATCATTTCTGAAAAATTATCAATTTGCAGCAATCCAATGACCGGTCCTTCTTCTTGCCGTTGCTGTTGGATTTTTATTTTCTCATGATCCTTGGTTTCTTCTTTAACGGGATCAGCTGCCAAGGATTCAATTTGCTCCTTTAAGCCGGCTCTTTTTTTTGGCATCTGCCGCCATAATACCATCAGACAGATACCTAAGAGTAAGCCCAGCCAAAAATACGGACCTTCCACGAAGATTGGCCCCTTTCACCACATATTCTAACTTCTTTTTTCCCGGAAAAACCGCCGGTAATCAAACAAGGGATCAAATAACCCGATCATTAAGAGCAGGATAAAAAAAATCTGGCCGAATAAGAATATGGATATGATCAGGATCACCCGCATAAAACCGGTTAAATATTTATTTTTCCAAAGAAAAACCAAGAGGGAAATTCCAGAAACCAACAACACAGGGTAATAAATATATAAAATATTTTGGCCAGCTAACCTTAAATATTGATTTTCCAGATAGTTACCGGAAATTAAAAGTCCCAGTCCCAAAATTACACCCCAAACAATTTGCCAGGGTAAGTGCCAATCCCTAAACATTGGCATTTCAGGGATTTCATATTTCATTCTTTTCAAAAATGTTCTCGCAATCAGGTAATTAACCAAGGCCATCCCCATTGTAGCTGCGACAAATGCTCCCGGCAATAAGGTATCGATCATCATAAAAAATTGTTCTTTATATTGTTCAGGAGTAACTCCTTCCGGCAGGATATTCTCCATGATACCCATTTTTTCATACATTTGAAAGCCTTCATTTATTGCCAATTTAATCTCAGTAACCCATTGGGTAATAGGAAGATTCGCCACAAAGGCTGAGAGAAAAATAGTAGCAGCAGCAGAAATAGCAGCAATAATGGTACCAAAAAACAATGCTTTCATAGACGAAAGTTTATGTTTAAAGCAGTAACCATAAATCAAAGCCATCCCGCCCATATTCACTAAAAGAAGTATTCCCTGTATTGGGCCGGCTAAGATGGAGATCAACATCCCGGTAACCGCAAGCCCCATCAAGCCCAGCTTAAGATTGTGACGCATGATTAAGAGAATAATGGGAATTGTCCATACTAAATTAGTAACCATTGCTAAAACAGGCAGATAAATACCAGCGATGCCCAGTAAAGCAGCAAGAGCCGCCATTAAAGCACCTTCAGTCAGGGCACGCACCGAAAGTTTAGTTTCTCCTTCTTGATAGCTCACCTTCTGTTTTCCTCCATATAATAACGAAGATTAGTAATATCCCCGAACCATTTTTCCACTTCGTGCTCCTTCATGGAATTATCCCGTAAGCGAGTTTTAACACTTAAATCTATGCGGGAAAAAGGTATACCAACCCTAATACCTAAAATATACGTTGTAATTATTATCCCCGTAATACAATCTAAAATTAATTCTTCACTGCCTTTGACCATCGCTTTAAATAAAGCGGCCACTGATGCGACTAATTCCGCCTTCAGCCATTCGATTACTTTTAAATTTTTCATAATATCCATGTCTCCGGTATTAGACTTCATCCATCCCAATCCCCCTCAGAAAATATCTTTAATGTTTTCTGCAAACGGCAGGTCTTTTCCTGCTGGAAGAACTGAACAAATAGACTTAATTACTTGAGAAACAAGAAACCCCGAAAACATACTAAATAATAAAGGGGAGCCCAAGCTCCCCTTATTCTGGTTAATTATTCAGTGGTATATGGTAACAAAGCAATATTTCTCGCCCGCTTAATAGCCAAAGTTAAGCCTCTTTGGTGTTTTGCGCAGTTCCCGGAAATACGTCTGGGGAGGATTTTTCCCCGCTCAGTAATATGCTTCTTTAACTTACCAATATCTTTATAATCGATATGATCAACCTTATCGACGCAAAAGCTGCACACCCGTTTCCGGCCACGTCGGCCCCGGTTGCCTCGACCTCCTCGGCCACCACGCTCAGCCCGGTCGCTCCGTTCATTATCAGCCATGTTTTTCACTCCTTATCCTAAAATGGCAAATCGTCATCAGAATGTTCAATTTCCGCACCAATTAAATCCATCGGTCTTGATCCCCCGGCATCCTTTGGGCTAAGGAAACGAACCGTATCCGCAACTACTTCTGTCACCCACCGTTTTTGGCCGTCCTGACCCTCGAAACTACGAATCTGCAGTCTGCCGTCTACTGCAGCCAATTTACCTTTAGATAAGTAATTAGCAACATTCTCTGCTTGTTTCTGCCAAACAACGATATTAATAAAATCCGTTTCTCTTTCCCCCTGAGGATTTTTCCAGTTCCGATCAACGGCCAGGGTAAAGGTCGCCACAGCCACCCCATTGGGGGTATAGCGTAATTCCGGATCTTTGGTCAATCTCCCTATCAAAACAATGCGATTAAGCACGGAAAATCACCTCTATTTTTTACTCTCCCTCTTTGACAATTAAATAACGAATCACATCATCAGAAATCTTAAAGTTACGCTCTAACTCCGCCGGGGTTTCCGGCACTCCGTTAAATTTAACTAAAACATAGTAGCCTTCGCGTATCTTATTGATTTCGTAAGCCAGTCTGCGTTTCCCCCACAGATCCACCTTAACCAGCTCACCACCGTTATTTTGGATCAGCGACGAATACTTTTCCACCGTTGCCTGTACTTTTTCTTCATCAAAATCCGGTCTGATAATATACATGGCCTCGTATGCTCGCATGATCTTCACCTCCTCCCTTTGGACTAACGGCCCCAGCATTTAAATGCCTTATCGGGGCAGGGACACTACAATATAGTGACACTTTGGTATTATAGCATATATTGACAAGGGAAACAAATTATTTTTCGGAGGCGTTGCTTTTTACAATCTTTTTCACCCGCTTTTCAAAATCAGTTCTCGGGAGCATTACCAGGTGTGAGCAAGTCAAACACTTAATGCGAAAATCCATACCCGTACGTAAAATTTCCCACTCATAACCTCCGCAAGGATGAGGTTTTTTTAGACGGACAATATCCCCAAGATTAAACTGGGCCAAAATCCTCTCCTCCCTTCAAATAACACTTAACACCTACTAATAGGAAATCTTTTTAATTGCCTCTTCGGCATTTTTTCGTACCCACCAAGCATCATCCTGTAAAGCCATTTCCAAAACAGGGATCCCCTGAGGTGCTTTGATTTTCCCCAAAGCTTTAGCAGCCCTGGCTCTTACCCCCCAATCAGGGTCATTCATCATCATAATTAGGCTTTCCGAAATCTCTTGGCTGCCTACTTCGCCTAAAGCGTCTACTGCCTTCATTCTCACCTGAGGGGAGGGGTGGGCAAGTTCCTGAAGCAGACAAGGTATCCCCTGAGAATCTCCCAATTCTTCTAAAATAGAAATCACCTGACACTTTGCTTCCAGAGGTAACTCCGGCAAGCGAAGGGCCATTATTTCCGCGGCATCAGATCCATAAGCCAAAAGGACTTCTGCCACCCGAGCCGGTACATATTGAGCCGGTTTAGTTAAAGCGTCTATTAAAGGCAAAATCAACTTTTTATTTTTCAGTGACATTAATACTTGAGCTGCTTCCACACATTGTACTTCATCTTTTGCCCCAAGCCTTTTAATATACGTGTCTATATAACCCTGGGACTCCCAAAACTCCCATAATTCTTCCTGGATTTTAGGGGAAAGTTCCTGCCAAATTTCCTTTAACCTTGGGATTAGATTAATTCCTTCCTCCTGTACCTGGATAAAAAGTTCTTCCGTCATCTTCCCGGAGTTTTTTCTTAATTGACTGATTATATCTCCCGGCAGGTCTTCTTCTTTTTTAACTGGGGCCTTTCTTTTTCTCATTAAGCAAAAAAAGGCCCCTATTAAAAGCAGGGTGATCAGGAGAAAGATTAGTATCAACGTACTCGGATCCTGAAAAAACAAAAAAGTCCCCTCCCCCAAACGTCTCTTATTCATACTCATTCTAATACTAGATCGTAAGTATTTTCTCAACCAAAGACAGTTTTCCTAAAATTGTATACATATTGGTTGCAATACCAACACATAGCTTATGCCTGATTTGATAATATTCCAAGCAAGTCTTAGACGTAAGAATTTCTACACCCTGCTTTTCAAAGTTAATTAGGTGTTCTAACACAATAGATCCCTCACAGGAAAGAAAAACCCCTTTGTTCATAAAAATAATAAATTGGGGCAGGCGTTCATTTTGCTCCAAAGAAGCGAAGAGATTTCTCATTAAAATCCCTCCTAACTCCTCACTGCCTTTGCCTAAGGTATCTCCTGTAACGAAAAGGGCAAGACCCGCTTTTTCTGTATCTAAGTGAGCAGGCATATCTGTAACCGGGCCTTCTTTGATATAGGAACTAAAACTACCGCATTTCTGTTCCCCGGTCTTTTTTACGACCATTTTCCATTCCCCTTTATAAAGATTTTCCCCTGATTTTCACTCCGTAATCTTCCGACTACGGAAAACCCAACGCCGCGCTCCCTTAATGAATAGGTCAAAATATCCAGCCTGTTTTCTGCTATTGTCATTAATAGCCCTCCGCTGGTTTGGGGATCAAACATAATATCCCGGATAAATACAGGTACATCATCCTCAAAAAACGTCCTGTCTTTCATATATTCCTGATTGGTATAGCATCCACCCGGAATGATGCCCATCTTTGCCAATTCTATAGCCTCCGGCCAGATAGGCAGGCGATCCGCCCAAATTTCCGCTGAAAGCTTGCTTGCGGCTATCATTTCTCCTAAATGGCCCAAAAATCCAAAGCCAGTAATGTCCGTAGCAGAGTTAACACCCGCCTCTTTCATTCCCAAGGCAGCTTCTTTATTTAATAAAGACATTTCGGCAATTACCTTCTTTACTGTCACTTCATCTAGCATGTCCGCCTTTAGGGCAGTAGAAAGAATGCCGTTACCAAGGGACTTAGTTAAAACAAGAATATCTCCCTCTTTAGCCGAAGCATTAGCTAAGACTTCATCAGGTCGAGCAATGCCGGTAATAGACAAACCATACTTTGGTTCCTTATCATCCACCGTATGCCCGCCAATCAACAAGGCACCTGCCTCTTGAACTTTTTCCGCCCCGCCTCGTAGTATCTCACCAAAAACCTCCATATCCTCGCATTTGGGGAAAGTAGCAATATTCATAGCAGTTAATGGTTCCCCCCCCATGGCATAAATATCACTTAAGGCATTTGCCGCGGCAATTTGACCAAAAGCATATGGATCATCTACCATGGGCGTAAAAAAATCCACAGTCTGAATAATCGCCAAATCCTCCGTAAGCTTATAAACTCCCGCATCATCATAATTATCCGTTCCGACAATGAGGTTAGGATGGTTAAATTTCGGAAGCTTTCCTAAAATTTTTGTTAAGGTCCCCGGACCTATTTTTGCTGCTCACCCAGCAGCAGATACCATCTGTGTTAAACGCATTTTGGGATCGGTCATATCCTTCACCTCTTCAAACAGAGTATTTTGCATAACTTTATTTGCCCCAAGGGCAAACAGCCAAACAGCGCCCACAAATTCTTTTGCCAAAGCTTTGTCTCACCTTAGCCAAATAATCATGGCAAGATTGGGCATTCAGGCGCACATCCAAGGTATCCCCCAAGCGATAGGGATTCCCTTTGATAGCTTTTGGAGGACAAGCCTCCTGACAAAGAGTACATTTCCCACATCGGCCCTCCTCAAAAGGCCTGTCCGCCGGTAAAGGGGCATTTGTGAGAATAGTTACCAACCTTAATCTGGGGCCTACCTCCGGGTTAATGAGAGAGCAGTTCTTTCCGATCCAACCCAGGCCTGCTCGATGGGCTGCCAGGCGATGGCTGAATATCCCTGACAGTTTTGATTCGTTAACTCGCTGGGAAGCAGGAATGGGAAAGGTTTTATAGCCCCTCTTTTGTAAAAGGTTGCTCACTCTTAGAGCAATATCATTAAGTCTAGCATTAATTACATCATAATAATATAAATAAGTATGAGTCGGCCCGTCTGCCAATTCATTTAGGACGGATTTAGGAAAGAAAACCGCCACTGAAATCGCCCGATCAAAATCTTTATATACATCTCCATACTCTTCGGCAATTTTATCTGCTATATCATCAAAACCTGCAACCCCAAAAAGATCTCCTCCCAGTTGAAAAACCAACTGCTGAAGTTCTTCTTTTAAAGAAGCATTATCCATTAACCCACCCCTTAACAACTATAATCATGACTATATTATACCACTTATGATATGCAAAAATCTGAAAGTCCCCAAAGATCTAAATTTTACTTTTAAAACAGATCCAATAAAAACCCGGCTAAATCCGATTGGTTAAGTAATTGGTTGATACTACCCAGATTAGCCCCCGGCAAATCCCACTCACCCAAAATACCGGATAAACCAAGCAAACCCACTCCCATAATTAATGCTACAAAAAATAGCCCCAACACCCCGCCTAATAACCGGTTTAACGGGCCAATCAAAGTGTGGTCCAGGCATTTGGTGATAACCCTAATTACCAGACTAAAAAACAACTTGGTTAAGAAAAACAGTACGATAAAAGAGATTATTGTTAAAAGTAACCCGGAAATAACATAACCGGGCGCATTAACAAACTCGTCTACTGTCTGATGAGGAACTTTAGACAGGAATTCCACAGGAAAAGCAGAAACAAGGTTCACTATAGGTAGATGCTCAGAAAGAATCGATGTCATCCAATGGGTAAATTTGGTATGCCTATCAATTAATGCCCCCATGGGGGCATTAAAATGAAAAGCAACATATAGCTGAATAATTAATCCCACTAACCCTGAAACAATACGGAACAAGCCCTTTCGCCATCCAATTACAAAACCGCATAATAAAAGCCCGGCCAATATCCAATTCATATTCATGAATAGATCTCTCCCCAGCCTTATTTACCACACATTTTAATTAAATTATACTAAACTTCCCAAAGCAAGTAAATTAGATTAACCAAAGAAAACCGTATCTTTTCTTCTTTTATAAGCCTTTTCGGCCACCGGCCTTTTGCCCTTGTACCCTTTCCTTCTATCAAGTATAATAATTACCATTGGAGGTGTTTTTTATGGCTCTTTCTTGTGGTATTGTAGGACTGCCTACAGTGGGGAAAACCACATTTTTTAATTTACTTACTAATGCTAATATAGAAACCAGTACATTTTATTCCGGAAAAACTACCACTAATATCAATACGGCACCGGTGCCCGATGAACGAGTTGATTTTTTGTCAGAAATGTTTCATCCGAAAAAAACTACTTATGCCCAAATTGAACTTATCGACGTTCCCGGTTTAGTCAAAGGTGCAAGTCTTGGTCAAGGGACAGGAAATGAGTTCTTATCCGCGGTCCGAGATGCAGATGCCCTGGTGCACATTGTCAGGGCTTTTGAAAACGATCAGGTACTGCACGTGGACAACTCCCTAGATATTATTAGAGACTTGGAAACAGTAAATATGGAATTGCTTTTCTCAGATTTGCAGTTGATAGAAACCCGATTAGCTCGTATTAACAGCGGCAAAAAAAAGAAAATGGAAAACCCGCTGGAAGAAACTGTTTTGCTCAAGATTCAAGAAGTATTGGAAAACGAACAACCTGTCAGCACTATTTCCTTTTCCCCGGAAGAAAAGGAAGCCATTAAGCATATTACCTTTTTAACAAACAAGCCCATGCTGATTGTGGTTAATCTGGATGAAAAACAATTTACCAGTGGTTCGTATCCTCAAAAAGAGGAAATCCATGCTTACGGAAAAGATCATCAGATGATTGTATTGGAGATTTGCGCCCAAGTTGAAGCAGAAATCAGTCAATTGGATGCGGAAGACAAGCAATTATTTATGGAAGACTTGGGCATTAAAGAACCGGGTATAGATAGATTAGCCAAAGCCATATATGACCTTTTAGGGTTAATTTCCTTTTTGACAGCAGGAGAAGACGAAGTAAAAGCTTGGACCATCAAAAAAGGGCTCACTGCTAAAAAAGCAGCGGGAAAAATCCACTCCGATATTGAAAGAGGCTTTATTCGAGCAGAAGTAGTTGCCTATGAGGATTTAAAGAAAACCGGGTCTATGGCTAAAGCCAGAGAACAAGGGTATTTCCGTTTAGAGGGAAAGGAATACCTGGTAGAGGACGGGGATATTATTAATTTTCGCTTTAATGTTTAAAAACACGGGTTTATACCCCGTGTTTTATTTTTGTGTTAAGAAATTAAAAAAGGTATCTCTCGCTTTGGTAAAAGCAGCATTTTGCAGAGAGGCGACATAGATATTCCTCCTTAAATCAAGATCATCTACGTGAATCTTTTTTACCTCGCCGGCTTTCAAGGCTGCCTCTGCTGCCCATTTAGAAACAAAAGCCAGACCAAGATTTCCTGCTACCCCCGTAATAACAGATTGGGTGCTGCCCAATTCCATCACCACTTTTAAATCAGATTCCTTTATCCCTTTTGCCGCTAAACAATCTCTCACCACACTTCTGGTGCCTGACCCTGCTTCACGAAAAATCATATCGAAATTTAATAAGTCCTGACTGGAGATGCTATCAGGAATAGAACAATCTGTTCCAGCCAAAAGAATCAACTCATCCTCGAGAAATGGGACATAGCTAACATGCTTGGATTTTGTCTTCGCGCCCACTACACCTAAATCAACTTTTCGCTCATAAAGTAGTTCTACAACTTGGCCGGTATCGGCAATAGTTAATGAGATGTTGATTCCCGGATAAAGCTTACGGAATTCTCCAATATATCGAGGCATTAGATATTCTCCGGGAATGGTGCTGGCCCCTAAAGCTAAACAACCCTTTTTCAGGCCTTTAAATTCCTCCATGCTTTCCACGACCCGATCATAGACCGCCAAAATTTCTTTAGCTTCCCGGTAAAATAGTCTACCGGCTTCTGTCAATTGCACTCTTTTATCATTTCTTTCTATTAATGAAAGCCCCAAAGTATCTTCCAGGGATTTAATTTGAGAGCTAACTGCCGGCTGGGTCATAAACATGGATACTGCAGCTTGGGTAAAACTTTTGTAATCAGCAACAGTAATAAATGACCTCAACTGTTTAATACTTGCCATATTGATTCTCCCAACTAAAAATATTATTACACTTTGTTAATATACTAAGAAATAGGGCCAAAATCCTGCCAGTGATAAAATTTATTTATTCTGTTAATAAAAAAGAACGATAAAAGCCTTCCCCGGTAATTTGAGGAAGGCTTTCTATACAAACTTTTTTATTTATTTTTGCTTATTTCATTTCGGGCTAGTTCATCACAGCGGTTATTGTAAACGTTATCCCCATGACCTTTTACCTTAATCCATGAAATCTGATGGATTTTGGATAAACCTAGCAGTTCTTTCCATAAATCCTGGTTTTCCACCGGCTCCTTCCTGGAATTTTTCCAGCCGTTTCTTTGCCAATTGACAAGCCAGCGTTGATTAAAAGCATTAATTAAATAAGCACTGTCACTATATACCTTTACCTGACAGGCTTCTTTCAGCAGTTTTAATCCTTCTATTACCGCCGTCAATTCCATACGCTGATTGGTCGTGAGCGGTACATAACCGGCAATTTCTTTCTTATGTTCTCCATACATCAAGATAGCACCCCAACCTCCCGGTCCGGGATTTCCGGAACAGGCACCATCAGTATAAATCGTGACTTCTTTCATAAGGGATCTCCTTAATACTACCCGGAAGGCATACAACGCGCTTCCTAATATTTTCTTTCTATTATAACTAATTTTGCGCAGCTTGTACCACTAATTTTAATCAAATTATAAACTATTCCCGGTTTAGAGCAAAACCATAGTCAAATAGTGCGGCAGCATCGGCATATCGTCTGGAACTTCCCAGAATAGTAGCGATAAGCCACTTATCACCCTGTACTGCAGAAGCTACCAAACATCCTCCCGCCGCATTGGTGGTACCGGTCTTAATACCGTTGGCCGATGGATAGTAATCTAATAATTTATTGGTATTTGTCACTGTTATTGTTTTTGATTTGTTCAGCCATAGGATTTTCCGATCAGGTTTTTGCACTGTATCCGCAATAAATTTATTGCCCATAGCAGCCCGGCCCATTAAAGCTAAGTCATAGGCTGTTGAATACTGTCCCGGTACAGAATAGCCATTTGGGTTTCTAAAGCTGGACTTATATGCCCCTAAAGCCCAGGCCTTATGATACATCAAGATAGAAAACATTTCAGGGTCTCCGGCAATATGTTCCCCCAAAGCCACCGCCGCATCATTTGCTGACCAGAGTAGTGACGCCTCCACTAAATCCTCCACGGTCAGGATATCACCTTTCATCAGCCCAATTGTTTGCCCGACATATGTTTGATGTGCCTTTTCACCAACTTCTACCGGGTCTGTTAGTCCTGCCATCTCTAGGGCAATGAGACAGGTTAACATTTTGATGGTGCTGGCAGGATGTCGAAACTTATGAGCATCCTTTTCCCACAGAATCTCTCCCGTATGTCCGTCAATCAAAACAGCTGTTTCCGCCCGTACTCTGGGTTCCGCTCCCACAGGAAGGGGTAAAGACAAAATAATGGCAAACAAAAAAATAGACCATAAAAGTCTTTTCAATTTTCGCACCTCCTAACCCTATTATTGGTCACAATTTTTCTGGCTATGCTAAAATAAGTTTAGGACTTTCTGCAAGATATGGTATAATATTATTTTAAGAGGTGGATAGAATGAAAAAATCAATCAGCAGTGTACTCTGGGAATATTTAAAAACTTTTTTAATTGCCATCGTGATTGCCATTATTATCAGAACTTACCTTTTTCAAATCACGGAAGTGTACGGTCAGTCTATGTATCCTACTCTGCATGATCATGACCGTTTGTTTACCAACCGTATCGTCTATACTATCGGTACACCCGAGCGGGGGGATATTGTGATTCTAAATGCCCCCGACCGCCCAGGAACCTTTTATGTGAAAAGGGCTATTGCTTTAGGCGGCGACAGAATAAAGATTCAAGACGGCAAGGTCTTTGTCAATGGTATTGAACAAAAAGAACCATACATTAACGGAAATTATACCGACGGGGAGATTGATACTATCGTACCGCCGGGCACGGTATTTGTCATGGGTGACAACCGAGGCAACAGTCACGACAGCAGAAGTACCGATGTTTCTTTCGTTCCGGTGGATGATATCGAAGGGAAAGCCTTATTCCGGATATGGCCTTTTGACAGTCTGGGAAAAGTTGAATAAGAATGAAAAAAGAATTTATAAGGGGATGCAGCAAAAATAAGTTTTTGTTACATCCCCTTTTCTAATTACGACCAGATACTCTGAATTCTATTTAGTTATCGACCCTTTTGACAAATACAACCTACCCTAGGGCTTAACTTAATCCGGTCAAACCCCAAACTGAGCCCGTCAAAATAAAGTAGGCAGTCTTTATTTGCTTCTCCAATACCCAAAAGAAGTTTTATTACTTCCATCACTTGCAAAGTTCCTATAACACCGGGAATGACCCCAATCAGGCCGTCTGTGGCACAACTAGGGGCTTGATCCAGCATTTCCCCATCAGGATAAATACATCTAAGGCAAGGTCCTTGACCCGGAATCACAGTTAAAGTCTGGCCAAAGTATTTATAAACACCGGCATGAACCATGGGAATATTCAACTTCAGACAGACATCATTTAAAACAAAACGAGCAGCAAAGTTATCCAGGCAATCAACGATGACATCATACCCGGAACAAATTTTTTCAGCATTATCCTGATTAAACCATTCATGATAAACCTGTACTGACACATCCGGATTCAATTCTGCCAATTGGGTTTTTGCCTGCTCCACTTTTATTTTCCCCAAGTCTTTTGTTTTATAGAGAATCTGTCGGTTTAAGTTAGATAAATCCACTCGATCACTATCGAGAATTCCGATCTTCCCCACACCTGCTGCTGCCAAATAATAAGCCACGGGAGAACCCAGACCCCCGGTTCCGATCAACAAAACTTTCGAACTAAGGAGCTTTTCCTGCCCTGCCTTTCCTACCTCCTGGAGGGCAATATGCCTGCTATATCTCTTTAACTGGTCTTCCGAAAGTGCCATGATGGTCAATCTCCTTCATTTCTTAATAACCTAGATCTTCACCCACCAGAATTACCGTAATATCGCTTAAGGTAGGTTTTTTCTTTAGCACCGAATAAATCCGGCAGATTCTTGTTTTCCCTTGGCAGTTACAGCATACTCCGCTCACTACACAAGGATTAGGAATGTTCAATCTTTTATTGTTAATGGGAGAGGCAATCATTTGAATTCTTTCAAACGCCGCCTTTTCATCCAGGCAGATTTTATTTGTCCCGGCCACGATCACAATTTTTTTCGGGCCAAAGGTCATAGCCGCAACTCTATTTCCCGTTCCATCCACATTAACTAAATATCCGTCTAAAGTAATAGCATTACTGCTGCAAAGAAAAACGTCGCTTAAAAGCTGTTGACGGCGGATCTCGTTTTTCTCTTCCGGGGAAAGTCCCCGTTTATTATGGTTAAGTACCTTTGCTCCCAAGGCCTCGGCTTTTTCCAGGATACCTAATTCGCCTATAGTTACCGAGCCACCGACGCCTACAATTGTTCCCGAAGCAATGTATTTTAATACCTGAGCGATAGCTTCTTTCCGGGTAGAAAAATACATGGCATCAAATTCATTTTTCTTCAAAGCTTGAGCTACCTTCTCACCCAAAACATCCCTATGCCAGTTTTTAATATTCATTAACACTGCTCCCTCTTTTCGTATTTTTTATTATCATTTTCTCTTTGTTAGCAGAAAATCCTGCCGCGCCCTTTGAAAAGCGAGATAAAAAACAATATTTGGGAAGAATTATTTTGCCGGCAGGAACATGGCCTATTGGAATAGAATTTATTATAATTAATACAATACCTCAAAAATGAGAGGAGGATTAAAAATGCATGTACGATCGAGAATGACCAAAGAACCGGTTACGATAACCAAACAAACGACTATTGCCGACGCTTTGGAATTAATGCGTAAACACAATATTAGAAGACTTCCGGTTTTAGAGAATAATAAATTGGTGGGGATTGTCACAGACCGAGATTTAAGCGAGGTATCCCCCTCACCGGCAACTACTCTCAGTGTTTTTGAAATTAATTACCTGTTAGCCAAGATGAAAATTAAAGATGTATTACCAAAAAAACAAAAAGTATTCACCATTTCTCCTGATGCTTTTATTGAAGAAGCTGCTATTATTATGCGGGAACATAAGGTGGGTGCCCTGCCGGTAATGGAAAATAATAAATTAGTAGGAATTATTACCGAAACCAATATCTTTGATGCCTTTATTGACCTCTTGGGAGTAAGAGAACAGGGGTGCCGTATCGATATTGAAGTGGCAGACGAACCCGGGGTTTTGGCCAACGTTACCCAAATCATAAAAGAAGACGGAGCTAATATTTCCCGAGTCGCTGTTTTCCGGGAAGAAGGCAAAACCTATCTCGTCATCCGCTTAACCACCTTTTACGGAGAACCCATTATCAAAACTCTGGAGGAGCATGGTTACAAAATCACCGCTTATAAAAGCTATAATGACTTTCAATAAAAGAAGCCCGTTACTGGGCTTCTTTTTCATAATACTTATTTAATCGTTTTAGCATTTCCATGTCTGCTTCCCCATCGATGGGGAGCATATGATATGCTTCAAAAAGTTTTACAGCAAATTCCGTATTAGCACCATAGCGGCCGTCGGCATAATCCACACTAAAACCTAATTCCTTTAACCGGTACTGGAGCATCGCCACATCCTGACCAGATGATTTAATTTTTAACGGTCTATTAAAACCTTTAAACCCAGGAGTGTATCCTGTAACAATTACTCTTGTTCCAATGTGGACCCAAGGATATATTTCTTCAACATCTCTGTTGAACATACGGAAACAGCCATGGGATGCTGCCCGCCCGATGGAGCCCGGTTTATTGGTACCATGAATTCCATAAATTCCCCAGGGCACATTAAGACCCAACCACCTGGTGCCAAAACCGGTGCCCCAGTTAATCGCCTTATGCACGATTTTATATTCCCCGGCGGGACTGGGGGTTTTTGATTTTCCTACGGCAATGGGATAAGTTTTAAAGACTTTACCGTCATCTAAAATATGTAGTTGATGTTTATTTAGATCTACTAAAATTGTTACCTCTCCTTGGGGTCCGTTTTTATGCTTTTTCGGGGCAACCACATTTTCATAAAGAAGTGCCAGGGCATTCCATGTCCGATATTCTACAATCCCATTGGGTGTTAAGCTGTTTTGCTTCTGAAAACTAATCACCGCCTGCTCTGTCAAGGGATTATAATTACCATCAATTTCCCCTACATAATACCCTCCTGATTTTAGTAATTCCTGCAGCTCGGCAATGTGTTCCCCTGACTGCATCGGCTCTGTCAGTTTTAATTCCGGGCAAAATTGATTGTCGGTACAAGCCATTAACGGAAAGGAAAAACATAAAAAGGCAGCCATAAAAACTACTGCAAAAATAATTATTTTTCTTATTTTATTTACCTCCTTATCTTTACCAATTTCCATTTCTGATTCATAGCTCATCTTACAGTCTGCACCACTAAAGCAGTTTTTATTAATTATTATAGACACGGTTTTTTACCCAATAATTATCCATTTCTATCAAAGCTTGACCGTATTTAGCAGCAAAGATAGGGTTTTCCCGGATCATAGGGCTTAAACTTTCTAAAATATGCCTGGCCTTTTCTGCATAATTTGATCCCATTAGCCGGGACATCTTAATATACACCCGGGCCATATCTATATTTTCCACAAATGGCACCAAGGGAATACATAAATAGCCAAGATTTTTTTCCGTTAAGGGAATATCGGAAAAGTTACCTTCCGGCAATTGATAGTTTTTTTCCAGGGAGCGCATTAATAAGTCCATCCGGTGCAGGTAGACTTTGTCTTCTGTCAAAGAAAAGGCATCATATAAGGCCTCTATGTATTTTATTTGATCGGAAAAAAGTTCTACTTCAGCCGGCCCATTTAAATAATAATGGCTCATGCCTCGGCCCAATCGGTAACATCTGGACCAAAGAGACTCAATAACCTTTAATGCCAGATCCAGATATTCTTGATCACCTAATACCCGGTAAGCTAATAACAATGAAGAACTCATGATGCTGTTCCAATTTGTAAAGGGAGTTTTATCAACTTTCTTTCCGATCTTGCTTCCACCAAACACCTGGGTTTCCTCATTGAAAAGCTCAGAAATAAAAAAACTAATACTATCCCGAATTAAGACCTCGTATTCTCCCCAGCCAAGCTTCTCATAAGCTGTTAAATAATTACGGATCAGATTAGCATTATGATCCAAAAGCTTTTCCGCATGGGGCAGGGTCCAATCCTTGCCTTCGCATAAACGGAAAAAACCTCCCCGTTCACGATCGTATACTTCTCCTGCCCAGATCGCATCAAGAGAATGCCTAACCATCATTTCTTCAGCACTTCCTGGGTTATTTTCAGCATAAAGCAATAAATAATCATGTATCTCCGGTAAAGGAAACTTTATTTTTTGATGGGATATTATAAAACCACCAAATTCCTGGTCATAGGCATTGGCAATAATTTCATTAACTTCAAAGATTGACAAGGGTAAAAAATTACCCTGCTTTAAAGCTATGGAATTAGGCTTAATTTTTCCCAGATTATGCTTTTTCTTTTTAGCCGAAAATATTATCTTCCAACCGTTATACTTCTTTAATACATCCTCTAAAGTTCCTTTCATTAATTCTTCCGATAGATAGTTCTCTCCCTTTAGGATTTGCCCCTCGCTGGTTAAAATAACCACACTGGGATAGCCTCCAAAATGATAACGATCTGCTACATGGGGATATTTATCCACATTAACTTTTATCGGTATAAAACTATCTTCCACCAGGTTAACTACCTGTGCATCCTGGAAAGTTGTATCATCCATGATCGCGCCCCAGCTGCACCAGTGTGCTGTTAAATACATTAAAATCGGCTTATTATCAAGAGCGGCTTTTGAAAAAGTATCCTGACACCACGGTAACCAATTAATAGAACGGGGCATATATTTACCTCCTTCCCTATATTATTTTTAGTCGCCATGGCCGATTTTAGGAGTAGAAAATTATGGTAAGGGGATTAGTCCTTTTAGCAGCTTATTTACTGTCCCTTTTTGCTGAATCAACACTTTAAAAATACCTCCCATGCCTTCAGGATCTAATAAATGCTGGGCACTCAACGCCTTTTCCGGATTTTTACTCAGCTTCTCCACCATACCAAGGTTAAATAAAAAATGCATTTGATTTGTAAAACCTGTTGTGGTCAACCCAAACTCATTTCCCCATTTTTGTAATGCAGTAAAATTAACATGGGCGGTAATATCCTGCTCTCCTAAATTAATATATGGATTCGGAGATGACTTATGCTTTTTATAACACATTATTGTTCCATCTTTTCTAATAGGATGATAAAGAAGATCTGCTTCATAACCATAATCAATGGTAATAACAAAGCCCTGATCCAGTGTTTCCCCGATCTCTTTCAGCCAGTTTTTCGCCGCTAAACATACTTCTCCCCGTTGTCCTTCTAACAACCGAATCCCCATGGAGTCAAAATAATCTTTTAAAACAGGTGTGGAAAGCGGCCCGGTAATCTCTTTTATTTCCTGATTCTCTGCTATAACATAAATTTCTTTCAATTCACCCTCTTCATTTTTCACCAGATGAACGGGAAAGGCATCCACCAATTCATTGGAAAGGACACAACCCCGAAAAGGTTTATCCACCATATTCAAACTATCTATCCATCGCACCCTGTTACCAAAAACTGATAGCAACTTTTGCTGTCCTTTTTTTAATTCCCGTCCTGCTTCTATGATATAATAATGGGTACATGAAAATAGATCAGGATAGTTCTTTTCCATGGTTTCTAGAATATCATAAGCTAAAAAACCTTTTCCCGCCCCGTACTCTACCAGTTGGAAAACAGAGCCCTCAAAAAGGTTAGCCATGTCAGCTAATTGCTCGGTAATCAATTCCCCAAAAAGGGAACTAACATGAACACTGGTATAAAAATCGCCCTCTTTTCCAATGATGGGCTGCCCAGAATTATAATATCCATATTCCTGATGGTATAAGACTAATTCCATGAATGAGGCAAAGGTAAGGGGTCCCTGGTCTTTAATTATATTTCTTAAAGCTGTATCGGACATTTTAATTTTTAACCTCCTTCTTTCTTAGAGTAAATTATACCCATAATATACGCCTTTTTGAATTCATCCTTACAATAAGAATAAATAAAGAAAACTTTTGCATAATAATTTTTATAAACTTGATAATTTTCCAGGATTTTGTTTAGGAGGTTATAACATTGATTAACCAATATGAAGCTTCCGACAGAATTTTTCACTCCTATATATGTGCCAGATGTAAAAATTCCTTCGAAGCCGCACGTCCCGTTGCTTCTACTTGTCCCATCTGCGGTTATTCCGGGAGTGAAAACTTGACTAGTGAGTCAGATATTGTGCCAAAAAAATAAATATATCAGGCAGGTTATTTCGTCTATCTATAGAATTAATGACTAATTATAACTGAGGTGGTGACCAATGCATCGAATATTAATCTTAGATAAATTACTATTTTGTTTGATTAACAGAAAATGGCAGTGTTCTTTTTTAGATAATATAATGCCAAAAATAACCCACTTAGGCGGTTTAAAAGTTTCAGTATCTATTTGCTTAATGCTTCTCTTATCTGTCCAATCATTGGGACGAGAGGTATTATTAGCCATGTCAGGCAGCCAATTAATTGTGCAAGCTGCCAAGAAATTCTTACCTCGGCATCGTCCGTTTATTACCGTCCCAAATACAAAAATTTGGCAGCACCTCATCTTGAAGGATTATTCCTTTCCTTCTGGACATACAGCAGCCAGTTTTTCTTTAACTACAGTGCTTGCTGTTGACTTTCCTTTATTTGCGCCGATTGTACTCCCCTTATCAATTTTGGTAGGAGTTTCTCGGATTTATTTAGGCCTCCACTATCCATCCGATGTAATTATTGGGGCATTATTAGGGGCAACATCCGCCATGGTAGTCTGTTTGTAAGAAACGGATCAAGATTCTTTGCGTACAAATTAAGAAAGTTTTTTGAAACCCGGTAGCCCCGGGTTTCTTTAAATGTTTTTTTGAATGTTAACTGAAATAAACGAACATTAGGTAATTTATTTTTAAAAATCTTCGGGTTTTTTGCAGGATTTTTGCTCTCAGCATGGAATTAGTTTTATAAATCTCAAATATAAAATAAGTAATTGCAAAATGGACTAGAATAAAAAGTTCAAGATGGCTTGGGAACAATACAAATTAAATTTTTTTCAGGACGAAAAGGCTAAAAAGTTTTACTTCTGGTGTAGGTAGAAAAAATGGGCGCAGGAAATACCCCCAAGGGATAGGTATATGGAATTACAATATATTTCTATGCAATGAGTGGCTTCAGACTGCGAATGTATTCATGTTTATGAATGCGGTCAGCAAGAACAACCGTGATTAACTGGGTAATGCCGGCTAATAATAAATCAGCATGTAATGTCTTTTCATTCTGGGTTCTGCGACCGGCAAGACAAAAACTATCTTTGAAATGGTTAATAGATTTTTCAACAACGGAACGAATTTTGTAGGTTTTATCCCATTCCTCGGTGCCACGGATTGTACCGGGGTAAGCGCGAAGATTCTTCTCGGGATAAACGTAAAGCATTCGTCCGCACAGAGAGTCAGTACAAGGATTATCACAGTGGGTACGGCGGCGATATTTGCCATCGTCGCACTTGTCCCAGGACATTTTAGGGCAGACAAATTTAAAAGTTGGAATCCCGCATTTTAGGTTAGATTTGCTGCCTTCCGGTTTCATAGGAAGATTTTGAGGGCAGCAAGGAATACCATCTTCGTTAATGGTATAGTCCTGGTTTCCAAGCCCAGAACGAGAATTAAGAGGTATGTATGCTTTTTCAAAATTCAGTTCAGTAAACAGGGATTTATAGATGTTAACCGTGTCAAAAGCAGCGTCGCCGAGGAAAACCTTTGGATTGATTAAAGGATGCTTATCAAAAAAATCATTAAGAACAGGGATAAGGGCTTTGGCATCTCCAAGGGATTTATCTTCTTCGGGAGAATCGGTTTTCTTTTCCACAATAATGTCCGGGTGAGCATCTATGAAATCTTTATTGTAAAAAGAGATGTCACGGACAATACCAAGACCGTTGGTAATAATACCAAACTTGAAAACATAGCAAAAATGTCCATTGATGTAGAGCTGTTTAATGGCCTGGTTTGAAGCAGCATGGGAAGGCATGGATTTATAGGCTGCTTTGTAGGGGTCATAGGAGTTATCGAGCCCCATTGCTTTCTTAAAAGTTTTTAGCTGACTGATAATGCGGTTGGCATACTTGGGATTGTTTTCAGTAACAAAGGCTTCGATGCCGGAAGTATCGAAGATGGTCATGGAGGCAAGGGATGCATTAATCTTTTGGCATATCGGTTCGGTGACATCAACAAGTGAATCGAAAAATGATTGTAAGTCCATTAGAAACTCCTGCTTGAACCTGGTGATCTTAGAGGCATCGGGAACCTTCGAAAAACCACAAAAGTCACGAAGTTCCTTTGAGTATTGGAGAAAGATTAAAAGAAGTGAGTCAGTGGGGATGGAGAAAATTCGCTGAAGGATCAGTGCCCAAAGGAAACCGGAAAGAGGGTATATACGCTTTCTGCCAAAATAGGAATAAAAGTGAGTATAGAAGGAAGCAGGAATAAGTTCCTCAAGATTAATGTTATCTTCAAGAAGCGATAGAAAATGATATTTATCGTTTTCAAAAACATTATTACAGTCGGAATAAATATCGGCGAGAGATAATTGTTTAGGCCTTACCATTAGTTTATAACTCCTTTCCGAGATGTTGTTTTATTATTGTTTACAACTTAATTTTACCGCATTTTGGAGAGGAGTTATATATAAAAAACGTTAACAAAAGCCTGTATTTATGCGGGCTGCGGTGTTTCGCAAACGCCTACAAATATAAAAAACACTAAGGAGGGAAGAGTTTAATATAGCAAAGTTTAGCAATCAAAAAAGTTTATTAACAGTTAATCAGGAGGAAATTTCATGAAAACATTCAAAAAACTTTCATTAATGATGCTGGCAATCTTGCTGATTGCTGCTTTAGCCGTGGGATGCGGTAAGCAAGATGCCGAGACCCCGGACTCTGAAGGACAAAATGATCAAAAGGAACCAACTAAAGTAGGCTTCATTTATGTAGGACCAATTGGCGATGCCGGTTACACCTATACTCATGATTTAGGCGCAGAATACATGAAAAAAGAACTAGGTGACAGTGTAGAGTTAATTAAAGCAGAATCCGTGAGCGAAAATCCTGCCGATGCGGAGCGAGTATTAAATCAAATGGTTTCTCAAGGCTGCAAGGTGATTTTTGCTACAAGCTTTGGTTATATGGACAGTGTAATTAAAGTAGCCGAACAGAACCCGGATGTAGTTTTTCTCCATTGCTCCGGCTATAAAACAGCAAAAAATGCCGGCACATATTTTGGACAAATCGAGCAACCCAGATATCTCTCCGGTATTGCGGCCGGAAAGATGACGAAGGCTAACACCATTGGCTATGTAGCTGCTTTCCCCATCCCGGAATGTATTCGCGGCATTAATGCTTTTACCATGGGTGCCCTTTCCGTGAATCCTGATGTCAAGGTAAAGGTTGTCTGGACAAACACCTGGTATGACCCGGCCAAAGAAAAGGACGCTGCTGAAAGTCTACTGCAAGACGGAGTTGATGTCATTGCCATGCACCAGGATACACCTGGGCCAATGCAAGCTGCCGAAGAGGCCGGTGCATATGCGGTAAGTTATAACAGCAATATGACACAATTTGCACCCAATGCTGTTTTAACCGGACCGATATGGAATTGGGGGCCATATTATACGAAAACAGTGAAAGCAGTGCAGGAAGGCACTTGGCAGACTGAAGAATACTGGGGCTCCATGGCAGAAGGAATTGTGGATCTTGCTCCTTATGCCGACTTTCTACCAGATGATGTGAAACAACTGATTGATAGCAAAAAGGCTGACATTATTTCCGAAGAATTAAATATTTGGACCGGGCCAATTAAAGACCAGACCGGTGCAGTAAAGGTACCTGAAGGAACCACAATGACTCGCGATGAGATCTTAAATATGGATTGGTTTGTTCAGGGAGTAGAAGGTAGCCCGAAATAATTTGTTCTGATTAAATTTTATTTGGCTGCCGGTATAACCGGCAGCCTTACATTTATTTATTTTTATTAGGGGGATAAACATGGAACACCGTTTAATGGTTAAAATGGAGGGTATTACAAAGAGGTTTCCCGGTGTTACCGCTAACAAAGATGTAAATCTTGAAATTAGAGCAGGAGAAATTCATGCTCTTTTAGGGGAAAACGGGGCCGGCAAAAGCACCTTAATGAATATTCTCACCGGTCTCTACAAAGCAGAGGAAGGACAAGTGTATATCAAAGGCACACCTGTCAATCTTAAATCTCCTAAAGATGCTATTTCCTTGGGCATTGGTATGATCCATCAGCATTTTCGTCTTGTCGCTCCCTTAACCGTAGCGGAAAATGTTATCTTAGGCTCCACCAGCAATTCTTTTTGGTTGAATAAAGCTAAAATATTTAAAACTATTCAGGAAATATCCAAAAAATATGGCTTGGCTGTAGACCCAAAAGCCAAGATCTGGCAGCTGTCGGTTGGGGAACAGCAGAGGGTGGAAATTATTAAAATGCTTTATCGGGGATCAGATATTTTAATCCTAGATGAGCCGACCGCGGTACTAACACCGCAAGAATCCCATGATTTATTTCTCACCCTTAGAAAAATGGCAGACAGCGGTAAGGCAGTAATTGTGATAACTCATAAAATGCAGGAAGTGTTGGATATGGCTGATCGGGTGACGGTGCTTCGGGGAGGAAAATCCATCGCTACTTTGGAAAAGACTAGAACAAATAAAGAAGAATTAGCCCAACTCATGGTGGGACATGACATCTTGGAAGACAGAGGTCAGAAAGTCGCGCATAAGCATACTCCTATTATTAAATTGGAAAATATCCGGGCTTTAAATGATAAAGGGCTTCCCGGTTTAACAGATATATCATTACAAATTAACGCCGGTGAGATTGTAGGTGTCGCGGGGGTAGCCGGCAACGGACAAAGAGAACTTGTTGAAATAATCACAGGATTACGCGGTATAACTCAGGGTCGGATATTGATTGACGACAAGGATTATACAGGTATGCCACCTCAAAAATTCATCGATGCCGGCATATCTCATGTGCCGGAAGACCGTTTAGGCATGGGACTGATCCCTAATTTAAATGCCGTAGACAATGTGATGCTGAAAAAGTATCGGGGAAAAGACCAATCCGGCTGGTTTTTGAAATATGCCCCGGTACGGGAAGAAACTAAAACTTTAATAGAAGAGTTCAACGTAAAAATATCCGGTCTGGACAGCCCTGTAAAACTAATGTCCGGTGGTAATCTCCAAAAACTTTTGCTAGCTCGGGAGATCTCAACCAATCCCCGTTTAATTGTTGCCGTTTACCCGGTACGGGGCCTGGATATCGGTGCTACGGAATCAGTTCGTTCTCTCCTTCTGGCTCAAAGAAACGCCGGGACAGGGGTGCTGTTAATTTCAGAAGACTTGGATGAAATCTTACAATTATCCGATCGCATTATTGTACTCTTTGAAGGAAAAATTATGGGAGAAGAATCTCCCTCATCTACTACCAAAGAAAAGTTAGGATTCTTAATGACGGGCATCGCCAATTCTCAGGAGGAACAAGCATCATGAAAATCACTTTTGAAAAAAGAATGACTCCCTCTACCTTAATGGTGATTACAGTTCCTGTTGTTTCAATATTACTGTCCCTTCTAGTAGGGGGTATCTTCTTTGCCCTAAACGGTACCAATCCGATAGAAGTATATAAAATGCTGATACAAAGTGCCTTTACCACCTATTATGGAATCACAGAGAGTATTGTCAAAGCCATTCCTCTAATGCTGGCGGGTTTAGGTGTATCCCTCGCCTTTCGCATGCAGCTTTGGAATATCGGTGCTGAGGGTCAAATCTATATGGGAGCTGTTGCAGCAACATGGGTGGCTCTCTCTTTTCCCGGCCTTCCCGCTATTATTATGATACCGTTTATGCTTTTAATGGGGTTTTTAGCCGGGGCTTTCTGGGCCTTAATTCCTGCTATTCCTCGAGCTTATCTAAAGGTTAATGAAACCATTACGACTTTACTGTTGAATTATGTGGCCATTTTGTGGGCGGACTACTTGGTTTACGGACCCTGGAAAGACCCGGAAGGCTTTAATTTTCCCTTGACAGCTAAGTTTGTCCCGGCCGCTATTTTACCCTCTCTAGGTGGCAGCCGGATTCATCTGGGACTTCTTTTTGCCGTGATTGCTGCCATTATAGTATTCATATTAATCCGTCATACCAAATGGGGGTACGAAGTGCGGGTAATTGGTGAAAGCCCTGCTGCTGCCCGTTATGCCGGTATGAATATTAAAAAGAATATTTGTATCGTGCTTTTTTTAAGCGGGGGATTAGCAGGGATTGCCGGTATGTCTGAAGTATCAGGTATTGCAGGTAGGCTGCAGCCGGGCTTGAGCCCCGGTTATGGCTATACCGCTATCATTGTTGCTTGGCTCGCCCGGCTGCATCCCGCCACTCTGGCCTTGGTTTCTTTCTTATTCGGAGGTCTTTTGGTGGGGGGATATGCTATTCAGTTAATGGGCCTGCCGGTGGCTACCGTAAATATGATGCAGGGATTAATTCTCTTCTTTGTACTGGGAGGACAAATCCTAACCAACTATAATATTAAAATTTCCCTGGGAAATAAAAAAACTACACCTAAGGAGGTAGGATAATGGATAATATTTTTACCGTAACTTTGTTCGCTACGGCAATTACCGCAGGCACGCCCATCCTCTTTGCCGCCTTAGGGGAAACATTAACAGAGAAAGCCGGCGTCATAAATCTGGGTGTGGAAGGGATGATGTTGGTAGGTGCCGTGGCCGGTTTTATGGTAAATGCTGCTACCCATAGCCCTTGGATGGGGGCTCTTGCCGCTTTGCTTGCCGGGGGATGTATGGCCTTTATTCATGCATTTCTCACCATCACCCTACGGGCGAATCAAGTGGTATCGGGACTAGCATTAACCATTTTCGGACAAGGGTTTTCCGGCTTTCTAGGCAAATCCATGATTGGCATTCCTGCCCCGGCTTCCTTTAAAACATTTGCCATTCCCTTTTTATCGGATATTCCCTTTATCGGCCCGATTTTTTTCCGACAGGATGCCTTGGTTTATCTAAGTTATGTACTGGTAGTCTGTTTTGCTGTAATAATTTTTAAAACCCGCTGGGGATTATCTTTAAATGCTGTAGGGGAAAACCCCGCCGCTGCTGATGCAGTGGGAATCAGTATCTTTCGTACCCGTTATCTTTATGTGATTCTAGGCGGAATGCTGGCAGGTTTGGGTGGTGCTTATTTATCCCTTGCCTATGCCCCCTCCTGGCTGGAGAATATGACAGCAGGAAGAGGCTGGATTGCAGTAGCCTTGGTGGTCTTTGCAACCTGGAATCCCCTTAAATGTTTGGCCGGTTCCTATATCTTTGGTGGCTTGGATGCCTTAGGGTTCCGGATTCAAACTAAAGGTATCGCGATTTCCCCCTTCTTCTTAAAAATGCTCCCTTACATCTGTACTATTTTGGTCATGATCTTAATTACCCGAGAAACCAAGAATCACCGGGTAAGTCCGCCAGGTGCCTTGGGACTGCCTTACGACCGGGAAGAAAGATAAGAAATGAGGTAGTCGAAAATAATGGATATTTTAAAGCAAAAAATACGGGAAGAAGGGAGAATTCTTTCGGAGCAAATTCTCAAAGTTGATTCTTTTTTAAACCACCAAATTGATCCGGTATTAATGCAAGAAATGGGCAAAGAATTCGCAAAGAGGTTTCAGGGGGAGAAAATAACCAAAGTACTAACCTTGGAGGCTTCCGGCATAGCTATTGCCATTATGACAGCCTTGTCTTTACAGGTGCCGGTGGTCTTTGCCAAAAAGAAACGGCCTTCCACCATGACAAACAAAGCCTATTCCGGCCGGGTACATTCTTTTACGAAACATGAAGATGTAGATATTATGGTGTCCACTACTTATTTAAATGCCAATGACAGGGTATTGATTATTGATGATTTCTTGGCTACCGGAGAAGCTACCCGAGGTATGATCGAAATAGTGCGCCAGGCAAATGCTGAGCTAGTAGGAGTAGGAATTGTCATTGAAAAGGCATTTCAGAATGGAGGCAGAGCCTTACGGGAAGCCGGCGTACGAGTAGAATCACTAGCCCGCATCGCTAAATTGGAACAAGGCCGAGTTTATTTTGTAGAGGATAAATAAGGGTTGCATATCATGCAACCCTAACATGTCTTCTCCAACGAGAAAGGGCTGTCGCAATTAATTAATGCGACAGCCCATTTTTAATCGTATATTTTAGGCAAGTGTAGCAACCATTACGGCTTTGATGGTGTGCATTCTGTTTTCTGCTTCATCAAATACTACAGAATGTCTGCTTCTAAATACCTCATCTGTTACTTCGCGGATATCATAACCCTTATCCATCTGTTCCTTTGCCATTTGGGTTTCAAAATCATGGAATGACGGCAGGCAATGCAAAAAGATCACATCAGGATTGCCTGTTTTCTTTAGCATGTCCATATTCACCTGATAAGGAGTAAGAAGTCTTACCCTTTCCGGAATCTGATCTTCTTCACCCATGGATGCCCAAACATCGGCATAGAGGACATCTGCGTCTTTTACAGCTTCTATATCAGACCTAAATTCAATTACTGCACCTGTTTCTTTAGCCACTTCGTTAACCTTGGCCATAACATCTGCACTGGGGCTAAGCTCTTTGGGTCCTAAAGCTACAAAATGCATACCCATTTTTGCACATCCGTACATCCAGGCATAAGCCATATTGTTTCTGGTATCGCCGCAAAAAACGACTTTTACTTTATGTAAAGGTTTCGCTACATGCTCTTCAATGGTCATTAAGTCAGCTAAAATCTGGGTAGGATGGTCAACGTCTGTTAACCCGTTCCAAACAGGAACGCCAGAATATTTAGCCAGATCTTCTACTACAGATTGTTCATAACCACGGTATTCAATACCGTCATAAAAACGTCCTAATACTTTCGCTGTATCTTCCAAGGATTCTTTTTTACCCATTTGGGAGCTCTTAGAATCAAGGAAAGTCACGTGTGCCCCCTCTTCTAAAGCGGCAACTTCAAAGGCACATCTTGTCCTAGTAGAGGTTTTTTCAAACAAGAGAACAACATTTTTCCCCTTAAGCAGGTAATTATAGATTCCTGCTCTTTTTTTAGATTTCAGATCATGGGCTAGATCCAACATGTACCTAATTTCCTGGGGGGTGAAATCCATCAGTGTAAGAAAACTTCTTCCTTTTAAATTAACTGCCATATGTAATCTCCTTTTCATTGATTTTCTAAATTTTCATAAAAATTATAGCATTCTCATAAATAAAAATCAAGTTCCTCAGTAAAAAACCAGTGAAAAATCAGTGAAATTCTGAGTAATTTCGAGGAATTTCCCCGTTATTTTTATACCAGAAATTTCAAGGATTTTTAATAAAAATCACAGTACATATTATTTCAATTAGCATATTAATTATACACACATTCATAGCAACAAAAAACTGGGCAATCCCCAGAGAAAGGAATTCCCAGTTTAATAACCAATACCTTTAACAAACTAAAGTTAACTCTAGCTGTCTCTGACTATGGATGACAAAACACCGCTGATAATTGTCAATACCAGTGCACCAAAAATTAGTGCCCAGAATCCTTGAATCGTAACCCCTACTACAACAACATCTACAATTTTCAACATAAAACCATTAATCAACAATGTAAAAAGGCCTAAGGTAACTAAGTTAAGGGGTAGCGTCAATAACACGACTATGGGACGAATTACCGCATTAACAATTCCCCATACAATAGCCGCGACAAATGCAGACAGGAACCCTGCAATTTCAATTCCCTGGAACAAAGCGGCCGTAATCAACAAAGCGATAGCGTTTAACACCCAACGAATAACCATCCCCTTCACTATGATCCCTCCTTTATATCTCCTTCCCTTACATCTACATTATATGATATTTTTCATAGTTAAACTATACTTTTTTCAAGAAATATCTATCAATTTCTCTCTTAAATCCCTTCATTTGTCAAGTTCCTTTCAATTTGCTAAAATGATTTTAATCCGGAAACTATTACCGGTAAAAGGAGGAAGGTTTATGAAAGACCCTAGATTTCAAACACTAGCAAAAAACTTAGTTAATTATTCCTTAAAACTAAAGCCAGGAGAAAAGGTGCTTATTGAATTATCAGGCTTTGAATTAGGCTTGGTCAAGGAACTAATCAAAGAAATCTATCATGCAGGTGGTTATCCTTTTGTTTCTATAAAAAACACAGAAGTTAACCGCCTGCTCCTGGAAAATGCGGAGCAGGAACAATTGGAGTCAATTGCCAAATGGGAATCCGCACGGATGAGCGAAATGGATGCTTACATTGGCATCAGAGCGGGAGATAACGCCAACGAGCTTAGTGATGTACCCGAAGATAAAATGCAGTTGTATATGAAATATTGGGTAGATCCGGTACACCATAAAATCCGCGTACCGAAGACCAAATGGGTGGTTCTAAGATATCCCAACCATTCCATGGCACAATTAGCAGGAATGAGCACCGATAGCTTTACCGATTTTTATTTTAATGTATGCAACTTGGATTATCGTAAAATGTCTCAAGCCATGGACGGACTGGTGGATTTATTAAATAAGACGGATCGAGTGAGAATTACCGGGCCGGGCACTGACCTTAGCTTTTCAATCAAAGACATTCCTGCTGTCAAATGTGACGGCCAGCTTAACATTCCGGACGGAGAAGTTTATACCGCACCGGTTAAAGATTCGGTGAACGGTACCATCACCTTTAATACCCCCGCTTCCTATCAAGGTATTACCTATGAAAATATCTATTTTGAGTTTAATCAGGGGAAAATAGTAAAGGCCCGTGCTAATTACACAGAGAAACTTAATAAAATTTTAGATACAGACGAAGGTGCCCGTTACATCGGGGAATTTGCTTTGGGGGTTAATCCCTATATTTTAAAGCCCATGAAAGACACCCTTTTTGATGAAAAAATTATGGGCAGTTTTCATCTCACGCCTGGCTCCTGTTATCAAGACGCTGATAACGGGAATAAATCCGCCATTCACTGGGATTTAGTCTCTATTCAAACTGAAGAATTAGGCGGTGGCGAAATTTTCTTTGATGATGTCCTAATTAGAAAAAACGGTCGATTTATCCCGGAAAGCCTCCAGCCTCTGAATGCAGAGAACCTGAGATAAAAGATATCACATACAACCTTTCTGACAATAAAAAAGCAAAATAATACATAAGAACAAAATAGCAGGAAAAACTACTTAAAAGACCACAGATAAATGAGGGTTGTTAGGTGAAAAGGTTTTTTCCTGCTCTTCTTTTGCTTTTAATTATCTTAGTGGTAATATTCCCAGTATTTAGAGGAGATAATGCCCCCCGTAAAAACTCACCCCATAGCTCATCAGGATACTGGGTTGTAAATATGGCAGATAATGAAACCCTTACCCATACCTCAGTGCCGTTAAGTGTAGGGGATGAATATATTACTGCGGAAAATAAAATTTATCGAATTACGAAAATTGTAAATGATAAGGCGTATGTGAAAGAGTTAAAATAAAGATTAATCCAGCTTTTTCCGAAACCTTTTTACAGATATGATAAATATTCCGGCGCTCATAACGGTAAGCCAGACAACCTCCTGGAGCAAAAATTCCAGCCCGATTCCTTTAAGGATAATTCCCCTTAAGATCCTTAAAAAATAGGTAATGGGAATAAAATTACCGATAGCATAAATAACTCCGGGCATAGACTCCCGGGGAAACATAAATCCGGATAATAGGATGCTAGGGAGAATAAGAGCAACAGAGGCCTGCATAGCCTGAAGCTGGTTTTTGGCAATGGTGGAAATTAAAAGCCCAAAACCTAAGGCCGTCCATAAAAATACTACAGACAGAACCATTAAGAGGAGAAAACTCCCTTTGATTGGCACAGAAAAAAGAAATACAGCTAAGGCAATAACCAAAAGCACATCAAAAAGCCCGATAAAGATATAGGGAACAAGCTTTCCCATAATCAACTCCGCCGGCCTAATAGGAGTAATTATCAATTGCTCCAAGGTTCCTCTTTCCCTTTCCCTTACTAAGGCAAAAGCCGTTAACAGTACGGTAATATTTTGTAAAATTACACCTACTAACCCGGGAATATTAAACTTAATGCTATCCATATCCGGATTATACCAGACCCTGCTGCTTAAACTAATAGGGAGTTGAAGGTCTCGGCTCAAGCCACTTTTCTCCAACCTTTCCTGCTGAATTTCAAAGGATTTGACCTGAACCAACATCTGGGCTGTAGAAAGTGCTTTTTGTGCTACTAAAGGATCTGACCCATCAATTAATATCTGGATCCCGGTGCTCTCACCTCTAACTAATTCTTTGTTATAATCAGGAGGAATAATCAGACCTACTTTAGCCTTGCCGCCGTCAATAACTTCCCTAATCTTTTTTTGACTGGAAACATGATCAATAAGATCAAAAGTTCCTGTGGTTTCAAAGCTCTTAATCAGCCTTCTGCTGGCGGAAGACATATCCTGATCAAATACCACCGTATCAATATGATCCACATCGGTATTTACCGCAAACCCGAAAACAAGCATCATCATAATGGGCATAGCTAAAGCTATGGCTAGGCTCGGTCTATCCCGGCGAATTTGGATAAACTCCTTCCATATAATCGCTTTTATTCTGACCCACTTCATTTCCTTGCCTCCTTTCGGGCAAAATCCGCTCCCGGTCCTTCTTTAGCTACATGGGAAATAAAGACTTCCTCCAAAGACTCTAATTGATGCTTCATCTTAATTTCTGCAGGAGTACCGAAATCCAGCAAATTTCCGCGGAAGATAAAGCCTACCACATCGGTCTTTTCCGCTTCATCCATGTAATGGGTAGTAACCAAAATAGTTACTCCTTCTTCCCGGGACAAATAATAAAGGAGATCCCAAAAAATTTTTCGAGATAAAGGATCTACTCCTGCTGTCGGTTCATCTAAAAAAAGGAGCTTTGGTCTATGAACTAAGGATGCAGCTAGGGCTAACCTCTGCTTCCAGCCCCCAGACAGAGTGCCGGCCAGTTGTTTTTCCCTTCCCACAAGCCCGGCCAGTTCTACTAGGTCTTTAATCCGTTGTCCCATTTGCCGGGAACCCAATCCGTATATCATAGCATAAAATTTCAAATTTTCTTCCACAGACAAATCTTCATAAAGGCTGAATTTTTGGGACATATAACCAATTTCCTGTTTAATGCTTTCTCCGTCTTTTAACGGAATTCCTAAAACAGAGCCCGTCCCTTCTGTTGGAGTTAATATTCCACAAAGCATCCGAATGGTTGTTGATTTTCCGGAGCCATTGGGACCGAGAAAACCAAAGATGCTTCCAGGTTTAATGGAGAAAGAAATTCCGTTTACCACCCGCTGATTTCCGAAATCCTTAGTCAAATGAGATACCTCAATGGCATATTCCAAAGCAGACCCTCCTAATCTTTAAAGCTCACATCCGCCGGCATCCCCGGTTTTAATCGGCCTTCTTCATTATCAACAGCAATTTTTACCTTAAACACCATATTGGTTCTCTCTTCTTTTGTCTGCACATTTTTTGGTGTGAACTCCGCCTCATGAGAAATATAAACCACTTCTCCGGGGAAACCTTCCTCAGGAAAAGCATCCACCTTGATCAGAGCTTGATCGCCCAGCTTAATTTTACCTAGGTCTGCTTCGGCAATAAAAACCTCCACCCACAGGTCTCTTAAATTGGTAACAACTGCTACCGTACTACCCATGTTGATGGTTTCTCCGGCTTCCACGGTTTTTTCAGTCACAATCCCTTCTATAGGAGCAGTTATTTTGGTTTTCTCCAATTGAACTTTTAAAGCTTCCCAAGCCGCCACCGCCTGGTTGAATGTGGCCTCTGCTGCAGAAACGGTCTCTTTGGTAGCCCCTGCTTTAATAAGTTTCACCTGTTCTAAGGCAGCTTGGTGTTGATAATCTGCTGCATCATATTGGCTTTGAGCAGCTGCTAATCTTGCCTTGGCAGAGTCACACTGCTCTTCAGTGGCTGCCCCCTGATCCAAAAGATTCTTAATCCTTTCATACTCATCTTGAGCTGCTTCAAGGGAAGCCCGGGCGCCTTCTTTTACAGCTGCCATTTGAGCCGCAGTGGATTCTGATCGGCGAATCTCTTCTATACGACTTCCCTTTTTCGTTTCTCCTAAACGTGCTTCCGCCGCTTCAGCTGCCGCCTCCGCCTGCGCTACCTGCCATCTAAGCATGGTATCATCTATTCGGGCAATCTCCTGGCCCTCCTTGACCACATCTCCTTCAGAGACTAAAAAAGATGCCACCTTGCCGCCTACTTCCGCCCCAACAAAAACTTCATTTGCTTCAATGGTACCGGAAGCCTGCAAAGAACTAACCGGCTGAGACATACACCCCGTCCCCAACAGCAAACTACTTAATAAGAAAAAACCTGCAATGAAGCGCACCATCTACTATTCCTCCCTTTTACCTACGCCATATAAAAGTATATTTATCATTTCATTCAGATAATCCAAAGACACCCTCATTATGTTGGGAAATTATGCAACTGTCAATCCCATATTTTTGTCCCCCTTCATACATTAAAATGGGAAGGACTTTTTTACTAAATGTTGAAGTATCTTTACAAGGAGGCTGACAATATGAGTGTACCTAATCCGAGGACTGTACAAATTACAATCAAGGGAAATATATATGAATCCATGCAAGGGATATCATTGAAGAATCTATTGGATCAGTATCCCGCAAGCTCTTTTCCCATCGTGGGAGCCTTGGTCAATGGTGAACTCCAAGAATTAACCTATCCTCTTTATGCAGACAGTACCGTGGAATGGTTAGATATCTCCACTGACGCGGGCATGAGAATTTATAAACGAAGCCTATATTTTGTGCTTTTAGCCGCAGTTACCAGGATTTTCCCTGATTGCCGACTAAAAATCGAGCATTCCATTGCCGAGGGAAATTATTGCGAATTACGGGGCAAGAGAGAGCTAACCCCGTCTGATTTATCAAGAATTGATCAAGAAATGCGAGCCATTATTAAAAATGATCTGCCCATTACCAGGAAGGATGTGGCAAAAGATGATGCCATTAAATATTTCCGGAGTCAGGGGCGGACTGAAAAAGCCCGTCTACTCAACTACAAGCCAGGGGAGACAGTAAGCCTGTATTCCTCTGCCAATATTACCGAATATTTCTTCGGTCCCATGGTTCCATCTACCGGTTGTTTAAAATATTTCGAACTAAGGTTTTTTGCTCCCGGTTTTATTATCAGGGTACCGGATAAATCCGCTCCGGACAGGATCGCACCCTACCAAGAGCCAAGGAAACTGTCAGCAATTTTTAGAGAATCAGAATATCGGGGAGAGTTAATGCAGGTAGAAAACATTTCTGAGCTTAATGAAATCACTATGGCAGGAGCCTATAATGAAGTAATTCAAATGGCAGAAACACTTCATGAGCGGGACTTGTCAAAAATTGCGCAATCTATCTGTGAGGACTGCCCTGAGGTTAAACTAATTCTGATTGCCGGGCCGTCTTCCTCGGGGAAAACTACCTTCGCCCAGCGTTTGTCCATTCAATTTCGAGTTAACGGGATTAGACCCGTGGCCATATCCTTAGATGATTATTTTGTTGACAGAGACAAAACTCCCCGGGATGAATTCGGGGAATATGATTATGAAAATATTTATGCCCTTGATTTAACCCTGTTTAATCAACATCTGATTCAATTAATCGAGGGAAAAGAGGTTGATGTACCTAAGTACGATTTTATCACAGGAACCAGGTCATCCCAAACGCAAAGAATCAAATTGGAGAAAAATCAAGTCTTAATTGTGGAGGGCATTCATGGTTTAAATGAGATCTTAACAGCTACCATCCCTCAAAATAACAAAAGGAAAATCTATGTCAGTGCCTTAACACCTTTAAATATCGACGACTATAATCCAATTTCCAGTTCAGATACCCGACTGATCAGACGCATGGCTCGGGATCTGCAGTTTAGAGGAAGTAGTATTGAAAGCACCTTAAAACGCTGGCCTTCGGTACGCCGGGGAGAAGAAAAATATATTTTCCCCTTCCAAGAAGATGCTGATTTCATCTTTAATTCTGCCTTGTGTTACGAATTAGCATTATTGAAAACCATTGTAGAACCGGAATTAAAGAAAATTTCTTCTTCCTCTCCCCAGTATCCGGAAGCAAAAAGGCTGCTGCGTTTCCTGCAATATTTTATACCCATCTGCCCGGAAGGAATCCCTTTAAACTCCATCCTTAGAGAATTCTGGGGCGGCAGTTGTTTCTTAACCGTCTAAGAGATGCGGCAGAGACAACAAGGGGGTTGCATACCATGCAACCCCCCAATTTTTAAATACCTACGCGCTTTAAATAATCATGAACTCTTTCAAAAAACAACCCTGCCACAAACCAGGCTGGACCGTAATCCAGGCGGATATAGCCATCCGCCGTGGCAAAAGGCGAATCATTGGTATAATCCCATGGGCAACTGCCAATGATGATATCCAGGAGATATCCGGTTGTATATTCCACAAAAAATATTACCACCATCCAAATTATGCCCCGGACAACCCAAAAATATTGTCTAATTCTTTCATGAACCGGCTCCAAAAATGCGGCTAAGCCATAGATAAAGAACATCCATAAATAAGTACGGCTTACCAACCGCCAATCTCCCGAGAGGGCGGAACCAAAACCCGTCCAGATCACTTCAATAAACCATCCGATAACTCCATATATTGCAAAACGTTTAATCATATTCTTAGTTGTGTCAAGACAAAGGCAATATTATGTCTGGAAAAGTTACCCGATAGCTAAATTATCTGTTCCCCGCAAACACTCTAGGGACGTACCGTTTTTGCTACGCTTTTCTGGCCGGTTCAGGATTTCTGGATAAAGCAATTTTCCCTGTACGCACTATTTCAATAATGCCATGGTCTTTTAATACATGACATAAAGCATCAATTTTATCTTCTTCCCCGGTAAGTTCAATCACCATAGTCTCGGGATGGACATCCACAATATTAGCACGGAAAATATCTACAATATTTACAATATCTGAGCGACTTTCCCGAGAAGCCCGCACCTTAATTAAGGCCAGATCCCGATTAATGGAATCTGCCTTGGTTAGATCCACAATTTTAATTACATCTACCAATTTACTAAGCTGGTTGACCACCTGTTCCAAGACATCTTCATTTTCCGCATCCACGACTAAAGTGATCCGAGTTATATCCGGTACTTCCGTAGAGCCTGCGGTAATACTCTCGATATTAAAAGCCCTCCGGGAAATCAGCCCGGAAATATGAGTCAATACCCCGGGACGGTTCTCCACAAGCACTGCTAAGGTATATTTCATACTTTAACCTCCGATCATCTGGTCAATAGGTGCCCCGGCCGGCACCATCGGCAGTACATCTTCCTCTTCCGAAACCAGAATATCAATAAATACCGGGCCGGCATAGTCCATAGCTTCCTTTATAGCCGGAAGCAAATCTTTGGGTTCCTTCACTCTGATCCCTTTGGCTCCAAAAGCTTCAGCTACACCAGCAATATCCGTTCCTGTCTCATGTTTGGAAGCAGAATAACGTTTCTGATAAAACATTCTCTGCCATTGACGAACCATGCCCAGACTACGATTATTCAAAACAGCCACCTTAATGGGCAGGTTATGTTCCACCGCTGTGGCAATTTCCTGAATATTCATCAGAATACTGCCATCACCGGATATTGTCCATACCGGCTTATCCGGATGGCCAAATTGGGCTCCAATAGCGGCAGGAAGGCCGAATCCCATGGTTCCCAAACCTCCCGATGTTAGAAAACTTCGGGGGTTTTTAAAATTATAGAATTGAGCAGCCCACATCTGATGTTGGCCGACATCAGTCACAATAAAGCCCTCTCCTTGAGTCAAATCACTAATCGCCTGGACTACACTTTGCGGTTTAATTAACTCCAAGGAAGCCTCATACTTGAGGGGATGTTCATTTTTCCATTCTATTACCTGAGTTACCCATTCTTGATAATCTCCCGGTTCCACCAGTTGATTTAATAAAGGAAGGGACCATTTAAGATGACCCACCACCCGAATGTCTGTCCGCACATTTTTGTTTATTTCCGCGGGATCAATGTCCAGATGCACAATTTGAGCGTTAGGGGCAAACTTTGATACCATCCCGGTAACTCGGTCGTCAAAACGCACCCCGATACCGATTAAAAGATCTGAGTTGGTCACACTCTGGTTAGCTGCGAAGGTACCATGCATGCCCACCATTCCTAAATGGAGTTCATGATCCGATGGAAAAGAACCCAGCCCCATTAAGCTTGACACGACCGGAATCCCTGTTTTTTCTACCAACGCGGAAAACTCCGACCATGCTCCAGAAAGATTCATACCACCGCCAATGAAAAAAATCGGCTTTTTTGCTTGCTTTATAGCCTCGGCTAACTTTCTAACCTTGCACTCCTCACCCTCATAGACAGGATTATATCCTATTAAATTTATCTTGTCCGGGTAAACAAAATCTACTTCAGCCCCGGTAATATCCTTTGGAATGTCAATCAATACCGGCCCCGGCCGCCCTGTCCGGGCAATATAAAAAGCCTGTTTGATGGATTTAAGTAAATCTTGGGGCCGCTTGACCAAAAAGTTATGCTTGGTAATAGGAGTGGTAATCCCGGTAATATCTGCTTCCTGAAAAGAGTCTTTACCAATCATAGAGGTAGAAACCTGGGAAGTGATAAAAACCATGGGCACCGAATCCATATTGGCTGTAGCAATACCTGTAATCAGATTAGTTGCTCCCGGTCCGGAGGTAGAAATACAGACTCCCACCTTACCTGTTGCTCGGGCATAACCATCTGCTGCATGAGCAGCTCCCTGCTCATGCCTGGTCAGAATATGGGTAATACCGGAATCATATAAAGCATCATATAAATGTAATGCCGCTCCACCTGGATAGCCAAATACCAGGTCTACTCCTTCTGCCTTCAGGCTGGCTACGACAGCCTGAGCACCACTCATCAACAATTCTATTCCCTCCACATCATACATTAAGATCTTTAAGCTGCTAGATGTTTTCGTCTTCTTCACCTGATTAAAGGCAGGTATTTCTCCTATTTTATCACTTGACCTATGTAATGGCAATATCTTTTGTAATTATCCGATCTTTCTAATGGCCCGTTCTAATTGTTCCAAATTCCGGCATTCCAAAACATGAGAGCAACTTTCCCCGTAAATACTTATAATGCTATCATCCTGATTCCATTTCTCCCTTGGTTCCGGATTTAACCAGATCAATTTCTTTACCTTTTGAGAAATAGCCTTAAGCTCTTCCTGACGGGGCGGATACCAATTGTTCTTACCATCACCTAAGATCATGACCGTAGTTTTCGAATTTAGTATATGCCCAAACTGCAGGTTAAACATTTCAAATACCTGTCCAAAATTAGAAATACCCAGACGGGAACACCGTGCCTGCCGGATTGCCTGGTCTATGGCCTCCTTCATATTACTGGTTCTTAATTTTACGGTAATCTCCGCGATTTCGTCCACAAATAAAAAAGTCCGCATATCTAGAAACCGTCGACTCATGGCATAAACCAGCTGAAGGAGAAAGGCAGAGTAAACAGCAACCGAACCTGAGATATCGCATAGAACCACTAACCTAGGCCTATTCATTACTTTATCTTGAAACAACAGCTTCTCCGGATTCCGTCCTATACGGGCAGCTTGATAAAGAACCCGGCGCATATCAACCCGACCAGACTTTGCCGGTTTAAAACGATAGGAATACCGGGAAGCAAGCTTTTTGGCCAAACGCTCCACCCGTTTCTCCATTTCCTTAACCTGAAATTCGTTTAAATTCCCAAAATCCTTCTCTTTTAAATTCTCTTCAGTGAGCAGTTCCTCAAGTCCCTGTCTGCCCTTTTCCTTCATCAGGAGCTTTTCCAGCCGGTAGCGGAGATAAAGTTCCAAATCCTTTAAAACCTGAACCTCTTTTTCTCCTTCCTTTCCCTCTCTTTCAAGGGCATTCTCCACCATAAACCATTCCATTTTTACTTTGATTTGATGAAGTAATTGGTCAACTCTATCCTCGTTCATTTCTAACAGGGCCAGTTGTTTTTCTATTATATTGATTAGTCCTTCTGACTGACCATTTTTCAGGGTCTCATAAAGCACCCGTGAGGCCGCCCCCATGCCCGCTTTGCCTGTTCCGGATCCATCTACACTAGACCCCAAACCCTCAGAGGAGCATTTATTATTGCATTTGTTTTCTAGGCTTTCGGGCTTTTTTGCCTCTTCCCAAAAAAACAAACGAAAAGCTAAATCAAATACCGCCCTGTCCATCTCATTTTTTACTAAGGTGGTCTTTAAAATCACATAAAATTTTTCCGGGTCTTGTAAACCAAAAAATTTTAATGCCTCTAAAGCATCTATCAGTTCACCGGGGGAAACCCGAAGTCCCCCGCGGCGGAGGGTATGCACGAATTCTAAAAGCTTTTGTTCCATAAAAAGCCTCCCCATCACCTATTACCCCAGCCCGTTATCCCATGATCTGATGACCATAAATTGCCGGCCATAATTTGCTGCAATTTGATGCCCTTATCATAACATAGAACAAATTAATTAATCTATGGCTGCATGAGAGACTATATCAGGAAATTGATAAATTGATATGAAGAAAACCGCTACTTATCTAGGTAACGGTTTTTAATCATAGTACTCTTTTTTGGTGACTTTATCACGACGCCGGCCCTTTATTTTGTTTTCTGCATAAAATTATTCACTGATTTAATCTCAATATCCAGCACTCGGGCAATATTGATCTTTGCTTCCATCCCTATAGGATTCCCGGGAAAGTAAATTATTCTACCTAACCCTAAATCCCGCCGCACCTCATCCATGATCACCGGATCCGTAAGTTCTTCTACCGAAAGGTGTAATTTTCCCGCCACATATTTTTTGGCATCAGGTGTTTTCATTGCCTTGGCCAGCTGGACACGGGCAACCAGATCTCCGGCTGTCCGCATTCCGCCCATCCCGGCAACTACCTCCTGACAAGTGGTGGTACTCATGGCATCACCTTCCCCAACCTACAATCCGTCTGCCTTGCCTATTTCCACAATTGCTTTGGAAGCCCGGGAAGCAATCTCCAGGGGGACATTCATGGTCATAGGAATTCCCCCAACCCCCATCCCAGCATTTACATGGATGGGAATATCTACTGCCTGGCTGCACGCCTTGACAAAAGTGACCACCCGGGCAATATTCCAGGGGAAGGTCATGGAACAATTGGTATTGATCGCCGGACCAAAAATGGTCACCCCTGCTTTTTGAGCCAGCTCAGCCTGCTTATGGGCATAGAGTCCGGCCAAACGCACTCCCTCATAATAAAGATCGGCATGCATGCCTAAAACAAATTCCCCTGCCGCCCCCATTTCAATGGGCAAATCCGGATATTTTTCTCTTAACACTTCCGTTGCCTTTAAACCGGCCAAGAAATCTGCATCTCCGGATGCGCCCACTGTGTCCATATCAATACCATCTGCTCCCGCTTCATACATTCCTTCGGCGACATAAGTGATATCCTTCAGGGCATATTCCACGGCCTCTTCTTGAGCCTCCCTAGCTTCAGCAATTTTGCCCATAGGTAAAAGCTCCGACCAGCTCTCAACCGGTCGGCTTGGTATATAAGCCTAAATTAGGCATCGCTCCATAGAGAACAGGTATGGTCATATCCATTTGGCAGCTTTCCATAGTGGATTGCTCATTGGGTAAAATCATCTCAGTTATGAGATATCACACAAATCCATCTCAAATTTGAGAAAATAGCGTCCCCGAGGTTTTACCTTTTATCAATATGTCGTATGTGCTATAATGCTAAATATAATATATTAATATCCTTTAATTAGGCATAAAGGTATTGATTTCCTCCTGGGAATAAAGACTCTCTCAGGGTTTTAGTAGGGAATGTATAACATTTAAGTAAGCATCATCGGAGGTTAAAACATGCTCGCCATTGAAGAAATTAAGGAGAAACTGCATCAGGAAGCTTATCTCATAAATGACGACTTAGCCACCGTCTTAAGTCTGGCCACCCTACTTCAAAAACCCTTGCTTTTGGAAGGCCCCGCCGGAGTAGGGAAAACGGAACTGGCCAAAGCCCTGGCGAGAGGTTTCCAGATGGAATTAATCCGTCTCCAATGCTACGAAGGCTTAGACGAACATCATGCCCTTTATGAGTGGAACTATCAAAAACAATTATTGTATCTTCAGTTTATGTCGAAAAACATAACTGGTTGGGAAAAAGTTCAAAAGGATATCTTTTCCAGGGATTTTTTACTCACCCGGCCCTTACTTAAGGCATTCCTGGCAGAAAAACCTACCGTGCTTTTGATTGATGAAATTGATAAAAGTGATGAAGAATTTGAGAGTTTTCTCCTAGAAGCTTTATCAGATTTTCAGGTCACTATCCCGGAATTCGGAACAGTAAAAGCAAACTCCGTTCCCCTGGTGTTCTTAACCAGTAACGGAGCCCGAGATTTCAGCGATGGTTTAAAAAGAAGATGCGTTCATTATTTTATTGATTATCCTGATTTTAACCGAGAATTAGAGATAGTAAGGGCCAAAGTGCCGGGGATTTCAGAAAACCTATCCCAACAAATTGTCGATTTTGTCCAGCAACTAAGAAAGCAAAAACTAAGAAAAAAGCCAAGCATCGCAGAAACACTGGACTGGGCTAAAGTATTAGTTAACTTAAATGTTTCTTCCTTGGAGGATAAAAGAGTAAAATCAACCTTAAATTTTCTCCTTAAATACCAAGAGGATATTCTGGCGGCTAGATAAGTAAGATGATTTTTATTATTTCGCTACAGCTTTATAAATAGGCCTTTTATATATCGTTATTCCCTTTGTATCTCAGGTAAAAATCTAGCAATCAACAAAGTTTTAAATATAAACGGACTTTTTCTATAAGTATGGCACATGAAGTATCTTACATTTTGTACCCGTTTAAATATTATTTCTTGGATAACAATCAAATAATTCTTATGCATCTTCTATAATATTATCATCAATAAATTTGAAGAACTCTTTTATTTGTTTTTCCTCTTGGTCATTAGATTTAAGTAGGAAGGGTCCAAAAATTACTACTAACAATGTAAAAACCGGTACGGCGATTCCGGTATACGGCAGTGCAGCAAACTTCCAAATTATAAAAAGTATGTAAGAACCGACCAAAGCAATCCAGGCCACCCTAACATTAGTTTTTTTCGATAAGAATCCAGCTGCTAATATGACAGATATTGGTGCTACCAGCGGCATCAACCAACTAAGCACCATATTGAAAATACCTGACATAGCGGTAAATGAGGATGTACCAAGAAAACCGCAAATCACTAAAGCAACTACTGCACGGGACAAACGGAGAAGGAACTTGTTTGATGCATTCGGGTTTTTTGCCATATAAATATCAGAAACAATCCAACCGGTGATATTGTGGGCCTGGCTGTCAATTGTGGATAGCGTTGCCGCTAATGCACCAGCTAAGAATAATCCTAAAAGACCCGTTGGTAGAATCACCTTAAGGTATTCTGTGAAGCCCGCTTCAGGCTTTTCCAGTCCGGGCATTGCTGTGGCTAATAAAAGGGAAGCAACCACTACGAGACCTCCGAAAAGCAAGGTGGATACAGCATAAGCTATATTAGCCTTTTTCGCTTCACGGATCGTGCGCACCGCCAAAAGCCTATTGCCATGAAAAGCAAAGTTCATAAAATGTGTAACCATAGAAGGAATAGCGATTGCTAGTCCGGTCATCAATGGGTACTCTGGACTAGCCAGCTTGTAGAAACGCGGATCCAAATTTCCAAGCTCACCGATACCGCCTAGTTTACCTATCCCAATCATTATTGCAAAGAGAAAAACCGCAAACATCGTAAGGCCTTGCAGTACATCAGTCATTACGACTGAGCGCATGCCGCCCAGAACCGTATAAATGATACAGACCCCAAATAACGCTAAAACAGTTGTTTCAGGATTCCATCCTAGAAAAACCGAGGGAATAATTGCCGTAGCGTACAAGCGCATCCCGCCATCCATAAAATAAATTAAACTATTGGCACCAGCCACAAAATAGCGGAAATTCTGAGAAAAACGTTTTTCCAAAAAACCAAAAATAGTAAGGGCACGGGTAGCACGAATCTTAGCGGCTAAAAAATACGTTTGACCCACAGTACCTATAATTGCTCCAACATAGAAGAATAAAACCGCAACACCAAACCTATATCCATAACCGACAGCTCCCGTAAAAGCCCAGACACTGTTATATGTTGCAAACATTGAAACAGCAGCGGCAAACCATTTGAATTCCCGATTGGCTACAAAGAAGTCCAGGGGATTATTGATTTTATCTTTAACAAATACGCCAATTCCAATCATTGCCAATAAAAACAAGGCAACAATAATGGTGTCTAATATCGTCCACATATCTTTTTCCTCCCTTAATTTTTTATAAATTAATTTATTGTGGTATTATTAGACTTTGTACACAAGGTTTTTGAAGAGAAATAATAACAAATGTTTGAAATTGGCTTTAGCCGCACAAAGGTGCGACCAAAGCCTTTTAATTAATTAGTCCTGATATCACCTTGCCAGTAGCCGCCTTCCATAATCACAGCTCCGGTTGCGCATACATCAATACATTGCTTGCAAATAAGACATTGAGTAATATCATGTACATAGGCCTTATTTTTCTCAGGATCGTAATCCAGAGCAAGAATTGGGCAGACCTCGGCGCATAAACCACAGCCATTACATTTCTCCTCATCTATTTCCAAACGAAAATCGAACATCTATTTCTGCTCCTTTCTGTACCCTTTTTACAAAAAACAAAAATAATCTTATCTGTTTATTCCTGTGGCGGTTTAGACCAAATCAAATGAACCGGGCGTGTGTAGAGTTGCATTTGACCATCCTTATCTGCCTTTAACAGAAGATTTTTCAGCCAGTTTTTATTATCTTCATTCGGAAAATCTAAACGTTGGTGCAAACCACGGCTTTCATTTCGCGTCAGGGCACTCTTGGCAATCATCTTAGAAACCAAAATCATATTCTTTGCTTCATGTGCTTCTCTAAGCTCGTAGGTGTTCCTAGCTTGCATTTCAGGAAGAATTTCTGCTTCTATCCGATCAAGTTCCTGGACCGCATAATGCAATTCATCTTCTGTGCGGATCGGGCCGACATACTCCCACATGGTATCCTTTATTGCCTGTTTGATCTGCCGCGGATGCTTAGCTTTAGTTGTTTCGCTAACATAAGGTGCGAATACCTGTGCTTTTTTTTCGTTAATCCATTTTTCCGTCAGTTCGTTAAGAACAATTGGTGCAGTCTCTCTGGCTTCCCAAGCAGCATACCTACCTGCAGATGCCCCTGAAACGATACAGAAGGGCATAGAAATACCCGTAGCAGCTTCTCCTGCCGCATATAACCCATCTAAACTAGTTTTGAAGTATTCATCTGTCCAAATACCACCTGCCTGTTTTTCTGCCGCAGGACCGATATGAAGCATCTTATTCTTCCAGTCGAAATTGCGCATTTCATTCATAGCTGTGATGCCGTCATTCTCATAGAACCATCGTTCTTCCGGCACATGACGGAAATCCATGAAGCAAGCGCCTTCATCACCCCGACCTTCCCGAACCTCCATAGTAACAGCTCGCCAAAAATAATGATCCAACTCGGTTAACGGTTTACCATAGCGAACATCCATCACATCATTAGGATCTAGTGTAGCATTTGGCCCTAGCCAGCCATTTTCCTTAGCGTACCTTTCAAAGAATGATTCACCTAAAGCATTTTTGAGTATTCCTGAAACCCTTCCGTATGAAAACGGCATCCACCACTGGGGCAAGCCTTTTTCGCAAATTGTCCAGTTGCAAAAAGCCACTAATTCCATTTCCCATAATTCAGCGCCTGCTCTGTAAGCCAAAGCATAGCCATCACCGGTAATACGCGTTGGAGAATATGTTCGCTTATAGCATTGAGCGGAACCACCGGTAGCAATAATTGTTGTTTTTGCTGTAATAACAACAAATCTGCCGCTCGCCATTTCAAATCCGAGCGCACCAACAATGGTGTCATCTTGTCGAATTAAGTCAACCAGAACCGTCTTAATCATTGTACGGCCACCGATTTTCTTAAAATAGTCAACCATAGGCATAATAATAGGTACACCCATAGAAACCGGTCTGCCGATAAAATGTTGAGAATATGGATCTTCAACACCAAAATCACGCAGTTCTTCTTGACGGAGCTTATAATCCACAGCCACCGTCATTAAAATACGCTGATTATCAATATAGGGGTAACCCCAGCCAATAGACACACCTTCCGTAACCATCTTTTGAAATATTTCCTCTATGCTACCATTAAAATAATCAGCATATTTTTTTCCTTCCCCCGCTCCATGATAGGGTAGGTGTTTCGGGATAATCTCCAACCCTAGGCCACCTGCATAAATAGAGCTTGAAGCACGTCCCAGCACACTCTTGTCCACCAGGAGCACTTCTTGACCAGCGCGTTTGGCTTCAATAGCTGCTCTTAATCCAGCCATTCCACTGCCAATTACCAAAACATCAACATCAACCCGCTTGCTTTCACAATTCATTATTAAAATCAACCCCTTTTAATCTGCTGACGGCCGTAAGAACCATCAACTACATAATTTTCAACAGCAGCCTTGGAGTAATTGAATCAATAAATTTACAACCCTCCTTTCACTGGCAGTAAAAACAAGTGAAGCTTCCTTTTTAGATGCACTTATGGGAACTTACACTAACTTTACCTAAAAAACTGAAAAAGTGTTCTCCTGTGCCAACCATAGAAGATTTTTATATGGGAAGGATTATTATGTTATTTATTGAATTTATTACCTTATAATGAGCAAAGGGGATGAGATAATGATTACTGCAACTCCGGATTTTCTTTCAATTGGAAGAGCAGCCATGTTACTAGCACTGTCAAGAACCACCGAAGAAGAAACAGAAATTAAAAAATTAGTAAACTTATGTGGTATGAAGTATTGTGTAACAGAAGTAAAAGGGGTTGATCAAGATTTCAAGAACAAGTTCACACGTAATTTATTGGGAGCGGCACTTTCGAATGGAATTATAGAAAAAAAACCTCATTCAATGCATGCCCTTTTACATGCGTCCTTAGAAGCTAGGAGAGCTTTATTTCCAGAGGAGCCGGTAATAACTAGTTCAGCTATGAAAGTATCAATTGTGCGAAATGAAGAATGGATTTGCGTTGCATTATTCGGTGATTGTGGCATGCATCCATTAACAAGTCACGATAGAGCAGGGTTAGGAATGTCACATCTATAATAATTATTAATCATAGTTGAACTTATAATTATGAAAATATAAAAAAATGAACCCTCATCAAAAAATATATAGATGAAGGCTCACTCTTTAACACATTATCACTCGAGCACTCTTGCTCTCGCCTTATATTTATATTATAAAATATTTTACATAATATGTCAATTGTTTTTAATAATATTTTATTTTTAATAATATATTTGAGGTTTCACCCGTCTTTTACATATACCTTTTAATACGGCATAAACAAGAACATAACCGGCATGGTAGAGGAGACAGGAGGAACAAAGATAAACTCCATTTCTTCAGCCTCATTTAGTACCATGTTCATCACAGCCTGAGAACCATTTTTGATATAACCGTAACCGTTATCCGGGAGCCCATAAACTGTGCCATCTGGTTTGACGGCTGCTCCCCAAAATAACCCGCCCCGGGGATTTGTTAATAGCCCCATTCTCTTCCCTGCTTTTATGTCCAGGTGGTACACCAGTCCGTAATTTCCTTTATTGATCACCAAGTCTCCAGTAATAGCATCTACTCCCCCTAAGTGATAATCAGATTTATTATCCGCCAGGGAGAATCTTTCCGGCTGATCTCCGGTCGCTTCTAAGCGGTAAGTCCGGTTAGCACCGAAAAAGGTTCCTCGTTGATGCATATCACGTTCTAAAACCGGTAAATCATCATAAGTCGTAAGAACATCGCTGCCCACATCTACCATTACAAAGGTAAATGTCACATCCTCCGTCACATTCATATCCAGCATGGAGAAAACACTGTGTCCTGGGGAAATTTCCTTTGCTGCTCCTGCCCCTTCCAATACCATCACCTGTCCCGGTGACAGATTAAATCGTTCATTGACATTTGAGGACAGATACCTTGCGAGACCATTTTTCCCAATGGCTAAGTCATCCTGAGAAGGCCCGCCGAATCCCTTTTTGGTTATAGTGATTTGAGCAGGTTTTGCTCCAGGGTTTTCCGCCAAAATATAAACCTTTTTTCTTTTATCCATACCATTCTTGTGATGATACATTAATCGGACAGAACCGCTGGCCGTATCTCTGTATAGAATTCCATTTTCCTTCACTGTTTCCGGGCTATTAGAAATTAAAAGCACCGTTTGGTCAAAACTTTGGGCAGCAGGTTTAATTACAGGGAAATTTAAAGGATTGATCCCCGTTAGATTTACTACTTCCCCTGACAAAGGATTGTGTAGGTTATATTCCATCTCCGTCATGGTTACTTTGTCCGTTACTTTAATTTCTATGGTAAAAGGCTCGGACCATTTGCCTCTACTATCTTTAACTTTCAGGGAGACTGGATAAGTACCCTCCTTGAAATATGCCCTTTGCTTTCCTGTCCATTGAAACTCCACCAGCTTATCTCCATCAGGATCAAAGCTTTCATTAGTGAAAATTACCGTTTCCCCTTGATTCACCTTAGTTCTTTCTACAGAAAACTGGGCAACAGGAGGTTCGTTAGGTTTTTCTACTACCTCAATCATCATGGAGCATTTATCACTCCAAGCACCTCGCCGGTCTTTCACCTGCAAGCTTACATAATAAATTCCCGGCTGTGAAAAGGATTCTTTTTTGTTTTGCCAGTTCCACTCCACAATTTCGTCCCCGTCCGGGTCATAACTCTGATCAGTATAAATAATGGGCTGATCTACAAACACTTTGTAATTATCGGGTAAAAACTGGGCCACCGGCTTGGTATTAGGCTCAGCGGAAACCTCAATGGTTTGGTTATACCATTCGCTCCATTTACCCCTGCTGTCCTTTACTTTTAAAGAAACGACATATACCCCAGGAACCTGAAAGCTCTTGTTATTATTCATCCAAATTCGATCTACAATCGGGTCGCCATCTGGATCAAAACTTAAATCCTGATAATAAACAGCTTCTCCCACGGAAACAAACTGCTTGTCCACGGTAAAGTTTGCCTGGGGGGGAGTGTTGGGCCTTTTGATGGTAATCATCTTGCTCTTGTCCTGATAATCTACCAGATAGCCAAAGGCCTCAGAAATAAAGCGAAGGGGCACCAAAGTTCTTCCCTTTATCACTTTAGGCGGGGTATCCAGGTTATGGATCTTCCCATTCACCTCCGCGGTGGCTTTACCCACCCACAACTTTGTGTTTTCCTGCCCTTGTCTTACTGTGATCTGTTTACTCTTTGCATCCCAATCAACAACGGCACCAAGGGCCTCCCCAATGAACCGGAGCGGCACCATGGTTCTTCCGTTTTCAATCATGGGAACGGCATCCAACACCACTGGTTGATTACCCACCAAAGCTTGTTCCTTGCCAATAGTCAGGGAAATTTGCCCGGTTCTCCCTCCTGCGGCAGCGGTACCTGAAACCAGTAAAATATAGCTGCATATAATGATGAAAATAATTGTGCTTCTCTTCAATGCTCTTTCCTTTCCGGGTCGTTAAATATCACCTTTTCCTGATCTCTCCATAAACTCAATTTTAACTTATTTTGGAGGTTCTCTGTTAATCAGCAATCCACCCTATGATTTATTCTGTTTACTTGCATATCATTTTGACGAGTTTTAAGGGCTGATTGTTCCATACCAAAACATTCCATTACCAACCACGGTGATAGGGCGAATAACATGCCCGGCAAAGGATTTTTCCCCCATCAAGTTTAGCCCTGGCCTCAGATAATTTTTCTCCACAGGAATCACATTTGACCGACTGAAAAATGCGCGCCTCCTCAGGAAGAGGTAATGCCATAAATTCAATTTTACAGAAATCTTCTGCCGGTGCCTTCAGGATCATCTCCATGCGGGCCTTTCTATCCTCCCGATCCACAGGGAGTTTAGAAGGATCCACATAAACCCGCACCGCTTTGCCGGTTTTACGGTTACCGATAGTAAAGGCCTGCTTACCGTGATTCTTATAAATTAGATTACCTTTACCCATGGTGCATCCGGCAATGACCTGAATCGCATCCACACTGCAAGCATCAGTTTCCACAATCGCTACCAATTCTTCATCTTTGGCCCGATTGACATTAAGTTTCTCCAGTGCCGTTACCGCAGCCCGGTAACCAATAGCCAGCCCGGGGCATTCATGTCCGTGAAAATCAACAACTTCTTCCCATAATCTTTCATTAAAGCCTATTAAGCCCATCTTCTCATCTCCCCTTAAAACCTTCATCCCTTGGTTAGAGAATCTTTTCCATCTCCTTCAGCATTTCCTCAAATACTTTTAAAGCCTGAATCACCGGTTTTGGCTCATTCATATCCACACCGGCCTTTTTCAAGAGATTAATGGGATAATCACTGCCGCCGCTTTTTAAAAACTCCATATAACGGTCAACGGCCGGCTGCCCCTCCTCTAAAATGCTTTGGGCCAAAGCTGACGCAGCAGAAAAACCGGTGGCATATTTATAAACATAAAAAGCATTATAAAAATGAGGAATCCTGGCCCATTCCAGGGAAATCTCCTCATCCACCACCATATCCGGGCCATAATAATCCTTGTTTAAGCCATAATAAATTTCACATAAAACGTCCGTGGTTAAGGGCTCACCTTTTTCCACCTTTTCATGAATGATCTTTTCAAATTCCGCAAACATAGTCTGCCGGAAAACAGTCCCGCGGAATTCCTCCAGATAATGATTAATCAAATACATTTTTTGTTTTTCATCAGGGGCATTTTCCAAGAGATACCTGGTTAAAAGAGTTTCATTAACGGTGGAAGCCACTTCCGCCACAAAAATCCGATAATAAGAGTAGACATAGGGCTGAGTCTGCCAGGAATAATAAGAATGGAGGGAATGCCCCATCTCGTGAGCCAAGGTAAAGACATTATCCAGGTTGTTTTGATAATTTAAAAGCACGTAAGGATGTGTCCCATATGCCCCCCAGGAATAAGCTCCCGGTGTCTTCCCTTCGTTCTCCATTACATCCACCCAATGGCTGTTAAGACCCTTCCTTAAATCAGAAAGATATGTCTCTCCCAAGGGAGCCAGTCCCTTTTCCACCATCCTCACCGCTTCTTCATAAGGAACTCTGGTTTTTACCTCTTTAACCAAAGGAGCATAGATATCATACATATGTAGCTCAGGCACAGCCAGTAATTTCTTTCTCAAAGCGACATACCGATAAAAAATATCCAGGTGGCTCCGTACCGTCTCAATTAAGTTATTGTAAACACTTATCGGCACGTTGTCTGCATAAAGAGAAGCCTCAAGAGCTGATGGGTATTTATGCACCCGGGCATAAAAAACATCTTTCTTCACACTGGCGTTTAATAAGGCTGCCAGAGTATTTCTTTGTTTCCCATAGGTATGATAGAGCCCCTTAAAAGCATCCTTTCTCACCCGGCGGTCATCGCTTTCCATAAAATTAATATAACTACCGTGGGTAATAGGCACCTTGTCTCCATCTTCGTCTATAATTTCCGGGAATTTTATATCGGCATTGTTTAACATGCTAAAAATGCTTTTCGGTGCCTCCCCTAACTCTCCGGACATGGCAATAATTTCTTCCTCCCGGGCAGACAGGGTGTGCTCTTTCATCCTGGCGATTTCCTCCAAGAGGAACTTATACAAGCCTAAACCTGGCTCCTGGTTCAAATAATCCGATAACATTTTGTTGTCTATGGCTAAAATCTCCGGCTGAATAAAAGATACAGCCTCTCCTAACCGTACCATGAGGCCCTGAGCCCGGTCTTTCATGCCCTGATACTTGGGGTTAGCGTTATTCTCATCTTTCCTCATGTGGGCATAAACAAATACTTTATCCGATAATTTCCCCAGTTCATCCTGAAATTGAAGACACCGGAGCAAAGTTTGCGGCGATTCCCCCAACTTATTTCTAAATTGTTCCACCTCCGGGAGAATTTCTAATATCTTAGCATAATCCTTTTCCCATAAATTATCGTCAGCATAAATTTCTTCCAGGTGCCATTTATATTTTTCCGGCACTTCTTCCCTCTTCATTAGATTCTTGCCTTCCATCTCATGCCACTCCTTTCCAACTTCAGCTTATCACAAGCCTCATGCCCCTGCAAAGACATTTTTATTTTTTCTTGATAAATTATATTTTAATTTTTCCCTTGTTAAATTGTCCTTATCCAAACAAAAATTCCCCCATTGATTTGAAAAATTCTCTGATGTATGTAAAACAGTTTTGGTGAAATACTATTTATACGCTGAAAAAAGGGAGGCGAGAATAAAGTGCAGCAAATTTTAAATAGGTTGGATACTTCTTCGTGGGAAAGTTACAAACGATCTTTGGGTGAAGCAATGGAATTTGCTAATGAAATGGGAATCACAGAAGAGCAAATTGCCCAATTTGCCCAACAATTTGGCAGCTATCTTGCCAAAAACATTTCCCCTGATATTCCTGAAAACAGGGCATTAAAAGAACTTTGGGAAATAGCTTCTCCTGAAGAGCAAAGAACTATTGCCAGCGTAATGATGAAGTTAGCCAGAAACAGCAAATAATTTTTTAACCTTTGACCCCTACTAACTTAATTGATGGAATTAGCCAAATAAGGAGGAGCTTTTAGCTCCTCGTTTTTCATTTGTCTTATCTTTTGATATAATCTAAGTAAAATTAAAATTATTAAAAAATAATATCAAAGGATGACACTATGAAAGTTAATGTTTTTTTAGCCCATTTTGATGATGCTATCGGCTATGACTTGGAAATTTCACATGATGATGCCACCATCCAGGACTATTTGGATGGTTTAAATAATTTTCAGGAAAAACATGTATCCAGCTGCAAAGGGTGTGACGGCTGCTGCTACGAGCGGATTCCCCTTACCTCCATTGATGTACTTAGATATTTAGCAGATCCGGATATCCTTTCCCAACTGAATAAGAATATACCACCTCTATCTTCTTTTATTCACAATTACTGTCATGTATTAGGCAACGGGCCGGTAATGGATATCAGCCTGAAAAGAAACCCGGATCAATCATGTATTTTTTTAAACCAAGGAGAAAAGATCTGTCAAAACCACATCTCCCGCTCCTTTGTTTGCCAATCCTTTGTTTGCCTGCCCCATAGCGAAAGGGCCGGAAGGCTAAGGGATATCTTGTTAAATGTAGGAGAGGACGATCTGGTACACCGCTATCTTAAAGAAGCAGAAGAAAAAGGAGCAGCTCTTGTAATTCATGAGAATCACAACGCCGCCCCCTCTTTAGCAGACTATCCCGGGAACTCCTTTACCGGAAAAAGCCATTATCATCAAATACCCATTAAAGATGTGGTGCCAATAGATCTTTGGCAGGAACTCTGTTTAAACACGCATTCCCGCATCTAATGCCTTAATATTTAATTCATGAAGTCTTTCCGGGAGATATTCCTTGAGAACCTCTACCCAATCAATACCATCCAAACCCAGTGCTTTAATCATCGCACCTAAAAGAATAATATTTTGGGCTTTAATATTTCCTAAACCCTCTGCCATTTGGGCTGCATTAAAGGCTTTAAAATTTCTTACCTTTTCTTTTAGTTTTTCGATAATATTTTCCGGATACTTCTCTTTACCCAATAATACCGGTAAAGAGTAGATTTCATAATCATTAACCAGAAGAGCCCCATCCTCTTTCAAGTAAGGCAACCAGCGCACCGCTTCTACTTTTTCAAAAGCAATAATCACATCGGCCTCTCCTCGGCCAATGCATGGGGAGTAAACTTTTTCGCCAAATTTAATTTGGGTGGTAACGCTCCCCCCACGTTGAGCCATACCGTGGATTTCAGACATTTTTACATCATAGCCCAGGCGCAATAACCCTTCCGTTAATATCTTAGATGCCAGGATCGTACCCTGACCCCCTACACCAACTAACAAAATGCTTCTGCCATTCTTACTCACCCACCTTTTCAATGGCATCAAATTTGCACACTTGGAGACATAAGGTACATCCATTGCACATCGCCTGGTCAATAATCACCTGATTATTTTTAAAAGAAATAGCAGGACAGCCGGTACGGATACAAGCCCGGCACTTGGTACATTTCTCCTGATCTATGACGCAAGAGATACCGGCCTGTTTTTTTTGCACCTCTTTGATTAGGGCACAAGGCCTTTTGGTAATAATCACAAAGGGCTCTGTTGCCTCATAGGCTTCTTTAACTGCTTTTTGGGTAGTAGCTAAATCGCAGGGATCCACCACCCGGATATTTTCTTCCTTAATGCCCACTGCTTTTACTATTGCCTCAATATCTATTATAGGGGCAGGTTTACCCATTAAGGTTTTACCAGTACCGGGATTCTCCTGATGCCCGGTCATGGCGGTAATCCGATTATCCAGAATCACGATCACGGTTGGGGTATTGTTATAAACCGCATCAATTAACCCGGTAATGCCGGAGTGAAAGAATGTAGAATCCCCAATGAATCCAAAAACTTTCTCCTTCCTTCCTCCCTGCATGGTCGCCCGCTGGAAGCCTAACCCGGCAGAAATCCCTGCCCCCATGCAGATGACGACATCGGTGACGTTCAATGGCGGCATCATTCCTAAGGTATAGCAGCCAATATCACCTGTAGCCACAACGTCCTTATACTTGCTTACTGTGTAGAAGATACCCCGGTGAGGGCATCCGGGACAAAGCACCGGCGGCCGGGAAGGTGCCGTAATGTCTACCTGATAAGGAACATTTTCCTTTTGAGGCAGAAGAGCCCGACGAATAATTTCCGGCGATAACTCTTCACACCGAGGAATAAACTCCTTCCCGATGCAGTCAATACCTAAAAGGCGAACGTAGTTTTCCAAGTAAGGTTCATTTTCCTCGATTACATAAAGCTTGTCCACCATCTTGGCAAATTTCTTAATCATTTGATCCGGCAGAGGGAAACTAAAGCCTATTTTAAGATAGGATGCTTCGTCCCCAAAAACCTCTTTGGCATGTTGGTAAGAAATGCCGCTGGTAATAATGCCGATACTTTTCTTTCCCCACTCGATCCTATTTAAAGGAGATTGATTGGAATAAGCCTGAAGATTTGCCAATCTTTCCTCCACCTCATAATGTTTCACCCGAGAATGAGCCGGAATCATCACATATTTCTTAACATTCTTTTGGTACTCCTTAACGCCGACGTCCTGCCTCTCGTCTAATTCCACCAAGCTTTTACTATGGCAGATGCGGGTGGACACCCGAAAGATTACTGGTGTATCATATTTTTCGCTGATCTCAAAGGCATATTTCACAAAATCCTTACATTCCTGACTGTCCGAAGGTTCAACCATTGCCACTTTAGCAAAAGGAGCATAAAGCCGGTTATCCTGTTCATTCTGAGAACTGTGCATACCCGGGTCATCGGCAGTTACAATTACCAGTCCCCCGTTTACCCCTTCATAAGCAATAGTAAATAAAGGGTCTGCAGCTACATTTAATCCCACATGCTTCATCGCGGCCAAAGACCTTGCTCCTCCAATAGATGCGCCACAAACCACTTCCACAGCTACCTTTTCATTAGGTGCCCATTCGGAATATACTTCTGGATACTGAGCCAAATTTTCCAAGATTTCGGTGCTGGGCGTCCCCGGATAAGCTGCTGCAACAGTGCATCCCGCCTCAAAAGCACCCCGGGCAATGGCTTCATTCCCGGTCATAATTCTCTTCATCCCTTCTCCTCCCTCAACATTATCTAATTTCTCTAAATTTTTATCATTCCATATCCTTTAAATTTGGAATAGCAGCTAAATACAAATGTCATTCTAAATATATGTCATCCTGAGCAGAGCGAAGGATGACATATATCTAATAATTGATTTTATCACAAGTTGCCTAGTTTCCTCAATCCTTCTTTGCTCTAGGATCTCTGGGATATTGTGACAAGAGTAAGGAAATCTTGTTTTCAGCATCACGAATAAAAGAAGAATACTCTTCTGAGACAATTTTTCGAGCTTCTTCTAACACCTCGGTCATGCCCTGGGGGTCAGCCTTTAAAACTCCATGTCTCTTTCTTAACTGCATTGCATATTTTTTTGCTAGATTGACAGCCGTCACATCATGCAAACAAAAAAAATCAGGCATTCTTTGAAAAGCTTCAAAAATCCTCGCCCTATTAATACCAAAGTAGCAACCCAACACGTCAGAACAACCTTTAAGTATTGCTTCGTCCTCTAAAGCAGCTAAAAACTGATCCGGTAAAACCGGATTAAGCTCTACGGTAATTACCTCAAAAGCCATTTCGATAAAATTATGGGCCTTCCATAACCCCATTTGGGGTGGAAGGGCACAGGTTTTAATCACCTTTTCTACCAAAGGAACTGCCCTTTGGAAACAATACCCATGTTTTTTTCCTTCAAATGACTGATCAGCATAATAATCTAATCCTGGGGGTTTTGCCCCATGGGAAATTACCGCCCGGGCAAAATCAAGGAAGCTTCTGTCATGCTCCCTACAGAAGCGATAAAAATCCTCTCCCATTTCATGAGTCACATCCCTATTAAGGCCAATCCCATGGGCCAAATCAGGAAACACCCCGCCAAAAACAACCTGGGGATCATCTTTTGAGATAATGTTTTGGGCTACCAGTGTATGTGTCAAAGGAAACATAAGTTATTCTCCTTTAGGTATAATATATTTAAGGTCAAGACAATTTTTGCTAAGTTTGTTCTTGAAAAACTCTCCCTTTATTAATATTATAAAGGGAAACCCGGAAAAAAGGATAGTGATATTTTATGAAAGCTAAACAAAGCATTTTGGATATATCTTTAATTACTCTCGCCTCAATATCTTATGCCCTGGCCTTTAACGTTTTTATCATTCCCAATAACTTAGTCTCCAGCGGTGTAGGGGGTCTAGCTATAATTACTAATCATCTTACCGGGTGGTCAGTAGGATTATTGATCTTTCTATATAATATTCCCATTATGGCTTGGGCCCGCAAGGAATTAAATCTCAGATTTATTATTTACACCGTTATTGCAGTAACCCTGCAATCAATCTTCCTAAACTACATAAAACCGGAATCATATACCAATGACGTTTTACTTGCCAGTATTTTTGGCGGGATATTAGTGGGAGCCGGAGGGGGAATTATTATTCGTCAATACGGCTCTTCCGGCGGGGTTGATGTCATCGCCATAGTTTTAAGAAAAAGACTAGGCATCAGCGTAGGGACAGTAACCTCTATCACTAACATGCTTATCATCGCACTGGCTGCTTTTATTTTTGGTTTAGAGCCTGCTATGTATACTATTGTGAGTATTCTGGTAGGTGGTTTAGCCATGGATTTAATCCAAGAGGGGTTAAACAAAACACACACAGCCATGATTGTCTCAAATCGCTCCCAAGAAATAAAAGAAGCCATCATGTTCCGGCTAAACAGGGGAGTGACCCTGATGCACGGAAGCGGCGGCTTCGAGAAAAAGGAAAAAGATATAATTTTTTGCGTCGCCAATTTATTTGAGTTAGCCCGGTTAAAAGAACTGGTCATGAACATAGATAAAAACGCCTTTATGACTATTTCTGAAACGGCGGAGGTTTTAGGCCGTTTTTCTGAGCATTCTTTCCTCCGGAAAAAAGAAGGGAATAACTAAATGATGCTTTCTAGGATCTTTAAAGTTCCTTCCGGATCATCATAAATAATATTGCCTAAAATGACGGTATCGGCAACGGCCATCATCTCTTCGGCTTGAGCAAGGCTTTTAATCCCGCCTCCATAAAACAGATGAGTTTGACGACACCTTTCTTTAATAGCCTTTAACCAATCCACATTTCCATATATTCCGCTATACTCCAAATAAACTATGGGCAAGCGATAGACCTCTTCTACCAAGTCAAGGTATGCGATTAAATCATCCAAAGAGGGAGGAATAACCTCAGTCAGTTCAGCGGCAGCGCACCGGGGATTACAGATGAGATAAGCTTCAGGTAAAATTTCTGACCAATCAATAAGATGGCCAAATTTCTTTACCGCCTCTAAGTGCTTACCGATAAACCAATCCCTTGACCCGGTATTCAATACTATGGGAAGCAGATAACCGTTTACATTGAGAGATATTGCTGTTATCTCGGATATTTCTTGAATTAAAGGCCCAGAATAATCCGTTTCCCTGACTAAATCTATCAAATCCTCGGTATTCTCACTGGTAATATTTTGCGTACCCCCGATAATTACCCCATCCACAGAAGGTTGAAAAATTATTTGTTTCAGTAGTCGTTCCAATGATGTACCACTGATTCTTTTATCCGGATCTAATTTAAGGAGCAATCTCCATTTGCGCCAATTAAGGTTTTGCCACATTTATCAGCCCCCCTATTCTATTTTGATACAATACCCTGAAGTTACCTATATAAGATAGGCCAAGAATTGTTGTAACCTGTTTGCGAAGTTGGTATACTATAGAAAGCGCAAATTTAGGAGGAATTTTATGGTACCAAACATTCGCAATATTGCCATAATCGCCCATGTAGATCATGGGAAAACTACCTTAGTGGACGGCATGCTGAGACAAAGTGGAATTTTTCATGAAAACGAGGTACTCACTGAACGAGTTATGGACTCCAATCCCCTGGAGCGGGAGCGGGGTATTACTATTTTAGCAAAAAATACCGCCGTAACCTACAAAAATATTAAAATAAATATTGTAGACACCCCAGGACATGCCGATTTTGGAGGAGAAGTAGAAAGAGCCTTATCCATGGTAGACGGCGTTTTATTAATTGTAGACGCTTTTGAAGGACCGATGCCCCAAACAAAATTTGTATTACAAAAAGCTTTAGATCTGGATTTAAAGCCGGTAGTAGTTGTTAACAAAATTGACAGGGCTGATGCCCGCCCCCACGAGGTTATTGATGAAGTTTTTGACCTTTTCGTAGAATTAGGAGCCAATGAAGAACAATTAGACTTCCCCATTGTTTATACTTCAGCTCGATCCGGAACCGCCCAAAAAGAAATGGATGAAGAGGTGAGTAATCTAGAACCTCTTTTTGAAATGATTATTAATCATGTATCTCCGCCCCAGGTAAAGGAAGGACCTTTTCAAATGCTGGTGGCAAATTTAGATCACGACAGTTACCTGGGCAAGTATGCCATCGGGAAGATCAAACGAGGAATGATCAAGGATGGCGATAGTGTCGCCTTAATTCGCCATGACGGTACGACTGAACGGCACAAAATCTCTAAAGTTTTTGTTTTTCAGGGATTGAAAAAGGTCGAGGTGGAGTCCGCCTCTGCGGGAGAAATTGTGGCTCTGGCCGGTATTGATGATGTTAATATTGGAGAAACCATCACCGATACAGATAACCTGGAAGCTTTACCTGTGATTACGGTGGACGAGCCAACCTTGACCATGACTTTTTCCGTTAACAACAGCCCTTTTGCCGGTCAGGAGGGTACTTATATTACCTCCCGCAAACTCCGGGAAAGACTGTATAAGGAATTAATCTCTAACGTCAGCCTGCGTGTGGAAGATACGGAAAGCACCGATGCTTGGCAAGTTTCCGGGAGAGGTGAACTACATCTTTCCATCCTTATTGAAAACATGCGCAGAGAAGGTTATGAACTCCAAGTATCAAAGCCCCAGGTTATCTACAAAAAGGTTGACGGTAAACTTTTAGAGCCAATAGAGTACCTAATGATTGATATCCCGGAAGAATTTATGGGGCCGGTAATGGAAAACCTAGGCCGAAGAAAAGCAGAAATGGTTAACATGGTTTCCGGCGGGACAGGCAGCGTCCGCCTAGAATTTAAAATTCCCGCTCGTGGGCTAATTGGCTTTCGCTCCGAACTTTTGACCCAAACCAGGGGAAACGGCATCATGAATCATATCTTTGACGGCTACCAGCCTTATAAAGGTGATATCAGCACCCGCTATCAAGGATCCCTAATCGCCTGGGAGGACGGAGAAGCTACTACCTATGGCTTGTTAGCTGTAGAAGACCGTGGCACTCTCTTTATTACTCCGGGAACCAGAGTTTATGAAGGAATGGTAGTGGGCGTAGGTAACCGGGAACAGGACATTGAAATTAATGTATGCAAGAAAAAACATTTGACCAATATGCGTTCTTCCACTTCAGACGAAACAGTGAAACTAAAAGAACCCCGCATCCTCTCATTGGAAGAAGCCATTGAATTTATAAATGATGATGAATTGGTGGAAATCACCCCGAAGAGCATCAGAATTCGTAAAAAATATTTAAAGAGAAACGAACGGGTGCGGGCGGCTAAAGCGGGCAATTAATTGTAAATTTTGTTAAAGGATGGGGCTGCATCATATATACAGCCCCTACATAAATACTACTGTTCTATTTTCTTATTCAGCTAAAAGAGCCTCCTGGCTCTTTTCTATTTTTAAATCTTTTAATCTGTATCCTTAGAATTATCCCTAGATTTATCCCCATCGCCTTCAACCCTTTTATAAGCCGGTTGAGGTATGAGGTTTCCTATTAAGGGAATATTTTTTAACTGATGATAAACCAATCCACCCAACATTAAAATCCCCGCATACCCAACTAAAGGAAACAGAGTCCGTACTAAATTGGTGAAACCAAATTGAGCTGCCGCCAAAGCTGCAACACTGGCCGCCGCCGCCAGAATTTTTAATTGTTTGCTTTTGGGCTTAGTAAAACGGGCAGCAAAACCATACAAACTACCCACTGCCGTAGTATAAATCTCTAGGAATAAGATTATAGCGTAACCAATTTTTATATAGGGGGAAAGTTGTCCCGCCACGAAAATCATAGGTAATTCATAGTTTACAGCTTGAGGCATATTGGTTAACATCGCCAGTAAGATTGCTACAGCACCTAAACCTAATCCGAGACCGCCCCATAAAGCCCCATTTCTAATTCTTTTTAAATCAGCTGTTCCTTTCCCCATGGGTGCTAGTACTGCTACAGCCACCACTAGATTATAGGAGACATATACTAAGGCTGATAGAGGCCAAAAAGGTACCGCCGGGTTTCCTCCTCTAATTGCGGCTTGAGAAGCCCCGGTAGGGATCCCCATACTTATTAGCACATAACCACAAATGGCGAACACAGACACTAGAAGTACCGGTACGATAAAACTAATGGCGGAAATAACCCCGTTAAGGCCAAAAAGCACTGTGCCTAGGGTGGTAGCAATTAACAGTCCGCTTCCTAAATACCCAGGCAAACCTAGTTGCTCACTAAAAAGAGCCCCAGAACCTGCCGCCATCACCGTTAATGCCCCAAATAGGAAAAAAGTAATGACATAATCAATGATGGTACCGATCCATTTCCCCCCAGCATATTTAATCACCGGTAAATGGGAATCAGCATTTAATTCCGCCCCTAATTTTATAATTAGATAACCAAAATAAACAAAAAACCCGGTGGCCAGGATCAACCCTAATAAACCCGTAAGCCCAAAATAACCAAAAAACTGCAGGACTTCCTGTCCGGAAGCAAAACCTGCCCCCACAATGGTCCCAATATAAGCCGAAGCCACCTTAAATGTGGAAAACTTTTTTTCTGCCAAGATAAAATTCCTCCTTATGCCAATTTGAAAAGGGGTCAGGGATAACTTCTTGCTTATACCACAATATGTAGGGCTGTCCCGAAACAGGTTTAGGAATGATTGCTCGTCGTTTCCTACAATATATTTGAACCTTTTTGCTTATCTCACCGGGTGATTCATGAATCTTCCCTACCATAATTTTATAATACGTAGGAGGGAATCACGATTCGCCCGCTGTATTGAGACAACCCCGTTGTTTTACATTAGCTCTTACTGATTCCCGTAAGGCTGCTGATTAATCTCAGACCAACTTTGGTTAAAGATATAAGGAGATTTATCTAAATAATCCTGGGCCTGAAATACCGGAGTATAAATCACATCATAATACTCATTAATCATCCGGGCGGAAGAAAACTGCCACTGCGCCATATCAATACTGGACAGCATCATTTCCCGCCACCGCTCCTTCTGATAATAATAAGTGGGTACGATTTCATTAAATAACACCTGATACAATTCCTGCAGATCCTTTTCATCCTGATCCCAAGCTTCTGATTGTTTGGCCGCCTGCTCTAACGCCCAACCACTTATACCATGTTGCAGTCCTTCCGCCACCCAGCCGTCCACCACGCTAAAATTAAGTACCCCATTCAAGGCCGCTTTCATGCCGGAAGTCCCGCTGGCTTCAAAAGGACGGCGGGGGTTATTCAGCCAAACATCACAGCCCCGCACTAATAGCTTTGCTACTTCCATGTTGTAGTTTTCCAGGAAAACAACGGAGTTCCCGTATTTGCGATCCATCTTGACCAAATCGCTGATAATATCCTTGCCTAAGGAGTCATTAGGGTGAGCCTTGCCGGAAAAAATCAATTGAAGTTTCCCTTTGGATAAGTAAGGATCTAATAATTCAGTGTTACGAAAGATCAAATCACTGCGTTTATATGGTGCCGCCCTACGGGCAAAGCCTATGGTCAATACATCCGGATCTAACTTTTGCCCGGTCTTTTTTTCTACATAGTCAAAAAGCTCCTTTTTACATTGATTGTGCACTTCCCACAAATCCCCATCCCCATCAAAAGCAGCTTTTATGCGCTGATCCTGCCAAGTTTTTTCATGTACCCCGTTGGTAACGGAAATAATGGGAGAAGGCAGCTTTAATTCTCGCCACATGTTACGGGCAGTATGCCCATGTAGTTTCGACACCGCATTCGCCTTTTGGGACAATCTTAAAGCCGCGGCCGTCATATTAAAAGGATCGCCCCCAATTTGACACATTTCGTCATATGACAAGCCATTATATGCTTCCATATATTTAAGCAACCCATGATCATGTATTTCATTCCCGGCCGGAACCGGTGTATGGGTAGTAAAAATCACCTGAGATTTTGTTTTTTGCCAAGCCTCATTAAAATTCATTCCCTGCTCAGCTATTTTTTCTCTGATTAATTCCAATCCAGCAAATACAGCATGTCCTTCATTAAAGTGATACAAATCCACCTCTAGACCTAGGGATCTAAGAAGCTTCACTCCACCGATCCCCAGAATCATTTCCGCTGCAATCCGGTCTTGAGCCTGCCCACCATAGAGCTTACTTGTCATCCATCCATGATTGCTTCCGGGAAAATCAGTATCTAAAAGATATAGGGGTGCGTTACCATAACAATCCACCATTTTCACCTTGCATTCCACATCTTCCCCCCTGATCTTCAGATGAACAGACACCCCTGTATCTTTGACCATGTCATATTCAAATTTAGGATATACATCATAGGGACGCCCATTTTCGTCTATATATTGTTCTGTATAATCATTGGACCATAGAATGCCAATGCCAATTACAGGAAGGTGAGCATCGTGGGCTGCTTTTAAATAATCTCCCGCCAGAACTCCTAATCCTCCTGCATAAATCGGCATCTTTTCATTCAAGCCATACTCCATACAAAAATATGCCACTTTTGGTTTTACTTGATTTAAGTTCATCTTCGGCCGCTTTAGCCTTACACCTCCTCAGTCAATTCAGGAATCTAAAAAGCATCTACATCTTATTTTGTTATTAATCCCCCCAAAATATGCGAAAGCAGGCTCAACCAAAAGGTCAAGCCTGCGTATAATAACTCCCAGTATAATAATTAAATAATTCATGACATAAAGCTAGAAAAGGTTCTTGCTCACCGCTGGAATAATACGTAATTGTCCGTTCTTTCCCGGTTTGATTTGCCAATAGGCCCTTCTCACTTAAAATACGTTGTAGATTCTTTACCGTTCCCAGGTTTCCATCAATAATTTGAACATGAGGAATAAATTTTGCCAATTCTTTCTTAATAAAAAGATAATGAGTGCATCCCAAGACTACTGTGGAAATTTTCTCTTTTATCAGTGGTGCGAAGATATTGGTTAAATAATTTTGAATAAGTGCCCCGGAATATATTCCCTTTTCAATCAGTTCCACCAGCCCAGGACAAGGAAGGGGAACAATATCATGATTGTCCTCATAAAGACTCAGTAAGGAGTGAAATTTTCTTTCCCTCAAGGTAACAGGAGTGGCCATGACCACAATTTCACCCTGATCAGCCTTTTCGACAGCCGGCTTTAAAGCTGGTTCCATACCGATGACGGGCATATCATAAGCTTCTCGGATATCTTTTATCGCCACGCTGGTAGCAGTATTGCAGGCTACCACCAAAGCTTTGATTCCTTTCTTAACCAAAAAGTCAACAGCTTGTAAAGAAAACCGTTTCACGACGCTAGCGTCCTTGGTACCATAGGGACTATGGGCGGTATCTCCCAAATATATTAAAGACTCATAGGGTAAAAGACAGGCTGCCTCTGCTAAAACGCTTACTCCTCCCAATCCGGAATCAAAAAAACCAATGGGAAGGTTATTATGATGCAAGTAAACCACCACCTGAAAAATTCGTCATATTACATCATATAGAATTATAATCCTTCCCTTTGTTTGGTTCAACTAAATTACCCGATAAACTACCGGAAAAACAAAGGTTGATTTAAACAGTTATCTTTAAATCAACCTTTAAGCAGACTCCTAAAAAAGCTACGGCTACCCGGAGCAGGCGGATCTTGTCTGCATCGGACATCGTCTCCGCAGACTTCCCTAATAAGGTAAGCAGGGCATCTATATCAGAACAACCTAATATCTTAGCAAAATCAGCCGCATCGCTCATAAAATCTTCCCCCCTGCCTCCTGCCTAATATTAATAGATAAATCAAGTACTGATTTTTACATCTACTTTAAGTACAGCCGCTAAACATTCCGTGAGAAAAACCAGTAGCCTTTTTCGTTCATCATCGGTTAAATTACATGTATTCAAACAATTGCACAAATTAAAACAGGTCTGGGAATTAGTGTTGTTTTCCTTACCCATAGACAGTCGCCTCCCCGGAACGTAAAATGCTACTATATTTTATGTCCCAAGTGCTCCTCATGTGATTATTTCGGAGACATCTAGATGAACAGAATCCCGGGGTCCTTTTAACCCTTCTTTAGAACTTTTTCTCTATAGGGTAAACCTTTGACAAAGCCAAACAGTTCCTCTAATGTACCTCGGTAATGGGCATTATAATTGGGCTCACCTCTATCAATCAGATAATCCGTAACCAGGAAGGTATCCATCCCAATGGTTCCTGCCACCAGGTCTTCTTGTACATCGTTACCAATCATTAAACAATCCTCAGGAATTACTCCCAATCTCTCACAAATTCCTCGATAGTAGTGAATGCTGGGCTTACAACCGGAGCAGTTTTCATATGTCGTAACCAAACTCCATGGGAACTGACCCACTCCTGCCCAGGCCATTCTTTCTTCCGTGGCACGGAGAGGAAAAACTGGATTAGTCGCAAGAACTATGGAATAACCTTTCTCCACCAATAAACCCACAATTTTTGCCGACCATTCACTATATCCGGCAAACTGTTTTAGCTTGGGAAATTCATGCTCATAAAAACGGTTAAAATGAGGGTAAATCGTCTCCCGGTCCCGGCCCACGGCAGGCAGGAAACTCTTCATAAAAACTTCCTCATTAGTAAAATCTCCAGGGTTTTTGATCATCTTTTCCGTAGAAGATATTAAGTTCTTAAAAAAAAGCTCCGGCTCAACCAAATCTTTAAAAAACGGGGTTACTGCCTCAAAATATTTGCGGATAAAGACATCAATATCCAAGGGTAATAAAGTTCCGTCCAAGTCAAAGAGAATAATTTGATACATCCCTTTCATCTCAACTGTTCACCTCACCTGTTTAATAGACTAAAAAAAAGCCTTGCGACAGGGTGAAACTACCCTGCCACTCAGGCCTATTATAGCATATTTTATGTTTCCATTAATAAACTACCTTAACTTTTCTCCTGCCGAATTGTAATGCTTCTTCATGAGTTTCCATATAGATGTCTATTCTCTTTCCGGAGAAGTTACCCGTATCCTCTGCCACAAACCACCCCATGCCCTCTATGTAGACTTTAGTTCCGAAGGGAATTACCCGAGGATCCACAGCCAGAGTCCCTTGATGTACCTTTACCCCGCTTTTAGTAATACCGTCACTTTTCCCGCAGCACTTGACACAACTGCAATAAGCAGTAGCTTCAAATATCTGTGGCGTTTTTCTTGTGTCATGCCGGGAAATATTATTTGCCGTTTTTCTTTCCTTTGTTTCGATTAGTAAGTCCGACGTGAAATTATTCATTGATCTTATTTCCCTAGAACTTATTTTCTTTAGCTTAGAAACTACCAATTGTTTATTAAACTCCGGTTTACCGCTTTTCGTCTTATGATCTATTTGAGAATATGTTAATTCTGCTCTTTCGCTTATATCCTGAATCACAGGTTTAATTAGCATGAAACTTACTGCTTTTTGGGTAAAAGATATTGTTTCAGCTTCCGCATTTGTCGTTTCTATCGGAGTAAGCAGTATTAAAACCATTACTAATATTATTATCAATTTTTTCATATTAATCACCATAACTTAGTTTTTATCCATATTATGGCGATTATTTGCATATTTTATACCTGTTAATTCTTTATTTATACTTCCACTGTTTTTTGCAATTGCTTTTCCTATTTGTTATTATGTTTATGAAGTTTTTGTTTTCTTTACCGGAGGTTCAGCTAATGATTATTGACATTCACACCCATTGTTTTCCGGATATACTAGCCCCAAAAGCCATTTCCTTCCTGGCCAAAAAAGGTAATGTATCACCCTTTGCCGATGGCACCTTAGCCAAATTAAAAAAATTAATGGCTGAAGCCAAAGTCGATAAAAGCGTGATTTTACCTATCGCTACCAAGCCGGAACAGACCCCAGTTATTAACCGTTGGGCTAAAGATGTCTCCGATCATCAAATTATTAACTTTGGCACTCTCCATCCGGATTTTTCAAAATGGCAGGACGAAATAAAATGGCTTCAAGAACAGGGCATAAAAGGAATCAAATTTCACCCGGAATATCAAAACTTTTTTGTTGACGAGCCCAGAATATTTCGTTTCTATGAAAAAATCTTTGACGCCGGATTAATCATCATTTTTCATGCCGGTATTGATGTGGGCTTTCCTGACACCTGTCATTGCACCGTGAAAAGACTAAAAAAGGTAATAGATTCCTTTTCCGGAGCTGTCATTATTGCTGCTCATATGGGTGGGTACAACCTGTGGGAAGAAGTATCAGAAGTTTTGGTGGGGAAGAATATTTATTTCGATACATCATTTTCATTCCATAAACTTGGGGCTGCTAACATGAAAAAAATAATCAGGGCCCACGGGGCGGATAAAATTCTATTTGGCACCGATTCACCCTGGACAAAACCTGGTACGGAAATACAGAATTTAAAATCACTAAATCTTAGTAGTGAAGAACTCAGATTAATTTTGGGGGATAATGCCAAGCGGATTTTAAACCTTTAATTGTCCAAGGATAAAATCACCAGTAAAAAGTAATAATAATATTAAGCTTAAACCGCATTAAGAAGGTGTACTGGTGAAAAAAGACAGATTTATTTTTGGAAGTTTTTCCGGTATAGCGGCTGGAATAATTGCCTTATTAACAATGGGCATGCCGGCTAAGTTTCTGGGTTTAACAGACATATTAGTTTACGACTATGGGATGATAATACTACTTGCAAGACCTAAATATCAATTCTTGGATTACGTTGTTGGGTTCTTAGCACATTTAATGGTATCCGGAATAAGCGGCACCATTTTTGCCGTTCTTATTTATCTATCTTCCCGAAGATATCTATTTGTAAAAGGATTTTTATGCGGTGCTGGTGTTTGGTTTTTCTTAGCATCAATAAGCACCCTTTACAAAGTACCAATGATTATGAAAAAACCTGCCCAAGAAGCACTTGTCACCCTTTTTACCTCTGGTTATTGGGGATTAATAACAGCATTTTTATTAAATACATTTTACACAAGAATTGCTGCAAAAAATAAAGTGCCCAGAAAAACAAAAATACGCAAATATCATGTTTTACCTGTTCCATCCCAAAAAAAGAGGCCGGAAAATAATACGCAAGAGAAGAGTATAATTTTTAAAAGGCCTAAGAAAGCAAGAAAGATATAATTTTCGCAAATCCTACCCTTAATTCCCTAATTCAGGGATTATATTCATAATTTTATATAATTGATTCGATATTTTTTGTGTTAAAAAGGTCGAGCATCGTTTAAGTAGCTTTAGTAATATGTAGATATAAAAAGGGGAGAGGGGATAATGTTAAACAAATTAAACCATGTGATTGACTATATTGAAGATCATTTAACAGATGATCTTTCTCTTGAAAGAATTTCTGAATTTGCCGGGGTTTCTGACTATCACTTTAGAAAGATATTTTTTTATCTTTCAGGGTTGACGCTTAGTGAATATATTAAAAACAGAAAACTGTCAGAAGCAAATAAGGATTTATTAAATAGAGAAAAAGTAACAGATGTTGCTTTTAAATATGGTTATCAGTCAATGGACGGCTTTACACGAGCATTTAAAAAATGGAGTGGATTTCTACCCTCAGATGTTATTAAAAAAGGCCTCAGTAAATCGTTTCCCAAACTTTCATTCGTTATAACCGTTAAGGGAGGAGTTACCATGGAATTTAGAATTGAGGATAAACCAGCGTTTAATTTGGTCGGTGTAAGTAAACGTGTTCCTATGCAATTTGAAGGTGTTAATCACGAGATTGTTAAGCTTGCAATGAGTATAACGGACGAACAAAAAAAAGAAATGCATTCCCTTCAAAATATAGAGCCTTATGAAATTGTTAATGCTTCTTATGATGCTGATTTTAATTTCTTAAAAGAGGAAGGAGATTTAACTCACTTGATAGGTGTTTTAACGACTGAGAATCAAGTAAGTGATCTATTAGATAAAGTGCCCGTTGCAGCCGGCACTTGGGCAATATTCCCTAATGAAGGGCCATTTCCCTCTACGTTACAACAAACAATGGCAAAAGTATATTCAGAATGGCTTCCGTCTTCCAATTACGAGGTAATCAATGCCCCGTCGTTTTCTTTTACTAAAATGGATAAACATAAAAAAGATTACGCTTATAGTGAAGTTTGGATTCCTGTTCGGAAGAAATAAAAGAGAACTTTAGCAAAATTTTCAAAGATATAATCCAATAACGATCAGTAGCCAATTACTCCTTAAGTATTTATTCTAAGTATCACTCCGAAAGACCGACATGCTCTATTTTTGCATTTACTTTGATATCAATAGAAATAGTCGGATAAACCTCTTCCCACTTAATGCTTTTATATAGTTTCGGTTCCTTACGCTTGACAGCATTGCCAATACCTAAGTAATCTACACCCTCTGTTTGTGATTTTTTCACAGCTGATTGAATTTGACTGGCTATGACATCGGAAAATAATTTTTCTAATTTTTTTATATTATCGGGTTTTGTCAGATCCATAGCACTGCCTTGTTTTGATAAAATCTCCCCACTAGTATCGAGAGAAATCAGTAACCTTAGATCTTCTTCTTGCATTAAAGGTTTAATACTTAATTTCTTTTCATCGCTGCGGTAGGTAAAAATACCTTTGTCCAAATTTCCTACCAATGTAGCATCAGAATTACCTACAAGCCAATTGGCAGCTTGTGTTTCTTCACTGCTTAACCAGTCAATTAATTCCCAGTTATTAAATACCGCCCCTCCGTCAAGGACTATTACTTTATCATTCTCTGTCGCTAAAACACGGTTAACAAGACCTCTTCCTTTAGTGCTTCTGAGCTCATTAAGAAATTGATAGAAGGGTTGGGTTCTTGCTAAGGACAGTTCATATTCAAGCATGGTCATTGCGACTAGTTCAGCTGCCACATATTTATAAAGCTTTGGTTTCGCCTCAAGGATATCCTTGGCTTCTCCGTTTTGCACAAACATCAGACGGACTCTTGATGCAACTTGAGGCTCGCGAAAAATCATGTCTGATATATCTTTAAAGTTTTTTCTGCCTGCATTCTCACCTATCAAAACCACCTGTAAATGTCCCAGAAAGGCAAGACGGGAAACTTTCACCTGCAATTTTTCCATGGCCTCCCTCAGGCTTGTCCCCTCAACTGTCTCTATCATATTGGCTGTTTCCTGGGTTTCTTCTTTGAGACTCGCCGGTTTAATAATTTCAAAGGTGAAGTTATAAGAAGTACTTGTCTCCTCCGTCTTATCAATACCGATAGCGGTAATCATAGCTCTTCTGCTAATATCGCGAATATCCCAGCATCCAATATTAACCAAACAAAAAAGCATTAATGTTAAATAAAGAAACATTTTTTTCATTTTAGAGACCCCTTCCTTCTTATTACGGCGGCCAAAAGGGTCAATACAGGTAAGATGTATAGAAATATATAACTAGGGTAATGGAATAAACTCCGGAGCTTAATTGCCCAGGCCGCATTAGGGATTAAGTAAACGCCTGCTAGGGAACTCACTGTGACGATAATAGTAATAGCCTTTCTGTACCGATTTTTATTTAACAGATGCAGCAGGCCCTCGGTAATTAGGTAAACATATATGACAATAGTGGTAAACATGGCAAATAACCAGGGCAGTGTTAAAAACAGCTCAAACCGTTCTACAGGAAACCCAGGAAGAGTAATAGAACTTAATATATTAACGCCTGGGAAAATTGATTCCTTGATATTCTCCACACCAAAGATCCCTATAGCCATAATCGTTTGGAATAAATTCAAGAACAAAACAAAATTCACCCCAATTAATGCGGGTTTTACTAATGCTTTTTTATCCTTTATAAAGGGACCAAGAAATAAAATTATTTCCAATCCCTGAAACGCGCCGGTTAATAGAACGGCGCCTTTCAAAACAGGTAACCACCCGTTACCAAGGATAGGAAAAAAATTTTGCATATTAATTGATCTAAAGGAAATTGCAGCGGCAAAGAGCAGCGGTAATATCATAAAAGGAAAAACCAACTGGTAGAACCTTACTATAGGTGCGAACCCATAAAGACATAGGCTGATGGCGCCGACGGCTAATAAACTAATAGATATTATCATGGGGGCTTCCGGCAAAAACAGCATTTTATTAGCTTCGCCAAAGTTCTTGAAGGACATGCCCAGAAATACCATCCAAAAACCAAGATAAGCTATAATGATAATGGCCCCTAAAACCTTTCCCCAGATATTTTTACTGAATTCAAAGAAATTTTTATTAGGGAAACGAGAAATAAGCTTCACCAATAAATAGGTAAATATCGAAACAATTGGAATAGCAAGCAGCATGCAAATCCAAGCGTCTTGTTCCGCAATTTTAACAATAGATTTAGAAGTAGTGAATAATTCATATTCTAATAGAGCTGATATTAACACAATAGCGATTGCTTTAGGATCTATGGTTTTTGGTTTTACGGAAGTTTCCCGGTTTTTATTAGGCTTATATGTTTCATCCTGGGGCATAATTCGGGTGTTTTCTCTCAAAATTGTATGCCCTATGGCACTTCCTTCTATCGGTGCAAGGGGTGTCATATAGGGAATTCCAAAAGACTTTAAGGAAACCATGTGAATGGCAATATAAAAAAAAGCCACCGCGAAACCAAAAAGACCAAATAAGGTGCTCGCTATCATGGTGAAGAACTGGATAATTCTCACGGACATACGCAAGTCATAATTAGGAATCCCAAATGAAGCTATGATGGTCAGGGTAACAACTATAACTACTGGTGATCCAATAACTTCTGCTTCAATTCCGGCTATAGCCAATACTATTCCGGCAAATAAGGCTATAGTTGAACCGAAAGTTGATGGTATTCTCTCCATCATCATCCGGACAGCCTCCGCAATACCCATCATGACAAAAGTTTCAAAATATATAGGGAAAGGAGCTATTTCCCTGTTGGCGGCAATTAGCAAAGCCAAGTTGGTGGGAATGAACTCAAGATTATATGAAGTTAGAGCAATATAAAATCCTGGGAGAATGGCAGCCAAAATAAACATGATGTACCGAGCAATGCGAAAAAAACTGGTCGCAAAAAACCACCTACCGTAAACATCTGCCGGCACATCCATTAGCTCATAGAAGGTAGCAGGAGCCAATAAAACCGTGGGGCTTCCATCTACCAAAATAGCAAATCTACCCTGAATCAGAGCTGATTCTACTACATTAAGACGATCTGTTGTTTCTAGCTGAGGAAAGGGACTAAGATTTGAATTCTCGATATTTCGTTCAATTTGGCTACTTTCTAATATTGCCGGTGCCTTAATTGCCGCTATGCGCTTTCTTATTTCCGCTAATATTTCTTCATTTGCCACTCCCTTAAGATATGCGATTACCACATTTTTTTTAGAAACTGATCCGACCTTATATTGTTCAAATACAATATTTGATTCAGGCAGCTGCTCTTTCAAAAAGACTAGATTAAAGGTGAGCTGCTCGGTAAATTTTCTTCTTGATCCTCTGACTATTTGGTCTAAATCACGGGGCAGTACATCAACTAAAGCAGCCTTCTCAAATTCTGCACTGGAGGGATCTGCCAGCGAACTATGATCTGACTCGGCAATTTCCCTAGTTTTAATTTGGTTCTGCCGTTCATCTTTATTTCTTTTAAAGAATTTAAAAGCCAAAAGGTATCACCATTTTCTCGATTATTTCATAAACTGCACCTTAATAGCTTTATTTGCAGCCTTTATCATTTTTACATTGTTGATCTCAAAATATTTTTCTCCATTCCATATAAAAATATCCCCCAAAAGATATAGTCTTCTTTTTGTTGCTGATAGTAGGGGTGAACTCTTCGTCTGCCCGTTAAAATCCGATTGGTTCAACTAACCATCAGTGGGGGATGGAAGAAAACCCCAACTGACGAAGTTTTACTTTATAATCTAAAGAAAATAATTTAACAACGATATCTAATCCCATTAAAAGATCAAGGGGTGGCACAAAGCGCCCATACAACCGAAATATTTCTACTTAACAGAAAAATGTTCAGGCGCAAAAAAAAATACCCATGTTTAGTTGGGTATTTGTTAGTCATTTTTGGCGGGAACGTGTGCGAATCGAACACACCAGACGCAGGATCACTACGTCTCACTGGATTTGAAGTCCAGACTAGCCACCAGGCCAGATCCGCTCCCATTAGCCTATATATTTTACCACAAAACATTTAAATATGTAAGTGGCAGATAATAAATTTTATTTATTATCCTTTATTAATTATTTCCCAGATATCCGGGGGGATAACGCCTAAACGCCACAAAGCCACGCCTGCCAATTTATACTTTTTCACCAGTTCCATCTTAGCCTGGGCACTGTCTCTGTCCTCAAACCACACTTGCCGCTTAACCCCGTTATCATCTGTATAATTAAACCATGAAACACCCGATGTTTCATCCTTTTGAATCTTGATTCCCTTGGCAGCAGCTAAGTCCCGTGCAGGTTGGACAAAAATAGCTCTTCCTGTCCCTGTTTCCGGCCAGTCGCGGCCGTAAATACCTAAACCCAACTGGAACTTCTCCTTTGGAATTTGAGGCAAGAGATAATTAATAACTCTTTCAACCCAATCATTGCCTGCCACCGGGCCAGGTTCTCCACCGTTATAATGCTGATCGTATGCCATAATCATAATCCGGTCAGCAATTTTAGCCAAAGATTTGTAATCATAACCATTATACCATGACTCCCTATCTGATGACCTTGCCGGAAGAGACATGGATAAGGTATAGCGAGAACCAAGCTTTTCTTTAAGATTTTTTGTAAAATTGACATATTGAGCCCCATGATTTGGGTTAATCCCTTCCAAATCCATGTTTACACCGTCAAAACCTCGGGACTCCAAAATATTTAAAATTTCATCAATAACTGCCTTTTGAGCATTTGCATCTTCCATCAGGGACTTAAGTATCTCCTTGTCATGGCTAACCACTAGCATTTCTACGCCCATGCCGTTTTTCTTAGCCAACTGATATCCCTCTTCAAAAAAGACATTCTCCTTAACATGTTTATCCTTTGTCAGCTCATAGGAAAAATGAATGGTATCGGTAATCTTGTTTAAATTGTTCTGAAGATCATCAAGAGATTTCCAATCAAAATAATACCCAGTAACTACTATCTTTCGTTTTGCCGTATTTTCATTATGTATAACCTTGACAGATCTGTTTTGGCCATTCCACTCCACATAAGAATCAAAGGTTTCCGCAATAAATCTTAAAGGAAGAAAAGTCCTACCCTGGATAATGGAAGCCGGGGCATCTAAACTATATTTTATTCCGTTAACCGTCGCTTCTTTGCGGCCAATAATTAGGGTAATTTTATTTGCACCTTTGTACACCGTTACAGTGCGGGATTTGCTATCCCAATCCAAGGTTGCCCCTAAAGGCTCTAAAATCGCCCGCGCCGGTAAGATTACCCGCCCATGGACGATGGTCGGAGGTACATCCGGGGTTATTTCCATACCGTTAACATAAAGATCGATAGGCCCAGCGGCTAGCACTGAGCTTGGGAATGATAATACAAAAAGCATTAACAACACTAAAATAATTCTTTTTATCATTTTTTGGCCTCTCCAGTTTTTCTTTTTATTTCTACAAGAATTCACAAAATTATATCTTCTACAAACTATGCAGTATTCCTTTAAAATTTCAGTGGTAAAATAAGGAAAACTTGGCTTACGCCAAGTTTTCAGTGTGAACTGGTTTTTTAGCCACCTAGATAGGCCTTGCGAATCTCATCGCTCTCCGACAGTTCCTGGCCGGTGCCGGAAATTGATATTGATCCAGTCTCCAGCACATAGGCTCTGTCAGCAATGGATAGGGCCATCTGAGCATTTTGCTCCACCAGAAGTATAGTGGCTCCTGCCTTGTTCATTTCCAAGATAATGGAGAAAATTTGCTCAACTAATAGTGGTGCAAGACCCATGGAGGGCTCGTCCAGCATCAGAAGTTTGGGCTTGCTCATGAGTGCCCGGCCTATGGCCAGCATCTGCTGCTCACCTCCGGAGAGTGTACCGGCAACCTGCCGGCGGCGTTCTAAAAGCCGTGGAAACAGAACATAGACCTTTTCCAATTCAGCCTCAATATCATCGGAGGAACGGGTATATGCGCCCATCTCTAGATTTTCCTGGACGGTCATCTGCAGAAAAATGCGCCGCCCTTCCGGAACATGAGCCAGGCCACGTTCCACAATCTTATGGGGAGCTGTGGAAGTAATATTCTCTCCCAAAAAATTAATCTCGCCAGTCTTGGGGCGAAGAAGACCGGAAATAGTTTTGAGAACTGTGCTTTTACCGGCACCATTAGCTCCGATCAAAGTCACTATCTCGCCTTCATTGACCTCTAAGGAAATACCCTTTATGGCATGTATAGCACCGTAAAAGACATTTATATTATCGACTTTCAACATGCAATCCACCCTCCCTCTTCTTACCCAAATATGCTTCAATGACCTGAGGGTTGTTCCTGATCGTGCTGGGAGTACCTTTGGCGATTATCTTTCCAAAATTGAGCACGCATATATTTTCGCAGATACCCATCACCAGATTCATGTCGTGTTCTATGAGCATAATTGCGATCTTAAATGTATCGCGGATTTTTACGATATTCTCCATTAATTCAGCCGTCTCAGAAGGATTCATCCCAGCGGCAGGTTCATCTAGGAGCAGCAGCAAGGGCTTTGTAGCCAAAGCGCGGACTATCTCAAGCCTGCGTTGGGCACCGTAGGGCAGAGATCCCGCTTTTTTTTCCGCCAAATCCTGCATATCAAAGATGGATAAAAGCTCCATAGCCCGCTCATGGGCCCGCTTTTCACCCTTCCAGTAAGAGGGAAGACGAAGGATACCGTTCCACATACCGTAATTGATATGATTATGCATTCCAAGCTTCACATTATCCTCAACCGATAGATTCGAGAAAAGGCGTATATTTTGAAAGGTCCGAGCGATCCCGGCTTTGTTAATTTTCACAGTGGTCATGTTACTCGTGTCACGGCCATCTAGTAGGAAGGTGCCGCGGGTAGGCCGATAGACTTTGGTAAGCAGGTTGAACACAGTAGTCTTTCCTGCGCCATTAGGACCAATAAGTCCGGCAATTTCAGTACGGCCGACGGTCATGTTGAAACCGCTTACAGCCGTAAGTCCGCCAAAGTCGATACCCAGGTCACGAGCTTCCAGCACCGGCATCATGGCCACGTCACGCTCAGGGACACTATTTGTGGTAGGCACGGAACCCATGTTTGTCGAAGGATTTTTAGATTTATCCATTTTCCGCACCCCTCTTTCCTTTCCTAAAATTATTGGGAAATAATCTGCTCCTTAAATTTGCTAGATGCCCTTTTAGTACATCGTTGTTAGTGGCAAGCATCATAAGAATAAGAACGATTGCATATAGAAGCATGCGATAGTTGTTAAACTGACGCAGCATCTCGGGAAGTACAGTGAGCACAGTGGCGGCGATGATTGAGCCACGAATATTACCCAAGCCTCCCAGGACAACAAAGACTAAGACAAGTATTGAGGTGTTAAAGCTGAACTTAGTAGCTATAATCGTAGAAAAATTCATGGCAAACAATGTACCTGCTGCACCGGCCAGGGCAGCGGAAGTGACAAAGGCCATCATCTTGTATTTAGTAACGTGAATACCCACGCTTTCGGCAGCAATACGGTTGTCACGCAGGGCCATGATGGCTCGCCCTGAACGGCTATTAATCAAATTTAGTACAATAAACAACGTAATCAAAATGAGGACAAAACCCATGGTGAAAGTTGAGAGTTTGGGTATCCCGGTGATTCCCAGGGGCCCGTCGATAAGGACTCTACCGCCTGGGGCTAGATTCAGAGAATTGGCATCAGTAAGAAAACTGACATGCAACCCCAGATTATCAATCCCTACATAAAGACAATTAATGATATTTTTAATAATTTCCCCAAAAGCCAGAGTAACAATAGCTAAATAGTCACCCTTAAGACGTAGGACAGGAACCCCGATAATCACTCCAGCCACTCCAGCGAAAAGGGCACCTATAATCATGGATATAGTCAAGCGCAGGAGCGTGATTGGAATGATGCTTTCCAAACTGATACAAGCCACAACACCGGCAAAGGCGCCAATGCTCATGAAGCCAGCGTGGCCTAAAGACAGCTCGCCCAGTATACCTACGGTCAGGTTCAGTGAGACCGCCATGACCACATAAGCACAGATTGGAACCAGTTGCCCTTGAAGGGAGGAACTAATATAGCCACTTTTTATAAGAAGTTGGACAACAATAAAAGACACGATAACAAGAGCGTAAGTATAAAAGTCGGAACGTGTAGTTTTTTTCATTGTTATCATAGCGCCCACCTCATACTTTCTCGCTGATCTGCTTACCCAAAAGACCTGTGGGTTTGACCAGCAAAGTGATAATCAGGACAGCGAACACGATAGCATCAGAAAGCTGAGTGGAGATATAACCCTTGCCAAATATCTCTATGATGCCAAGCAATATGCCGCCAATCATAGCACCGGGTATGGAGCCGATTCCCCCAAACACGGCAGCGGTGAAAGCCTTGATGCCAGGCATGGCGCCCGTGGTGGGCATCAAGGTAGGATAAGCGGAGCAGAGGAGAACACCGGCAATTGCTGCCAGGGCAGAGCCGATGGCAAAGGTGACAGAGATGGTAAAGTTAACGTCGATACCCATTAGTTGAGCAGCACCTTTGTCCTCTGAGCAGGCGCGCATAGCCTTGCCCATTTTGGTCTTTCCGGTGAACCACGTGAGTCCGCCCATAATTATAATACAAGCTACTATGGTGACAATGGCAATGACGGAGATGGACAACCGACCGTCGAAAAGTTTTATGGAGGCATTTCCTACTACGGAAGTAAACACCTTAGGGTTAGAAGACCAGAGCAGCAAAGCAGCATTCTGCAAAAAATAGCTGACACCTATAGCAGTAATAAGCACAGCCAGGGAGGTTGCTGCTCTCAGCGGCTTATAGGCCAGGCGCTCTATGACTACTCCCAGGATAGTACATACCACCATAGCCAGAAGTACGCCAACCACTGAGGGCATATTCCCTCGTGTGGTAGCAAAGAAACAAACATAGGCACCAACCATGATAACATCGCCATGGGCAAAATTCAGCATTTTTGCTATGCCGTAAACCATAGTATAGCCCAAAGCAATAATGGCATAAACGCTGCCAAGACTGAGTCCGCTGATCAAAAATGAAAGAAGAGTCATAACACACACACCTTTATTTTGTTTGATCATGCCTGGAAAGGGTGCACATAAACAGATTTCTAAGCATCAGGTGAGTTTTTTACTCCATCCGAAACTTAGAAATCATTATCCAGGAGCTTAGTGCCACTTATCTCCTGCTTAAAAAAGCGGAGGAATTATTGGCAGTTAGTTATCGGATAAAGATTCATGGCTCAAAACTTAAGTCAGGTCCAACGCTTATAGAGGGAGCCCTTTAACCTGACTAACTTGACGTAAGGCTCCCGCATTAATTGGGAACATTACTGCGAAGAGGTGTGTCCCTGACCGTTAATGGCGGGAGTCAAACATCAACTAAGTCATGCATTAGCAGTTCTGATGGAACTACTTTACTTAGAGTAAGTCCCATTGCTTCTACTCTAAGTAAATAAAATTCGGATGGGGTAAAAGAATCTCCATCTGAATTAAGAACTTGGGTCAAAAACAAGTATAGAGGGCTGCCGAGTTTGCCCGACAGCCCTCTCAACAAACCATTGAAAGGGCAAGCAGTACCTTAGTCCATACCGACGTAAGCGCCGTTTTCTATGACCATGCCCTTGGGGCTCTTAGATACTTCGCCAGTAGCGGCCCATGTCATTTTCTCACCGGTGAGTCCGTCGAAAGTAATGGTGGGGAACACTTCAATCATTTTCTCGCAAATTTCGGCGGCGCTCATGTCAGGGGTGCAGCCAGCAGCCTCAAGGGCTGCCTTGTAAGCATACACGCAGTCATAACCGTCGGCAGCAAACTGATTAGGAATCTCATTAAAGAGTTCTTGGTATTTATTAACGAAGTTGACGGTGCGCTCATCGGTAGCATCTGCATTGAAAGGGGTCAACAACATAACGCCCTCGGCCAAGGATTTGTCAAAGTTCTCCAGAGTCAGGATACCGTCCATGCCGTCCACGCCGAAGTACTTGGGGAAGTAATCCATAGACTTAGCCTGCTGGAGTATCAAAGAGGCCGGGGTGTAATACATAGGCAAGAAGACCAAGTCGGCACCATTTTTCTTAGCGTCGGCCAACTGAACAGAAAAGTCAGTCTGGCTATCCTCTGTAAAAGTGGTTGTAGAGACAACCGGCAGATTCAGTTCTTTGGCCTTGCTGACGAATGTGTTGTAGATTCCCTTGGAATATACATCGTCATTCTTGTATATAACGGCAATTTTAGTGCCAAGTTTTTTATCAAAGATATACTGAGCGGAAGCTGAGCCCTGGTTAGGGTCGGCAAAGCACATCTGATACACATTGTCCTTGCCCTCGGTTACCGCAGGCGCCGAAGCTGAGGGAGTCAAGGCAAATATCCGGTCGTTAAAGTTCTCTGTGCTGGTTGCCACAGCGGGAGTGCTGGTAACTGATCCGAGGGAAATCTGCATACCCCAGTCCTTCAGCTTATTGTAAGCATTAACGGCCTTCTCCGCGTCATGCTCATCGTCTTCATATCTTAGTTCAAATTGGATGCCGCCCATAGCATTAATCTCGTCAACAGCGATCTGGGCGCCATTCCTGGCCGCGGTACCGTATATAGCCGCACCACCGGTCAAAGGGCCGGTACCCCCAATCTTAAACACGGCTGCAGCCGGTTGATCTTCGCCCTCTGCGTTGGAGTCTCCAGAAGGAGCATTATTATTGCCGCAACCGGACAGAAGACCAATGGTCAGGACGAGAATGAGAAAAACATAGAATTTTCTTTTCATTTTACACTCTCCTTATTAGTAGATTTTATGTTTATTTATCATACTATTTGAGGCTAGTTGCACCTCACAGAAGTCAGAAAATCAGCTCTCAAATAATAACACGAATTGTATTTTATTTTAGACTGCAAGTGCCTGCATGTCAAGGTAATTATTATACCAATTTTGTTGTAATTCTGCGACATAGTCATCATGTAATTAGCATTTTTATATGCTTTGGTAATAATCCCTGTTAATTAAAAAACATTCCTCCTGGTCCTAGAATTAGGATTAATATAGAACCCGCATATCACCCTTCCTACGGGTGAATTTTACCTGATCCAAATATTCCAACAAAGGCAGGGCATATTTGCGGGATGTATTTAGTAAATCCCTGGTTTCCGCTAATTGAATAGAGCCGTTTCCTTTAATGAAAGAACCAATTTTTTCTTTTGCTTCCGCCAATGCCTGACCACTTATAATTACCTCATCTGATAACTTCACAATACGTTGGCTGTTTAAAAGCCACAAATAAATTTCATTTTTCGTTTCTCCACTTATACCGGCCGTTTGTGCCAACTCATCCCAGCTAGGAGGAGAAAAAGGTTCCTTTAATAAACCCTGTTCTATTAACTGGATAGCCTTTGCTACATCCGAAGTAACTTCGGCCTTAAAGTCTCTGGCAGCAATATTTTGATTTTCCAAGCGGAATTCATTTTTTTCTGCCCAGTGCTCTAACAGAAGATGAAAAACCTTACCGGTAATTTGGGAAAAATCTCGGGATCTCAGCTCCTCTTTAGGCATGCCGGGCCGCAAAGGAAACTTTCTGTGATAATCAGCGAGTCTATTTTTAATTTTTGTCAACCACTCATCTTCTTGTTCTTTTAACAAATAATAAGCTGTCCCTTCACCATCTATAGACACGATTTGCCCTGTCTCATTTAGATTAATCAATTCATCTTTAACCAAAGCTTCATCAAGCCCAGTACCCGCGCTAATAGCTTTTTGGGTCAATAGGCCTACCTGGTCCGCACCGATAGTCTGGATGATCAGTTCCTGGGGGTTACCCTTTGACCTTACCTCCAAGTTTTTTATGACACTCTCTTTATATCGTTTATGTCTAGCAGGAAGAGGATCGATAATGATTCCGCCCCCTATGGTAATCATGGGGGAATAGCTGCGGATCACAAAATGATCCTCTCTTAAGGCCATAAGAGGTGTTTCTAAGACCAACTGACAAAAACAGCTGTCACCTGGCAATAGTTCCTCTCGGTCCAGAAGATTCACCCTACCTAGTACTTCTCGGGTTCCATGATGAATCCGTACCCGGGCACGCTGCTCCAGGGGAATATCGGTATGTTTCAGTAAGTTAAGCTTCACATCAATACGGTGAGAAGCTTCCAGTAACCCCGGTTCAGCCAGAACATCCCCGCGGGATATTTCTTCTGTCTCCACCCCGGCTAAATTTACGGCCACTCTCTGCCCGGCCGTAGCCTCTGGCACCTTTTCTCCATGTACCTGGACATTTCGTACCCGGGCACTCAAGTTCTGAGGTAAAATCTCTACCGTCTCTCCTACCTTCAACCTCCCGGACCAGAGAGTACCGGTAATTACGGTGCCAAAACCAGTAATGGTAAAAACCCGGTCCACCGGGATTCGCATTTTGCCCGTTACTGTTTTGGGCGGCGTCTCCCTGGCTATTTTATCAATAACCTCCATTAACTGTGGTATTCCATGCCCAGTCATAGCAGAAACCGCCACCATGGGAGCTTTTTCTAATACTGTTCCGGCAAGTACTTCTTCAATTTCACCTTTTACCAGCTCTAACCATTCTTCATCAACTAAGTCAGACTTAGTTACCACCACAATGCCCTTCTTAACTTCCAACAAATTGATAATATCAAGATGCTCCCGCGTTTGAGGCATTACACCTTCATCTGCCGCAATCACCAATAAGACTAAGTCAATCCCGGCAATCCCGGCCAGCATGTTCTTAATAAAACGCTCATGGCCAGGTACGTCCACCAAGCCAACCTTAGTGCCACTAGGCAAAGTCAAAGGAGCAAAACCTAACTCAATGGATATACCCCGTTTTTTTTCTTCCTTTAGGCGATCTGTATCAATACCAGTAAGCCTTCTCGTTAATATCGTTTTCCCATGATCCACATGGCCGGCTGTTCCTATAATAATACGCTCCATTTAGTTACCTCCACACACCCCTTTAATAGCATTTACTAATTGCTCATACTGAGAGGTAAAAACCGTCCGGGGATCAATCATTACCTGATTATCTCTAATATAAGTAAGAACCGGCGGATTACCCCTTCTTAGAGCGGAAACAAACTCCTCCACTTTTTGTTTTTTCAGTTTGATCACTATTAAAAAAGTAGGTAAATTAATCCCAGGCAGCGATCCTCCCCCTACCTGAGATACGCCCTGTTCCGTAGTTACTTCTAAGTAAGAATTTAAGTCTTTCATCAGCATTTCCTGTAACTCCCGGGCCTCTTTTTCCAGCCTTTCCAAAGGGCGAGTTAGCATTTCCAAAGTAGGAATCTCCCGGATTATTTCCTCCGGGTCTAAATAGCTTCGCAATGTTGCTTCCAAGGCTGCAACCGTCATTTTGTCAATCCTAAGTGCCCTGGTAAGGGGGTTTTTCTTCATTTGAGAAATGTATTTTTCTTTCCCCACAATGATGCCGGCCTGGGGGCCCCCTAATAATTTATCGCCGCTAAAAGTAACCACATCTATTCCCCCAGCCACCACCTGCTGGACAGTAGGTTCATCGCCAACGCCCCATGCTTTAAGATCAAAAAGACAACCGCTGCCGAGATCCTCCATTACGGGAATATTATTTTTCCGCCCCAATGCTGCTAATTCATTAATACTTGGCTCATGAGTAAAACCTATAATTTTATAGTTACTGGTATGTACCTTGAGAAGAAGTCCCGTATCCGGTGTGATTGCTTTTTCATAGTCTTCAATATAAGTTTTGTTGGTTGTCCCTACCTCAACCAATTGAGAACCACTTCGCTCCATCACCTCGGGAACACGAAAAGCTCCGCCAATTTCCACCAGCTCACCCCGGGAAACAATAGTTTTTTTCCCCCGGGCTATAGTATCTAGAGCCAATAAAACAGCGGCGGCATTATTATTTACTACCAGGCAGGCTTCTGCCCCCGTGAGTCGGGTAATTAATTTTTCTACATGGGCATAGCGGGAACCTCTTTGTCCGGAAGCCAAATTTAATTCTAAATTGGCATATCCTGCTGCCACCAAATCCACAGCTAAACGAGCCTTTTCACCTAAGACAGCTCGTCCCAAATTGGTATGAAGTACTACCCCGGTAGCATTGATCACCGGCTTCAAAGATGGTTGAGACCTTTTTTTTATGTCCTCAACAATATCCCTAATCATAGCTTCTTTTAATTCCTCAGAACTTTGATATCGGTCTTTTTCTTTTGCTAAACACTCACGAAAGCGACCTAAAACTGTTCTAATACTCTCAAGAACTATATTGCGGGGGACACCATGGATATCTTTTATTTCTTGATGTAGCAATAAATCATCCACTGCCGGTATCCATTTGTATTTATTTTCCACATCATGGGCCTCCCTTGACTTTTTCTAATACTTTCTAATATATATCATTATTTATTCAGTTGCAAATATTAGAATAGGGCTGCATATATGCAGCCCTATTATGCCTTGTGCAACAGAGGAGCTGTCGCAATTAATTAATGCGACAGCCCTATCCCGCAAAATTTATTTTCCGGGGTGCAGACAAGGGAGAAGAAACATCCGTCCCCTCAGGAAAATATTCAATTTTTTCCCCGTCGATTAAAAACTGTACCCCTTCAATCTCAGGAAACTGCGTTAAAGTAAATAAAACAGAATTGACCAGCATAGTTTCGGCAGCACTTCCCCCGCCGTATCCTAAGACTTCGACATTGAAATCAACCGTAGCCAACCCATCCTCTACCTTAAGACTATTAATCTTCGTGCCCTGCCAAACTGTAGAAATCAAACCACTGTCTTTGGGCGGGCCTGCTACCAACTTCTCTAAGGCAGACAAAGACGGGTCTTTCTTATCCACCTGAATTGTAATAGGCACTAAATATATAGCATTGGAATCAGCAAAGTATACTTTAGCCAAGTTTTCACTGGGCGTACTCTTACCATAATAATTAATTGCTTCAGGTTTTTTTATGGGTTTACTGATATCCACCGCACCAATTTTTTGATACACCTGACCATTAATCAAAATTTGCACATCTTCCACTGCAGGAAATTCCGCCAGGGTAAAAACAAGGGCATCAATAGTCTGCTCTGACGACTCCTCAGGAATGTTTAAGATTTCTTCCGTCAAATCAACATAAGCAGTGCTGTCTTGTAAATATAAATCTTTTAGCTTGGTTCCTTCAGGAATAGTCGGCAAGGAAAAATCATTTTCCGGCCCGGCCAGAAGCTTTTCCACCGCAATTTTTGCCGCTTCACTTGTTGGTTTAATAGATAAGGTGACCGGTACCAAATTTTTTCCGTCTGGGGTGGCAAAGTAAACTACCACCAGTTCTTGATCCTTAACCAATAATGGTTCTCTTTCTCCCGAACCAGTTTCTTTTTCAGTGGAATCGGACTTATCCCCCTCAGCCGGTATGTCCTTGCCCCATATGCATCCAGTTAAGACAAATAGGAGCAGAACAAAGAAGGCAATTAATACTTTTGTCTTTCTTAACACTTTGTTCCGGCAAAAAAGCCGTCTCACCTCCTTATTAATCTTTAACCCTCGACCCTTGATCCGATAGCTAATTGCTCTTGGGCTAACGATTCCTACAGGGCTTGCAAAACAATATTTCGACTCCTTAAATAAAAATTCCTGCCAATTATTTAAAATGTATTAACCTTTTTACTAAATATCCAAAGAATTGCTTCCCGGTCAAAAATACCTCTCCGATTAGTACAAAAGTGATTAATATACTTAGGTATCCAAATATTGGATATACCTTGGAAACTAATTGAGCAAAATCATATAAAGAAAAAGGAATGACTAAAATCATTACTATAATCATTACTAAAAAATAGGGCACCTTCCAAGCAAATTGGAGACGCCGGCACAAACCATAAGCGTCTGCAACGGCTGTGGTAATCATCGCTCCCCAAAGTACGATTCCATATAGATAAAATACTAAAGAGTTTACCTGATAGGCTAAATATAACATTGGTATTTGATATGAAAAAACTTTGGGTCCCGCCAATAACAGTGCTGTTACTGTACCTAGGGAAAGAAGAAACAAAATAAACCCTCCCATAGCGCCTCCCAGAAAACTACAGTTTCTTTTATCCGCAGCAAGTGCAACTAAAACTACAACAGCACTTATCATATTATATGAAATATAGAGAAGGGACGACATCATCCAATTATTGGAAACGAGGGATCCTGCAAAAGGGTCAAAGATTTCTTCCTGACTTGCTGCCGGAGTACTGAAAATACTATCAGTAATTACAATAACCAAAATTACAACCAACACAGGGATTAATATACTATTAAACCACAGTACACCTTCATCTCTTGCAATTAGCGCTAGAATTACCAGTGCCTCCGTTGTCAGAACCCCGACCATAGCAGGCAGGCCTAAGTGCTCTTTAAATAAAGCACCGCTTCCAGAGAGCATGACACTTAGACCCAAAAATAAGAACACCATAATTAAGCCATCTATGATTGCGGCAATTTTGGATCCTAATTTGAGATCTAATAAATCCTTATAGGTACGAAAGCCGTATTGCTTCGTCATGTGAATGGCCATTCCGCCTAAAAGTGCAAAGAAAAAACCAGTTACTACCACTCCCCAGATACCTTTATGGCCGAAGCGCACAAAAAACTGCATTATTTCTTGACCCGATGCAAATCCGGCACCAATCGCCGTGCCGACATAAGCTGCAGCTACCTGCAAGTTAATCTTTCTCATCCTTACCCCGACGCCCCCTTTCCTAAAAAATATGATTCTATTTACCTAAACATGTATCTAGTTTTGTATATTGAGATAGCTTATCGCATATACTTACTTGAAACAATGCTCTCGGAGGCGAAAAATGGGCTTTTCCTTCCTTACTTCACAATTATATTCGGAGAAAGAATTTAAATGCCATTATGAAAACCCTTTAGCTTTATCCCTTTTATCTGACCAACTAAGCAAACTATTATTAGAAATTGATGCCAAAGGTCAGAGAGAAATTGCCGTTGTTTGTATTGGTACCGACCGTGCTACCGGGGATTGTTTAGGCCCCCTGGTAGGATGGATCCTCATGCGCCACCCTATTAATTTTGCCCTATACGGCACCCTTAACGATCCAGTGCATGCAGCCAATCTATCTCAAAAGCTAGAGATCATTAATACAAACCATCATTCTCCTTTAATTATCGCCATTGATGCCTGCTTAGGAAGGCTCGAAAACGTTGGTATGATCAATATCGGCAGGGGAGAAATTGCCCCCGGCGCGGGAGTTCATAAGAAACTGCCAACATTGGGTGATATTTATTTTACCGGGATAGTCAATGTATCCGGCCATATGGAGTTTTTGGTCCTCCAAAACACTCGTCTTAATATCGTCATGCAAATGGCTACAAAAATTGCCCATAGCGTTATCATCGGCATAAAAAAAGCCAAACGCTAGTGTATTTTTCTTCCGGCCACCTGTCTCTACAGTTGACAAAAAAATTTCCTCCATATTACAATGGATTTAAATTTTGACTAGACTAATTTCCGCGTAAATATGTGATACGGCACATAGATAATATGAGGAGATAATTGAGATGGATCTGGAAAAAATACGTTCTATTTTACTAAAAGTGCAGTCAGGAGGGACAAGCGTTGAGGAGGCCTTAGAAAAACTTAGACACCTACCCTATGAAGACTTAGGTTTTGCCAAAGTAGATCACCATCGGGCATTGAGAAATGGCTATCCTGAAGTTATTTTTTGCCAAGGAAAGACTGTAGAGCAGGTTATCATGATTATGGAGAAATTGATCCGCCATAACCCAATTGTTTTAGGAACCAGAGCTACTCCTGAGATGTATCATGAGGTAGCACAGGTAATTCCCCAGGTCAAGTACTACGAATTAGGGAGAGTTATTGAATATCAAAAAGAACCCCTACCAAAAAAAGGTCGAATTTTGGTGATCAGTGCAGGCACAGCTGATTTGCCTGTAGCTGAAGAAGCCGCAATTACAGCCAATGCCTTAGGCCATTATGTGGAAAAGCTCTATGACGTGGGTGTCGCGGGAATTCACCGTCTTTTGGACAACTATCAAGTTCTAAACAAAGCCAGGGCAATTATTGTAGCAGCAGGTATGGAGGGAGCATTAGCTAGTGTAGTAGCTGGGCTGGTTGAGGTGCCAGTAATTGGGGTTCCCACAAGTGTGGGTTATGGTGCCAGTTTCCAAGGTTTAGCACCACTGCTTACCATGCTTAACAGCTGTGCTAACGGAATTGGTGTAGTCAATATTGATAATGGTTTTGGAGCTGCCGCTTTGGCTTCTGCCATTATAAGAAGCGGGGAGGTGGATAGATGAGAACGGCTTATTTTCAATGCACATCCGGAATCAGCGGTGACATGTGTTTAAGTGCCCTGATTCATGCCGGCGCAGACTTTTCCGTTTTAAAACAACAATTAGCCTTACTTCCTTTAAATAACTATGAAATTTCATACGAGACCATCACAAAAAACAGTATTTCCGTAGGTAAATTTAATGTCCGATATAGCGAGGACCATCCCCACCGGCACTTAAGTGATATTCTTAATATAATTGACTCCGCCAATTTTTCCCCAGAAATAAAGAAAAAGTCCCAGGATGTTTTTTCTTGTCTGGCTCAAGCTGAGGCAAAAATTCATGGCACCACTCCGGACAGAATTCATTTTCATGAAGTGGGGGCTGTTGACTCAATTATTGATATTGTAGGAACAATTATCTGCTTATCCCTTTTAAAAGTGGAAAAGATTATTTCCTCACCTTTACCTGTGGGACATGGCTTTGTTACCTGTGCCCATGGAAAAATTCCTCTCCCGGCCCCGGCCACCAGGGAAATATTAAAGGGTATCCCTCAATACGGAGTAGATGTGGAAGGTGAATTAGTTACACCTACCGGTGCCGCTATCATTGCTACCCTTGCCCAATCTTTCGGACAATTCCCTGAAATGACTGTTGATTCTATTGGCTTTGGCGCAGGAACCAAGGAATATTCCATTCCTAACATACTGACCGTATCCCTTGGTGAGGAGAAGGAACACACTACCAAATTATTAAGGGAAGATATCAGCATTTTAGAAGCAAGTATTGATGATATGAACCCAGAATTTTTTTCTTATCTTTGGGAGACTATTTTTTCTTTGGGGGCGTTAGATATGTATCTCACCCCCATCTATATGAAAAAAGGCCGACCAGGCACTCTAATTACTGTTATTTGCAAAAAAAACCAGGAACAAACTATCGCAGAGACTCTGCTTAAAGAAACAAGTTCATTGGGCGTACGAACCCGCGGCGAATCAAGATTCATTTGCCCACGAAAAAAAATCACGGTAAGGACTAAATTTGGTAATGTGGGCATAAAAGTAGGAATTATTAATAATAATGTCACAGATATTGCTCCGGAATATGAGGCTTGCAAAAAATTGGCCCAAGTGCATCAAGTTCCCCTAAAGGAAGTTTACTTAGAAGCCTTTACTGAAGCAAAAAAACTCTTTCACCCGGAATGTGATAAGAATTAATCTTTTTAGTACAAATTAGCATATTAGCAAAAAGGAGATCAACATGTCCATTAATACTGTTCTATTTGATTTAGATGGTACCATCGCCGATACTTTACCATTGATAAAAAAAACCTATGCTAAAGTATTTGAAGAAATGCAGATACCCTGGGGTAATGATGATGTCATGAAAATGATTGGACTTCCTTTACGAGAGATCGGTAGAATTATGGCAGGGATGGGAAAAGAAGACGAGTTCTTTGATAACTATCAAAAACATTACCGCGGCTTACACCATAATTATATTAAGGTCTTTCCCGGGATCAAAGAACTACTAAAAAAACTATTGGAAAAGTCTTTTTCTTTGGGAATTGTCACATCAAAAAGTAAGGTGGGAGCGGACTTAACCATAGCATCCATTAATTTGGGTGATTGTTTTTCGGTTATTACTACTGTAGATGATACTGATCAACACAAGCCCCACCCTGAACCTGTTTTACATGCCCTGAAGAAACTGGGGAAAACGCCGGTGGAAGCTATATATGTAGGGGACAGCCCCTTTGACATTGAGGCGGGAAATCGCGCGGGGGTTACTACCATCGCAGTAAGCTGGGGAATGGCAACTGTAGCCGAACTAAAAAAACATAATCCTACCTTTTGTGTGGATACCAGTGAGGATCTTTTGAAACTTATTTTTTCTCTGGGTGATATATGATAAAGGGCTGGGGGATTTCTAAATTCCCCAGCCCAACTTCACAACCAAAGTAGTCAATAACACCGCGTAAACCACTGCGGGAAGCATATTACCCACCCGGATCTTCGTAAAATCCAACAAGTTAAGGCCTATTGCCAAAATTAGCAGGCCACCTACAGCCTTCATCTCAGTGACCGCTTCCTCAATTATTAACGGCTCGATAATATGCGCTAATAAAGTAATTGATCCCTGATAGAGAAAGAGCGGCAGTGCGGACAAAGCCACCCCAATACCTAGGGTAGAAGCTAAAATAATAGAGATTACCCCGTCCAATATTGACTTAGCATATAAAATACTATGTTCCCCGGTCAAACCGCTTTGCAGGGATCCCATGATTGCCATAGCACCAATGCAATAGATTAAGGTTCCCGTCACAAAGCCCTTTGCTAATCTATTGCCTCCTTTATTACTCTGAGTTTTACTTTCCAGCAATAGAGCTATCTTATCTAAAAATTTTTCTATACCAATTATTTCTCCCGTTACTGCTCCTAATAAAATACTAAACAAAACAATAATTAAGTGCTCTGTTTCCATAGCCATTTGTATTCCAATCAGAATTACACCTAAGGCCACTCCTTTGGAAACAGTATCTTTTGTCCCCTCACTAAGAAAGTTTCCCCCTGCAACACCTATAATACTTCCAGCTATAATAGCCAATACATTTACGATTGTTCCCCACATATTCACTACTCCACTTCTGATAAATTACATTCTGTCCGATTGTTTCACGTGAAACATTTTTAAACTATTATAAAATAAACTAGAGGAATGTTTCACGTGAAACATTCCCCTTTCCTACAAAATACTTTCTGGTAAAAGGGTGTTAATAATTCTTTCCAAATCATCATCGCCATAATAGTCTATCTCAATTTTTCCCCCATTTTTTCCGCTTTTAATTTTTACCTTTGTTGCTAATAACCCTCTTAACCTAGTTTCCAGATCTTTTATCTCTGGAGTAAGAGGATTCTTTTTTGGCGGATCGGGTGTCTTTGTTTTTTCCTGGTTATTAAATTGTTTAGCCCATTCCTCAGCCTGTCTTACAGATAATTTTTCCTTGATAATTTTTTCTGCGAATATCATTCTACTCTCCGGTGAGTTAATGGAAAGTATCGCCCGGGCATGTCCAGCAGTTAAAATTCCTTCCCTAATAAAACTCTGGATAGGCAAAGGTAAGTTCATCAGCCGCAGAGTATTCGCCACATATGAGCGGCTTTTCCCCAGTCGACCGCTTAGGGTTTCCTGAGTATAATCAAACTCCTCCATTAGTTTACGATAGGCCTCAGCTTCTTCCATCGCGTTTAAGTCTTCTCTTTGAATATTTTCGATTAAAGCAACCTCTGTACTTAACTTGCCGTCAAATTCTTTTATAATGCAGGGAATCTCAGTCAATCCGGCCAGATGAGCTGCTCTCCAACGTCTCTCCCCCGCTACAACTTCAAATTTATTTTCAGTGGTGGGACGTACTACAATTGGCTGTACTACCCCATGTTCCCCTATAGATTGGGCCAATTCTCTAAGCTTATCCTCATTGAAGCTTTTCCGTGGTTGATGAGCGTTGGGAACGATCTCATCTAAAGATAAAAGCGTGACTGCGTCTCCGGTTTTCTTTTGTCCAAAGGGATTAGCAGGTATCAATGCTTCTAATCCTTTACCCAGTCCCTTTTTAGCCATGACTAATCACTTCCCTTGCTAATTCATGATATACCTCCGCCCCACGAGATTTAGGATCATACAAGGATACCGGTTTGCCGTGACTAGGAGCCTCACTTAATCTTACATTGCGGGGTATGATCGTGGAAAACACTTTGCCCTTAAAATAATTTTTTACTTCATCAACGACCTGAATGGCTAAATTTGTTCTGGCATCAAACATAGTTAATAATACTCCCTCAATCTCTAATTTAGGGTTCAAGTGTTTTCGTACCAACTCATATGTATTCATCAATTGACCCAAACCTTCTAATGCGTAATATTCGCATTGAATTGGAATTAATAAACTATCCGCTGCTGTCAAAGCATTTAGGGTCAATAACCCCAGTGACGGGGGACAATCAATAATAATATAATCATATTGATCTCTGATACTTTTAATGGCCTTTTTCAGTTTGCTTTCCCGAGAAATTGATGATACTAATTCAATTTCCGCTCCGGCAAGCTGGATTGTGGCAGGCACTATTTTTAAATTTTCCAGCTCAGTATCATAGGTTACTGCCTCCAGTGATACCCCGTTAATGAGCACATCGTAAACACAATAATCTGTTTCCTGTCTGTTGATTCCTAAGCCGCTGGAGGCATTGCCCTGAGGATCAATATCAATCAGGAGTATTTTTTTCCCCTCAATGGCCATAAATGCTGACACATTTACTGCTGTTGTTGTTTTTGCCACCCCACCTTTTTGATTTGTGATTGAAATAATCTTACCCATTTTTACACCACCGTTAATTTTAACCCAGATATTTTATTTTGAAATTATTTAATGGGAATTCTACAATGACTTTATTCCACATTACAACGAAACTCTCCTGCTAAAAAAAGAAAAAGCCCTAAAATAAGCAATTGATTTGCTCCAGTTTACAGGCTTTAATTTATCAAAATTATTATAATAAAAGTAAAAATTGTCCTAATCTTATAATATGGGCTTTTTTGTAGGTACTCCGGTTTTTCGGGGATACTTATCCGGTGTGGAAATAACTTTTTTAATGATGATCAGAGATCTGGCATCCCCTAATAAGGGCAGTTGATAAAATTTAATTTCTTGTATTCTGCCACCCATAGTCTGTACGGCTTTTTCCCCCTTATTGACTTCTTCGTCAATTTCCGGTCCCTTTAATGCCAAGAAGTATCCACCGATTTTAACAAAGGGCAGGCAATATTCGGCAAGCACCGGTAAAGCCGTTACAGCACGGGCTGTAACAAAGGAAAATTGCTCGCGATAAGCCGGATCTTTTCCCAGATCTTCCGCACGTCCATGAATAACATCAACCTGATTCAATTCTAAAGCAGATACTATATTTTCCAGAAATCTGCATCTTTTTTCTAAGGAATCCAAAAGCCCTAGTTTGATCCCCGGCATTAATATTTTTATAGGAAGTCCCGGAAATCCTGCCCCTGTCCCTACATCTATTATTTTATCTTCATTGCTCATGGTTATATGTTTTAAACATATCAATGAATCAATGAAATGTTTAATAGCTATCTCCTGGTCATCTTCTATGGAAGTTAAATTTATTTTCTGATTCCATTCCAAAAGTAAATCATGATATTTTAAACATTGGGTTAATTGTTCTTGGGAAATATTCAGCTCAATTTCCCTTAAACCCTGTGATAAATAATCCAGAAAGTCAGTCAACTGATATATCCTCCTTCTTTGACTGCATTCTTCTTTTCTGCTCTAGAAAAACTAAGAGTACGGAGATGTCCGCAGGAGAAACTCCGGAAATCCGCGAGGCTTGCCCAATCGATTCAGGCCTAATTTTATCTAATTTTTGCTGAGCTTCTATACGAAGTCCTTTTATCAAACTATATTTAATGTCATTTGGCAAACGGAGGTTCTCCAATCGATTGAACTTTTCCGCTTGCTCTATTTGCTTTTTAATATATCCTTCATATTTTACCTGAATCTCTACCTGCTCTTTCTCCTGACGCCCCAGCTCCCACAGAGGATCTAAAAAGCCCCTGATATCTTGATAACTGATTTCCGGTCTCTTTAACAGATCATAAAGTGTAATCGCCCCTTTGAGTTCGCTGGAATTTTTCTCACTTAAGAGTTTTTTTAATTGCTCATTTTGTGGAGAAATACGTGTATCCCTTAATCCCTCTATAACGCGAAAAATATTTTCTTTTTTCCGGCAAAATCTCTCATAACGATAATCGTCTACCAGGCCAATTTTCCTTCCATATTCTGTAAGTCTGAGATCCGCATTATCCTGTCTCAATAATAACCGATATTCCGCTCGAGAAGTAAGCATGCGATAAGGCTCATTGGTTCCTTTTGTCACCAAATCATCTATCAGTACACCGATATATCCATCGGAGCGTTTTAAAATGAAGGGTTCCTGCTCCCGTATTTTTAATACTGCATTGATTCCAGCTAATAATCCCTGAGCCGCAGCCTCTTCATAACCGGACGTTCCGTTGATTTGACCCGCCGTATATAATCCTTCAATATTTTTACTTTCCAAAGTTGGCGTAAGCTGAGTAGGATCAATACAGTCATATTCAATGGCGTAAGCTGGCCTCATTATTTCTACACGTTCTAATCCTTTAATGGTTCTTAAAAAAGCAAATTGTACTTCCTCCGGTAAACTGCTGGACATCCCTTGGACATAATACTCATAGGTACTCTCTCCTTCAGGTTCTAAAAAAAGCTGATGCGCCGTCTTATCCGGAAATCTCACTACTTTATCTTCTAGGGAAGGACAGTATCTTGCACCTACCCCTTCAATTAAACCACTAAATAAAGGAGAACGATGCAGATTATCCCGGACAATCTGATGAGTCTTTTCATTGGTATAAGTTAACCAACAAGAAATATTAGGTCGCTCAAATTTTTCCGTTAAAAAAGAGAAGGCCAAAGGTTCTTTACTTCCCGGTTGCTCTATGGTTTTCGAAAAATCTATGGAACGATAATCTACTCGAGCAGGTGTTCCTGTCTTAAATCTTCTAATTTCAAATCCGCTATCTACTAGACTTTTCACTAAATCCAGAGACGCACGTTGACCATTAGGTCCCCCTTGAAAATGTGTTTCTCCGATGATAATTCGTCCTCGTAAGTAAGTGCCGGTGGTTAGGATCACGGTTTTCCCTAAAAATTTCGCTCCGGTATCAGTCACGATGCCTTTTACCTGATAATTTTCTATTAAGATTTTATCAACCATTGCTTGCTTGACATCCAAATTTTCCTGGGTTTCTAAGGTCATGGTCATTTCCTGCTGATAGAGTTTTTTATCAGCTTGGGCTCTTAAGGCATGTACTGCAGGCCCCTTCCCGGTATTTAAGAGACGAATTTGAATATGCGATTTATCAATATTTAAAGCCATCTCTCCACCCAGAGCATCAATTTCTCTGACCAAATGCCCTTTAGCCGGTCCGCCAATGGCTGGATTACAGGGCATAAGAGCAATATTTTCCATGTTTAAAGTTAATAATAAAGTTTTACATTTTAACCGAGCGGCCGCTAATGCTGCTTCACAGCCTGCATGGCCCGCTCCGACCACAATTACTTCATATACACCAGCTAAATAATCCACAATTTCACCTCTATTTGCCTATACAAAAATCAGAAAAAATTCTATCAAGTAAATCTTCATCGGCAGTATCACCGGTAATTTCGCCTAATATTTCCCATGCTGCCCGCAAATCTATAGACAAAAAATCTAAAGTCATCTCCCCCTCTGCTCCCCTTAAAACCTCTTGAAGATGGCAGTAAGCTTTAGTTAAACTTTCCTTATGCCTGATATTAGTAATGAATAAATCTCCATGAGAAACAATTTTCCCCTGCATAATAGAGGAAATAATCAATTTCTCTAATTCCTCTATCCCAATTTCATTTTTCGCAGATATATAAACAACTGGAAACTCTTTAACCAGATTTTCAAATTCTTTCTTTCTTTCGCTAAAGGCATCCAAATCAATCTTATTAACCAGAACAATAGTTCTCTTGTCTTTTAAATAAGAGAAAATTTCTTTATCCTCATTAGTAATCCCAGTTGAAATATCCAGTACCAAAAGGACTAAATCTGCTTTCTTAATAATTTCTTTTGATCGCTCCACCCCAATTTGCTCCACTAAATCCGAAGTATTGCGAATTCCTGCCGTATCAATTATTTTTAAAGAAAATCCTCCGATATTAACATATTCCTCTATAGTATCCCTGGTTGTGCCCGGAATATCAGTGACAATGGATCTATTTTCTCTTAAAAGGGCATTTAGAAGACTGGATTTACCTACATTCGTTCGTCCGACGATGGCGGTATTGATGCCATCTCGAATAAATTTTCCCTGTTCAAAGGTACCAATCAGCTTATCTATTGTCCCTAATAACGCATTTACCTTTGAAATAATCTCCTGATTAGTTAGGTCATCTAAATCCTCTTCCGGAAAATCAATGGCAGCTTCAATTGATGCCAATAAACCTAAAAGTTCATGTCTGATTTTTCTAATTTTTTCAGATAGTTTTCCTGTTAATTGATTGACCGCAGAGTTAAGGCCAGTTTCATTTTTGGCCCGAATCACATCAATAATTGCTTCAGCCTGAGGCAAATCAATTCTGCCATTTAAAAAGGCTCGTTTAGAGAATTCCCCTGGCTCGGCCAGTCTAGCCCCAGCTGATAACACAGCTTCCAAGGTTAATTTTAAAGGAATCAACCCTCCATGACAGTTAATTTCCACTACATCTTCCCCGGTAAAGGATTTTGGGCCAAGCATTAACGAAACCAATACCTCGTCTACAACTTTTTCGTCATTGCCGTAAATATGTCCTAAATGCATAGTAAAGCCTTCTGCCTTACTTAAATCTTTCTTAAATTTTGGTTTAAAAACCTTCGCCAAAATTTTTCTGGCTTCATCGCCACTCATTCGGACAATTCCGATTCCTCCCTCTCCTAAGGGGGTCGAAATAGCAGCTATAGTATCATTAAACAAAATAGATTCACCTCGGCACAAATATTTAGAAAACCCAGCAATAAGATATTACTGGGTTGAATCTTCGTTATTAAAAATTATCTTACTGCCGATTTTTTCTTGTAATAATTACTTTTCTGTAAGGCTCGTCCCCTTCACTAAAGGTACGTACTTTTGGGTCATTCTGAAGCGCGGTATGGATAATTCTGCGTTCATGAGGATTCATTGGCTCCAAAACAATATTATGACCTGTCTTCTTTACTTTTTCCGAAAGGCGATAAGCCAGATTTATTAATGTCTGCTCCCTTCGCTTACGATACCCTTCCACATCTAAAATTATACGATACCTATGGTTAAATTTTTTCCCTACAACTAGATTAGTCAAGTACTGGAGAGAATCAAGGGTTTCTCCCCGCCGGCCAATCAAGATACCTAAGTCATCCCCATGAAATGAGATGTAAATAAAATCTTCTTCCTTTGATATTTCCGAATTAACTTTTAGTCCTAATTTATCGAATATTTTTTCCAAAAAACTGATTGCAGTTATTTCCGGTTCTTCGTCTTGATTAAATTCTTTAGTTTCTGCAAGGTCATGCTTTACCTCATCCGCTTTAGGTGTTATTGAAAAGTTTTTTTCCGAGAATCCAAAAAATTCAGCTTCATTTTTTTTGTCTCTCAAATTTAATTTTACCTTAGCATCCTTTGCTCCAATGAGACCAAAAAGTCCCCGGGACGGTGCTTCTAAGATTTCAACTTCCACGTCATCTCTGGTACAGTTTAGTTCTTTTAACCCAAGTTCTATGGCTTCATCAATAGTTTTGCCGGTTATTTCTATTGATTTCATTATTTAACACTCTCCTTTACCGGCTGAGGTTTAATACCTTTATTAATAATAAGTTGTTGTATAGTACCAACAACACTAAATACAATCCAATAAAAAGCTAGTCCTGCAGGAAAAGATCTGGTCATGAAACCGAACAAAATTGGCATCACATAAAGCAGCGTTTTTTGAGTAGAATCACTAGCATTTGGAGAAGTTATATATTGTTGTAGAAAAGTAGATAATCCGACTAAAACCGGCAGAATGATCCCCGAGGGATCCGCTTTACTTAAATCACTGATCCATAAAAAATTATAATGATCTATATTTGATGGCTGAAATGTCTGCAACCCTCTAAATAAAGCAATTAAAATCGGAAATTGGATTAATAAAGGCAAACAGCCAGACATGGGATTTGCCCCATGCTCTTTATATAATTCCATAATCGCTTGCTGCTTTTTCTGCGGATCATTCTTATATTTTTTGTCTAGATCTTTAATTTTTGGCTGCAATTCCTGCATTACCTTCATTGATTTCATTTGTTTGTAAGTTAAAGGATAAAGCAAAATTTTAATAATTACAGTTAAAAGCACAATCGCCAAAGCATAACTCGGAATCCCTATTTGAAGTGTTACTTGATAAAGCCATTCTAGGGAATTTGTTACAAAACCAACTAATGTACCCAATTTTTTCTCCCCACAAACCTTAATTTGCGGGTTTCACCTCCTGTTACTTATTTACGCAGGATCATATCCCCCTGGATGCCAGGGATGGCATTTAATTATACGTTTTAACCCCTTCCATAACCCCTTGAAAAAACCGTATTTAACTAAAGCATCTATGAGATATTGAGAACAAGTAGGATTAAAACGGCATCTCCCGGGTAATAGAGGTGATATAATTTTTTGATAACCTTTAACTAAAAATATTAAAATTTTCGCCATCTTAATTACCTATTTTTCGTACCAAATCTAGCAAACTCTTCTCCATCCGATGGTAGGAAGCATCCTTAATTCTTACTCTGGCAACAAAAATTAAATCAAACCCTTTAGGAAAAATATCTTCGTTTAAACGGCAGATTTCTCTTAATCTTCTTTTTACCCGATTTCGTACAACAGCTTTGCCTACTTTTTTAGATACAGAAATTCCAATGCGATACTTATCTTTAAGATTCTTCCTGAAGTATAAAACTAAATAAGCATTAGCTATGGATTTTCCTTTTTGATATGTCTGGCGAAAATCCTTTGGGCTTTTTAACCGATAGATTTTTTTAATCAACACAACAGCCCCCTAATTTGCCTACCAAACATATTATAGCCACCTGGTAAAACTATAATCACCCTTTATCCCGACAGATAAATTTTTAATAATAATCTTAAAATATGTGAAAAGGCCGCTTTCCGGCCTTATGCAGACAGTACCTTTCTTCCTTTAGCACGCCTTCTTTTCAAGACATTTCGTCCACTTTTAGTACTCATTCTTTTCAAGAACCCGTGCACTCTTTTATGCGTTTTATTTTTTGGTTGATATGTTCTTTTCATTATAATTAATCCTCCTTAATTTCCGCTTAAACAATGTCAAAGAAATCCCAAAAATAAGCATTAGCAGTAGAATTATATCTTACCTGTTTAGAACTGTCAAGGATTTACGAATGGAAAATTTCTGGAAAAAACAAAAGATAAAATTGATTCTTTAATATTTTTCCAAAATAAATTATAGAATTTCAAAAAATAATGATTTATTTTTTATCAAAAGTAAATTGGGGATAACTTATTTCTTTCTTTGTTGAATTTGTGGATAATTTTTGCTATTATTAATTTGAATTAAAAAAACTCTACTATCTCTAGTTTTATCCACACCCATATTTTTGTTTATATTTCTGTGGGTATTTTTTTATCTTCTTTCTTAGTTTTAGTTATTATTTTACTTTTTTTATGTCTTAGGGAGGTTATTATGCATTCGAAAATCCAAGAGGACTGGCAAAAAACTTTAGATATTTTAAAATCAGAATTAAGTGAACCTAGCTTTAATACCTGGCTCAAAAAAACTAAAGCCGTTACTAAATATAATAATATCTTTGTGGTGGCCGTGCCTAATGGGTTTGCCAAAGACTGGCTGGAATCCAGGTATGCTAATTTAATTAAAAATACCTTGCAATTGGTGACATCAGAAGAACTAGATGTTAATTTTGTACTTCCTCAACCAGATGGAGAAATAAATTATCTCCCCAAGGAAAAAGATAATTCTGATCAAAATATTTCGAAAAAAAATAATGAAAATATCATTGCAAATTCCTGCTTTAATCCGAAATATACTTTTGATTCTTTTGTTGTGGGAAACAGTAATCGCTTTGCCCACGCCGCTTCTCTAGCTGTAGCGGAGGCTCCGTCAAAAGCATATAATCCTTTATTTATCTATGGCGGAGTTGGTCTTGGAAAAACTCACTTAATGCACGCCATCGGCCAATTTGTTTTTTTTAATAATCCCAACACAAAAGTAGTATATGTTTCTTCTGAAAAATTTACTAACGAATTAATTAATGCCATTAGGGAAAATAAAACCGTTCAATTTCGCAATAACTACCGTAATATGGACGTTTTACTGATAGATGATATTCAGTTTTTAGCCGGTAAAGAAAGTACACAGGAAGAGTTTTTTCATACTTTCAATACACTTTACGAAGCCAATAAGCAAATAATTATCAGCAGCGACCGTCCCCCAAAAGAAATACCCACATTGGAGGACAGATTACGATCTCGTTTTGAATGGGGCCTAATTACAGATATTCAACCCCCTGATCTAGAAACAAGAATTGCAATCTTGAGAAAAAAAGCACAATTAGAAAATATCAATGTACATAACGATGTTTTAGTCTTTATTGCAAATAAAATTCAATCAAATATCAGAGAACTTGAAGGTGCCTTAATCCGAGTTGTCGCCTATTCTTCCTTAACCGGTAAAGAGGTAGTCCCCGAATTAGTTCATGAAGCTTTGAAAGATATTTTGCCTATAAATAAACCAAAAGAAATTTCTATTGAATTAATCCAACAAGCGATTGCAGAACATTTTCATATAAAAATGGAAGACTTTAAAGCTAAAAAAAGAACACGGGCCATAGCTTATCCCAGGCAAATTGCCATGTATTTAGCTCGAGAGTTGACTGATAACTCTTTACCAAAAATCGGAGAAGAATTTGGAGGAAGAGATCATACTACTGTTCTTCATGCTTACGAAAAGATCTCTCAAGAACGAGCAAAGGATCCTAATCTTAATCGCACGCTTAATGAAATAATTACTCACTTGGAAAAGCTATAACGGGGCGGAAAGATGTCACCTACCTCTATAGATGCGGGTAGATATTTAGCTTATCTAGCGCTGAGCATATCTCGCGCCTCCTTGAAACGCACTAGGGTAAGAAAATTTTTCTATCGTTGCGTTATAACAGGGGATAAGCTTTGGGATTATTTGTGGATAATAATAAAAATATATTTTTATTTTTTTTGTTTGTGTATATGTGTATAACATGTACTTATTTTTACACAGCTTTTCAACACCCTTAACTTGTTGGTGTAATTAAGCTAAAGGTAAATATCCACATATCAACCAGCCCTATTACTATTAATACGAAATTGATTATAAAAATAATAAATAAAAAACAAATTATGCACTTGTGAATAAGGAGGCGAAAAAATGCATATCAATTGTCACAAAGATGAATTGGTTTATGGAGTACAAGTGGTGAGCAGGGCGGTTTCAAATAAAAACACTCAACCAATCTTAAGCGGTATTCTTTTAAAAGTTGAAAATAATAAATTAACTTTTTGTTCCACAGATTCGGAAATTGCAATTGAATGTTGTATTGATGTAGAAGTTATTGAAGGTGGTAGCTTGGTGGTACCCGGAAGGTATTTTACTGAAATGGTAAAAAGATTACCATCCAGCTTAATTACTCTAAAAAGCACGGAGAATTTTGGTTTAGTTATTACATATGAGCAATCTGAATTATTTATTAATGGATTCTCCCCGGAAGAGTTTCCTTCTTTACCGGACATTAATGATGGCATTAGGGGCAGCATTAATCAGGATTTATTAAAAAAAATGGTAAAGCAAACAGCTGTGGCAGCGTCTAATGATGAGTCAAGACCGGTTTTTACCGGAACTTTATTGGAAATAATAGATAATAAAGTAACAATGGTCACAACAGATACCCATCGATTAGCTTTAAGGAAAGCATATTGGCAAGGTAATACACAAGAAGAAAAAATTTCAGCCATTATACCAACAAAAACTATGGTGGAATTATCGAGAATTATCTCTGATCAAGAAGAACCTTTGAATATAATTTTGGGAAATAATCAAGTATGTTTTGACTTAGGAAATATTATATTTTTTTCCCGGCTGATTGAAGGACAGTACCCTAGTTATAAACAAGTGATTCCTGACAGCAACAGGTGTAAAAGTAAAATTCGTATTAAGACCAAAAGGCTTTTAGAAGCTACAGAGCGTGCTTCTCTCTTGGTAAGGGATGAGCTAAAAGAAAAGCTTAGTTTAATTAAGTTATATGTACATGACGACCTGTTAGAAATTAGTTCCCATGCCCCTGAAATCGGAAAAATTTATGAAGAAATGAATGTTTTTTTAGAAGGCGAGCCTACGGAAATTAATTTTAATTCTCGTTATCTGATTGATGCTTTAAAATCTGTTGAAGCGGAAGAAATATATATGGAATTAACGGGGTCTTTAAGTCCGGGAATTATTAGAAACGTAGAAAATGATGATTATATATATTTAATTCTACCGGTGAGAACAGGATGATTTGGAAAGTTCAAAACAATCGGAGTGTTTTTGTTGAAAATATTATCATTAAGTTTAAGAAATTTTCGTAACTATAAGTTTCAAAAAATTGATTTTTGCCAAGGAGTAAATATTATTGTCGGACTTAACGCTCAAGGTAAATCAAATCTTTTGGAAGCAATTAATTACTTAAGTGTTTTTTCCTCCTTCCGTAGTGCAAAGGATATAGATATAGTAAGATGGGGACAGTCTTATTTTTTGGTAGAAGGATTAATTAAAAAAAATAGTGGTGAGTATCATTTATCTTTAGCTTATAATGCAGAAAATAAAAAAGTTCTTAAAATTAACGGCAATAAGCAAAAAAAAGCCAGTGATGTTTTAGGTGTATTTAATAGCGTGGTTTTTTCCCCGGAGGATCTAAATATTATAAAAACAGGCCCTCAGGCCCGAAGAAAATTTTTGGATAAAGAAATAATCCAATTATTTCCTGCATACTATTTTTCTTTAAATCAATATCAAAAAATTTTGGGTCAGCGAAATAATCTACTGAGGGAAATTAGGGAAAATACAAATAAAAAAGAAATGCTGATGATTTGGAATCAACAATTAATAGATCATGGCAGCAGGATTATAAAAAAAAGATTAGATATTTTACAGAAGCTGGCTCCCCTAGCCAGATTAACTCATCGGAAAATTACCAATGGCGAAGAAGATTTAGATATAAGTTATGAAAGTCTAGTATTAGATAGGGAAAAAAATATAAAAAATTTTACTTTAGAAAATATTCAATATTTATTTAGTAAGCAATTGGATAAAAACTACAAAGCAGAAATATATCGCGGAGTATCTTTGATTGGGCCTCATCGTGATGATTTAGTTTTAACAGTTAATGGGGTAGATGTAAGAAAATATGGGTCCCAAGGGCAACAAAGGACAACGGCTTTGTCGCTTAAAATTGCGGAATTAGAATTAGTTAAAGCCGAGACAGGTGAATATCCCGTATTATTGTTAGATGATGTAATGTCGGAATTAGACGAAAAAAGAAGAAATCATTTGCTTTTTTTCGTTGGAGGTAAGGTGCAAACCTTCATAACTACAACAGACTTAGACTTTAACCAAAGAGACGGTGCCATTATTTTTATTTCTAAAGGAGAGATAAAAATATAATAAAAGCCGTAGTTAAGACCACGATTATTTTCTAAAAAATGCGTTAAATAATGGGAAAAAGATGCATACTATACAATGTTTACTTGTGATCTTAATTTTTGTCATGTATAATTAACTTTTGAGTAGTTGTAAGATAGCTTCTTTTATTTTACTTTCAGAAATATAAAAAGGTTAAAGTATAAGTGCAACTAAGGGGTTCCGCTGGCACCGGAGGCTTGGCGCAAGCCAAGTTTTCTTCAGTCTATCAAAAAGTATAACTCTTTTTGATAGATCTAAGTGGCAACTAAGGCTTCTACCGGCACCTGAGGCTTGGCACAAGCCAAGTTTTCTTTATGCTTATGGAGGGAATAACGATGATAGAAGAAAAAATGAAAACAAATTATGATGCCAGTCAGATACAAGTTTTGGAAGGATTAGAAGCAGTGCGTAAACGACCGAGCATGTATATCGGAAGTACCAGCACGCGTGGACTGCATCATTTAGTCTATGAAATTGTCGATAATAGTATTGATGAAGCCTTGGCGGGTTTTTGTGACCAGATTAAAGTGATCATTACAGAAGAAAACAGCATCACGGTGACTGATAATGGTCGTGGTATTCCTGTGGACATGCATGAAAAAACCGGAAAGCCGGCTGTGGAAGTTGCTTTAACTATTCTTCATGCAGGCGGTAAATTTGGCGGTAATGGATATAAAGTATCCGGCGGTCTTCATGGAGTAGGTATGTCTGTGGTTAATGCTTTATCTGAATGGTTGGAAGTTAAAGTTAAAAGGGATGGGGAGGTCTACCATCAAAGGTATGAAAGAGGTAATCCCGTTTCTGAGTTGACTGTGATTGGGAAATCTAACGGTACCGGTACCGAAATATCTTTTAAGCCGGATGGAGAAATTTTTGAAGACCTGATCTTTAACAGAGAAACTTTGGCTCAAAGATTAAGAGAATTGTCATTTTTAAATAAAGGTGTGACCATTGTTTTAATTGATCAAAGAGATGGATTTGAAGTGAAATATAAGCATGACGGGGGAATTATTGATTTTGTCAAATTTCTAAATAAAAACAAGGATGTGTTGCATAATAAGCCGATATTTTTTGCTGCAGAAAAAGATATGGTGCAAGTAGAAATTGCTCTGCAGTATAATGACGGTTATTCGGAAAACATTTTGTCTTTTGCTAATAATATCCATACCCAAGAAGGGGGCACCCATGAAGCTGGGTTTAAAACAGCATTAACCCGCGTGATAAATGATTATGCTCGGAAATTAAACGTGATTAAGGAAAACCAAAGTAATTTATCCGGAGAAGATATTAGAGAAGGCTTAACGGCAGTTATTAGTGTTAAGGTAATTGATCCTCAATTTGAAGGTCAAACTAAGACCAAACTGGGCAACAGTGAAGTCAGGGGCATAGTAGATTCTGTGGTGGGGGAAGGGATGGGCACCTTTTTAGAAGAAAATCCCGCTCATACCAAAAGAATTATCGAAAAAACAGTACAGGCAGCCCGGGCTAGAGAAGCCGCTCGAAAAGCCCGAGAGCTGACGCGACGGAAAAGTGCCCTGGAAAGTACTAGCCTGCCGGGAAAATTGGCTGATTGCTCCATGAAAGATCCGGCTATGAGTGAATTATATCTGGTGGAAGGTGATTCTGCGGGAGGTTCAGCTAAACAGGGTAGGGACAGAAGAACTCAGGCTATTCTTCCCTTAAGAGGAAAAATCCTTAACGTGGAAAAAGCTCGTTTAGATAAAATTCTCACAAATGAAGAAATTAAATCCATGATAACAGCCATGGGAACGGGAATTTCCGATGATTTTGATATCACCAAAGCCCGATATCATAAGTTAATTATTATGACGGATGCCGACGTAGACGGTTCTCATATTAGAACATTATTGCTTACTTTCTTTTTCCGTTTTATGAGACCTTTGATTGAGGCGGGTTATGTCTATATTGCTCAACCACCTCTTTATAAAGTAAATGTGGGTAAAGAAATTAATTATTTTTATTCCGATCAGGAATTGGAGAGTTACCTGCAACAATTAAAGAAAGAAAAGCCGACTATTCAAAGATATAAGGGTTTAGGGGAAATGAATCCGGAGCAGCTATGGGATACGACCATGAATCCGGAAACGAGAACTATACTTAGAGTTACTTTGGATGATGCTTTAGCAGCAGATGAAATATTTACGATATTAATGGGGGATAAAGTTGAGCCCCGCCGGGAATTTATCCAAAATAATGCCAAGTTAGTAAGAAACCTTGATATATAAAATATTGTTTATTAAAAATGAGGTGTAAGAATGGATTTTTCTTTTACTCACGGTAAAATAATCCCCTTAAATTTAGAAACCGAAATGAAAAAATCATATATAGATTATGCCATGAGCGTAATTGTGGGGCGTGCTCTGCCTGATGTACGGGATGGATTGAAACCAGTACATCGGCGTATTCTTTATTCCATGTTTGAGCGGGGAGTAACTCCAGATAAACCTCATAAGAAATCTGCAAGAATCGTAGGGGATGTCCTGGGTAAATACCATCCTCATGGTGATTCATCTGTTTATGATGCTGTTGTAAGATTGGCACAAGATTTTTCCATACGTTATCCTTTGATAGATGGACATGGTAATTTTGGTTCTGTGGACGGTGATTCGGCTGCAGCGATGCGCTATACAGAAGTACGCATGTCCAAAATTGCTATGGAAATGATGACTGATATCAATAAAGATACAGTTAATTTTATTCCAAATTATGATGGTTCAGAAGAGGAACCGGCAGTTCTTCCTTCTCGGTTGCCGAATCTTTTAGTAAATGGTTCTGCTGGGATTGCGGTTGGTATGGCTACTAATATTCCTCCTCATAACTTAGGGGAAGTAATTGACGGAGTAGTAAGCCTGATCGACAATCCAGATGTGGAAATATCAGATCTAATGAAGATTATTAAAGGCCCTGATTTTCCTACCGGTGGCTTGATTATGGGGAGAGATGGCATAAAGTCTGCCTATATGACCGGCCGTGGTTCCATTATTATGCGGGCAAAAGTCAACATTGAACAAATGAATAACGGCAAACAGCGTATCATTGTTAATGAGATTCCCTACCAGGTAAATAAAGCCAGATTGATTGAAAAAATTGCTGAGCTGGTACGGGATAAGAGAATTGACGGTATTACAGATTTAAGGGATGAGTCTGACCGAACCGGAATGCGCATTGTCATTGAATTACGGAAGGATGTCAATGGCCGAGTAATTTTAAATCAATTATACAAACATACAAAACTTCAAGAAACTTTTGGCGTCATAACTTTAGCCTTAGTGGACGGGGAGCCGAAAGTGCTTAACCTTAAGCAAGTTTTGAGCTATTATCTGGAACATCAAAAAGATGTTATTGTTAGAAGAACCCGCTTTGACCTGGCTAAAGCTGAAGCCCGGGCTCATATTGTGGAAGGCTTGAAAATTGCATTGGATCATATTGATGCCGTAATATCCACCATTAGAGAATCAAAAAATGTAGATTTAGCTCGGATGAAACTTATGGAAAAGTTTGGCTTAAGTGAAAAGCAGGCTCAAGCAATCTTAGAAATGCGTTTTCGGGCTTTAACCGGCTTGGAAAGACAGAAATTAGAAGAAGAGTATCGGGAATTAATTAAATTAATCGCTTACCTAACAGACGTATTAAGAAATGAAAAATTAGTCCTTCATATTATCAGAGAGGAAATCTTAGCGATCAAGGAAAAATACGCTGATCCCAGACGTACCAGAATTGCCAGAGATGACAGTGAATTAAGCGATGAAGATTTAATTGCAGTAGAAGATATGGTGATCACCATTACTAATAATGGCTATATCAAACGATTGAATGCAAATACTTACCACAGTCAAAGAAGGGGTGGTCGGGGCATTACAGCCATGGCGACCAAAGAAGAAGATTTTGTGGAGCATTTGTTTATTACTACAACTCACCATTATTTAATGTTTTTTACCAATAAAGGTAAGGCCTACCGCCTAAAAGTACATGAGATTCCGGAGGCCGGACGTACAGCTAAAGGTACCGCATTGGTTAATCTCCTTTATATTTCAGGGGATGAAACGGTCAATACAGTGATCCCCGTGAAGGAATATAGTGAAGATTTATTCCTGTTTATGGCAACCCGACAGGGAATTGTGAAAAAGAGTATCCTTAGCGAATATAATTCCGCTCGGAAGGATGGTTTAATTGCCATTAATTTAGTTGAAAATGACGAATTAATCGGGGTGAAATTAACTGGTGGCAGTGAAGAGATTATTCTCGGTACCAGAAACGGTAAAGCCATTCGTTTTAATGAGGAAGAGGTACGGAGTATGGGACGTACTGCTAGAGGTGTAAAAGGAATTGAATTGACAGAGGATGACTGGGTAGTCAGCATGGATTCCGTAACCGATGATGGAGAATTAATGGTGATTTCTGAGAATGGCTTTGGAAAAAGAACTCCGATTACAGAGTATACCCGGCAAAGCCGCGGGGGAAAAGGTTCATTAACCATGAAATTAACACCTAAAACCGGTCCATTAGTAGCCATAAAAGTGGTTAAACCTGGTGATGAACTGATGATTATCACTAAAGAAGGAATAATTATACGTATTGATGTCAGTGAAGCCTCTGTGATGGGGAGAAATACCCAAGGAGTAACTTTAATGAAATTAGCGGAAGGTGACAAAGCTGTTGCTGTAGCTCGGGTGGTTTCTAAAGACGACGATGAATAAGACTATGTGTTTAGGGATATTGGCACCGTCCAGTTCTTTTAAGGCACACCAGGAAATTTTGGCTAAATGCGGTGTTGAAGCAGTATTGCTTCATAAACCAGAAGAACTGAGTTATATTGACGGGTTAATTATCTCCGATACTGAATGTCCTGCCTTTAAGAATTTACAGGAAAAGTTTAATTGGCAGCAAGCATTTTTGAGAAAAGTTGATCAAGGAATGCCGGTATTTGGCATCTCTAACGGGATGATTTGGCTTGCTAAAGAAGACGGAGAAAATAACCAATTTAGCCTAGGATTAATGGATATTAGAGTATGCCCCGGAAGTTTTGGGGAATATATAGAAGGATTTGAGGCCCGTTTAACCATAGATGCTTTAGGTAAAGCACCCTTTCCAGGAGTTTTTATTAACGCTCCCTTTATAGAATGGGTGAAACCGAATGTGGGAATTTTAGCTGAGTATGATGGGAAAATTGTCATGGTGCGTCAGGGAAATTTTCTAGGAGCAGTTTTTCATCCAGAGTTAACTGATGACATCAGGGTACACCTTTATTTTAAACAGATGATAGAAGATGCAAAAGATTGATTCATGGGAAGCACTTAAAAACTCAGGTGTAATAGTTGAACAATTCTTGGTAAAAATATTTTAATAGAGTGTAAGGGGGCTGGACTCATTGTTAGACTTAAAATTTGTACGCAGTAATCCGGAAAAGGTCGAAGAGGCTTTAAAGAATCGCGGCGGAAAAATTAATTTAGATAATTTCCTCAAAATGGAATCCGAGCGTCGAGAGCTTTTAGTTAAAGTAGAGCAAATGAAAGCAGAACGAAATACTGTTTCCCAAGAAATAGGTAAAGCAAAAAAAGCCGGTTTATCTGCTGAAGATAAAGTTTTAGAAATGCGTGAACTGGGTAATAAAATCAAAGAACTTGATGACCGTTTAAGGGATTTGGAAACAGGGATTCAAAGTGAGTTGCTAAGCATTCCTAATATACCACATGATTCAGTACCTGTTGGGTTATCCGAAGATGATAATCAGGAAATCCGAAGATGGGGAGAGCCAGGAAATTTGATTTTCAGCCTAAGGCTCATTGGGAAATTGGAGAAGGTTTGGGAATACTGGATTTTGAAAGGGGTGCAAAAGTAACCGGGGCCAGATTTACTTTTTATAAGGGCCTGGGTGCTAGGTTGGAAAGAGCCTTAATTAATTTCTTTTTAGATTTACATACCGATAAGCATCATTATACGGAGTTTTTTCCACCCTTTATGGTGAACCGGGACAGTATGACAGGGACAGGCCAGTTGCCTAAATTTGAGGAGGAAGCATTTAAAATCGAAAAGACAGATTATTTTTTGATTCCCACGGCAGAAGTACCTGTAACCAACTTATACCGGGAAGAAATTCTTGATGCTGCAAATCTGCCACTATATCATTGCGCATATAGTGCCTGTTTCCGAGCGGAAGCCGGTGCCGCGGGGCGGGATACCAGAGGGTTAATTCGGCAGCATCAGTTTAATAAAGTGGAGTTAGTAAAGTTTTCCCTACCCGAAACTTCTTATGATGAACTAGAGAAGTTAACAAATGATGCAGAAGATGTATTAAAGGAATTAGGTCTGCCATATAGGGTAGTGACTTTGTCAACAGGAGATTTAGGATTTTCTTCCGCTAAGACTTATGATCTAGAAGTATGGCTGCCTAGTTTTAATTGTTACCGGGAAATTTCTTCTTGTAGTAATTTTGAGGATTTCCAAGCTCGCCGCGCAAATATTCGTTTCCGCCGGATGCCAAAAGTAAGCCGGAATTTGTTCACACCTTGAATGGATCGGGAGTGGCTGTGGGCCGGACTGTAGCTGCGATCCTGGAGAATTATCAGCAGGAAGATGGCTCTGTACTAATACCGGATGTTCTTCAGAAGTATATGGGAGGAATCAAGGTCATCACAAAATAATTTTCCTGACACAATATATTGACGGAAAGTGAACAATGTGTTATCATAACTAAGCTATTGACGCGCGCCCATAGCTCAGCTGGATAGAGTGACAGACTTCGAATCTGGAGGTCGCAGGTTCGAATCCTGCTGGGCGCGCCACTATAAATTTAGAGAATCCTTTATTTGGCGAAACAGCTTTGGTTGACAATAAATATGGCGTATGCTATAGTTAAGAATGTACCCTAATTCCGGGTTTTACTCGGTCCGGAGGGGTGTCTGAGCGGTTTAAGGAGGCGGTCTTGAAAACCGTTGAGCCTGCTAAGGGTTCCGTGGGTTCGAATCCCACCCCCTCCGCCATGCAAGAAGCTAGACAAAGTATTTACAAATTGATAGATAAGGCAATAGTAGGGTGTACTAGAAACGCAAGAATTCTTGCCTCTGGCATCTTGCCCCTTGCCTCTTGATCCGGAGAGATGGCCGAGTAGGTCGAAGGCGCTCGCCTGCTAAGCGAGTATACGGGCTAAAACCTGTATCGCGGGTTCGAATCCCGCTCTCTCCGCCATATATGCGCCCGTAGCTCAGCTGGATAGAGTGTTTGACTACGAATCAAAAGGCCGTGAGTTCGAATCTCGCCGGGCGCACCAGATTCATTATTTCAGGCTTTCGTCTGCTTTTGCTCGACGCGAGCCAATTTTTGTTAAGCCTATAAAAGCATGTAATATATGTTTCCGTAGCTCAGGTGGATAGAGCGACCGCCTCCTAAGCGGTAGGCCGTGGGTTCAACTCCCGCCGGGAACACCATAAAATAAGAATCCCAATGTTTTGAATATATTGGGATTCTTATTATTATAATAAGTTATCGGGTGAGAAGATGTTTAATGCTATTTATATGAAAGAAGCATTGGTGGAAGCCGAAAAAGCCTTTATTAAAGGAGAAGCCCCAGTAGGTGCTGTGATTGTATATCGGGATAAAATAATCGCCAGGGCGCATAATCTGAAAGAAGAAAGGCAGGATGCTACTGCCCATGCGGAGATCCTGGCAATTCAAGAAGCTGCAAAGATTCTTAAGAGTTGGAGGCTAAAGGACACGACGATTTATGTAACGTTGGAACCCTGCCCCATGTGTGCGGGTGCGTTAGTTCAGGCCAGAGTCAAAACCTTGGTTTTTGGTGCTTGGGACGGTAAGGCTGGTGCCGCGGGAACATTATTAAATATTGTATCTTTTCCCAAATTTAATCATCAGGTAGAGGTTTTTGGGGGTATTATGGAAGAAGAATGTAAGAGCATGATGCAGCGTTTCTTTGCGAAACTAAGGGATTAAATTATTTAGAGTTATTTAATTAAGCCCTATTCTTTACTTGCTCTAAAATTAATAGTATAATATTTAAGCATACTTTTTATAGTTTTCTGGCTCTGACCTCTTGCCTCTTGATACGGAGAGTTGTCCGAGTGGTCGAAGGTGCGGCACTCGAAATGCCGTAAGCTGAAAGGCTTCTAGGGTTCGAATCCCTAACTCTCCGCCAAAATAAAGTATCTAAAAAGCTTCCCGAACTAATAAGGGAAGCTTTTTTCGTGGCGGGGCCCTTAAGTTAATGAGATTTTGCTTCTTTTCTGGCTAATTTTTTATTATTATTTGATGAATCGTATTTATCTGCACTGGCCGCTAAGGCAGTCCTGATTTCCACAGGGTATTCGTCGCAGATATTTGAACGTTGAGTTTTTTCTTTAGGCATTAGCTTTATCCTCCTTTTGATAATTTGTTAGTTTATTTTTCCCTAAGAAGAATAATTTAACACATAAATCTTTTGACAAAAAGTAATATTTTATCGAAAATGATCAAAAGTTAAAAAATAAGGGCAACTGTGGCACGGTTTTTCCCATATGATTTAATCAAAATAATCAAAATACATTTAATAAACTTAAAATTAATAGGGCATGTCCAAAAAACTTTGTTACAGCTTGTAACTTAGAAATATTTTTATCAGTGCTTTATAGACCAACTACTTTATTAAGTAATGTTTTTAAGATTTATTTAAACATAAAGTAACGATTAGTATTTTGATAAACCTGAAACCGTTGATATTCCAGGGAAAACAGACTTTTCTTGTTAAAAACACATTCAAAATGAGTGTGTTTTTATTTATATTTGCAGAACTAAAGGGAAAAGTTCTTAACCCGACCGACAATGTTTACTATCCCCCCCGGTAAGTTTTTGATAAGGTATGATTACAAAAAAACACCAAAGAGTACAGGAGGATAATTAAATGAATAGGATATTAAAAATGAAAGTGGTTATGCAAATACCCGGGAAGGCAATTAAAATCATAACATGGACGACATGCCTATCTCTTATCCTTTTATTGTTGGCTGGGGGAGTAATTGCTTATGGTGTTTCTTATCAAGGTTTAGATATTCCTATTAGGTTACATTCAAATGAAAAAATATATTGGCCGGAATTAATTAAAGATGAAAGCACCTGTATTTCCCTTAAGGAAATAAGCAAATTTAAGAATAAAATCATTATCTTGAAATGGGATTTGGGTTATTTAGGCCAAGCCATACGTATCGGGCGAGGTCCTCCATCTTATCTGCTCAACTTGTGAATGCACCTTGTCTAAATTATAGCTCAAAAAAAAGTTGGCTGGCTAATGACTAAATAAGATAAATAGGAAATTACTTAAGTTTTTACTTCAAAAGTCTTTAAATTAACAATTAAACTAACATGTCGATGTCCTGACGGAAAATAATAGAGAAATATATAAAATGAAAACGGGAAGAAAGGGCATTTTCGTTCAGGGCTGCTAGACATGTTCGAAAAGATGGATCCGGATCAATATGACATAGATAAGATATAGTTAGCATTAATCAAACTTAAAGGGGGAGGTTTATGGGGGCATTAATTTGATTCCAAGTTTAAATAGAAATTTCATCGGAAATTTGCAGTGAGTAAAAAGGGGAAAAGATAATTCCCATTATAATAAAAGAATAAAACTGCAAAGGTATATAGAATATTTTGGTCAAAAATAATTATGTAGTTGTTAATTTTAAAGGTGAAAAATTCACAGATTACGGCGTTTAGCCGAAGAACAACTATAACAAAAAATTTAATAATAAAGGGGTTTGGATATGGTCTCCAAGCCCCTTAAGTTTTTCTATAATCTATGGGAATCGTTAAACGAAATATTTTATGAGATATTTTTTAATTTTTGTATTTTGGACTTTTTCCATCAAGTAGGCGAATCTAAGCAGGAATTCATTACAAGCACAATACTTATCAATTAAAGATACAATTAATGATTCCCAATATTTTGGCCATCCGGTTGCTTTGGGCCACATGTGCTTTAAAATAATGTCACATTCAATTTCATTGAGCTGGAAACACTCATGGGAGTTTTCCAAGGCAACCTTGGGATGGTGCAGTCCATGATTTTTGTTCAAGGGGTTTTTCTTATATTCCCTCCAATCATATAAGAAAAAATCATGCAATAATCCGCCTCTAGCACCGGAAATATAATCCAAATTAAGTTTTTTGCAGATGAGATATGATAAATAAGATACCGATAATACATGCTCAAAAATAGATGAGTTATGGTGATAATAATTTAACAGTTGTAAAAATTTTTCGTTGTTTAAGATATCTTCTACCAAAGAGAAATATTCTTGATCTTTATAATATTCCATGAAAAACTCCTTTTCACCGATAAGTATCACTGTTTTAAATCAAATCACTATTGAACCATTAATAACAGCTGGAAAGATGTTCCCCAGCTCTATAGGTGGCGGGTATCGATTTAGCTTTCAAGGGGTGAGCATTCTCGTTTCGTTATTAAGATAACATATAATAAGGCTAACATAAAACTGGTTTTCTGGTCAATATCCTGATTGTGGGAATTTTAGGAAGGATTGGGATATAGATCTGATTAGGTTTAGGATAGATGATTAATGCAAAAGAGATAAACAACAAATTTCCATTGATAGCAATATTTAAAGCCTAAAAAAACTTGCATACTTTGAGAAATACATGTATAATTAACTAGTCATTGGGTGTCAGGACTTCTCCCTGTGACAAATAAGTTTATGATAAGAAGTAAGATAATATAAGTTTTTTTGACTCTGGCATCTTGCTTCTTGCCTCTTTGAAATGGAGAGATGGCCGAGTCTGGCTTAAGGCGCACGCCTGGAAAGCGTGTTGGTGTAACAGCCTCGCAGGTTCGAATCCTGTTCTCTCCGCCAGCAAAATGTGATCGGCACGGAAGTAAATACCCTGCCGATCTTTTTTCAAAAAAATTGGTATTAGTTTTGCCGTGCTAGATGGGGAGGTAGCGGTGCCTTGTAACCCACAATCCGCTATAGTGGGGTCGAATTCCTGTTGGAGGGCTTATCCTGTGGGGTCTGCCTTAAATAAGTGGCAATGATAACTGGGTCTTACGCAACAAGAAGCTATAAACCCCGTCAGATCCGGAAGGAAGCAGCGGTAAGTAGCCAATCTTGTGTGCCGTAGGGGTGCCTGGCTTGAGTTAACTGTTTGAGTTTCGCCCGGAGGGTATTCTCGAAAACAGGTGCACGGCTAAAATTTTAGGGCGTCCATAGGGACGCCTTTTCATTATTTGTGATGTCATCCTTAAATCTTTTAAATGTTAAAAGGGAAAAACATGATAATTATCGAATATTACCAAGATGATTAATTTTATGAGAGTGTCTTAGAATTTAGCTATCGGAGATAAATAGATTGATATAGATGGTAAAAATATGGATATAATTAGAAGCATGATATAATTTTGATTGGCACATTTTGATGATTAAATTTGAGAGGGGGGGCAAGGAAATTGGCATATATTGCATTATACCGGCAGTGGCGGCCTCAGAATTTTGATGCGGTAGTGGGACAGGATCATATAAGCAGGACATTAAAAAATGCCATCAAAGCCAATAGAATTGTCCATGCCTATCTTTTTACCGGGCCACGGGGGACTGGGAAGACAAGTACTGCCAAAATTTTGGCGAAATCAGTGAATTGTCTGTCCCCAGTGGAGGGAGAGGCATGTAATAAGTGTACTTCCTGCACCCGAATTAACTCCGGCAGTTTTATGGATATTGTGGAAATCGATGCGGCTTCTAACCGGGGTATTGATGAGATCCGGGATCTCAGAGAGAAGGTAAAGTATGCTCCTGTGGAAGGAAAATATAAGATATATATTATAGATGAAGTACATATGTTAACTACGGAGGCCTTTAACGCTCTTTTAAAGACCTTGGAAGAACCACCGAAACATGTAATTTTTGTTTTAGCTACTACGGAACCCCATAAGATACCTTTGACTGTCCTCTCCAGGTGTCAAAAGTTTGATTTTAAACGAATCGGTACCCGATTTGTGATGGAAAGATTAAAAGAGATCTGCGCTACCGAAGCTTTAAAGGTTAATGAAAACGCCCTGCAAATAATAGCTAAAAAAGCAGAAGGCAGTATGAGGGATGCTCTTAGTTTATTAGATCAAGCTTTGAGTTTTTCGGAAGAGGAAATCACGGAGGAGACTATTGCTTCCATTTTAGGCACAGTGGATGCTGAGTTTACCAAAAATATGGTAGAGGCTATAGCTGAAAAAAACTATAGCACTATGATTTCCATGATTAATAACCTGATTGAAGAAGGAAAGGACGTTAGGCTCTTTGCCCATGATTTAGTGGAATATTTAAGAAATTTGATCCTGGTAAAACTTTCAAAGGACTCTGTGCATAAACTGGATTTGCCCGATAATTTACTTCAAGTACTAATAAATCAAAGCAGATTATTTTCTACGGATGTCTTGTTTCAAATTCTGGAAGTATTAAGTGAGGGAGAGTCCCAGTTAAGATTTAGTACACAACCTCGGATTACCTTGGAGCTTTCCTTAATTAAAGCAGCAGGGGTACCAAAAAAGGCTCCGGAAAGGATAACGGAGCATAAAGTATTAGAGGAGACCCGGATGAATCAAAAAAGCAATGCTCCAGTAGTTGAAAAGGAAAAGGCCCCGCCGATACCAGAGGAAAAAAATAAATCTTACCTGCATCAGTCAAAGGATGAAGATTTGGGGATAGATTTGATTAAATCCCATTGGCAAAAAGTTTTGGATATAGTGAAGCTGCATAATCGATCTACCCATGCCTATTTGGTAGAGGGTGAACCAGTGGAATTAAAAGGTCAAAATATCATGCTTAGATTTAAACCACAGATGAAAATTCATTTAGAAAAGGTTGGGGAGCGGGCGCATAAATCCATCATTGAGAAAGCATTATTAGAGGTATTTCAACATAAACTTACGGTGCAAGGTACTATGTCTTATGCCCCGAGTGAGGGCGGCAAAATCATGACTGAAGTAAAAGAGATGTTCGGTGATGTTAATCTGGAAATTATAGAATAAGGAGGAAATGTAAAATGGGTATGGGTAATATGCAAAAAATGATGAAACAAGTACAGAAGATGCAGGCTGATATGGCACGTCTTCAGGAGGAACTGACAACGAGAGAGGTAGAAGCCAGTGCAGGCGGTGGAATGGTCACAGTAGTGGCTAACGGTAAACAGGAAGTAATCTCAATTAAAATAAAACCAGAGGCGGTTGATCCTGATGACGTGGAAATGCTGGAAGATTTGGTGCTGGCGGCAGTGAAGGAAGCCCTGAGGAAGTCCCAAGAGATGGTAACAGAAGAAATGAATAAAATTACCGGAGGCATAAAAATCCCCGGTCTGTTCTAAATTATACGAGACAATTTTTGTGCATCTAAAGTAAGATGCAAGGAGCGAAAATATGTTTAATTATTATCCGGTGCCGGTAGCCCGTTTAATTGATGAACTGATGAAACTGCCAGGGGTAGGGCCAAAATCTGCCCAAAGATTGGCTTTCCATTTATTAAATGCCCCAGAAAAGGATGCCGCTGGGTTGGCCCAGTCCATTATCAATGCCCGGCAAAAAATTAAACAATGTTCTGTCTGCGCTAATTTAACCGACCAGGATCCCTGTCCTTTTTGCCAGGACGTAACCAGGGACGAGCGGGTTCTATGTGTAGTGGAACAACCCAGAGACGTGATTGCCATGGAAAAAACCCGGGAATTTAAAGGTAAGTATCATGTACTCCATGGGGCGATATCCCCCATGGATGGAATTGGCCCGGAGCAGCTGACTATAAACCAGTTACTATGCCGTCTTCAGGACTCCCCAGTAGAGGAAGTGGTGGTCGCGACAAATCCCAATGTAGAAGGAGAAGCCACGGCTCTTTATTTATCCCGTCTTTTGAAACCCATGGGAATCAAAGTGACTCGAATTGCCCACGGCCTGCCGGTAGGGGGCGATCTGGAGTATGCTGATGAGGTGACACTGGCCAAAGCATTTGAAGGCCGGAAAGAAATATAAGAACCTGTTAGGGGTGTTCTATTATAAAGAACACTTTCTTTTTTATTATTTGGTTTTATTATTTGGCAGTTCTATTTAGTTAAGTTTAATGTTCATAGTTTCACAATTATGATATAATATAAATAATACCTTATGGTTCTATCAAAAATGCTAATTTGTTTTTATTTTAGTCCTGGGATAAATAATCCTTCATATTTGGGACAAAACCTCCATATATTTATAAATATGGAGGGGATATTATGTTGAAAAAATTTTTTTCATTTATTAAGTTCCGCTTTAGCCATTTTTTAAGCAGATTTTTTGTGCGCAAAATAAAGTTGGACCCAAGCCAGGAATTTGTTCTTTTAGTAGAGGAAGCTCGGAAAGAGTGGCATCGGACTGATAATTTTATTCAAGAGTTTAAAGACAAAAACTTAATTGACCAGGCGATATACTGGCAGAGTGCAGCAGAAAGAAGGTATGTGCATTTATTAAAACAAGCAGCTCGGGAGGGAATAAAGGCAGACTTGGGGATCATTGTTTCCCTAGCTTTAACTGCCCATAATAACATTAAATGGGGGGTGGGGTCATGCCGGCAGAAACCTGGCAAATTATTCTAATTGGGGCAATAGCACTACTCCTCTTATATCCTGCCATTAAGTTTTTATTGACACCGGTGAGACTCGCAGTAAAGATTTTGGTTCATGGAGGAATGGGTTTTATTATCCTTTGGTTAATAAATACCTTTGGTGGGCCTTTTGGCTTCTTTCTACCGATTAATTTGGTAACGATTATTGTAGCAGGTTTTTTAGGTGTTCCGGGTATTATTTTATTAGCGTTTATAAAATTGATACTGGTTCAATAGTTTACTAGTATCTAGTAATATATACCAATATTTTAAATTTATATAGTATTCTTGCATAAAAGTAATTAAAATAGTTGGTAATAGGCTGACAAGCCTTTCATCATAACAAGAATTGTATTTGGGGGGACAAGCTATGTCAAAACACATGAAGACCATGGACGGGAACAAAGCAGCGGCATATGTATCTTACGCATTTAGTGAGGTTGCTGCCATTTATCCGATTACTCCATCCTCGACCATGGCAGAGTACGTTGATGAGTGGAGTGCCGTGGGTCAAAAGAATATTTTTGGTCAACCGGTTAATGTAGTTGAGATGCAATCTGAGGCAGGTGCAGCCGGTGCTGTACACGGTTCTCTCTCAGCAGGTGCCTTAACCACTACCTATACTGCTTCCCAGGGATTACTCCTCATGATTCCCAATATGTATAAGATCGCGGGGGAATTTTTGCCTGGGGTGATGCATGTTAGTGCCAGATCCTTAGCAACCCATGCTTTGAATATTTTTGGGGATCATTCGGATGTGATGTCCTGCAACCAAACGGGTTGGGCGATGCTCGCTTCCAACAGCGTGCAGGAAGTGATTGATTTGGGGGGAATTGCTCATTTAGCAGCTATTAAATCCAGGGTTCCTTTCCTTCACTTCTTTGATGGTTTCCGCACTTCCCATGAACAACAAAAAGTGGAGGTTATTGATTACGAGGATTTCGCCAAGCTGGTAGATTACGATGCCATTAAGGCTTTTAGAGATCGGGCCTTAAACCCTGATCACCCGGTGCTTAGAGGTACGAACCAAAACCCGGATATCTTTTTCCAATGCCGGGAAGCAGGGAATACTTATTACGAAAATGTGCCTGACGTTGTGGCTGAATATATGGGAGAAATCAGCAAACTTACCGGCCGGGAATATAAGCCCTTTAATTACTATGGTGCTCCTGATGCCGAACACATTATTGTGGCTATGGGATCCGTCTGTGATACCATTGAAACTGTGGTGGACTACCTAGCCGGTCAAGGAGAAAAGGTGGGTTTAATTAAGGTTCACCTATATCGGCCTTTTTCTGCTAAGTATTTCTTTAATGTATTACCTAAGACTGTCAAGAAAATTGCTGTTTTGGACAGAGTAAAAACCCCGGGAGCACCCGGTGAGCCACTTTATATGGACGTTTTAAGCATGTTCTATGGAGCCGAATCAAAACCTTTGATCGTCGGGGGACGATATGGATTGGGTTCTAAGGATACCGTACCGGCAGATATCATTGCAGTTTATGATAACCTAAAACAAGCACAACCCAAAACTAATTTTACTTTAAGTATTATTGATGACGTAACCCACACCTCTTTAGCCAGAGGGAAAAATATTGACATGACTCCGGCAGGCACCATTCAGTGTAAATTCTGGGGGTTAGGCTCCGATGGTACTGTAGGCGCCAACAAGCAAGCGGTAGGGATTATTGGTGACAAAACCGATATGTTCGCCCAAGCTTATTTTGCTTACGATTCGAAAAAGTCCGGGGGCGTGACCATGTCTCACCTGCGGTTCGGAAAGAAAATGATTAAAGCCCCATATCTGATTAACACAGCGGACTTTATTTCCTGCAGCAACCAAGCTTATGTGCATAAATATGACCTTTTAGACGGGTTGAAAGAGGGAGGTTCCTTCCTTTTGAATTGTGTCTGGAAGCCTGACGAATTGGAGGAAAAACTTCCGGCTTCTTTGAAAAGATATTTGGCGAATAATAAGATTAACTTCTATATTATTGATGCGGTGAATATTGCCAAGGAATTAGGGTTAGGGAACCGTACCAATATGATTATGCAGTCTGCTTTCTTTAAGTTAGCCAATGTTATTCCTATGGAACAAGCTGTAGATTACTTAAAAGAATCAGTAGAGCATGCTTACGGTAAAAAAGGCCAGAAAATCGTGGATATGAATAATGCTGCCATCGATAGGGGTATTGAGGCTTTGGTAAAAGTTGAGGTACCTGCTTCATGGAGTGAGGCGGTAGATGAAGCCGCGGCTGTTTGTGAGGTTCCGGAATTTGTGACGGATATTTTAGAGCCCATGAACCGTTCAGAAGGGGATAAACTTCCCATCAGCGTCTTTATGAAACATAAATGCGAAGATGGTACCTATCCCACCGGTACTACCCAATTTGAAAAAAGGGGTGTGGCAGCCTTTGTGCCAGAATGGCATCAGGATAATTGCATTCAATGCAATCGTTGTTCTTTTGTCTGCCCCCATGCGGCTATCCGTCCCGTGTTATTAAATGAGGAAGAGATCAAGAAAGCTCCGGAGTCCTTTAATACCATTTCTGCAATCGGGAAAGAATTGAAGGGATTAGCTTATCGCATGCAAGTGAGTCCTCTGGACTGCCAAGGTTGCGGGAGCTGCGTCAATGTTTGTCCGGCGAAACAAAAAGCTTTAACCATGGAGCCTATTGAATCCCAGACAGAAGCCGAAGTGCCCAACTGGAATTTCAGTACTACTGTTAGTATAAAAGACAATTTGGTAAACAAGTATACTGTTAAGGGCAGCCAATTTTGCCAGCCTTTATTGGAGTTCTCCGGGGCTTGCGCCGGCTGTGGCGAGACTCCTTACTTTAAGCTTATTAGCCAGCTATTTGGAGATCGGATGATGATTGCCAATGCCACAGGTTGTTCCTCTATTTGGGGCGGACCTGCTCCTGCTATCCCCTTCTGCACAAACAAAGAAGGGAAAGGTCCGGCTTGGTCCAATTCCCTCTTTGAGGACTGTGCGGAATTCGGTTATGGTATGTTTTTAGGAGTAAAACAAATTAGAAACAAATTAACTGATTTAATGAAAGAAGCTTTAACATTAGACATTCTTCCGGAACTTAAAGAGGCCTTTAACCAGTGGCTGGCAGGGAAAGATCAGGCTGAGGCATCCAAAGAGGCGGCAGGGAAAATTATTACCTTGCTGAAAGGCCAGGAGCATCCTGTTTTGAAACAGATAGCTGAAAGGTCTGACTTCCTGGTGAAAAAATCCCAGTGGGCCTTTGGTGGTGACGGTTGGGCCTATGATATTGGGTATGGCGGCGTGGACCATGTCCTTGCTTCAGGGGAAGATGTAAATATCTTTGTCTATGATACCGAGGTCTATTCCAATACAGGAGGTCAATCCTCAAAATCCACCCCGGCTGCGGCGATTGCCAAATTTGCAGCCTCCGGTAAAAAGACGAAGAAGAAAGACTTAGGCATGATGGCCATGTCTTACGGTTATGTGTATGTAGCTCAGATTGCTATGGGTGCTGATTATAATCAGGCTATAAAAGCTATTAAGGAAGCGGAGAGTTATCCTGGGCCGTCCTTGATTATTGCTTACAGCCCGTGTATCAACCATGGGCTGAAGAGAGGAATGTCCCAATCCATGGATGAAATGAAAAGAGCAGTGGATTGTGGATACTGGCATCTCTACAGGTATAATCCGTTACTGAAAGCCGAAGGGAAAAATCCATTTATCCTGGATTCCAAGGAACCTACCGGAAGCTTCAGAGATTTCATTTTAAGTGAAGTTCGTTATTCCTCTTTGGCTCAGCTCTTCCCAGAAAAGGCCGAGGAATTATTTAAGAAAACGGAAGACGATGCCAAAGAAAGGTATCAGTCCTATTTAAGGTTGGCAAATCAATAATGTTACAGGATGACATAAACAACTGACAGCATTCATAAGAATGACAAATAAATTTGCTTTTGAGAGGTAGAAGAGATTTTTTCAAAAACACACCCTCAATTCCCTTAAGGTAGATAGGGATAGAGGGTGTGTTTTGTTTTTTTATGATTAATAAAATATCTGCCTTTAGTAAAAACTAATTTCCAATGAGGCTGATGGAGAGGTGGTTGGAATAGAAGAAAAAGAACGGGAAAGAATTATCGAAGCATACGTGGGGGAATATGCCTCCGGGAAAAGCGAAAATGCGGTGAATCGGGCACTTGGGTTAAAGGCATCCGGGCGACAGGTTACCTTAGTTGATTTAGATCTGGTCGAACCATTTTATACCCTCCGGCCCATTAAAAAGGATCTAATAGCAAAGGGCCTTGACGTAATTGCATGGGAAACACAGGAAACCATAGGTTTAGGGGAGGCCGGGTCGGTGATGCATCCGGCCATGAAATGGGTGTTAAAAAGGCCGGGGGATATTATTTTGGATATTGGCTACGGTATTAAAGGATCCCAAGTGTTAAACCTGGTGGAGGGGGCAGAGGAAGACCTGGATTTACAGGTTATTGCCGTAATTAATGCATGCCGCCCTTTGACATCCACTGTAGGGGATATAGTAGATTACATTAAAGAATTGGGGCGGGTAGATGCTTTGTTAAATAACACTCATTTAAGTGATGAGACCACCGGGGATATTATTTTACAGGGGGAAAGGATGGTTAGAAAAGCAGGAAGGATATTAGGTCTTCCAATAGTAGCGACTTCAGTGGGAAAAAAACTCCAAGGGAAGGTAGAGGATAAGTTGTCACCGGATATTCCCATCAGATATATTAATCGTTTTATGCCCCAAAGTTTTTGGTAAATTTCTATAGAGAGATTACAGATGGAGGTTATATAAATGGGTTCAAAACCTATTGAAGGTGAAAAAAGGGCTTTCATGACAGGAAATGAGGTTGTAGCCTGGGCAGCACTGGCAGCGGGAGCAGAAATTATGTATGGATATCCTATCACCCCGCAAAATGAGATCATGCATTATTGGACGAGGATGGCACCTAAGTATGGCCGGAGATTTCTCCAAACTGAAGATGAGATTTCTGCCGGTTTTACTACTGTGGGCGGTATTTTGGCCGGGAGAAGGGCCTTCACTGCTACAGCGGGGCCAGGAACAATTCTAATGCAGGAATCCATGAGCATGGCGGAAATGATGCGCGTTCCTACGGTATTGGTGGTACAGCAAAGAGGAGGCCCCTCAACGGCCACAGTAATCTATTCTCAACAGGAAGTTACGATCACTTGTTATGGAGGAAACGGAGAAGGGTTTCGGATTGTTTATTCTACATCCAATCATCAGGAGCTTTTTGATTATACCGTTAAAGCTTTTAATACGGCTTGGAAATACCGTTTTCCTACCTTTGTTTTAGGAGATGGCTATCAGGCAAAGATGCGGGAACCGGTGACTATGTATGATCCGTTAGAGCGGGGTATCATATTGGAGGACACCACGCCATTCGTTGGGGCACCGGGGCTTCCCGGTACGGATCGGGAGCCTGCTCTTTTAAGGAATACATATAATACGGAAGATGAACTACTGAAAGTTGTCAGTGACATGGCAAAAGAGTACGAAAAAATTGCTCCGGAAATAATTGAGCATCAAAAATTTGAGATTGATGACGCAGAGGTAATCATTGTCGCCCATGGGGTGGTTTCCCGAGCAGCTCAGGCCGCAGTAAAAGCCTTGCGGGAAAAAGGAGTGAAAGCAGGTCATTTCCGGCCCATTACTTTACGGCCTTTTCCTGACCAGGAGTTACGTAAGATTGCTGACAGGGCAAAAACCATCCTGGTTGTCGAGTCCGCCTACGGTCAATTGAAGAAATTGATTGTTGATGCTATTTATGGTTGTACCACCCCGATAGAAACTTTTTATAAACCAGGTGAGGGTATTACCTTCGAAGAAATTGTAGAAAAAGTAAATTTAATTGCGGAATAATCAGAGAAGACGAAAGGAGTTTCGTTATGGTCGAACTTCATACAGTAGAGCCGGTTATGCCTAAATGCTGGCGTAAAGAGACGAAAACCCATAAATTTTGTCCCGGATGTGGCCATGGTTTGGTTCTAAAGGCATTAGGGACTGCCATAGACCAATTAGGTATTCAAGACCGGGTTGTTTTTGGTTGTGATATTGGCTGTTCCCTCCTATCATGGGATTTTTTTAATACGGATAGTGTGCAGACTCATCATGGGCGAACAACTCCGGTGATGAGTGGAATAAAAAGAGCTAACCCGGATTTAATCTGTATTGCCTACATGGGAGATGGGGGAGGATATGCCATTGGATCTCAGCATTTGGTGAATGCCGCAACACGAAACGAGCGAATCACAGTGGTTTTAGCGAATAATACCGTTTATGCTATGACTGGTGGCCAAATGGCACCCACGACTCTGCCTGAACAAAAAACAGAAACATCTCCCTACGGCCGAAGTATAGAGCAACAAGGAGAACCAACCAGAGGTCCGGAAATGGTAGCTGCCATTGCCTCGGAAGGTGCTTATGTGGCCCGGGGCAGTATGTCTAACATGCGCCAATTGACCAGTTTCTTAAAAAAGGCCTTACAAACTCAGATGTCAGGGAGCGGTTTTTCCTTTGTGGAGGCTTTGTCTACCTGTCCTACTAACTGGGGGACAAATGCGGAAAAAACCTGGCACTTTTTGGAACATAATATGCAGGATTACTATCGAACCGGAGAATTTAAAGTTCCCGGTGTGAAAAAGGAGGACTAAACAGTGGCAACTACCACAAAGATTGCAATTGCCGGGGAAGGCGGCCAAGGGATTCAGTCTGTTGCCAATATTATTGCCGAAGCGGCATATGCTACCGGGAAACAAGCCCTGTATATTCCTAATTTTGGCGTAGAACAAAGGGGCGGGGTATCTATTGCTTTTGTCCAAATCTCTGATGAAAGCATTGGCTCCCCCAAGTTTGCGAAGGCTGACATTGTTGCTGCACTAAGTGACCGGGCAGTACGAAGAATGCAGCAGTATGTAGACGAAAATTCAATATTTGTATATGATTCCGCTATTAAAGGGGTGGAAGATGAATTGCCCCAATCTGCAAAAAGAATTTTAGCGATCCCGGCCATTCAAATTGCACAGGAAGAATATCATCCCCGGGTGTTTAATGTGATTATCATGGGGGCAATAATTGAAGCGACCCAAGTGATCGCATTAGAAGACATTAAGCAGGCTTTAGAGAAAAAACTTGGATATAAGTTTGAGCAATACCCGGAATTAAGAGAATTAAACTATAAGGCTCTGGAACGAGG
>JBMNKZ010000007.1:0-362500 GCA_050952465.1 Bacillota bacterium | reverse complement strand
GCTTTTAATACTGTTTAGTTCTCAGGGACCAAGTGTTCCTGATCTTTGAAAGGTGTCATAGAAACGAGTATAGCAAGGCGCCGGTTCCGGTGAGGCCGGAAGCGTACTTAAGGTACGCTGAGGACCGAAGCGGAGACGGGAACGCAGCTAGACGAAGTTTATAGGGCACCGTGTTCTTTGAAAATTACACAGTGAAGCGATAAAGGTAAATCAGTGTAAACTGAAAATTACAATTTAAATGCTTAGGATTCATCATCATAGTAGTGGCGATTCATGAATCGCCCTATAAAGAAGGTCAAGTTAAAAAGAGCGTACGGTGGATGCCTTGGCGCCAAGAGTCGAAGAAGGACGTGGTAAGCTGCGAAAAGCTTCGGGTAGCCGCAAGCAGGCTTCGATCCGGAGATGTCCGAATGGGGAAACCCGGCTGGAGTAGTATCCAGTCATCATGCACTGAATAAATAGGTGTATGAAGACAACCTGGGGAACTGAAACATCTAAGTACCCAGAGGAAGAGAAAGAAAACTCGATTCCCTGAGTAGCGGCGAGCGAAACGGGAAGAGCCTAAACCAGTGGCTTCGGCCACTGGGGTTGCGGGACTTTCATCATGAGCATGGAAGCCTAGCCGAAGAGGTCTGGAAAGGCCCATCACAGAGGGTAACAATCCTGTAGGCGAAAGGCGGAAATGCTAGAGAGTATCCCAAGTACCGCGGGACACGTGAAACCCCGTGGGAATCAGGGGGGACCACCCCCCAAGGCTAAATACTCCTTGGCGACCGATAGTGAACCAGTACCGTGAGGGAAAGGTGAAAAGAACCCCGGGAGGGGAGTGAAAAAGAACCTGAAACCGTATGCTTACAAACAGTCAGAGCACTATATATGTGTGATGGCGTACCTTTTGTAGAATGGACCGGCGAGTTACGGTAACGAGCGAGGTTAAGTCGAGAAGACGGAGCCGAAGCGAAAGCGAGTCTTAATAGGGCGATTAGTTCGTTACTGTAGACCCGAAACTTGGTGATCTACCCATGGTCAGGGTGAAGCTTAGGTAAGACTGAGTGGAGGCCCGAACTGACTTACGTTAAAAAGTGAGCAGATGAACTGTGGGTAGGGGTGAAATGCCAATCGAACCAAGAGATAGCTGGTTCTCCCCGAAATAGCTTTAGGGCTAGCCTCAATTGATGATTTATGGCGGTAGAGCACTGTTAGGGCTAGGGGCCTAACCAGGTTACTGAACTCTCACAAACTGCGAATGCCATAAATTTAGATTGGGAGTCAGACTGCGGGGGATAAGCTTCGTAGTCGAAAGGGAAACAGCCCAGACCGACAGCTAAGGTCCCAAAGTGTGTGCTAAGTGGAAAAGGATGTAGAGTTGCTAAAACAACCAGGATGTTGGCTTAGAAGCAGCCACCATTTAAAGAGTGCGTAATAGCTCACTGGTCGAGTGACTCTGCGCCGAAAATGTAACGGGGCTCAAGCACACCACCGAAGCTTCGGGATTGTGAATAACAATCGGTAGGGGAGCGTACTGTACACGCTGAAGGTTGACCGAAAGGACAGCTGGAGAGTACAGCAGTGAGAATGCCGGTATGAGTAAGCGACAAGGCAGGCGAGAATCCTGCCCGCCGAAAGCCTAAGGTTTCCTGGGGAAGGCTCGTCCGCCCAGGGTAAGTCAGGGCCTAAGTCGAGGCGAAGAGCGTAGATGATGGACAATCGGTTAAAATTCCGATACCACCTAGACCCGTATGAAGGAAGGGGTGACACAGGAGGGTAGGTCAAGCGCACCGTTGGTCGAGTGCGTCCAAGCCTGTAGGGAGAAAGATAGGAAAAACCGTCTTTCAAAATCCCGAGAGGTGAAGGGGAGCGAAAACAAGTAGCGAACTGACTGATCCCACACTGTCAAGAAAAGCCTCTAACGAGGGTATAGGTGCCTGTACCGCAAACCGACACAGGTAGGTGGGGTGAGAATCCTAAGGCGCGCGAGAGAACCCTCGTTAAGGAACTCGGCAAAATGACCCCGTAACTTCGGGATAAGGGGTGCCTTTGTAGTGTGAAGTTTTTAACAGATGGAGCATGAAGAGGCCGCAGAGAATTGGTCCAAGCGACTGTTTAGCAAAAACACAGGTGCCTGCCAAGTCGAAAGACGACGTATAGGTGCTGACGCCTGCCCGGTGCTGGAAGGTTAAGAGGAGAGGTCAGCGAAAGCGAAGCTTCGAATTGAAGCCCCAGTAAACGGCGGCCGTAACTATAACGGTCCTAAGGTAGCGAAATTCCTTGTCGGGTAAGTTCCGACCCGCACGAAAGGCGTAACGATTTGGACACTGTCTCAACGAGGGACTCGGCGAAATTGTAATACCGGTGAAGATGCCGGTTACCTGCGACAGGACAGAAAGACCCCGTGGAGCTTTACTGTAGCCTGACATTGGATTTTGGTATATCTCGTACAGGATAGGTGGGAGACATAGAATCTGGGACGCCAGTTTCAGAGGAGTCGCTGGTGGGATACCACTCTTGATGTACTGAAATTCTAACTTCACGCCGTAAGCCGGCTGAAGGACATTGTCAGGTGGGCAGTTTGACTGGGGCGGTCGCCTCCCAAAGAGTAACGGAGGCGCCCAAAGGTTTCCTCAGCGCGGATGGAAATCGCGCGAAGAGTGTAAAGGCAGAAGGGAGCTTGACTGCGAGAGAGACATCTCGAGCAGGGACGAAAGTCGGGCTTAGTGATCCGGCGGTACCGAGTGGAAGGGCCGTCGCTCAACGGATAAAAGCTACCCCGGGGATAACAGGCTTATCTCCCCCAAGAGTCCACATCGACGGGGAGGTTTGGCACCTCGATGTCGGCTCATCGCATCCTGGGGCTGTAGTAGGTCCCAAGGGTTGGGCTGTTCGCCCATTAAAGCGGTACGTGAGCTGGGTTCAGAACGTCGTGAGACAGTTCGGTCCCTATCCGTCGCAGGCGTAGGAAATTTGAGAGGCACTGTCCCTAGTACGAGAGGACCGGGATGGACAGACCTCTGGTGTACCAGTTATCCTGCCAAGGGTATAGCTGGGTAGCTAAGTCTGGCAGGGATAAGCGCTGAAAGCATCTAAGCGCGAAGCCCCCCTTAAGATAAGATTTCCCATACCATAAGGTAGTAAGACCCCAGAAAGACGATCTGGTTGATAGGCCGGATGTGGAAGGGCAGTAATGCCCGGAGCTGACCGGTACTAATTGGTCGAGGACTTGACCTTGAAAAGAAAACTAAGCATTAATTGCTCACTGTGTAGTTTTGAGAGAACAAAATACATTTTCCTGGTGATGATGGCGGAGAGGCCCCACCTGTTCCCATTCCGAACACAGAAGTTAAGCTCTCCAGCGCCGATAGTACTTGGGACGGGAGTCCCTGGGAGGGTAGGTCGTTGCCAGGATTTAAATTTATAAAAGCACACCAAAAGGTGTGTTTTTTATTTTACCTCATATTCTCCATTTTTTTGCATAAATATTATGAGATGCAAAATTTGGAGGTGCGGCCTATGATAGTGATAGATATGAGAGGCAGGCGTAAGTATAAATGGGGGGTTGGATTTATCCTGTTCGTCATGATGCTGGGAGTAGTAATTTCCCCTGCTCAGTTAACTGGCAGAAATTATTTGGTTAGCATGGTTACCAAAACTTTTAAATTAGTACCTATTTATAGTGTGGACATCCCAGATAAAAAAATAGCCATAAGCTTTGATGCCACTTGGGGTACGGAAAACACTGAACGATTATTGGATATTATGGATGAACATGATGTTAAAACCACCTTCTTTCTTGTTAATATTTGGTTGGAGAAATATCCTGATGTTGCCCGGACTATTGCAGAAAGAGGCCACGAAATCGGTATGCATTCTGCTACCCACCCCCATTTTACACAGCTTTCAGAAGCACAGATGGAAAAAGAGCTAAAAGATAATTTTCAAATGATTTTTGAAACTACGGGGCAGAAGCCGGTGCTTTTTCGCCCCCCTTACGGGGACTACAATAACAATGTGATTCGGACAGTAGATAGGTTAGGATTTAAGACTATTCAATGGAGCGTAGACAGCTTGGACTGGAAAGATCTTTCTGCTGCCGAAATGCAGAATCGGATACTCTCCAAAATAAAACCTGGAGACATTGTATTATTTCATAATGCCGGTAAATACACTCCTGATGCCCTTGATCCCTTATTGACTACATTAGAACAACAGGGATATAAGGTAGTTCCTATTTCAGAATTGCTTCTCAAAGGAGATTATTATATTGATTATGCTGGGGTACAGAGACAAAAATAAAAGATAAAAGAATAAGGACAAATCAGGAATAAAATGATTAAATAATATTAAGTAAGTCAGGCACCCTTTTACAATATCTAAAATAATATATATGACTAAATATTTATTCTATAGTAAATACTATAGAATAAAGTAAAGGGGACAGCCATGAGAATAACAGAAAAGTGTATGGTATGTCAGGATATTTCCCCTCAATACGCGGAAGGAATGTTTATTAGAGGGAATTTTCTTTGCGATTGCTGTGAGGAAATGATTGCATCATTAGAAGTGAAGGATGTTTACTATCCTTATATAAAGAATTGTTTAAAGAAGATCTGGTTTGACGAGACCGAAAAACGATATCTTAGTTAGAAGGTATCGTTTTTCTTTAGTATATCAGAAAGTATAATTTTTTTCCGATAGATCTAAGTGCAACTAAGTCTTACACCGGTGCCAGAGGCTTGGTGCAAGCCAAGTTTTCTTTATAAGCACGATCTGGGCAAGTGATTTTATCTTGTCTATCTGATATAATTTAAGTATATTGATTTTTAGGAACGGTTAGAAACCGTTTTCAAGGTTTTTTGATATGAATGAAATTAATCACAATAAGGCTCCTTTGGTAGAACAATTAAGGAAGTATCTAAAAAAAGGATATCAGCCTTTTCATATGCCCGGTCATAAGGGCAGCCCCGGGATCTTAAGAGAGTGGCACGACTTATTAGGCAAGGGAATTTTTTCTTTAGATCTGACAGAGGTGGAAGGTCTTGATGATTTACATCATCCTACCGGTGCTATTGGTGAGGCACAAAGGATGGCAGCTGATTTAATGGGAGCCAAGAGGGCATTTTTTTTAGTTAACGGAGCTACTGTGGGACTTCATGGAGCAATTATGACATTATGTGGGCCGGGAGATAAAATTATTATGCCCCGCCATGCTCACCGGAGTGTCTATGAGGCAGTAATCCTTTCCGGGGCGGAGCCTGTTTATCTTAGGCCGGAGGTACACCAGGAATGGGGGATTCCTATTGGTGTAAGCATAACCCAGGTAGAGGCGGTGTTAAACAGACACCCAAATGCTAAATGTTTAGTTATGGTTCACCCTACTTATGAGGGTTTAACATCTGATCTGGCTGCTATAGGCAGCTTAGCCCGGTCCCGGGGGATATCTTTAGTTGTCGATGAAGCCCACGGTGCTCATTTTAAATTTTCTCCCTGTTTTCCCCTTCCTGCTTTAAATTGCGGGGCAAGAGCTGTTGTTCAGGGTTGGCATAAAACCATGGGCTCTTTTACTCAATCTGGCGTCTTGTTAGTGCAGGACGGGCTTCCCGGAATAGAAGATTACCTATCCCTACTTCAGACCACCAGTCCTTCTTATTTGTTAATGGCATCATTGGATGCGGCAAGAAAAGAGTGGGCAGAAAAGGGCTCGGATCTGGCTTTGAAAATGTTAGACTTAGCTTGGAGTTTTCGAAATAAAGTGACAGAATTGAAAGGAATTTCTTGTTTAGATCGAGAAACCATCAATTCACAGCTTCTCAGTGGATTAGATCCCACTAAATTAGTATTAACTGCTCGGGATATAGGCTTAAACGGTTTTGAGCTAGCCCATGAGTTACGCCATAAGTACCGGATCCAACCGGAAATGGCCTTTTTGGAGGGCATCCTTCTAATGGTGACTTTGGGAGATGAAAAAGCGAGAATGGAATATCTTTTTTATGCCCTCAAAGACTTGACTTCCCGATTTCCTTATCGGAAGAAAAAACAATCTTTAGTCTACCGTGATTTCGGGGAGATGGAATTGGCGCTACTACCGAAGGATGCTATGAAGTCTCCAAAAAAGGCGATAGAAATAAATAGTACCGAGGGTTGTATTTCCGGAGAGTTTATTTGTCCCTATCCTCCAGGGATTCCGATAATCGTACCGGGAGAGATCATCACCCGGGAGGTATTAGAAATAGTGCAAGAGATTAAAAGATACGGGGGACATATCCAAGGCCCGCGGGATCGATTACTTAATACTCTGCTCATCATTGATTGAAGGCATCCTTTTTCAGGATAAGGTCATCGGGATAGCCAAAGGTAATTATGGTTTGATTTTTCGGCCCATGGTGCCCAATTGAGTTAGGATTAAAGGAGAAACATATATGAAAGGCAAGTTAATTATTATTGAAAGCGGAGCGGACAGTAGCGGCAAAGCGACGCAAACCCGCTTATTGAATGAAAGATTAGCAGACGAAAACTATTCGGTAAAGAAGGTTGAATTTCCTAATTATCAAAGCCCATCATCCGCTTTGGTGAAAATGTATCTAAACGGGGATTTTGGCAAGGATCCCGGCGAAGTGGATCCTTATATTTCTTCCACCTTTTATGCGGTAGACCGGTATGCCTCATATAAGACGGAATGGGAAAAATTCTATCTTGGGGGAGGCACTGTCCTAGCTGACCGCTATACTACCTCCAACATGGTACATCAAGGGGCAAAACTAAAAGGCCGTGAAAAGGATAGGTATTTAGATTGGTTATGGAATTTGGAGTTTGCCATTTATAAACTGCCTGTACCCGACGGGGTGATTTTTTTGGATATGCCCATAGAATTTAGTATCAGCCTCATGGCCGAGAGGGAGAATAAGTTTACCGGGAAAAGGGAAAAGGATATACATGAAAGAAACATTGATTATTTAAAAAGTTCCTATGAAAATTCTTTATATGTGGCAGCGAAATATGGGTGGGTTAAGGTTTCTTGTGTAGACGAAGGAAAGCTTAGAACTATTGAGGAAATTCATCAGGATATATATGAAAAGGTAAAAGGAATTTTGGCTCGTTAAAAGTATTAATTTAAAGTTGGTGTAAAAGATGCTTTTCCAATTACAACAATCAATTAAATCCGGACTTACAGCCCATGCATATTTATTTTTGGGGTCAAAGGAGCAAACATTAGAAAATGCCTTAAGTTTTGCGCAAGGGGTGAACTGTTTATCTCCTGTGGAGGGCAGTGGGTGTCAAGTCTGTTTAAGCTGTCGAAAGATTAGCCATGGTAATCATCCGGATGTGATTATTATTGATCCCCAGGGAACAAGTTTTAAAATAGAACAAGGGAGAGAATTGCAGAAAAAGGTAAATTTTAAGCATTATGAGGGAAAATACAAAGTATTGATATTAACCGGGGCGGATTTAATGACGGTTCAGGCAGCCAACAGTATGTTAAAAATATTAGAAGAACCACCGGAACGAACAATATTTATTCTTACGGCGGAAAATGGGGATAATATCCTGCCGACTGTACTTTCCCGGTGCCAGGTGATAAAATTTGGTCAGGAAGAAAAAGTGGATAAAGACTTTGGGCAAAGGGGAGCAGAAACAGAAGAAATTTTGAATTTAGTGCAGAGTCTTTCCCAATTAGATTATTGTCAACTGTTAAAAATATCGGAATCATGGGAAAAGGATCGGGAAAGTGTTAAAGATTTATTAGAGAGTATGTTAACCTGGTTTAGGGATATTGTGGTGGCCAAACTTACCGGAAAGTTGGCAATCGTAAAAAACCCAAATATGTGGGACATGCTTTTAAACAGTTCTGTAACACCGGAAGCAGCCTTAGTGGCGGCGGAAGAGGTGGAACGGAGCCAAAAATTATTAGGACAAAATGCTAACTTGAGATTGGTATTAGATGTAATGTTTATTCGCCTGCAGCGGATTTGTAGTTAAGATTGGAGGAATAAAATGGAGCAGGTTGTAGGAGTAAGGTTTAAGAAAGCAGGAAAGATATATTATTTTAGTCCCGGTGAACTGGAATTAGCCGCCGGAGATGCTGTAGTAGTAGAAACAGCCCGGGGGATGGAATATGGGAGAGTAGTAATAGCTCCGAAAATGGTTCCTCTAGAAGAAGTGGTATCTCCTTTGAAAAATGTAGTGAGAAAAGCCACAGAGCAGGACACAAATGTTAACAATGAGAATAAAAAACGGGAAAACGAAGCTTTTAAAATTTGCCAGCAAAAGATTAAGGAGCATAGTCTACCCATGAAACTGGTAGACGTGGAGTATACTTTTGATGTGAGTAAGATAATTTTTTATTTTACAGCGGAGGGCCGAGTTGATTTTCGGGACTTGGTGAAAGATTTAGCAGCTATTTTTCGAACTCGCATTGAGTTAAGGCAAATTGGAGTTAGGGATGAAGCAAAAATGCTAGGAGGGATAGGTTCTTGTGGCCGAATTCTTTGCTGCCATTCGGTATTAGGGGATTTTCAACCGGTTTCTATCAGGATGGCCAAGCAGCAGAACCTATCCTTAAATCCCACTAAAATTTCAGGGATTTGTGGCAGACTTATGTGTTGCTTAAAATATGAAAGTGATGATTATGATCAAAAAGATATTATTGAGGAAGATGCAGAGGCAGTCGACACAAAAATTGATGATATTGATTTGTACAAGGAGTGATGGGGGTGGAATTAACTCAGGCCCTCCGCGAAATGGAGGAAAAGGTGAAGGAAATACTAACAGAAATCCAGACCTTGCGCCGCCATGTACATCAATTAGAAGAGCAGAATGAGTTTTTGCGTGCCAGGTTATATGCGGAAAAGATTCAAGGAGAAGGTTTTGAAAACTTGGCTCGTTTGTATGATGAAGGGTATCATGTCTGTCCAATGCATTTTGCCCGAGCTCGCACAGAGGATTGCCTTTTTTGCATGGGTTTTTTGAGTAAAGAAAACATGGTTCATGGGGAGGGTTAAAGTCTGATGCCACAAAGTGGAGAGAGGATTGATGACCTCCTTTGGCGTAATTTAAAAATTATTCAGAATCCAGATTGGTTTTGCTTTTCCTTGGATGCGGTGCTTTTGTCTGCCTTTGCTACCTTGCGCCCTGGTGATTTGGTGGTGGACTTAGGGACAGGAACCGGAGTGATACCAATATTATTAAACGCCCGATATAAAAAAACAAATATTTGCGGGCTGGAGATAAAACCGGAAGTAGCGGAAATGGCCCAAAGAAGTGTAATTTTAAATGGACTGACCGATCATATCGTGATCAGGGTAGGAGATATTAAATCAGCAGCAGAAATGCTGGGAAAAGGTAGATATGACCTAGTCGTGAGTAATCCTCCCTATGCTTTGGTGGGCTCAGGCAAAATCAGTTTTTCTTCAATTAAGGCTGCTGCCCGGTCAGAAATTCTTTGTACTTTGGAAGATGTGGTAAGGGAAGCCTCTCTTCTTTTAAATTCCGAGGGGAGATTTGCCTTAGTTCATAGGCCAACCCGTTTGGCAGATATTATTTCTTTGATGAGGAATTATCGATTAGAGCCGAAACGTATGAGGTTGGTGTATCCCGGGCCTGAAAAGGAACCAAATTTAGTATTAATAGAGGGAATAAAAAACGGCAAAAGGGATGTGCAGGTTTTGCCACCCCTTTTTGTTTATCAAAAAACCGGCGTTCATTCGGAGGAAATGAAGGCAATTTTTCAGGGGAAAATTTTGACGGAAGAATGGTAATGGTAATATGGATAAAGGAACACTGTATCTGGTGGGTACACCCATCGGAAATCTGGATGATATTACGCTTCGTGCCTTAAAAATTCTGAAAGAAGCAGACTTGATTGCCGCAGAGGATACCAGACACACAAGAAAACTTTTAAGTCATTTTGATATTCATACCCCGCTCACCAGCTATTATGAGCATAATAAAAAGACTAAGGGTGACTATCTTATTTCTTTATTACAGCAAGGAAAGATGGTAGCACTTGTTTCTGATGCCGGGATGCCTGGGATTTCTGACCCCGGAGAAGATATTGTACGGGACGCAGTATCAGCTGGAATCAAGGTATGCCCAATACCCGGCCCTAGTGCTTCTTTATCGGCACTGGTGGTTTCCGCTCTTCCAACCTCCCGTTTTGTTTTTGAAGGTTTTTTGCCCCGGGAAAAAAAGGAGAGAAGACATCGCCTTAGTTTATTAAAAGAGGAATCCCGTACCATCATTTTATACGAGTCGCCTTATCGAATTAAGGATACTTTAGAGGAATTAATTGAGTACCTAGGGGACCGGGAGGCAGCAGCGGCTAGGGAGATCACCAAAAGGTACGAGGAAGTGATCAGGGGCTCAATGGGAGAGATTCTGAGTTATTTTAAAGAACACACACCAAAGGGGGAATTCACTCTGGTTTTGGCGGGGGAAGCTGAATCAAAGGAAGGGATCCCCGGGACAGAGGAGATCAGAGAAGAACTGCGCCGACTGATATTAGGGGGCAAGTTGAAAAAAGAAGCGGTGAAAGAGGTGTCCAGACACTATAAAATCCCCAAAAATGATGTTTATAAAATTAGTCTGGAAGATGATTTTGAAATCTAAAGAAAAAAGACAGGCCCATGACCTGTCTTTTTAACTGTGAAAAAGGTAGCTATTTTTTAATAAAAAATCCACTTCTTAAGCTATACTGCTATCTGAATTCATAGCAGCAGCGCATTCCCGACAAACGTTTTTACCTTTGAAGTTCTGTACGTCTTCTGCGCTACCGCAAAAAATGCAAGCAGGTTCATATTTCTTTAAAATTATTCTTTCGCTATCGACATAGATTTCCAAAGCGTCTTTTTCGTCAATGCCCAAGGTTCTACGTAGTTCAATTGGAAGTACTACTCTCCCAAGTTCATCCACTTTTCGAACAATACCTGTTGATTTTATCACTTTTAAATGCATCTCCTCTATTACAAAAATCGACATTCTTCGCTACACCTAAATAATACCAGGTGTTCCAGCTAAAGTCAACCATTATTTATCTATTTTTTGATTATTATGGGCATCTTAGTATTAATAATCAATTTTATGTTCTTTCTAGTTAAATTAAATTATAACATAAATTACCATAATTGACAAGTATATAGTTATATTTTTCGACATACTTCTTTGTATTTTTCGATCATTAATAAAGAGAGTAAATGGAAAATCAAGGGGAAAACTTGACAAAAAACTAAATGAAAAATATAATTTACTAAAGAAATAATGAAAAAATGTATTTGATAGGGAAGAGTAGCAGGATCACCTTCGTCCCTTGGTGGATGGAGGTTTTCTTTTTAGTAAATAAGGAAATGATAGTATTAATTTAATAGGAGGGAATTTTATGACCAAGAAAAGCTATTATATAACTACACCAATTTACTACCCCAGCGATAATTTACATATTGGCCATGCTTATACCACAGTAGCAGCTGATGCTTTGGCCCGATATAAGAGAATGCAGGGCTATGATGTATGGTTTCTTACAGGAACAGATGAACACGGTCAAAAAATTGAGCGAAAAGCAAAGTCTGTGGGAAAAGAACCCCTGGAGTTTGTGGATGGAATTGTGGCGGGAATTCGCCATCTATGGGACAAAATGCTGATTACTAATGATGATTTCATTAGAACCAGCGAGGAAAGACATCAAAAAGTAGTACAGGAAATATTCAAAAAAATATATGATAACGGGGATATTTATAAATCGGAGTACGAGGGGTGGTATTGTACCCCTTGTGAAACCTTTTTTACGGAGCGGCAGCTTTCGGAACATCAAACTTGTCCGGATTGCGGGCGTCCGGTGGAATTGGTTAAGGAAGAAAGTTATTTCTTTAAGATGAGTAAATATACTGACCGCTGGCTTAAGTACATTGAAGAGCACCCGGATTTTATCCAGCCCCAAACCCGAAAAAATGAGATGGTCAATTTTGTAAAACAAGGCTTAGAAGACTTGTGTATCTCCAGAACAACGTTTTCCTGGGGGATCCCTGTACCCATTAACGATAAACATGTCATCTATGTCTGGTTCGACGCTTTGACCAATTATATTTCCGCTTTAGGTTATGGTACCAAAGACGATACTCTATTTCAAAAATTCTGGCCCGCTGATGTCCATTTGGTGGGGAAAGATATTATGCGCTTCCATACCATCATCTGGCCCATCATTTTAATGGCAGCAGGTATTGAAATTCCGAAAAAGGTGTTTGGCCATGGCTGGGTGTTACTAGCGGAAGGTAAAATGTCCAAATCTAAAGGGAATGTTATAGATCCGCTGGTCTTAATCGAAAAATATGGAGTAGATGCCATTCGCTATTTCCTTTTAAGAGAGGTGCCTTTTGGACAGGATGGCTATTATTCGGAAGAAGCTTTGGTAAATCGGATAAATATTGATTTGGCTAATGATTTTGGGAACCTACTCAGCCGTACCACTGCCATGATTAACAAATTTCTGGGCGGTGTAGTGGCAGCCCCGGGTGAGGGAACAGAGTTTGATCAGGAATTGATAGAAATGGCAAAGACGCTTCCCCAAGAGGTAGAAGGGTTGATGGATAAACTGGAATTTAGTAATGCTCTTGCTGCCATCTGGAAAGTGGTCAATAAGGCCAACAAATATATTGATGATGCTCAACCTTGGAGCCTAAATAAAGATCCTCAGGGGAGAGAGAAACTGGGAACTGTCCTATATAATATGGTGGAAGTCCTCAGGTTAACGACCATTATGTGTTCGCCTTTTATGCCAATGCTCCCGGAAAAGGTGTGGGCCCAACTGGGTATCAATAATCAAAAAGAGGTTCAGGGCTGGGATAGTTTGGTTTGGGGTAGATTCCCGGCGGGAACTCAAATTAACCGTGGTGAGCCCATTTTTCCCCGTATTGATGTAAAGGAACTGGAAAAACAGAAGGAAACTACTGAAGTTGTTCCGAAGGAGCCCAAAAAGGAAGATAAGACTCAAGTTCCCGAAGGAGAAGCCTTTGAGGAGATTCTCCCGGAAATAACCATTGAAGATTTTGCCAAGATTGATTTTCGCGTTGCTGAAGTAATAGCCTGTGAAAAGGTAGAAAAGGCAGATAAGCTTTTAAAACTTAGTGTTAAGGTGGGGGAAGAAGTACGGACAGTGGTATCGGGGATCGCTAAGTTTTATCAACCGGATGAAATGGTTGGTAAAAAGGTCATCCTAGTTGCCAACCTCAAACCGGCTAAGTTAAGGGGCATTGAATCCAAAGGGATGATTCTGGCTGCCTCCCACGGGGGAAAGTTAGAGGTTATTACTGTAGATGAGATTAAGCCTGGTGGAAGGGTAAAATAGGTGAATAAAATGATGCTTTTTGATACCCATGCCCACCTTAATGATGAACAGTATGCAAAGGATCTGCCGGAAGTAATGAAGAGGGCAGAAGAAGCAGGGGTGACGAAAATTGCCGTTGTAGGCTATGATTTTCCTTCTTCTGAGGCAGCATTGAAGCTAGCCAAAAAAAATGAAGGGATTTATGCAGTAGTCGGTGTCCATCCCCATGATGCTTCTACTTTAGATGAAGAAATATTAAATAAACTAAGGATTTTTGCTAAAGAGCCCGAGGTTGTTGCCATCGGGGAGATTGGCCTGGATTATTACCGGGATCTTTCGCCCCGGGATATTCAGCAGGAAGCCTTTAGAAAACAAATCAGGCTGGCTCGGGAATTAAAAAAACCTATTGTTGTACACGATCGAGATGCCCATGAGGATACTGTGCACATTTTGCGGGAAGAAAAGGCCGGCATACATGGGGGGATTCTTCACTGCTTTTCCGGCAGCTGGGAAATGGCCCGGCAGTGTATGTCTTTAGGTTTTCATATTTCTATTGCGGGGCCGGTAACCTATAGTAATGCTAATAGGTTATTAGAGATTGCAAAATTAGTTCCTTTAAACCGTCTATTGGTGGAAACTGATTGCCCCTACCTCACTCCCCATCCTTTTCGGGGAAAAAGAAATGAACCTTCCCGGGTTAGGCTGGTAGCAGAAAAGATTGCGGAGCTCAGAAGGATTCCCTTAGAGAAGCTGGCGGAGGCTACCACAAAAAATGCAATGGATGTCTATAAACTATCATAATCTTGTCCTGTGGCGCATAGAATAGGATCAGCATAGCTTAAATGGTATAGATGAGGATGGCATATAATGTCATTAAAAGGCAAAAAATGGGTATATGATTGACAACTTCCCTGGAACAAGGTAAAATATTAATGCCTCATAATTAGATACTGTAGAGGCTAACGGAGGGGAGAACCATGCACTACGCATTTGCGCATTCAGGGCGTCCTCGATGGTTAGGTAAGGTTATACCTGTAGTTTTAACGGTGTTGCTGGTACTATTTGTCTATGTCGCTTATTTAGTAATTGAAAAAGAAGTAACCATCATTGTAGATGGAGTACCTACTGAGTTAAAGACTTTAAAGTCTGATGTAGGCAGTGTCTTAGAGGAGAATAACATAAAGATTTACTCAAAGGATATTGTCACTCCAGAATTAACCGCTAAGCTGGAGGACGGACAGGTTATCAAAATAACCAGGGCCTTTGATGTTTCTGTACTGGCAGACGGGAAAGAAACTACAATTAAGACTACACCTGTCACAGTAAAGGAAGTATTAAATATGGCCCAAATTGTCTTAGGAGAAAAAGACATAGTGGAACCTGCCTTGTCTACTGTGGCGGACAATCGAACGTCCCGTATTACGGTAAAGAGAATTACCGAAGAAATAATAACAAAAAAGGAACCAATAGCCTTCAAGGTAGAATATAAAGAGGATACTACCTTAGAACGGGGTATTCACCGGGTTCTCCAGCGAGGAAAAACGGGAGAAAAAGAAGATATCATTAGGATTACATACCAAGACGGACAGAAGATCAATGAAGAAGTTATTGGTACTAAAATAACTAAGAAACCAATTAATCAGATCGTCTCAAATGGGGTTTTACAATATGCCTCTCGGGGAGGACAACGATTTGAATTTTCCCGGGCATTGGAAGTAAGAGCCAGTGCATATACCCATACCGGTTCCCGCACCTGCACAGGAACAATTCCTAAGGTAGGTACGGTAGCGGTAGATCCTAAAGTTATTTCTTTAGGGAGTAAGCTTTATATTGAAGGTTATGGCTTTGGCCGGGCAGAAGATGTGGGAAGTGCGATTAAGGGAAATGCCATTGATGTATTTTTAGAATCAGAAAAAGAGTGTCTGCGTTGGGGCCGAAAAACAGTTAAAGTTTATGTGTTAAAATAAAATAAAAAAGTTAGTAGACCCTTGAGGCTTTTGTTTCAAGGGTTTTCTTCTTGAGTAAGTTTTGGATTTAATGCATAATCTAAGGGGAAGAATCTAGCTTTTTTGCCGATGTTCAGGATGAAGAATATGTGCTTAAAATGATAGAGGTAAGGAGAATAATATGGAACGGATTGCTACGCCAAGTATGACCAAAAAAATTATAAGTAAATACAATATTCGTATGCATAAAAGTCTGGGTCAGAATTTTTTAATTGAGCCTAAATTTATTGATAAAATTGTGGATGCTTCGGATATCCGAGAGAATCAGGTGGTTGTAGAAATAGGGCCAGGAATTGGTGCCTTGACTCAGGCTTTAGCCGACAAAGCCGGTCTGGTAATTGCCATCGAAATTGACAGGAATTTAGTTAATGTATTAAATGAAACACTTGGTGAGTATAGAAATATCCAGGTGGTTTATGGGGATGCTATGAAAGTTGATTTTGATCAATTAGTGCAAGAAGCATCTGGGAAGGATTTAAGATTACCTTATCGTGTAGTGGCAAATCTTCCTTATTACATCACCACTCCTATTATCATGCGTTTACTGGAAGAAAAGTTTCATTTCTTCTCTTTGGTTTTAATGGTACAAAAGGAAGTTGCTCTTAGAATGCAGGCCCTCCCCGGAACCAAGGATTATGGGGCTCTCTCCATTGGTGTGCAATACTATTGTTGTCCTACGTTAGTAAAGATTGTGCCTCCTACCGTATTTTATCCCCGGCCGGAAGTGGAATCAGCCATTATCAAGCTGGATAAAAGAGAACAGCCGGCTGTCCAGGTGGATGATGAAAAGGTTTTCTTTTCTTTGGTAAAGGCAGCTTTTAATCAGCGGAGGAAAACTTTGCTTAATGCCTTGACTAATTCCGGATTTTCTTTAAATAAGGAGGAGTGGCTCAAAGTTCTCATGGAAAGCCAGATTGAGCCGAACAGGAGAGGGGAAACATTAAGCCTACAAGAGTTCGCTTTGCTTGCAAATAATCTGATACCTCTCATTGGTGGGATATCACTGTAGGGCGGTTCCTGTGCCGCCACCTCCTTCGGGGAGGTAGATAATTATCCCTTCTTAGAGGGGGATGCCACGAATTGACAGGGGGAGTCAGTCCCGAGAGGATAAACAATTTATCCGGGAAGTACATTGATCACAATCATGATTACAATAACCACAATCGTGATTGCAGGGTTCTGCATGGATCAGCACTTGGCACGAGGCAAAACGGTCTTTTATTTCTTTTTCGATTTGATCGCACATCAAATGAACTTCACTAATTGGCTTTTTCCAGGGTACCACCAGGTGCAGATCAATATGCCTTTCAGAGCCGGCCTTTCTGGAACGAAGCTTGTGGTATTCCACGAAATCGTCTTGATAACGTCGGATAATCTCAATAATATCCTTTTCCTCCTCCATAGGCAGTCTAGTGTCCAGGAGAGGGGAAAATGCTTCTTTAGTTAAATCGTAAGCAGCCTTGATAATTAACACAGCCACTAGGATTGCAAAAATAGGGTCTAATATTTGCAAATGAGTGATTTTTATGAGAATAAGACCGACCATCACCCCCAGTGAAGTCAAAACATCAGTAGAAAGGTGCAAGGCATCGGCTTTTAAAGCGATGGAATCAGTCTCTTTGGCAACTTGAAACAAATAGCGGGACACCAAGAGATTAATTATGGAAGCAAACCCCATGACACCAATTCCCAGACCGACGGATTCCACATGTCCCCCATGTATTAACTTTTTCCCCGCTTCAAAGATGATCCAGAAGGCAGCAATTAGGATCAGCAAAGCCTCTATTACGCCGGAAACATTTTCAATTTTCCCATGACCGTATTGATGCAGCTCATCTGCCGGCTCAGAGGCTTTTTTTAGTGATAAATAAGCAATGAGGGCTGCCGCCAGATCTAAGCCGGAGTGAATTGCTTCCGAGATCACGCTGACTGATCCCATCAACATTCCGACACTAAGTTTTAAAACAACTAATGAAGAGTTGCTGATCACAGAAATTTGAGCTGCTTTTACCCTGGTGTCCATAATTTTTCCTCCCAAGTTTTTATAAAAAAACACCTGAGGAACTTAATGCTCAGTCCCACAGGTGCTTACCTGCTGCCAAGTTAGGCCCGGCGCATTTTTTAAGCGCCTGATCTCGATTGCATGATCCAATATTAACATGTTTTATCATTTGTGTCCAGTAGGTTCCCTGACTTGCTTTTCAAGGAGACCTTTTTTTAGGTTAATGTTGGATTAATAGCTAGTGCCTTCGTGAATTATTTATATGCAGTTAGCATATAAAAGGTGACTTCTTACCGCCTTCAAGTTGCTTACTTGGCAAAGACATGATTGCCGATTCTTGCCACAATGGGCCGGGAATTTAAGAATTTATTATTAGGTGCCTTCGCCGGGTTCCAATAATATAAAGCTCCATTGGATGGATCCCATCCATTCATGGCATCTTCCGCAGCCTTAATAGCAGTTTGACTGGGACTAAGATTAATTTGCCCGTCAAGAACTACAGAAAATTCATTTTTTTGATAAATCACCCCGGAAAGAGTGTTAGGAAATAGCGGACTTGCAACCCTGTTTAATACCACGCCTCCCACAGCTACTTGACCTGTGTAGGACTCACCCCGGGATTCACCGTTAATCAATCGCGCCAAAAGCATTACCTCACTGCGGGAATAATTGCTTGCACCTCGGGCTGCACTGGAGTAGTTTCTGCTTGCCACAGTATTACTCGATGCAGCAGACCCATTAATGATTAGTTTTTGCCCAATATATAAGTAATCACTTTTCAGGCCGTTGGTTGATTTAATAGAGGCCACGGTTACCCCAAACCTCTTTGCCAATAAGTAAAGAGTATCCCCTTTCTTTACCGTATAGTTAAAGCCTGACGCGGGGACTTTTAGTACTTGTCCCGGATAAAGATATGTCGATTTTAAGCCATTCATGCTCTGAAGCTTGCTAACAGTGGTGCCAAATCGTTGGCTGATGGTAAAAAGACTATCCCCTGATTTAACTACATAGGTGCCGGTACCGGAAGGTACAGTTAATACCTGGCCGGGGTAAATAGTATTGCTTTTTAAACCATTAGTTGATTTTAGCGTAGCTACAGTTGTCCCAAACTTTTGGCTGATGGTATAAAGGCTATCCCCTGACTTTACCGTGTATTGGGCTGCTAAAGCTTGTCCTGTTCCCCAAACAAAAAATATTCCTGCTAAAACGGTGATGATTAAACTTTTTTTGAAGCTCATTTTAACCTCCTGTCTATTATAAGGCCTAGCTGGTCTTTCATCCGATAACTAGCATCTAAGAGCTGTTAGTTCCCGGATAACGATTTCTAACCGTCAGGTGGAGTAATAACTCCATCTAACGCTAAGAACTCTTAATAGGCGGTTGTTATTATTATAACGGATGGGAGAAAACATTTCATTAGGTGTATATTCCCTGGGATGTTATTATTAACCAAAAGGATGTTTTATAACTCAATGGTGGAAAATTTTTCAGTTCTATAAAAGGTTTCTGACCTTTCGCCTCTTTAATTAGTAAAAAACCTGAATACCACGTTGATACTTCAAATAATCATTCAATAAGTCAAACCGACGGCAAGGGTTATATCCGTCGTAGGAAATCCCACCTTCCCTTCGATGCCGGGTAGTTCCGTTTAGAACAGCAAGCGCCTCCAAACAGTCTCCGATAATGGTATGGGCAACCATTTTGGTGTGGATTAGAGATTTATCACGGGAGCCTAATTTATGGTGAGAGATGGCGGCGGCCACATCAATTTTTAACCCGGCCATTTTGGCATAAGCCATTTCCACAGGCGGTACCGCTAAGGATTCAATAGGGATTTTGTCCAATAGCTTTCGGGAAACGGCATGGGGTCCGTGAGAGGGACTGGCTAAACCTAATTGATGAAACAAACCAATTCTCCGATTTAGAATTTCCCGGTATTTCAAAACTTTTTTAGTTAAAGGGTGGCGAGCATATATATATGGATAACAATTGGTAAGAGCACAATCAGTCCCGGATTTTACCGCCCGCATCAGCAGATTGAGGGGATAGGTAAGATCCCCGTTCATATCTCCGTCAATAAACAAGATCCCATGGGCACCTAGAGTATATGCAAAATTCGCTCCTACGGCTCTGGGAACATCAATACCAAGTGACACAGCGGAGTAGAGAGTATAAATCTTAGGGGAAGTTAAAGATAAGCAAAATTTTAAGGTATCATCCCGGCAACCATTGATTACGGGAATAATTAAGTCCAAAGGTAGTTTTAACAGGTTTTGGATGACCTGCTTAACTCTGATATTTTCATTTTGCGCAGGTACCACAGCGGCAAACATGATCTTCATCCTTTCCGGCATTATAAGTAACGATGGAAAATTTTTCGGTTGTAAAAAACTTCTTACCTTAGTGCGTTTCAACGAGGCGGGAGATATGCCCGCCGCCTGAAAATCTAAAAGGTACCCCCCACCTACAGAGGTGGGGGACATCTAACGCCTGGTTATATATATATTATATGGAGCCTCTTATACCTCCGGTACTCACCAATTGAAGCGAGCCCTAAGATTAAACTTCATCACACCAATAAAAGAGTTTGGTCATACTATATAAGGAGATAGACAGAAAGGTGATGGGTCCATGGTTAATATTCAGCCCGGAGATATAGTGGCACGGAAATCCTATGGGTGTGATATAATTTTTAGAGTAAAAGCAATATATGAAAATCAGGAAAAAAAAATAATTGCCGTCTTAAAGGGAGTAGATATCAGGCTAATTGCAGATGCACCTTTAGAGGATTTGACTCAGATTGTAGAGCTGGATTATTGCAGATATCGAAATGAAAATATACTGCATAATAATGCAAAAGTTAAAAATGTGCTGGAACATAGGAAAACTATCCGCTGTAGAGGACCCTGGCGGTCTAATGCCTTAGCCCTTCCTGAGGGGGAGGAATACTTTGATATCCCTGGTCGTGTTTTACATATTGACGGGGATGAGGAGTATTTAAATAAATGTCTTGACGCTTACCGAAAGCTGAAGATTCCCAACCATGGTTTTTGTATTCCGGAGAAGGAACAACCAAAGGTAATTCTGTATTATCTCCAGAAATATCAACCGGATATTTTGGTAATTACCGGACATGACGGCCTTATTAAAGAAGCTCAGGATTTTAAAAGTTTGGATAATTATCGAAACTCCCGACATTTTATTGAAACGGTAAAAGCCGCCCGGCGATTTATGCCCGGCCGGGACGATTTAGTTATATTTGCCGGAGCCTGTCAGTCATATTATGAAGAGCTATTAGCAGCGGGAGCCAATTTTGCCAGTTCGCCCAGGCGGGTGTTCATTCATATCTTTGACCCGGTCTTTATCGTTGAAAAGATTGCTTTTACTTCTATTAAGGAGACTCTTACTTTAAATGATGTTTTATCAAACACTGTCACAGGTATTGAAGGGGTGGGAGGGATAGAGACCCGAGGATGTTTTCGCTTAGGATATCCAAAATCCCCCTACTAAAAAATTGTGATTAGGAATAAAATTTCTTTAAACACTTATAATAAGCTAAGTATATCTAAAGAAGGAGAAAGGAGAATTGCTGATGGAAAAATGGGGTTGCTCAGTGTGTGGCTATATTTACGATCCACAAACGGGGGATATGGACAATGGGATTAGGCCTAAGATTTATTTTGAAGATTTGCCCGAAGATTGGGTTTGCCCGGATTGTGGTGCAGATAAAGATAGTTTTGAAATCACGGAATAATATTTTTTTAGTCATAAGATGAAGCGCGGAAAAACCGAGCTTTGATATGCTCCCCTTGTGGTAGACAGTGTAATAATAAAAACTGTTTACTTCAAGGAGGAGCATTTTTATATTTTGTAAACGGGAATATTTTAGGACTAAAAATTGGCCAGGAAATTAATTACAGGATGTGGTATAGTTATGAAGAAGGAGGAATTTTCATGACGAGGATTAAAAGTACAGATGATCCGGTGGTGCGTTTTGCTCATCTAATGGCGAAAATGTATTTTTATCTGGCAGAAGAATTGATGGAACAATTAGGGGAAGAAAAGGGAGAGGAAGCTATCCTACGGGCAATTGGTAAATTTGGTGCTGCTCGGGTCATGGCCATGAAAGAAGAAGCAAAGGAGCTGGGTCTGGAACTTAACTGTCTTGACACTTATAGAACTGTACGGGATATGCCCGGGATTGGCTGGGAAAACAATCCGGATAATGTTAACGAGATTACTCATTGCCCGATGCAAGATGCCTGGGCAGAGTTGGGAGATAAGGGGAGAAAAATCGGTTATCTTTACTGCCAAATAGACCATGTCTTATATGATGCCTTTGGGGTGGATATGGAGCGGCCTTTATGTTTAGCCAAGGGAGACAAGAGCTGCCTTTTTCTGCTTAAGGAAAGGTAGGGTTCTCTCCATTTTCTAAGTGCCGCTCCAGGGAAAAACGTTGGGTCAAGAGATCATATTGGATAAAGTCAGCTGCCGACGGACCTTTCCCTACTTGGTAATGAAGAATAATCGCCGAATAAGGAATACTGCCTTCGGAATACAGGCCGCGCAGTCCCGCAGCTCCGGTTGTCCCTGGGTTTAAAAGTAAATTGCCCTTTTTTAGAGTCTCCTTTCCCTGTTTATGGGTATGGCCGCTAACAATTAAAGACGGAGCATTCTTAATATGTTTCGCGATTATCGGATTATGACTTACCAGAATATCGGGACTCCCTTCTGAGTTAATGATATTTTCTGCGGCTTCCGCTGTATCTCTTATTATTTTCTGCCACCGTTCAGCATCATCAGTCTCTACCTCAGGAAAGACGGAAAAAGGGTCGGGAATACCCAGAATGTGGATACCCTGGATTTCTGCCGTAGTGCTTTTTAAGACGGTAACATGAGGCAGTTCACTCATAAAGTTTACCATTTCCGGCGTTTCATGATTACCGGGGGAAAAAATATAAGGTACGCCTAGGTCGCTGATGGCCTGGGCCGTTTTTGTTTCTATGGAACTGCCAAAGTCCGTTAAATCACCGGCATCAATCACCATATCAATATTAAAAGAAGAGATCAGAGATTTAATTAATTCAATGGCTACTGGGTTTGAATGTAAGTCGCTGACTAAGAGAATTTTCTTAACAATCCCCTCTTCACTTAAGGTTTGGATGTTAGTAAGTGAATCGGTGCTAGCCACCAGACTTTCTACGTTATCAATTAAAAGATTTGCCTGATCCCCAATTTTCCCGATTTTAGAGATAGATTTATTAGCAAAGGATATTAAGTTGGGGGCAGCAGAAATTACCCCGTGATATTGGGGTTCCCGGAAGGCCTCTGTATTAAAGGTAGTATAAACTTGAAAGAGGGCAGAACTTATTAGGAGGGCGGATAAAAGGCCTGCTGCCAGCACCCTTTTATACTTTCGCCGCCAAACTAAGAAAGAGAGGATGATTCCGCCCATTAAGCCCGCCAGAAAAAGGCGCAGGGAAAAAATCCGCATCATGGGGGGAATGCTTCTTTGGAAGTCCTCAATAATTTGTGTTTGATTATTAAAATAAAGAGCGGTGTTTTCTACTAATTGTGGGCCGATTTGTTCCAACTGAACATGCACATCCAGTAATCCGGTATGGGTTTGGGCGATCAAACTCCCAAAGGGGGGGAATTCCAGAATAGTATTACCTGCAACTGAAGGTTGGACGAAAACCTTCCAGGTTAAGTCATAAATTCTAAATGAGGCTGCGCCAAAAAGGAAGATGAAAACTAATATTCCAATAATGGATGTAAATAATATACCGGAGGCGAGAATCCCTTGTCGCATGATGTATTTGAGTTTAGACAACGCTCTACCTCCCTTTCTGAAGAAAAAGGACCACCTTGACTTGTCAAAATGAAACATGTTCACCATGGCAAAACGGTTGTCCTGGTTTTATTTTAACTTAATATTTTTTTGGGTGTCAAAGGTAAAAAAAAACAATGGGTAATTATGTACTACATTTATTTTTTTTAGTTACTAAACCTGTTTAAGGTTCAGGCAGTTTCATATTTATTGACCTACTTTGACCTTAGGTATATACTTTAAGTAGTGAGAATTATCCCTGTTTTTACCTGGGAAATATGTAGGGCTATAATTAAATAATGTATAAATAGTGATGAGTATAAGGGGGTTTGGATATGGATTTAAACCGTTTAACTCAAAAATCTATGGAGGGATTACAGCAGGCGGAAACCAAGGCATTAAGGTACGGTAATACGGAAATAGACTTGGAGCATCTTTTGGCTGCATTATTAGAACAAGAGGAGGGCTTGTTGCCCCGGATTTTAACGGCTATGGATATTCAACCTAAAAACTTCCATCGTGAGGTGGAAAGAGTTTTAGAGAGTAAGCCCCGGGTGTCCGGGCCGGGGAAAGAACCTGGAAAAATCTATGTCAGCCGTGCAGTGAATAACGTCCTGGTAAAAGCTGGGGATGAAGCGAAACGGCTGAAGGATGAGTATATTTCGGTGGAGCATCTGTTTTTAGCGATGATTGATGAAGCAAGAGACAGTCGCTTAGGACGGGTTTTTCAGATATTTAATATTACCAGGGACAGATTTCTTCATGCTTTGACCGGAATCAGAGGAAATCAGCGGGTTTTAAGCCCTACCCCGGAGGATATCTATGAGGCCCTGACTAAGTACGGCCATGAGTTGGTTCAGGATGCCAGGAATAATAAATTAGATCCAGTGATTGGCAGAGATGGGGAGATTCGTCATGTAATTCGGATTTTGTCCCGTAAAACTAAGAACAATCCGGTGTTGATTGGAGAACCGGGCGTAGGAAAAACGGCCATAGTGGAGGGCTTAGCGCACAGAATCGTGCGGGGAGATGTACCTGAAGGATTAAAGGATAAAAAGATTTTTTCCTTAGATATGGGTGCTTTGGTGGCTGGGGCCAAGTATCGGGGGGAATTTGAAGAACGGTTAAAAGCGGTATTACAAGAGATTAAGAAAAGTGACGGGGAGATTCTACTTTTTATCGATGAGATTCATACCATTGTAGGAGCGGGTAAAGCAGAAGGCTCCATTGATGCAGGAAACATGTTAAAACCGATGCTGGCCCGGGGAGAACTCCATTGTATCGGAGCAACTACCTTGGATGAGTATCGGAAGAATATTGAAAAGGATGCTGCCCTGGAAAGGAGATTTCAACCGGTATTAGTGAATGAACCTAATGTGGAAGACACAGTATCCATCTTAAGGGGGCTCAAGGAGCGTTTTGAAGTTTTTCATGGAGTGAAAATCCATGACAATGCCCTGGTGTCGGCAGCAGTTTTATCTAACCGTTATATCACGGACCGATTTTTACCGGATAAAGCTATTGATTTGGTGGACGAAGCCTGTGCTCTAATACGGACGGAAATTGACTCCATGCCTGCAGAGCTAGATGAGGTTAATAGACGAGTAATGCAACTGGAAATTGAAGAGGCAGCTTTAAAGAAAGAAAAGGATCGGGCGAGCCTTGAGCGTTTGGAACACCTGCAAAAGGAATTAGCTGATTTAAAAGAAAAAATGGTTTCTATGAAATCTCAGTGGGAAAACGAGAAGAAAGCCATTCAGCAGGTGAGTAAGCTGCGGGAAGAAATAGAAGAAACCCATCAAAAAATTAATCAGGCGGAAAGAGAGTATGACTTAAATAAGGCGGCGGAGTTAAAATACGGCCGTTTACCTCAATTAGAAAAGAAGTTAAAAGAAGAAGAAGAAAAATTTATAAAACGGCGCGGGGATTCGCCGCTTCTCAGGGAAGAGGTGAGCGAGGAAGAAATCGCCCGGATTATTTCTCGATGGACGGGCATACCCTTGACTAAATTAGTGGAAGGGGAAAGGGAAAAGCTATTACGATTGGAGGAAATACTGCACCGGCGAGTGGTTGGTCAGGATGAAGCTGTAGAACGGGTAACAGATGCCATTCTTAGGGCGAGGGCGGGGATTAAAGACCCCAAAAGGCCGGTCGGTTCCTTTATTTTTCTAGGACCTACTGGGGTGGGAAAAACCGAACTTGCCAAAACCATTGCCGAAACCTTATTTGATTCGGAAAATAGCATGGTCAGGATTGACATGAGCGAGTATATGGAAAAGCATGCTGTATCGAGGTTGATTGGTGCTCCTCCCGGTTATATCGGCTATGATGAAGGCGGGCAATTAACTGAGGCAGTTCGGAGAAAACCTTACTCGGTACTTCTCTTTGATGAAATAGAAAAGGCTCATCCGGATGTCTTCAATATACTTTTACAGGTGCTGGATGACGGGCGGATCACTGATTCTCAAGGCCGGACGGTGGACTTTAAAAATACCATTATCATTATGACCTCAAATATTGGTTCGTCTTATCTTTTGGATGGGATTGATCAACTGGGTCAAATCTTAGAATCCGCCCGGGAGCAGGTGATGGGGGAACTTAGAGTGCATTTTCGCCCGGAGTTTTTAAACCGGGTGGATGATATAATATTTTTCAAGCCTCTTACCCAGGAGGAAATTGGGAAGATTGTCGGATTATTAATAGAGGAATTACAGAAACGGTTGGAAGACCGTCACATTTCCTTGCATCTTACTTCTCAAGCTGTGGATTATATTATTAAAGGAGGTTTTAACCCGGTTTATGGAGCGAGACCTTTGAAAAGGTTCCTTCAACGCCAGGTGGAAACATTGATTGCCCGGGCTTTAATCGGAGGTAAAATTATGGATGGAGCTAAGATAATTATAGATAGCGATGGAGAAGAACTAAAACTAAATTGGTAATAGTGAAATAAAAACAAAATAAAAGAACAAGGGACTGTTGCAACAGTCCCTTGTTCTTCTGGGAGGTGATTTACATTATTTTATTAAAATCTAATATTATTCTAACTAAAATAAATTTGTTCAAAATGTCGTCTGTTTATCCGCTAAGAACTCGTTTATGCCTTTATAGAGTCATCTCGGGAAGCTGACTTTTTACTTCGTTCATAGAATATAAAAAATAAGTAAGTTAAGACAATAATGGGAACTCCGATATAGAAGTTTAGGCGCTGCCCTTCATCAAAGAGCATACTGAAAATAATAATTAAATTGAGCACAATTACTAAAATCGGTACCAAAGGATATCCAGGAGAACGGTACGCCAATTCATCCACGGATTTCCCTTCTCTCTTCAGTTTCCGGCGAAAAGCGATAAGGCACACAGCGATGACAATCCAGGCCAGAACCCCGATAACCGCGGACACTGCCCACATCCAGGCGTTCAATGTGTTAGCCAGAAGGGGAATCTCACCGGTCAGAATACAGATGATAATGCCCACATAGGTAAGAATTAGGGAGTTTAAAGGAATCTGCCGTTTATTTAGCTTAATCAAAGATTTGGGGGCAGATCCTCTCAGGCTTAAACCATAAACAAAACGAGTGCAGCAATAAATAGCGGAATTGGCTGCAGATAAGGCGGAAATAATCACGATCAGATTCATCACATGATCCGCACCGGGTATACCAATTCTCGCCAAGGCTGTTACAAAAGGACTTTCTGAGAGACCTAATTCCGTCCAGGGAACGATTACCATTAGCATGATTACACTGAATACATAAACCCCGGTTACCTGGAAAATTGTACTTCTGATGGCTTTGGGCATTTCTTTTTGGGGGTCGACACTTTCTCCCGCGGTATTCCCCACAATCTCACACCCTTGGTAAGAAAAAGCAACACTGATCATGACGGGCAAGATAGCAAAGATGGAAAAAGGAAAGAAACCTTGATGGGCGACAAGATTATTCATCCCTGGAATAGTGCCGCCGCCTATTAAACCAAAGGCTGCTGCTAATGCAATAAGAGCAAAAACGACAATAGCTATTACCTTCATGCCGGCGAACCAAAATTGTCCTTCACCAAAATCATTGGATGACAAACTGTTAAATATAAATAGCACTACACCAAATATAAGGTACCAGACCTGAGGGGGAATATTGGGCATCCAATATTGCATATAAATACCCACGGCACTTAAGTACCAAGCAATACACAGTACCCAGCAGAACCAATACAGCCACCCAATAGCGTGCCCTGCTGCCGGGGAAATCAAACGATGGCTGAATTCCTGAAACGACCCGGATTCCGGCATCGCAATGGAAAGTTCCCCTAAGCAGACCATGACCATCCACATAATGAAGGCACCAAAGATATAGGAAAGAATGGTTCCTCCCGGACCGGCAGCACCGATGGTATATCCGGTGTTTAGAAATAGTCCGGTACCAATGATGGCACCAATGGAAATCATCATCATATGCCGGCTGGTCATTGCTCTTTTTAATTGTTCAGGTTGAGACGACATAATACAACTCCTTTCTTTAATAACAATAAAAATGTTTTAGGGATAACGAAGTTAAATAAATTTTCTAATATATGATATCCCCTTATAAAATGGTAGTCCCCTTACAAACAACACCCCCCAAAGTATCTTTAAAAAAGACATTCTATATATTTTCTACATGAAATCTCTTTCTCCTGCATTTACGATAAAAGATACATACTGCCTCGTGAATTGACATTTAGGTAAAAAAGTTTAGAATCTAAATTTAATAGAAAAAACTATTTTGAAAACAAAAAGGAAAAGGCTGATATATATAGTATTAGAGACATATATATTATTGGCACCATGTTAAGGGGCTAGGGGTTATCCTATAACAACCCCTACAAGTTCAATTGCCATTGGAATGGCCCCCAATATATGGATGATAAGGGGAATACTTGATGAGGTATTTACTTTTTTCCCTAGGGGGAATGTTGTTAATTGCTTTAACCTTGGCAGCCATTGTCTATATTAATACTAATTTCTTTATTATCAACCGGGTGCGAATATTTTCTAATAAAATTCCCCAAGGTAAGACGGTAAAAATATTGCAGATTGCGGACATGCATAACAGGTTCTTTGATCAGGGCAATCAGAAATTAATAAAAAGAATCAAACAGGCAAAGCCGGATCTAATTGTCATAACCGGGGATTTTATCGATGCTAGGACCAGGAATCTCTCTGACGCCCTGGAATTGAGCAAAGAACTGGCTGAGATAAGCCAGGTTTTTTTTGTTTCTGGTAATCATGAGTGGAGAAATAAAAATCGGAAAAAATTTATGGATGCATTAGAAGAGCGGGGTATTAATATTCTAAATAACCAAAACAAGGTGATTTCTTTTGGCAACTTCAAAATAAATCTTGCCGGGGTGGATGATTTCTCCAGCCGTCATGGGGATCCGGAGAAAGCTCTCTCAGGAATTAATAAAAACTACTTTACTCTGCTTTTATCCCACGATCCTATGATTATTAAGAAGGATTTATCAAATTTTGATCTGATTTTAAGCGGCCATACCCATGGAGGTCAGATACGAGTTCCTTTGGTAGGGGCCTTAATTCTGCCCGGCCATAGTTCACTACCCGAATATGATCGAGGTGTGTTCTCACTCCCTAATGGGGGCAGCCTTTATATTGACAGCGGATTGGGAACCAGTATTTTACCGATAAGGTTCTGGTGTCAAGCGCAAATCAGTCTGGTTACGCTGATGGGTACGGGTACTAATATAGATTCATGTGATTGAGATAATAAAATTAGATCTTTTGGACAAATCTCTGGATAAAGGGATAGGCATATAATCTGCCGTCTAAGGCACGAAAAGCAGCAATTATAGAGGCGATCACAAAAATAATACATAAAATAAGCAGAACAGGAACAAGTAAAAAGCCGATTAGGATCAGACATAACAGAGCCACTAAGATACTTGCCACTAACAACGCCACATGGGCCACTAGAGCCTGCTTGGCATGATCGTAAACAAAGGGGTCGTCTTTTTTCAATAAAAAAATAACCAGTGGTGCAATTACAAAGCCTATTCCCCCTAAAAAATAAGCTAAGTGAGCTAATATGGCGAGAAGTTTTTGCTCACCTGTAGGCTGGTAAACGGGATAACCCACAAAATTTCCTCCTTTTTAATCCTTTCTTACAATATATGAATTACACGCCAAAATTACGCACATAATCTTGAGAATCGGTAAATATTATTTTATCTTAAATATAGCTAGGAACAATTAATTCTTTAACAAAAGATCGGTACGATAAACCCATTATAATATAAGGACTAATGTATATCCAGCCTTAATAAGGGTATAATTTTATTATTTTAAAAGGAATTTTGGACAGTATGTATAATTAATTAAGTTTATAAGAATTTCCCGTCTTGGGAGATGGTTAAAGGGGAAGCAAATATGGCTAAAAAAGGGGCTCGACGCAAGCCTTATCTGTGGGAGGCATTATTATGTATTGCCTTTTTGGTTATTTCCTTATATTTTGTAGTGATACGATGGGACAGGGATCCTCATATGGCCCTTGTAATTTCAGCGGTATTTGCCACCCTGGTTGCCTTGCGGACGGGAATTAGCTGGGATGAGCTAGAAACAGGTCTTATAGACAGTATTTATTCATCTGTGAAGGCAATTTTGATTTTGTTAGTCGTGGGGATGCTCATTGGAATTTGGATTCTTGGAGGAGTTGTCCAAACTTTTGTTTATTATAGTTTGCTGGTTCTTAGTCCAAAGATCTTTTTGGTAATAGTATGTATACTTTGTGCTATTACTTCACTTGCTACCGGTAGTTCCTGGGCTACCGCCGGGACGGTGGGGATTGCGGCAATAGGGGTAGGCCAGGGTATGGGTATTCCATTAGCCATGGTGGGCGGTGCTGTTATTTCCGGGGCCTATTTTGGTGATAAAATGTCTCCTGTTTCCGATACTACTAACTTAGCTCCAGCGGTGTCCGAAAGTAAGCTTTTTGACCATATCTATCATATGGTGTATACCGTTATGCCAAGCATGATCATAGCTCTTATTGCTTATACTATCTTAGGTTTTAGTTTGGATACCGGAGCTTCGGAGGAGTCTATTAAACAGGTAATTCATGTTTTAGGGGAAAATTATAATATTAGTCCCATGCTCCTGATTCCGCCTCTCGCTGTTATTGCCATGGTAATTTTTAAGCTCCCGCTGCTTCCCAGCTTTATGGGAGGTGTTTTCTTGGGTGTGGTTGGTGCCTTAATATTCCAAGGAGCCAGTCTGGCGGAAGTCATAACCGTTATGCATTACGGTTATGTGGGGGAAACTGGAGTAGAGGTTGTTGATGTTCTCCTTAGCCGGGGCGGTTTTAATTCCATGCTTTGGCTGGCTTCTGTTATACTTTGTTCTTTAACCTTTGGCGGTATTTTAGAAAAGGTAGGTATATTGGAAGTGATTATAGCCGAAATTTTCGCTTTGGTGGAGTCTCCCGGTTCCCTTATTATGAGTAATGTACTTTGCTGTATCTTGACTAATGCCCTAACTGCCGACCAATATTTGGCCATTATTGTGCCGGGGAGAATATATAAGTCAGCTTATGAGCAAAGAAAGCTCCATACAAAGAACTTGTCCCGAGTATTGGAAGACTCAGGGACAATGACTTCTTCCTTGATTCCATGGAGTTCCTGCGGAGCATTTATGGCAGGAACCTTAGGGGTAGCTACTCTGGCTTATGCTCCATTTGCCTTCCTTGTTTTGTTGAATCCCCTTGTTTCTGTTATTTACGGTTATACCGGGATTACCATGGAAAAGGTGCAAGATGGAGTAGCAGCCGGTGCAGCCGTATCATTCTAAGGGAGGAACAAAGGGGGAATTTATCCAATTGGAGGGGACAAGTACATTGAGATTTATTGATTTAAGAAGTGATACGGTGACGGTACCGACACAGGAAATGCGGGAAGCCATGTTTAAGGCCGAAGTGGGAGACGATGTTTATGAAGACGACCCCACTGTTAAAGAACTGGAAAAATACGCGGCCATGATCACCGGAAAAGAGGCTTCTTTATTTGTTCCCAGCGGTACCTTTGGTAACCAATTAGCCCTTTTTACGCACTGTAACAGAGGAGATGAAGTTATCCTGGGTGATGACTGTCATATTGTCCTACATGAGGTTGGAGCGTCTTCTGTAATCGCCGGGGTACACTTAAGGACAGTTGAGACCGATAAAGGAGTTCTTGATCCTGCTAAAGTGGAAAGTAGAATCAGAAGAGAGGATATTCACTGCCCCGTAACTGGGTTGATTGAGCTGGAAAATGCTCACTCCAACGGTCGGGTGATACCTTTATCCAATATGGAAGCAATTTATCATGTGGGAAAAAAACATCGGATACCGGTGCATCTCGACGGGGCTAGGATTTTTAATGCTGCAGTTTACCTGAAAAAAGATGTGAAAGAAATTGCCGCCTACTCTGATTCAGTAATGTTTTGCCTCTCCAAAGGACTTGGTGCTCCTGTGGGCTCCATGCTTGCAGGCACTAAAGAGTTTATTAATAAAGCTCGGAAAAAAAGAAAGTTGATGGGCGGAGGATTACGGCAGGCCGGATTTCTTGCCGCAGCTGGCTTAGTAGCCCTAGAGAAAATGCCTGCCAGATTAAAAAAGGATCATGAAAATGCCCTTCTCTTAGGGAAGGAATTGGCTAAAATTCCCGGAATCAAAGTTGACTTAGAAGACATTCATATTAATATGGTCTGGTTTAGGATAGAAGGGTACCAAAACGAAGCTAGTCTCATGAGCGGTCTTTTGGAAAAGGGCATTAAAGCTAATCCGCCGGAGAATGGATTAATGCGTTTTGTGACCAACTATGGGATTACAAAAGAAGATATTATCTATACTGCGGCTACGATGCGGTATTTGTTGGCGTAGGTTTCGGTTTCTCCTGTTTGTCTTTAGCATATACAGCAATCATAGCTCCAGTGATTACCCCTATTGCCCCTAAAAACTGGAGGGCAGTTAGTTTTTCTGTGAATAGTACCATGGCCACAATGACACCAAAGACAGGCTCGGCGGTACTAAGAAGGGTGGATTTAGTAGGGCCAAGTATTTTTAAGCCTTGGAAAAAGGTGAGCATCGCCAAAACGGTGGAAAAGACAGCTAATCCCAGGAGCCAAGGCCAGGCTGTTGGTTGAAACGAGAAGTTAAGATTATTGGTGCAGGTACCGAAGAAAAGAAATCCCAGTCCGGAAAAAAGGGCGATAAAGGCAGTGGCAGTTAAGGAAGGAACTTCCTTTAAAACTTTGTTGCTAAACACAACGTAGATGGCATAGACCAAAGAAGAACCGGTAGCTAGTATTACTCCTAACCCGCTTAATTCCCCCAAGGTGGTACCAAGCATCAGGGTCAAACCTATAAATGAACTGATGAGGGCGAGGGCGATATTTCTCGTAATCGGTTCATGATCCCAAAAGCTAGAGATGATAGCAATGATGGTAGGGTGGGTATAAGTAATTAAAACTGCCAAAGAAGCGGGGATATATTTAACGGAAGAAAAGTAAAAGGCAGATTGCAGGGTATAGCACACTGCACCCAGCAAAAACAGGTTGAGTAAATTTCTTTTGTTTAACCTAATCGGCTTTTTTTTGATGAGAAGACAACAGAAAAATACCGTAGCGGCCAGGATGAACCTAAAAAACAGTAGTGTGGTTACCGTAACGCCGTTTTTATAAGCAAGTTTGGCAAAGGTGGGCATTAAAGCAAACCCAAAGGCAGATACCAGAACCATAACCACACCGTAATAATATTTTCCCATTTTATACGTTTTCCTTCCAAAAAAATATTATTTCCCTTCCGGTTACTTTTCCCAATTATAGGACTAATTCTAACTTATGCATCTCTAATTAGCAATGATAAAAAGTGCCAAAATATTAGACGCTATTTTCCTGGTTTTCTGTTATGATATTGGGAAGCGAGATTAAGCATAATATTTTCTAGCTTAGATTAAATTTTGATGGGAGGCAGGAATATATGACAGATATCCCTCAAATCATCGCTGGGGAAACAAAAATTCCTTTGAGAAAAATATTAAGTACGATGGAACTTCTGGATCAAGGAAATACCGTGCCTTTTATCGCCCGCTACCGAAAGGAAATAACAGGAGAATTGGATGAAAACCAGATTCGGGAAATTGAAGAAAGATTAAAATTTCACCGGAACCTTAAAGAGAGAAAAGGGGAGATCATCCGTCTCATTGAGGAGCAGGGAAAGCTCACGGAGGATCTGAAGAATAAAATTTTAAGCACCATGAAGCCCACTGAGTTGGAAGACCTTTATCTTCCCTATCGCCAAAAGAAAAGAACCCGGGCAAGTTCCGCCAAGGAAAGGGGACTGGAACCTCTGGCTAGCTATCTCCTTTCTTTTCCGAAACAGGGGCTGCCGGAGGAAGAAGGAGAAAAGTATTTATCGGAGCAGGTGCCGGATGGAGAGGCCGCTCTCCAAGGAGCTATGGATATTGTGGCGGAAATGGTTAGTGAAGATGCCGAGGTCAGGAAATGGATTCGGGAGTATACTTTTGCCCAGGGAAATCTTTTGATTGAAGCTAAAGACCCGGCAAAGGATTCAGTTTACCGCATGTACTACAATCAGTACAGGGAAAAGGTAAATAAGATTGTTCCCCACCGGGTTTTAGCTGTGAACCGGGGAGAACGGGAAGAGTTTCTACGTGTATCTTTGGAAGTAAATCAGGACGATATCCTGAATTGGCTCTATCGCCGTTTTGTAAAGGAGGGAGTTACCGCAGAATTGGTAAGAAAAGCGGTAGCCGATGGTTATAAAAGACTAATTGCCCCCTCCATCGAAAGAGAAGTACGAAACCATTTAACAGAAGTGGCGGAAAACCATGCCTTAAATGTCTTTGCCAGGAATTTACGGAGCCTCCTTCTTCAGCCTCCTGTGAAAGGGAAAACCGTTCTAGGCTTAGACCCGGCTTATCGGACCGGATGCAAGTGGGCGGTGATGGATCCTACCGGTAAGGTCTTGGAAGTGGGGGTAATTTATCCCACACCGCCTCATAATAAGGTACAGGAAGGGGAAGAGGAGTTAACCAGGTTAGTAAAAAAATACCAGGTACAGGCTATTATCATTGGTAACGGAACAGCATCTCGAGAGACGGAGTATTTTGTCGCGGAATTTATTAAGAAAGCAAAGAATCCGGAATTATCCTATACCATTGTCAGTGAGGCTGGGGCTAGTGTTTATTCTGCTTCAAAGCTGGCGGCTAAGGAATTTCCTAAACTTGATGTGGCGGAGAGAAGTGCTATTTCCATTGGCCGGAGAATTCAAGATCCCTTGGCAGAACTGGTCAAAATCCCTCCCCAGGCCGCTGGTGTGGGCCAATATCAGCATGACCTTCCAGAAAAGAAGCTGGAGGAAAATCTAACCAAGGTAGTGGAATCAGTAGTCAATTACGTAGGGGTGGATTTAAATACAGCTTCGGCCCCTCTTTTAGGTTATGTGGCCGGAATCAATACCACAGTAGCAGCGAATATTGTCAGTTACCGGGAACAAGCGGGGAGTTTTAGAAACCGGGCGGAGTTAAAGAAAGTGCCGAAATTAGGGCCGAAAACCTTTGAACAATGTGCCGGTTTTCTACGTATTTCCGATGGGGACAGCAAATTAGATGGAACTGCTATTCACCCCGAATCCTATGGAATTACGGAAAAACTGTTGCAGCACCTGGGAGTAAATCTCTCCGATTTAGGCACCGAGAAGTTTGTGTCATGTCTAACAAGGTTAAAGAAAAACCCGGATGAACTGAAGACCATCGCTACAACAATCGGGGCCGGTGTGCCTACCTTGACTGATATTGTTGATAGTCTACTTCGCCCGGGCAGAGATCCCAGGGAGGACTTATCCCCTCCCATTTTCCGTACGGATGTCTTGAAGATTGAGGACTTAAAACCCGGCATGGTCTTAAAAGGAAAGGTACATAATCTTACGGACTTTGGGGCTTTTATTGATATCGGGGTAAAGCAGGATGGTTTGGTTCATGTGTCTGAGATTTCCGATAAATTTATTAAGCATCCTTTAGAAGTCCTGTCCATCGGTGATGTGGTTACAGTGGGTGTCCTTGATGTCGATGTGGTGAGAAACCGTATTTCCCTGACCATGAAGGGAGTTTAAAAGAAATGATTTTTGGAGATAATGGGATTTGTAAGAAACTTTAAAGGTGATGCCGGTGTTAAATGAGAGGGGTATTATCCAGAAACTTAATTGGTTTTACAGCTTAGAAATGAATCAGGTGGATCTATATCTGGCCCAAAGTAAACAGGTTGATGATATTTATTTAAAGAAGGCCTTGGAGAGAGTAGCCATAATCGAAGAGCAGCATGTAAATAATATTTCGGATATGATAACACAATACGGTGGTCAACCAACTGTTATCGGCGAGTTTGTCGCTCCTTTAACCGGAAAGATTGCCGGTGACCTTACCGGCAGGGTTGGTATCAATAATTTGCTTAAAGCAAATATTGCCTTGGAACAAAAAGCGATGAAAGATTATCAAGATTTTATTCTGCAAGCAGCTAGGCACCAGGAATTGTCTAATTTATTGTGGAACAATTTAATCGATGAGGATCTGCATACAGCATGGTTTAGTAATTATTTGGCTTAGTAATAAAAACAAAAAGCGGCTAAAATAGCTGCTTTTTGTTTTTATTAAGTGTATGATATTTCTTTTATTTTCTGGGCCTGATAAACATTTGTGTCCAGTAGTTCTGTCCATTTTTATTCACGGCCAGCCCAACCCCAATTTCCGTATATGTACTATTTAGTATGTTTGCCCGGTGTCCGGATGAATTCATCCATCCTTTCATGACATCGGCAGGTGTTTTTTGCCCCATAGCAATATTTTCACCGGCAGAAGTGTAGGTAAGGCCGAAATCTGTAATCATTTTAAATGGTGAACCATAGGTGGGAGAAGTATGAGAAAAATAGTTTTTCTCCACCATATCCATGGACTTAAATCTTGCCACGCGGGATAGTTCCCAATTGGCTTTTAAAGGAGCCAATCCATACTTCTGCCGTTCCACATTAACCAGTCTGATTACTTCATTTTCTAAATTCTTTGTTTGGTCTAAATTAGGAATGTTAATTTTCTGACCAGGATAGATGAGAGCCGGATTCGTAATTTGTGGGTTAGCCTGAATAATTTCGCTGAGACCCACTTGATGTTTCACGGCAATTTTCCACATGCTGTCTCCGGGCTGTACTATGTAATTAGTTGCTCCCTGGGCATGTGCTGAAACGGAAAAAAACAGGATTAGGCAAAACACGAAGCAAATTGTTTTTTTCATTACAACACCTCCATAAAATTTAAAAAGCTCATTCTTTAGCAAAATAGATAAATAAAAACTAAATTGCTAAAATAAGCTTTTTATTAAAAATATGATAACAGAATTAATCCTCTGATGTCACTTGTAATAATTACCAACTAGGAACTATAAGTATTTAAGCAGCTAAAGGTAATGGGGAATGCCAATTGTTTTAAATATTAATTAAAGTTTAAAAAATGTTGAAAATTAGGTTGTTATATAGAAGGAATTAGCCAATATAAGTTAAATTATCGGTAAGGAGGAAAGATTTGTTTTTCGGAGGGGGTATTCCCATGTTTAGAGCAGAAAAGATGATTTGGCTTTTACTAGCACTGGTTTTTGCGCTACTGGTTTTATCCTCCAATGCAGTGCTGGGGGAAACGCCCTTTTCACAAATTGAAGAAAAATTGGACGGCTTATCCGAGGAGCAAAGTAAAAATCTAAAAAACCTGTTTCTTATGGTTCAGGAAATAGAAGAGCTGGAAAGGGCGGAAGAGCTGATTGCTTTAGAGTTGAAGGCAATTAAGCGGGAGATAAATCAGCTGGAAGAAGAGCTTATTGAGGAAGAAACCGCTTACCAAGAAAAGCAGGAGATTTTAAAACAGGTTTTAAAGAGCTATCAAAGAAGCGGCCCCGGGTCTTACTTGGAGCTTATTTTAGATTCCGATAATCTGACCATGTTTTTAAGAAGACTTAATGCTTTAAAGGAAATCACGAAAAACACGGGAGAACTTTTGGCATCCCTAAAGAAAAGTAAAGAGAAGCTGGCCGAAGAAAGAAAAACTTTAGATCATAAACTTTTTTTAGTGGAAAATAAACAAGTTCAGCTTAAAAAATCCTACCAGGAAAAATTAGTATTAAAAGAAAAACAAGAGGAGTATCTTGCTTCCCTGGCGGAAGAAAGGGCGTTTTATCAGGAATACCTGGGAAACTTAAAGCAGTCTTGGGATAATTTAAAGCCCATATTTTCCAAGATTACGGAAGAAGCGGCTCGAATTATTAAGGCGGGAAGTTTATCCGAAGATGCCATGAAATTTACTTTTACTTCAGCTGGACTTAAAGGAACCATAGCAGAGGGCACTTTTAACAAGATCTTGATGGGACAAGGAGCACTTCCTGAGATGGTTTTTAATTTTACCCCGGGGGTAATCGAAATGAATTTGCCCCAACAAAATCTAAGTTTAACAGGGACATTCGAAATTATCTCGGGCCATACTTTGAAATTTATCGCTCATGAAGGGAGCTTTGCCGGACTGCTCCTTTCCAGGAGCTCCATAAAGGATTTGTTTCGGGATCAGGATCTAGTTTTTAATTTTCAGCCTTTGTTAGGAAAGGCCAGACTTGAGTCCATAGAAACTAAGAAAGATTTATTGGAACTAAAAATCAAGCCCGTGTTTTAACTAGTTTTAGGAGGTGGCCTGATGATTGAAGCAAAGGGCGTAAGCCTGAGATATCCTAATGGGACAATTGGCTTAAAGGAGGTTAACCTGGAACTAAATCCCGGTGAACTGATATATATTACCGGGCCTAGCGGTTCCGGCAAGACTAGTCTTTTAAAATTGATCATGGGAGTGGAATACCCCACCACAGGATCTCTGAAGGTTCTAGGGCAGGAGATAAAAAAAGATCAGACTGCAGGAATTAGGCACCTAAGAATGAAGCTGGGATCTGTTTTTCAGGAGTTTCGGCTGATTAAGGGGAGAACCGTTATGGAAAATGTAATGCTGGGCATGAGGTTCCTAGATTTTTCTCAGGGAGAGTTAAAGGAAAATGTAGATTTTGCCCTGGAAAAGGTGGGTCTGAAGCACAAAGCTTATGCCCTAGTAGAAAACCTCTCTTGGGGGGAATGCCAAAGGGTAGCCATCGCTCGGGCGGTGGCCAGAAAACCGGTGCTGATTCTGGCGGATGAACCCACAGGAAACTTGGATCAAGATAATGCCTTAAAAATCCTGGAACTTTTAACTTCTTTTAAAGACGAAAACACTACAGTGATGATCACTACCCACGCTACTCATTTGATTGACAGCAAAAAAGCGAGTAGACTCCTCCAGGTAAACGAAGGAAGCATTATAGAGAACACTGGAGCCTGAATGAGGAAATATGAATGAAGGGGAAAGGCAGGGGGATTTTTTGCTTAAATTTTTTAATAATGGCGGCTATTTTTTTTCTGAAGTTAAAAGACTGATTCAATTAAACCTGCTTTCTAATTTGCTTTCCTTTTTCAGTACCGCCTTGATCTTTTTTCTTTTGACCTTAGTAGTATCCGGTGGGTGGATAAGCAATCGTGTGATAGAAGTGATCCAGGGGGAAGCGGAAATCAACATTTTCTTTCGGGATGATATGGATGAAAGAGAAGCGATCCGGTTGGTTGAAGAAATCAGTGATCTTACCGGGGTGCAAAAAGCGCAACTGGTCGATAAAAATGAAGCCTATCAAAGGATGGTAGAAATCTTAGGAAAAGAGTCCGAGGTGTGGGAATTTTTCGATGATAATCCTTTTAGCCCCTTTATAGAGGTGAAGATTGACTTAGCCCAAATAGATGTAGTCCGGAAAAATTTAGGACTAATCACCGGTATTGAACATGTACGGGACAATAAAGAGATATTGGAACAGTTAAAAAATATTTCGGGAGCGACAAGGTTTTTAGGTTACCTGTTTATCATTGCTGTAGGTATTTCTACGGTGGTAATTATTTCTCATATTATTAGGCTTGGGGTAGACCAAAACAAGGAGCAGATCACCACTCTTAGGTTGTTAGGAGCACCTGAAACCTTTATCGCACTTCCTTTTTTTATTGAAGGACTGTTGATTACCTTAAGCGGAGGAATCCTGGCCCTGGGTCTTAGCGTTTTTACCTTAAAACAAATTTATCTTCAGGTGGCGGGTGCGCTGCCTTTCCTGCCCCTGTCGCCTCTTAATAGTTTGATAACAAATCTGATGTTCCTTATATCGGCTCTAGGTGTGATTTTGGGGCTTTTGGGCAGCCTCTTTGGGCTCTTAGCCAGTGAAAAAAGGTAAAGTTGGCCTTGACAAAAGCCTAAATCTATGACAAACTGAATGAAATTGATAGAGGTGCATTGTACAATCAGTATCCAGAGTTGTTAAGGTTTGCGCAAGACCGTAGCTCTGGTGAAAGGTGTAGATGCCGAAGCCGGTTTTTTTGCGTAGAGACTAGGCTGGGTGGGCAAAATAAGATTTGTCCAACTGTCGCGTTTGCGGAGAGCTATCTAAATTACAAAATAATTTATAATTGCTATATAATGGAGATTCATTATAGGTAATTTTGTATTGTTAATTTAGCAGCTGATTCCGTTTCAGCTGTTTTTTTTAATTAATAAGGAAAAGGAGACTAAAATTATCATGAAGAAGCACACTGTTTTCAAGGGTATCGCCACAGCCTTGGTTACCCCGCTGGATGAGGATGGCATCAATTTTAACCAGTTAGGTAGATTAATTGATTGGCAGATTTCTGAGGGAATTGATGCTCTGGTAATATGTGGAACCACAGGTGAATCATCAACTCTCACAGATGAGGAGCACAGGGCGGCCATTGCCTTTGCCGTAAAGCAAGCGTCAGGCAGAGTACCCATCATTGCCGGTACAGGTAGCAATGACACCGCCTACGCCTTGGATCTTACCCATTTTGCTTCAGAAGCAGGGGCGGATGCCATGCTCGTCGTTACCCCTTATTATAACAAGGCGACGCAAAAGGGTCTGATCAAAATGTTTACAGAGATTGCCGATAAAAGTACCAAGCCAATCATTCTTTATAATGTACCCTCTCGGACAGGAGTTAATATTGAGCCAGCTACCTATGAGGCATTGGCTGAACATGAAAATATCGTTGGGATTAAAGAGGCCAATGGTGATATTTCAAAAATTGTGGAAACCATGTCCCGAGTCAGGGGCAAGCTTGATTTGTATTCCGGAAACGACGACCAGATTGTGCCGTTGATGTCCCTGGGCGGTGTGGGTTGTATTTCAGTATTATCCAACATTATGCCCAAAGGGACACGGGAAATTTGTACTCGTTTCTTTAATGGCGATATTCTTGGGAGTGCCGAGCTTCAATGCAAATATCATAATTTGATTGCGGCACTGTTTTCAGAAGTCAATCCTATTCCTGTAAAAGCGGCCATGGCTAAGATGGGATTTTGCCGGGATTATCTAAGAATGCCTCTTACCCCCTTGGAGAGTGAAAACCGGGAAAAGCTCTTTTCCCTGATGAGAGTACACGGGTTAATTGCATAAAAACTACCTAACCCCTAGATGCATATCATCATCAAAAGCAAACAGGGGTTTTTTTTCTAATTTGTTTTATAATTAGGTGTTAGATGTCCTCCACCAGAAAATTTTCTACCGTTAAGTTATAATATGTTGAATGCCAATGCATAACATATTAAACTAGAGGTGATAATTAACAGGCCGTTAGACGGTGCGCCGGAATAGGGGATAGTTTTTAGAAAAGATAACTTTGACGAGATGGGGAAAATATCAAATGCTTGAAAACAATTGTGGAGGGAAATGCTAATGACCGGCAATGAGAAATTAATAGATTTTGTTAAGAAAAACTTGGTTTTCACAGAGATTTATATAAATGAGGACATGAAAAGACATACCACCTTTAAAACCGGTGGCCCGGCGGATTTAATGCTTAAACCCCAAAAGATTTCTGAAGTGCAGGCTTTGGTAAATTTTCTCTTAGAGGAAAAGATTCCTTATCTTGTCCTAGGCCATGGCAGCAATGTGCTGGTCAGCGATAAAGGAATCAGAGAAGTCGTATTGAAAATTGAAGATAATTTAAATAGAATCCAAGTAAAGGGAGAAAAAATTGAGGCAGAGGCCGGAGCAATGCTTTCGGATGTATCAAAAGAGGCTTTGGAAAACAGTTTAACCGGATTTGAATTTGCCTCAGGCATTCCCGGTACCATTGGGGGGGCAGTTGTGATGAATGCCGGGGCTTATGGGGGAGAAATCAAAGGAGTATTAGAAGAAGTTCAGGTATTAACGAGAGATGGGGAAATATTAATTAGAAAATCAGCTGAGCTGAACCTAGGTTATCGTACCAGTATTATCCAAACTAACGGGGATATTGTTTTAAAGGCAACTCTCAATCTTAAGAAGGGCGATCAAAATGTCATCAAGAATGTCATGGATGAATTAACTAAGAAAAGAGAAAATAATCAACCACTGGAATATCCCAGTGCCGGAAGTATTTTTAAAAGGCCGCAGGGCTATTTTACCGGGAAATTGATTCAAGAGGCAAATTTAAGAGGCTATCAAATCGGTGGGGCTAAAGTTTCTGAAAAACATACGGGTTTTATTATAAATGTTAATCATGCCACCACCAATGATATTTTAAATCTAATTAAACATATTCAAAATGAAGTAAAAAGACAGTTTAATGTGGAATTGCAGACGGAAGTACGATTTATTGGTGAAAGATAATCTGGGGATAAGTAACAAATTTGCTAATGAGAAATAACAAAACTATAAAAATAATAAAATTTTGATCGTAAATTTCGTATTTTGGTCAAAATAGCGTAACTTCCTCCGAATATATAAATAGAGGCATTCTTCGCAAAAGGCTTCTAAAGATCGGGGAGGGGGATGATATACTCGACGAGTAAAGCGAGGGTTAACGATGCGTTTGTTTGCTGCTATTAATTTCAGTGAAGAGGTAAAAGATAGTCTTTTTGAATGCATTATGAGACTGAAAAAAACAGCTTTAAAAGGTAATTTTACCCATAAGGAAAATTTGCACCTTACTTTGGTATTTATCGGAGAGACTTGCAAAGTGGAGGCAGTCAAAAGTGCCATTGATTGTGTCTCTTTTGCCCCTTTTCATCTGACTATAGGCGGTCTGGGCAGGTTTAAACGAAATGGCGGTGATATTTATTGGATTGGGGTAAAGCAAAATTCTGACCTCAATAATATTTATCATCAGCTGCGGCAAGAGCTAGTTAAGAGGGATTTTAACATTGAAAACCGGCCCTACAAACCTCATCTTACCCTTGGGAGAGAAGTGGTGTTTCCCAAAAGCTTTGATGAAACAGGCAAAAAGGAACTTGCAGCAAGTATTCCAGAGATGACCATGCCGGTTGATTCTTTTAGCCTAATGAAGTCCGAACGTATTCGTGGGCAACTCACCTATACCGAGATCTATCGAAAAAGTTTATAAAATATAAACAGAGTTCTTGGCATCAGTTGGAGTTTTTACTCCATCTGACGCTTAGAAATCGTTATCCAGGAGCTGTACAGTTCTTATTTCCCTCTTAAAGAAGAGGGAGTCTTAGAACTGTTAGCTATCGAATAAAAAATTCTTCTGTAAAATACTTTAGTTCTTTAAGGATTAAAGTATTTTTTTTCGAATAAAATTGAAATAATGATGATCCTTTAAGTTGGTGAATATATTATGCGGAAAAAGGATTTTGCTCATTCAAGGAAGCATATCCTGATGATTAATCTACCCCCATATCCTTTCTTATTAATATGCACTATATTTCTCATCTCACTGACCTTTTTTCTTTGGTATCAAACCCATCCTCATTCCGATGCTGTCATTCCTACCTTCCCCGAAGAGGAGAATGAAGCTTTCCTTTATGCCGGTGAGTCTTCTACTACACCTTGGTCTGGGTGGTGGTGGCCTTTTTATACTGGATTTCCACCTCATCTTTATGATCCTGGTGGGCCTTTAGATAAATATGATCAGGTTAGTATCGCCCGGGGTCGACCCAACCCGGGGGTGATGGCTTGGGAGCGAGAAAACCATTACACTGATAAAGAAAATGAGGGCTGGTTTGGCCACTGTAACGGCTGGGCTGCCGCCGCAGTGTTGGAGCCTGAGCCTAAAAACCCAAGGGAAGTATCTGGGGTGAACTTTTCTATAAACGACATTATGGGTCTCCTTTCGGAATGGCATTGGTGGGATGCTGCTGTTGCTTTTTATGGCACTCGCTATTTTGGGGAAAAAGATAATATTGATGATATTTTACCCCATGAATTTCATTATCTCATCATTAATTATATCGGAGAAAAAGGTCTGCCCATAATTATGGATATTCGGGGAGGCACTAGGGAAAAAGACGATCCCCAAGTGTGGAATTACCCGGCCTATAAGTACCGGTTAGCATACCGGGAGGATGAAAAGGACAGTGAACTCATTCATGTCCACTGCCGGGTTTGGTTTTGTGATTCTACCCGTCCTGATTCCTTAGAGTTAAAAACTTTTATCGAAAATTATTATTATTGGATTAAAGGAGATAGAAGACGCCCTTCTTCCGGGGGATGGGAAACAGCGAAAGAAGGGGGCTGGGGTTCCTCTGGCAATAGCCGGGAAAATCATCCCGATTTTCTCTGGTATCCCGGAGAAGCGAAACGCCACCCCATAATGGAGCAGGGGTTATATCTAGAAATTATCGGGCGGGGTGAGAACTAATGAAGATAATTTTTTTAAAAAAACGTGGGAAGAATTCAATACTGACCTTAAGATTATTGTTGATGATTTGTCTTGTGTGCCTTGTTTTTTCTTCTTATTTAATTTTGAATCAGCCGGTTGCCCCATGGCAGGAACCCGGTGCCTGGCAGGTTAAAGTTTACCAAAAGGCGGATCACATGATGTCTCCAACTCCTACTTGGATCTGCATTAACGAATTGCATCTGACTTTAACCCGGGAGGAATCTGGGGAAACTCCCTGGTGCCTGGAAGTTAAGGACAACGCAGGAAAGGAACTGCTACCTGGCATTACCCGGTTACTAATTTACTACTCTGATGACTTATTAGTAACCGACGGTTGGGGATTGGATCAGGAAAATCGCAAGATCATGGGTATTAGCGAGTTTTTTGCCCTTTCTTTGTATGGTGAGGAATTTTTCACACCCCATAGAAAAAGATATCATAATCTCAGAATGTTTGTGCAAGATCGTGTCAAAGTAGAATTATCCGAGTACAAAGGGGAAAATGCCTGGTGGGATAAAGAACATCCTTGGTGGATAATTTACGAGAACAATAAACCGCCCTTAAAGGCGGAATTTACTTCGATGAATTGAATTATATAAAAAGAGGACACCTCCGTTGGTATCCTCTTATGTAGTTAAATCAAAGTATTCATCCGCTATGCCACTATAAGTCATATTGTCCGGCTGCCTCAGGTTGGTATAAGATTTTTTCTACCTTTAGTTTTATAATTCCTGCGGGAATCTTCCAGTCGATTACATCATTTTCACGGAACCCTAGTATCGCCGTACCGATAGGGGCGAGCACAGAAATTTTGTTATCAGCTAAATCAACATCTTCGGGATAGACTAATGTATAGATTATTTCTTCTCCAGAGCTTAAGTCCTTCAATAAAACTTTGGAATTCATTGTGATAGAATCCCCAGGTATACTTTCTGAGGATACAATATTTGCCCGATTTAGTTCTTGTTCCAGAACCTTTAAATGATCTTTATTTCTACCTTTACCAAATTCTCTTTCTTTGTCAATCAGCTTCAAAAGACGTTCACGGTCTTTAGATGTAATATTGATTGTTCTAATCATTAACTATTACCTTTCCTTTCGATATTAATATAGAGCGACTATCTTCAGAAAGATAGCCGCCGTAAATAATTATTAAGTTGGTAAAGAAGATCCCAAATGGGATCTATTTTAATTATAGGTTATTTTTCAAGATAAGTAAATCCCTAGAAATCAAAATATGTTCTTCGTGTTTCGATTTTTTCTTTATAAAACTTGCAGGAAAATGGAATATCAAGGTAGAAGATTTGTTAAAAGGTAAATCTCTTGTAAATCTTAGGAGGTATGATGATGGATTTCAAAGATGTTCTCACCTTAAGAAAAACAACTCGCAGTTATTTGCCCGAACAAATATCAGAAAGCCAGTTACAGCAGATTCTACTTGCCGCGCAAACAGCTCCTTTAGCGGGTGGAGACGATCAGACGACACATCTTACAGTTGTTCAGAAACCAGAAGTCATGGAAAAGTTACGCCATACTTGTCAGGTTATTTCGCGTAAAACCGGTCAGCCCATTGATTCATTTTATGGGGCACCGACTGTGATATTTGTCTCGGCAACAGATTTATCAGAGGATCATATTGAATATTCAAATGCAGCTTGCATCATTGAAAATATTTTACTCGCGGCAACAAATGAGGGGCTGGGAAGTACTTATATCTGGGGCTGCCTGAGATTGCTTCGTCAGGATCCCGAAACGTTGAAACTTCTTTCGATTCCGGAAGGTTATGAAATTTTATCTGCAGTTGCGGTGGGCTACCCGAAAAAGCCATTGGAACCAAGAGAACCACGTGAAAAAATGACAGTTAACCGAATCTAAGGGACAGAAAAGGGACTGGGGCAGGTTTTTATGAGCTAAGTATTCTGTTTAAACAGAGTGCTTAGCTTTTTTAATGGGTACAAGGCACTTTGGAAACATTAAGATAGGTTTAACATAAACATACAAAGAAACAGCCTACATTGTTAATGAGTTTTTATTAAAAATCAAGAAAGGAGGAGTCAGATTAATATCATGAAATTTTATCTGGTAAAGCCCGGTGACACATTAATGACAATTGCCTCCCTTTATGGTATCACCGGGGAGGAAATTTTGAAGATTAATGGTATGGATAATCCAGACTTAATCTGTCCAAACCAAATTATCATGATTCCGAAGTCCGCTAAGTTGTGCCCTTTTCCCCAATGTTCCCGTTCTCCCAACGGTGCCAATACCTACACTGTACAAAGGGGTGATACTCTCTTTAAAATTGCTCAGCGGTTTGGTACTACCGTGGATGCTTTAGCAGCCTTAAATAATATTTCTAATCCTAATGTGATTAGTCCGGGTCAGGTATTAATTATACCCCGGGCAGGTACGATAAGTTACAGAGTACAACCAGGGGATACTCTTTATTTAATCGCCCAAAGATTTAATACAACGGTAAGCACTTTGGTCAGCCTAAATAACATCGCAAATCCTAACCTTATTTATCCGGGAACCGTGATCTTAGTTCCGGCGGCCCCTCCCGGACCTGAGCCCGGGCCGGAACCCCCGTTTTTGGAAAGCCTTTGGTTTTATGTTGATTCCCCTGCTGCTTGGAACGACCTGCAGAGACATCACCAATCAATTTCGGCTCTTGTTCCCTTTTGGTACCAAATAACCCCTACGGGTGAGATTATAAACGGAACCGGACAAGAGGTTCTGGATTTCGCTAAGAGAAACAATTTATTTATTTATGGCTTAATCCATAATTTTACCGGGGTTAAATTTGATACGGAATTAATTGATACTGTATTATCAGATTCCATACTCCGGGAGAGATTGGTTGACAATATTGTTAATTTGGTAAACGAAAAAGGCTTAAATGGAGTCAACATAGATTTTGAGTTTATTTCCCCGGAAAATCGGGGGCACTTGACCCAGTTTATGAGTAGCTTGTATCAGCGCCTTAATCCCGAAGGATATGTGGTAACCATTGATGTCCTGGCTAAAGAAAGGGATAACCCAACCAACAGGTTAAACGGGGTATATGACTATCGTGCCTTGGGAGAAGTGTCGGATCAAGTAATTGTGTTGACCCAGGACGAACATTATATGTTGTTCCCCGATCCCGGGCCGATTGCTTCTCTTCCGTGGGTTAAAAGGGTATTGGACTACGCAGTTTCAGAGATACCCGCCGAAAAAATAAAAATGGCAGCTCCGGTCTATGGATATGATTGGCCCATTGGTCAACCGGGCAGGCTTGTTACATATCCGGAGATAGTATCTTTAGCCGAGAGATATCAGGCCGAGATACAGTTTGACACAGAAAGTGCCTCACCTTTCCTAAATTACACAGCTAACGGCGTTGCCCATCAAGTATGGTTTGAAAATGCCGAGAGTTTTGGCCTTAAGTTAGAAACAGCAGTCCAATATGGTTTAGGAGGGTTTGCATCCTGGAAACTTGGTGATGAAGACCCGGCGATTTGGAGAGTAGTTGAACATTATCAATAGAGTGAAGAATTTTTACACATTTAGCGTGAGGGAAGGTATATGTCCCTTCTAATATCTCTTAATAAAGGCAGGTAGATAACGTAGGGCTGCATATTATGCAGCCCTGTTTTTAAATGCCAAAGAAACGGGTGGCCCTTTTATTCCCACTCAATAGTGGCAGAAGGCTTGGGACTTAGGTCATAGCAAACCCGGTTGACATGGGGGACTTCTTTTAAAATGCGATCTGTGATTTTTATGAGCACCGGCCAATCAATTTGCTCGATGCTTGCTGTCATGGCATCAATGGTGTTGATGGCGCGAATAATTACCGGGTATTCAAAACTTCTGGCACCGTTTTTTACTCCGACGGATTTAAAATCAGGGACAACGGTAAAATACTGCCATACTTTTTTGTCCAAGCCGGCCAGCTCAAACTCTTCTTGTAAAATCGCGTCGGACTCTCTTACTGCTTCCAAACGCTCCTTGGTGATGGCACCAAGGCAGCGGACGCCAAGTCCTGGCCCGGGAAAGGGCTGCCGGTAAACCATTGCTTCCGGAAGGCCCAGCTCTATGCCGCAGGCACGCACCTCGTCCTTAAAGAGATGGTAAAGGGGTTCGACCAGGGAAAATTGTAGATCATCAGGCAAACCGCCTACGTTATGATGGGATTTTACAACCTTGGCTGTCTTGGTGCCGCTTTCCACGATATCCGGATAAATGGTTCCCTGGGCGAGGTAATCTATGCCTTCCAGTTTTCGGGCTTCTTCTTCAAAGACTCGGATAAACTCCGTACCAATAATTTTTCTCTTTTCCTCCGGGTCGGAGACATTTTCCAGCTTTTTTAGGAAACGTTCACTGGCATCGACATAGATGAGGTTTGCCTCCATCTGGTTTTTAAATACATCAATAACTGCTTCTGATTCGCCTTTACGCATCAGGCCATGATTGACATGCACAGAGATCAGCTGTTTCCCGATGGCTTTAATCAGTAATGCTGCCACCACGGAGCTGTCTACACCTCCGGATAAAGCCAGTAAAACTTTTTTATCCCCCACCTGTTTCCGGATTAGTTCCACTTGGTCTGATATGAAATTTTTCATATTCCAGTTTGCTTCGGCTTGACAGGTGTCAAAAATAAAGGATTTTAAAATTTCTTTAATTTCCTCATCCTTTACCGGCCAATTAGCAATTTTGTTTTCACACTGGGCCAGCTCATGGGAAACAGCCAGCATGGGATAACCGGCTTCATATATATTGGGATTCACGTCGATTTTTATCCCGTCGACAATGTTGTTTTTGCCCCCATTGATGATGATACCCTTAATGTTTGGTAATTTTCGAAGCTCATTGGGTAAAATATCATGGGGATGAATTTCACTATATACACCTAGGTTACGAATCGCTCTGGCAATAGCGGCGTTTTCATTACTGCCCAAATCCAAAATGACAATCATATCTTGTTTCATCATGTCCTCCTGCGAAAACTTAGTAAAAAGTTTCATTATCAAATTTATCATTATACGATTATAGCATTCAAAGGTTAACCTCACAATAATTGATCCATATATTTAGCACACAGGATAATATGATATTTCAGCAAGGATGGTATATTATACTTTCAAATCCTCGAATGTTTCTTCTTCGATGTTGGGGAAGAAGTAGTTGTTAAGAAGGGTCGTAATTATTATTCCAATCGTTGTATAAAAAATTCTTAAAATAATGTACCACAAGGTATTATCCATGTTCAAGTTAGGGTCTAAGGCAATACCAAGCACAACAACGCAGCAAATAATTACTGCGTTTCTTTTTTTTAACCAGACACAAATCGAAATGCCAAGCATAATAAAAAGCGGTAAAATGATCAGATACATTCCATCATGATAATATGGAATGTAAGTAATGATATTAATTAGTATAAAGCCTATTATCCCTCCAATTAAGGTGCCGATGAAGCGGTGTACGCCAATAAGGAGGGATTCCTTTGCTGTTTCCCGCATACATACTATTGCTGCTATGGCAGCATAAAAAATATGCATTTGGTCTACTGAAAAAATTAGCTGCACGGCAAGGCAAAAGAATACGGCCAAAGTAGTTTTTATTGTTCTTAGACCAATTTTATACTTATCAAGTTTTGCTAATAGCATTTTAGTAATGTAGTTCACACCTTTGATTTTTTCTTTGAAATTAGATTAGAATTTTCAGAGATATATTCATTTTACACCAACAAGAGGATTATTCAAGGTTAATATTGTTACCATGGCAGACGAAATATCCCCTGGCCACCTTCTTGCCAGCCATGTTTGTATTTTTTGGAGTATTATAGTAAAATAAAAATAACAATTAACGATGGGAGATGGAAGGATGCGTAATTTTTCTTGCTAATGATATTAAGCATAATTGAAAATGTCGGAAAACGGGGAAAACCGTCTGTTTTGTTGTGCTTTTGTTATGCTTATGCAAGAAAGTTACGATTCTTTTCACTCAAATAGTACATTCAAATTTAAACCACACCCTTTATAGGTCTGGTTTTACTGTGTATTATGCGAGCTGCAGGAATTAACTTTCTTGCAGCTCAAAATTTTTTGCACAGGAGGATTACCATATGTCGTTAATAAATGTCGCAAACCTTACCTTTGCTTATGAGGGTAGTTATGATAACATCTTTGAAAACGTGAGTTTCCAAATAGATACTGATTGGAAATTGGGCTTTACGGGGAGAAACGGGAGAGGCAAGACCACATTTCTCAATCTGCTCATGGGTAAATATGAATACAGGGGTAATATTTCCGCGAGTGTCAGCTTTGAATATTTCCCTTTCCCCGTAGAAAACAAGGAGAAGAATACTATCGATGTCATAAAAGATATTTTGCCGAACTTGGTGCACTGGGAATTTCTTCGGGAACTTTCCCTGCTGGAAGTTTCCAAGGATGTGTTAGACCGCCCTTTTCAGTCATTATCCCATGGGGAGCAAACGAAAGTGCTGCTTGCGGCTTTGTTTCTTAAGGAAAACAGTTTTCTTTTAATTGATGAGCCCACCAATCACCTGGATATGGCGGCAAGGAAACTTGTCAGTGAGTATCTTAATACCAAAAGGGGCTTTATTTTGGTGTCCCATGACAGAGCCTTTCTTGACAACTGCATTGACCATATTCTATCAATCAATAAGGTCAATATCGAAATCCAAAAAGGCAATTTTTCCTCTTGGTGGGAAAATAAAAAAAGACAGGATAGTTTTGAGCTTACGGAAAACGAAAAGCTGAAAAAAGACATTGAGCATTTGTCCGATTCAATGAAGCGCACCGGCGGCTGGTCACAGGAAGTGGAGCGATCAAAAAAAGGTGCAAAAAATTCCGGAATTAAACCTGATAGAGGTTATGTAGGCCATAAGGCCGCGAAAATGATGAAACGCGCTAAGTCAATGGAAAACAGGCAGCGGTCTGCTATTAATAAAAAGTCAAAACTTCTGAAAAATATTGAAGAATCCCATTGCCTGAAGATCAACCCCCTTGTTTATCATAAAAGCCGTCTGGCTGAACTGGATCATGTCTCAATTTTTTATGATGAAAAAATTGTGTGCCGGGATATTAGCTTTACTGTGGAGCAGGGTGACCGCATTGCCCTTCTTGGTAAGAACGGCTCCGGGAAATCGAGCATTTTGAAACTGATTTTAGGTGAGAGGATAGATTATACAGGTACTTTCCAGAAAGGAAGCCAGCTTAAAATATCCTATGTTGCACAGGACACATCCCACCTTCGGGGTAATTTAACTGACTATGCGGAAGAAAACGGGATTGATGAGAGCGTTTTTAAAGCTAATTTAAGAAAGCTTGGGTTTGCTCGGATTCAATTCGAAAAGGATATCTCTCATTTCAGCGGCGGCCAGAAGAAGAAAGTGCTGATTGCCAAAAGCCTCTCAGAACCGGCCCATCTCTACATTTGGGATGAACCTTTAAACTATATAGATGTAATCTCTCGGATCCAAATCGAGGAATTACTTCTGCAGTACCAACCGACTATTCTATTTGTCGAGCATGATCGTACCTTCAGCAAGAATATCGCAACAAAGACGGTGAATTTTTGATTTCGACATAAAGGAAACCTGGTCTTTTGTGGAATATATGATTAAAAAGCAGGAAATGCGATGAAGTTAACTTCTAATTGACATTCTCCCAATCCTGATCTAAGATATGTTTATGATATCATATTAATATCATAAACATATGAAGAGGAGATGGTTTCCAAATGTCCGCACCTACTAAAAGAAACGAAAAAAAACAGGTTCAGGAAATTATACTTAAAGCCCAAAATGGTATGCCGATTCTTTTAATTAACATTATTCTGATGCTGCTTGCAATTTTTGTATGTATTTCCGGAATTAGATTTGCCGCAAACGGCATAAATGTGGGTCTGGGAATTGCCGGGATCATTACTGGAGCATTATATTTTCTGGTAGTCGGGCCCATTATCTTTGCCGGGTTAAAAGTACTGAGACCCCAAGAGGCTTTGGTGTTAACCCTCTTTGGAAAATATTATGGTACACTTAAAGGAGAGGGTTTTTATTTTGTTAACCCCTTTGTCAGTGCCGTAAACCCGGCAGCCACAGCTGCCGTCCCAGCTGGCGGTAAAGAAAAAACACCTGGCACCAGTATCATCACCAACAAAAAGATATCTCTTAAAGCCATGACTTTAAACAATGATAAGCAAAAAATCAATGATAAGTTGGGCAACCCCATCATTATCGGCATTGTTGTGATTTGGCGGGTGGTGAACACGGCGAAGGCGGTATTCAATGTAGATAATTATACGGAGTATCTTTCCATTCAATGTGATTCCGCCCTCCGTAATATTGTGCGGGAATATCCTTACGATTCATCCGGTGATGACAACGAAATGTCCCTTAGGGGCAGTAGTCACGGTGTTGCAGAAAAATTAAAAAACGAAATTCAGGAAAAAATGGACGATGCGGGAATAGAAATATTAGAAGCAAGGATTACCCATTTAGCTTATGCGCCTGAAATTGCTGCCGCGATGTTGCAGAGGCAACAGGCTTCCGCCATCATTGACGCAAGGCAGATGATTGTTGAGGGTGCTGTGGGAATGGTGGAGATGGCTTTAAACAAGCTTAATGAAAATGATATTGTCCAGCTGGATGAGGAACGAAAAGCGGCAATGGTCAGCAATTTGTTGGTTGTCCTCTGTGGAAATAAGGACGCTCAGCCCATTGTAAACAGTGGGTCACTGTATTAAAAGTAAAAGGTATGAATTGATGAATAACAATGAAAAAAAGAAAAAGCAGCTTTTATTACGGTTATCACCATCTCTTTGGCAGGAGCTAGCAGCCTGGGCGGAGGATGACTTTCGTTCTATCAATGGGCAGATTGAATATCTTTTAACAGAATGCGTAAAACAACGCAAAAAAGGGAAAAAGACTGCTTTACAGGAATCAAAATAAAACAAACAGGATTTGTTCAGATATTGTCGAATATTAAGAGATATTAAGGGGGGAACAAGGTGTTAGTTGGATTATATCTTTGTGCCATTATTGTGGCAAACTTATCGGTGGCTTATTTTGGCCCTATCTCTACCCCGGTAGTGGGATTTTTGTTAATCGGGTTTGATTTAGTCACCCGTGATGCTTTACATGAACGGTGGCAAGGAAAAAGTCTATGGGTCAAAATGCTGTTATTAATTTCAGTAGGAGGCATTCTTACCTGGTTTATTAACCAAGGGGCCGGCCGGGTAGCTATTGCTTCCGTCATAGCTTTTGCTTTATCCGGAATATTTGATACTATAGTATATCAACTGCTTTATCGATACTCTAAGATACTGAAGGTTAACGGCTCGAATATCGTTTCGGCAGCAGTTGATTCTATTGCTTTTCCCACCATAGCCTTTGGGGCATTTATTCCCTGGGTGGTTTTAGGCCAGTTTGCAGCGAAAGTAATTGGTGGTTATGTCTGGTCGATAATTATATTCCGAAAAGTAAAATTCACTAATGATGCTAGTTCAACAGTCTAGGAACGATAGAGTAATAGACTTTGTAGATATGCTGATTAAAACCTGCTTTTTTAAGAAAGGCAGGTTTTTGATTTAGCATAAAGTAGATTATAAATTTCTAAGTTTCGGAACTAAAAAAGGGACAGTTACCTGTCCCTCCATCCCTAATTTATTATTAAATCCTTAGGCTTTCTGGCCCCTCCATTGTTGATATATCCCATAATGAGATAGACAACAGATCCGGCTAAACCAGCTATAATTGGTGCTTCTACCCAACCAACTTGCATTTTGAATACCAAAAAAACATTTCCAAAAAACCCTACAAGTAAGGAGGCAAGACAAGCGCGTAAATCTGCTTCTACAAATACACGCATAATGATCGGCCCAACAAAGGCAGATATTAATCCTCCGGTTCCAATATAAGCGATTTGATTAAGCATTCCTTGGGGAGCCATGAATGTTAAGAACATTACCCATATGGCAATTACCAGTACTCCTATACGGTTAATCAAATCTCCACGATTGGAATTTCTATTAGCAATAGATACAAACATATCATAAGACAAGGCTGAGGCCAATGCTTGCAGCACGGAACTGATAGTGGAGAGCATGGCAAATAATATAAATAGGGTAATAAAGCCTGTTAAGAAAGGCGGTAAAAATGTATTTAAGAAAACCGGCATGGCACTGTCGGGATTAGCCAAGTTTGGATTCTTATAATACATATAAATACCCACAAGAGGAATCAAGCTTAAAATGAAACCCATGGGTGCCATGATTAAAGCCATGGTGTGGATCTTGATGTCTTCTTTAAAGGATAGAAAACGCACTGACATGTAGGGTAAGGTAGTAGTAAAAAGCAGTGCATAGATAAATACCAAGAATACGCTAAACATTCCATTGCCATAAGGAACAGATGTAGTGGGATTTATGAATTCGCTGTTTAATTTACCTACTGCTGAAATTAGCTCCATCATCGGTATATCCCTGATTATTGTCACGTATACAATAATAGAAGCGACAAGCATTCCGATGCACATGATGGTATCCGTAACAGCTACAGCTAAAAGTCCTCCTTGCATGGTAAAAACAACAATCACAGCCATTAATAGTGCTGATGCCAATATCTCGCTAATGCCAAGCCATTCAGATGCTACCAGGCCCACTGCCCTGATTTGGCCGATCATGTACACGGAAAGAAAAACGAAGGTTGCGGTACCGGCAATAAAATGAACCGTTCTCCTTAGTGTATCCGAACCTCTATGGGTTACTGTCAGATATTCCGGAACTGTCAAGCCGCCACATTTGTCAGCTTGTCGTCGCATGAAACCTGCAAACCATAAAGTTCCAAATACAATTGCCGGAGCAAAGAAAAAGTTTGCTAAAACTTCAATCGTACCATAGGCATAGGCCGTTCCCGGGGAACCAATAAAACCCCATCCACTATAGCCTGTAGCCATTAAGGTACCGGCACCGACAAAAGCGCCTATCTGTTTTCCTCCCAATAAAAAACCTTCACCGGTTTTTCTGGCTTTTTTAATCCTTTGGTTAGACCATACACCAACGCTGATTAATACAGCTGAAGCTAAAATAAATATAATCCAGTTTATCATTTATTTCACCCCTTTCTTTTTGAATACTTCTCGATAAAACCATACAGAAAAAGGGTGTAAGAAAAGAATAATACTTCCGATAATAAATGCGTCCATAGTCCAAGAACCGGTCACTATATATTACCTCCCTTAAGTTCGATTTTTCACTTGTAGGATATAACAATTACAATAAGGTAAGAATTTATAAATTGAACAAATTACCTCCTACATCACCACGTACGTTCGGTTTACGGCACTTCCAAAATCTTGTGGAATAACATTTCATCAAATTGAGTTTTAAGGATGGATTAATAAGAGTTGTGCTATAATATGATGCGGCATTGGTTTTGCTGTGTAAAAAGATTTCAGAATAATATTGAGTAAAAGAGCCAGAAGCCATAAGCCATAAGCTTCCGGCTCTTTATAATTTTAATAACTGCCTGGATAAATAGGTCTGTTTTCAAAGGTAACTACTGTAGGATCATTAACCCGTTTCGGGAAGTAATCCTGACAACCGCCTTCACGGTAAACGTCAGCAGTAGCACAGTGTAATCCACCACCAAACGGATATGCATCTCTGAACGGAACAGGAATTACGTTCATGCCAAGCTTATCCATTTGCTCTAATTGGTTGTGTTCGCTAGCTTCTACTAATACGGTCTTATGGTCAAGAACTAAGCAGTTCATTGACAGCCATACGCTGGAATAGCAAAGCGGGGGTGGCTCGTCGTGTGCCGGCATTGCAGCATCAACGATTTCCCAATCATTAGCTTCGAAAATTGCGCGCTGTTCTTTGGGCAGACGTCTTGTCGGGTTATTGATAATAAGCCCTGGACGTAGCGGAACGAATGTTGCGTCAATGTGAATCGGATATGGGTCTCCAGGGAAGTTCACAGCGTGTACAGTCAAATCTGGATACATACGTCTGATCCATTCCATAGCTTTTCTATTGGTGGTTAAGCCATGTTGGATAAATAAGTCTTTACCAACGCGCATGGTGTCAGCAGCGTCGAACAAGATTTCATATTCAGTGGTAACCATATGCAATCTTGCAGTACGCTCTAACAGAACTTCTTCAGTAACATCGCCGTCATAATAGTGCATGTCATAGCTATTGTCGCCTAATTCCGGACGAGGACCAGCAATCCATCTGAATTCCGGGTCTTCATCAAAGTATTTACGTAGGCATTTTGAATATGCGAGATATTCAAAGAATCTGGATCTAAAGGACATGGAAGCCGAGATGATGTCGCTACCAATGGTTAACAGAACATCTCTTGGAGGCATGCAGCCAAACATACTTCCAGTCATGAAATGGGGAGTAACAACAGCTTGGTTCCATTGAAGGGGTTCAGGTCTGTCAACTTTTACTCCGCGTTCTTCAAGAATTTTGGCCAGATTGTCAAGTTGTGCATTAGCCTTTTCCACAGTGTCCAACGGACGGGGACCAGTCATTCCACGCATTGGGCTATCCAGAGGTACTTTAGCCTTGGATGCTGGCTCAGAAGGTGCAATACAGCAGTTGTCAGCTCGTCCAACGATGACGTGCTTTAATGGGTCAAAATCGTTCCATGAGTTTACTACTTTAGGCATTACTATCCCTCCTAGGATTATTATTTAGTAGTGGGTTCTTGCGCGAAGATGGTTTGACTTATTGTCATAAACCACACAATTTAGGTAAATCGTGGGTTAAGTTTCAGGATTCACATAATCAGCGATATGTAACCACCTTCATACGTAAGAGCCTTTAGGTATTATTTTAATTCCAATACTTTAAGAAGTCAAGGGCAAAATGCAATATTTATAGACAAGAAATGCAATAATTTCATGGAAAAAAATGGGTACCAAATCTAATGTACTTAAAGAAGCAAATAAAATTATGTATATGGAATTGCATTCGAACAAAAAACAATATTTACCGACATAAAATAACAAATGCACATAACCGGGGTTAATTGCAAATACATGAATTTTGTGTAAAAATGTATCCACCAATAGTTTATTGTTGAAATGCTTTATGTTTTTATGTATAATACAATTTGAACAATTGTGATGTGCAATAAGCAATACATTTATTACAAAAAACTACAAAATTATTAAATGGATACAGAAATAAAATAGGATACAAAATCATAAAAAGATCATTATATATAATGAAGAAAGCTAAAAAATAATTGATTATGTCTCCTTGTGTAAAAACCAGGAAATTTTGTATATATATGAATATAAAGGAAAGGTGGTTTGCGGGTTAATTTAAAATAGTAAAAATGGGTACGGTTCATTAAAATGTTGTATCTATACTATAACAACTAATAGGGAGGTAAAAATATGGCAGTAATTAATGTAACAAGTGAAATTGGGAAATTGAAAAAAGTCCTTCTTCACAGACCCGGTGAGGAGTTATTAAATCTAACGCCAAATACTTTAAATGAACTATTATTTGACGATATTCCATTTTTAAAGAATGCACAGGCGGAACATGACTACTTTGCTAAATTGTTTCAGGAAAATGGAGTAGAGGTAGTATATCTTGAAGACTTAATGGCAGAAACTCTGGATTCAAATGATCATGACATCAAGGAACAGTTTATTCGACAATTCATTGAAGAAGGAAATGTTAATAACGAAAAATATAAAGAAGCGTTATTACAATATTTTAATGCTTTTTCAAATTCTAAAGAGTTAGTGCTTAAAATGATGGCTGGCATAAATCTTAAGGAAATAGAATTAGGTAATGATAACTCTTTAGTTGACATGACTACCGAAAAAAACAGAATGCTGTTGCCTCCTATGCCAAACCTATATTTCCAACGAGATCCTTTCGCTTCCGTGGGCAATGGTGTTATGATTAATAAAATGAAAACCTTTACAAGATGTAGAGAGACGATTTTCGCAGACTATATTTTCCGGTATCACAAGGATTATAAGGATGTGGAAAGATACTACAATAGAACTGAAGCTTTTAGCATTGAAGGCGGCGATGTGCTCAATATTAGTAAAGACACCTTAGCCATAGGAATTTCCCAAAGAACAGAAGCTGATGCGATAGAAAAATTGGCCAGGAACATCTTCTATCATAGCAATAACAGCAGCATTAAGACCATTCTTGCTTTCGATATTCCTAAAACAAGAGCTTTTATGCACTTAGATACCGTATTTACCCAAATTGACCATGACAAATTTACCATACATCCTGGTATAATGGGAACATTACGGGTCTTTGAAATTACTAAATCCAAAACTGGAACGATAGATGGAATTAATATTGTTGAGATGGAAGATACCCTAGAGCATATATTAGAGAAATATCTGGAAAGAAAAATTGAGCTTATCTTATGTGCCGGTGGTGACAGAATTGCAGCCGAACGGGAGCAATGGAATGACGGTTCCAATACGCTATGTATTGCCCCGGGAACGATTATCGTCTATGATAGAAATGATGTTACCAATAAGATTCTGGTGGATAAGGGCTTAAATGTACTGGAGATGCCTTCCGGCGAAGTATCAAGAGGTCGTGGGGGCCCGAGGTGTATGAGTATGCCTCTTGTAAGAGAGGATTTATAAAAGAAAAATTCAAGTTATCCAATGATTAATGAAGAATGGGATGGGTAGACTTTTAATAGGGCTACTCATCCCATTTTTATCAAAACTTGTTTTTTCAAAAATTAAGGGAAACTTTTTAAGCATTCTTTCTATTGTCAAAAAAAACAATATTTTTGAATAATAGCAGAATACTAGTGGAGGAATAACGAATTTTCTGTCGAATGTTAATTTTAGAAAGTTGAATATTATTTCATCGATTGGAAAGATTAGGTATGTTTTGCTTTTCAATGGGCACTATTATTGGCCGGAGGAACTAAATGCATGCAAAAACCTATTTTCTTTCAGTTATTACCATCTGTGATCACCAAACGTATTCTTGTTCAGGTTAACCTCTTAATTATTATACTCGTTTCGTTAACCATATTTTTTAATGTATATAACAGATATACAGATTATAAGAAGGAGACCCAAAGAGAAATATACAACGTGGCTGACTTAATATATCAACGTTATCAAAAATCTTCTGTAATATTTCCAAAACAGGAAGGAAATGAGTTGGAAGCAGCCCAAGTAATGAGTCTAAATAACCAACTGCAGCCTATTATAAATGAGATTGCTCAAACCTATCAAAACATCGGCATGGGTTTATATGCCCTTGACCTTGATTCTATCGTTGCTATTCATCCCTATGATCCCCAAAAAATAACCAGGATTTCTCATGATGTTTATCCCTACTTTAAAATATTTGAGACCGGTCAAGAACTTTATGGGGTAAATGGTACTTCTTTTGGCTGGGATGAAAAACCCATTCTCTATTATGCCCGGCCTATCAAAGAAGACGGGGTAATTATTGGTCATGTCTGGGTAAATGCCAAAATGGAAGATATTTATGAACGGGTTTATGAGCCCACTATTAAATGTATAGTTTTTTGGCTGACAGTTTTAATTCTGTGTTATTTCTATGTTAACAGAATTATTAAGAATACCAAGGAAGCTTTAGAGTCATTTTCCGATGCTGCTGTTACCAAAGATTTAGGGAATGAGAATTCTTTTCCCGAACTTAATTCCTTAGTTATTTCTTATCAGAAAAAAGAGGAAGAGCTAGAAAGGCTTAATCAACAATTATCTAATACCTTAGAACGTATATCTGATGGTTTTTACTCCTTGGATAGTGGTTGGAGATTTACTTATATTAATCAAGAGGCCGCCAAAATGTTAGCTTTGCAGGGGAAAGATTTAATCAATAAAGTGATCTGGGATGAATTAGAAACGCCAGATTTAACCTTTATATATGAAAAATATTTACAGGCTATAGAAACCCAAAAGCCTGTCCACTATGAGATTTTTTCCAATCTGGCCGGTGTCTGGCTGGACGTTAGTGCCTATCCCTCGGCCAATGGGTTGAGTGTATATTTCAGAGATATTACCCAGGAAAAAAATCATAAAGAAGAGTTAATTAGGTCAGAGCAACGCTTTTCCATGGCTTTTAATGCCAGCCCTAGCGGCTTATTTATTTTCAGATGGGATGATGCTCGCTTTATTGCTATTAATGCCAGCTGTGCCCGCATTATCGGCTATACCAAAGAAGAAATTATAGGAAAAACCCCACGGGAAATAGGTATCTTGGCAGAACCAGAAAAACTATCAGAGATAAAGGAAACACTGCAAAATTATGGGTTCTATCAAAACCTTGAAGTTAAGTTAGTCAAAAAATCCGGAGAAATTATTATGTGTCAGTCCAAACTTCAAATTACCGAAATGCATGGGGAAAAATTCTTAATCGGAGTTTTTGATGACATTACGGAACAAAAAAATGCGGAAGAACTTTTCTTCAAAGCATTTGAACTAAGTCCGGATATTATGACTATTAGAAATAGTAGTGATTGGAAATTTGTTGATGTTAACGAAAGTTTTATTAAATGTTTTGGCTACAAAAAAGAGGAGGTGTTGGGGAAAAGTGCCCTAGACCTGGGGTTAATTGATGAGGAGACCCATAGTTTTATGGTGACAGAAAGCAAAAAACATGGTTTTATCAAGAATTTAGAATTTGATGCCTATGGTAAAGAGGGTGAGCGGCACCGTATCCTTTATTCATGCGAGGAAGCAGAAATAAATGGGCTGAACTGCTTATTCAGTTGTGCCAAAGACATATCCGAAAATGACCAGATGAAAAAAGAAATGCAGCGGTTAGATATGCTGCATGTCCTAGGGGAGATGGCCTCCGGTATTGCCCATGAAATCAGGAATCCTTTAAGTGTGGTCAGAGGGTTCCTGCAGTTAATGAAAGAGCAGAAAAATGTTTCCCCGGAAAACATTAACCTCATGATTGAAGAACTGGATCGGGCCAACACCATTATCTCAGAGTATTTATCATTAGCAAAAAACAAACCGATGAAACTTCAGGCCATGAATCTAAATGATGTGATTCTGAAGTTATGTCCTCTAATCCAAGCCGATGCTGTTAATTCGGATCAGGAGATATTACTTGAGCTACAAGATGTTTCGGCAATTCTTTTGGATGAGAAGGAGATTCGCCAATTGATTCTGAACTTAGTGCGCAATGGCCTGGAAAGTATGGATCCTGGGGGAACTTTGTACCTAAGAACATATAGTCGGGGAGAAAAAGTGGTGCTGGAAGTTCAAGATGAGGGATGCGGCATTCCCCAAGCTATCCATGACAAGCTGGGCCAGCCCTTTGTCACCACCAAAGATAATGGGACCGGCCTGGGTCTATCTATTTGTTATAATATTTGTGCCCGGCATCATGCTCAGTTAGATTATCAAACCGGATCTGAAGGAACCATTTTTTATGTTAGGTTTCCTAAATCAGAGAACCAATAGGGAAGGGGTTGCATAATATGCAACCCTTTCTAGGCTTCTATGGATTGTCCTTCTTGGATGCTATATAGAGGGTCTAAACTTAGTTCTTATCCAATTTTTCCGTCTGTACAGGAACTGGACCTGCCACACCGATGAAAACAAAGCGATCTTTACCTGTATTTCTCATTCCATGAGTTTGTCCAGCCTCAGCCAGAATAGCCATTCCCTTGGAGATCTCTACTTCTTTGCCATCTCCGGCGAAATATAAGCCGGATTCACCTTCGATGCAGATCCAGACATCATCGGAATTAGGATGCATATGTAAGAAAACTTCTTGACCAGGCTCTAAACACCACATAGCAGCAAGAGTCTTATCGGATTGGTAAACAACAACTTTTTGCGGCACATTTTCATCAAATTGTGCGAGTTTCCCGAGATCGAATAATCTTTTTTCCATGAATTATCAACTCCTATTCATTATTGTCACGTTATTTTACCTAACGTAGGAAAGTCACTCTTATCATATTTATTAACAATATGACTTTTTGTTACAGATCCTTTTTTCCTCCGTTTCTTTTTATATAAAAAGGCTGGTTAAATTCATTGTTTCCCTAAATATCACTAAGTTAACAATTCTCTACAACTAAAAGCTACCACCAGCTTTGTCCCCTCATTTGCACGGGGTAGGTTGTGGCTGTCCCAGGTAATACCCTTGAGCATGACTCACCTGATCCTCTTTTAATATTTCTAAAATTGAACTACTCTCAACAAATTCAGCAATAACCTCTTTGCCCAGAGATCGGGAAACTGTGTTCATTGCTTGAACCATAGCTCTGTTTTTAATGTTTTTATCCAGATCATGTACATAGCTTCCATCAATCTTAACATAATCAACAGAAAGATATTGAAGGTAAGAAAAAGAGGAAAAACCTATTCCAAAGTCATCCAAGGCAAATAGGCAACCTTTCTCTTTAAGCCGTCTAATCAACCGATCTGCTCGAACCAGATCCTTAACCGCAGTAGTTTCCGTAATCTCAAAGCCAAGCCGGGAAGGTTTGATTCCTTTTTGGCATATTTTCTTTTCAATTAGGATAAGAAGTTCTTCGTCACCGATACTGACCCCAGAGAGATTCACAAACAACTTAAGTGTGGGGTATTTTTCTAGGGCTTCAAAGGATAGATCTATTACCCGCCTATCAATTTGAGACATCAAACCAAAACGTTCTGCTATAGATAGTGCTTTATTTGGTAAGATTGTGTCCCCGGCTTCGGTAGCTATTCTTATTAAGGCCTCATGATGAACAGTCTCTCCCGATATAATATTAACTACCGGCTGGAAGTATAAAACAAATCTATCCTTTTCAATAGCATCATTGATCAATAACATCAACTTGTTTGTTTCGTTAAGTTTGTCCATGGCCAATTGCTCATTACAAGCGCAAGACACTCGATTTCGCCCTTGCTCTTTTGATTGGTAAAGAGCATAGTCAGCACGGGAAATGACCTCTTTAAACTGGAGGGTACTGTTATGAATTGGCGCAACTCCAATACTAATGGTACAACCAAAGGGGATTTCATAATTTTCTGGACTGAATTTTGCTTTTTCTACAGCACCTCTTAAATTTTCAGCTTTAAGACGTGCCTCGATAGTGGTTGCATTTTTCAGCAGCACAGCAAATTCATCCCCGCCTAACCTGGCCAAAAGGTCATCTTCACTAAGCTGTTCTTTTAATATTGACACCAAATCCACCAATACCATATCACCGACCGTATGGCCAAAAGTATCATTAATAAATTTGAAATTATCTACATCGATTAACAATAATGCCCCTAAATCATTTACTTGATTAATTTGAGATGTAATTAGGTCATAGGTACGTTCTAGAACAAATCTATTGGGCACCCTTGTTAAAGCGTCATGGGATGCAAAATAACGTAGATTATCTTCTATGCGCTTCCGATCACTGATGTCTCTAATCACTTTCCCCAATATTTTTTCATTCCTGATTTCAATTACCTGGGAGCTTATTTCTACCGGTAAAGAAGTCCCGTCTTTTCTCACATGCTCTGTCTCAAAGGTTTTACCCCAAACGGTTGCTTCCTGCATATATTTTTTAATAGTTAGGCGATCATCTGGTTTATATAGGTCATAAATATCCATTAAAAGAAGCTCATCCCTGGTATATCCATAAGCGTCTTCTGCCGCCTTATTGGCTTCTATTATGCGTCCATCCAGATGTGCAAACAAAATAATATCCCGGGCATTCTCTAATAAAACCTTGTATTTTACAGCGATTTCTTGTGCTTTATTACGTTCCGTAACGTCCTGAACGCTGACAATCACCACACTAGACTGCCCGCTTTCGGACCAGCATGAATTAATATCTACATTTATATTTGTGCCATTTTTTAAGCGGTATTGACGGTTAGTAATACTATGTAAGCTCTTTTCTAAGATGTTTTTGAGATCTTCCTCAGCAAGGTATGTTTCTTGATAAAAATCATAAACTCTTAAATTTTCCATCTCTTCTTTGCTGTAGCCCATCATAATATTAAACTGTTCATTTGATTCTAAAACCCGCATGGTAAGTGGATCGAAAATATATATTCCTCCGGGGGAATTTTTGACCGCTGAAGCATAACGGGATTCGCTTTCTCTCAGTCTTTTGGCCTCGCTTTCCAGAAAGCGAATATTTTCTTTAATCAAGTGATCCTTTTCTTCCAAAGCTTCAACCATACTATTAAATGCGTGGGAAAATTCCCCCATAAAATGGACTCGTTGTTTGTAATCACCTTCTGCTATCTGTTGTACCTGCCATACTAAGGTCCTTAGCTGGGAATGTATTTCCTTAAAGGGAGATGCTAGAATATTGCCTGCTTTTGGAGGTTCTATACTCAGCATCCCTTGGGAGAGAGGCAGTGCAAAATTCCAAATTTCCGAAAATGAATACAATAGCTCATTTATCCTCTTGGCTAATAACTTTAAGGGCTCTGGATAGTTCTCATAACAAATAGGCTCGGTCTTTTTTCCTTTAAGCAGTTTAGTTAATTTAACAGTTATCTGTTCTATAATCTGATTTTCTTGATCATTCACAAAAAGCACCTATTCCTTTACCAAAATTAATGATATTTATTTCGGATGATTAACTAGGAATCGGCAGACTCTATCGCCGGATCCCCAGCAATCAATTTCCTTTACAGAGAATTCTTTTCCCACATACATTTTCATAATTCCGGCAATAAAGCCCTCATCAAAATTGCATACTGTGGTATCAATAAATGGCAGTCCGGAGCAATCTAAGTCTTCAGCCACCGTAAGCAAAAACTCCATGTTATCAAGATCTGCCTTTTCTATTCGTAAAATGCCAATCTTCTGCTCCATTAAGACTGTTTTCAGCTGCGAAAAAAAATCAGGGAATGATAATTTTGTATCCAAAAAATCTCGGCAAAACTTTTTCCCGACAATCTTTCCCGCTTTAAAAAGAATATTATCGGCAAACTCTCTGTCAAATTCTTTAGTTAGCACATGACGCACTGAGTATTGCAGCAACCTATAAGTTGAAACCGGAACCATTTGCCCAAGATTTGGTCTGCCTGACACTATATCGCCTAACTCCTCCCAAAAAAATTCTTCATTTCCCTTCTTCTTTTTAAACAAACAAACCCCTCCAAATTAAGCAGTAATAGGCTATTATAATACTTAATACTCCACATTTTTCCTGATTCCTTCTCCGGGAGGATTTTTTCTAAAAACCAAAAGAATCAAGGGGACAGACGGGGGCAGTTCTCATGGTAGATGGTGGTTACACTGCATTGTCCCTCCGCTATTCTTATGGTAGAATATCACTGGGACGATAAAAGTGCCAATATGTGCCCTGCCCCCGCGTCCCGGTGGTGTTAATGAGGTGACACAATATGAGTTATATTCAAAAAGGAACTTTGACTTTTCGTAAAACAACCCTGGCTTTGTTTTTTGGTGGTTTAAACACCTTTGCTATTATGTATTGTACCCAAACCCTGATGCCGGCGTTTTCTCAGGAATTTCATATTTCTCCTGCCGTAGCCAGCCTGTCTCTTTCCCTGACGACAGCTGCCCTGGCTGTGAGCATGTTATTGGTTGGCTCCTTGTCGGAAGTAAAAGGGCGTAAACCTCTCATGGTTTTTTCTCTTTGTTCAGCATCTGTTTTGACATTTCTCACTGCTTTTGCGCCAAATTATCAGTTAATCCTGATTTCTCGCATCCTTCAGGGAATTGTCCTGGCAGGCTTACCGGCAGTAGCCATGGCCTATCTTAGTGAAGAAATTGAACCTAAAAGTCTTGGGGCCGCCATGGGACTTTATATCGGAGGGAACACAGTGGGCGGGATGAGCGGCCGGGTCGTTGTCGGAGCGATCAGTGATTATTTTGGCTGGCGAGTGGCCATAGGTGCCATTAGTTTGTTGGGTGTTCTTGCAGGTTTGTTATTTTGGTTCCTGCTGCCCCCGTCAAAAAACTTTCACCCCCGATCTTTAGACATCGGACAGCTCTTTAAAACCCTGGTTAATCATCTAAAAGATCCGGGATTACTTTGTTTATACGGTATAGCTTTTTGTCTGATGGGGAGTTTTGTGACACTATATAACTACATCACCTATCAATTGCTTGCGCCACCCTATTCTTTGAGCCAAACAATTATCGGCTCTATTTTTTTGATTTATCTCGTGGGAACATTCAGTTCTATTTGGATGGGCCGCATGGCGGACAAATACGGCCGGCGGAAAATTCTTTTGATGGGTCTTTTGATCATGGCATCCGGGGCTTTAATTACTTTAACCACCACTTTAATCATTAAAATTATGGGGATCGCCCTTTTTACCTTTGGCTTTTTTGGCAGCCACTCAATAGCCAGTAGCTGGGTAGGACGTCAGGCCACTCATGACATTGCCCAAGCATCATCCCTCTACCTTTGTTTCTATTACGCCGGATCCAGTAGTGTGGGGACACTGGGCGGTGTATTTTGGAAAAACTTTGGCTGGGGCGGCGTGATCAGTATGATCATGTGTTTCCTCTTCGGTGCTTTGATCCTATCCAGAGGGGCAAGGGGACAGGTACCTTGTCCCTCCGGGGGGAGGCAAGGCCATCATGTTTAAAAACCAAGGAAGTGGCATAATTGAGCTTGATATTCACGGAATGACCAAATACCAAGCCCAAGTTTTTATCAACAGCAAACTAAAGCAGGCTAAGTCGGATATTTATATCATTCGTGTCGTGCACGGCTACCGTGGGGGAACAGAACTTCGGGATATGGTGCGTAAGGTATACAAGAAACACCCCAAAGTAAAGAGAGTAGAACTCGGCCTGAATCCGGGAGTCACAAATTTAATTTTAAGAGATTTATACTAGAAAAAATTTGAATTTTTAGGAGACGGCCTAGCCTACGTAATTTACTTGATCCACACACAACTAACGTTAAATAATTGTAAAGACAAATGAGAGGTGAAGAATATATGTCTGAAAATACAATTAATTTGTTAGAGGTAGTTGGGATTAAAGACTCATTTTCGTACCGAACATGGCCGTATTACAGCTGTTGATGATGTTTCATTAAAAATCCGTATCACCCTTATACCCATGGCTTAATGAAATCTATTCCCCAACTTAATGGTAATCGGTTAGAGAGGTTACATACGATAAGTGGGTCAGTACCGCCCTTAGAAAATGTTCCCCCTGGATGTCGGTTTGCATCGCGGTGCAAATATGCAAGTGGTTTATGCTTGGAAAGTGATCCTAAGCTTAAAGAGCTTGAGAATGGCAGAAAAGTGAGATGTTGGCGCATCGAAGAAATTGCAGAGGTTGAAGGGGGATTACTTCCTTAAGGGAGATATAACGCCTTACCAAACTACAAACCTGGCAAGCTTTACGTAACAAGTATGACATGCTATAATTTGTAATAACAGATTATGTAAACTCCGGTTTTTATCGGAATTGCTGTAATTTATGTAGTTATTAATTTTTCGGATTTTACATATCATGAACATAGGTCATTGCATGCAACTCAATCTCTCCTTGTAAAAGGTTTAGCTTAAACTACAAGGATATTCTGATAATATGGTGTCTGCGATGACTTTTTTCAATTGTGGGAGATTTCTTATGGAGGTATTTGATATGGGTAAAAAGATAGTGATCGTCGGAGGAGTTGCCGGGGGTGCCAGTGCGGCGGCACGCTTACGGCGTTTGGATGAACAGGCTGAGATCATTATATTTGAGCGGGGAGAACATATTTCTTATGCTAACTGCGGTTTACCCTATTATGTCGGAGGAGTTATAGCTAAACGGGATGATTTGCTGGTGCAAACTCCGGAAGGGATGATAAAACGCTTTCAAGTTGATGTCCGCACCAATAGTGAGGTTACCCGTATTTTTCCCCGGGAAAAAACAGTAGAAGTCCAAGAGTTAAATGGAAAAACCTACATAGAAACCTATGATGTCTTGATTCTCTCACCCGGAGCCGCTCCAGTACGTCCTCCCATCCCTGGGCTAGATAGCATTGAATCTTTTTCCGTACGCAATGTAGCAGATATTGATCGGATAAAAAAATACATTGATGAGCATCAACCGCCAAGTGCCGTGGTGATAGGCGGTGGGTTTATCGGTTTGGAAATGGCGGAGAATCTTCATGCCAGGGGAGTGGAAACAATCATTGTAGAAATGAGCAATCAGGTCATGGCTCCTTTAGATTTTGAAATGGCTTCCATTCTTCATGAGCATATTGCCAAAAAGGGAGTTGACCTCATCCTGGAAGATGGAGTAAAGTCCTTTGTTAAAAAGGAAGATACTACCGTTGTCGTCCTTAATAGCGGGGAGGAGATCGAGGCAGATCTCGTGATTTTAGCCATTGGGGTTAAGCCGGAAACTAAATTAGCCCAGGAAGCCGGTTTGGCCATTGGCAGCTTAGGCGGCATCAAGGTAAATGAAAGGCTCCAGACATCCAACGAAAACATATATGCCATTGGTGACGCCATTGAGGTTAAAAACTATGTCACCGGACAGCCGGCTCTCATTCCACTGGCAGGTCCGGCTAATCGACAGGGTCGGATTGTGGCGGATATTATCGCCGGACGGAACAACCAATATGGAGGAACGCTGGGTACGTCTATTGTTAAAGTTTTTGATATGGCTGCCGCTTCCACCGGGGCGAATGAAAAAACTTTGCGTAAACTTGGCATACCCTACGAAGTCTCCTATACCCATTCCGGATCTAATGCCGGCTATTATCCGGGAGCAAAGAGGCTATCCATCAAACTTATCTTTGATAAGAATACCGGACGCATTTTTGGAGCGCAAATTATTGGTGTGCAGGGTGTGGATAAACGCATCGATGTTATTGCCGGAGCAATTCGCCGCCATGACACCGTCTTTGATCTCCAAGAACTGGAACTGGCCTATGCACCACCATTTTCATCAGCCAAAGACCCGGTGAACATAGCAGGTTATGTTGCCGGAAATATTATAAATGGTAATGTGCAAATAATTCATTGGCATGAACTGGAGGAAATTAAATCATCACCGGATCTAGTGATGGTTGACGTGAGGACTGCTAAAGAACGCAAAGGAAAATTTATTCCCGGATCCCTGCATATCCCCATTGATGAACTGCGGAGCCGTTTGGATGAACTCCCCAAAGATAAAGATATCGTAATCTACTGTGAAATTGGTCTCCGGGGATATTTAGCCTATCGTATTTTAACCCAGCAGGGATTTACCAGAGTGAAGAATCTAAGCGGTGGCTGGCTTACCTACTATCCGGGAGTGTATGGTTGATATGCGTGCCGGGGGGTGTCTGTCTAATTTATTTAGCAGAAAAATAGAGGGGGTAACTTTAAAGTTGCTCCCTCTATTTTGGTTTGTCGGCATTGGTCAACAATTCAGGGGTGAGCCCCAGAAGCTAAAAATCATCCTTAATCAACTTTGCTATGGTATTGACATCATCATGCATATCTAAAGGTCGAAGGGCCGGGCCTTTAATCACATTACCTTTATAGGAAAATCTTGAACCGTGACAGGGGCAATCCCAGGTTTTCTCAGCGGAGTTCCAATTCAATTCACAACCCATATGGGTACAAGTAGTGTCTACAACGTGTAATTTGCCTTTTTCGTCCCGATATGCTCCTGCTCTCTGGCCGTTTGCTTCGATAATTTTTCCTTCGCCTGGCGCAATCTTTATATCCTTTGGTGGGGAGGAGACTTTTCCGTCAATTAGCTGTTCGGCTACATTAAGGTTTTCCACAATAAAGTTTTTCGCTGACGCGACTATTGTTTTTCGGGATGGATTAAAGACATCCTGCCACGGGCTTTCTCCATGAACTATTAAATCTTTTAATAACACAGCTGAAACCATACTGGTGGTCATTCCCCATTTTTTGTACCCGGTAGCAATATAAAGGTTCGGGGTATCCGAGGTAAAATGTCCAATATAAGGGATATTGTCTAAAGTCATACAATCTTCGGTAGACCAACGGTAGGGAATATCTTCCACAGTATAGTTTTGGTTTGCAAAGTCTACCAGGGATTCATAATGCTTTATTGTATCCTGGCCTTGTCCGGTTTTATGGTGTTCTCCGCCGATAATGATTAATTCTCCGTCGTTATACGGTAGGTTTCTAAATGAACGGCCCGGTTCTTCCGCAGTAATATACATGCCTCCCGGATATTTTTCCTTCGCTTTTATGGCAAGAGCATATGATCTTTCGGAGTAAATTCTGGCGAAATAAAGTCCATTCTTGTTGTAGCAGGGGTAATGAGAAGCAATGATCACCTTATCTGCGGAAACCTTTTTCCCATTATTAGTTGTCAAAAAGTAATGTTGGTTATCTTCTTCAATATCAACAACCCTGGTTTGTTCATAAATTTTACAACCGTCATCAGAAATTATTTTAGCTAGGGCGAGAAGGAATTTCCTGGGGTGAAATTGTGCCTGGTTGTCAAAACGTACCGCCGCTTTAATTGGAAAAGGCAGGGGAATTTCATTTAGAAAACTAGCGGCTATTCCTAGTGAGGATGCTGTATCAGCTTCATCACTTATTTGTCTGACATACTTATCTTGCAGGGTATAGACATAGGCAGACTGGGAGGTAAAATCACAGTCTATTTTGTGTTTCTGGGCGATTTGCTCAATTATCTTAACCGCCGACTCATTGGCATCAGCATATTGTTGGGCGAATTCCTTACTGATTTGACTTTTTATTTTGTTGTAAATTAAACCGTGCTGAGATGTAATTTTAGCCGTGGTATGTCCGGTTGTGCCTTGCAAAATATGGTTGGCTTCTAAAATGCAGGCTTTAACTCCTTCTTTTAAAAGCATATAGGCACACCCAATACCGGAGAATCCTCCTCCGATGATTGCTACATCAACCTTTATATCCTCTTTTAAAACAGGATAATCTGTTTGGGGAGTTGAAGCCATCCAAAAAGACTGGGGTGGTTTTGTGAAATTTTTCTCTTCGTTTATGTTCACGTGATTTGCCTCCAATAGTTTTAACTTTGTTATTTATTCTGTGCGGAGGCAAAAATTTTATGTAGCGGTGCACGGGAGAAAATGGATTTGACATTGGGTATGCTAATTGTTATTATATTCTTCGTGCACAAAAGACAATTAATTGTTTACGGCTTTGTGAAAGCAGGAACCTGTTAGAAGAAGCTAGATTAGCTAATAATTTACTGTATTTATCTAGGAAAAAATATTAGCGAAACGGGAGGACAAGGTACCTGTCTCCTCTTGGGAAAATATTCCTCATGTTTTGTTTATTTTTTAGGTAAAAATAGAATCGACATGGGGCATGCTAAAAGCAATTATTAATCTATTAATCATTGCAATAATAATGGAGGCGCAGGTATGAGTGCTAAAGATCAACAATTAGAACAAAAATCTTCACCACAGATTTATTCTGCTGAACTCAAAAGAGCAGTTTTTGCAGCTGCAATCGGCAATGCTATTGAATGGTTTGATTATGCATCCTATGGATACTTAGCAACAATTATTGCAACAGTTTTTTTTGCACCTGGTGATAAAACTGCTGCTTTGTTAGGAACATTTGCCGTATTCGCGATCTCATTTATTATAAGACCGTTTGGAGGATTATTTTGGGGCCACTATGGTGACAAATTGGGTCGGAAGAATGTATTAATACTAGAGGTCGGTATTATGTCACTGGCAACCTTTGCCATTGGGTTAATACCGGGCTATGCTCAGATCGGCTCAGTGGCAGTGGTACTATTACTTATATGCCGTATTGTACAAGGGTTTTCCGCGGCAGGTGAATATGCTGGAGCTTCATCATTTATTGCAGAATATGCACCGCCGAGCAAAAGAGGATTGCTAGTCAGTCTGGTACCGGCCAGTACTGCTTTCGGACTTATGACAGGAGCATTAGTTGCTGCACTTTTGGAATTTAATCTATCACCGGAAGCTTTACTAAGTTGGGGATGGCGAGTTCCTTTCCTTTTAGCATTACCCTTTGGATCTATAGTTTTGTTTATGCGATTAAAATTGGAAGATACACCGGTCTATAGGGAAATGGAAGAAAAGGCTAAACAGTCTCAACAATCTGTTGAAGCCGGGTCATTTAAAGAAGTTATGAAATATAAAAAGCAAATTCTTCGTGCATTTGGTGTTGTTTTGCTTAATGCTGTTGGATTCTACATCATTCTCAGCTATATGCCTACTTATCTCACTGAAGAATTAAACTTTGGTAAAGTTGAGGGGACACTAGTTACTTTGGTAACCTTGACTACTTACACTATATTCCTGCCGATGGTTGGCTCATTAGCCGATCGTGTTGGGAGGAAACCATTGTTAATAAGTGTATGTATTATTTTTGTAATTGTTACCTATCCAACTTTTATTTTGTTATCTCAAGGTGGGTTTTACTCTGTATTAGCATTAATTTTACTTGGAGCTATTTTAGCTGGGAACGATGGAGTACTTGCCACATTCCTTGCGGAAACGTTTCCAACAGAAGTACGATATACCAGCTTTGCTCTTTCCTTTAATTTTGGGAACGCGATTTTTGGAGGCACAGCCCCATTTGTGGCCACGTATCTAATAGCGCAAACGGGGAATATGTATGCACCGGCGTTTTATTTAATGGCAGCTTCGGTCGTTTGCTTTATTGCACTTTTGGGTACAAAAGAGACTGCACATAAAGCATTAAAATAAACAATAACTGAATGTCAATCCCCCAGTCCCCTTGACATGGCTTGATATGCGTTATCCTGAGCGTCCGCGAAGGATATTAGATCCTTCGCGGTGCCGGGCATAACACGTATGAATTCCCCTAAGAATTTTAGACAGATTTCCTAATTATTTTTGTGTTCGTTGATTTAGCTAATGTTATATGGTATAATAAACATTAGTACTTTAGTAAATAATAATTACATAGATGCTGAATTCAATTCCAATGGAGCGGGGGAACCAAATATTGGGGTGAATCTATTTTTAGAAGGGATGGCTACTCCTAACCCGTCAGCTAACCTCGTAAGCATTAAGCCACAAGCGTTATGTTTAAGAACATGACAGTTTTGTGGCTTTATTATTTATCCAATAACTAAAAATTCCTCAATAACGAGTTTCTAACCGTCTGACGATTAGAAACTCTATTTACACGTTACTTTTTCTCCCATGTTTCAGATTCAGACCCGGGTCCTGTAATGTGAACATTTTTTAGTTCTGTAACATAGTCGTTAGTTATGTGAACCTGCATAGTTTCTTGATTATTCATAAACCTGAAAACACCATTGTTAAAATCTGTACCTGTTTCTTTGAAAAAAATGCCTTTATGGACAACATCTTTGTTATAATTGAAGCTTAAGCGATAAGCGTCTCCTTCTTTAACTAAATAGGCACGTATTCCCTTTTCAAAGTAACCCTCTTTGCCTTCTAAATGTCGTGCTACAGAAACAATGTGCAGGTCAATAAAGGGAATTTCCCGCAATATAATATTGATGATAGATCCTTTGGTAATTTCCTGCCAGCGGCTTTGGGCGGTTTGGCCGATTATAATCTGTGTAATATTCTTTTCTCGGGCTACCTCGGCAATAACCTTTGGTACGGGACGTTTTTCATTATCTCTAATAATGTATTCTTCTGCATTATGTTCTTTGGCAAGCTGCTTCCACCTAGCAATATAATCAGTTTTCTCGGCATCAAATTCTTCCAGGGGCAGCGGATCAATTGTTAGTATATAAAGGGGACAGTCCAGCATACTGGCAAGCCTACATCCTCTATGAATCAAACGTTCACCATTAGGGCCATAATATACACAAACAAGAATACTTTCATCCATATGTGTTTTAATGTTTTTCATAAAGTACCTCCAGAAATTTGGATATTGCTCAAGTTTTTAGGGAACTAGCAATTATTGTTCTCTTGGCTTTATATCATATAATATTCAAGATCAATTTTCAATTGAAATAAGCTTTAAAAATAAGAATAATCAAAGCTGGTTTAAATAAGGCTGGTTAGATTAAGAAGGAGGCTGTATTTTGTTTTGTATTTGATCATTTTTACTCCATTATTATATGCAGTAATTGTTCCTTTTATTTATAAGCATGTCCCCCGGCTTCATACCGGGTGGTTTATTTTACCTATACCCACCGTGTTGTTTTTATATCTTTTTAAGCACATTTCTTTTGTGGCAAAAGAGAACACTTTTGACCATTCTATTCCGTGGATTCCTTCCTTGGGCATAAACTACACCATTTATGTAGACGGCCTGGCTTTGATTTTCGGGCTGATCATCTTGGGCGTAGGTGCGCTAGTTATTCTCTATTCTATCTATTATATGTCCAAAGAACGTGAAGCATTAGCTAATTTTTATATATATTTATTATTGTTTATGGGTGCCATGCTGGGAGTTGTTTTTTCGGACAACATCCTTGTTTTGTACTTGTTCTGGGAACTAACAAGTATCTCTTCCTTTTTATTAATAGCTTTCTGGTACCAAAGAAAGGGTTCTCGTTATGGTGCGCAAAAGGCATTATTGATTACCATATTTGGCGGGTTTGCCATGTTTGCAGGTTTTCTTCTTCTCGGAAATATTGCGGATACCTTCAGCATTCGTGAAATGATTCTGGAGACAGGTAAAATAAAAAACCATCCCCTGTTTTTACCGTCAATGGTGTTTATACTGTTGGGGGCTTTTACCAAGTCAGCCCAGTTTCCCTTTCATATCTGGCTGCCTGATGCCATGGAGGCACCCACACCAATTAGTGCCTATCTTCATTCGGCAACAATGGTTAAGGCGGGAATTTATTTGATTGCCCGTTTTACCCCCATTTATGGCGGAAGTATGGCCTGGTTTTGGATCGTTTCCGTTGTGGGGCTTATTACCTTATTCTGGGGTTCATTTTCCGCTGTTAAACAAGTGGATCTAAAAGCGATGCTGGCTTTTTCCACCGTTAGTCAATTAGGCATGATTGTGTGCCTACTGGGTTTGGGCTCGGCAGCCATGTATTATGGGCCGGGAGGAGAAGCAGCCCTGTATATCACCGCGATTCTAGCAGCTGTATTCCATCTGATTAACCATTCCACTTTTAAAGGATGTTTATTTATGGTGGTGGGTATTATTGACAGGGAAACCGGCACTCGTGATATCCGAAAACTGGGCGGACTGATGAGTCTGATGCCAGTTACCTTTACCTTGGCTGTGATCGGAAGTTTTTCCATGGCTGGAATTCCCCCTTTTAACGGTTTTCTTAGCAAGGAGTTGTTTTTTGCTGGAGTGCTTAATGCCTCTCATCTGGATATTTTTCGTATGGAAACATGGGGAATACTGTTTCCTGTTGTAGCCTGGGTCGCCAGTATTTTTACATTTGTTTACTGTATGATCTTTGTTTTTAAATCATTTATGGGAAATTACCAACCCCAAAAACTGGAGAGAAAAACTCACAAAGCTTCATGGGGCATGCTCTTTCCACCTATAGTATTGGCGTCTTTGGTAATCCTATTTTTCTTTTTTCCCAATGTTCTGGCGGAGTATCTACTTTTGCCGGCGGTGGCATCAGTTTTGCCTGACTTTGGAGAGTCAGGCTTGGGGATTGGCCCCATTAAGGCCTGGCATGGCTGGACGCCTGAATTAATGATGACTATTGGGGTTATAATACTTGGCACTTTCTTGTTTGTTAGTTTTGAAAAGTGGTCAGGGATCTATGGCCGCCTTCCCCTGGGTTTTACATTGAACTACATTTATGATCAACTGCTGGTAAAAACAGAAAAGGCTTTTAAACGGATTACTCTTGGGTATATGACCGGATTTATTCGGGACTATCTATTTTATATTTTTGCTTTCTTTGTCTTGGTACCTTCTGGAGTAATGCTGTTGTTAAAAGGCTTTCAGTTTAATCCGGCGGCCAATAATCCCATCAGCATCTATGAGGCTATCTTAGCCCTGGTGATGGTGGGGGCTGCTATGAAGGTTTTATTTAGCCACACCAAGCTGGTGGCCGTGATTAGTCTCGGGGTCATGGGTTATCTGGTGGCTATGTTTTTTGTGGTTTTTCGAGCACCGGATCTAGCTTTGACTCAACTGGTTGTGGAAACCGTAACCACCGTCTTATTTTTACTGTATTTTTACTTTCTGCCTGGTCTTACAAAAGAGATGGGGAAAATAGGTTTTAAATTAACCAATCTGATAGTAGCCCTTGGTGTGGGCTTGATGGTGACAGCCATGACCATATCTTCTCAAGGTAATCGTTTATTTGAACCCATCTCCTGGTTTTTTGAAAATTCCTATGAATTAGCAGGAGCAAGAAATATTGTTAATGCCATTCTTGTAGATTTTCGGGGTTTTGATACGATGCTGGAGATCCTTGTTTTCTGTGTTGGCGGATTGGGTGTCTATACATTGATTAAACTATGTCTTGCAGGAGGGGAGCATAATGAGGATAAATGATGTGATTTTGCAAACTGTGACAAAGGTTGCTGCTTTTGTGATATTAACCTTTGCCGTATTCCTTTTTTTAGCGGGACACCATAATCCCGGAGGAGGATTTGTCGGCGGGTTAATGGTTGCTTCGTCCATTACCCTGCTATTACTGGCTTATGATCTTAAAACTATACGGGAGGTTTTTCCCATAGATTTTAAAGTTCTGGCGATGATAGGTGTTTTGCTTGCAGTTTCAACAGGAATGGGATCCTTTATATTCGGTAGCCCCTTTTTAAGCCATACCTTTGGAGTGGTCAATCTTCCTATTTTCGGGAGAACAGAGCTTGCGACGGCAGTTATTTTTGATGTGGGGGTAGCGTTAGCGGTTTTGGGCACCGCTCTATCAATTATTTATACCATAAGTGAGGATATCTGCATATGGAAACGTTAATGGCCATCATTATCGGTATTTTATTTAGCATTGGTGTCTACCTGATGCTTGCCAAAAGCCTTATTAGGATTATTCTGGGAGCCTCTGTAATATCCCATGGTGCGAATCTTTTGATAATTACCATCGGTGGACTCAAAACAGGCGGTCCCCCTTTATTAGGCGGAAAGTCTGTTTCCTATACGGATCCTCTTCCCCAAGCACTAATCTTAACAGCAATTGTGATTAATTTTGCCTTAACTGCTTTTTTATTGGTACTGGCTTACCGGACTTATAGAACATTAGGCACAGAAAACATGGACCAATTGAGAGGTGCTAATGATGAATAATCTTGTTATTTTTCCTTTACTCATACCGTTGTTGACCGGACTCATCCTGGCAATTTTTCGAAAAAACACTTTGTTTCAGAGAGGGTTTAGTTTTTTTTCCCTTACTTTAACCGGCGTTGTTTCTTTTTATCTTATGCAGCAGGTGTCTAGGGCAGGAATTCAAATTTTGGAACTGGGAGGGTGGCAGGCTCCCTTTGGCATTGTTCTGGTTGTGGATATGCTTTCGGCACTGCTTCTCTTGACGACTAGTTTTGTTGGGCTTGTTTGCATTTTATATGCCTTTAAATCCATTGGAGAGAAACGAGAGCAATTTTATTTTTATCCTTTGTTCCACTTTCTAATTACAGGAATCAACGGTTCATTTTTGACAGGTGACTTGTTTAATCTTTTTGTTTGTTTTGAAGTGATGCTTCTTTCGTCTTATGTGCTGCTTTCTCTTGGGGGAACAAAAGTTCAATTCCGGGAAACGATTAAATATACTGTGATCAATAGCATTTCATCAACCCTATTTCTCTTAGCAATAGCTTATTTATATGCGGCCGTCGGTACCTTGAATATGGCCCATATTTCCGTCCGCGTTGCAGAAGCAGGACAGACCGGTTTTATGACTACGGTAGCCATACTTTTTTTAATCGTCTTTAGCTTAAAGGCTGCCCTTTTTCTTTTCTTCTGGCTTCCGGGATCTTATAGTGCTCCCCCAACAGCCATTGCGGCGATTTTTGGAGCTCTGTTGACGAAGGTCGGTATTTATGCACTTTTTAGAATGTTTACCCTGGTTTTTTACCATCAGCCTGAGATTACCCATACGCTGCTGGGTGTAATGGCAGCCCTTACCATGATTTTAGGGGGATTTGGCGCAGTTGCTTATTGGGACATTCGTAATATAGTGGCTTATAATGTTATTATCTCTGTGGGCTTTATTGTTTCGGGCCTAGCGGTTTTTACCTCTGGGGCTATAATAGGTGCCATTTACTATTTAATTCATGATATTGTGATGAAAGCACTTTTATTTCTCCTAGGCGGAACTATGATTAGCATTGTGGGAACAAGCAAATTAAAGGATATGAGCGGATTGATCCGTAATCACCCTTTACTTGGCTGGATGTTTTTTATTACTGCTTTCTCCTTAGCCGGAGTTCCCCCATTGAGTGGATTTGTAGGCAAAGTTTTGATAATTAAAGAGGGGTTAGCAATGGGGACGGAGGGTGCCGGATACTACTTACTGGCCGCAATTGGTTTATTGTCGAGTTTAATGGTTATCTATTCCCTAATGAAGGTTTTTATTAACGGTTTTTGGGGAGAAACAAACCTTAGCCAGGAAATGGAAAAGGGGAATACCAGGGGCTTGCTCCTTCCCTGTGTACTATTGACTGCTGTGGGTATTTTTTGGGGAGTTGGAGCAGAGACTTTCTATCCATTTATAGAACAGGCGGCAAAGAGCATGATGAATCCCGATTTTTATATTGAAGCTGTTTTACGTGAGGTGGTTTAATTGTCCAGCCAGCTTTTATTAAATATCTTTATCGCTTTTTTATGGATGTTGCTCAATGATGCATGGAGCAGCTTGACCTTTTTAACGGGCTATCTGATTGGATTTATACTGATTTTCATGATGAGGCGTTTTTTCCCCACCCCTTTTTATCTTAAAAAGCTCTGGGCTATGGTTAAGCTAATCCTGATATTTATCAGAGAGTTAATCCTATCCAGTATTTATGTGCTTCGGCAGGTCATTAGCCCTCGATTAACTTTTAGGCCCGGTATTTTTTCATTAGAAACAAAGCTGGAAAGCGATTGGGAAATAACGGTTTTGTCACTGCTCATTACCCTAACGCCAGGTTCTGTTGTGATGGAAGTTTCACCGGAAGGAAAATTTCTTTATGTTCATGCCATGAATATACCTGATGCAAAGGTGATGAATGCAATGCATGCCTTTGAAAAAGCGATTATGGGGGTAACTCGTGATGTTTAAAATGATCTTAATGATTTCACTATTTTTAGTTTCCATGTCTACTGTTATTTACCTCTACAGGGTGATTAAGGGTCCCTCAGCCCCGGACCGGATCGTTGTGATGGATGCTATTGGGATTAACCTGATCGGGATCATGGCCATCTTGTCTCTTTTATTAGAAACCCGAGCCTTTTTTGAGGTAATCCTTTTGTTTGGTATTTTATCTTTTATTGGTACGGTTGCTTTTTCTAAGTTCATTGAGAGAGGTGCGTTGGTTGAATATGAGCGTGATAGGTGAAATCTTGGCTGCCGGTTTCATAATTATCGGTGCTGTGGTAAGTTTTTTAAGTGCCGTCGGGGCAGTACGTTTTCCTGATGTTTATACCAGATCACATGCCGCCTCCAAAAGTACTGCATTAGGAGTTCTTTGTGTTTTATCAGGAGCATTCTTTTATTTTGCCTTTGTAGAAAGTTTTATTAGTATTCGTTTGCTATTGGGAATTTTCTTTGTATTTCTAACTGCTCCGGTGGGAGCACATGTAATTTGCCGTTCCGCTTATCGTACTGGGGTGAAACTTTCTGAAATAAGCTGTCAGGATGACCTAAAAAAGGTTTTACATGAACACAAAAACACAGGGGAATGATTCTCCTGTGTTTTTTGTATTGTGATTTTCCATTCTAAAGTTTTCCTTCTATACTCCATAAATTAGCAGTATAAGCTTTTCTCAACATGCAGACACTTTTAAAAGAGATAAAGGAGATAAAAGAAACTAAATTTATGGAGGCTAAAAATATGAAAGTTCGGGAAATTATGACGGAAGATGTGATAACAGTATCACAAGATACAGGGATACAAAATGTAGCCAGATTAATGAAGGAAAATGACATTGGAACTGTGCTGGTGGTAGAGGATAGAAATGTATTAGGATTGATCACCGACCGGGATATTGTTATTAGAGCTATTGCTGAAGGGAAAAACCCCACTTCTACTAGGGCAAGGGATGTAATGAGTACCGATATTATCTTGGTCACTCCGGATACCGACGCACATGAAGCTGCTGAGATCATGGCAGAGCACCAAATAAAACGGCTGCCGGTAGTCGAGAATGATAAACTTATGGGAATTGTGGCTTTAGGTGATTTGGCCATTGAAGAAATTCATATTGATGAAGCGGGAAACGCTTTATACGGTATTTCTCAGGGAATACAGCATTAAGTCGATTAATAAGTGCGTTTGCTCTCGGTAAAACCGGGAGCTTTTAATATGAGGGAAGGAGATTCTATGACAGAAAAAAAAGCAATAGATGCAGGATGGAACTTTGATAATAGCTATGCTCGGTTACCGGAGTTATTTTTTTCTCAACTTAATCCGACTCCTGTGCCCGCGCCCAGATTGGTCATTTTAAATACCTCCTTAGCCGCTGATCTGGGATTAAATCAGGAAATGCTAAAAAAAGATGACAGTATCGCCATGTTTGCCGGGAATTATATACCTGAAGGTGCTTTCCCTTTAGCTCAGGCTTATGCCGGACATCAATTCGGATATTTTACCATGCTGGGAGACGGACGGGCAATTCTTTTGGGTGAACAGATTACTCCCCAGGGTGAGCGATTTGATATACAGCTTAAGGGTTCAGGAAGAACCCCCTATTCTCGTGGAGGCGACGGACGGGCGGTTCTCGGCCCCATGCTTCGAGAATATATTATCAGCGAAGCCATGCATGCTTTGGGTATTCCCACTACCCGGAGCTTAGCAGTGGTGACCACGGGCGAGTCAGTGCTCCGAGAAAGCATGCTTCCTGGTGCTATTCTCACCCGGGTTGCATCCAGTCATATCCGGGTAGGCACCTTTCAATATGCGGCTAACTGGGGTACTCTTGATGACCTTAGAGCTTTGGCAGACTATACCCTTAAGAGGCATTTCCCGGATATACCTGCTCCCAGCAGTGAGAACCCCTATCTTTTCCTCCTCCAAGAAGTAAGCAAGCGTCAAGCCGCTCTCATTGCCAAGTGGCAGTTGGTGGGCTTTATTCACGGAGTGATGAACACAGATAATATGGCTCTCTCTGGCGAAACTATTGATTATGGTCCTTGCGCCTTCATGGATACCTATGATCCTAAAACCGTATTCAGTTCCATTGACAAGGGGGGTCGTTATGCCTATGGGAAACAACCCTTGATTGGTGCGTGGAATCTAGCCAGGTTTGCTGAAACTCTTCTTCCTCTTTTACATGACAACGAGGAGCAGGCGGTTAAAATGGCTGAGGATGTTATTTCTGATTATAAAAAATTATACCATGGGCATTGGCTAAAGGGTATGCGGGCAAAGATAGGTCTATTTAGTGAGGAAAAAGAGGATGAATCCTTGATCGAAGACCTCCTCAGTATGATGGAAAAATATCAGGCGGATTATACCAATACCTTTCGGGCTTTAACATTTGACCGGACGGAGGATACAGTGCTATTTGGCACCCCGGAATTTACCCCGTGGTATGAGCAATGGCAGTCAAGGCTTAATCGACAGACGGATGCAAGAGAATCCTCCTGGCAGTTGATGAAAAGTGCCAACCCTGCCCTAATCCCTCGGAACCACCGGGTGGAAGAAGCCTTGGATGCTGCGGTGCACCAAGGAGACCTTAGCGTCATGGAACGTTTTTTGCATGCTCTGTCTAAGCCTTATGCTCACTCTCCAGAACAGGAGGAATACACCGTGCCCCCAGCTCCGTCGGCTTGTCCTTACCGCACCTTTTGCGGTACTTAATAGGCGGCAAGGAGACGTTTCCCCTTGCCGCGTTTAATTTTATTCTAAACCCTTTAATTTAAGTAATTCTTGGTATAGTTTTTCTGTTTCAGAGCTTTCTCCACAGTTTAATATTACTAGTTTGCCATTCCTTCTTATATAAATAAAAGGAGGCTTTGAGGTATCTACAAACAGTTTTGTATTTCCTAGGGACTCTAATTTAAAATGACCTTTTTTCATACTGCCGATGGATGAACCATTATTTCTGGATCTTATTTGCGGCAGGGTGTCTTTTAAATATAATTCACCGATTTCTGCCAAGGGAATTTTTTCTCCATATATACCTTTTATTCGGAGCATTCCGTTTTCCAGGCCAAATTGTGCTGGTTGATTGCTATAGTATAATAATACTCCCACTCCAATGGCCGTTATTGTTAGAAAGGCAATGATTCCGAAAATTAGTATTTTAGATTTTTGGTTCAGGGTTCCGTCCGGATTTTTGGTGTTGCCATCGAATTTTTGTGCCTTAATAATTAGGTAAATGGTTATGGGAAAAAAGGCAGAAAAAATTATTATTCCTGGAACCTCCAGCCCATACATTATAGCTGCTGTCCCCAGGAGCATGATCACACTCATGACAAAACACATATTGCCAATGAAGTTTGCTAACCCTTCAATATCTACTTTTTTCTTTTGTTCCTTGTTCATGGTGTTATATCCGGAGATAAGCCAATATGCCTTAAAATATTTAACCATGATACCCAGACCGGCCAGTAGCATAACGGTAAACCCCATAGAGACCGGGAAAATATATTTCATTTCAGGCCCTACCTTTTCAAGGTTTTTGGAAATAAAATGCTAATTGCATTATATATCAAACTATGCTATATAATAAACATGAAATTTTTAGGAACCAATTTTGAAAACTTATAAAAAAATTTATATAAAAGGTTGTGATGACAGGGTTGGAACATATTTCCCAACACAATGCACCCATTCATGAAGCTTTAGAAAAACATAAACAAAACCGGGTTGTGCCCTTTGACGTGCCGGGACATAAAGGGGGACGGGGCAATAAAGAACTCACCGATTTTCTGGGTGTTAACTGCCTGAAAACCGACGTTAATTCTATGAAGCCTTTGGATAATTTAGGCCATCCCGTTTCCGTAATTAAGGATGCTCAGGATCTGGCCGCGAAAGCCTTTGGGGCGGAAAACGCTTTTTTTATGATTAATGGCACCACCTCCGCGGTGCAGGCGATGATTATGTCAACCTGCAAAGCAGGAGAAAAAATTATCATGCCCCGTAATGTGCATAGAAGTGCCATCAACGCCCTGGTAATTTGCGGTGCCTTGCCCGTTTACATTAATCCGGGAATGAATAAAGAACTTGGCATACCTTTAGGAATGTCGTTAAGTGATGTAAAAGCGGCCATTTCTGCCCACCCGGACGCTAAAGCAATTCTGGTGAATAACCCTACATATTATGGGATCTGTACCAATTTACGGGAAATTGTGGCCCTGGCCCATCGTCATGACATGGCGGTTCTGGTGGATGAGGCTCACGGGACCCATTTTTATTTTGGGGAGGAGATGCCGGTCTCTGCTATGGCGGCAGGTGCGGACATGGCTGCCGTCAGTATTCATAAAACCGGAGGATCCTTGACCCAAAGCTCACTTTTACTCACCGGGAAAAACATCAATGCCGACTATGTGCGGCAAATTATTAATTTGACTCAGACCACCAGTGCCTCATATTTACTTCTGGTCTCACTGGATCTGGCCCGAAAAAATTTAAGCCTGAACGGTCGCGAGATGTTTCGTAAGACCGTGCAGTTTTCTCAGTATGCCCGGGAAGAAATCAATAGTTTGGGCGGATATTATGCCTTTTCCCGGGAGCTAGTTAACGGGGACACAGTTTTTGATTTCGATACCACCAAGCTTTCCGTGCATACCAGGCGCATTGGCCTCGCGGGAATCGAGGTTTATGACCTCCTAAGAGATGAGTACAATATCCAAATTGAATTTGGTGATGTGGGAAATATTTTAGCTATTATTTCTCCGGGCGATCGGGCCTTGGAAATCGAACGGCTGATTTCCGCCCTTTCCGAGATTAAGCGGCTTTATGCCGGGGATAATAAGGGTATGTTTGACCATGAATATATTAAGCCGGATGTGGTGCTGGCTCCCCAAAAAGCCTTTTATAGCCGGCAGAAATTTGTTCCCATAGAGAAGAGCAAGGGCCTTGTCTGCGGGGAATTTGTGATGTGTTACCCGCCGGGCATTCCTATTTTAGCACCGGGTGAAAGAATTACGGAAGAAATTCTCGCCTATGTGGCTTATGCCAAAGAAAAAGGTTCTCTGCTTACCGGAACCGAGGATATGTCTCTAGAAGAAATTAAGGTTGTGGACTGAATAGGAATCTAAGGAGGTGGTGGGAGCTAAATGGAATTATGGTATACGGAAAAGCATACGGAGAATGTGCATTTTTCCATCAAGGTGGACAAACAGTTTGTCAGTGTGCAAAGTGAATTCCAGCGGATTGATGTATTTCAATCAACTGATTTCGGCCGGGTGATTACCCTGGACGGCTCCTTAATGCTTACGGAAAAAGATGAGTTTATTTATCATGAGATGATTGTTCATGTGCCCATACCGGTCAATCCCCAAATAAATAAGGTACTAGTAATTGGGGCCGGGGACGGGGGTGTTGTCCGGGAACTCACTCGTTATGATTCCATATCACACATTGATATGGTGGAAATCGATGAAATGGTGGTGGAAATCTGCAAAGAATATCTGCCCCAGACCTCCTGCAAACTGTCCGATCCCAGGGTTCACATATTTTTTGCAGACGGGTTGAAATTCGTTCGCACCAAGCAAAATGAATACGATTTAATCATTGTGGATTCCACGGATCCTTTTGGGCCGGGGGAAAGCCTTTTTACCAGAGAGTTTTACGGCAATTGCTTCAAGGCCTTAACGGATGACGGGATTCTGATCAATCAGCACGAAAGCCCCTATTATCCGGTAGATGCCCATGCCATGCAGCGGGCCCATAAACAAATTCGCTCGGTATTCCCCATCAGCCGGGTTTACCAGGCCCACATTCCGACTTATTCATCGGGCCATTGGCTGTTTGGTTTTGCCTCAAAACGTTATGACCCGATTCATGACATGAAGGAAGATTGGTGGAATGGGTTGGGAATTAGAACCAAATACTATAATACAGAATTGCATCGAGGAGCCTTTGCTCTCCCTAACTATGTCAAGGAGCTGCTAGAGAAGGCCTGATTTGATAAAAAGTTAATACTAAATTGATAAAAAGGAGAATTTTCTATGGGAAAAGCTTTAATTATCGGGGTCGGCGGTGTAGGTAACGTCGTAGCCCATAAATGTTGCCAAAACTCGGAAGTATTTGATGAAATCTGTCTTGCCAGCCGCACTCTGGATAAGTGTGAAGCCTTGAAAGCCAAACTTGACGGAGGTAAAACCAAAATCACCACCGCCCAAGTAGATGCGGATCAGGTGGATCAGTTAATTTCTCTCATAAATCGGGAGAAACCGGACATTGTGATTAACGTGGCCTTGCCTTATCAGGATTTGACCATTATGGATGCTTGTCTTGCCACAAAAACACATTATTTGGATACTGCCAATTATGAACCACTGGATACCGCAAAGTTTGAGTATAAATGGCAGTGGGCTTACCGGGAAAGATTCCGGGAAGCAGGAATTACAGCCGTCCTAGGGAGCGGTTTTGATCCGGGAGTAACGGGGGTTTTTTCCGCTTATGCACAGAAACATCATTTTGATGAGATTCAGCAGATTGATATACTTGATGCCAATGCCGGAAATCATGGCTATCCCTTTGCTACCAATTTTAATCCGGAGATTAACATTCGAGAAGTAACGGCCAAAGGAAGTTATTTTGAAAACGGGAAATTCATTGAGACGGAACCCATGTCCATTAAACGAGTCTATAACTTTCCGGAGATCGGCCCCAAGGATATTTACCTCCTGCATCATGAAGAGCTGGAGTCGCTTGCCCTAAACATACGGGGGATTAAGAAGATTCGTTTCTGGATGACTTTTTCGGAAAGTTATCTTACCCATTTGCGGGTGTTGGAAAATGTGGGTATGACCTCTATAGAACCTATTGACTTTGAAGGGAAAAAAATTGTGCCCCTTCAGTTTCTAAAGGCTGTATTGCCGGATCCCGCTTCCCTAGGCCCTCGTACCAAGGGCAAAACTAATATCGGCTGTATCTTCCAAGGGGTCAAGGACGGGCAAAAGAAGCATTATTATCTTTATAATGTGTGCGATCATGAAGCATGTTACCGAGAGGTTGGTTCCCAGGCCATTTCCTATACCACCGGTGTGCCGGCGATGATTGGAGCGATGATGGTACTTACCGGGAGATGGCAGAAACCAGGAGTATATAATGTAGAGGAATTTGATCCGGATCCTTTTATGGAGGCCTTGAATAAATTCGGCCTGCCTTGGCAGGAAAGCTTTTCTCCGGAATTGGTAGACTGATTTATGGGACATATGGATAATCTGAGAATTACGGAAATAATGGAAGTACCTACACCTTGTTATATCATTGATGAAAGATTACTGATAAAAAACTTGGAAACTCTAAAAGGCGTCCAGGAACGAACCGGATGCCATATCCTTCTGGCTCAGAAAGGTTTCTCCATGTTTTCTCTTTACGGACTGATTGGCAAATACTTAAAAGGGACTACTGCCAGCGGCTTGTTTGAGGCACGCTTGGGTTATGAGGAAATGGGTGGAGAAGTCCACGTGTTTAGTCCGGCTTATCGGGAACATGAGTTTGATGAGCTGTTAAAAATCTGTGACCACATCATTTTTAATTCTTTTTATCAGTGGCGAAAATATAAGGAAAAAGTTCAAAGGGCACCCCAGGCCATTTCCTGCGGCATTCGGGTTAATCCGGAGTATTCGGAACAGGAGCATGCCATTTATGATCCGGCTGCTCCCGGTTCCCGTCTTGGCGTGACTGAAAAAAATTTCGAACCAGATGCACTCACGGGGATTGAAGGCCTTCATTTTCACACACTTTGCGAGCAGGACGCGTCAGCCTTGGTGAACACGGTAAGAGTATTTGACGAGAAATTTGGTAAGTATATGGGTCAAATGAAATGGCTGAATCTAGGAGGTGGGCATCATATTACCCGGCCGGGTTATGATCTCGCCACATTGGAAGAATGCCTTATCTCCCTTAAAGAAAAATATGGGGTAGAAGTTTATCTGGAGCCCGGGGAGGCAGTAGTGCTGAACGCCGGCTATTTGGTTTCGGAAGTGCTGGATTTTGTCAGAAATGAGATTGATATTGCGATTTTAGATGCTTCCGCCGCCTGCCACATGCCGGATGTGCTGGAGATGCCTTATCGCCCCAATATTATTGGAGCGGGACATCCTGGGGAAAAGGCCTACTCATACCGTTTAGGCGGGCCAACATGCCTTGCCGGGGATATTATTGGAGATTATTCCTTTGATCAGCCTTTAAAAGTTGGGGACAAGCTGGTGTTTTGTGATATGGCCCATTATACTATGGTGAAGAATAACACTTTTAATGGGGTTAATCTCCCCTCCATCGCTGTTTTTAATGAGAGAGAAGGCGTCAGAATCATTAAAAGCTTCGGCTATGAAGACTTTAAAAACCGTCTCAGTTAATGTGCTCGTCCCCCTGCTACCCGTTATAATATACATTATTGTGCGGTGTAGCCACCATCTATAATTAAAGAAGAACCGGTCATAAACTCATTTTCACATAAGAAAATGATGGCATGGGCAATTTCTTCCGCTCTGCCCAGCCTGCCAATAGGATGCAGTTTAACTAAACTATCATAAAAATCACCCAGGGCCTCTTTGTTAACCATGCCTGTTTCGATATAACCGGGGCACACAGCATTTACCCGGATATTTTTTTTCGCATATTCCAAGGCCAGGGATTTTGTCATAATATTTACAGCACCTTTACTGGCATTGTATGCCAAAGCTTCGCCTTGGCCAACATGGCCTAGAATGGAGGCATTATTAACAATGGCACCGCCGCCGGTTTTGAGCATCGCTCGGGCAGCATGCTTAGAACCAAAGAAAACACCGTTTTGATTAATGGCAATAACTCTGTTGTATTGTTCAAAGGTAAGGTCATGGGTTGGAGTCAAAAATCCCACTCCGGCATTATTAATCATAATGTCTAATCTTCCGTAGTATTTTACAGTTTCTGCGACCAGGTTTTCCACGGACTCTTCTTCAGAAACATTTGCTGCAATAAATTTAACTTCTGCTCCTTTTTGTATTAATTCTCTTTCCAAGTTTTTTCCTGCTTCCACGTTATAATCGGAGATAACGACTTTTCCGCATTTTTCCCATAAGGCTTTGACAGTCGCTAATCCGATTCCGGAAGCTCCGCCGGTAACGATTGCTACTTTATCTTTTAAATCCCACATAATTATTCGCCTCTTTTAAATATATTTTTAGGTTTTTAGTTTATACTTATCTTTCTTTTTCTATCCTTACTTTCTGTTGCCTTAATTTACTTGTTTGTTGTGTATACAAATATTGGCTAAAGTAAAGAAGTATATGATTCCATTTAACCGAGATACTAAATTTGTAGTTACTATTTATTATTAACTTTTCAAGTAAAACGCACGGAGGGAAATTTTTCTACAACCGAAAATTTTCTTACTGATGCGTTATAAGGGTCTGATTAAGAAAATTTGTTGTTCAAAAAAGGAGGGAGTTTAATTTGTCCGAAATTTATGATTTGTTAATTGTTGGCGGCGGGCCGGCCGGCTTGGCAGCGGGGGTTTACGGTTCCCGATCTCGTTTAAAAACAGCCATTTTGCAAAAAGGAAAACCGGGAGGACAGGCTGCCACTACTTCGGAGATGGAAAACTATCCCGGGTTCTCCCGGGGCACCACCGGACCGGAATTAATGGGTCATATGGCCAAACATGCGGAAAGTTTTGGAACGGAGATCCTCCGGGAAGAAGTTATCGACTTGGAATTGGATGGAGACATTAAAATTCTTAAGGGAAAAAGCGGGAAGGAATACCAGGCCAAAGCTGTAATCTTGGCCCCAGGTGCTCACCCTAGATCTTTAAACGTAAAAGGTGAAAAGAGTTTCCGGGGCAAAGGAGTTTCATACTGTGCCACCTGTGATGCTGACTTTTTTGAAGAGCTGGATGTAGTAGTGGTGGGCAATGGTGACGCGGCAGTGGAAGAAGCCATGTATCTGACAAAATTTGCGGAAACCGTCACTATTATTGTGATTCACGATGAAGGGATTTTAGACTGCAATAAAGCCAGTGCCGAGCTAGCTTTTGCCAATCCTAAAATTAAGTGGGTCTGGAATTCGGTACTCCATGAGATTAAAGGAGACGGCCTGGTGGAAAGTGTCCTGATTAAAAATATTAAAACCGATGAGATTACGGAAATGTCGGTAAACGGTGTTTTCTTCTTTGTAGGAACCGTGCCAAATACGGAAATTTTAAAGGGCAAAGTGGATTTGAATGAACAAGGATATATTATTACTAATGATTTGATGGAAACTTCCGTACCCGGGGTTTATGCGGCAGGAGATGCTCGGGTGAAGTATCTGAGACAGGTAATTACGGCTGCCAGTGATGGGGCCATTGCCGCGGTGGCCGCGGAAAAATACCTGGCGGAAGAGGAAGGGTTTAAAGAAAGGGTTCTAAATGTCAAAGAGCCTCTGATGGTTGCCTTCTGGGCACCGCAAAAAGAAGACAGCATAGCTGCAATATCTATCCTGGAGAAAATTATCGCTGCTAAAGAGGGCAAAATAAAACTGGTGAAGATTGACACTTACCGGAACCAGCGGGTAGCCAAACGATATAATGTCAATATTATCCCCACGGTATTGTTTTTCCAGAATGGCCAGGTATTAGACAAAATCGCCGGTGTTTTCAATGAAAAGGATATAACCGAAAAAATGGCTAAGGTATTTACGGAAATTTAATAGATTAAGAAGCTGGATAAAGGAAGATTTAAGATAATGGAGGGAGGTGACAAAATGATTGAATTAAATAAGGAGAACTTTGAACAGGAAGTGCTGAAAGCGGACGGCTTGGTGATGGTAGACTTCTGGAGTGAAAAATGTGAACCCTGTAAGTCTTTAATGCCCAGTGTTCATGAATTGGCGGAAAAGAACGCCGGGAAAGCTAAGTTTTGCAGCCTTAATACCGCCGGCAACAAAAGATTGGCCATTAGTCAGAAAGTTCTTGGTTTACCTACTATCGCCTTTTATAAAAACGGAGAAAAAATTGCGGAATTAACTAAGGATTTTAGTATTGAAGATGTGGAGGCTAAATTAAATGAGTTAGCATAATTTAGAACGCGGGTTGTATCACCGCCATTATGATATAAATGGGTCCACTTATATAGGGGTTGTATGATATGAAACCCAAAAACAATCAACAGAAAGGAGAAATCAAGGGGATGCTAAAAGGCAAAAAAGTGGCCATTCTTGGCGACCGGGACGGAATTCCGGGGCCGGCCATTGAACAATGCGTCAAATCAGCCGGGGCTGAAGTGGTATTCTCTACCACAGAATGCTTTGTCTGAACCGCGGCCGGAGCAATGGACCTGGAAAATCAGGCAAGGATCAAGGAGTTAGCCGAAAAATACGGTAAAGAGGACTTAATTGTAGTTTTAGGCGGCGCGGAAGCGGAAGCATCCGGCCTAGCCGCTGAAACCGTATCTACCGGAGATCCTACCTTTGCAGGCCCGTTATCTGGAGTCTCGTTGGGACTCAAAGCTTACCATATTTTTGAATTGAAGGACGAAATAGACCCTGCCGTTTACGAAGAGCAAATTAGCATGATGGAAATGGTGCTGGAAGTAGACGATATTGTTAACGAGGTAAAGACTTACCGTGGGTAGTATCAAAAAGGCTGGGAGCTTATTTGTGCCCCCGGCCTTTTTAGGAGGAAGTGTATAAAAATTTTATTGTGCCGGGAGTATTTCTAGCCAGTAATCATCCGGATCATTGATAAAATAAATGCCCATTTCCTCATTTTCGTAACAAATACAACCCATTTCCTGATGGTGTTTATGGGCAGCTTCAAAATCATCCACTGTAAAAGCAATGTGTGATTCATTGTCACCTAAGTCATAAGGTTCCTTTCTGTCTCTCAGCCAGGTTAGCTCTAATAAATGGGGAGTAGATCCGTCACCTAAATAAACCAGGATGAAATCGCCGTTTTCATTCACATGTCTTTTAACCTCTTTAAGCCCTAAGGCCTCTTCATAAAAGCGAATGCTTTTTTCCAGATTGAGTACATTAATATTGTTGTGAGCAAATTTAAACTTCATATGAAACACCTTCCTCAGATATTATTAGCTATTATACTATAATCGCCAAAAAGATGATAGAATATGGATCAGGGGCGATGAAATGATTGATCAAAGGATTAAAATTCAATATCTTTTTCACAGCGGGTTTTCTGTGGAAATAAAAGACCGTTTGTTTATATTTGATTATATGGAAGGGGAAATTAATTCAGGGGGCAAAAAGACTTTCGTATTTTCTTCCCATAGCCATCATGACCACTTCAATCCAGTAATTTTTGATTGGCAGAAGGTAAACCAAGATATTAAATACATCCTAAGTGATGATATCCCCGTTCCTGAGAGGAAATCAAACATTTACTCCATAGCTCCTGATGAAGAAATACAGGTGGAAGGAGTAAAGATAAAGGCCTATGGTTCGACGGATTTGGGAGTATCTTTTCTGGTTCGGTGGGCTGAAGTTACCTTATTTCATGCAGGGGATTTAAATTGGTGGTATTGGTGGGACGATTCACCGGAAGAAATTAAGCGAGCGGAGAAAGACTATAAATATGAAATTTCCAAGATTAAAGGACAAGCTATAGATGTAGCTTTTTTTCCGGTGGATCCACGGTTGGAACATAACTTTTCCTTAGGTGCGGATTATTTCATTCAGGAGATTGTCCCCCGAATTTTAATTCCCATGCATTTTGGTGAAGATACGGAAGTTCCCGGCCAATATGCCGCCAAAATGAAGGAAAATCATACAAAAATAATGGTGTTAAGTAAGCGTGGCGAGGAGATTATTTTATTATGATAAATTTTAAACCAATTGAGATTGAAGATCAGCAGTGGGTCATTCCCTTGTTTGCTAAAGCCGATATCTGGGGTTGTCATCAAAATTTTGTTAACCTTTTGGCCTGGGCGAAAGTTTTCAATTACCGCATAGCAAAGTTAGATGATTATATTGTGGTTAAGGGAGAACAAACAAATAAATCCCCCTATTATTACTATCCCATTGGACAAGGTGATTTGAAACCGGTTATAAATGCCCTGAAGCAGGATGCCTTTGAAGCGGGGCAGGAGTTTATTATGTTTGGACTGGCACCCAAAAATATTGACGAAATCAATGGTTTGTTCCCGGAAAGCTTCGAATTCAAAGACTCCCGAGACAGTTTTGATTATGTTTATCTTTTAGAAAAGCTGGTAAGCTTATCTGGAAAAAAACTTCATGCCAAGCGGAACCATATTAACAGGTTTAAAGAGCATGCTAACTGGAGTTTTGAAGAGATTTCAGAGGAAAATTTATCTGAGTGCTGGGAAATGAATGTTGAGTGGTGCAAGATCTATTGTAAGGATGACCCACAGCTGGCCAGAGAATTTTGTGCGGTACACCGATGCTTTTATTATTTCAAGGAACTAGGTTTAGAAGGCGGTCTTCTGAGGTTGGACGAAAGAGTAATTGCCTTTACCATGGGGAGCAAACTGAATTTAGATACCTATAACATACATATTGAAAAGGCTTTTGGGGAAATTCAAGGTGCTTACCAAATGATCAATCGGGAATTTGCTGCTCTAATTCAACAAAAACATCCTGAGATGATTTACGTAAACCGGGAAGAGGACATGGGCTATGAAGGCCTAAGGAAAGCCAAGCTGTCCTACTACCCGGTGAGAATGGAAGAAAAATACCTGGCTAAATATATTGGGAATTAGTTCCTAGGGCTTTGAAATTCTCGGGTTTTCCTGTATTTATCGTTATTACCGGATTTGAAGGGAGCATATTATGGCAGAAAAGGCAAACGAAATCAGGCTGGCGACCAGAGATGAGGCTTCCCGGCAAAAAGAAATATGGAGACTTTGTTTTGGGGATAGTGATGAATTCATTGATTTTTTCTTTGCCCATAAATATAAAGAGGATGAAACTATGGTGCTCCTCCATAACGGGGAAGTCGCTGCCAGGTTGACTATGCTGCCTGTTAAATTAGTTACCCCTGCTAGAGAGGTTTTTCATGGGTCTATGCTTTATGCCGTTGCCACACATCCGGAAAATCAAAACCAGGGGTTTGCCGGACGGTTGATGAACTATACCCATCGGTTTTTGAGAGAAAAAAATAAAGCTTTTGCTGTTGTTGTTCCGGCGGAGCAGGGGCTTTTTGATTTTTACCGAAAACATGGATATCAGGAGGGTTTTTATCTCACGGAGACTCTACTAACCAAGGACAAGCTGGAAAGCTTGCTGTTTGCTGATGCAGGCCGGTGCGTGCTCCAATCAGTCACTCCTCAAGAGTATAATCTAATAAGGAATCAAATCCTTAACGGATGCCTTTATATTTCCTATCATGATGAAGAGGTCTCCTACCAGAAAAGGCTGTCACAGTTCTCCGGTGGGGACATTTTGCGGATTGATACGGAAAAGACACCGGGTTTAGCTGCCATTGAGAGACTAAGCCCAAAAAAAATATTGGTCAAAGAAATCTTGGCCCCGGGTCACATGCTTACGTTTGCCGCCAAGGAAATTTCGAAAAGATTTCCTGCTGAGGAATATATCTTCCGTACAACTGCCTTTTTAAGAGGGTCATGGGAAGGTAACACTCGACCGTTCGCCATGATTAGAACAACCCCAGGGACTGGGCTGAAAATCACTCCTGGTGATTTAGGATATTTGGGTTTAGCCTTTGATTAGAAATATTAACTGTTAAGGTGATGATGTCAATCATCTATTTTAATATCCGGATATAGTTGCTGTATACATTGCGGGCAAATATCATGTGTAAATTCTGCCTCAGAATGCTGCTCAATATATTTTTCCAACCGCTCCCAGTAGCCTTCCTCGGTATATATTTTTTTACAGTTGCAGCAAATAGGCAGTAAACCTTGAAGTTCCACGATATTTGAAATATCTTCTAAGATAACTATGGCAAATTGTTCATTATTATACTTAAGGGGAGAGGCACTTACAAGTAAATGTAATTCCATCAATTCATTATCTAATTCCACAACTAACTTTCCTTTTGCCCGTTTAATATGATTACCTTGAATGGCACTGGTGGCAGTATTCCTTATAATACACTCTTCACAGGTTTTTTTTGTACCACATGCCTCTGGGTCTTCTTTAGTGTTAATACAGTTAAATACTTTGCCGCTTTTCATAAGGTAAGCTTCTTTTTTTGATACATTGAATTTTTCTATAGTAACTGAATTAATAGCTCGCACTCTGCCCAAAGAGTTAACTATTAGTGTGACTGCCGGAATAGCTTCAAATAATATTGAAAAGAACTTATAATCGTCAATAAGCGTAAACAAGCGACACCTCATTTCATTAAAAATAATTGATTCCACTGCAAAAACCCCAAAAATATTGTAAAACAGCAGGATAAACCACTGTGAATATCGAAGTAATAGTTAGATATTTAAAGCAAATAAAAGATAAACTAACTTTAGGGTGGTTTTGCAGTATGTTCCGTAAAAACGATAGTCACTATCAAGATGAACTTTTTAGCCATTACCAGTCCATGAGACCAAGTGTAGCCAAACTACTAAACAAAACCTGGGCACCAGTTTTCTATGAACATGTTTTTTGTAAAATCAACGAAGATCTGTTTGCCCCCATGTATTGTCTTGATACCGGCAGACCCAATGTTCCAGTTAATATACTGATGTCATTAGAGATTATCAAAAACATGTTTGGTTATACTGATCAAGAATTAATCGAGCAGTTCTACTTTAACTTCCAGGTCAATTATGCCCTAGGTATAAGAAACCTGGGTGAGGTTTACCTGGCTGAACGTACCCTTTACGAATTCAGAGAAAGAGTTTATAGGCACATATTAGAGTATCCCGAGCAAGATGAAGTGATTTTCCAACAGTTTGAAATCCTAACCAAGAATTTTATCGAACAAGCCGGGATAAAAACCGATGACCAGCGTATGGATTCTACCTTGATTTCTCCCAATATCAAGAAAGCCGGTAGACTCTCGTTAGCCCTGGATGTATTGGTTCAAGCGGTAAGAGGCATTGCTTCTAACATGCTTTCCGATAATCTCAAACAAGTGTTAAGAGATAGCTTCAGAACTGATTTACTATACAGAACTAGAAATCAGGAACTGGAAAGCAGGTTCCAGAAAGTCCTTAACCTCATGCAAGAGGTAGATAACTTGGCAAATAAGGATCGTAACCTTGCTTCAAAACGAGAAATGGTTCTGCTTAAGCGTTTTCTAGGCGAACAGGCTGCCTTCGATGAATCTAAGGGAATATGGCTCGCCAAGCCCAGTAGTGAAATTGAAAGCGGTTCCCTGCAATCAGCTTATGATAGTGACGCTACCTTCCGTAACAAAGCGGGTAAGAACCATAGCGGCTACGTTTTAAACGTGAGCGAAACCAGTAGCAAAGAAAACCCGATTCAGGTGATTACCGACTTTTCAGTACAACCCAATAACATCAGCGATGTAGAGATGGCTAAGGAGCGCATACCCATCATCAAACAAAGGACGGATGTAAAGGACATCTACTTAGATGGAGGTTACTACGGCCAAGAGGTCATAGAAATGGCAGATGAGCTAGAGGTTAACCTACACTATACAGATATGACCGGACGTAAGGCTCCATCAGATAAACTTTCCACAACCAGTTTTAAGTTTGATGATGATATGAAAATAATCAGTTGTCCCCAGGGCAAGATCCCATTTAGAAGCGATTTCAATCCCGGTTCCAAGACTAGCAGTTGCCACTTCAAACACGAGGATTGCCAAGGATGCCCGAATTTTGATATATGTCCAGTAAAGACCCAGAAGAAAGACCGGATATTACGGGTTAGTTTAAAAACCATCCAGGCTGACCGGGTTAGAGATCAAATACACAATATTGCGGTCAGACGTGAAAACACCAGTTATCGTGCTGGAATCGAAGCAACCAACTCCGCTCTAAAAAGAGGGGAAGATCTGAATAACCTTTACACACGTGGCGTGCTAAAAACTTACTTGGTCACTGCTTACAAAATTATAGCCCGAAATATTAAGCAGTTTTCCCGGATGGCTCTGGGCAAGCTAAGGAAGCCGAAAAGGCCAAAAGCAGGGATATTATGCCCAAATTTAGGTTAACGAACACAAAACCATAGTAATGGAGGTCTAAATTAGCGATCTTCAGTTGAAAAAGAACTTTTTGAGCTATCTGCTCAAGACAATTTTTACTATTGAAAACCCCCATAGGGGTTAAACAACCTGTTTTTGCAGTGGAATCATAATTAAATAAAATAAATATTAATTTATTGTCATAGTTTGATAAATGATTGCAAAATCCTCTTATTCGACATTATTAGATAAGATCTCTATTCCGTTAATTTATTATTAATGATCGTTTTGACATGGGGAAGGGCGATTAATTTCGCAAAAAGAATGCCGATGATGCCGCCAGATAATTGACCGATAAAGATCGGTACCACCAAATTCGGCTGAAAGTTGACGTTGAAGGCAATCCAGTCGCCAAGGCTATAGCCCCCGCAGACCATGAAGGCAATACACAACACCTTGTTTGGGGGCTTCATCTCTTTGACCATATTTAAAAGTGCGATGCCGTTGGCCATAGCTGCCAGTATTCCAGCACTACCCACCTCATCCAGACCCATTAGACGTCCAGCCTTGGCGAGATATTTTCCGAAAAATTTCCGAAATAAATAGACCATGGGAAAAGCCCCCGTGAGCATCATTGCGATGGAGCCGAGAAGCTCGATGGCCCGGAAGGACTCGATTTTATCAGCCATCACCGGATCGAAACCCCACCCGCCAAAGATCAGAGTAAATAATCCGGTATAATATTCAATGATGGATGCTGCTACGATCAGGATCAAGGCCGAAAGAAGAACCTTGCCGAAAATCATGAACCCTTTAATCATTACCTGCGGGAAATTTTTCAGGAGTAAGGCTAATATCACACAAAAAACCAAAATGGGTAAAATGTTAATCAGCACAGTACTTATATTCAACTGCAATATATAATCCCCCGCTCCCGTCGTCGTGAAGGAGGTGCGGATGGTGGGCTTGGTGATGATCAGAATGACACAGGTAATGAACACCCCGAAAGGAATGGCCAGAAAACCACACATAGCACCTAGGGCCAGATAGGGATGATCTTCCTTTTTTAGAATCTTCAATCCCACCGGAATATTTATCGATACGGTGGAAGCCGTCATAATCGCAACAGTTAGCGCGATCACGACTACTTCGGGGCTCTTCGCCAGCGCCAGAAACAGGGCGTAACCACCGCAGTCTGAGGGAATGAGCATGGCTGCGGCTATTGCCGGGTCTGCGCCGACAGAGCGAAAAAGATTTCCAAAAATATTTTCCGTGCCGATGACCAGATATGGTACTGAGACCATCAGCCCAACGATAGGTAAAAACAACGCAGCCAATGCTTGCAGCCCGTCATGAAAGGATTGGGCTAGGCCAGAATCCTCCTTGACGATGGCAGCGATGGCACCAACAGCGCAGCAGGCCATAATTACATAAAGCACACCCTTACCCAGAACCTCCATCAGCTCTCCTCCTTCTATATATAATGGACAAATTACACAACTCACTTGTATTAAATCATTGGGCAAGGTTTAATGTCAACCTTTTACCAATTTCTATCCGGGACTTGTTTCCTCTGATTTCCCCAAAGTTATTGGAATTTCTCCCGCCTTTAAGGGAAACCTAATACAAATTGTGATAAAGGCAACTATTTTTTAGAATTTTAGCTGGCGTAGGTTTTAAGGATGGAAGGATACCGGGTTAAATAGTATTAATTTCTCCAACCTGGGAATACTGAACAGCGAGGTGAAAAACATGTCGAAAAATCATCATTAAAGAAGAAACAAAGCAGAAAATCAGACTTTTGATGTTAGAGAAAACATGGATCATGGGGTACATACTCCCAGCATAGAAAATCAAATCCTTTACCGAAAAGCTAAGAAGGAAAATGATCACCAAAACCGTGATTAGTAAGTAATCGTCCACACTATGAGAAAGGGTGGAGAAGAAATTATCTGTTACTTCTTCCGCTCTTTTTTATTGCAAAAACCTAAATTAAATTGTTAATGATTGATTGCAGCTTATTTTATATCTCCGAAAAGTTCGAAAAACGAAGTAATATTCTCTTGCCGGATCGGGAAAAAGGTGTTATCGTTTAGTATTGAAAATCATAAAATATGAGGTATTAATGAAACTTTTAAATCTTTTCGGAGGAAAACAACATGCTCTTTATGTTTATTGAAATATTAAAAGCCGTCTTTTTAGGCATCGTGGAAGGAATCACGGAATGGCTGCCCATCAGCAGTACCGGCCATATGATTTTGGTAGAGGAATTTATTCAATTAAATGCGTCTGCGGCCTTTAAGGAAATGTTTTTTGTGGTGATTCAATTAGGAGCGATTATGGCGGTGGTGCTTCTCTATTTCCATAAGCTGAATCCCTTCTCACCCAGAAAATCAAGTCAAGAAAAGAAAGATACCATGGGGATCTGGTACAAAGTGATTGTGGGGGTTGTGCCGGCTGCTGTTTTAGGTCTGTTATACGACGATTGGCTGAATGAACATTTTTACAATTATCAGACGGTGGCCATTACCTTGATTATTTACGGGATCCTTTTTATTGTGATTGAAAACCGTAACAAAAACAAAGCGGCCCGGGTCACCGACTTTAGAGAACTATCATATCTTACAGCCTTTTGTATTGGGATATTCCAGGTGTTATCCTTAATTCCCGGGACGTCACGTTCCGGATCCACCATTTTAGGTGCTATTATTATGGGTACCTCCCGTCATATCGCAGCGGAGTATTCATTTTTCTTGTCGATTCCGGTGATGTTTGGAGCCAGTGCCCTGAAATTGGTGAAATTCGGCTTTAGTTTTACCGGCATGGAAATGGCCATTTTATTAACAGGTATGGTGGTAGCTTTTGTGGTTTCCGTATTAGCCATCCGTTTCTTATTAGGGTACATTAAAACCAACGACTTTAAAGCCTTTGGCTGGTATCGGATCGTGCTCGGTATTTTAGTTGTGGGATACTTTGTATTATTGGGACAATAGAATTTAATTGCCTTAATAAGTGCGGAAGATAACCACTTTGAAAAAACTTCAGAGTGGTTATTTTTTGGGGGATTAAGATTTTCTTTAGTTCCGGGAGGATTGTATGGATAAAGCAGCAAAGATTTTTGCAAGTGTTTTCTATGACAAAAAATTCTATGGAGTAATGCTGAAAATTGCGTTACCGGTGATGATTCAAAATTTCATATCGTCATTATTGAATATGATTGATACTGTGATGGTAGGTAAATTAGGAGAAATAGAGATTGCCGCTGTGGGCATTGCCAATCAGTACTTCTTTTTCTTTCATATGTTTATAATTGGGTTATGTGCTGGATGCAGCGTTTTTATTTCCCAGTTCTGGGGGAAGGGAGATACGAAGAATATCAAACGCATTTTGGGGATTGGGCTCATTTCTGCCAGTATTTTTTCTTTGGTATTTATGGTTTTAGGTTACCTGAATCCGGGTAAAGTAATCGCACTCTTTACTCATGATCCGCTGGTAATAGACTCAGGTGCCCGATATTTGAGTATCGTTCTTATCAGTTATATCTTTACAGGCATTACTTTCGTGTATAGTTTTGCTTTAAGATCTACCGGTCAAGCCACCCAACCGATGGTGGTGAGTGCGGTGGCTCTTATTCTTAATGTCTTTTTTAACTATGTGTTAATTTTTGGCAACCTCGGAGCACCTAGAATGGGCGTAGCAGGAGCTGCTTTGGCTACGGTAATCGCCCGGGTGGTGGAAACAGCCATTCTCGTAATTTATGTCTATCGGGGAAAGAGTGTATTAGCGGCAACTTTTAAAGAAATGACCGATGTAACTTGGGGATTTGCGAAAAAATCCTACCTAACCATATTTCCGGTAATCCTGAATGAAATCAACTGGGCAACGGCCAGCCTTATTTATGTTGCAGTTTACGGAAGGATGGGTACCCAGGCAGTAGCTGCCATACAAATTTGTAATACCATCAGCAATTTGTTTTTGGTGGTTATTTTCGGGATGGCCACTGCTGCGTCGGTAATGGTGGGACATAGCATTGGTGCAGGAAAAGAGGAACTTGCTCATGATTATGCTCAGAAGTTTTCGGTACTTTCCGTAGTTGTAGGTATGGGATTCGGTTTGCTCCTGGCACTGACTTCACCACTGATACTCAATAGTTTTAATGTCTCAGCTACGGTAAGAACTAATTCCCTGTATATTTTATATATCATATCCCTAATATTTTGTATCCGGGCCTTAGGGATCATGTTTATTATCGGTATTCTCCGGGGTGGAGGGGATGCCGCCAGGGCTTTGATGATAGAAGGATTTACTCTGTGGTTCATTGGGGTACCGTTAACCATTTTAGGTGCCTTTGTTTTTCACTTACCCGTGTTTTTAGTGTATAGTTTATCGATTTTAGAGGAAATAGCCAAATGCGTCATGTCCTTTTATCGGTTAAGATCAGGAAAATGGATTAATAATGTAACCCAGAAGATGTAATGAGGCGTTAGATGCCCCCATCCGAGAAATTTTTCACCGTTCGTTATAGGTAGTAATATGTTGATTTACCATAGGTTGGTTTGATATACATTAAGTGCAAAATATTTTGAGTTTTATAAAAATATTTTGATAAAAATTTGTTTTTAAATACCCTCCTTCCCGGAGGGGTTTTTAATTTCTTTATTAATATCAAGTATTTAGGGGATTTTTTGGTTTTTGTGTTTAATGGCATGCTATTTGCTAATATATATATTAGACTCATATGGACAGTATCCGGACAACATTGTGGAATTTTTAACAATCATGTCGAATGAAAGGAGGGTAGAAGAATCATATGAGTTAACCGAGATTAAGCATCAAGGGAGGAGGAAGAATTGAATAAAAGTTTAATGCAAAATTTAACTTGGAAAGAGTATCAGGCGAAGATTGAAAGCAGTTTTTTAATTATTCCTGTAGGATCTACTGAACAGCATGGGTATCATTTGCCATTAGGTGTAGATACTGTAATAGCTGAGAATTTTGCCTTGCGTATCGCGGAAAAGACGGGCGGTGTAGTTGCCCCAACGTTAAATTATGGCTACAAGTCACAACCCAGCAGCGGCGGGGGGCCCCTATTCCCGGGAACCATAGACCTAAACGGTGCCACCTTGGTCGCCTTAATTAAGGACTTATTAAATGAGTTTTTGGCTGATGGCTGGAAGAAGATCCTTATTTTTAGTGCCCATTATGAAAACGAAGCGTTTATCGGGGAAGCTTGCGATTTGATTTTACGTAATCAGAAAAGCGAATTTCCCAAAGTTCTCCTTGCGAATTGGTGGGATAATATCGATCCTGAGCTAATACCAATTCTCTTTGATGAGGTGGCATTTGGCAGTTGGGCATTAGAACATGCCGCCATCACTGAAACGTCCTTAATGATGTATTTTGCCCCGGAACTGGTTAGGTTTGAATTAAGCGTTGATGAAAGCTTTAACCCGCCTAGTTATCAATGTTTCCCTGTGCCAGGCTCGTTACTGCCATCTTCCGGTTCCTTATTTACGGCCAAGTCCAGTTCTTATGAAAAAGGAAAACTGATTGTCGAAAACGTTGTAAGCAAACTGACAACCATACTTTCAAAGGAATTCCAAATTTCTTAGTATAAGAAATCGGTAATTTTCAACGTTGATCAGGCAGCTGTATTTTTTATCCTAAATTCAATACCCTGTTCTGTTTTTTAGTTATTATTATTATTTAACCAAAGAACTCAGAGGAAAGAAAGGGAGGATAAAAATGGGGTTTTTACAAAAGGTTGGAGCATTTCTTGGTAGTTCGGAGGATTTCCCGTTAGGAGAGGTGCCGCAGGAGGAACGAAAAGGCTATATTTCCATGGGATTTGTTTTATTAGGTTTTACGTTTTTCACCTCAACCATGTTTGCCGGTGCGCAGATAGGTTCCGCATATAAATTTTGGCCGGATCTTGTTCTTATTATTTGCTTAGGAAACTTTTTATTGGGTAGTTATGTGGCCTTACTGTCTTATATTGCCCAAAAGACCGGCTACAATTCGGTTGTTTTATGCCGCTATACCTTTGGTGATTTTGGCAGCAAATACACGGATTTCATTTTTGGGGTTACCCAAATTGGCTGGTATGCTTGGGGCACCGCTGCGGCGGCCATGGTATTTACCAAAATGTTAGGAATGAGTGAAGTTTGGTTGATTCCCGGAATGATTTTCTTTGGATATTTATTCTGTACTACATCTTACATCGGGTATCGGGGAATAAATCTGCTCTCAAACGTAGCGGTTCCGGCTATGTTACTGTTGATTATTTGGAGTCTGGCCATCGGATGGAAAGATGTTGGCGGTTTTCAAGGTTTACAAGCTATAACACCTCAGGAACCAATAACATTTGCTGCAGCATTAACAGTGGTTTTTGGTTCCTTCGTTAGTGGAGGTACCCAATCTACTAACTGGAGTCGTTTTTCGAAGACAGCTAGTATTGCTGTGATAACCAGCATGGCTGCGTTTTTCTTTGGAAACGGCCTCATGATTTTTATCGGGGCTTTCGGAGGTTTTGTCTATCAACAACCGGATATGGTGGAAGTATTGCTGTTACAAGGACTTTGGATCCCTGCCCTGATCATGTTGTTCTTTAACATGTGGACTACTCAGGACAATGCTATTTATTGCTGTGGGGTAGCAGGTTGTAACTTCTTCAGATCTAACAAACGACGTATGTTTACATTTATTGCGGCGACTCTTTCTACAATTCTTGCTATTTTTGGTATGTACAACTGGCTGATTCCTTACATTGTTGTCATGGGTACCATTATTCCTCCAGTCGGTGGGATTATTATGGCTGACTTCTTTTACAAATACAGAAGGCGTATGCCCAGAGTTACCGAAGTAAAATTTGCTAAATTTAATTTTGTAGGAATAACTGCCTATGTCATAGGTGCTCTCTTTGCCTACTTTAGCCCCGGCGTCCCTCCCATTAATGGAATTGTTTCGGCGTTCATTGCTTATATTGTGATCGAGAAAATATTTGATTCTATGAAGCTTCAGCAGGATCGCGTAGTAGTAGTAGAAAAAGGTAATAATGTAGCAGGTTAATTCTCTATTATTAGTGTTAATGGTGTTTTGTTATAAAAAACCGTTAGCACTGTTTCAGGAGGCGGGGGTTTGACGTTATGGCTTAAGGGACCCTTAATTCATAAATGCCAAATTCCCGTCTTTTTTACCATTATTGGTAAGAATGAGCAAATCACTACCGCTTTAATAGGAAGACTAGTGCATTAATCAAAAGTTTTAAATATGAATGGAATTATCGATTTTAAAAACAGTGAGTTGGAAATGTGAAGGGCTTGTTTAAACAGGCCCTTTTTTATGTAAAAAATGACACCCTTAGACATTACTTGACATTTTACAAAACAAGTGCTACTATTTTATTAGTTAAATAAAGAATTGCTTGTGAAATGAAAAACAAGAAAACAAGAAAACAAGAAAACAAGGAATAACAATAATACTAAAAAAGGTGAGTTGCTAGTAAAGTGTTGCATCACACCAGCTATAAAATCCGAGACATTAAATATTAGCTTTAGGCTGGTTTGATGGAACACTTTTCTTTATGTATCTTTTAATTTTAATAAGCTCTTTATAATGCCAAGGTTGTGGACAGGCAAAGAAATTAGTGATTATAGGCAGTTTTGTCAGGGGGACGGTTGTTAGTCATCTTGACATGTAGAAATATAGACAACATTGTGGAAATTTTAACAATCTTGTCGAATGGAAGGAGGGTAGAAGAGATTCAATATGAATGCAAGTAAGATTAAATCTGAAAGGAGGAGAAAAATGGATAAGAGTTTGATGCAAAATTTGACTTGGAAAGAGTATCAAGAGAAGATTGAAAGTAGTTTTTTGATTATTCCTGTAGGATCTACTGAACAGCATGGGTATCATTTGCCATTAGGTGTAGATACTGTAATAGCTGAGAATTTTGCCTTGCGTATCGCGGAAAAGACGGGCGGTGTAGTTGCCCCAACATTAAATTATGGCTACAAGTCACAACCCAGCAGCGGCGGGGGGCCTCTATTCCCGGGAACAATAGATTTAAACGGTGCCACCTTGGTCGCTTTAATTAAGGACTTATTAAATGAGTATTTGGCCGATGGGTGGAAGAAGATTCTTATTTTTAGTGCCCATTATGAAAACGAAGCGTTTATCGGGGAAGCTTGCGATTTGATTTTACGTAATCAGAAAAGCGAATTTCCTAAAGTTCTCCTTGCTAATTGGTGGGATAATATCGATCCTGAGCTAATACCAATTCTCTTTGATGAAGTGGCGTTTGGCAGTTGGGCATTAGAACATGCTGCCATCACCGAAACGTCCTTAATGATGTATTTTGCCCCGGAATTAGTTAGGTTTGAACAAAGTGTTGATGAAAGCTTTAACCCGCCTAGTTATCAATGTTTCCCTGTGCCTGGCTCGTTATTGCCTTCTTCCGGTTCCTTGTTTACAGCAAAATCCAGTACTCCTGAAAAAGGAAAACTTATTGTGGACAATGTTGTTAACAAATTGACAACCATACTTTCAAAGGAATTCCAGATTTAATAGTGTAAGAAATAGGCTAATTTCATCATTGATTTGCTCTTAAATGGCTATTTTTTATCCCGAATAAAAACCAATTCAATGTTGAATTAATAGTTATGATTATTAACTTATAAAATCAGAGGAAAGCTGAGGAGGATAAAAATGGGAGTTATAAAAAGCGTTATATCATTTCTTGGTAGTTCGGAGGATTCACCGTTAGGAGCAGTACCTGAACAAGATAAAAAAGGCTATATATCCATGGGGATGGTATTATTAGGTTTTACGTTTTTTACCTCAACTATGTTTGCCGGTGCGCAGATTGGTGTTGCATATAAATTTTGGCCGGATCTTTTTCTAATTATTTTATTGGGGAATGCAATACTAGGCGGCTATGTAGCTATACTGGGTTATATTGCCCAAAAGACCGGATACAATTCGGTAGTTTTATGCCGCTATGGTTTTGGTGATATAGGCAGTAAATATACGGATTTCGCTTTTGGTATTACCCAAATTGGCTGGTATGCGTGGGGAACTGCCACAATAGCTATGGTATTTTCAAAAATGTTAGGCTTAGATCAAGCTTGGTTAATCCCCCTGATGATCTTTTTTGGGTTTTTATTCTGTAGTACATCTTACATCGGGTATAAGGGATTAAACCTGCTTTCAAATATAGCAGTTCCCGCCATGATGATCCTGATTTTCTGGAGTATTGCTATTGGTGCAAAAGATGTTGGTGGTTTTGAAGGTTTACAAGCTATCGTACCCCAGGAACAGATAACATTTGCCGCTGCTTTAACAGTAGTTGTGGGGACTTACATCAGTGGCGGTACCCAATCTACTAACTGGAGTCGTTTTGCGAAAACCCCTGCCGTGGCTGTGATATGCAGTCTAGCCGCATTTTTCATAGGAAATGGGTTAATGATTTTTATCGGAGCCTTCGGCGGTTTTGTTTACCAACAACCGGATATTGTTGAAGTATTGATGATCCAAGGACTTTTTATACCTGCTATGATCATGTTGTTCTTTAACGTATGGACTACCCAGGACAATGCTATTTATTGCTGTGGTGTAGCAGGTTGTAACTTCTTTAGATCTACTAAACGCCGTATGATGACTCTAATTGCTGCGGCAATTAGTACCGTTCTTGCTATTGCAGGTATGTACAACTGGCTGATTCCGTGGATCGTTTTATTAGGTACAGTAATTCCTCCGATCGGTGGGGTAATGATGGCCACTTTCTTCTACAAATACAGAGGAAATATGCCTAGAGTTGAAGAAGTGAAATTCGCCCAATTAAATTACGTGGGAGTATGTGCATATCTAGTAGGTGCGCTCTTCGCTTACTTTAGCCCTGGGGTTCCTCCCATTAACGGAATTATAGCTGCGATCGTTGGTTATATTGTTTTTGATAAATTATTTACGGCCTTTGGGATTAATCATGAGCACGAAGTAATAAAACAAAGTGATGTAGCTGCGTAATCAATAAAATTGCATTAATTGCTAACTAAAAATACTGTTTGTGTAGGCGTAAGAATCAGGCTATAAGTAACCTATTTCTTATGCCTACTTTTTTTAATAGAAAAAATGTTATATCTATGGTAATATTGTTATATAGACCTAATTCTGGGAATAAAATCAGTTTGTGTCTTTTTCTCGTATATCCGATGGATAACAGTACTTATCTTCCTCTTTTAGGGAGATAAGTACTAGAACTAAAAGCTCCTGGATAACGATTTCTACCGTTTAAGTGGAGTAAAAAACCTCATTTAATACTAAGAACTCTGTTTATCAGGAAACTAGAAAATGCAATCCGAAAAATGCAGCACGATTAAATCACGGAAATATCATGGGGGTGTTTTAAAGGTGAAAAATCAAAGCTTTGAGATTGATGAACTGATCCTTACAAAAACGCTTCAAGTAATCCTGGATTTATTGGATGAATGTATATTAATTGTAGACAAAGAGGGAAATATTGTATTTTACAACCAGGCTAGTGAGAAATTGGACAAACTAAATAGAAAAGATATTCTTGGACGACATATTACAGAATGTTTTAATATCATTGAACCCACCAGTGCTACTTTACTGGCACTTAAAAAGCAAGAACCGGTGTTGGATCTATATCAAGAATATACCACTATTTCGGGAAACCGGATCATATCGGTAAGTAGTTCCTATCCTTTGACCTCTAACCATGAGTTAGCTGGTGTCCTGACTATTACAAAAAATCTTTACCATTATAAAAAGATCATGAATATCATTAATAATACTGAAAGTCCAATTATAAAAGATTCTAGTGATAATTATACATTTGAACAAATTATTGGGAAAAGCAGTGTGTTAATGGAATCAATCCAAATAGCTCGTAAAGCTGCCCAGACCAATTCGCCCATACTGATATATGGAGATACAGGGACAGGAAAAGAATTATTTGCCCAAAGTGTGCATCATGAGAGTGGTCGAAAGGGGTTTTTTATCTCATTGAACTGTGCAGCTGTGCCGGATAGTCTGCTTGAAAGTATTCTGTTTGGAACAGCCAGAGGGGCTTTTACCGGAGCTGTGGAACGCCAGGGATTATTTGAGGAGGCTGTTAACGGGACATTATTTTTAGATGAAATTAATTCTATGAGTTCTGCTCAACAAGCAAAATTATTGAGGGTTTTGGAAACAGGCAGGCTGAGAAGAATTGGAGAAAACAAAGAAAGACAGATAAACGTGCGTGTGTTAAGTGCCTTAAACATTTCTCCCATTGAAGCTGTAAAAAAAGGGATACTACGCAGGGATCTTTTCTATCGTTTAAGTGTGGTTAGTGTTCGCGTTCCCCCTCTTGCTGAACGTAAAGAAGACATTCCTTTACTAACTAAACATTTTATTAATTATTATAATAATTTGTTTAATCGTAAGGTAAAAGACGTTTCACCCGAGGTGACCGAACTCTTTATGAAATATAATTGGCCGGGAAATGTACGTGAATTGAGGCATGTAATTGAGCATGCCATGAACTTGATCGAGAACGAGGAACTCATCCCACGGAAATATTTATCAGCCTTATTTAATGAACAAATAGATCAATTCAAGGCGGAGGAAGAGATACCCTATTCTGCACAAATTCCTAAAAAATTAGGAAAGAAGACACTTAAGTCTACCGTTGAGGAAGTTGAACTTAAAATCATTAAAAGGGCGATACAGGAATCAAATGATAATATAAATGAAGCAGCACGTCGACTAGGCCTTAGTCGTCAGAACCTTGATTATAAAATAAAAAAGTACAATTTAGCTGAATAGTAAATTATAATTATATGACATGTTTATGATTTTAAGTGGGACATATTAATCAGTTTCGGTTTTTCGAGTATGTTGACGATAACCTTCGCAATGAAGGCATCTACGCCATGGTGCAGCATCGTACCAACTCCGGTAATAATAAACAGGTTATAGGCATTAAAGTCGACAAAGGGCATAATTACCATGACTTCAAGCAAACCGTGGATCGGTGCAGTTACTAGCGCAACTATTCCAAAGGAATACCCATTTTTTAACATCCTAGCACCGATCATCCCCACAATAATGTGCATTAATGCTCTGGCTCCAACTAGTGGACCTAAGGTAAGAAAAAAACCTAAACCGGAACCGAGTCCCACCATGATTGCTGCTTTAGGCCCGAAAAACATGGCCACAAACATGGGAACATGTGAACTGATGGTGGCTGAGAATGGAGGTATAATTACTTTAAAAAATACGGCAAAGGGTATGACAATGGAAAGTGCCGTAAGTAAGCCAATGATGGTAAGGTTTTTTGTATTCATGAGTCTTCCTCCTTTCAAACCAATTTATAAAAACTTTGTCTGTTTTACTATCTTAACAGGTGTATATACACATGTCAACGCATGGTGCAATTTTTTTAATTAAAGATAGAAATTTTCCTGGTTTGGAAACAATTCCGCTTAATTTTCAGTCTAAGTAGATATACCAAACCAGGAGGGATTATCCAAATGAAAAAAATTTTTACTGTATTAATGATCATGGGTTTATTGATGAGCATGATCTTTACGGCAGCTTTTGCCCAGGAAGAGAGAAATCCAGAGATTACCGTAGAAAAAGCGATTGAGATTGCCAAAGGATTTTTTCCTGAAACCAAAAATTTTAACAAGTTTGATTCTTCTTTTGAACAAAACGAATATGCCGATATCTGGGCATTACGTTGGTATCACGAAAAAGGGGATGGGAACCTTAACGTACAGGTAAATGCGGCCACTGGAGAAATAGTCGGATTTAACCTTTATGATCCTGCGGACTATACTGGAACTTTCAGTAATATCCCCAAAGTTTCCCGGGAAGCAGGAGAAAAAATTGCTCGAGATTTTATTAAGAAGGTGGCACCCTCTAAGGTAGGAGCATTTATTCTCAAACCAAATAACGATTCTTATTATTATGGGAGCGGTCCGGTCTTTCACCACTATAATTTTACTCGGACGATCAAAGGAATTGAATACCCGGCTAATACCATCCAGGTTACGGTTAACGCTCAAACCGGAGCGGTACGGAACGTTAATTTTAATTGGGAAGAGATTACCTTGGAGCCTCTTGTTGCTAAGCTTACCAGAGAGGACGCCGAAAAGATTTTTACAGAAAAATATGGTTTTGAATTGAAATATTTTAAGCCTCAATCTGACGGGAAAGCTATGAAGCCCATTAAGACTATTTATGAAATCAACAATCCTTATCAGGTAACCATTGATGCCCTGAATGGGGAAATTGTTCAGGATCGTAATTATTATACTATTTATGATCGGGATGCAGGCGGGGAGGAAGTTGCCCAAGAAAAGTCTATGAATTCTTCCCTGGAGCCCTTTGAACAAGAGATCGCAGACGAGTTAAATGCTTTAATTTCCCGGGAAAAGGCCATGGAAATCGCGGAGAAAACCATAACTATATCTAAGGATTATAAATTGAATTCCTCTTCCCTTAATCGGGATTGGAATTTCCCCGAGCTTCGGATCTGGTCTTTTCACTGGACTTTAGAAGCAAAAGACCGTTATGGATGGGCCAGTGTAGAAATAGATGCTAAAACCGGAAAGGTGATGTCATTTAACTATCGTGAGCCGGAAGAGATTAATCAGCAATCTGAAAAAAGACCTTTCAAAGTCAAAAATAGAAGCGAAGCAGAAAAAATTGTAGAAAATTATCTTAAGGAAAACTATCCTGAAGTAGTAGGGAACCTCCGGGTTAAGTCTGATAATTATGATGTGATACCTTTAAACCTAGAAGCCGAAAAGAATCAGGCCAGTTATTATTTCCGCTATGAGCGGCTGGTAGATGGGATTCCTTTTAGCCAGAACTATGTTTATGCCAATGTAGATAGCTTTACCGGAAAAATTACCAGTTTCCAAATCCGCTTCTTGGATCTGGAATTTCCGAAAACGGATAATGTTCTGAATCAGGCTCAATTTACCGGCGATTTCTTAGGGGAAAACCCGATGATTTTAGTTTATACCAAGGATCAGGATCAAAACTTACGTTTAGTATATAAATTAGCTCCCATAAATAGTTACCGCTTTGATGCTGTCAGCGGTAAGATGCTTGATTATGGCGGGGAGCCGATTCCGGAGAAAAAGGCTGGAGAAATCACCGATATTAAAGGTCATTGGGCAGAGAGCGATATTAATATCCTGAATCAAATGGGTTTCCTTCATTATGAGGAGGGCATTTTCCAACCGAATGCAGCCATGACTCAGGCAGAAGTCATTAAGGCTTTAGTGAAGTCCACATACAATTACCTGACGGATTCAGGGGAAGGTAACTGGTATGATAATTATTACAGGGAAGCTAAGCGGATGGGTCTGATTTTGGAAAAAGAGATTAACCCGACAGCTAAAATAACTCGGGAGCAAATGGCAAAATTTATTACTAGAACCATGGTCAAAGATAAAATTTCTGGTCTTGAAATCTATCAAGTTCCTTATAAAGACGGGGCAAAAATAACCAAGGGCTATCAGGGTTATGTAGCCATCGTTGGTGGCCTGGGGATTATGACGGGAGACGGAACGAATTTCCATCCCCAGAATGAGATCAAAAAGGGCGAAGCCTGCGTAGTTCTGGTACGTTACTTAAAAACAGAAAGATAAAGTCCTAAAATTCAAAGCCAATAGTTTGATCCTTTTTTACCACTAAGGCGGCGGAAACTACTTTCCCCGCCTTAGACTTTAATCCGGTCAATTTACCCGTTCTTCCCTCGGTGATTAACTTTTTAACATCGTCTTTGTTTACAAAATACCCCAAACGGTGTAAAATTACACTAAGGGAATACAGAAAGCCCAGTAAGAAAGCCGGTGATATTATTACAAGAGAAGAATTTATCAAAATAATTGATCAAAAATCCAAGCTAATAAGATATGAATATGGGTTCACTCAGGATAAAATGGCGGAGTTATTGGGCATCTCCAAAAAGACCTTGGTCCAAGTGGAGAAGGGCAGGGCATCACTTGGATGGACGGGTGCCGTTGCTCTTTGTACTCTTTTTAAGGATAGTGAGATTTTAGAAATGGCTTTCGGCGGACATCCTTGGGACATCATCCTGACTCTCGCCTTTGATAGTTACGAGGCAGGACGTTTGGAAAAAACCATGGGGGGTAAAGTATGGTGGCGGGAAGTTAAAGCTAAAGGCAGCTTTAAAGTGCAACAGAATATTATTTCCCAACATTATCGCATTCTGGATGCAGAAGACAGAAGGATTTGCTCCTCTTTTGACTACGAATACATATTGCACCGGCTGGAGGAGCTTTGAAAGTAACAAATGGACATTCTAGTAAGTCACGAAAATAGTCAAACAGACTGCCAAGTTAACGGTCAAGCATACAGTAATGATCATCGGGAGAGGAATTCTACCATGTTGAGATTTATTAGAGCTTACATAAAATCCATGCGTCTTTATTATGCCTTTGTGACCGGGATGGCCGGCTGGTTGGGCATTGCCTATTATGAGTATGTTTTTTCTGGGACGGAGTTCCTCCTTTATAAAAAGATCATTATCTTAGTTCTTTTATTTCTTAGTTGGGGGATCAACCAAATTTTCAACGATTACTTGGGCCTGAAAGAAGATCAGATTAATGCTCCCGAACGGCCTATGGTTACCGGGGAACTGGAACCAAGGAAAGCAATATTTACATCAGTAGTTTTACTAATGATTTCATTTGCAGTCATTTGGGCATATCTTGAACCGGTCGCCATGATTCCGGCTCTATTGGGTGTTCTCCTTAATATCCTTTATGAATATGCCAAAGGTTATAGTCTGCTGGGAAATATAGTATTCGGGTTAATGATTATGATGTGTACGTTAGTAGGGTTTCTGGCTTTAGGCCCGGTTATGCCGATTCATCTTACTCCTTTAGGTATCTTGCTCCTGATTCTTGTGGCCACAATGAACGGATTAATGACTTTTTATACTTTCTTTAAAGATTATCAGGGGGATCGGGCAGCGCATAAGAAGACGATTGTGGTTAAGTACGGGATTGAAAAGTCTCGGGTATTTGCCCTGGGGGCGGCATTTATACCGGCTTTCATTTTTGTTGCTGCCTATTATAGCGGGTTTCTTACATTTAAACTTAATACCTCATTCATATTTCTGGCGCTCTTAACATTTTTCCTGAACATCTGGACAGGCGTACTCTACTTCAAATATCCTACCGGAGAAAGGACTTATTACTCCTTAGCGACAAATTTTCGGACCTGCGCTTGCGGTGAAGCTGCATTAATTTCCTTATTTGATCCTTTGCTTGGTATGATGCTGTTTATTACTGCTTATATCTTTGTCGGTTTTCTTTTTGATCTCCATGCTAACAGCAAAGCCTAACCCATGTTTAATACAGAAGTGGAAGATACAGGTAAAGGGGAAGGTATTATAATAAGAAGAGGGTATTATGAAAACATTTGAAAGTGCCAAAATTGGCGGATTAACATTAAAAAACAGAATTATCCGCTCCGGAACCTTTGAGGGCATGTGTGATGAAAGCGGATTTCCCGGAAAGGAATATCAAGAATTATATGTGGAACTTGCCAGAAATGGAATTGCCGGAATCATCACCGGTTTTGCCTATATCACCGAGGAAGGCAGAGCCATGCACCCCGGGCAAATGGGTTTTAACAGTAAGGAAAAAATCCCCTTCTTTCAGGCACTTACTCAAGAGGTACATAAATATGATTGCAAAATTTTTCTCCAGTTGGCCCATACCGGGCGTCAGACCAGAGAAAAAGATATCGGGAAAAAGGTACGGGGAGTATCCGGTAAAAAATCTTTTTACTTTGGGGAAGCTCCTCAGGTATTGACAACCGATGAGATCTTCGGATTAGTCAACCGTTTTTCTGATGCTGCACTTTGGGCAAAACAGGCGGGATTTGACGGGATACAGCTCCATTGTGCCCACGGTTATTTAATCCACCAATTCATTTTACCTTCCATTAATAACAGGAAAGATTTGTTCGGGGTAGATCGGGTTCTCAAGATTGGCACCAGTTTTCTTAATTTGATTATTGACGGTATCAGAAATAAGTGTGGTGCGGATTTTGCAGTTTTAGTGAAGGTGAGCGGCAGCGATGATTACATTAAGAAATTCACTAGAAAGCAATTTGTTAGCCTAATCCGATTTCTTGATCAAAAAAGGGTGGACGGGATAGAAATAAGTTACGGGACCATGGATTATGCCCTTAATATTTTTCGGGGTAAAATCCCAGTAGATGTGATTCTCAAATACAATCCTATCTATAAGATAGAGAACAAGTACCTAAAATTGCTTTGGAAGGTCTTTATCTTCCCTCTTTTACAAATGAAAATTAAACCTTTAACTCCAGTTTACAATTTGGAATACGGGAGATTAGCAAAAGAAAACACAAATATCCCGATTATTCTCGTCGGCGGTATCAGAAAAGGGACTGAGATCAGGGATTTAGTAGAGAAGGAACAGATGGATTTTGTGAGTTTATGCCGTCCTTTTATTTGTGAGCCCGATTTTGTCCGAAAACTGGAGGAAAATGAGGAATATGTGTCCAAGTGCACTAACTGCAATATCTGTGCTGTGATGTGCGATTCAAAATATCCTACAAGATGCTACAGGGGGACGGGTGGATTATGAGTTTAGAAAAACAAGTGATTAATATCGTGGCCAGAAATTTAGAGAAAAGTTACCAGGTTACCTTGGGGAGCAAGTTAATAGAAGATCTCGGTGTGGACTCCTTTAATACCATTATGATTATGACCGATTTGGAAGATGAATTTTCTATTTCCCTTGATGAAAGGGATTTTACCGGGATCGAAAAAGTTTCAGATATAGTAGACTATTTAAGAAGTAAGTATCCGGAAACATTTCTATTATCCTGAGTGCAGCGAAGGGTACTAAAGGATGACATAGAAAACTGATATTTTAATAGCGATTGAAGGGGAAAGCAATGGCACTAAATAAGTTTTATCAAAGGTTTCAACTTGACACAAGTCTTACTGATCAGACAGGGTTTAATCCTTATTATCGGGAGATGCAGTCCGGTTTATCGGATAAAATGTTAATTGACAGGGCGGAGTTTATTAATCTAGCCTCTAATAACTACTTAGGATTAGCCGACGACGACCGGGTTAAGGGAGCCTCCATGAAGGCAATAGAAAAATACGGGGTTTCTCTTTGCGGGACACCTATTGCTACCGGATATATTGACCTTTATAAAACTTTGGAGGAAAGATTGGCAAGATTAACCGGCCTGGAATCAGCCATCATCTTTCCTTCCTGCTACCAGGCAAATAACGGTCTTTTTTCTGGGTTGGCCGGAAGGGAAGATTTAATTGTTATTGACCATTTTGCCCATTCTTCTTTAGTTCAGGGAGCTAGGTTGGGAGGCTCCCGTATTAGGCCCTTTTTGCATAATAAACTAGATCACCTAAGGGTGATCTTAGAGAAATCCCTAAACAAGTACCGCCAGGTTTTTATTGTGACTGAGTCTGTCTTTTCTACTGACGGGAGCATTGCGCCTATTAAGGAAATAGTGGATCTGGCGGAAAAATTTCACGCCGTGCCGGTGATTGATGACTCTCATGGTATCGGCGTTTTGGGGAAAAAGGGTGGCGGAATTTTAGAAGAGGTGGGCCTTACTGGTTTTCCGGGAATATATACGGCCTCCCTGGGGAAGGCCTTGGCAAATGCAGGGGGCATGATTGGCGGAAGAAAGGATCTGATTAATTATTTGCGCTTCTATTGCCCCCACTTGGTTTATTCAACGGCTTTACCCCCGTCTGTCTTAGGTGGAATTACCAAAGTGCTGGATATTATTGAAGAAGATTTTCCACAAATAAAGGCTAGGTTGTGGAAGTACAAAAGTTTATTAAGTAAGGGCCTGGCTTCTGCCGGGTTTAAATTGGCTGAAGGGAAAGCCCCAATTATATCTATATGTACCGGAAATTCCGAAGATACGATTAGGCTGGCAAAAAGATTTTATAAGAATCAAGTGTTGACCACTCCTTTTATTCCTCCGTCTGTCCCGGTTAATGAAGGTAAGGTCAGGGTGATTGCCGGAGCAAACTTAAGGGAAGAGACGATTAATCAATTCCTCGAAATTATTAAAAAGATAGGTTATGAACAATGAGGTATCTATTAATCATGAACCCGGGGTCCAGATCCGGGAAAAGCCAAGGTCGCTTTCAAATGATCATGGAACTACTGGATTACTTTCAGGTTACTTATGACTATCGAATCACCACATCTTTGGAGGAAGCATATCAACTGTCTTTAGAAGGAAACCTTGCAGGGTATGACGTGATCGTAGCCGTGGGTGGTGACGGAACGATTAACCGGGTATTAAACGGTTTTTACGATGATTCCGGGCAGATAAGGTCAAAAGCAAAATTAGGAGTTATTTATACCGGAACCAGCCCGGATTTTTGTAAAAGCTATGGCATTCCCATTGATATTGAGGGGGCAGTGAAGGCATTAATAAAGCCAAAGTCAAAAAAAGTTCAGGTGGGGAAAATTATTTTGGCTAAAGCCCCACTAAAAGAATTTGACGGTAAATCGGTTCATGAGATGTATTTAAAAGAAAATGGGTTAGATGGGTTATCTAAATTAGAAGCGTTTAAAACTTGTTATTTTGCCTGCTGTGTAAATATCGGACTGGGGGCGGATTTAGCCAGACGAGCCAACAGTGGAATAAGAGGTATTCTGGGAGATAGAATTGGGACCTTTCTGGCCCTCTTAAGAACCTTAACCTCATATAAACCAGAAAATTTTATGATTTGCTCAGATGGGAAAAGAGAAGTATTAAGAAATGTACATAACATTTCCATCGGTAGAACCTTTTATATTGCATCCGGAATTAAGGTACGGCATGATTTAAAAGACGAAGATCGCCGGTTTTATAGGATGACGGTACAGGATATAAAAGTAAGGGACTTACCCGGGATTATTAAAAGGATCTACAGCGGGACAGAGATTATTAACAACAATAAGATTTCTTTGGATTATTCAGAGGTCATTGATGTTTTCGGAAACAGCCGGAGGCCGGAAGTAGAATTTGATGGTGATCCGGCAGGCTTTCTGCCCTGTCGCATCTCCATGGCCCATGATGCCTTGGAACTAATAACCGGTTAAGGGGCGTTGGCATCAAATTACCAACTTATTTATTGTCTTTTCAAGCGACAAATGAAGGTAACTGTTCTAAGGGAAGGAATTGATAAACTATATATATGGGAAAAGAACATGATTTAATTAAAATGGTGAGCAGTCTCATGCCTAAGTCGGAGTACCAGCTAAATAGGGTCTTTGAGTCCGATGGGGAGATTTTTGAACTTAACGGGAGCAGGGTGCTTTTCAGCATGGACGAATTTTCCGAGGAAGATATGTTTCGGGAGCATGATCCCTTTACCTTGGGCTGGAATCTGGCTGTGGGAGCAGTAAGCGACATTCTGGCCTGCGGGGGTAGGCCCCTTTTTTACGCCCACAGCATGATTATTAAGGATAAATGGGATGAGGAATTTATCAAATCTTTTTCCACCGGTGTGGCAAGTGTTTTGAAAAAGTGTCAGATAGGTTTCTTAGGCGGGGACTTTGGGAAATCAAAAATATGGCACTATACGGGAGCAGTAATAGGCATGCTGGAGGGAAAACCTCTCTTAAGAAGGGGGGCTCAACCGGGAGATGGAATTTACCTTTCCGGTGAAATTGGGGCGGGAAACTTGGAGGCATTTCTTAAGCTCTATTCTGAAAAGACAGGGGTGGGAAAATTTTCTCGGTTGGTAAAAAACCGTTTCCCCTTACGCATAAAGGAAGCTGAACATATGAAAAAGTATGCTCATGCCGCCATGGATACCAGTGACGGGGTCTTTAATGCCCTGAATTCACTTTCCGAAATGAGCGGTACCGGTTATGAGGTGGGGGATTTACCATATCATAAAACCGGGAGAACCCACGCAAAACTTTTTAAAATACCCAAAACTCTTCTTTTTCTGGGGGAGTGCGGGGAATATGAGCTGATTTTTACTGTTGGCCCCGAAGATGAGGAAAATTTTCTGCAGGGAGCACGGGAGCAGGAACTAAAATTTTATAAAATCGGCAGAGTCACGGATAAAGGGAGCAGAGTCCTTTATGAAGGCACCCGGAAAATTGATTTAAGCAGGTTGGAGATTCGGGCCAGGGATTTTGGCGATATTGAAAAGTACATTCAGAGATTGATTAGTTTCATAAGGGAAAAATAATCCAAGAAAGTGAATAGAGGGCGGATATGAAAAGACGGGTCGTGATTACGGGAATCGGGCCGGTAACGGCCTTAGGCATCGGTAAGGATCGTTTCTTTGAAAATATCATGAAGCAGGAAAGGGTAATACGTGCGGTGCCGGCAGAATTTGAAGGGCACTATCGCTTCAAGTCGCGTTATTTTGTGCCTGCTCCCAAGTTTGGGATAGGAGATTTTGGTTTGCCTCAACACTTAAGTAATGCTATGGAGCAAATCTCTCAGCTTTCCGTATTGGGGGCTAAGCTTGCCCTGGAGGATGGGGGATTTACAGTTAGGCCTGGAGGTAAATATTTTGAAACGGGGTTGCCGGAAAACACAGATATCATTCTTGGTGTTGGTATGAGCAGTCTCCAGACAGCATTTACATCTTATCTCTCCCATGTTGGCGGGGACAAGGCCAGATTTCATCGGATGGTAATCCCCATGTTAATGCCGAATGCGGCATCTGCCTGGATATCTATTCTTTTTGGCATTACAGGGACAATTTATACCCTTAATGCTTCCTGTGCCTCCGGAACATGTGCTATTGGAGAATCCTATCGGAGGATCGTAAACGGTGTGTGTGATGCGGCTATTACCGGTGGGGTAGAGTGTTTAAAGGAAAAATATGGGGCTGTAATGAGAGGATTTGATATGTTGGGCACCCTGACTCAGGCTGAAGACGGAAATCCCATGCCCTTTTCAGAAAAGAGAAGCGGCTTTTTATTTAATGAAGGTGCCGGGTGCGTTTTGATTCTGGAGGAGCTTTATCTGGCCCAAAAAAGAGGTGCCCATATTTACGCGGAAATCCTTAATTACGCTGATAACAGCGATGCCTATAATATTGTTCAGATGGATGACTCGGGAACACAAATCGGGAACTTATTAAGAAAACTTACCCAGGGTCTAAAGATAGATTATCTTAATGCCCATGGCACCGGAACAATTTCCAACGATGAAATTGAAGCCCGGGTGATTCAAGAAATATTCGGTGATAAAACCAGGCAACCCTTAATCAATTCTACCAAAGGTATTTTAGGGCATAGCATTGGGGCCAGCGGGGCACTGGAGGCGGCAGTCACGGCTCTTTTTATAGATCAAGGTAAAGTCCATGGAAATCCTATTGACTGCCCAATAGATAATCTTAACCTGATTCAAAAACCTCAAGCGGCGGAAATTAATTATGCCCTTTCCACTTCCTATGGTTTCGGGGGGCATAATGCCGCGATAGTTTTCAAAAGGTTTTACGATTAAAAAGGTATGATGAAAAAGATGAGTAAAGTATTAATTACCGGAGCAACAAGCTTTATCGGCAGTCATGTAGCGGAAGCGTTTTGTGCCAAGGGACTTTCCGTTGGGTGCCTGGTGCGGCCGGATAGCGATCTGGAAAATATCAAGGGACTTCCCGTACAGCTGGTCTATGGGGATATTACCGATGAGAAAAGTTTAGTCGAAGCATTTCAGGGCTACGACTGGGTAATTCATATGGCCGCCCTAGCCAAGGATTGGGGAGGGTATCAGAAATTTTACCGGGTAAACGTAGAGGGCACGCTGAATGTGCTTCGGGCATGCTTAAAAAATGATATTAAAAATGTGATTATTACATCCTCCATTTCCGTATACGGGGAGGAAAACTCCCGGCAAATTAAGAGTGAAGACTCACCCCATCAGGCCCATTATCATTATTTTCTGGATAAAATCTTTCCCTGCCAAATGAATTATTACCGGGATACGAAGGCTTTGGCCAAGGAAGAAGCAATGGCGTTCGCAAAGGAACAGGGTCTAAATCTTACGATTATCGAACCTGTCTGGGTGTATGGAGAAAGGGAATTTAATACCGGTTTTTTTGATTACCTTAAGACGGCAAAAAGCAGGATGCCAATTTTACCGGGGTCAAAGGCTAACAAATTTCATGTGATTTATGTAAAAGATTTGGCCCGGGCTTATTATTTTGCTTTTCAACACCGGCTATCAGGTATTAACAGCTTAATTATCGGTAATAAAGAAACCGAGAAAATGGATCGGATCTATGCCCTTTTCTGTGAGAAAGCAAAGATAAAAAAGCCGCTAATTGCTCCGAAGTTTATTTTTTATCCCATTGGCTTTTTGATGGAACTGATTTATACGGTTTTTCGCGTCAAGAAAGCGCCATTATTAACCCGGGGGCGGGTCAACATGTTTTATGACAATATTCAATATAGTACAAAGAAAGCGGAAAAGATAATTGATTTTACCAGTGAATACAGCCTTGAGGAAGGGATTGAACGGACGGTTAAGTGGTATCAAGAAAGGAAATTGATCTAAAAATGGTTTGAAGGGAGTAAGGGCATGCAGGTACGAAATATTGCAGGGTTAGAAAAACGCCTTTTCTTACTGCGGGTTAAGGCGGCTGTGTTTTTAAAATTTTTGCCTTTTTTATTCAAAGGGGAAATGGGTTTTCGAAGGTTTATCATGTTTTTAAGGCGGCTATTATTTTTCCTATCAAAAATGGAGCATAATAAGTTTGTCCAGATCGGCCCCAATACTCGGATAAACCTTTACTGCCCAGGATTTCCCTCGGAGTCCTTTTATACAGCTTGTAAAAAATTTATGGTTTTTGACCAGAAAATGCCCTGTACTACAGTCTTGGTGTCTTTAACCGCGGCTTGTCCTTACCATTGTAAACATTGCTACCAAAAATATGATCAAGGAAAGGATCTGGATATTGGTATTCTCCTTGAAACCATCAAAAAGCTTCAGAATATAGGTATTGCTTTTTTTAATATTGAAGGCGGCGAACCTTTTCTGGTATATGACCGGTTAAAAAAGGTGTGTAGCGTTATTGACGGCCGGTCAGAGATTTGGATTAATTCCACCGGGTACGGTATTACCCGGGAAAGGCTGCTGGAACTTAAGAAACTTAACGTGACGGCTATTATGTTTTCTCTTCATAGCCCGGACCCGGAAAGGTTTAATAAATTTTTAGGAGATGATAACGCCTGGGATACCATGACCAGGGCAGTATCAATATGTCATGAGGCGGGAATTGCTGTTAGTTTTAATGCCTGTCTTCAAAAGGGTGATTTTTATAACGGGAACTTTGAAAAAATCATGGAAATAACCAAGGACTTTGGTGCTTGCCTCATTCAATTAATCAAGCCGAAACCTGCCGGGGGATGGCTGAAAGGTGGGATTGATCCCTTTTCCCAGGAGGATTTGGGGCAGGTAAAAAAACTGGTTAACATGTATAACCTTGACGATAGATTTCAGGATTACCCGGCGATCTCCGCCCAGGTGATGGAGGAGGATAAGGAGCAATTTGGGTGTACAGCGGGAGGGACAGATCGGTTTTATATTAATGCTAAAGGCGATCTGCAACCCTGTGAGTTTTTAAATATCTCTTTCGGGAATATTGGCTCCGATGATTTTGAAAAGATATATCAAAAAATGCGCCGTACCTTTGAAATACCCGGCAACTACTGGTTATGCGAGAGATATGCCGAGAAAATATTAGAGTTGTTTGAAGAGCATAACCTCAAAACATTGCCCTTATCCTGTGACTTATCGAAAAATATTTACGGTGTATGGAACAGAGGAGATCATACTGAACTTTATAAGAAAATAGAGGAGATAAAATAGAAAGAAGGTTCTTCCCTTAAGGAGCGAACCTTCTAAGTGTCAAATCTTTTTTATCCAACTTTTTGTTTACTCTAAATAGTCATATATTTCTGCGAAGTACTCCTCTAAAGTAATATTGTTTTCAAAAACATATTTCGCTACTTCTTTACCCACATATCTGATATGCCAGGGTTCATAACTGTACCCGGTAATCTCTTCTTTCCCTTTCTGGTATCTAACAATGAAACCATATTTATGGGCATTTTCGTTCACCCAAATGCCTTCCTTTGTTTCCCCAAAGCTCTCTACTAATCGGAAACTGGCCTCGGGGCATGTAAGATCCATAGCCAAACCGGTTTGGTGCTCGCTTTGACCCGGATAAGCGGAAACCATATTTGCCGCCTTTTCACCGATGGCTTTCGCTTTATTTTCAAAAATTCTTTTTTGGGTTTCATAAGAGCGGTAGCCAGAGGTGGCAAGTAAAACCAATTCCTCTTTCTGGGCATCCTGGAAAAGCTCTTCTAAGGCCCGGGCCGCATCTTCCCTTAAATATTTTTTCGGGCTGTTGCCTTCAAAGGAAAATTTAACATCCGGTATTACCATATTTTTAGGTTTATAGTCAGCGGGTATACTTCTTTTTTTATTCACTAAAACCAACAAGCTGTCCACGTTGGTGACAATTTGTTTACCGTTTTCATTAATCAAGGTGGTTTTATCAAAAGCCAGTTCCGAGTCTTGAGAGTTTGCCGCGTTTTCCTTCGGCACTTTAGGTGCTTCGGGTTTAGTTGGTTGTTGGTTATTATTCTTATTGTTATCTCCGTTATTATTGTTAGTAGTATTGTTATCTATTTGATTATTGTTTCCGTTATTATTGTTTTGGTTCCCATGAGCCGGGTTTTCCTTGGTTTTATTATCTTTTAGGTCGGAATTTTCTTTGGCATTGCCATCTGTAAATTGTTGTGCCATTGTGACCATGATATTAAAAGGTTTTGTGGTTGCCCCCACTATTACCAATAAAGCTATAGTTAACATTAAGATTATCGGCAGTATACGTTTTTGCATCTCTATTCCCCCATGAAGAGTATACATTGGTATAATTGTACCATAATTGCAGAAAGCTGTCGAACTATTGATGGGGAACTAAAGGATGGTTTCTTTTCGTCTATATATTTTGATTTACTAAAATGTTTAATGATTTTCTAATCCTTATTTATTTAAGTTAAGGCATAATTGTTTATATAATAATAAAAGAGTGTCAATAGCTTATGCCAACAATAACAAAAGGGCTGTCGCATTAATTAATTGCGAGAGCCCTTTATTTGGACAAGGCATGTTAGGGTTGCATGATATGCCAACCCCTACGGATGGCGTTTTTAACCTAACTTACTAGTTTGAAAGCCCCGTATTTTAATAGTTTATTTATTATTCATTTCAAAATCCTTCATAAATGACACCAGCTTTTTCACACCTTCAATAGGCATGGCATTGTAAATACTTGCCCGCATCCCCCCTACGGAACGATGTCCTTTCAGGGTATTGAGCCCCACTTTAGCCGCTTCCTTCACAAACTTTTCATTCAACTCATCGCTAGGAGTGACGAAGGGAACGTTCATCAAGGAACGATAATTGGGATCTACCGGGGATGAGAATAGTTTAGATTCATCAATAAAATCATAAAGGATTTTAGCTTTTTCCCGGTTTATTTCCTCTATGGCTTTAACTCCGCCTAATTCTTCCAGCCATTCAAATACCAGACCGGCAATATAAATGCTGTAACAGGGTGGGGTATTATACATAGACTGGTTTTTCGCATGGGTTTCATAGCGCAGGATAATAGGACTGTTCTCCTCATGCTGCCCAATCAGATCATTTCGGATGATCACCACAGTTACCCCAGAAGGACCTAGGTTTTTCTGTGCTCCGGCATAGATTAGGCCAAATTTTGTGACGTCAATTTCCTCAGATAGAATATGGCTAGACATATCCGCTACCAGAGGAATATTTCCCGTATCCGGATAGTGCTTAAATACCGTTCCCTCAATGGTGTTATTGGAAGTAATATGTACAAAATCTGCATCAGGGGATAAAGTAAAATTCTCCGGTATGTAGGAAAAGTTTTTATCTTCAGAGGAAGCAATGATATTTACCTTGCCAAAAAGTTTTGCTTCTGCCATAGCCTTCTTAGACCAGTTGCCGGTATGAATGAAATCTGCTTTTTTATTTTTGGTCATCAAGTTCATGGGAACCATGGCAAATTGCTGGGATGCTCCCCCCTGCAGGAACAACACCGTATAGTTTTCCGGGATGTGCATAAGTCTCCTTAAAAGGGCTTCTGCATTTTCGATAATGGAAATATAGGTTTTGGAACGATGGCTCATTTCCATTACTGACATACCGCTCCCTTGATAATTAAGCATTTCTTGGGCAGCTTTTTTTAACACCGGTTCCGGGAGCATGGATGGCCCGGCAGAAAAGTTATATCCTCTATCCATTGGTATTCTCCTTTTTTCTTGTCATTTTAACCATTAACAGTATAAGATATTTTGTCTTAATAATAGAAACTATTTGGCTTGAAGTCAATAGTTAAGCTGATTAGATGTAGTCCTTTTAGCATTACCAGGTCAATTGAAAAGGATTTTTTAAATAAAATTTTAGAATTTTCCTATTGACAAATTTCCATAAGACTCGTAAAATGTTAACAATTTACTAGTTAAGCTTAGATTAGATTAGTTGAGAGGAGACGAGAAAATGTTAAGAAGAGACGAGTGTTTGTTGCCGAATGCAGAGGGGTTTTTTGGGGAGTATGGAGGACGTTTTGTTCCGGAAGAATTAAGCAAGGTTTTGGAAGAGGTAAAGGAAGCTTTTGAAAAGTACCAAGACGATCCTGAGTTTTTGGCAGAGTTTGAGCATTATTTGAAAGACTATGTGGGGCGGCCTAGTCCACTGTATTTTGCGGAACGGCTTACCGCCAAATGCGGCGGGGCCAAAATTTATTTAAAAAGGGAAGATCTTAATCACACCGGTTCCCACAAAATCAATAATACCTTAGGACAGGTGCTCTTGGCCCAAAAACTAGGTAAAAAAAGGGTTATTGCGGAAACCGGAGCAGGGCAGCACGGCGTAGCCACGGCTACCGCTTGTGCCTTGTTTAATATGGAATGTATTATCTATATGGGCGCGGAGGATATCCGGCGGCAGGCATTGAATGTTTTCCGCATGGAGCTCCTGGGCGCTAAAGTTGTTTCCGTAGAATTTGGCATGAAGACACTAAAGGAAGCTGTAGATGCAGCCTTAGAAGACCTAATTAAGAATTATCAGGATACTTATTATATGTTGGGTTCCGCAGTCGGCCCTGATCCCTACCCCGCCATGGTCAAGAAGTTTCAGTCGGTGATCGGACGGGAAGCGAAAAAACAAATCAGGGAAGCTGAAGGGAGGCTGCCGGATTATTTGGTTGCCTGCATCGGAGGCGGCAGCAATGCCATTGGAATTTTTGCCGATTTTTATCTTGATCGGGATGTCAGGTTTATTGGAGTGGAACCGGCAGGGAAAGGCATTGAAACAGGGATGCATGCTGCGAGTTTGTCATTAGGCACACCAGGCGTGATTCATGGTTTTAAGTCTTATGTACTTCAGGATGAAGCGGGGGAAATTTTACCGGTTTACTCTGTAGCGGCAGGCTTGGATTATCCGGGAGTAGGGCCGGAACATTGTTTTTATAAAGACTCGGGACGGGCGGAATATGTTGCCATTACCGACAAAGAAGCCATTGAAGCTTTTCGTGAGCTATCCCGGACTGAAGGAATTATTCCGGCTTTAGAAAGTTCTCATGCTGTTGCCCAGGGGATTAAATTGGCTAAAAGCTTATCACCTGAAGAGATAATTATTATTAATCTTTCCGGTCGAGGCGACAAGGACGCGAGAGAAGTTTTTGAAATATTAAAAGAAGCATAAAAGATGCATAATTGAGCCGGTACTTTTTGGTTTAAAGTCAAGAAGTACCGGCTCTTATGCTTAAAGAGTAATACTTAAATAATACTAATTAATACTTAACATATTCCTCCTAGATTTGGAAAGAATAATTTTGGTTTATAAAATTATTTTTAGGAGGGATTAGATGAAAGATAGGTTTAAAGTTGTTGCGGTTATTGCTGCCATGGTCTTGGTACTTGGTGCAGTTGCGTGGATGATGACACCCAAAACAAGCCCAACTTTGGCCACATGGGAAAAATGGATTAACCATATTACTTCCCAGAAATCATCGCCGGTGTCACCGGAATTAGAAAAAAGTATTTTGACCAGGTTGGAAGAAGGTCAAAATACTTTCCGTTACGATACCTTTGGGGATGAAGCTTTCTGGGGAGACACTCTTCAGCTACACCAAGCCATTAAAGGAGAAAACTTGGGTGGGGTAGGGCCAGGAGTAAGTCCCAATACTGCACTATCTGTGGGTTTAAAGGTTGATTCAGAAGCACTGCCTGGGGATTTGGTGCGAGCACTAAGAAGAGGAGAAGTTGATCTGGACGACCCGGCCAGTACAATTGCCTTGTTAAAGTATGACGCGGTGCTTGGAGTTAAGGGGTTCTTTGATCAGCAGGGAGACCTTACATCTATTGGGATCCAATGCGCATTATGTCATTCTACAGTAGATGATTCCTTTGCTCCCGGAATTGGCCGCAGGCTGGACGGATGGGCGAACCGGGATCTGAATGTGGGAGCGATAATTGGGCTTGCCCCAAATTTAGAGGTGATTGCTGATCGTTTAGGTGTTGATGTGCCAACTGTGCAGGAAGTATTGGCCAGTTGGGGGCCGGGAAAATATGACGCAGAATTATTAGTAGACGGAAAAGCTTTCCGACCTGATGGAAAGCCTGCCGCTACATTGCTGCCCCCTGCTTTCGGTCTTTCGGGGATAAATCTTCATACCTGGACAGGATGGGGCTCGGTGACCCATTGGAATGCCTATGTGGCCAATACTCAAATGAGAGGGCTGGGCACTTTTTTTGACCCAAGGTTAAATGATCCGGAAAAATACCCCATTGCTGTAAAAACAGGAGATTGGAACATTAGAAACAAACCTGATTTAGTTACTCCTAAGCTGGGGGATCTACAAGTCTATCAGTTAGCACTGACTGCTCCTAAACCCCCTGAGGGAAGCTTTGATCAAGAAGCTGCTGCCCGCGGGGAGCAGTTGTTTAACGGAAAAGCCACATGCAGTAACTGTCATGTGCCGCCCCTTTACAGTGAACCCGGCTATGCCATACATACGCCTGAAGAAATGGGCATTGATTCTTTTCAGGCAGATCGATCCCCAACTAATGGTTATCGAACAGCACCTTTAGCCGGCTTATGGACGCACCAAAAAGGGGGATTCTACCATGACGGCCGTTTTGCTACACTACTTGAGGTAATTAATCATTATAATACCTTATTTAGGTTAAACCTCACCGACCAAGAAAAAAATGATTTAGTAGAGTTCTTAAAATCTTTATAACGAGGCATTAGATGTCCCCCACCTCTATAGGTAGTGGGTGCCTTTAGATTTTAAGGCGGCGAGCATATCTCCCGCCTCCTTTTTTTACACTTTTTCAAAAGCATCAAATAAATTAATTACTGTTACTAAAGGAAATAAAGAGTATAATATAAGGTGTGGCAAGGGGTTTTTTGGGTGGTTTCGAAATGTTCCCCTGCCATACCTTTGATACATATCATACTAATCATACTAAAGGTAGGTAATAATGTTGTATAGAACTCAGGGAAAGAATAGCGACCGTCCGATGCTGGATTTACCTCGAACCTATTTGGACTGGTTTTTTGATGGGGCATCGCTGTTGGGATTAATTCTTATGGTAAGTGTTCGGGTCGAAACTTCCGGAAACTATTCCCACCCACTTTGACTTTTCCGGGGAAGCAGATGGTTGGGGTAGTAAAACTACATTATTTATTTTACCGATTTCAGGTATGGTCTTATATATAATTATGACTGTGGTAGGATTTTTCCCCCATACATATAACTATCTGTGGAAAATCACAGAAAAAAATGCCTATAACCAATATAGACTGGCCAAGGCGTTAATGGGATGTTTGAAGGTAGAAGTTATCTGGATGTTTCTCTATTTGGTGTGGAAGTCCGTTAGCATTGCTATGGGCAGGATTGATAGTTTAGGTTCAGTATTTACACCGGTATTTCTTGCTGTAGTTTTCGGTACGATAGGTATTTATTTTTATTTATCCGCTCGGGCTAGCTAGTGTGCTAAGGGAAATGTCCCTCCGGCACTAATCAATATATGCCTTTACATAGATGCGGCCTTCCACTGGGTCTAAAACTTCAATATCTATTATTTTTTCCTTTAACCGGCCCTGTTCCACTAGGCGCAGTAGTTCTCCCATATTGATTTCATGGAGATTGATACCGTTTTTCGCTAAATCATCTATTATTTCCCGAGGAATCATATTTAGTGCCAGTGAGGGGAATTTGGCGGCAGTTTTTAAAAGACCTACCGGTATTTGAAGATTAGCTTTTTGAATGGAATCGGTATAAACTTGGATTCTCAGAGAACGGGTTTTCATGGAATTTCCTCCTTAGATTTTGTCCATTTATCCTAATATATGTGAGACGAGAAGGAAAATCTTCTCTTTAAAGGAATTGCTTATAAAAAGATTTCCAGTCGATAATGGGATGTTTTTCAGTTTCCAAGGGAAGCGTGCTATAATAGGAATAGGTAGTATCCGCCAATCAAGAAAAGAATAGTTTTTGATTTAAATAGATCGTATTGTTGGAGGATCAGTTCATATGAAAAAACGGGTTTATATTGCTTATACGGGCGGCACAATAGGGATGGGCCGAATGTCGGAAGGTTATGCCCCTCTGCCGGGTTATTTGAAAAAGCAGATGCAGTTAATTCAAAAAATAAAATGTGATGAAATACCCGATTACGTCATTCAAGAATATGATCCTCTGCTGGATTCAGCCAACATGACCCCGGAGAATTGGACAGCAATTGCCCGGGATATTAGGGCTAGGTATGACTATTACGACGGATTCGTTGTCCTCCATGGCACGGATACCATGAGCTATACTGCCTCGGCTTTGGCATTTATGCTTGGTGGTATTGAAAAGCCGGTGATTGTCACCGGCTCTCAGATCCCCTTATGTGAGGTGCGAAACGATGCCCGGGATAATTTGATTACGGCTTTGATCATCGCAGGTAACTATGCCATTCCGGAAGTATGCCTGTGTTTTGGCAGCAAACTGCTTCGGGGATGTCGTTCTGTAAAAGTTAGTGCGGATCACTTTGACGCCTTTGATTCACCTAACTTTCCTCCCTTAGCTACCATTGGTACAGAAATCAGAATTAACTGGAATCTCGTGTTACCTAAGAAAAAGCCTTTGGAACATGTAACCAATCTTGGGCATTATCCCATTGGGGCACTTCGCCTGTTCCCTGGCATTTCGGCAGAGGTAGTGAGAAATATCCTGCAGCCTCCCATTAAGGGGCTGGTTTTAGAGACCTATGGGGTAGGCAATGGGCCCAGCAACGACCTTGAACTACTGGATACTTTGGGGCAAGCTGTCCAAAGGGGAGTAGTGATCGTAAATTGTACCCAATGTCTCCAAGGTAAAGTCAATTTAGGAGGGTATGCGACAGGCTCAGCTTTTGCCCGGGTGGGGGTAATCAGCGGTTTTGACATGACGACGGAAGCAGCCTTGACTAAGCTTTATTATTTATTTGCCAAGGGGTTATCGGCAGATCAAGTGAAAAAAGAAATGCAGCGGGATTTGTGCGGAGAAATTACTCTTAACGATCATTCTAAACACATTATCTAAAAACAACATATCTTAAAGTTCAAACATATAAACATAAAATTATAAAAAGGAAGGAAAAAGTATGTGGACACCTGACCCGACTGCTTTTCACATCGGTTCTTTGCCTATCCGCTGGTATGGGATTTTGATGAGCACCGCGCTGGCCCTGGGAACTTATCTTGCTTATCGCGAAGCGGAAAAACAGAAAATCGATCCGGAACATGTCATTAATTTAGTGGTAGTGGCTGCTCCCTTAGGTTTTATTGGCGCGAGGCTGTATTATATTTTATTTTTTAATCTGGAGTATTATTTATCTCACCCGGCGGAAATACCGGCAGTTTGGCATGGAGGACTGGCGATTCATGGTGCCTTAATCGGGGGGATTCTAGGCGGCTACCTGGTGGTGCGGCATTATAAGTTGAATTTTTGGCAGATGGCGGATATCGTGGCCCCCAGCCTCATCCTTGGGCAGGCCATTGGCCGATGGGGCAACTTTTTTAACCAGGAAGCCTATGGTTATGAAACGGATCTTCCTTGGGCCATGTATATTGATGGGGCTTATCGTCATCCCACATTTCTTTATGAATCTTTGTGGAACTTATTTATCTTTATTACCTTGCTTCTTATCAGGCGGAAGGATTTTATCCGGCGGGGTGATTTATTTGCCGGGTATATTGCGATGTATTCTCTTGGCCGGGTCTTTGTAGAATCCCTGAGAACAGACAGCCTGATGCTAGGACCTTTTCGAGTAGCCCAGTTAGTCAGTGTGGCTGGAATCCTTTTGGGGGTAATTTTTATTATTTACAATCACCGGAAAAACCCGGAGCCAATTAAAGAAAAGAAGTCTTTAAAGAAAAAAGGTAGACTAAATACTAAATAAGATTTCATGTGCGCGACATAGGCTGTTATTCTTTGCATATATTTTAACAACAGTCTAATGTTGCGGGGTGAATTTATTAATGCTTTATGTGGGAATTATATCCGATACCCATATAGACCACAGAGACCACAGAAATTTTAAAGCACCAATTCACGGGATACCCTTGGCTGTTCTTACGGAAATTAAGAAATGTGATTTAATAGTCCACTGTGGGGATATTGGCCGCACGAGAGAAACCCTGGGATTTCTAGTGGGATTAGCACCGACTATCGCTGTAAAAGGAAATCATGATAAGCATACCAAGGAAAAAATCCCGCTTAAAATTAAGACTGATTTTTTTGGATGGCGGGTGGGTATTACCCATGGTCATGGAGATAATGTGCGCCGGGAACCTTTGAGTATTATCAAATTTTTTAGAGAGCCCCTGGATGTGATTATGTACGGTCATATCCATCGTCCTCTGGTGTATCAGGATCATGACTTAATTCTCTTAAACCCGGGTAGTACGTCCAGTACTGCTTATACACCTTTTGCCAGTTTTATGACAGTTTCCTTTGATGAGGACAGGATGGAAACCAAAGTCCATATTTTGGATAAGAGGCGGCAGAGGATCGAAAAAACCAGAACCGCTATTTTTTATAAATAATACCCTCATCTAAAAAAATAAGTTTTGAAGTGGTAACTGGAGTCATATGATATTAATATCTCCAGTTTTTTCTTTTTGAGAGCGGGGGTGGAAATATGGAGAACAAGGAATTAATTAGAGGTTTTTTTGAGGAAGAATTAAATCAGGTGATTCGGGAAGCCAAGTTAACGGCCCTACAACATGTGAAAGAGAGGTTAACCCGGAAGTTTGAAGATCTGATGATGGAGGAAGCAATAAAACAAATCAATACTGTTTTTAGAAAAGATAAGTTAGATGAGTTAAATCAGTTAAGTGAATTTACGGAATTAAATGAGTTAGTTCCAGAAAAAAAGAGCTCGATTCTGTTATACCTTTTTGGGATTACGGGAGTAGATGGGGAGAGGGTTATTTTCGAAAGTAATTTGAAAGGTATGGTTAATGAAGCGCAGGTCTATCCGGTTCGGCATAAGGAACTGGTCGCCTTTGTTTGTACTGTGCCTCAGGTTGAATTTAACGAGACCAAAATCCAAGAATTGGTGGAAAACCGGGATTGGCTGGAGGAAAAAGCAGAACGCCATCAGGAGGTTATCTCCCATATCGCAAAAAATTGCCCCGTTATTCCCATGGGGTTTTCTACCTTATACTCGTCTGAGGAACAATTAAAGTTATTTTTGGCAGATAATTATCACGACTTAACCGCTCTTCTTAAAAAAATTCGAAACAAGAGCGAGTGGAGCTTGAAGATTCTACTGGATGAGGATAAGTTTAAAGATTTTCTCCAGAAAAAAGACGAAGGCATTAACAAATTAATGGAGGAAATGCCCTTGAATTTATCGGGAAAAGAATATTTATTAAAAAAAAGACTGGCCAACCGAATCGAAAGAAAAGCTTTCGATCTGGCAGAGGAAGTACATAGGAGACTGTGCCGCTTTTCCTCCGAGGCTGTCTTAAATAAACCTTTACCGAAAGAAGTTACTGGAAGAAAGGAACGGATGATTTTAAACGGGGCATATTTGCTGGAAGACACCCAAAAAGAAGACTTTTTTCACACAGTAAGTTTACTTGAAGAAACAGAAAAACCCAGGGGTTTTATCTTTGAAATCTCTGGCCCTTGGCCCTGTTATAACTTTTGTCAGATTTCGTCTAACAGTACCTAGAGATTACTTTATCTATACATACTACTAGGGTTAAATATTTGCTATAATATATACAATGAAGTTATACCCTTTAATCAAGGGTATTTTTTATGTCAATAATAAAACTAATAGTGAGGATTATGATGAATAACAGAACACGTTCTTTACTTGCTGATTTGTCTATGGTAATGATTGCTATGATCTGGGGGATCTCTTTTGTTTTTGTGAAAGTATCCATTGGGGTGATTCCTCCCATGGAGTTTATTGGGGTCCGTTTTTTGGTAGCTACTTTGGTTTTGGGGATGATTTTTCACAAACCTCTGCGAAGGACTAATAAGAAAGAAATCATGGTCGGATGTTTTATTGGGTGCTTTCTTTTTTTAGCATTTTTGGCTCAGACCATTGGCCTCCTGTATACTACCCCGGGGAAATCCGGCTTTATTACGGGGATTTATATTGTGCTGGTACCATTTTTAGCCTCTTTATACTATAAAAAATTTGTGGGATGGCTGTCTATTATGGGGGCCATTATAGCATTTACCGGATTGGGGCTTTTGTCCGTCTCTTTTGATGAACTTTATTTATTGGGTAAGGGAGATTTACTTACTTTGGTGAGTGCGTTGGCTTACGCTCTGCAAATTTTAGCCATAGAGAATTATGTTAATAGATTCGATCCTTTTGTACTTTGCACGGTCCAAATTGGTTTTACCGCAATCCTAAGCCTTTTATATTCGGCACTTTTTGAGCCGGTTACTTTTTATATCCCAATGGATGTTTGGGGCTCAATAGCTTTTACCGCCTTATTGAGTACCTGTCTGGGTTTTTTAGTCCAAAACATTGCCCAGAAATATACCTCCTCTACCCATGCCGCTTTGTTATTGGGTTTGGAAGCCCCTTTTGCTCTGCTCTTTTCCGTCATCCTTTGGGGTGAGGTATTGACCCTTAGAGGTTTTTTTGGTTGTGCATTAATTTTTAGTGCAATTCTGATGATTGAAGTTGGGCCGGCGTTATTTAGCAAGAAAAAAGAGGCTGTAAGCAAAAAAGGGGAAAGTGAAGTATTTGGTAGGGGTTAAATAAAGAAATTTGTATGAAATAGCATAAAATTTAAGATAATTAATGGTATAATGTTATAATGCAATAGTAGGAAATTTTTCGGTTGTAGAAAAATTTCCTAACTATGTGCGTTTGCAATGGGACCGGAGATTTAGTTTCCGCCTGAAAAGTTGAAATTGGTATCTGCCACTTTTAGAGGTGAGGGACTTCTTTTTGCCTCGATGTATGTTGATAACTAGATCAAATAACGGAGGAGGGATTTAATGGCTAAATTTTCTTTTAATAGACAAGCTAAATACCGACTGCTTAGGGAAGAGGAAATTAAAACTATCCATGAAAAGGCACTATTTATCTTAGAAAGAACCGGTGTGAAATTTGATTCGGAAGAAGCCCTGAAGATTCTAAAGGATCATGGGTGTGATGTTGATTTTGATAAGCAGATTGCGAAAATCCCCGGACAATTGGTATTAGACAGTATCAAAAGTACTCCGGAGCAAATCCAACTCTATGATCGTGAGGGAAATCCAGGAGTCCTTCTGGATGGCAACCATCCTCATTTTGCTCCTGGTTCTGCCCCCATTAATTTTATGGAATCGGACGGAGTTACCGTGAGAACTGCCGAAGCCAGAGATTTGAGAAATATTTCCCTTGTCAATGATGCCCTTGATAACATAAAATTGCAGGCAACAGCGGTAAATCTTCATGATGTACCGAAGTTGATTGGTGATAGCTTTAGATTGTATCTCTTAATGCAAAATTCTCCTAAACCTGCGGTGTCCGGTGCCTTCAGCATTCATGGAATTGCCGATATGAGGGAAATGCTGATGGCCATTGCCGGGGGAGAAGATGCTTTAAGGGAAAAACCCCGGGTGATTTTTGATATTTGTCCTTCGCCGCCCTTAAAATGGACCCATATTAGTTGTCAAAACATTATTGATTGTGCCCGCTTTGGTTTGCCGATTGAAACTATTTCGGTGCCCATGCCGGGTGCCGCATCTCCTGCCACCTTAGCAGGTTCCGTGCTATTACATACAGTGGAGACTTTAAGCGGGATCGTTCTGGCCCAGTGTGTGGCACCGGGAACTCCCATGGTTTACGGGGGTGCTCCCATGTATTTTGATATGAGATTCAGCACCACCTCTTTAAATTCCATGGAAGCGGAATTAATTAGCGCGGCCTATGCCCAAATGGCGAAATTCTATGGTATGCCCTGTCATACTTATGCCGCCCTTAGCGATTCCAAAATTGTTGATGTTCAAGCCGGTTTAGAATCCGGTATGAGCGGTCTGATGGCTCTCCAGGCCGGGATCAATGTGATTTCCGGGGCAGGGGTGATTGATTTTTGCAATACCTTCAGTATTGAAAAACTGGCCATTGATAATGAGATTTGCGGTATGGCTTTGCGGGTTGCGAAAGGCATCGAATGTACCGAGGAGACTTTGGCAGTGGACTTGATTAATGAATTAGGGCCGGGGGGAGATTTTTTGTCCACTGAACACACCTTTGAATGGTTTAAAAAAGAACCCTATATGCCGTCCGCGATTATTGATCGAAGAAACCGTGGCAGTTGGGAAGAATCAGGGAAAACTGATACTTTTTATAGAGCCCGGAAGAAAGTGCAGGAAATAATTGAGGGACATAAGCCTTTAGAATTGGATAAAGAGAGAAAAGAGGCTTTGGAGCGGGTCACCAAGGGGATTATGGAAAGATTAAATATTAATGAAATTCCCTTGGGGCCATCTTTAGCTTAATTTACGATTGTCATCCTGTAATGACAAATTTCAGATTTTAAAATTAAGGAGGGAATAATTTTGACGAAGTTTTTTACCCGTATGGGTGATGGCTCCGGTATTGAAATGACCCCCGACGACATCCGCTGGGATATTGAAGAAGGCACCAAAGATGCTGCGGATCGGGGCAGAATTCCGGAATTGACCCAAGAAGAAATGGATCATCTATACGATATTATCACTATGCCCGGTGTTGTGGTGGGCGTAGAGAGAGGAAATGAAGTTGTTACTACATCTGATTCCGGGGGATGTAAGATTAGCTACCATGCTAATATTCCCATTGACCGGGGGACTGCTGTTTTAATCCACGAAAAGGTACTAGGTGCTGATTCCTTAGATATTGGTCATATTGACTATAGCTATAAAGCAGTGAAGTCAGTACTCCACGATGAAGCTGCTGTAATGGAATTAACTCAACTTAACTCAGTAATGCCTGTATTATATGGCTCTATGCCCAACTTAGGATTTTACACCAAACCTGACGGTCCGGTGGAAAACTGGGCGGAACTCCTACCTCTGGCCAAAATTGCCGAGGCTCGGGCTGCACAGGAAGAGGCGGTGGAGCTGGCCGTAAAAGATATTGTTTATGTGGCGGGCGGCATGTACGAGTCGGGGGCTGACGGGATGAATATTGACACCTGCGGGGCTTCCGGAGATGCGGACGTGCTCGCTGCATTAAAAGCCATTGAAATTATTAAAGAAAAATATCCGGATCTAGGCATTGAAATGGGTATGGCCGGAGAATTTGTCTTAGGGATGCATGGCCAATTGGAATATGACGGGGTGCGTTTAGCTGGGCTGTATCCCCATAAGCAGGTGAAGCTGGCGGAAAAAGCGGGGGCGAATATTTTCGGGTGTGTAGTTAATACCAACAGCAACATGTCCTTAGCCTGGAACCTGGCTCGGACAGTCACCTTTGTCAAAGCCTGTACGGAAGCGGCTAAAATACCCGTTCATGTGAATGTGGGGATGGGTGTAGGAGCTATTCCCATGAGCGAAATGCCTTCTGTGGATGCTGTGAGCCGGGTGGATAAAGCACTGGTGGAAATCGGCAAAGCCGATGGATTGTAGATTGGTGTCGGCGATCCTTTTGGATTGGAAGTCGCGCACGAGGTAGCCTGCGGTATGGGCGGAATCCGAACGGCCGGAGATCTGGTCTTACGGATGCAATTATCCAAAGGCATGAAAATCAACGACGCGAAAAAATATGTGGCGGATAAACTTGGCGTACAACCCATTGACCTGAGTGACTGTGCTATTATGCGGGAGATAAGAGAGGATCTTGACCTGGGGCGTCCCATGCCCCCAGATAACGTGGCCAAAGGGATGGAAGCCAAAATCCGCATCGCTAAAACGTTAGGAATCAAAATTAATTCCGTAGAACGGTTTATGAGAATGTCAGGCCTTAAATAGATAAATTTAGAGAAATATGGGAGGCGTTGTTTATGAGCTTAGAAGCTATTTTGCAGGAAGCGAATGAATCCATTTTAAAATGTGATAAGGATAAGGCTGTAGCCGTCGCCAAGCAGGCTTTAGAAGAAGGCTTTGACCCTGTGGAAGTATTAAGTAAGGGTTTTAGTGAAGGGATTAGAAAAATGGGCGACCTATTTGGACGGGGAGAGGTATTCCTCCCCGAGCTGATTCTTTCGGCGGAAGTAATGAAAGAAGCAACGGCGATTTTAGATTCTGCCATGCAGGCCGCCGAAATAAAGAAAAAAGGCAAAATGCTCATTGCTACGGTAGAAGGGGATGTCCATGACATTGGTAAAGGAATTGTGGTTTCTTTAGTTAAAACCCAGGGTATTGAAGTAATTGACTTGGGCCGGGAAGTGCCTGTTTCGAGAATTATTGAAAAAGCGATGGAATTTAATGTGGACATTATTGGAACCAGTGCTCTATTAACAACCACCATCACTGAACAGAAGAAACTGGAAGATACATTGAAAAAAGAAGGCTTAAGGGATCGATTTAAGACCATGGTAGGTGGTGCTCCCTGCACCCAGCGTTGGGCAGATAGGATCGGGGCTGACGCTTATGCCGAAGATGCGGCCGAGGCAGTAAAGAAGGCTTTAGCTTTACTAGGCGCATAATTATTTTTGTAGAGAACGTACTTTGTGCGTATCATATTATGAGAAGGAGGGAGTAGATTGAGTCGAAGGAATCTTTTTGCAGGCAGCAGCATGATGGAAGGCTTCGGTCTTAATGTTTTATCTGACGATGCTTTAGACAGAATTCATAATGCCACCTTGGAAGTCCTTTGGTATGAAGGGATTAACATTCAAAGTGATCTGGCTTTAGATATTTTCCATGGCGGCGGATGCACGGTTGATAAGAAAAACCAAAAAGTATACATTCCTCCGCACATCGTGGAAGATTGTATTCGCTCGGCACCGTCCACAGTTTTATTAGCTGGACGCGACCCTAAAAATGACATTGTCCTGGACGGCTCAAGGGTTAATTTCTGTAATTTCAGTAAAGGGGTAAATGTGATTGATCTTTATACCGGAGATCTCCGACCTTCTACCAAACAGGATGAGGCTGATGTAGCCGTACTGGTAGATTATCTAGATCAATATGATTTATTGGATGTGGCCGTGGAGGCTAGGGATGTTGACGCCCGTACAGCCAATCTGGAGTGTTATGAGGCGATGGTTTCCAATAGTACAAAACACTCTACCCAGTCGCCTCATAGTGTGGAAGAGGCTGAGGTGTTAATTGATATGGCAGCAGCTGTGGTAGGGGGGAAAGACAAATTAAGAGAGCGGCCCATTACTTCAGCTACCGTATGTCCCACTAGCCCCTTATCCATTGCGCCGGAAACTTGTGAACCGATTATTGCTTATGCTAAAAACCGTGTGCCCCTTACTGTTTTGTCAATGGCTATGGCGGGGGGAACATCCCCGGTGACGCTGGCAGGAACCCTGGTAACGCATAATGCGGAAGTGCTGAGTGGAATAGTACTTGCTCAGTTGACTAATAAAGGGACACCTAATATGTACGGAAGTTCCACAACTATTATGGATCTGAGGCTGGCTTCAGCCACCATTGGCTGTCCGGAATTAGGCATGATTAGTGCCGCCGTGAGTCAGCTGGCTCAATATTATAAAATTCCCAGTTACGTTGCCGGGACATAGACTGATAGTAAATTAGGTGATGAGCAGGCCGGACACGAAAAAACCCTAACTATGCTCTTGGCCGCATTAGCAGGTGCTAACATGATATATGGCTTAGGCATGATTGATTTGGGGATGACTCTGGATTTCGGCCAATTAGTAGTAGACAATGAGATTGCTAAAATGACCAGACGTGTGCTTGCAGGAATTCCTGTAAATGAAGAAACTCTTGCTGTGGATGTGCTCCGCAAGGTAGGATCCGGAGGACACTTCCTTATGGAAGAGCATACTTTAACACATATGCGCCAGGTGCAGTCTCAATCCAACCTTTTTGACAGAAATACTCGGCAGAATTGGCAGGCAAAGGGTGGGAAGGACTTAGCCACCAGAGCTACTGAAGAGGCTCGGTTTATATTGGAAAACCATAAACCGGAACCCCTGCCGAAGGGTACGGCCCAAACCTTACGAGAGATGATTGAAGAAGCGGAAAAACGTTGGGGCGTAAAAAATAAGTAAACAAACAGACCAAAGGACAGCGAATCTCCCTGTCCTTTGTTTTTTAGAGTGCGCCACGCATGGCGCGTAACTTGGCGGTGAGAGTCCGCTGTGGGGACTGGCAGCTGCCAGCCACTAGCCAAAGGCAAGGGTGCCCATCGTAAGGTGGAATCTGAAGGAAGCTGGAGGCAAAGTTCCGACCTGAGGAACACGAATCGTATCAGGCATCCAAAGTGGGATGAGTCTGCACTACAAGACAAAATCCAATAGACTGCACGGACACAAGAATGTAGCCTCAATTTTATGTTTTTTGCCTAATTTATTAATTAATAAATTTCTTCAATATTTTATTTTTCTAAAGGATTTTGTATAATAAAGTTTAATTCAATAAGCATACAAATGATTTCTTGACTAAACCAACCATTAAGGATGATTAGAATGATAAAGAGACTAAATGGTCGCAGCCTATCAATTGTGATTTTTTCTTTGTATTTTTCTTGGTTGCTGGCCTTTCCCTTTGAGGGCCAGATATTATATGCTTTTGGCAATAAATATGAATTAAATGTCTCTCTTATGGTTTTTGGGTCTATCGCTGCCCATTTTATTGGTTTAATTAGTGCCGGTTTTTTCATTAAATCTGAAAATAACGCTAGAATCTTTATGTTAATTTCCATTGTTTTTGTTATTGCTGGGAATAGCGTATTCTTTTTTTCTCCCTCTTTCTTTTGGTATGTTTCCCTTGTAATTACATCTTTTTTGGCTGGTGGATCAGTAGCTGCCTGGGGATTTTTCTATAAAAAATTTACCCCTTACAATGAACGATTAAAAACTGCTGCTGATGTGCTAATATATTCAAATATCTTAATGATTGTTTTAAATATGACGGCAATTCATATATCTCCGGACATAGGCTTGGTATTTGCCCAAATATTACTCGTCACAGCTTTATTCTTTGTGTTTAAGTTACCGGTGGGGGCAAGGATAGATAAAAAGCCTCATCTCAAATTAATAAAAAGTACAAATTCCCTTAAACCTCTAATTTCTTTATGCGTGTTTATTTTTCTTGTTACTATCAATTCAGGTTTGATGTACCAAGTAATTAATCCGGCTTTTGTTCATCTAAAGTCAATTGTCAGCTGGTATTGGGCGGTACCTTACATTATTGCCATTTATATTATAAGAAATCTTCCCGCGAGAATTAGCCGGACATATCTCCTCTTTATCGCTATAGCCATGGTTGGTTTGGCTTTTCTCTTCTTTATGATCTTAGATCATTCAGCGCCAAGTTATTTTTTGGTCAACACCTTGATGCTGGGTGCTTGTGGCGTGTTTGATATTTTTTGGTGGAGTATCATAGGGGCCATGTTGGATTTCTATAATAATCCGGCAAAAATCTTAGGCCTGGGTCTTTCCACTAATGTTTTAGGAGTACTTGCCGGCGGAATGGTGGGAAATGCTATTGTAAGTATGAGCGAGCAAAGATATAATCCTTCGGTTTTAGCCCTAATTGTAGTTTTTACTGTTTTAATTATACTTCCCCTTCTGCATAAGCAGCTTTCGCTGTTTTTGAAAAAACATATTTTTCTATCACCGCTCCTTGAAATATCTTTAGGAGAAGAAAATGAACAAGTTAATACAATGAATAACCTAATGATGAAAAGCAACTTAACAGATAGGGAGAAGGAAATCACTGAACTATTGTTAAAGGGAAGAACCTATAAACTGATTGCAGATGAGTTGCATTTAAGTGAAAATACGGTAAAGACCCATATCAAAAACATCTATTCCAAATTAAATGTCCAAAGCAAAACCGAACTGATTAAGCTGCTGGGAGATAAAGAACAGTCGGTATCCGGACAATGAAATTTCTTTATAAACTAAATTTGAAAAGCCCTCACCCATTTTGGGTGAGGGCTTTTTTGCACAATCAATACTTATGGGTGACGACATTTTTTCAATTATTCACTATTCTTATTTATAAAAGGAGAGAAAAAGTGTTATGACAAAATCTATATGGGGGGCAAACGAATGAAAAAATGGATATCAAAAATAGTTGTCTGGTGCTTTCTTCTATGTTTAATGACGGCTATTCCTTTTGACGCAGCAGCACAAGAGGCGGATGAAGGAACAATTCAGCCTACAGAGAAAAGTGATTCGGTAAATGAAGACGTTTATGGTGCCGGAAAGGTTATTGATGAGGTTTACGAGCTAAATTTATTGGCGGCAGATACGTCTTCTGTTACTGTTTCCTATGCATACGCAGTAAATTGGGCAGGCAGGTATCCCATGGCGGGAGATAAGGAATTTTACATTGAAGTTTTAGGTACAGGTTTTTTGGAATATGGAAATAACCTTGAGGCGGAAGTATTTATTCGTGACGGTTCCGATTATGTAAAGGTAGCTTCACAAAAAGAATGGCGTTACCTGGGTAAGAATGCCCATGATGAGGAACATTTTATTTTTCAGATGGTTATGGATGGCAACCAAGAATTATCTAACACAGAGGATTATTATATAGACATTAAAGATCAGGATGATAATTATCTTTTTCCCGATAATAGAAGTAATTATTACTTTATAACTCAAAATTTTGCCTCAGCTTTTATAAATAATCTTAGTGTTACCAAAATCTCGTCTGCTGTGAGTAATTTAAGTATTGCTTTTGATGCTCATGATCTTGCCTTGGAATTGACAAAAAATGATATAGATGTAGAGTTGTGGCAGTTTGATAACATGTGGTGGCATGGCCCAGAGGACGATGGTACTAAACTTGGCACCATGAGCAAAGAAAACATGGTGGTTGACGAAATAAATGGCGGCGGATATCGGATAAGGGGAAACATTCCCATTACAGAAGCTTTAAAGAGCGGGGATAAGCTTTATCTGAAGATAACTGCAGAGCTAATAGACGGGGAAAGAGCAAGTATCTATTCTTCGCCTTCTGCAGCTATTAAGGTTCTGAACGGCCTTACGCCAACCGCAGAACCCTTAAGTATTATAAATGGCCTGGGTAGTGGCAGCGGTTTTGGACATGAACAAGGCGGGGGAGAACCGGCTGATCCTGTTTATATTCTTGATAATAGTGCAAATACCTTGGAATTTCAGTTTTATGCAACTTTGATAACTGATTCGGGAAAAATTAATGCCCAGCTAAAAGACGGAAATACTGTTATCGGCAGCCTAAGGCCTGGCTCTGTTGAAGTGCAGCCAAATTCCCACGGAATTTATATTATAAAAGGCGTAGTAGATATCACCGGTACGGTACCGGATGGGGCTGACCTGCTCATTACCTACAATAATTCGCCTTTAATCGGTGCTATTATTAAAAGAAGTGATGCAGTGGGGGTCTACAAAATTTGGTATGAAGACAGCGACTATCACTTTGGGGAAATTTACCAGTCATTAGACGAAAAGATCGAGCTGTGGCTGGAGGGAGCTTTTAATATTCAGGCATCAGGGATCGAGGCAAACTTGATTGATGAATTTCAAAATAAGATTAATCTCAGTGTTTCCACTCAAAGGATAAAGAACGGTATTATCCTTACCTTGACGCCTGAGACAGCGCTTGAAGGTAAATACAATTTAGAACTTCTGTATGATGAAAATCCCCTTATGTCAGTTTATTATGATCCCTATGATGAACAACAAGTGGTTGAATCCGGGTATCCCCTTATCGATGAAGTCAATCCCATGACCTTTGAGTTTTTGAATGAAACGGTGTTAAAAAGTATTATTAATGACCGGGGAGATTTGCTGATTAGAGGAATAGATTTTGACGGCTCGACCTCATATGAGGCGAAACTTATTAAAAGAATTGGCACAGCACTTAATTCCCAACCTTTTGGCGTAACTGCATCTTATATTTCAAAGACCGAACTTAAGATTGACAAAGAAGATTTGGAGAATCTCCCTCGGGGCTGGTATACAGTTTATCTCACTGGGGACGGTGAACAGGTGAAAGGATTTGCCGATGTTGCTCTTTTAAGTGAGGAGGACGGGGGACCCAGTATTATATTGCCTAAAGGAACAATTAATAATGATGCGGCCTACACTACTGAGGCTAATGTTATTTTAAATATTAGCCCCGGTTCCTTTCAAAAAGTTAAATTTGCGGAATCAGAGGAAGCATTGGAGCAGGCAGCGTGGCGGGATATTGTTCCGGAAATTCCCTTTACCTTAAGTGAAGGTTACGGGACGAAAACAATTTACTTTTTGTTTAAAGCCGATATGGGAGAAGAGTATTCCTTAACCGATAGCATTATATACCGGGGTACCGCTTTAGAAAGCATGATTGAGTACGGGGTGGCAAACAGCAAAGTTCTAGAAGATGGTACGGTATTTTTAAATAAAGACAGATACTATACCTTCTATATCGTATCCAATCAATTGAACCTGACGGGTAAGGCGGAGTTCTATGATGAGCATGATGCCTTGATTCATACCGAAGAATTGAAGCGTACAGCCAGTAATAAGGGTGTTCATACCTATGCTAAAACGATAAAAATAGACAGCAAGGTGGAAAATGCGGTTAAAGTAGATTTTTATGTGGAAGATAATGAAGGATTTCTTTCTCCGGCGGAAAGCAAGAACTTGCTGGTGCGAAATGAAGCCTATATTTTAAAAGCCGGCACCGTATTTAAAACAAGGTATTACCACACAACTTTTATCGAAAATGACAGTCAGATTCAATATACTCTTACCGGCATCCCTAATTTTATCGGCGGGGCCAAACTGACTTATGTTGATACGGGGGAAGAGAATAAAACCATAGACTACTTACTTACCTTTGATGAGAACACCAATGTTTATAGCCATCAGGCGGCCTTGCCTGCTGGGGCAAAGAAAATTATCAGTGTGGAATACTCTCTTACAGACCCGGAAAATGGGGAAAACAAAGCTACTGTAGTTGAGGAAAAGAATTTAGAGATTTCCGGAAGCATAAGCTTTGTTGGTTTGGACAATGAGGGTGGAGACTATAATGGTAAGACAATAACCCTTTTCAACAACTTAGACTGGTTTAGACAGGATCAGGTGATTGGTGAGAATGAAACTGATTTTAAATTTAACGGTTTGAGACCAACGGGGAACTACCAATACCAGCTAAAAGACGAGGTTCATGTTTATGCATCGGGAAAAATTGATCTGTCACCAGGCCAAAACGAAACAGTAGATTTAAGTAGTGCCTATAAGCCGGCAAAGGTGCGGTTCAATGTTACAGGAGGCGGCGCGTCAGTCCGGATTAGTTATAGGATAAAAGATACCAACTATTACAGATATGTGGAAAGCGGGGAGGAACTAAATGAATTTTTTGTGGGTCAGGAACTGGAATACGGTGTTGTATTATCAGAACCTGATGCCAAAAAGTATAAAATTCCTGAAGAAAAAACCATGGTTATTGCAGCTAGCAATGAAACAATAAATATCAATTTGGAGGAACTGCCCAAAATTAAGGTTATCGGTACTATTTCAGATGAAAGAATCAGCGGACGGAACATTGACGGGTGTGTCATTTCCCTTTACCAATCCTTTAGAAATGGCTATCGCTATATAAGCCATAATGATACGACGGTAACTGACGGGGAAGGTAGATATGAAATTGAAATATATTCTGATGTCCCGGTATATATGTATATTTCAAAAACCGGATATTTAGATGATGCCGTAAATTTCAGTTCAGAAACGGATGTTGAAAAAAATATAGGCCTTGAGTATAGCGTAAAGAATAAAATAGCTGTTGACCTCTTTACCCGACCTCTGGTGGATCAGGGAGAAGAGGTGGATAATACTACTTTGATTGGTCTGGATAATACCAACATTAGCCGGGTTACCGTAAGAAAAGCCGATGGGGTCACGTATGTAGATGCCGGTTATTACTGGCATTCATCTACCATTCATATATATGATAGAGATATCAGCGCCGGAGAGAAACTACGTTTATATTTTGAGTTTAATGATGGACTCCATCCTGATGAACCGTTCTATGAAGTTACTTTAGATGAATATCTAAACGGCAAGGTAAATGCCGTGGCATTACCCAAGGGGGAAGTTACGGCACATGTGCTTACTGGAGGCGACAATCCACCTGCCTCTTATCTGCTTCTATATGACGAAAGTGGTCAGCAGGCAGCTGTTATTATCGGTATTGATCATCTATCCTCTGAATTTCATAATTTAAAAGCAGGAGATTATACTGCTGTAATTTTCAAGGGTTATGGGCTGAAAAAAGCGCAGAATTTAAAATTGCTGGAGACATTTGAATTTTTGGATTTAGAGGAGAATACCCATTATGTAAAGAAAACACTGGCTATTGAAAAGGGAAAACGGACATCACTTGGCGATATCGAACTTAAGGAACTGGTCTTAGATGAGCAATTAGGTTTCACAGAGAATAGTATTAAGACAAAATACACACCTAATAACGACACGGGAGAAGTTGCGGTGGTAGTCAGCTTTAAAGCTGATTTCACGGATCATGAAGAGGAAATCATTTTAGAAAGAATTAACATTATTTCTACCGCGGCACTTAAGGGGAACGAAGTGTATTATGAAGGGGAAAAATATTCCGGATCAAGTTTTACTCCCCGGGATATGTCAAAGACCAGTGGGTTGATGTCTTTTACTCTGATCCCACCGGCTACGGATCAAACTACATTAAATATTAGTTTAAGGTATAAGATTGGGAACAATTATCACAATGAAAGTTTTGGGGTAGACAATATTGATGTGCCCAAGGTAACTATTATTCCCCCTAAAGAAGTATTTTTAGGAGAAAAAGCCAGAAATATTTTAGTAAGAGGAATTGGCTTGCCGGAGAGCACAATCGAAATCTATGACAATGATACTTTAATCGGGAAGACAGTAATTCCGGCGGATAAAACTAATTATCAAACATCAGTGGCTTTGACATACCCTGATTATGCGATGGGGCACATCATGTACGCTAAAATGATCACCAAAGACGGGGAAATCCATACCTCGTCATTAAAGACATGTGAAATAATTGATCCCCAAAAAGCGGCATATACCAGCCATTTTAAGTTTAGTAACGCTGGGTATGAATTTTCCAATGACAGTCCTGATGAAAGCAATCATCCCTTGACTCTGTCGTATAATCCATATGCAAAAACCAAGGTGAGCTTTAGGATCAATAACTTATTAAAAGATCAAATAAGCTATGCCGGCTTGGTGAACAAATATAACGGCGTAGATACAATGTTTGAAGCAACACATGTCCGAGATGTGGTCGAGGGAGATACAAAGTATTCTGAATGGGAACTGGATAAATATTTAAATGTCTATCTGGGTGATTTGTCCATTTATTACGCCTTAGCCTATGATGAGCCCTTAGCCCCCATTTCCGGCACTAAGGATATTGATTTTGCCGAGGCCATAAATCAGCCTAATATAGATCCGGTCAGCTTACCGGTCGTCATTCGTGATAACCTGGACAAAAGGGAAATTCAACAGGATGAGAATAATCTGAATATCCTATTCCCGGTAGCCGACGGTAGTTCTCTTCATGTTACGGGAAGCTTTACCGAAGGCCATACCATTAGCGAAGAAGAATTAATAAGTCAGGGGTATCGGAAGTATGAAACCCTTCAGGGTTATTACTGGACCAAGGAGGAACTGACGGAAAACGGGGATTCGGCTGAATACACGAGAACCATGTATTTCAGTCCGGAGCTTACGGCACTGCTCAAAGGCGATACAGGAGCTAAAAGAAAGGCTTCCCGGGCAACGGGAATGATGAATACTGATAGTACAACCAATGACGTATTAAGCAAAGCGGATTATGCAGGCTATGTCTATAATCTTGGAGATTTTGTTAATGATACCTCAGCTAATCCGGCCAACCTAAGCCGGGTAGGCAACGGAATGCAGGTCTTGGGCGGGGCGGTTCTGGTCGGTCAGGTCATAATGGGGCCCACCAGTAAGGATCATAATACTCTCTATGCCGAAGCCGACAAGATTGAAAATTCATTAGTCAAATCCAGGCTGTATAAGGAGATTATGGAGTATGACCGGGCAAGGCGCAGTGCCCATAAGATGAATACCCTCTTCAGCGGAGTCAGTTACGGGGCTGGTTTTGCCGGACCCATTGGCAAGGGGCTTAGTTATATCGTTTCTTCCGGAGGGATGATTTACGGGAAGAAAACCGGTGCCGAGCTGGATCTTTGGTGGGATGCGGTAATGCGGGATATTCAGAACGAACTTATCTTGCAGCAAAAAAGAAAGGAACAAGAGGAAAAACCACAACCAGGAAAACGTGATGACCAAAAGCACCCTAACTGGAAAGTCGACCCTTCCGGATATGTCTATGAAGTTATTGACTCGAACCGGGTAGAAGGGATTACTGCCAGCGTATTATTAAAAAATGAATTGGACGATGAATTTTACTTCTGGAATAAAGCCGAAGAATGGGGAGAAATAAACCCTGATATCACCGATGAAGAAGGGAAATACGGATGGGATGTACCTGCCGGCGAGTGGAAGGTAAGTTTTACCGGAAGCGGGTATCAACCCAGTGAAACAAAGAGTATGACTGTTCCTCCCATTCATGATCAGGTGAATATCGGACTCTTGTCGACTAAAGCTCCTCAGGTTAGGGGAACAGCTCTGGACAGCAGCGGACTGGAAGTGGAGTTTGACATGTTTATGCAAGGGGAAACTATTTATGACCCGGATACCCTCACGGAGAACATTGTGGTGACAGACAGCGGGAATAATCAAGTGCCCTGTAAAAAGATAGATTTCATTATTGAGGCTGATAATGATACTTATAAGAGTGGCGGACAGTACCAGTTAAGTGTCATTGATTCCGACAAGTTTGTTAAAAGAATTCGTTTTGTGCCGGACACAGACTTATATCCCGGCGGCTTTAAAGAATATAAGGATGACGGGATAACGCCGGAAACTTATCAGGTTAAGGTGCTTACTAATGTGCAAAGTTATGCAGGGGTTAATTTGGAGTCTGATTATCAAAGTCCGGAACTAGAACTAGGATTACGGGAAAAAGTGGCAGCACCGCAGCCGGACGTCCCGGCAGGAATATACAGCTCAGTCCAGGAAGTTGCTGTTACCACTGAAACATCAGGGGCAACTATTTATTACACTATTGACGGCACAACTCCTACACCTTTAAGCAGGATGTACAAAGAACCAATTATTGTGACGAAAAATACAATAATTAAACTTCTAGCCTCTAAGGTGGGCATGGATGACAGCGACGTGGTGACCTTAAGCTATACCATCAATCCGGGAATGGGCAAGGTGGCAGCGACACCGACAGCTAATATACCTAGCGGTACATACAGCAGAAGTCAATCAGTCACCCTGACCACAGTCACAGCCGAAGCAACAATTTATTATACCTTAGACGGATCTACTCCTACAAAGGATAGTCCTGTTTATGTGAGCCCTATTAGTATTGATACGACAAAAACCTTAAAAGCCATGGCGGTAAAAGAGGGTTACGCCAATAGCGGAATTGCGGTATTTGAGTATATTATTAGAAAGGGCGGTTCACCAGGGGGAAATTCCGGTGGTGACAAAAAGGAAGAAGTAATTGAAGAGATTGAAGAAGTTGAAGAAACTGTGCCAAGCACGCCAGCAAATCCATTTAATGACATTGCAAGTTATTCTTGGGCAGAAGAGGCAATTATTAGCTTGGCTGAGCAAGGGATTATCAAAGGGGTTTCCAGCACCAACTTTGCTCCCCAGGCTAACATTAAGAGAGCAGATTATATTGCTTTAATGGTTCGGCTATTTGGAATTACAGCCGATGTACAGGGGAACTTTTCAGATGTGCTGCCGGAAAAATACTATTATCATGAGATTGGCATTGCCAAAGCATTAGAATTGATTGACGGTATGGGTGATAATCAGTTTAATCCTGAAGCAGCTATCTCCAGACAGGATATGTTTGTTATAGCTGATCGGATTTTGAGAGCTCAAGGCATAATATCTGATGAAGCAGATGTTAAGGTTTTAGAAAAGTTTGCTGATTATGACTTAATTGCACCTTATGCAAAACAAGCTATGGCACGACTAGTGGCAAACGGGTATATATTAGGCAGCGGCGACACAGTTAACCCGCGCAATAATACAACAAGAGCTGAAACAGCGGTATTTATTTACAGAATAAGCCAAATGCTAGCCGGAAACTAAGGTCCATTTCTAATAGGGAAAATAACCGACGAGAAAAAAGGGGCAGTTGCAAAGCCTGATTTGCAACTGCCCCTTGGGCTTTTAAAAAAGGCTGTTATATAGACTTACACTTATCATCTTTCATTTAAGTTACTATTTAGCAGGGGTAGCTTTATATGAAGCTCATCTTCCAGATCACTTGGAAAACTTTTACGATACCCCAAATTATTGTTTTCAACTAATGGAAAGGATAGGAAATCACGGGAAATTGCCAATTCAATTACGTCCGGCAGCATTTTTAGCTGGAGGTCATATAGTTTTTCATTAATATCAAAAAAACTATCGTTCTTAGCTATGCTTATTTCTTTTTTTTGAATGATACGACCGGCATCAACTCTCTCATCAATGAAATGTGCTGTCACGCCTAGCGGTAATCCATAATATACTGCCCACAAGGCGCTGTCCAGTCCTCTGGTCTCAGGAATAATACCGGGATGAAAGTTAATAATTCCTTGGGAAAATTTGTTAATAATATTCTTTTTAAGAATACGGGCACCGGCAACTATCCCTATTGAAGGGCGATATTTATCCAAAATCTCTTCACATTCCTTGGAGTTATGATGTTCCACTTCAAAATAGTCAATATCCTGTCTTTGGCAAAGATCCTTTAAGTCGAATAAATAATCATGCCTTACTTTGTATTTAAATTTTTTTGCTGGTAGGTTTAGTTTCTGCGGTTTGGCGGCCAGGACGGCATCAATTTTATAGCCAAAATAATTTAGCAGGAAAATCATATCTTGGCTTTTTTTGTGGGGAAAAGAATAGGTAAATAGAATCATTTTATGAAAACCCTCTTTCATCCTTAAATTAGCGGTTTCATTAGATTTCAAACATCATCGATAATGATTATCTTCCTAAATTACTTTATTCCCCTAGTGAAAAACGGTGCCAAGATCTTTAAACCTAAGCTTAAAATTTACAGAAAAAAATGAGGGCGCTGGAGTTATGTTCCAACGACCTCTGCTTATTTCCTGCGTTATTAAAGTTTTGGAATTAGGATTAGCTCCCAATGATCCTAAATCCTTCCGGCAGAGGATCCTTCGGGTCAAGCACCAATTGATTAAAGCCGACAATCTGGGCCGTACCTGACACTTCAGTAATCACGGCGTCATATTCTCCTACTTTTGTATCTTCCACGATTTTTCCTTCAAAAGGAGTATCTATAATACTGTAATTGACTAAGATATCGTCTTTTTTCATTTCACCTTTATGATAATGAAGAGCTATTCTCCCTCCGGTTCCGGTTCCGGTAGGAGACCTGTCCACCTGACCTTCGGCAAAGATGCAAATATTCTTGGTAATAAGCTGATTTCCTTCTCTTTTTGGCTCTTCAAAGAAAATTGTTCCATAGAGCCAGTTGACGCCTGAGGTGGGATGATTAAATTCCATGACCGCCATGACTTTGTTTTTAATTTCCATACCTACCTTGACCAACTTTTCGGTATTTTCCGGAGTGACGGTAAGCCCTACCTTTTTGGCATCAAGATAGACATAAAATGCCCCGCAATATGCCACGTCGGCAGTCACATCTCCGATACCGTCAACATTAACCGTAATATTCTCTTTATAGACAAAGCAGGGGACATTTTGGAATCTGACTCTTTCCACTTCCCCGTCTTTCACGTCGGCAAAGGCGGTTACTCTGCCCGCCGGGGAATCAATTTTCACGATATTTACTCCTTCTTTGGCAACTAGCATACCGGTTTCCAGGGCAACCTTGGTGACTGCGATGATGCCGTGGCCGCACATGGAGCTTAATCCTTCATTATGGGTAAATAATACGCCAAAGTCGCCATCTTCTGTTACGGCCGGAACTAAAATACATCCATACATGCCGCTATGGCCCCGGGGCTCAAACATCATCATTTTCCTTAAGTGGTCATAGCTTTTCAGCATATATTCTCTCTTCTCTAAAATAGTTTTACCGTGAATGGGCGGTAAACCGGAGGTAATAATACGGAGTGGTTCTCCCGCAGTATGTGCGTCTATACAGTTTATGTAATGCTTAAATTTCATCATTTTTTAAGACCTCCTTTGTTTTCTTTTGATAAATGATCTCTGTTAAAAACAGGATTATACTTAACATAACCTTTTTTAATTTAGTTTGTCAATAAGATGAACGATAATTCTCTATAATTCAAAGGATCAAAGTATTTAAAGAAAATCCCGGCCTGATTTTTTTGTGCACCAATGCTTTTCTCAGCCATATTATATGGTATAAGGTTTGTACTATTCTTGGGGAGATTGATATATGGAGAGAGTGGGTTTTGCTTTGGTTGGGTGTGGCAGTATCGCAGTAAAGCATATTGATGCCATTAGACAAGTACCCGGAGCCCAACTAATAGCAATATATGACACCAATCCAAATCAGGCAAAATATTTTTCTGAAAGATTCAATTTACCATATGCAGAAACCTTTTCCCAATTATTAAAGAGAGATGATCTTCAGGTCATTGATATTTGTGCCCCTAGTGCCTTCCACGCAGAATTGGCAAAGGCTTCTGCCCGGGCCAGAAAGCATGTATTAGTTGAAAAACCCATGGCCTTGACTTTGGAAGATGCAGATCAAATGATTGAAGCCTCAGAAAAAGCCGGGGTATATTTAAGTGTGATTTTGCAGAATCGTTATAAACCGGTGATAGCCGCTTTAAAAAAGGTAGTAGATGATGGGGACTTTGGAAAATTAACTCACGGTACAGCGATAGTACGATGGAACCGCAATTGGGGTTATTATCAGGGGAACCCGTGGCGAGGTAAAACTTCTTTAGGGGGAGGAGTCTTAATTAACCAAGCCATTCATAATATTGACCTTTTGCAGTGGTTAATGGGAGAAGCCGAATCTGTTTTTGCCTTTACTGCCAATCGCTTGATTAATTTAGATGCGGAAGATGTGGCGGTGGGTGTCATTCAATTTAAAAGCGGTGCCTTAGGAACAGTAGAAGCCGCTTCTACCATCTATCCCAGGAACTTAGAGGAAAGTATCAATATTTTTGGGGAAAAAGGTACGGTAATTATCGGAGGGACGAGGTCAGACCGGGTTTTAGTGTGTAACTTTGCTGAAGGTGGTCAAGAAATTTTAAAAAGAAGTAGCGAAGAACCAAAAGGGCATATTCCTGTGATCGAAGATATGGTGCGGTGTATCAGAGAGGGAACCAGACCGGCAGTAGACGGAGTGGCCGGCAGAAAGTCTTTACAAATTGTCCTGGCTTTTCATGAATCCGCCCGTACCGGAAAGGTGATTAAAATTTCATAGGTGCTTGCAAGGTGATAACAAGTGTTCATATGAGAGCTATGATCTAAATCTTAAGTGGGGGAAAACAAAAAATGATACCAATTTTAGACCTGAAGGAACAATATGTCAGCATTAAAAATGAGATTGACCAATCTCTTGAAAAAGTATTGGCCGGGGGTAGCTATATTTTGGGGCAAAATGTAGCTGCTTTAGAAGAAGAAATTGCCCAATATTGCGGAGTGAAATTTGGCATTGGAGTGGGGAATGGGACAGATGCCTTACTTCTTGCCCTCATGGCCTTCGGGGTCGAGGCGGGTGACGAGGTGATTACCACCCCATATACTTTCTTTGCCACCACTGAGGCGGTCTCCTGGCTGGGTGCCACCCCTATTTTTGTTGATATTGACCCCAAAACATATAACATGGATGTCAAAAAAATTGAAGAAAAAATTACAGATAAGACCAAGGTAATTCTCCCTGTGCATATTTTTGGTCAAATGGCAGATATGGATAAGATTTTAGATTTAGCCAAGAAATACAACTTAATTGTCATTGAAGATGCTTGTCAAGCCATTGGTGCTTCCTATAAAGGAAAAAAAGCAGGATCTTTAGGGCATGCGGCATGTTTTAGTTTTTTCCCCAGTAAAAATCTGGGGGCATACGGGGATGGTGGCATGGTGGTAACTAATGACGAGGAAGCGGCTGAGACCATAAAGCTCCTACGGGTGCATGGAAGCAAAAAAAAGTATTTTCATGAAATCTTAGGTATGAACAGCCGGTTAGATGAAATACAGGCTGCTATATTAAGAATAAAACTAAAATATTTGGATCAATGGAATAATTTGCGCCGGGAAAAAGTGGCCTTATATAAATCACTACTTGGAGATTCCGGACTGATCCTTCCTTTTGAAGAAGCCTGGAACTTCCATATTTATCATCTCTTCATTGTGCGGAGCAAGGAAAGGGATCGGCTTAAAGAAAGGTTGACTCAAGAAGGTATCGGATGTGGCATCTATTATCCCCTTCCTTTGCACTTACAAAATGTTTATCTCCATTTAGGATACCGGGAAGGAGACCTCCCGGAAACAGAACGTGCCTCTCGGGAGACACTGGCCCTTCCCCTATATCCGGAACTAAAAGCAGAAGATATAAAAACAGTATGCGGAGTCATAAAATCTTACTTTAATTGCTAATGTGCTGTGTGATTTATTATGAAATATACTGATTCTCCAGTGTCATCCTGAAGGAGGAGCCGATGGAACTGGATTCTTCGTTAAGCCCAGGATGACAAAAGAGTCAGGACTTCCTTAAGGCATCCTGTAGTATTTCTACCACATAATCAATTTCGGTTTCTTGAAGATTATTATAAAAAGGCAAGGCCAGGGTGGAATTAGCGATACTCTCCGTGATGGGAAAATCTCCTTTTTGATAACCATACATTTTCTGATAAAAAGGCTGTAAATGGATGGCGGGGAAATAAGGTCGGCAACCAATACCATGATTAAGCAGGTACATCATGATCCGATCACGGTCTATCTCGGGGAGAAATCTTACCACATAGACAAACCAGCTGACTGTGGTATTTTTAAGTTCCGCAGGAACAATTAACTGAGGAATTTCTTTGAGCCTTTCATGATACATGGCAGCAACTAATGATCTTTTCTTTAGTATTTCCTTAATCCGCTTCATTTGTACTAAACCTAAGGCGGCACTAAGCTCAGTCATGCGATAATTAAAACCTAATCTTTCATGACTAAGCCAGGCGGAATTTCCCCCTCTACCTTGGTTCCTCATACTCGAACAAAGTTCACTGATTTCTGAGTCGTTGGTCACAATCATTCCCCCTTCTCCCGTGGTAATTTGTTTGTTGGGATAAAAGGCGAAGACTGCGCCATCACCAAAGGTACCGGCTTTTTTTTCATCGATTTCTGAGCCCAGGGATTCACAGGCATCTTCGATTACTTTTAGATCATAGAACTTGGCCAAACTGGTAATCGCCGGCATATCCGCCGGAAGCCCAAAAACATGCACGGGGAGCAGGGCTTTGGTGCGGGGTGTGATTTTTGCCTCGATTTGATTAGGATCTATATTCATAGTAAGGGGATCAATGTCAACAAAAACTGGGCGAGCCCCCTCGTATATTAAGCAATTGCTGGAGGCGACGAAGCTAAAGGGTGTGGTGATTACTTCATCCCCCGGGGAAATATTTAAAGCGCGCACCAGTAAATGAAGACCGGCCGTTCCGCTGTTAACAGCGACGGCATGTTTAGTACCAAGATAACGGCAAAATTCCTGTTCAAAAGCGGGGGTCTTTTCTCCCAGGCTTAAGATCTGGGAAAGGAGCACTTCCTCTACGGCTTCAATCTCTTCTTTGGTAATATCAGGACGGGAAAGATGTACTTTCATTTATAGATGACCTCCTGTTTAATGTTTAATTTCTTTTTATAATTTCTTTTTAATGCTTACTTATTGTATGATTAAGGCTTTTAAGGGTGTGAAACCATGACGATTGAAACTTTGGTAGAAGCAAGACAAATTATCTTGATCATGACCTCTGTCCATCCCTGGAATGATCCACGGATTTTTTATAAAGAGGCTCTTTCCTTAAGCAAAAGATACCAGGTGGAAGTACATGCTCCCGCCGATTTTAAGCTAAGGGAGGAAAACGAGGTGAAGGTTTTTGGCTTGCCGAGATATCAGAAACGGTATTTGCGTTTCTTAAACTGGATCAGATTATTGTTTCGGGCCTTAATTAGTCCGGCCCGGTACATTCATTTTCATGATCCGGAGCTAATTCCCGTTGCAATAGTATTAAAATTACTAACCAGTAAAAAAGTGATTTACGATGTGCACGAAAATTTACCAGCCAGTATCATGACCAAACCCTGGATTCCCAAATTTATGCGAAAAAGTTTGGCTTGGATATTGGATATTGGGGAAAGAAAAGCATCCCGCTTCTTTGATGGGATTATTTTAGCGGAATTTTCCTACCTGGAGAGATTTCACTCTCTACCCACATTAATTCAGTCGGTAGTTAACTATCCTCCAAAAGCTATGGGGGAAAAGATGGAGAGGCAAAGGGAATTCTCCGGAGAATTCTCGTGTATCAGTGCGGACAGAAAAAATGACCCGGTAAGATTTGTTTACGCCGGAGTGATCAGTAAAACCAGAGGAATCGAAGAAATCATTAAAAGTTTTGGAATTGTGCATCATGAGGGCTTGGATTTTCATTTGTTTTTGGCTGGATCTTGGTTTAGCGCGGATTTAAGGCGGGAAATGGAGGAACTGATGCGCAATTTAGATATATCGGAACATATCACCATTACGGGAAAAATCCCCTTTCATGAGATGAGAAATTTATATCAGCAAGCAGATGTGGGGTTGGCATTGCTCCATCCGGAGGAGAATTATGTTACTTCCTTCGCCACAAAAATATTTGAATATATGGCGACAGGGATACCGGTGCTCGCGTCAGACTTTCCCTTGTGGAAGGTGTTAGTTTTAGGCCATCAATGTGGGTTAACAGCCAATCCTTTAGATCCTGTGGAAATCAGCAGAAAAATATCCCTGCTGATTAATGAGCAGTGTTTGCGCTGTCGATTAGGCAGAAACGGCTGGCAGAAATTTAATTCCCATTATCACTGGGAGACCCAGGAGCAGATAATATGGGACTTTTATCAAAAAATTTCAGGTGGGTAAGAATGGATTATGTGCTTTGGGAAAGGACTGAAGACCATGAAGATACTGGTTATATCTCATATGTTTCCGAATGCAATGAATAATGTTTATGGAATTTTTGTAGCACATCAGGTGCGGGAATTAATTAATTTAGGGCATGAAGTAACAGTAATCTCACCTGTCCCCTGGTCAGGAAAATTGATTTGGTGGGCGGGGGAAAAGTGGAAGAATTATGGCAGGATTCCTTTCACGGAGAAACGAGAAGGGGTGCGGGTTTTTTATCCTCGTTACCCGGTTTTGCCGAGAAAAATCCTTTATCAATATATCGGGCAAAGCTGCTACTTAGGCATTAGCCCATTAATCCGACGTCTGTATCCTCGTTTTCCCTTTGAGATCATTCATGCCCATACGGCATTACCGGACGGTTTTGCCGCTGGGTTGATGAAGAAAGAGTTTGCTTGCCCGATTGTTTTAACGATACACGGGCAGGACATTTTTTCTAATGTAAAAATGGGGAAAGGGTGTCGCAATGCGGTCATAAAAGCTTTGGCAGAGGCCGATCACATCGTGGCGGTGAGTTCTAAGCTGAAGAAGGAAATGACAGCCTTGGTGGATGAGAAAAAAATTCAAGTTGTTCCCAACGGTATTTTACGGGCTGAGGCAGGAGACGGAATAAATGAATTAAAAGCCCAGTATCAGGGTAAGCAGATTCTTTTGTCAGTGGGTTACCTCATCCCCAGGAAAGGCCATCGTTATGTATTAGAAGCCATGAAAGACTTAGTGAAAGAATATCCCCAATTAATTTACTTAATTGTGGGGGACGGCTTAGAAGAAGGGTACTTAAGGAAACTGGCTGAGGATTTTGGTTTAGGGGACAAGGTATATTTTTTGGGACGAAAATCTCCGGAGGATGTGGCGAAATACATGGCTTTAGCGGATATCTTTGTTCTCCCCAGCTGGAATGAGGCTTTTGGGGTGGTTTATTTAGAGGCCATGGCCCAAGGGAAACCGGTGATCGGATGTCAAGGAGAAGGGATAGAAGACATTGTCAGCCCAGGTGTCGACGGTTTTTTAGTCCCTCCTCAAGATGCCGAAAAACTAAAAAATATGATCAAGGCCTTATTGCAGGATGAAAAGATGCGGATCCAAATAGGGAAGGAAGCACAAAACAAGGTGCTAAAGAAATTTACCTGGGCCCGGGTTGCGGAAGAATTGACAAAGATATATTATTCTCATCGTTAATCACGCTTTAACTACTTGGACATAAAATAAATAGAAGAGATTTAGGCTTGGCCTGATTAATTAAGGACATTTAGTTGGGCTATTTAAGGGGAAAAGATAGCTGATTGAGAGGATGCCTATGAAAAAAAAATCGAAAGTAATCATCGTAGGAGCCGGGGAAGCTGGGGCACATATTGCCCGGTCGATAAACGAGAATGAGGGAGATTATCAACCGGTAGCCTTTGTTGATGATGATTTAAGCAGGCAAGGCGACAAAGTTTATAATATTCCGGTGTTGGGAACCAGAGACGAGATCCCAGAACTGGTTAAAAAATATTCTATTGATGAAGTGATTATTGCCATACCCTCCGCTTCTCCCCGGGTAATTCGGGAGATTATGACGATCTGTCAAGGGGCTGGGGTACGGGTGAAAATTATCCCCGGGATCAAAAAGATACTATCCGGTGACTGGTCGGTAGATGAAATCAGGAAGCTTGAGTTTGAAGATTTACTACACCGGGAAACGGTGGAAATCGAGATGGAGTCTGCCAAGAGTTTTTTACAAGGGAAAATAGTTTTGGTAACAGGGGCAGGAGGCTCCATCGGCAGTGAAATTTGCCGGCAAATTGCCGGCTATGAACCGAAAAGACTGATTCTTTTAGGTCATGGGGAAAATAGCATTTTTGATATTTTCAGCGAATTAAAAGATACATTTCCGAAGCTCAGATTAGAACCGGTGATTGGGGATATTCAAGACCAAGGAAAAATGAAGCAGATTTTTCTAAGATTCGCTCCTCAGGTAGTGTTTCATACCGCAGCCCATAAACACGTCCCCTTTATGGAACTGCAGCCAGAAGAAGCCTGGAAAAACAATGTATTAGGCACAAAAAATGTAGCCGAAGCAGCATTAGTTGCAAACAGTGAGACTTTTGTTTTCATTTCCACAGATAAGGCGGTAAATCCCACCAACGTCTTAGGTGGAACCAAAAAGATCGGAGAATTATTGGTGCGCTGGATGAACGAATTAGGAAAAACAAAATTTGTAGTAGTGCGTTTTGGCAATGTTTTAGGGAGTAGGGGAAGTGTAGTTCCCCGTTTTAAGAAGCAGATAGCCAGAGGGGGACCGGTGACAATTACCCATCCGGACATGGAAAGGTTTATGATGACGATTCCAGAAGCAGTGCAATTGGTGATTCAGGCGGGGGTCAAAGCGGCAGGGGGGGAAATTTTTGTTCTGGATATGGGGAAACCCATTAAAATTATGGAGTTAGCCCGGGATTTAATCTATCTGGCCGGACTGGAACCGGGGCAGGATATTGAAATTAAAATTGTCGGTGTTCGGCCCGGAGAAAAACTGGGTGAAGAATTATTGACGGAAGAAGAAAGTTCTAAAGCTCAAAAATTAAATAAAATGGTGATGGTTCCCCGAGAGAGTATAGATGTAGAGCTTATCAGTCGGTTAAAAGAAATCCTCTCCCATGTACCTCAAAATGGGGAGGAAACCATCAAGTTAATTAAAAATCTACTTTGGAACTTCCCATATGTTAATTGAAAGAGGAGTTTTTAATTTATGGACATCTTAAATTATGCAGATTTATTACAAAAAAAAATTAATGACCGCAGCGCAAAGGTAGCGGTCATGGGCTTAGGTTATGTGGGACTGCCTTTTGCCTTAGAAGGAGCAAAGGCCGGATTTCATGTGACGGGAATTGACCTGGATGCGGAAAAAGTCACAAAGATTAATCTAGGCCAAACTTATCTGATTGATGTTACCGACGAAGAACTAAAGTTAGTTGTAAATGCCGGAAAACTTCAGGCCACAGGGGACTTTAGTTATTTAAAAGATGCTGATATCATTGTTATTTGTGTCCCTACCCCTTTAAATATTAGAAAAGAGCCTGATGTAACTTATATTAAAGATGCGGTAGCCGAGATTTCTAAATATCATCGTAAGGGGCAGCTCATTACCTTAGAAAGCACCAGTTATCCCGGTACAACAGAGGAACTGATTGCCGAACCTTTAAGCAACAAGGGGCTAATTCCGGGTGAGGATGTGTTTATCGCCTTTGCTCCGGAACGGCTGGATCCGGGAAATAAGAAGTTTTATACTCGGAATACTCCAAAGGTAGTGGGAGGCGTGACAAAAGAATGTTTAAAGGTGGCTTGCACTTTTTACAGTCAGGTCATCAATGAGGTAAAACCGGTATCTTCTCCCCGGGTAGCGGAAATGACCAAGATCTTGGAAAATACCTATCGGGCGGTTAATATTTCCCTGGTGAATGAATTAATGCTCTTTTGCGATAAAGCGGGAATTGATATTTGGGAAGTAATAGAAGCAGCTGCTACTAAGCCTTTTGGCATCCAGACCTTTTATCCCGGTCCGGGGATCGGAGGACACTGCATTTCTGTGGATCCTTTTTATCTTTCTTGGAAATCGAAGGAATATGACTTTCATTTAGGTTTCATTGATTGGGCGGGGAGAATAAACAGTCAGGTGATTCAACACGTAGTTAACAAAGTGGGGAGTGCCCTGAATAAGGGGAGAAAAAGTTTGAAGGACGCGAAGATCCTTGTGGTAGGTGTGGCCTATAAAAGGGATATTGGAGACACCAGAGAATCGCCGGCCTTAATAATCATGGAAAAGCTTCTTCAGGCTGAAGCTATAATAAAATATTATGATCCCTATGTTCCCCAAGTTACACTCGCCGGAGGGAGACTCCTTAAAAGTGTCTCTTTAACGGAGTCAGAAATAAAGGATGCAGATTGTATTTTAATAATTACTGATCATACGGGAATTGATTATAATATGTTGGTAAATCAGGCGACGTTAGTGGTGGATACCCGTAATGCTACGGAAAAAGTAGTTTCCGGAAAAGAAAAAATTGTCCGTATATAGCCTTACCAAAGATTAATGGGGAATGAGGGGGAAAATGCATGAAAATACTCTATCTGACCCAATATTTTTTTACCCCTGATCAGGCCGGCGGGGGCAGACATTTTTATCATGTGAAACATTTGGTTTCCCAGGGACATCAAGTTGATGTGCTGACCACCTATGTAGAGGATCATATGTCCCGGGTGATTCCCGAAAAATATCGGGGAAAACTCTCGGTGTTGGAATACCTAGAAGGTATCCGTGTCTATAAAACCTATGCTACGGCTAATTACGGCCAAGGTTTTTGGGATCGGATGAAAAATTATTTATCATTTATGTTCTCAGCAATTTTGGTAGGTTTAGGAATTAAGGGCCGGTATGATGTGGTTTTTGCTTCTTCCCCGTCTCTTTTTGTTGGTTTGGCAGGATACATCTTAGCAGTATTTAAGAGGGGGAAATTTGTCCTGGAAGTGCGGGATTTATGGCCCCAAAGTGCCATTGAATTAGGCTTTTTGAAAAATCCTTTTTTTATCTACCTTGCTAAAAGGTTGGAAAAGTTTTTATACAGAAAAGCCAAAGCCATTGTGGCCTTGACCGAGGGGATGAAGGAAGCTGTATGTAAAACAATTAAAGATCAGGACAAGGTAACATTAATCATAAACGGTGTGGATGAAGATATATTTCGCAATCCGGAACCGGTGGATTTTAATAAAATATCCGGCCTGGAGCATAAGTTTATTGCCATATATGTGGGAGCCCATGGGGTGAATAATGACATTGAAACCATCATTAAAGCTGCTTCTTTTTTAAGAGATCAGCCGGACATTCATTTCGTTTTTATTGGCGGAGGGGATCACAAGGAAAACTTGATTAAACTATGTGAAGAGCAGGATCTGCAAAATGTCTTGTTCTTACCGCCCAGACCGAAACAGAAAATTGCTTCCTATTTGACAGGAGCGGATGTCTGTTTATTGGCAATTAAAAAAGGTCGGTTTTTTAACGGTACCTTACCAAATAAATTATTTGATTATTTGGCTAGCGGCAGGCCCATTGTGGCCACGGTACCACCAGAGGGAGAATCCGCCCGGGCGATTTTGAAGCTCAAAGCGGGCATAGTATGTGATCCGGAGGACGGCATTCAAATGGCTGAAGCAATTCTTCGGGTTTACAAAAACCAAGAACATTTTCAAGCCCTGGGTACCGAGGTGAAAAGGTATGCTTTGGAAAAATACTCCCGGTATCGTTTAGCAAAAGAACTTGAATCTGTGTTGAAAAAGGTAGGGGCGGGAAGAAAAGGATGGAAGTAAAAAATACCGCCAAAGCAGCTTTTATAATCATCATGATCACCTTGGTTAGTAAAGTGATGGGCTTCATCAGAGAAATGGTGATTGCAGCTGGGTTTGGTGCTAGTTTCTATACTGATGCCTATGTGGTGGCTTTAACCATTCCGGCAATTCTTTTTGCCTCTTTCAGCCGAGCTTTACAAACCACCTTTATTCCCATTTTTAATGAATTATTATACCAAAGAGAAAAAAAAGAGGCTTTTTTCTTTGCCAACAGTGCTTTAACTGTGGTACTAGTTATTATGCTCATATTAAGTGGGTTGGCTTTTCTTTTTATGCCTCAAATCACCAATATTATCGCCCCAGGGTTTCAAGGTGAGGTGCATCAACTTACCGTAACCTTAGCCCGCATTATGGTTTCTGCCGGTTGTATCTGGGGGATCGTGGGGATTGCGGGAGGCATGTTAAATTCCTTTAAGATTTTTGGTCCCCCGGCTGCAGCCGGGATTATTTATAATGTGTTTATTATCGGAACGGTTCTTATTTTCGGCTCCTCCCTAGGAATAAAAGGCTTAGCATTAGGTACTGCCTTGGGCGTAGCGGGACAGTTGATGATCCAGATTCCCTGGTTAAAAAGGATAGGTATGACCTGGCGTCCCCATCTACGTCTCCATTATGCTGCCTTAAGAAAAATGGGGAGATTGATGTTGCCGGTTTTGGCCGCCAGTGTCGTGGGGCAGCTAAATGTGGTCGTGGATCGTTTGCTGGCATCTAAACTGCCGGAAGGGAGCATAGCCGCGCTGAATTTTGCCAATCGGTTGAATGGTTTTGCTCTGGGGGTATTTGTCCTGGCTTTTGTTACGGTAATTTTTCCTGCCTTAAGCCAAAAGGCCGCTCTGGGGGATGATACCGGCTTTCAAAGCCTTTTTCTAAAAGGGGTCAGAACCATCATGTTTCTAACTATGCCGGCGATCGTAATCATCCTGGTCTTTAGGGTGCCCATCATTCGCCTGCTTTTTGAACGGGGGGCATTCAATAGTCATGATACAATAATTACCGCCACCGCATTTTTATACTATGGGGTAGGTTTATTGGCTTCAGGATTAAGAGAGGTAATCAATGTGGCCTATTTCGCGGTGCAGGATACGCGAACACCAATGTTTTTGGGCATCAGCTGCTTAATGCTAAACATTACCTTGAATTTAATTCTGATCGGCCCTATGGCACACGGGGGTTTGGCCTTGGCCACGTCTCTTTCGGTTACGGCATATACTACCATCACGATGATTCTGTTGTACCGTAAATTAAAATGGAAAAGGAGCGGGGAGCTTTTGGTCTCCCTGGGGAAGGTAGTTGTAGCTGCCGGGGTGATGGGTTTGGTGATGGCAGCAGGCAATATCATGCTGGATATTAACAGGTATCAAAGCTTTATGCAGCAAGCAATATCTTTAGGCGGGCTGATGGTTGCCGGTGGGGGGGCATACTTAGGGATGGCCTATGCCCTTAAAATAGATGAGATATTTATGATGTTTTCTTTGATAAATGAAAGATGGCAGAGAATTTTTAGAAAGGAAAATAGGTTCTGACGTGGGCATGGGGTGACAAAACGAAACGTCCCCATGCATGTCATAAAGTAACAAACTTTTGCTTTCCTCACTTCCTCCGACGGCTGCGCAGCCCTACCGCAAGGAGGGGTGCGTCCTCTTCCGTCAATTAAATCTACACCTCCCTTATTGGGGAGGTTTTTTCCTGTTCCACAAATTGGCAGGGGAAAAAGGCAGGATATGTGTCGAAAAAGGTCGAATAAAAAGAAATCCAAAGAAATCCAATAAATAGGGGGTGAATCGCTTATTAGGGGTCTGTAAAACCCGTAATTACACAAATAAAAGACAGGAGGAACCATATGATACACAAACAAAAATGGATCTATATACTCATAGCACTAACTCTAATATTTACAAGTTTACCTTTTTCAGCTGCTCAGGCAGTTAGTCTTAGCGAAGTAGAGCAGCTATTTAATAGGTTTGATACCAGGAACAACGGTAATTGGTACAAGGATTATAACAATGAAAACGGAGCTTTAGCCTGGGACGAAAGCTATGTGATGCGAGGGTATCTTGAGATGTACCAGGCGACAAAAGATACTAAATATTTGGATAAGTTTATTGTGCACGGGGACAGTGTATTAAAGCAGCGAGACAGTGTACGGGGAGTGAAAGACTATCGGGGTTTGAGCCTTCCTGCTTGGCGCGGCGGTCCCAGATATACCGGAAACGGCACTTATAAGATTTTTGATGTGCATACGGCCATGATTGCTTATCCCTTTGCTCAATTTGCTACTATTGTCAATCATAATTCAGGCCTTTCATCCTATAAATCTTATGCGGATAAATATTTAAAGGCAGCGAAAGATGCGGCGGCGGTACATGATGCTGAATGGATTGAAACTGCTACTGAAATGTACTTGAACCGTCCCTTTAATATGATATTTTCTTTTGGTAGTTTGTATTTGGAAATTTACCAAGCGTCAGGGGAAGCTGTTTATAAAAATAAGGCCGTGAAGATTGCCAATCATTTTAGAAATAATTTAACTGTGGATTCCTCAATCAACGGTTATCTATGGAAATATATGCGCACCCGTGATTATGGATATGAAGATTTATCCCATGGTGCTATGGATATAGATTTTGCTTATTTAGCATATAAAAACAGTATTAATTTTAACGCTACCGATATGCAGCGTTTTGGGAATACCGTCCAAAAAAAATTAATTAAGGCCGATGGGAATATTGCTAATCGGGTAGACGGCAGTGGGACAAGCTCTAATCAAAACTTTATCGGTCTTTGGCTGAATCTTCATTCCTGGGCACCGTCATTATTTGATGCCTCATGGAAAAAGGTCTCCGCCATTACTTCTCCTCAAGGAGAGGATTTATTATCTGCGGCATTCTTAAATAGAGTGTATCGGGAAAGGAACGGGGGATTACCGACACCCCCACCTGTAGATGGGTCTCCTAAAATTACACCAAACAGTGTTGATGGGGAATATCTAAAAGGTCAGTTAACTTTAACCGCTAATGTGACCGATGATGGCCAGGTAGCAAAAGTTACCTTCGCATATGGTACAAGCAGTAACGGGCCATGGACAACCATTGGTGATGGAGAGCTTGTATCCGGGTCAGAAAATTCTGGTACATGGTCTTTGAACTGGGGAACTGAAAACCTAGCTGACGGCACCTATTTCGTCAGGGCGACAGCAGTTGATGATAAAGGTGCTGAAGCTCAAGGAAACTTAGGTAAGGTGGTGAAAGATACCACAGCACCTCAAGTGGCCAAAAAATCTCCGGAAAATAACGGGGTTGTCCAGCTGCCTGGCAGTGTATCCGTAACTTTTAATGAAGCTGTGCAGAACGTGAATGTGAATAGTCTGTTTATTGAAGGGGTAAGCGGTCAGGTAAAATACGATGCCGGGACAAAAACCGCAGTTTTCACTCCGGCGAGCCCATTAAAGGCAGATACTGCCTATAAAGCCGTATTAGCATCTGGTATAACAGATTTGGCAGGAAACGCTTTAGTGGAAACAACATGGACTTTCCAGGCGGCGGCAAACGCACCTGGTAAAGATGATGTGATGATCAACGGAAGTTTCACCAATGGGAAAACCGGCTGGGTCGGAACTGATGTTACCCTGAAAAGTGAGGCTAATGGGAACCAATATGGGCTTGCTCCATATGGATGGAGCTTTTATCAGGATCTGGCACTTGCTCCCGGTGAATACAAATTAAATGCCAAAACCCTGAAAGGAACAGCGGCAACTGATGCCAGAATTGTTGTGATGTATATTGATGGGGCAGGCAAAAGGACAGTAGCCCATACTATTACCCATAAACACAAAGGGACAGGCTGGGAAGCTATGCCGGAGCAAACAATTACTGTACCCGCATCCGCTGCTACGACCAGAATTTATCTTATGGTTAATGGAGGAAGCGGTGCTCATGGGTTTGACGATATTTCCCTTACTTCAAATATGACCGTACCGACTCCGACACCTGAACCTACAGTACCTTCCGTGATGGTGAACGGTAGTTTTACCGATGGGACAAGCGGTTGGAGCGGAAAGTCTGTTTCTGTTAAAAGCGAGGCTAATGGCAATAAATATGGGTCAGCCATATATGGTTGGGACTTTTATCAAGACTTAAAGCTTACTCCCGGTGCGTATAAATTAAATGTGAGAACCAAAAAGGGAACATCCAAGACAGAATCCCGAATTGTGGTAATGTATATTGATGCGGCCGGAAAAAGAACGGTAGCTCATGATATCAAACACAAACACTCCGGAACCGGTTGGGAGAGCATGAATGAACTGGTGATAAATGTTCCCAAAACCGCCGCTACCACCAGAATTTATTTATTAACTAACGGAGAAAGCGGTGCTCATGGGTTTGACGATATTTCCCTTACTTCAAATATGACCGTACCGACTCCGACACCTGAACCTACAGTACCTTCCGTGATGGTAAACGGCAGTTTTACCGATGGGACAAGCGGTTGGAGCGGAAAGTCTGTTTCTGTTAAAAGCGAGGCTAATGGCAATAAATATGGGTCAGCCATATATGGTTGGGACTTTTATCAAGACTTGAAGCTTACTCCCGGTGCGTATAAATTAAATGTGAGAACCAAAAAGGGAACATCCAAGACAGAATCCCGAATTGTGGTAATGTATATTGATGCGGCCGGAAAAAGAACGGTAGCTCATGATATCAAACACAAACACTCCGGAACCGGTTGGGAGAACATGAATGAACTGGTGATAAATGTTCCCAAAACCGCTGTTACCACGAGAATTTATCTCTTAACTAACGGCGGCACAGGATACCATAACTTTGATGATATTACTCTCGTAAAATAAAATATTAATCCTCATCTCTGGGGGAGGAAGGAAATATACTGCGGGGCTGTCGTACTGAATAAATTTAATGCGACAGCCCCCTTTTTTCTTAGCCCCGTATATATGTAATCTGACACAAATACATGCTTATCCTCATAAATTACAAAAACAGAAGAATTTATAGGATGGGATACTATGAGGATATTGAAGATACTTTGGCTCTTAACAACTATTTCGGCTTTTTTTGGCCCGACTTTGTCTGTTCCCGGGTATGAAAATATTTACGCTTTTCGCATTCTCTTGATTATCCAGATAATAGGAGTACTGCTATATGTATTTTATCGCCGGGATAAACTGCTAGATTTGGTTTTTGTTAAAGAGTATTTAGCTTTTTATGGTTTGTGGCTATGTTGGGCCGGGCTCACCTTTTTATGGGCCGATAGCAGGGCGGATTGGATGCGTCATGTGATATTTTTATTTACGGCCCTTTCCCTTATAGGGTTTTCTTTGATTCACTTTCAAAGAGAAAAGGATATACGTCTATTAATTTTTATTTTTGGCAGCATAATATTTATATTTTTGGGGGTTTGTTTGTTTGAACATCATTTTCGGTATAATGTGGGGGTAGGGGGGTCTGCCATATTTTTTGAACGGGGTGTCCCTAACGGTTTTATGGCAAATCCCAATGATTTAGCCACCTTTTTAACTTTATACCTGCCATTTTTATATTGCTTGGTAAGGTATGGAAATAATCTATGGATTAGGATAGTTGGGTTGGTTGGTATTCCCCTAACCTTTCACGTGATTCTTCTCACCCGTTCCCGGGCAAATCTTTTTTCATTGGGGATCATGATTTTAGCTGCTATTTACTTTCTTAAGCCCTGGAAAAATATCACCAAGATAAAGTTTAAGTGGATAATCCCCATTGGTGTTTTTTTGGCCTTGTGTATTTTTATGGTTAGTTATAGTCAGGAAGTGTGGTATTTTTGGGCCAAGGAAAGGCAATTGTTAGCCAACCAGTTTACATCTCTTGAAGATAGTTCCAGTGTCACTATTCGTTTGACTTTGTTAAAACAAGGGGCATTGCTTTTAAAGGAACACTATTTCCTGGGCGTAGGGGCAGGAAATGTAGAGTATCATATGGCGCAATTTAAAGATATGACCCAGGGCATTGTCAATATGCATAACTGGTGGGGGGAAGTATTGATTAATTACGGGGTGGTGCTTTGGGGGTTATACTTATTTTTCTTTGTTAAAATGATCCGTGATCTTTTTGGGGTATATCAACAAGGCACCCCCGTTTTAAAAATGGTCAGTGAAGCCTTATTAATTTCCTTTTCCGGTTATGTATTGTCGGTGGCTAGCTCCAGCACCATGGCGGCCACAAGTTTTATGTGGATTTTATTTGCTTTAGCCCTGGTCGTCATTAATATCCATCGGTCAAGAAAGTTCTTTAATCTCTTCGATCAATGAAACCCAATAAAAAGGTTGGCGTAGAAGTGAAGTATGTATTTGTTAATTTAAGTATTCACTTAATTCCGTATTTTTTCATGCGATAAGTCAGGGTTTGCCGGGATAACCCCAAGTCTTTGGCACTTTTGCTAATAATACCTTGGTTTCTGATCAATGCTTGGATAATTCTCTCTTTCTCCATTTGACGGATGGATGATAAAAGATTTTCCGTGCTTAAGGATTCCACTTTTTTAGGTGCATTAATAGAAGCAGGGGTGCTGCTGGCCTTAATAAACTCCTTTTTTGGCACATTAAATGCTTCTATTGATGTTACCAGGGATTGGAACCCTTGGTAGAAAGAAGAACTGTCATTCTGGCTTTCTTTTAAATAGAAAGGCAAATGTTTTTCCATAATGGTTATTTCATCCTCATTGACTAGGTTCATGGCACATTCGATGCAGTATTTCAACTGGCGCACATTGCCCGGCCAAGAGTAATTCAAAAAGAAAGTCATGATATCGTCGTCAATAGCAAGGATGTTCTTTTTATATTTAGCGTTGAACTGGGAAATAAAGTGATGGGCCAAGAGGAAGATATCACTTTTTCGTTCTTTCAAGGAAGGAATCAGAATATTGATCACGGCAAGACGGTAGAATAAATCTTCCCTAATTTGCTTTTTTTGAATAGCCTCCCTAGGGAATACATTGCAACTGCTGATGATTCTCGTGTTGATTTTTATTTTTTCATTGCTGCCCAATGGGGTAACATATTTTTCCTCTAGAACTCTGAGGAGCTTGGATTGAGATGATAAGGGCATAGAGTTGATTTCATCCAGGAACAGCGTACCGCCGTTAGCCTGTTCAAACAAGCCTTTTCGCTCGGTAGCACCCGTATAAACACCTTTAACAGTCCCAAATAGCAATCCTTCCAGCAAGGTTTCAGGAATGGCGGCACAGTTAATAGCCAAAAAAGTTTCATTTTTTCGTTTGCTTGAGGAGTGTATGCTTTGCGCAAACAATTCTTTCCCGGTTCCGGTAAGACCGCAGAGAAAAATGGGTGAGTCGCTTTGTGCCGCGTTATAAGCTAAGTTTTTGCATTCTTGAAGCAAAGGGTGATCCCCGATGATATCGTTAAATGTATAAAGTTTACTTTCTTTTCCGTTTTTTTGCGGTGATTCTTCATAGTAACCAAAAAGCTGTTTTTGCAATTCAATATTTTTTTCAATTGTTTCTTTTAACTTGGTGACGTCCTTTTGAATGGAAAAAGCTCCCCAACTTCCGTCGGGAAATTCAATGGGAAAGGTGTTACAGATTTGGTATACTTCACGATTATTAACGTAATAACGGAAGGTGTGGTCATGGAGCGGTTTTTTGCTCGCAGCTACCTTAAGAAGAGGACTCTGGGTAACATCTAAGCCGTAGAGCTCAGTTACGGTATGGCCTTTCGCTTCTTCTAGGGTATAACCATCAAGTTTTTCCGCGGCAATATTCATATAAAGAATGGCACCGCGATTGTCGATGAAATAAACGGCATCACTTAGATGATCAAATATTTCTCTTAAGGTTTTATTATGATCAAAAAAGTTTTTTTCCATCGTTACCGTCTCTCCCAGCACTTTTTCTTTAATATTAACACATATTTATTGATTTGTGTAAATATTGAGGACATTACCTAAAGGCAAGGGCTATCGTCTTTATTGCATCTTTTCATCTTGAGCAAGTCCATATTCGACTATAGGAGGAGTTTATTGACAAAGGAAAACCGGAGTAGGGATGCTCCGGTTTTCCTTTCAATATTATAACGTAACGGCAGAAATTTTTTCGGTTGTGGAAAAATTACCCGTCGCTTATTTCACTTCGGTTAATGAGAGGTTATCATAATAGTGGGTGCCGGAGTAAGAAAAGTCACTTATTATATATAGTCGAGCTGAGCTTGCTTCTTCCGGAACTTCTATCTCTTCTGTGGGTATATTCTCCCACGCATCACCTTGATGCTGGTAGATTAGATTATAAGTTGCCGCCAGTTTTTCTCCCTGATTATTAAAGTAGACAATCACAAATCGGGCAGGCCCTACAGCGGTTCCTTTTTTAGTCGCGGCATTAAATTGATATTTCGTGCCAGGCATCAGGGGAATTGCTTGGGAAACTTCCCAGTGATAACCGCAGACTAAGTATTTATTTCCGTCAGGATCTGCATTTATACGCCCAGCTAAGCCAGACCAGCCGGAGTCAGATTCAAAGCCGCCATTTGCTAATTTCTCCGGGGACGTATTAAATACTAAATTAATTTCCTCTCCGATAACCGGGGTAGTTTCCGTGCCTTCTTTGGTCAAAGAGATGTTATCAAAATCATGAACTTCTTTTTCCCGGTCAGCTAATATATAAATAATTGTTTCTCTGGTACCGTCCGGTACTTTTATGGTTTGCGTGGGGATGTTCTCCCATTCATTACCATGGTGCTTGTAGTGGATACTATACCAGCCCAGGCGTTGGGCATGTTTGTTAAAGAAAATTATTTTAATGCGGGCTTCCTGTTCACCCTTGTTTCGCCGGGTCGAGGCATTAAAGCTGTAGACGGTATTTGGCTCAAGGTTTACAATTTGATAGTTTTGCCAGTTATTTTCTGCTTCCAGATACTTGTTGCCGTCGGCCTCACTTCTAATTCTTCCTCCGGCTAATACCCAGCCGTCAATCCCTGAACTAAATGAGCCGTTTTTGACCATTTCTTTTTTCTCCACTGTCGCTGGTACCGACTCCTGATCTCCGTTATCCTTCGGTTCTGGACTTTCTGCTGGTTCGGTGGTTTCAGTGGGAGCCTCCGGAGCTGATACCTTATCTTGTTTAGCGCAGCCGGAGAACACCAGACCTAAGATTAACATTCCTCCTACCATTAACATAAGCAGCTTTTTTCCATACCACATGATTTTTTCCTTCCTTTCGATTTTTCTCTGGGATAAGCCATGATAAGCTACTTTATAATATGTAAACTTCAGTTTCGGTGTTCTGCTTGTCACCCAAATAATCTAAAAGGAATGGGGGTACTCAGGGCTGCATAGAAAAAGTATTGTGATTAGTGTCAAAATAATTTATAATTAAATAAGTTAAACATTGCTCCGAGTCAATTAACCTGTAACATAAGGCCATGGTTTTTTGACCTATAGGGTACAGCGGGAAACGGCTGTGCCTCCCATTGCGGAAAGGAGAAGGTAATCGGTAATGACCGGTCTTTTCGCTTTGGAAAAGATCGTTTTTTTGTTTTTTTAAATACTTACAAATCTCCGAGCCTTTTTCCCTAAACATATTTTTTTAGAAATATGCATGGGTTAAGGCCGTTAGGGTGCATCGGGAAACTGATACGCCTCTTTTTTGGAAAGGAGATGTTTTTACCGTTGGGACAAGCCTCACTTACTGTGGTGCTCTGTGCCCTTTTGCGGAAAAAAAGTACCTCCTTTGTCGGAGGTATTTTTATATATCAAATTATTAAGACAAAATACAACAAGCAGGAGGTTTATAAATGGCTAATATTATCTCTGCAATCAAAGAACCGCTAAACGAAAAAATATTGTCCTATGCATCCGGTAGCCCGGAAAAAGAGGAACTGAAAAAACAGCTTAAGACAATGCGGGAAAATGAAATTGAGATACCCTTGATTATTGGGGGTAAGGAAGTTAGAACGGGAGTGATGGGGGAATGCATCATTCCTCATAATAAAAACCATCGTCTGGCAAAATACCATATAGCAGGGGAAAAAGAAGTCCGGATGGCGATTGAAGCAGCGAAAAAGGCAAAAGAAGACTGGGAAATGATGCCGTGGGAACATCGGGCATCGGTTTTTTTAAGGGCAGCCGAATTACTTTCCGGTTCATGGCGCAGTACCGTAAATGCTGCAACAATGTTAGGTCAGAGTAAAACCGTTTATCAAGCGGAAATAGACTCGGCTTGCGAGTTGACAGACTTTTTTAGATTTAATGCATACTATTTGTCTCAGATTATTCAAGATCAGCCTATGTCAACTCAGGATTCATGGAATCGTGTGGAATACCGTCCCTTAGAAGGTTTTGTTTTTGCTGTTACTCCTTTTAACTTTACTGCGATTGGCGGCAATCTTCCTTCGGCACCTGCGCTTGTTGGGAACACTGTAGTGTGGAAGCCGGCATCTACCTCAGTTTACTCCAATTATTTCGTTATGAAATTATTGCAAGAAGCGGGTCTCCCTGATGGGGTAATTAACTTTGTACCGGGATCTGGGCGTAAAGTGGGCAACATTGTAATGAGGGACGATTCATTAGCAGGTATTCATTTTACTGGATCGACTCAAGTATTCGGTGATATATGGAGGACGGTTGCAGAGAATTTAGGACATTATAAATCATATCCTAGAATTGTTGGGGAAACCGGCGGGAAAAACTTCGTTTTTGCACACAATTCTTGTGATATTGATGCTTTAGTTACTGGACTAATTCGTGGGGCATTTGAGTATCAGGGGCAAAAGTGCTCAGCAGCATCTAGGGCGTATATTCCTCAGAGTATATGGTCAAAAGTCAAGGAAAGGCTTTTGGAGGAAACAGCATCCATTAAAGTCGGCGATGTTGAGGATTTCTCCAATTTTATGAGTGCTGTAATTGATAACAATTCTTTAGAAAATATCAATTCATATTTTGATTATATTAAAGAATCATCAGAGGCTGAGATACTAATCGGCGGTGAAACTGAAAGCAAGGATGGTTTCTTTGTAAAACCAACGATAGTTCTTACAACGAACCCGCACTTTAAGACCATGGAAGAAGAGATCTTTGGACCGGTTCTGACAATCTTTGTATATCCGGATCATGATTTAGAGAAAACAGTTGAACTTTGTTATGCAACATCTCCCTACGGCTTGACGGGATCAATATTTGCTCGTGACCGCAAAGTAATTGCTGATTTAGAAAGAAAACTATACCATGCAGCCAGCAATTTCTATATTAATGATAAACCAACGGGGGCAGTAGTTGGACAGCAGCCTTTTGGAGGTTCCAGGGCTTCAGGCACTAATGACAAAGCCGGTAGTAAATTAAATCTGTATCGGTGGATTAGTCCCCGAGCTATTAAAGAAAATTTGAACCCGCCTAAAGCATATAGGTATAGTTTTATGGACGAGAAGTAAATGAGCTTATCTATAAGGTGATATCATGCAGGTGGTACCTATGTAAGAAGTAGTTGTCTGATTTAAGAGGAGGGCTCTACCTCTGATTTAAATAGAAGATGTGAGGGGATGGGGTAACACCCATCTCCTTGTATTTAAGGGGAGAGTTAGATCAAAACTAGCTAATCATGAAAAAGGCGATTTAGATTGTAATGGTAAAAAGTTTTTATAGCCGCTTATCCCTAGTGTATGTGTTGCGATAACTATTACAAAAAAATCGCCAATTGCCCCGTAGGTAATTCCGCAAATGTTAATATACCTAAGACTACTGTATAAATTGCAAAAAAGTAAGGTGGCGGGATTTTCAATTTAAACACCCCAAATTTATAAGGTATTCTAAGGCATTTTGGAATAAATAATATATTTAGTCTTTCATCGTAAAATAAAAATATTTGTAAATTAGAAGGACAGGCATCTTTAACTTACTCTAAGGCTTGAGGGGGGATCTTTGCTAGCGAATAGTCTACTTTGATCCGGGGAATAAATAAAAGTAGAATTGGTATTTAGGGACAGGAGGTGAAAATTTGAGAAATTATACCCACAGGCTTATCCCGGTGATGTTTTTGCTTATTATCTTTTTTATAACAGCATGTAACCAGGCTGAGAAAGAAAATCCAAGACCGGTAGAAGATCAATCTCAAGTTGAAGAAAGTGATACTGAAAAAGAAGACACTACTAATAAAGAAGTCAACCTAAAACCGGAAGATTACTTTCCCCTTACTCAAGGGAGCACCTGGGAATATTTGGGTGAAGGCAATGAATATGCTTCCTTTAATCGAGAGGTAATCTTTGTTGAAGGAAATCGAGCCCAAGTCAAAGAAGATAATGGCGGGACAGTGAGTGCTTCAGTATTTGAAACCACAGATGAAGCAGTTACCCGAATCTTTTTCCAGGGAGAATCCTATGAAAATGAAAATTATCTAAATGCTGAATCCAATGAAAACCTGGTAATCCTAAAAGCCCCCTTACAGGTGGGTACGAAATGGGACACAGATGACAGCACAAGAGAGATTCTGGATCTTAATGCTTCTTTAAATACACCTGCTGGAGAATTCGAAAAAGTATTAAAGATCAAGATAACCTACCCCGATTCCACCATATATGAGTATTATAAAGATGGAGTGGGTATGGTTAAAAGAGAATACATATCTAACGAGGATTATGAAGTTACTTCTACCTTGGAGAAATATGAAATCAAAAAGCCCTAAAAGCCTTCTGAGGAAGTGGGGAATAAGTAACAGCATAAACAATATAAACGTTTGTGCTGTTACTTTAAATAGTATCCGATCATCGCCAAATAAAGGGTACCTATTTTTAGAAAAACGGATAATAAAAGTCTCGTGGTAAATCCACGGGGCTTTTTTGTGGTCGTTAAGGTCTGGGATATCCGTCGGACAATAATGGTAAGAAATAAAGGCCTATTTGGTCATGCCGAACTGTTTCACCGTGGCATTGACCGAAACATCTATAGGTATGTTGGGAAAGGTTTCCTGCCAATTGATTTTTGCATAAACCTTTGGCTTTGTCTGTCTTAAAATCTGTCCAAACCCTAAGTAATCCACGCCGAATTCTTTTTGTGATTTTTTGACTGCCGATTTTATCTGTTCAGCGATAATGTGGGAAAAGAGTTTTTCCATTTTCCTAATGTTTTCCGGTTTGGAAAGGTCCATGGGGTATCCGTTTTCTTCTACAATATTGCCTTCCGACTTTACATTGACGGTAAATTTCAATGTGCCCTTTCCTCCTTCGATGGCATTGATTTTCAGCTGTTTGCTTTTTGCCAGGTAGGTAAATGTTCCGTCTTTAGTATTACCTAATACTAACCCTTGAGATCTCCCAGTGATCCAGTTAGCTGCCTGGGTTTCCTCAGCATTTAGAAAACCTTGCAGTTTATAGTCTCCAAAGACTGCTCCTCCATGACGTACAACAAATCCGGCAGGCAGTATGACGCGGGATCCAAAGGCGGTCCCGCCGGTTTTTTTCAAGTCGGTAAGAAAGTAGTAAAATGTATTGGTGCGGGGTAGAGCAAATTCTCTTTCCATCTGACTCATTTGGACAACTTTATCAGTAACATTATTAATGATTTTCGGCTTGGATTCTAAGACCTCCCGTGCTGTTTTTTCCTGAATGAACACCAGTCTGATTCTTAAAGCAACTTGAGGATTTTTGAGAAAAAAGTTTGCAAGATCCAAAAAATTTTCTGACCTGGCCAGCTCATCGCCGACGAAGAGCACTTGCAGATGAGTGAAGGTGATACTTTTGGCGATTCTCGCTTGCATCAATTTTACCGCTTGATAGATGCTTTCGGCCTCTACATTTTCGGTTAAAGCAATTGATTCACTTTGATGCCTTATTTTTATTGGGTCCCAGAACTGGAATGTCACTTTATATTTTTGTGCCGGGTCTTCCGGGACATCTAAACCAATAGCCGCGACAAAAGCCCGGTTATTGACATCTCGGATATCCCAACAACTGCTTGCTGATAGAGTTAAAATCATTAACAGTATGATCAATAAGAGTTTTCTTTTCATTTCCCTGCCCCCTGACCGCGTACTTTCGCTAAAATTAAAGTAAATAAGGGTATCACCAGAATAAACAGTACTGTAAGATAGAGAACGGTTTGCCGTAATTTTAACGTCCATGATTGATCCGGTATTAAATAAATAGTAGCAATGGTCAGCAGGGCTACCAGAGAAATAATAAGTTTTCTATGTTTAAGCTTGAAAAGGCCGATAAGGGGAAAGGTTATTAGATAAATGTATATGGCCAGAGTGGTAAAGAACCCTAAAATCATGGGCAAAGTCAACAATAAACCGAATCGTTCCACGGGGAAACCCGGCAACTCAATTAAGGAAAGCATGGTGATGCTGGGGAGCAGTGTTTCTTTAATATTCTCCACTCCCATAATCCCGATCGTCCCGGTGGCAATTGCGATCAACAGAAATATGAATAAGGAGATTCCAACAATTGTTGGGATATAGGCCTTATGTATATTTGAAATAAAGGGAGCTAAAAAAAGGATTACTTCCAGTCCCTGCCAAGCCCCCGCAAAAACAAAAGCCCCTTTCAGAATCGGCAGCATGCCGTTGCTTAGCATGGGAAGGAAATTTGTAAATTGAATGGGTCGGATAATCAGGAACAGTATAATAATCAAGGGAACCACGATAAAAGGCAAAAGCAGTTGAAATAATCGGACAATGTTGGCCACACCATAGGAAACCAGCCCAATAACGGCGATGATCACTACCAGTAGAGGTACGATAGATGGTGTGGTAGGGAGAAACAAACCTTGGTTAATAGCAGCCGTATCTTGTAAAAGGGTAGATACATAGAGGAACCAAAAAGCAATATAGGCAAAATTAATAAGTGAACCCAAGGCTTTGCCCCAAACCTTCCTGGAATATGTAAAGAAACCTTCTCTGGGAAATAAAGAGGCTAACTTAATTAATAATATAGCAGATCCAATTACTATGATCCCTCCGATAAGCAAAGACAGCCAGGCATCTTCTCCGGCAATACTGACTACTGCCCGGGGAACAGCTGCAAATTCCACTTCAAAAAATGTCACTATCAGTACTGTAGCCAGTATTTTGGGGGAAAGCTTGTCAAGGTTATCAGTTATATTGCTGTCTGCTATGGCACGGGCATTGTTTATCTCTTTGGCATTAGTAAGAGGCTGATAAGTCTCATCTTGGGGCATAGTATTGCTGTTTTGGCGAAAGATTGTTTGCCCCCAGGCACTTCCCTCAATAGGTGCCAGCGGTGCCATATAGGGGATGCCAAAGGATTTCAAGGTTGCCAGATGTACACAAATATAAAAGAAAGCAACGGCAAAACCGAATAGGCCCAAGAAGGTAGATATGATCATGGTAAAAAATTGCAGAACCCGGACACTGTAGCGTAAATCAATATTGGGGATGGCATAGGAAGAAATAATGGTCAGGGTGACAATAATAGTTATAGGTATGCCGACGATATTTCCGGCAATTCCTGCCCCAATCAACGAGATCCCGGCAAAAAGAGCGATAGTCGCCCCTAACTGATTTTCCATGCTGAGCAGCATCATGCGGACAGCCTCAACAACTCCCATCATGAGAAATGCTTCGAAATAGATAGGGAAGACAGCTTGTTCCCGGTTGCCTAGGAGGATGGTCAAAAGTCTGGTAGGGATCATTTCAATATTATAAGAGGTAAAAGCAATGTAAAAACCGGGTAAGCAAAGGGCAAAGAGAAACATAATAAATCTGGCTATGCGAAAAAAACTTGATGCGAAAGACCACCGGCTGAAGGCATCCTCTGGGGTATCCATCAAATCAAAAAAGGTGGTTGGTGCGATAAGCACATTCGCGCTTCCTTCCAGGATAATAGCCACCCGTCCTTGTAATAAAGCTGATTCCACTACATCCGGTCTGGTAGTGACTTCTATTTGGGGGAAAGGACTGTATGTAGAATCCTCGATACCCCGTTCAATATAGCTACAGTCTAATGCAGCAGTAATCTTAAGCTTGTTTATCCTATCTTTGACTTCATTAACCAGATCAGGATTTGCCCTGTTTTTTAAATAGGAGATGACAACCTTCTTCTCATAAGCGATACCCGCCTTTAGTTGGTCAAAGACCAGGTCGGGACTGGTGATCCGCTCCCTGATTTTTTGCATGTTATATTTGAGACTGCTGTAGAACCTATCTTTAACCCCTCTGGTGATTTGCTGAGTATTTTTGGGTGCTGTTTCAACTATGGGGACCTCCAAAAAAATTTCTTCGGTAGACGGGTCTTTTGCTGTATCCCCTTCAGGGAGTGTTGTATCTGTGTTCTCGTTACTTATGGGTTTTTTCCTTTGGTTAATTTTATAGGTCGGTTTCTTGCTGAAAAATTTAAACATATATATCGTCACACTCTGCCGGTTTTTAAGTATTTTGTGATGAAAGAGAAAGAAATATGCAGCTAGGTTTTGTTTGTAATATTTTATTGCAAACCGATAAAAATAAAAGCATGAAAAGTTTATAATAAAATGAAAATATTAGAACCATCCCTTTTGTTGAAGGATAAAAGCCTTATGTTGGCATTGTTTTGTTTATAGAAAAGATGCTTTAAAAAACCGGTTCTTTAATTAAGTTGCCGCGGACATAGCGGTGCAGAATGTGACGGTCATCCCCTACATAAATAAATCTTTCCAATCGTTCTTCTAATGTATAATCCAGATAATTTAATTCTTCATCATCAATGATCAAGGCATCAAAATCATACCCCTCTTCAAAACTTCCTACCTTGCCGAAGAAACTACCTCCCCCTTTGGTGGCAATAAAAAAGGCTTCGGAATTGGTGAGAAAATCCATCTCTTTATCCGAATTTGCCCAAAATATCTTTGATGTCTGAATTGCATAAACCATTGTTTTCATTAGGGAAGGAGTATGCCCTCCGCTTAAGTCTGAGCCAAACCCAAGTCTAATACCTTGATCAATGAACTTTCTAATAGGCATCAAACCGCTGCCCACATTTATATTGGAAGTAGGACAATGCACTGCGATTACATTATTTTCTTTCATTAAAGTCATTTCCTCTTCCGAGGATAAACTGCAATGGGCCATTAAAGTGGGCGTTTTACCAAAAAGACCGTACTGCCTATAAACATCTCCGTAATAGTCGACATCAGGAAATAATTCTTTAACCCATTGTACCTCATTTCTGTTTTCCGACAAGTGAGACTGAACAGGAATAGCGTATTTTTGACTTAAGTCTCCTAATTCAGCCAAAAGCCTTGTGCTGCAGCTTGGTGCAAAGCGGGGGGTGATGATCGGTTTTACTAAAGAAGATTTGCTTCTGTATTTGATAATTATTTCTTCCGTATCTTTTAGGGAGTCTTCTAAGTTTTCGCGGATACAATCGGGACAATTATTGTCCATATTTACTTTGCCGACATAAGCACCCAATCCAGACTTAATAAACATGTCCAACAATCTCATGGTCGGTTCTTTATGCACTGTAGCAAAGACCACTATCCGTGTTGTACCCTGCTTCCAAATTTCCTTTATAAAGTTTTGATATATCTTTTTAGCGTATCTAATATCTTGGAATCTAGCTTCTTCAGGAAAAGTGTAGTTCTCCAACCAGGGAATCAATTCCTTATCCATTGCCATGCCCAAATGTTTAAACTGGGAAGCGTGGCAGTGCAAATCATTCATTCCCGGAATAATTAATTTATCCTGGTAATCTATTATTTCCAGGTTGTTATACTCTTCCGGGAGCTTTTGATAAACAGCTTTTACCTTTCCGTGACTAACCAAGATATGTCCATGAGGTATTACGGTGAATTTTTTCGGCGTGGGGGTAAAAAGAATATTTCCTTTAAATATTTTTGTCATTTTTTCTTCCTGCCTTTAAAAAATTTTATTGACTTTAATTAAACGTTTTTTAAACTATTTCTTTGATATCATCAATTGTAGAGAACTGGGTATAAAATTTCCCCAATACCCCTAAATAATTTTCTTTCCAGGGTTTATTCCTGCCGCAGTAATGAATAATTACGGTATGTCTCTTAATCCAGGAAATATCTTTTTTATTCCCTATATTCTTGGGATTTATGTTATGGAGGAGTAGGTAACGGTCACTTAAATTATAAACCATGGCATCCAAAGGGAGGGTTCTATTTCCGTAAACTCCATTGATCACATCCTGATCCGGGAGAATCAGGTATTTTTTGCGTCGGGCAATATAATCATAAACCTCCTGGGGATTTTGTTCCTGGCGAAGTAGTTCTAGATTCATCATCATTACACCGGAATTAATATAGGTGCTGTTTTGGGGCATATCCAACCGCTTTTCGTTAATTTTACGCGCCACTTTATTCTTTACGTGAGAGGCAGCGGCAAATAAATTACCGGCAAAATCGATTTCATATAGTTTGGTCAGGGGATTTATCACCACCAAATCCGGATCAAGATACAATATCCGATTCAAATCTCGGGGCAAATACTGTCCGGCAAATATCCGGTAATACATTTCTTTAGGGTATCTGTCTGTAGCAGGGGCATCTTTAAATAAACTGCCGGAGATCTTGACATTTATAATTTGACACCGGGGATGATGAATCCTGGTTCTAACTTCCCGGAAATCCTCCTCCGTTAAAGAAGAATGGGCAATATATACGTTAATATTTTTCCCTGGATTGGAAAGCAATACGGATCTGAGCATAATAATCAGCTGGGGAATATAGTTGGCGTTTAATGTCACCAGAATATTCATATCTGTCCTCCTTTTTTATTTTGTCTTAAACTACCCCCTAATGAATTTCAAAAATTCTCTTGCCGGAAACTTTAAGTGGTCAATATTGAGATTAACTTTTCTATTCAAATTAATTCTGCTTATTCCCACATATCGACACATTTCGACGCAACAAAGTTGTATAATGTCATTTGTGAGTTAAAAAGAAAGGGTTTAATAGTGATGTCTGCTTGTATAGATAAGAATTGGTCTGTTAGTTTTTTAGATTCCAAGAGGGCGCTGCTACATAGCATAGTCGAAAAGAATCAATTTAATCTGCAAAAAGAAGAGGTTCAAAAGGCCAGCCAACGTATGGATCAGCTAATATTGTATTGGTACCGGACAAATAAAAAAAGTGATTAGAACTTAAATTTCTATGGTTTACTCTATTTACTTAGTTACCTATTTTTATTCCTACCCGTAAAAGTCTAAAGGCACGTTCAACACTTCTGACAGTGAGATCATAGGCATTTGACATAGCTTCAGACAAGAGCATTGGTCCATCAACAATTGGGATAATTGACTCCAAACCTTGAGAATATAGTTTTTCTGCCCCTTTGCCAATACAACCAACTATTGCAATCGTTGGGATACCATGGCGTTTTGCCCGCTTAGAAACACCAATTGGTACTTTGCCATATTGAGTTTGATTATCAATTCTGCCTTCCCCGGTTACAACTAGAATCTGTCCCCGTTAAATGTTTATCGAATTCCATAATGTCCAAGAGTGTATTAATACCGGGTTTTAATTTCGCCCCAAGGAAGGCAAATAATCCGGCACCTAAACCTCCTGCTGACCCACCACCGGGAAGATTTAATATATCTATGTTAAGTTCTTTCTTTATTACATGTGCAAAATGCAATAAGTTGTCTTCTAATTGATCTATCATTTCGGGAGTTGCTCCTTTTTGTCCTCCAAACACTTTTGATGCCCCATTTGGCCCACATATGGGATTATCTACATCACACATGACGATAATTTCAGTTTCTTTAATTCTTGCATCTAATCCTGACATATCAATGGACGTAAGATTTTTTAGAAATCCTCCTCCCTGAGGAATATTATTTCCCTTGCTATCAAGAAACCGGACACCTAAAGCTTCGGCCATACCTGCTCCACCATCGTTTGTGGCACTACCGCCAATGCCAATAATTATCTTATTAACTCCTAAATCCAGAGCCTTTTTTATTAATTCACCTGTGCCGTATGTTGAGGAAACCAAGGGATTTCGGCTTTTAGGTGCAACTAATGTTAGTCCCGAAGCTTGGGCCATTTCAATTACGGCTGTCCCATCGTGGAGTAATCCAAAACAAGCCTCAGTCAATTCACCTAATGGAGAATGTACTTGGGCCGAAATAGTTTGCCCATTACAACATTCAATAATTGTAGCTACTGTACCTTCCCCACCATCTGCCAAAGGCAACTCTATAACACAAGCATCCGGAAATACTTTTTTAATACCCTGCGCGACTGCCTTTGAGACACTCTTACTACTAATACTTCCTTTAAAACTGTCCATTGCTACTAATACTTTTATCATCATAACTCCTCTTTTAGCTTTAATAAAAATAACAAGGGAGCTGTGCCAAAAGGATAAAAGCCCGGGAGAAACTGCATTACAGATTTCTCGCGGGCTTTTGGGGTCAATATTAATAGTCCATATCAGGGTTATAAGACGGTGCTTTAGTACTTTCTTCCTTCGGTTTTTCCGTTACCAGTGTCTCAGTAGTCAAAAGCATCGAGGCAATGCTGGCAGCATTCTGGAGGGCAGTACGGGTAACTTTAGCCGGATCAACGATTCCTGCTTCCACCATATCTACGAACTCTTCGGTCGCTGCATTAAAACCAATTCCTTTAGCTTTCCCTTTGACCTTCTCCACAATAATTGAGCCTTCCAGACCCGCATTAAAGGCAATTTGTCTTAAGGGTTCTTCCAGGGCTCGGGCAACAATTTTGGCTCCGACAGCCTCGTCGCCCTCAAGTTTTAAAGACTCTATCGCAGGGATAATGTTAATCAAGGTAGTTCCACCGCCCGGCACAATTCCTTCTTCCACAGCAGCCCTTGTAGCATTTAAAGCATCTTCTACCCGGTATTTTTTCTCTTTCAATTCGGTTTCCGTTGCGGCACCGATTTTGATGACAGCTACTCCTGAAGCCAGTCTCGCCAACCGCTCTTGTAATTTCTCCCGCTCATATTCAGAAGTTGTATATTCTAACTCTCTCTTGATTTGTTGTGTTCTGTTTTTGATCTCTTCTTGAGAGCCGGCCCCTCCAACAATGGTCGTTTTCTCTTTGCCTACTCTTATTTTCTTTGCTCGTCCAAGCATATGAAGTCCGGCATTTTCCAACTTCATCCCGGTATCCTTGGCCATGAAGGTTCCGCCGGTCAGGATAGCAAGATCCTCCATTATAGCTTTGCGGCGGTCACCAAAAGCTGGGGATCTTATTGCCGCTACTTTCAAAGTACCTCTAACCTTATTGAGCACCAAAGTACCCAGGGCTTCTCCTTCCACATCCTCAGCAATGATAAACAGGGATTTGCCTGTCTTCATAACCTGTTCCAAGATGGGAAGCAGGGCTTTAAATGAGGTGATCTTTTCTTCATGGAGCAGAATATAAGGTTCATCCAATTCCGCTTCCAACGTTTCACCATTAGTGATGAATTGAGGTGAGAGGTACCCCCGTTCAAATGTCATTCCTTCTACCACATTAACAGTGGTTTCCATCTCCTGGGATTCTTCGACGGTAATAGCTCCGTCTTTGCCTACCCTATCCATGGCCTCGGCAATGAGATTGCCAATATCATCATCATTATTAGCAGCAATACTCGCTACATGCTCGATCGCCTTACGAGTAGATACGGGAATACTGATTTTTTTAATCTCATCAACGGCCGTGGCTACCGCACGGTCGATTCCCCTTTTGATAAAAATCGGATTGGCTCCGGCGGTTACGTTTTTAAGACCTTCCAAAACAATAGCTTGGGCCAAAACGGTAGCGGTTGTGGTACCATCCCCCGCTATATCATTAGTCTTGCTGGCAGCTTCTTTGCAAAGTTGTGCCCCCAAGTTTTCGTATGGATCTGCGAGATCAATCTCCTTAGCAACAGTGACGCCGTCTTTGGTAACCAGCGGTGAGCCATATTTTCTTTCAAAAACTACATTTCGCCCTTTTGGTCCTAAAGTGACCTTGACTGCATTTGCAACTATGTTTACTCCTTTTTCCAGACCTTTTCTACCTTCTTCTTGATAAGCCAGTTGTTTAGCCATAAGTATCAGCCTCCTTTCGCAATAGTATGCTTAAAATATTGCTAAAATATCACTTTCCTGGAGGATTAGGTATTTTTCACCGTCCTGCTTAACTTCAGTGCCGCTGTACTTTGCAAATAATACCCTATCCCCGACTTTGACCTCAGGGGTAACCGTGGTACCGTTATTTAATGTTCTTCCTTTTCCAACTGCGATTACCTCCGCCTCCTGAGGTTTTTCTTTTGCTGTATCAGGCAAAATGACACCACCAGCGGTTTTCTCTTCTTGCTCCACCAGTTTAACCAATACCCGATCAGCCAGGGGTTGAAGTTTCATTTGCCTTCACCTCCTTTGGCGCATTATTGTTAGCACTCGGTATAGGCGAGTGCTAACAATAATATAATAATATTACCTTATGTGGTTGTCAATGGGAATTCAGTTTTTTTAGTGAGTGATCCTCTCACCAGTCTCCCCTTCCACCAGTCCAATGAATTTAATGCTGTTCTCTGGAATTGATCTATCAATATAAACTGATATTTTCAACTAAGTCGAGAGTGTTTCTTCTTAATTGACTGAGCTATTCTATTGCTTTCCATGGAACTGAAAGGTACCTCCCTACGTCTAAAGAAGTAAAGTTTGTGAGGAGATGATCTGATGAAAAAAATGGTCTTCACTGCGTTCCTTACTATATTTATGATGATGCTAGCAGCCTTTTTTTCGGGTTGTTCCGCTGCGATTTTATCCGGTGGAGAGAATTCCGATTATGATCGGGCTAAGATTGGAAAAGAAATTATTGAGGGTAATTCTCAGTTTGCTTTTGATATTTTCCGTGAGTTAGACCGGGAGGATGGGGAAGAGAATATCTTTATTTCTCCTCTCAGCATTTCCATTGCTTTAACTATGACTTACCAGGGGGCAGGGAGTACTACTAAGGAAGCTATGGCCCATACCTTAGGATATATGGGTATTGAGGATGAGAAATTAAATGAAAGCTATCAGAATCTGATTAGGTATTTGCATAAGTTAGATCAAAAGGTGGAATTAAATATCGGAAATTCTCTGTGGATTAGAGAAGGGGAGGATATTAAGGAAGATTTTTTAGCTGTTAACAAGAAGACGTTTGATGCTTCCGTTACAACATTGGATTTTTCCAAAGAAATCGCCGCAGATGAAATTAATCAATGGATTTCCGACGCCACGAAAAAGAAAATCGTAAAGATGATAGATCCTCCCATCCCTCCTGATATCGTCATGTATTTAATCAATGCCATTTATTTTAAAGGTGATTGGACCAATCAATTTGATAAAAAGCAAACTTATCCGGCCCAATTCCAAGCAGGGAATGGCAGTACCCGGGAAGTGATGATGATGAGCAAAAACGGAAAAGTGGAATACGGGCAAGGGGATGATTTTAAAGCCGTCAGACTTCCCTATGGGAGCGGGAAGGCAGCCATGTATTGTATTTTACCTCAAGAGGGGGTTTCTATTAATGATTTTATTGATAGACTTGATGAAGAAAGCTGGAATGAAATTCGGCAGAGTATCAGTGAGAAAGATGATGTGCAATTAAGATTACCTCGTTTTAAAATGGAATATGGGATTAAAAATTTAAACGACAGCCTGACAAACTTAGGTATGGGGGAAGCATTTTCTGAAACAGCCGACTTTTCCGGTATTCGGGAGGGTATTAGTATCAGCCGGGTTCTTCATAAAGCGGTAATTGAAGTGAACGAAGAAGGAAGTGAAGCCGCGGCGGCGACCGTAGTGGAAATGAACGAATCAGCTGCCTTGGAACCGTTGACATTCATTGCCGATCGGCCCTTTGTTTTCATCATTACTGATGATGAAACTGAGACTATTTTGTTTATGGGGAAAATGTATGATGTAAAATAGGGATAATGGTTTTAGTTTTTGCCGGAAAAGATCCGGTTGCCTTGGATACAGCATGTTTGGACTTAATTCAGAAAAAAAGCGGACAAAAGCTTTTTGAAAAAGGTAGGGTATCTCTTCGTCATGCTGAAAAAATTGGATTAGGAACTAGGGATTATCAGCTTATTGAAATCAATGGCGGGTAATAATAGGGAACAAATAGCAAACAACAGTAGAAAATAGTTTTCCAGATATCATATGTCGATAAGGGACAATTTGAAGCAGCTCATGCCATCGGGATGAATCATATGCAAACAATGGTTAATGGTATTGCACCAAGTTCCAATACGAAGCTGGCCAGCGATATGGGTAAATAAAAGTCTTGGTTGATATTGTAAAATATCTCCAAGGCTTTTATCCTTTTGTGAACAGAGTATATGTCGTGTAGTAGTTAGATTTAGCTAGAACGTTATTGGTATACATCAATTTATTAAGAGGAAATAGCATAAAATGTAGGGGCAATAAGACAATTTTGGATATACGTACAAATCTGTATAACATAATTGTTGATCTACTAACTTTATAACCTGTATAAATTTACTCCTACTCGTGTTTATTCCTTTTGAGACTAGCTTTTAAAGGAAGATTTATTAGTTACAATTTTTGGCATGGATTATGCATGAATATACTCATATAACATTGTGAAAGGGGGTGCAAGGACTAGTTGATCCCCTTTCAATAAAATAATTAGGAGGTATATTTATGAGTAAACTATTTCCGCATCTTTTTTCTCCAGCCAAAATCGGTAATCTGGAAATCAAAAATCGGATTGTAAAAGCCCCTCAATCCACCGGTCTCAGTAATATGGACGGATCTGTATCTGAAAGATTAATACGCCATTATCGAGAATTGGCTAGGGGCGGGACTGGTTTGGTAATTGTTGAATACGCTTACGTAGACAATATTGCCAGTAAATCAGCCCATTGCCAACTTGGTATTAGTGATAAAGAACATATCCCCGGATTAGGCTGGTTAGCAGACGTTATAAAAGATAATGGTGCCCGGGCAGGAATTCAAATTGAACACTGCGGCAGACAAAAATTCTTAGGGACCAAGCCAATGAAATCTGCTTCCCAGATTCCTTGGCCCAAAATTTATGAAGCTTATGGTGTGGTCCCCGATGCTTTAACCATTGAAGAAATTAAAGATATTGTTGAGGCCTTTGGGGATGCGGCCCGCCGTGCAGTTGATGCCGGTTTTGATTTAGTGGAGATTCATGGTGCCCACGGGTATCTCATTACGAATTTCCTCTCCCCCCATACTAATAAACGAAATGACTTTTATGGCGGCTCCTTGGAAAACCGCATGCGCTTCCTGGTTCAAATTGTAGAAAATGTTCGTGCCAAAATAGGCCCTGATTTCCCATTAACCGTGAGACTAAGTGGAACTGATTATGAGCCTGACGGACTGACCATTGAAGATACTATTGCTATCTCAAAGAAAATGGAGGAACTTGGACTGGATGCTATTCACGTTTCCGGTGGAGATCATCATACCATGATCCATCAGGTAACTCCTATGGCAATACCCGTATGCCACAATACCTGGGCTGCTGCGGAAATTAAGAAGCATGTCAGTATTCCCGTAATTGCCTCTGGTTCCATTACCCTGCCGGAATACGCCGAAGATATTATTGCCAGCGGCAAAGGAGACTTTGTTGGTCTAGGCAGACCTTTGTGGGCTGACCAATATTGGGCGAAAAAGGCCATGGCAGACCGGCCGGAGGATATCAGGCCTTGTATCCGGTGTAATGAGGGATGTTTGGAAAGGACTTTCTTTAAATATAAATCTGTAACCTGCGCTGTCAACCCAACCATTGGCCGGGAAGATGAGTTGGGGATTACACTTGCTGAAAGTACAAAGAACGTTGTGGTTGTGGGCGGAGGTCCGGCCGGTATGGAAGCAGCCCGAGTTTGTGCCTTGAGAGGCCACAATGTAACTTTATTTGAAAAGCGTAGGTTAGGCGGTTATCTCCATGAGGCTTCTGTTCCTGAGTTCAAGTCAGATATAAGAGCTTTAATCAGGAACTTAATCCATCAAGTAGAGACGCTTAATATTAAAGTAGTAATGGAAGAAGCGACCCCGGAAAAGATCGCTCAAATTAATCCAGACGTTGTGATTTTGGCTTTAGGTGCCAAACCTATTGTTTTAAATATTCCTGGAATTGAAAAATCTCATGTGGTAAATGCTTTAGACGTTTTAAATAATCAAGAATCCGTGGGCAAAGATATTGTTGTGGTAGGTGGTGGATTAATAGGTACGGAAACAGCACTGTATCTGGCTGAAAAAGGGCATAAGGTAACCATAGTTGAAATGTTGGATGAAATTATGTTTGATGTGGCCGTAACGGACAAACTTGCTTATCAAGAAAGAATAGCCGAGACCGACTTACATATTTTAACTGGACAACGAGTAACAGAGATTACTGACACGGGATTGGTTCTATCCGATAAGAAACTACAAAACAAAGAACTACCTGCTGATACGATAATTATGGCGGTAGGCTTAACCCCTGTTTCCAATATCATTGATGATAAAGAACAAGCATCTGGCTTCAATGTATATAAGATTGGGGATTTTGTGAAAGCCGGTAAAATTTTCGATGCCATCCATACCGGATATAAAACTGCTTTAAAAATATAAAATTAAAACTTAATTGCAGGGCCGGGTTTCCGGCCCTGTTAAAATTTTTGTTTCTTTTTTTTAGCTAAGTAAATTAGAATGAGGTTAATACTACCATTATAGGATTATTATGGGGGAAAGATGAAAGAAAATAATGCACAAACTGATAAATTTCTAAATATGATTCGTGCCATTGACTTGGAGTCCTTAACAATTATGGCCCGAAATTTAAATGTCATGATTATTACCATTGATCAGGACTTAAAACTTCAATATGGTAACGATGTATTTTTTGAGGTAGTGGGTTGGCCGGCTGAAAGGGTCTTAGGGCAGGATTATGTGAAAAACTTTATTCCTCCGGAATTCCGTTTTGTGGTGAGAAACACGTTATTAGAGATCATAAATAAACATGTAGATAACTATAGCGGCAGCAATCACGTAATGACAAAAAATCATGGGACAAGGTATATAAACTGGAATGCCGTACACCTTTCTTCCTCAGATAACATCCGATCTATGATTTGTATTGGTATTGACATTACGGAAAACACTAGCCTGCAAAATATTTTACAACGTACCGCGTTGGAAAAAACATTAATTATTGATAGCATTAAAGAATTTGTTTTTTATCGAAATGAAACGGGAGGGATACTTGAGGCAAATGAAGCCTTTCATGATTGGAGTGAATCCCGGCAGGAGACAATTATTGGCTCACCTTGCTATAAAATACTTCATAATCTAAATCGTCAGTGTCCCAACTGCCCTCTTTCCGAAGTACTAACCACGGGAAAAACACGAACCATCTACACTACTCTGCCTGACGGAAGCAAATGGGAAGAAAAAATGCATATCCTAAAAGCTGATGGAATCCACCCACGTCAAATTATGGTAGTTATGGCTCCACTAGATAACGATGTCACAAAAAAGTTTTCTATCATTAAATCTGAACACAGTAAGCAGGGAAAAAATGTTTACGGCACTGATGAAATTAAAATTTTCTCCAGCCCAATGCAAAAAGTGATCGAACAGGCGAAAATACTGCACAAGGATCGGTCCGTACCAGTGCTAATCGAAGGAGAAACCGGTACGGGCAAAGAACTTATTGCCCGCTTTATTCACTTTGGCCCAAGGGGAACGGAGAGACCCTTTGTAGATATTAACTGTGCAGCCATTACCCCTACCATATTTGAAAGTGAATTATTCGGCTATGAAGGAGGAGCTTTTACCGGAGGACGATCCGGTGGGCAAAAAGGAAAATTAGATCTCGCCCAAGGAGGCAGTTTATTCCTAGATGAATTGGGGGAAATACCTGTAAGTATGCAAGCCAAGCTTCTCCGTGTAATTCAAGAAAAAGAATACTACCGGGTAGGGGGGCTTAAAAAACAAGAAGCGGATGTCCGTTTAATATGTGCAACCAACGTTAACCTGGAAAAAAATATCAAAGAGGGCAGCTTCCGCAAAGACCTCTTCTACCGATTGGAAGCAGTACGCATTCATATTCCTCCCCTTCGTCTCAGGAAGGATGATATTCTACCCTTAGCACAATGGTTTTTAAAGACAGCAGCTTTGAAAAAGGGAAAATACTTTAAAAGCATTTCTGAGGAAGCAGCATCTTTTTTAACCACTTACCCATGGCCTGGAAATGTAAGACAACTTAAAAATACTATTGAATATATCGTTATTATGTTCGATGATAATGAGGTTAAACTAATAAAGTGTCCCCTTTGTCAAGACACAAATTTCAAAATCTAAATGTGCCAGATATCCCCATTTCATAACCTTGTTCGTCCCGTTTCATTTTTTTGATTTGTTCACATAAGCAGCCGCCTGCGATTAGCAGGTTGCCTTGAGTTTGGGGCTGGCAAATGGTATGCTTGCACGATTTGCGGGGGAGATATCAGTTTCATTCATAACCTCATCCCGCCCGCATCGCATCTTTACACCATTTGCCGGACACAAAGTCAAGGTCGGCGGTCAATTACGCTGCATGTCCCAGGTTGGTATAAGCTAAATAAGGGGTAAGATAATCCAATGACTGGTGTGGCCTGTCCATGTTGTATTCTTGTACATATGCCCCTATACCAGCTCTTAACTGTTTAGGATTTTGATATTCATTAATGTAAATATTGTCACATTTTAAGCTTCTAAACCAGCGCTCGATGATAACGTTATCCACCCATCTTGCTTTTCCATCCATGCTTTGGCGGATGCTTTCCTGTCGTAGGAATCCGGTATAATCCTCGCTGGTAAATTGACTTCCCTGATCTGAATTGATGATTTCAGGTCTTCCATGTACTGCAATTGCCTTCTTTACCGCTGCTAATACAGGAGCCGTATCTAACGTATCCGATAGCTCCCATCCTACGAGATACCGGCTGTACCAGTCTATAATAGCAGTTAAATACATATGGCTTTTGCCCATTTTAATGTAAGTGAGATCAATTGCCCATACCTGATTAGGCCTGGTAATGGCAATATTCCTCAGCAGATACGGGAATACCTTATGTTCTTTGTTACGTTTGGAGAGATTAGGCTTCGGATAGATGCAGTATATACCCATTTCTTCCATATATCGTCGAATCAGTTTCCGGCCGATTCGGATGCCTTCATTCTGAAGCTTACTTTTAAGCCGTCTCACTCCCAAATAACACATTTTGGTATGCCAGTAGTCAATTCGGCTTTTTACCAGCTCCTCATACTCCGTATTTCCTGTAGCAGGTGTATAATAAACGCTGGTTCGATTAATGCCCAGTATTTTACATTGCGCTTTTATAGTTAGCTTAGAATGGTGGCTTATTAAACCTTTTTTCGTAGTCTGGTCCAAACATTTCAACAGATTTTTTTTTAAGCCACTCATTCTCAATAGTGAGTTGGCCGACTTTTGCCATTAGTTCCTGTTTCTCTATCATTTGTTCTTTTTGTTGTCGTTTTTGCTCTTTTTCCAGTCTGCTGCCAGAGAACGCTTTAGATGCGTTTTCAATAAACTCTTTTTTCCAGTTACGCAACTGGTTCGGACTTATATCATGTTCCTTTGCCAGCTCGTTTAGTTGCTTTTCTTCTCGTAGCACTTCTAATACAATTCTTGTCTTAAACTCGGCTGTAAATTGTCTTTTTTGCATTTTTTGAACCACTCTCCGTCCGGCAGTTTTCTGCCTTTATTATATCAGGTTCATTTAGTTTTGTAATTTCGTGTCTTAATCTATGGGTACATTATATAAAGCACCTTGAATTTATGCGGAAGCCTAGCGAATACACCTCATCAATAATGCTGGTTAACACTGTATCAGACCTTCCGGATACAAAATTAGACCTAAAAGAATTTACTGATAAAATTATTTTGAAGGCATTAAAAAAACATGAAGGAAATAAAACGGCAACAGCTAATTATCTCAATATTTCCCGGAGATCATTAATATACCGTCTTAAGCAAATTGATGATCTTTCTATATAATACTTGACTTGGCCTATGACCTTGCCCGTGTGCATTAACCCGCCTCCTGTTCTTCCAGATATTTTTTTAGTTACAAACGTAGACGTTTCCCCGACACTAAAAATTTTTATATAAAAGATAAACAGCCTGCAACGTTTAAGTTCAGGCTGTTTATCTATAAAGGAAATGCTACTTAGACTTTTCGGGTAAAACCCTTGGTACAAATTTGTGGAAAATCCATACTCCTGCAGCCAGTACTAATGCGGATACTCCAGCATCTCAGATGGAGATTTCTGCTCCTCTGATAATGGTTTAGAAGGCAAGGAAATGAAATGGTGCAGATAGTAGGTGAGTAAATAAAATTTTGATAAAGGCTCCGTGGCAATGATCCATGGGGTTTTTTGTTGTATAGCAAATGAAGGAAAATGACATAGCAATGTATAATTAGCTTCTATAAGGTTCAAGCAAAGCCTGTGATATTCTCTATCGGTGAATGCCAAGGCTATATGTTCTCTCTATAGCCCCCTAATAGATTTGGAGAAAATACGTGTAGTATGTTAACATTTTATTAGGGGGTAGATTTTAATGAAAAACAAGCAATACAGTGATGAATTTAAGGAATTAATAATTAAAGAGTGCCAGGAAACAGGTAATGTGGCCTTAGTAGCCCGGCGGCATGAGATGTCACCTAACACTATTCATACTTGGTTAATGAAAAATCGAAAAAATGGTTCTGTAAAAGCCTTACCCAAGGCTAAAAAGCAACGCGAGAAAGCCATGGAAAAAAGACTTAAAGAAGTTAGTACAGAAAATGACAGACTTAAACGTCTACTTGCTGATAAAGAGCTGGAATTAGCTATTTTAAGAGAGTTAAGGGATATCCAAAACCCTCGGTAGCCGACAGATTTATTATAGCTAAAAGGTGGATAGATAAGGGCTATAACGCTTCTTTAGTCCTTGACTCTGTCGGCCTATCTCCATCCACCTATTATCAAAGAGTTAAAGGAATCAAGCCTTATACCGATAATCAGGGATTAAGAAAAAGGACACCTGGGCGAAAAATACCAGGATACTCAGTCAACGTAAAAGGTAAGGCGGTTCCTGATGCAATAATAAAGGAAAATATAAAAGAAATAGTTACCGGAGATGGTTTTCCCTATGGCTATAAAAAAATTAATGTAACTCTTAAGGAGGATTATCAGCTTATCATAAACCACAAGAAAACATATAGGCTTTGTAAAGAACTAAATATATTAAGACCCCAAAGGAAGATATATCCATATCGTCCTAGAAAGCTGGCGAAAAGAGAAAAAATTACAGCTCCAAACCAGCAATGGCAAATGGACATTAAGTACGGCTATATTGAGGGTATGGCCAGGTTCTTTTTCCAATTATCCTTGATAGATGTATATGACCGATCAGTAATCGACTATCATCTTGGCTTAAGTGCTACAGCCAGAGATGCCTGTGCTGTGCTTATAAATTCTCTTAAAAAACGCGGTTTAAAACCTGGTATGGATCTACCGGTAATAAGGACAGACAACGGCCCCCAATTTATAGCTAAGGTATTTGAAAAAACATGTTCGAAATGGAAATTAACTCATGAAAGAATACCGGTTAAAACACCTAATATGAACGCCTATATAGAGTCTTTTCATTCAATCTTAGAAGATGAATGTTATAGCAGAAATGAGTTTACCAGTTTTACAGATGCTTACAAGGTTATAAGTGAATATATGGCTTATTATAATAATCGCCGCAGACATGGCAGTATAGGATATATGGCCCCAGCTAAGTATTATGAAGCTGTTAAAAACAGCCAAATAGCTAGGGGAAAAATGATCGCCTAAGGGCAGCCGTTTATCGAAGACCCTTTACATGGGGGAGGTGCCCGTGTTAGCCTATCTTTGGCTAGGGCCGCTAAATCATTGATGCAGCTGGCCTCGGCCCTAAAGAACACGGGCACCAGGGGCCCCATGTCAAGGGCGGCTGCTTAGTAAATTAGAGCTTTCTTAAGTAAGAATAAGTTTTTAAAAGGGTTTTCTCCAATAATGGGGGTTCAAGCCGTTCTTTAGGAGGCAGAAAAGTGGAAAATAGGGATAATAGAAGAGCATGGCTGGTTTTTATTGTGATCATGATTCAAAGTATTGCTTTACCCATGTGCCAGTTCAAGGTTCCGCCGGTTATGGGCTACTTAATTGAGGATTTAAATGTGAGCATGACCATGGCTGGCCTGATGATGTCGATATTTAGCATTGCTGGGGTAGTTATTGCTTTTCCCGCAGCAGCTCTGTTGAGCAAATGGGGTCCAAAGATCAGTGGTTTAGTGGCCTTGTTCTGCGCAATTACCGGTTCGGTGATCGGAGCTGTGGCGGAGACTGGTGCCATAATGCTGCTGGGGCGCACCATTGAAGGCGTAAGTGTAGGTCTTTTAAGTGTTTGCGCACCGACTATAATCAGTATGTGGTTTCCCCCGGAAAAAAGGGCTCTGCCCCTCGCCATCTGGGCATGCTGGGTGCCCCTCGGTATGGTTACTATGTTCAACATGACTATGCCTATCGTCAACGCATTCGGCCACTGGAAGTCAGTTTGGTGGTTCACGGCTATTATATGTGTGGTTGTGTCGATTTTATATGCTATTTTTGTGGATGCCCCCGAGGGCGGTAAGATAGAAACACGGAGCAGCGAAACGGAGCCCAAGGAATCAATTTGGAAGGGTATAGGCTCGCCAAGTTTATTAATACTCGCAGGAGCTTTTTTCTTGTTCAATTTACTCTCCCTTTCATACTACTCGTGGGGCCCGACTTACTTGGTGGAAGTACTAGGCTATTCTACCGCTTCCGCCAACAGCTTGTCTAGTTTGATGGGTATAGGTGGTATTACATCTGGTATTGTAGTGGCAATTGCTTTAAATTTTGTGAAGAACAAAAAACGGGTGGTGGTTGCTACTACGCTAGTTTATACTGTGATTATCTTCTTTTGTTTCCGTTTGAGTTCCAGCATGGTTGTTATTTACATGTTTATGCTGGGACTTGCCAATGGTATCACGCCTACTGTTGTGTCGGCGGTCGCTCCGGACACAGTAAAAAACCCCGAGCATATTGGCGTTGCCATGGCCGTGCTTTGGGGTACTAGTTGTAATGGTGGGGCACTGGTGGGGCCACCCCTTGTTGGCAGCTTTATTGAAAAGCTAGGTTGGACTGGAGCCACAATACCAACGGCGGGGATTGCATTTGTTGCCTTTATCTTGGCATTGATCTGGAAACTGCCAAAAGGGGAACCTATATTACAGAAAACCGCAAATAGGCAAGTCATGTTAAATACCTTTTCAGACTAACATCTTTAGTATGGCGGACAAGGCTATTAACATTCATCCTTGAGTCGTATGTTCGAAGATAATAAAATCCTTGCTCCTTGTATTGGGTGGGGATTTTTTATTTCCCTTATTTATTAAATTTGTCCTCTGAAAAAATATTAACCTTATGGCCAGTATCTCGATGGCATTCAAGACAAGATCTATCTTGCTGAAGATAGTTGAAGTGGTCTAAGTCTAAGACCGGTGCTGTAAGGTAACCTTTATTATCTTTCAAATGGCAGGCAATACAATTTTGTTCAAAAATCTTAGCGTGTGAAATAATTGTCGTCCTTTGATTGGTAACCTCTTGATAAAAATAATTTAATCCTCTTGATTTTGAATCAATTTTCCCAAGGAAGCCACGCTTCTCATGGCAAAACAAACATTTCACATCTTTATGAGACTGGTTTTCCCAGGAGTTAACGTATGGCTTAATATAATGGCATGTAGCACAAAACGATGGCTCAGAGGTGGGAAAGTACAAGGCCATAAATAATGTGTAAGACGCAATTAAAATTCCCAATAAACTTAAAAAAGTTTTAACGGGTCGACTCATTTTGCTTACACCCTTTTTAAAGGTTATTATCTTATTATTGATTTATCGTAAAAAACTATGCGCTAAGCCTTGTTGTTTTTGGGAAAAGTAATATACAGAAGCAAAAATACGGCCCAGGAGAAGGGCACAAAGAAATGTATATTGAGAATGCTTTGCTTGGGAAGCATAGCGATGTTTGTTGTAATAATCTATTTAATCGGCTATAGCTGCTTACAGTTTATTTTATTAGTAATTTTTACAAATTTTGATTTAAATCAATTCTTTTTTTAAAACTTCATGATAAAATGAGCACAACATAAATAATAAGAATAATTAAGAAAGAAGGAGAAAATATGTCTAAACATTTAACATTTAATGAAGTAAGGGAACGTCATTTTAAAACATTGGAACAATATGTACCGGTTGTAGCACGGGTTCATGGAGGTAGTCACCCAGAATTCCATGAAGTTCATAAATTATTTGATACAATCAATAAGAAAATCAAAGAAGCAGGGTTAGAAAGGCCTGAGTTAAGGGTCGAATTTGCCAAGTTACGTGAAATCACTAATAACTACACTGTCCCATTAGATGTATGTGAAAGTTATGAAGCAGTTTACAAAATGTTAGCTGAAGTAGATAAAGCATATCAAGCTTAAGTAGATTGATTATTAAATAACAATATTATACTAAAGAACAGTATAGAGAAGATGATAATTAAAAAAGAAGGTGATGAAATTGCAGAGATTTATATTAAGCAAGAAAAATCACATAACATTAATTAGTGCAGTTTTAATTGCGATTGCATTCACCAGTCAACTGGGTTTCGGAAATGCAGATATATTTCATTGGGCGTTAATTATCGCTTCCGTTTTAGGGGTTGCACCTATTGCAATCCAAGCGTATCAAGCATTAAAAGTCAAAGTCGTCAGTATTGATGTTTTAGTTACTATTGCAGTTATCGGGGCATTTCTAATTAAAAACTTTGAAGAATCAGCTATTGTGACATTCTTATTCTTATTTGGAGCTTTCCTCGAGCAACGTACATTGAATAAAACTCGTTCTGCGATTAAAGAATTAACTGAAATGGCACCGGAAAGTGCCTTGAAACAAATGGAAAATGGGGAATTTGAAGAGGTAGAAGTAGATGAAGTTGACGTAGGTGATATTTTACTGGTTAAAACCGGTGCAAAAGTGCCAGTTGATGGTACTGTTTTAACAGGTGAAGGTCATATTAATGAAGCAAGTATTACCGGTGAATCAGTTCCGGTAGGTAAAAAGAAAGATTCGGAAGTTTATGCCGGAACGATTTTAGAAAATGGAACCATTCAAATTGTTGCTGATCGCGTCGGCGAGGATACTACTTTTGGTAAAATTATTGAGTTAGTTGAAGAAGCACAAGATTCAAAATCAGAAGCCGAACGTTTTATTGATAGATTTTCTAAATACTACACACCGGCTGTTTTAGTCCTTGCTATTATTGTATGGTTATTTTCACGAGATATTGAACTTGCAATTACAATCTTAGTTCTCGGCTGCCCAGGGGCATTGGTTATCGGTGTACCTGTTTCAAACGTTGCAGGCATTGGTAATGGAGCACGAAATGGTGTTCTTCTAAAAGGCAGTGAAGTCATTCACGATTTTAGTAATGTTGATGCAGTAGTATTTGACAAAACAGGTACATTAACAATAGGAAATCCTAAAGTAGCTGACAGAGAATTTTATGCAAACAACATTGATGAAGTATTAGGTTACCTGGCAAGTGTTGAAAGTGAATCAGACCATCCATTAGCTAAAGCAGTTGTAGAACACATTGGAGACACAAAACTCTATACAGTTGAAAACACAGATGTTGTAAAAGGCGGCGGAATTGTCGCTAGGTGTAGACGGTCATAGAGTCGCAGTTGGTAATGTTGCCTGATGGAACAAGAAAATGTTCATTTAAATGAAAAAGTACGTGAAGATATTGCTCGATTTGAACAAAAGGGAAACTCACTTGTTCTAACGTCAGTTGATGGTGAATTAAAAGTATTAATGGGTATTCGCGACCAAATTCGTCCAGGTGTAAAAGAAGATCTCCAAAAACTAAAAAAATTAGGTGTTAAAAGTCTAATAGTTCTTTCAGGTGATAACCAAGGAACAGTTGATTTAGTAGCACGTGAACTTGGATTGACAGAAGCCCACGGACACATGTTACCGGAAGATAAATCAGCCTATATTGAAGAGTTACAAGCTAAAGGCCAAATTGTCGCATTTGTTGGAGACGGAGTAAACGATAGTCCTTCACTGGCTCTAGCAGATATCGGCATTGCTATGGGAAGTGGTACAGACGTAGCCATTGAAACTTCAGATGTTGTCTTAATGAATTCAGACTTCAGCCGCTTACCCCATGCATTAGGTCTAACAAAAGCAACAGCCAATAACATGCGTCAAAATATTGTTATCGCCATAGGAGTTGTATTAGTTCTGCTTACCGCTTTATTCTTCAGTGAATGGATGAACATGTCAATTGGGATGTTAGTTCACGAACTAAGTATCTTAGCCGTAATCTTAAACGGTATGAGACTCTTACGGTACAGATTAAGATAACAATCTTAAATATAAAAATAATAATTTTGACGTAAATCAATCTAATTTGAACAACAATAAAGTAATATATAATTATAAAGATTATGAATTGCATGTTTAAGTAAATAAAAATAATGAATAAAAGGAGAGATGAAAATGCAAAAAGCAACTATTCAATTAGAACCCTTAACTTGTCCATCATGTATGCAAAAAATTGACAACGCAGTTAAATCTTTAGAAGGTGTAGATAAAGAAAGTGTAAGTGTATTATTTAACTCAAGTAAAGTAAAATTAAACTTTGATCCCGAAAAGCTATCAATAGAAAAAATTGAAAATGCCATTACTGCACTAGGGTATGAAGTAAAAAAATCTCAAGTAAGAGCCAAATAAGACTTAACAAAATTAAAGTGTCCCCTTTGTCAAGACACAAATTTCAAAATCTAAATGTGCCAGATATCCCCATTTCATAACCTTGTTCGTCCCGTTTCATTTTTTTGATTTGTTCACATAAGCAGCCGCCTGCGATTAGCAGGTTGCCTTGAGTTTGGGGCTGGCAAATGGTATGCTTGCACGATTTGCGGGGGAGATATCAGTTTCATTCATAACCTCATCCCGCCCGCATCGCATCTTTACACCATTTGCCGGACACAAAGTCAAGGTCGGCGGTCAATTACGCTGCATGTCCCAGGTTGGTATAAGCTAAATAAGGGGTAAGATAATCCAATGACTGGTGTGGCCTGTCCATGTTGTATTCTTGTACATATGCCCCTATACCAGCTCTTAACTGTTTAGGATTTTGATATTCATTAATGTAAATATTGTCACATTTTAAGCTTCTAAACCAGCGCTCGATGATAACGTTATCCACCCATCTTGCTTTTCCATCCATGCTTTGGCGGATGCTTTCCTGTCGTAGGAATCCGGTATAATCCTCGCTGGTAAATTGACTTCCCTGATCTGAATTGATGATTTCAGGTCTTCCATGTACTGCAATTGCCTTCTTTACCGCTGCTAATACAGGAGCCGTATCTAACGTATCCGATAGCTCCCATCCTACGAGATACCGGCTGTACCAGTCTATAATAGCAGTTAAATACATATGGCTTTTGCCCATTTTAATGTAAGTGAGATCAATTGCCCATACCTGATTAGGCCTGGTAATGGCAATATTCCTCAGCAGATACGGGAATACCTTATGTTCTTTGTTACGTTTGGAGAGATTAGGCTTCGGATAGATGCAGTATATACCCATTTCTTCCATATATCGTCGAATCAGTTTCCGGCCGATTCGGATGCCTTCATTCTGAAGCTTACTTTTAAGCCGTCTCACTCCCAAATAACACATTTTGGTATGCCAGTAGTCAATTCGGCTTTTTACCAGCTCCTCATACTCCGTATTTCCTGTAGCAGGTGTATAATAAACGCTGGTTCGATTAATGCCCAGTATTTTACATTGCGCTTTTATAGTTAGCTTAGAATGGTGGCTTATTAAACCTTTTTTCGTAGTCTGGTCCAAACATTTCAACAGATTTTTTTTTAAGCCACTCATTCTCAATAGTGAGTTGGCCGACTTTTGCCATTAGTTCCTGTTTCTCTATCATTTGTTCTTTTTGTTGTCGTTTTTGCTCTTTTTCCAGTCTGCTGCCAGAGAACGCTTTAGATGCGTTTTCAATAAACTCTTTTTTCCAGTTACGCAACTGGTTCGGACTTATATCATGTTCCTTTGCCAGCTCGTTTAGTTGCTTTTCTTCTCGTAGCACTTCTAATACAATTCTTGTCTTAAACTCGGCTGTAAATTGTCTTTTTTGCATTTTTTGAACCACTCTCCGTCCGGCAGTTTTCTGCCTTTATTATATCAGGTTCATTTAGTTTTGTAATTTCGTGTCTTAATCTATGGGTACATTATAGATTTTATGGGCTATTTCTTCAACTTGTTCCATAAAATTGCCTGATTCAAGTGTATCGATTAACGCTCCCTGGGTAGGGTTTTGCCCTAACTTATTATCCGAAAATTCCAGATCGAATACTTTGGAATCAAGTTGTCCGGTAAGTATCTTTTTGAAATTCTTTAAATAAAGTTCTTGCTTCTGTGTATCCATCAAGCTAAATTGTTCTTTTTCGATACCAATGATTTGTTTATGTTCCCATTTAACATAAATACTTACAACATCACCGAGTTTTAGTTTCGTATTATCTGGTTTAAATTCTTTACGGATACTTGCTGCATCATGTTTATTCATCACTTTGTTCCTCCTATGTTGCGCTTATAACAGTCATCTAACGCCTCGTTATATTAAAATAGCAGATTTCATTGTTTACAGTCAATAAAAAGTACCTGCGTTTAGTCCGGAGGAGTTGTACAGTCTCCTATTTCCTCCCGAAAAAATAGATGGTTCTAATCATTACCGGTGCATTAGAGTTATAAGAGGTAAAAACTCATTTTATTAAAAAAAGACAAGGAAGATGGCATCTCCCTTGTCTTAATATCAATAACCGTATTTATCAATCATAATAGAATATTAATAAATAGTTTTCACCCAATAATTAAAATGGACTTTAGGGTTTTTAAATTTGCTTTTTCCACAACCCATGAATATTGCAATACTCTCTAACTTCAATGACATTTTCTATATTGGTGCAAAACTTAGCATAGGGCTTTTCACCGGGATTTAATTCAACCCGCATTACCCGGTCTTGTGTCAGGACTTCGATAAAACCAATATAGTGTTTTTCCTCCATGGGGTGTTCTACATCGCCTACTTTAACTTCTATGCCTCCCGTGGGAAGAGCTGTCACCACGGGAACATGCTTTTCATTACCTTTATCCTGGGATTTAGCTTCCATTTTATCCATAGATTTGCCACAGCAAACCAGGGCAGGTGCCCCCGGATGAACTATTTCCACCACATTACCACACACACTACACTTGTATAGTTCTCTTAATTTAGTCATTTTATCCTCTCCTCAATTGTTTTGGATTTCACCTAACCTATTTCTCTTGCTTTATTCCTGAGGAGTAAACTGATCCTTGCCCACTCCGCAAATCGGGCATACCCAATCATCGGGAATATCTTCAAAGGCAGTTCCCGGAGCGATACCGGAATCAGGATCGCCTTGGGCCGGATCATAAACATAACCGCATACTTCGCAAACATATTTTTTCATATTATTTTCCTCCTTTTTCTCTTGTTTTTCTTTTTCCTCTTTTTTATCTTCTTTTATGTTAGGAGATGCAGCATGTACACTAACTCGCTTAACCTGATGATAATAGGCATAAGTCATGGGTTCTTCCTGGCTTAATACCTCTGCTTCCACCACCTTACCAATAAAAATAGTGTGGGTCTCAACGTCTATACTATTGATTACTTCCGCTTCCAAATACCCTAGTGTATTTTCTAAAAGAACAGGGCTGCCGGTAACACCCTTTTTAAATGAAAGGCCTTGGTACTTATCCATTTCCCGGCCTGACTTAAAACCAAAATGTCCCACAAAACTTAAGGGCACGGATTTTGGCAGGATAGATACGGAAAAAATGTTACTTTTTTTAATGAACTCATGGGTTAAATTCTTTTTGTTTATGCTAATTGCTACGGTAGCGGGTTCAGAAGAAATCTGGAAAAATGTATTGGCAATCTGTCCATTATAGGCTCCGTCTTTAGCAGAACCTATCACGTAAAGGCCATAGCTTACTTTATGAAATATTTTTGCATCCATTAACCTTTTATCCTTTCAATTAGACTTTGGATATATTATTTCCCCAAATACTTAAAAACTCCTGCATGATTTTGCCAATGCCCTAAAAATATTTAATAATAGTAATCATTATTAGGTTTAATGGGTGAAAGTTTTCTGGTTCGCTAAACTATCCCTATAAGGTTTTCTTAAGAAGAACGCTAACCAAACAGGTTGACTGATTGTTCAAGTGCTCTGAGCATAAACCTATCCCCATAAAAAGGACTTTTTACCAAACTGTCGAATTAAGAAATTGCTACATAATTTTTTTCATCTTCGGAGGGGAAATATGGGGATTCAGGTTATGGATGATATTAATATAAGGAAAACCGGAATTACATTTATTGATGATATTCCTTGGGGAACACATATATGCGGTTTTTATGAAACCAACGATGACCTGGTTGATATATTAGTTCCTTATTTTAAAGCTGGTTTGGAAAATAACGAGTTCTGCATGTGGGTTGTTTCCGATCCCATAAGTGTTGATGAAGCCGCCGAGGTTCTGAAAAATGCGATTCCTGAATACGAAACTTATTTATCCCAAATTGAGATTATTCATGATTCTAATTGGTATACAAAGAACGGTTATTTTCGGGGAGAAGAAGTGCTGGAAGGTTGGCTGGCTAAAATTAATTATGCCATAACAAAAGGCTATGAAGGACTTAGATTATGTGGGAGTACCACTTGGTTGAATAAAAGACTTTGGAAAACTTTTTTGGATTATGAAGCGGATATTGAAAGGGAAATCGGCAAACTTAAAATGATTGCTTTATGCCCATATCGACTAGGGCAATGTGGGATACATGAAATATTAGATGTGGTAAACAATCATCAATTTTCATTTATAAAAAGTAAATATGATTGGAAGTATAGTAATGCTATTACCAAATTTGACCGGCTTAAATTAATAAGTCAAATGGCTGCAGGTATTGCCCATGAAGTGAGAAATCCCATGACAACGGTTAGAGGGTTTATCCAACTGCTTCAAAGTAAAAATGATTTTCAATCATATAACGATTATTTTAACATAATGATCGATGAGTTAGATCGTGCTAATGATATTATCAGTGAATATCTTTCCCTGGCTAGAGACAAGGATAAAAATGTACAAAAACATAACTTAAATAGTATTATCAATGCTCTCTATCCGTTACTCCAAGCGGATGCCGTAAAGGAAGATAAGGACATTATTTTTCACCCCGGTGAAATTGAAAATATTTTAGTTGATCCTAAAGATATTCGTCAGGTAATTTTAAATCTCTCAAAAAATGGATTAGAAGCCATGAAAGCAGGAGGAGTTCTGGAAATCCGCACCTTTATGGAAGAAACGGGGGCTGCCCTGGAGATAAAGGATACCGGAAATGGAATTCCTGAAGAAATTATTAATGATCTGGGGACACCCTTTCTCACTACTAAGGAAAATGGCACGGGTTTAGGACTATCCGTCTGTTTTAAAATTCTAGATAGTTACAATGCCAAAGTTAAGGTAGACTCATCTCCCCAGGGGACAAGATTTATTATTTCTTTTCCGAGAAATTCAGCAGAAAATTCAGGTGGAAATTCAGGGAAATTCAGGGACGGTTCTTGAATTGAATGGATAAATACGATAGCGTCTCGATTTAATTTTTATTTTTAATGTAAAAGAGTGAAAAAAATGCCCAGAATAGCTAGAGAAAAGGGAGAGTTCTCCACATATCACATTATCCTACGAGGTAATGAGCGTAAAAATATATTTTTACAAGACGATGATAAGATTCGGTTTCTTAATATCATGAGCCGAATGATGGAGAAATATAACTTTATCTTAGAATCATACTGTCTCATGGATAATCATGTTCATTTATTGATAAATGACAATGGAAATGATATTTCTAAAATAATCAAAAGCATTAATGTGAGCTATGCTTATTATTTTAATCACAACTATAAACGGGTGGGGCATTTATTCCAAGACAGATTTAAAAGTGAAATCGTTGAGAACGATAATTATCTTTTAGCATTAACCGCCTATATTCATAATAACCCGGTGAAAGCCAGGATTGTTAGATTGCCTGAGGAATATAAATGGAGCAGTTTTAAAAGTTATTTGGGAAAAGACCGGATCTGGGGTAGCTTGGTAAATGTTGAAAGGGTACTAGGCATCATGTCGGGAAACAGGAAAGAAGCAATGGCAGAATACTATAAATACGTATTAAAATATGATTCAACAGATTTTATAGATGAGGTTATGGACATAGAAGAAGACAAAATACTACTGTATAAGGAAAACGCAGATTATATTGATTCTTTGGGTGCTGCCCAAGAATTAGTAGACAAAATACTTAGGGAAAACGAAATTAGTTTGGAAGATTTAAAAGCCAACAAAAACCTACGATATGAATTGATGAGCAGACTAAGAAAGAATTCTTCCCTAACCTTAAAGGAGATTGGTGAATTGTGTGGAGGATTGTCCCAGTCAATGGTATGTAAAATCCTTAAAGCTTAGTGAAATTTAGGGACGGTTCTTGAATTGAATGGATGATGCATTATCACATTTGTCCATTCAATTTTTATTTATAAGTAAGATTGATTCCACTGCAAAAACAGGTTGTTTAACCCCTATGGGGGTTTTCAATAGTAAAAATTGTCTTGAGCAGATAGCTCAAAAAGTTCTTTTTCAACTGAAGATCGCTAATTTAGACCTCCATTACTATGGTTTTGTGTTCGTTAACCTAAATTTGGGCATAATATCCCTGCTTTTGGCCTTTTCGGCTTCCTTAGCTTGCCCAGAGCCATCCGGGAAAACTGCTTAATATTTCGGGCTATAATTTTGTAAGCAGTGACCAAGTAAGTTTTTAGCACGCCACGTGTGTAAAGGTTATTCAGATCTTCCCCTCTTTTTAGAGCGGAGTTGGTTGCTTCGATTCCAGCACGATAACTGGTGTTTTCACGTCTGACCGCAATATTGTGTATTTGATCTCTAACCCGGTCAGCCTGGATGGTTTTTAAACTAACCCGTAATATCCGGTCTTTCTTCTGGGTCTTTACTGGACATATATCAAAATTCGGGCATCCTTGGCAATCCTCGTGTTTGAAGTGGCAACTGCTAGTCTTGGAACCGGGATTGAAATCGCTTCTAAATGGGATCTTGCCCTGGGGACAACTGATTATTTTCATATCATCATCAAACTTAAAACTGGTTGTGGAAAGTTTATCTGATGGAGCCTTACGTCCGGTCATATCTGTATAGTGTAGGTTAACCTCTAGCTCATCTGCCATTTCTATGACCTCTTGGCCGTAGTAACCTCCATCTAAGTAGATGTCCTTTACATCCGTCCTTTGTTTGATGATGGGTATGCGCTCCTTAGCCATCTCTACATCGCTGATGTTATTGGGTTGTACTGAAAAGTCGGTAATCACCTGAATCGGGTTTTCTTTGCTACTGGTTTCGCTCACGTTTAAAACGTAGCCGCTATGGTTCTTACCCGCTTTGTTACGGAAGGTAGCGTCACTATCATAAGCTGATTGCAGGGAACCGCTTTCAATTTCACTACTGGGCTTGGCGAGCCATATTCCCTTAGATTCATCGAAGGCAGCCTGTTCGCCTAGAAAACGCTTAAGCAGAACCATTTCTCGTTTTGAAGCAAGGTTACGATCCTTATTTGCCAAGTTATCTACCTCTTGCATGAGGTTAAGGACTTTCTGGAACCTGCTTTCCAGTTCCTGATTTCTAGTTCTGTATAGTAAATCAGTTCTGAAGCTATCTCTTAACACTTGTTTGAGATTATCGGAAAGCATGTTAGAAGCAATGCCTCTTACCGCTTGAACCAATACATCCAGGGCTAACGAGAGTCTACCGGCTTTCTTGATATTGGGAGAAATCAAGGTAGAATCCATACGCTGGTCATCGGTTTTTATCCCGGCTTGTTCGATAAAATTCTTGGTTAGGATTTCAAACTGTTGGAAAATCACTTCATCTTGCTCGGGATACTCTAATATGTGCCTATAAACTCTTTCTCTGAATTCGTAAAGGGTACGTTCAGCCAGGTAAACCTCACCCAGGTTTCTTATACCTAGGGCATAATTGACCTGGAAGTTAAAGTAGAACTGCTCGATTAATTCTTGATCAGTATAACCAAACATGTTTTTGATAATCTCTAATGACATCAGTATATTAACTGGAACATTGGGTCTGCCGGTATCAAGACAATACATGGGGGCAAACAGATCTTCGTTGATTTTACAAAAAACATGTTCATAGAAAACTGGTGCCCAGGTTTTGTTTAGTAGTTTGGCTACACTTGGTCTCATGGACTGGTAATGGCTAAAAAGTTCATCTTGATAGTGACTATCGTTTTTACGGAACATACTGCAAAACCACCCTAAAGTTAGTTTATCTTTTATTTGCTTTAAATATCTAACTATTACTTCGATATTCACAGTGGTTTATCCTGCTGTTTTACAATATTTTTGGGGTTTTTGCAGTGGAATCAAGATTTGAAAGCAAAAGAAAAAGAAAGAAGATTTAATAGCTAAAGTTATGGAAAAATGCGCGAATATATAAATTCAATTCAAGAACCGTCCCCGGTTTTCCCTGTTACCTATCCTTGGGTACTGGCAAGTACCGATAATATATCCGGATATTTTAAAGTTGTCAGTTATCTTTAAGTTTTGCCCTAGAACTTCACAAACCTTTCTCACAAAATTATCCCATAATTTATCCAGATCGAGATTTTTGTTTTCCGGATATTCGGGAAAAGCAATAACAATGTTGGCTTCCTTTTCGGAAAAGGGGATTAAATAGCCATAACCTTTTGGGGCAAAATTGTTATTGAGCCAAGCTCTCACTGCATAAATATCAAAGTTACCTGTCACTGTAGCTCCCCTTAAGCAAACCGTCAAATCCTTTCGATAAATCTGTATTTTAGATGCGTCTGCCGCATCCCCGGTGGCAACTATGACATGAGTAAATTCTTTGACCAGTTGTTCGTAACTATAATGGGAATTATAAATAATGTTACTTTTCACCTAGCGGGCTAATTGGTTTTCAAAGGAATCCTTATGACGTCCTCTGATATTCGTAAATCCCAAGTGTCCTTGAATTACCGCCTGTTTATTTTCTGAATGCAGAATCAATTTTTTGATATTCGAGGTAGGACTTAAAAAAATTCGTATTCTTCAGAGAAATAGGCTAGAGAATCAAAAACCGGCCGGTTTAAAAGGGAAAGTAAGATTTCCCCATTAACAAACCGTCTCCCACAGATCGTCTATGCTCAAAAATAACAGGATAAAGACCGTTTTGCTCTAAAGTAATGGCGCAGGATAGACCTGATAAACCCGCCCCCATAATTGCAATCTTAATAGTGACCACCTTCTGTTTTTTGTTAGTATTGACGAATAAGGCCACCTATACACGTCCAATAACTAGGTGCTGAAAACCTGAGCTAATTTGTTATAAAATGAATATATTTTACTTTTTTGGACATAAAATGAGTTTTCTATTCGAATATATAGTTTATAAGTCATATTATAAGTAGCGTCAGATGTCCTCCACTCCTATGGGTGGCGGATATCTTTGGGATTTTCAGGGGAGAGACAAGCTTTCGCCTCGTTGAAACGCATTAGGTCAGGAAAATTTCACCACAACTGAAGAATTTTCCGCCGTTGCGTTATAATTAGGGGTTTTGTGGAAAGGGGGATAATAAGTAATAGATATAATAGAAAAAAGATATTCGGGAGAGGGATGATTTTTATAGTGAAAGCCGAGAAATTACATATAATGATCGCAGCTTTGTTTTCGGTTTTTTTGGTGTTAATTTTTTCCCCAATCGCATTGGCAGATGCGGATTCAGGATCAGAATATCGACCTAGCACTTGGGCTTTATCCAGAATTAATATTGCAGAAACAGCAGGGCTAATATCAGATGACTTTAGTGAAAAACAATTTACCGATAGTATTACACGGCAGGATTTTTGCTTATTACTGATCAACAGCTGTCGAATATTTAAGTATCCTTTACCCAAAGTTCCCCAATCCCATCCGTTTACCGATTCCCAGGATAAAATAGCCGAGCAGGCATATGCTTTAGGGTTAACAACTGGTACTGCACCTGGAATTTTTGGTCCGGATCTACCCCTAACAAGGGAAATGGCTACCGTAATGATGGGTAAATTACGACTTTTATTCCAAACTGATGCTGAATTAATGGACGAGCAGCAAGCAGCCAAAATTCTTCAAGAATATGCTAAGGATAGTAATAAAATATTCGGTTGGTCTGAAAGGTATATGGCTGATGCTTATTCCCGGGGGATTATTGCCGGAACAGGTAATGGTAATTTAAGTCCAAAGTCAAATATCACGCGGGAGCAAGCGGTAGTTTTAATGCTTAATTTATTGGCATATTGTGATGCCTCCCGCATCAAAGCAGCAGGGGTGAAGGAATGTGTGCTGCCGGCACCCTCTGGTATGAAAATATCTCAATATTATTATCACGGTGATGTAAATTTAAGTTGGGGTGATACACCTTTAGCGGCAGCTTATGATGTCCGGATTCTAAAAAACGGCACAGTGGCTTATGCCACACGGACAAAAGCCCATAACATTGATTTTCGGACAAACCCTAAAGAAGATCATGATACCATAAAGTTAGATAACATATTTGGTAGTGACAGGCAGACTGTAAAAGCTGTGATAGAAGTAGTACCTGTAGACAGTAAGGGCAATCCTTCTCTGTTTTCATTAACTCGGGAGTTTACTGTTTTACCGAAAGCTAGAGAACGTGAAACAACACAAAGTGACAGATCAGATATCCGCTTAAGAGGCGATATCGAGGTTAATTCCTTTTTGACAAGTATTAGTGTTCCGGTATGGCAGCTATCCTCGGGTACAAAAAAGACAGCTACGATTACTTTGACAGTTCATAAAGATGTAGCTGAATATGTGAAAAAAATATTTGCCGAAATATATAACGGTAAGGAGAAATTCCCCATAAAATCCTGTTCCGGCTATTCAAATCGGGGCGGAACATCCCAGCATAACTACGGTTTAGCCATTGATATTAACCCTAATGAAAACTATTTTATCGGACGGGACGGAACTATCAAAGCAGGTAGCTTTTGGATGCCAGGGAAAAATCCCTATTCTATTCCAGCTGATGGAGATGTAGTAAGAGCGTTCAAAAAGTATGGGTGGCATTGGAGTCCCGATATGAATTGGTCCAACGGGGCAGATTATATGCACTTTAGTCTCAAAGGAACTTAATAAACCACGGGAATTCAGAGGAAATTCAGGGACGGTTTTAACGAAGAAATTTAGGGACGGTTCTTGAATTGAATAAAATAAATTTCTTCAGTCAATCTAACAATGAGGACTTTAGAGGGTTTATGAATTCAATTCAAGAACCGTCCCTAAATTTCCTTAAGAACCGTCCCTAAATTTCCTTAGACAAAAAAAGATCACACGACTTCTAAATAATACAAGAGCCGTATGATGGGAATGAACATGTATAAAACTTTACAGCATAATATGTCAGGTAATGAATATGAACTTTTTTAGCAAAATTTCTCACTAACAATGACGATTATTCAATACGCAGTCACATAGAAACTCCAGCACAATAAGAATAATAATCAGATCAACAATATCTTCAAAAGCGTTGTTATTACCTTTAATTAAACTCATTGAGCGGCCCCCTTTCTAATTTAGTTCCTATCTCATAATATGCTAGTACCAGGAAAGGGGACACTTTTAGAAATTTAAAACTATGCCTTTAAAGAACAGAACCCGCAAAAAACAACACAAAATTTTTTATAGAGCCTTTTATGAAAAATACCATCATGAATTTCATGGAAAAGTAGACAACCCCCATACATAAAAAGATAAAATTCGATATAATAGCATATATGCAATAGAGGGGGTGAAGTTATTGGATATTCGGCATTTGGAGTATTTTGCTGAAGTCGCCAAATATTTAAGTTTTACAAAAGCAGCTTCGACATTGCATGTGTCTCAGCCTTCACTAAGTAAAGCTATTCAATATTTAGAAGGGGAGTTAGGGGTACCGCTGTTTTACCGTTCTCCTAAATTAGAGCTGACAGACGCAGGCAAGGCTGTGTTGATCAATGCTAAAAATGTATTGGAGGCTTTTCAGAATTTAACATCGGAGCTCTCTGATATTGCGGAATTAAAAAAAGGTGAAATCAGAATTGGCATTCCGCCTATTATGGGCGCAGCGTTTTACTCGAGTTTGATTAGTCGCTACAAAGAAACATATCCTTTAGTGGAGATACAACTTACAGAGGTCGGTTCGAAGGCAATAAAAGATGGGGTAGAGGAAGGGTCTCTGGATATCGGTCTTATTTGTAATGTGCCGGTTAGAAATAACAGTTTTGAAATTATTAGACTTTTGAAGGATCCACTAGTGGTTATCGTGCATAAGGACAATCCATTAGCTGGAAATAAGGTTATTGATTTTTCGCTATTAGAAAATCAACCGTTTATTTTATACAGAAAAGATTTTTCTTTGCATGATCGAATTCTGGATGTTTGTACAAAACATGAGTTTACCCCAAAAGTCGTTTGTGAAAGCTCTCAAAAAGATTTTATTGTCGAGATGGTTGGAGCAAGATTAGGCATTGCTTTATTGCCAAGTAAAATATGCCAGGGTATGCCTCATGATATTATAGCCATTCCTTTTAAATATCCCGAAATTAACTTAGAACTCGGTCTGATTTGGAAGAAAAATAAATACCAGTCCTTCGCGGCTCGTGAATTTATTAAGATGGCGAAGGAATTTATTGAAGAGCAAAAAGAATGAGACAGGGGTGTTCACTTAGGAGCACCCCTTGTCTGCAAAGAGATTGAATTATTGTTGCTTCATCCCAAATTTAGCTTTAGCTTCAGCACGGCGGCGATGTAGAATAGGCTCTGTATAGCCATTTGGTTGGTCATAGCCTTTAAAAATTAAATCACAAGCAGCTTGGAACCCAATGGAATTCTCAAAGTCAGGTGCCATATTTCGATATGCAGAGTCACCGGCATTTTGCTCGTCAACAACCTTTGCCATACGTTTTAATGTATCCATTACTTGCTCTTCTGTACATATGCCGTGATGCAGCCAGTTCGCAATATGCTGGCTAGAGATACGGAGGGTAGCTCTGTCCTCCATTAAGCCGATATTATTAATATCCGGTACTTTAGAGCAGCCAATCCCTTGTTCTACCCAGCGAATAACATAGCCGAGAATCCCCTGGCAATTGTTATTAAGCTCCTCTTGGATTTCCTCCGGAGACCAACTGGGATTTTTCTCAATAGGCAATTGCAAAATGCCATCACGTAAATCAGAAATGTTTTTCTTCAATTCGTTTTGTACATCAAATACATCGATTTGATGATAATGCAGGGCATGCAGTGTTGCTGCCGTAGGAGATGGTACCCATGCTGTATTTCCGCCGGCTTTAAGATGACCGATTTTTTGTTTCAGCATTTCTGCCATTAAATCTGGCATAGCCCACATTCCTTTACCAATTTGGGCAACACCTTGTAAACCGCATGCTAAACCAATGTTTACATTTGATTTTTCATAGGATGCGAGCCAAGTTGATGATTTCATATCACCTTTACGAATCATTGGACCTGCTTCCATTGATGTATGCATTTCATCCCCTGTACGGTCTAAGAATCCAGTATTAATGAAGACAATGCGGTCTTTAACCTGGTAAATACATGTTTTTAGGTTTAATGATGTCCGGCGTTCTTCATCCATTACGCCAATTTTAATCGTATTTCTTTCTAAATGAAGCATATCTTCCACGCGGTCAAACAGCTTATTAGCAAAGGCTGCTTCCTTTGAACCATGCATTTTTGGTTTAACAATATAGATAGATCCTTTTTGTGAATTTTTATATTTTGAATTACCACAAAGCTCATGTGTACTAATTAATGCGCTGATGGCTGCATCTAAAATCCCTTCTGGTACTTCGTCGCCATTTTCATCTAAGACAGCGTTGTTTGTCATCAAATGACCTACATTTCGGCAGAACATGAGTGATCTTCCAGGAAGAGTCAGCTTTTCTCCTGAAAGAGTTGTATACGTACGGTCAGGATTCATGACACGAGTTATTGTTTTATTACCCTTTTCAAAGGTTGCTGATATGTCTCCTTTAATAAGACCTAACCAATTTCGATACACGCCCACTTTATCTTCCGCATCGACAGCTGCAATGGAATCTTCAAAATCCATAATGGTTGTTGTTGCCGCTTCCAACAGCACATCTTTTACACCGGCTTTATCGGTTTTACCGATGGGATGGGCTCGGTCGATTTGAATTTCGAAATGAAGGCGATTGTTAATAAACAAAACAGCTGCTGGGTTTTCTTTTTCCCCTTGATAACCCACTACTTTAGACGGGTCTTGAAGTTGAGTAGTTTCACCGTTTTCAAGTAATACAAGTAATTGATCATCAACAATTTGATATCTTACAGCGTCTTGATGAGACCCTTTATTTAACGGGATGGTTTGGTCAAGAAAATTCTTGGCAAATTTAATAACCTGCTCTCCACGCACAGGATTGTATGCACCGGTTCTCTCAGCCCTATTTTCTTCGCTAATTGCATCTGTGCCATAAAGCGCGTCATACAGACTTCCCCAACGTGTGTTAGCAGCGTTGATTGCATAACGGGTGTTATCTACCGGTACCACAAGCTGAGGACCACCTTGGATGGCAATCTCATCATCTACATTTTCAGTCTTAATCTCAAAATCATCTATATCTGGCTCCAGATAATTGATTTCTTGTAAAAATGATTTGTAGTTATCAAAATTAAAGCTATCTTTGTTTTTTAAATGCCACTCATTAATTCTTTTTTGCAATTCATCACGTTGTTGTAATAATGCCTTGTTTTCCGGAGACAAGTCTTTAATAAGTGATTCTAGTCCCGCCCAAAATTGTTCACTAGTAATGCGCGTACCTGGTAATGCTTCTTTATTAATAAAATCATGTAGGATCGAAGCTACCTGTAAACCCCCAATTTTTACGTATTTAGTCACGATATTTTCCTCCCCTTGAAAAATATTATCTCTATTGTAATTTAATTCATTATTGTAAGAGCTTTTTGTGAATTATGAAAATACTAATTTCGAATAATGGTTATGCAATTAGGTTATACCATGGGTATTTCATGACTATACACTGGGTATATCAAAGGTATACATATGAATGATCATAAGGACGTTTTGTTTTGCACGGAGGTTTTAAAGCGAAAATTATGGAGCAGTAATGAAACTTGGCTGCGTTAATGGGGACTCCTAGGTTTGTCACTTATTAAGGGAACGCACATAGGATATTTAATAATGACATCAATTTTAGGGGGAAACAGAGATGGATCTTTACGGACAAAAGGTACTTATTACCGGCGGGGCAGGTTTCTTAGGCTCCCACCTATGTGAAAAGATTCTCGAACTGGGAGGAGAGGTTACAGTTTTAGATAGTATGGACTCCGGTCGGATGTCTAACTTGCATCATATTCAGGATCAGATCCGAATTTTTTCCGGAGATATGGCCGATGAAAATTTGGTGTCTAGTGCGGGTAAGGGGCAAAATATTGTGATTCATCTGGCGATTCCTATAGCCCTTCGGCAGCAGAAATTTATTTTTAATCAATTGGAAACTGCCACCAAAGGTTTTTTTAATATCTTGAATTTCTGTTTAAAAGAGAGGGCTCTCTTGATCCATATTTCTTCAATTGCTGTTTACGGCAATCCGAAATATACACCTGTCGACGAAGAACATCCTTTGGAACCGGAAACTATGTATGGGGCAGTAAAACTTTCGGAGGAGCAGTATATTCGAACTCTCGGCAAAACTTCCGGGCTGAAATATGTGATTCTTAGGGTATCTGACATCTATGGGCCCCGGAATACCCCCTTAAGTACACCTATTTTGTTTTTGCGAAATGCTATTGAGGGCAAGCCCCTTACCGTTTTTGGCGAGGGAACTCAAGGGAGAACCTATACCTATGTTTCTGATTTTGTGGATGGGGCTTTATTAGCTATAACAAGGGAGGAAGCCCAAGGTTGCACCATGAATATTTCCAGCCGCCAATTTGTATCTATGCTGGAATTAGCTGAAGCGGTAAATATGGTTTTCGGGGGAAAGTGCAAAGTAATTCACGATCCTTCAATTCCTGCCGATAAACGGAAACTGGATATTGAGATTAAGAAAGCCCGAAAAATTTTAGGATTTAATCCTCAGGTAGATATAGCTCTGGGATTAAAAAAGACTTATGACTGGATGCGGCAATTATGAATTTTCTTACCTCATTCTGAGCAAAACGCCGATTGCTTCTCACATTAACCCTCGTTTATTCTTGTCACCCAAATAACTTTCTAGGAATAAAATATTATGACGTTATTGCCAAGCAGCGGGGTGATAAGTTGTATCAAGTTTATGATTTGGACGCACCGAGTCGGTGGAATCATGCTCTAGAATCTGTGCCGGAAGCGGATGTTTTCTATTTTCCCGGTTACTGCAAACTGTTTGAAGAAGAAAAAAAGGAGCAGGGAAAGCTTTTTGTCTGTGAAACAAAGGAAGGAAACTTGCTTTATCCTTTTTTTTTACGCCGAATCAATGATTTGCCTTATTTTAGGGGGAAGCTTTCTTCTGAGTACTATGATGTTATATCTCCCTATGGTTATGGAGGGCCTTTATGTTCTAACCTACGAGATCCAAAAATAATTAATTATTTTCAGGAAATGTGGCAGAAATACTGTCAGGAAAATAATATAGTTACGGAGTTTATTAGATTCCACCCTTTGCTTATGAATCATCTTTATCCTTGGCAGGATGATTTAGATGGTTTAAAGGTGGAAAAGGTCAAAAAAGTAGTGGCAGTTGATTTAACTCTTACGGAAAACGAGATTTGGTTGTCATATCAATATCACAACAGAAAAAATATCAATAAAGCGGTGCGAGAGAACTTAGAGGTGTGCATTGAAGAAAACTCTGATCACCTCAAAGATTTTGAGAAAATATACCTGGCCACTATGAAACGACGCCAGGCATCGTCTCAATACTATTTTTCTCATCAGTTTTTTAATCATATTCAGGAATATTTGCCGGAGAATTTTGCATATGCTTATGTGTTGAAAGATAAAGAGATTATTTCCGCCGAACTATTATTATTTAACAGGAGTTTCATCCACTCCTTTTTAGGTGGAACCTTGCCGGAGTTTTTTAGCAGTCGTCCCAATAACCTTCTCAAGCATCAGGTAATTCTCTGGGCTAAGTCCAAAGGAATTAAATATTTCCTTTTGGGCGGTGGCTATGCGGAAAACGACGGGATCTATAAATATAAACTTTCTTTTGCTCCGGAGGGTGTGCGGGATTTTTATGTGGGAAAAAGAGTGATCAATGCGGAAGCAGTTGATTTATTAGAAAAAGTTAGGCGAGAAGAAGGAATTAAGCAGGGAACTTCAATAGTAGAAAAGAACCAATTTTTTCCGAGTTATCGGGAGGGGGCAGACTAATGTACCAAAAAGGGTTAAAAAGGCTCGTGGATATCATCATTTCTTTATGCTTAATTATTTTATCCAGTCCTTTGTGGTTAATTATTATCGTACTCATCAAGGTGACATCACCTGGTGAGATTATTTTTCGGCAAAAAAGGCTGGGCCAATTCGGAAAAGTATTTTATATGTTTAAGTTTCGTACTATGGTCACCGGAGCAGAAAAAATGGGTTCCGGGATGTATCTGGAGGAAAATGATTCCCGGATTACTTCATTAGGCAAATGGTTAAGAAAAACCAGCTTAGATGAGCTTCCTCAGTTGATTAATGTACTAAAAGGGGAGATGAGTATCGTTGGCCCCCGTCCTGCCCCGCTGCACCATCTGACGAAATATAACGAACGTCAAAGAAGGCGCCTGGAGATGAAACCGGGCATCACCGGCTGGGCTCAGATAAAAGGGAGAAATGAAATCTTCTGGCCGGAGCGAATTGAGTACGATTTATGGTATTTAAGGCATCAATCTTTTCTCATTGATATTTTTATTATATTTTATACTTTTATGATGGTTTTCTTTCGAAAGGGTATTCAAGGCAATCCGGAACGAAGGGAAAAGGATCCTTTTAATCAGGGATTTTAAATAAGGCGCAAAAACTGAAGAGCAAAAATCGTCAGATGTTTTTAGCCGTTAACCGAAGGGTGACGGTTTTTTATTCATGCTAAATAAATATGGGGCTGAAATTTATTTCCTCCGTAAAAAAGTCGGGGCAGGAAAACCCAGGATGTCCGGGTAATATTAGTTAAAAGGCATACATGAAAGGCATAATTGATGGAATAAGCAGCAGACTATCCGGTAAGTATCCGGCTTTCGAGGAGTGATAAATTTGTGTGAGTTTTGCCTAAAACATGGCGAAGGGAAAAAGTGGTACGAAGTGATGCAGCATTATTCGGCCGAGCTGCTGGCGGAAGATGGGCGCAAGGCCTATGTGGAGCACTTTATTTCAAGTATCCGTAAAAATGCTGATAAAAATTTTGCCAGGTTAGACTGGACGAAGAATAAGCTGCCGCTAGTCCATCGCTTCATCCGCAAAATGGCAACAGCCGGGATGAAACAGTTTCATTTTGGACAAGTTGTGCCTCTGGAGGATGCAGAAAAAATTGTAGACATGGTGCAGACCATTACTCGCATCCCATGTATCTGCCGAAGTATCACAACGGGCAAAAATGATGCCCGGTATTGTCTGCTTTTAGGTATTGACCCCACCGGATTGGTACATGATTGGTCGGAACTTAAGGCTAATTTAGAGACTTTGACCGCAGCAGAAGCAAAAGAAATTCTCCGGGAATTTGATCAAAAAGGGCTAATCCATTCTATTTGGACTTTCAAAACTCCTTATATCGGTGCTATCTGTAATTGCGACCATGATTGTTTGGCTTATAGGCTTCAGGTAAGCTCTGACTTAATGAATCTGATGTTTAAAGCTGAATATGTGGCAGAACTGGAATCGGAAAAGTGCATAGGGTGCCGGAACTGCCAAAAGCTCTGTCAATTTGGGGCAATCACATATTCAATCTCAAACTCCAAATGTTATATCAACCCATTGAAATGTTACGGCTGTGGAGTTTGCCGGGCAGGGTGCAAGAAGGATGCAATATATCTTACTGATAAATCTGTTTTCCCCATTTAAAAGATGCTGATGTTTTCTTAGGATCCGGTTAAATATATTGTTGACATTGACGTTACGTTAAGGTGTATATTAGTTTTCGAGGAGGAGACTTATGGAGTATACGGTACAAAAACTGGGAAGCCTAGCGGGGGTTAGTACCAGGACACTTAGGTATTACGATGAAATAGGAATTCTTAAGCCGGCAAGAATTAACTCATCAGGATACCGGATTTATGGGCAAAAGGAAGTTGATCAGCTGCAACAAATCTTATTTTATCGGGAATTAGGTGTTAGTTTGGAAGATATCAAGAAGATAGTAACTGCCCCTGCCTTTGATAGAATGGCTGCTTTGAGAGAGCATCGGAAAAAACTCCTGGAAAAAAGGGAACGATTAGACTTATTAATTGAAAATGTGGATAAAACCATAGCTTTATCAGAAGGGAGAATTGAAATGACGGATAAAGAAAAGTTTGAGGGTTTCAAGCAACGATTAATCGATGAAAATGAGAAAAAATATGGGGAAGAAATTCGAAATAAGTACGGTGAGGAAACAGTAAATCAATCAAACCAAAAGTTTAAAAACATGACTCAGGAGCAGTATCAAGAAATGGAGAGACTTGCCACTGAGGTCATTGACACCCTAAACGAGGCATTTAAAACTGGTGATCCGGCAGGTGAACTAGCCCAGAAAGCGGCGGATCTGCACCGTCAATGGTTGTGTTTTACTTGGCCCTCTTACTCTAAGGAAGCACATGCTGGCCTAGCTCAGATGTATGTTGATGATGAAAGATTTACCGCCTACTATGATAAGGAACAGACCGGGACGGCAGCTTTCCTGAGAGATGCGATCCTTATCTACACAGGAATGAGAAAATGAGATTTAATTTAATAGCTTAATACGCTTAACTTAGCCTTATGAAATGACGCCAACCGGTACTCAGCGATTGGCGTCATAGGTATTTTTATTTTTTCACTGTCTAAAGCCGAGTTCTGATTCTCTCCACCGCTTTTTTTGTATTTTCCCGATCGCCGAAGGAAGTTAATCTAAAATACCCTTCGCCGTTTAAACCAAAACCTACCCCAGGTGTGCCCACTACATGGGCCTTCTGCATCAGCCTGTCAAAGAATTCCCATGATTTCATATTGTCGGGGGTTTTCATCCAGATATAAGGAGCATTTACACCGCCAAAGACTTTGTAACCGGCGTCCGTGAGGCCTTCTCTGATGATCCGAGCATTTTCCATATAGTAGCTGACCATTTCTTTAATCTGCTTTTTCCCTTCTTCAGAGTAAACCGCCGCTGCCCCGACTTGCACAGGGTAGGAAACCCCATTGAATTTTGTAGTCTGTCTTCTCAGCCAGAGCTGGTTTAGGCTGTGGCTTTTACCGGCAGAGTCATATACCTTGACCTCTTTAGGCACAACAGTATAGGCACATCTGGTACCGGTAAAGCCGGCAGTTTTTGAAAAACTCCTAAACTCCACCGCGACCTCTCGGGCACCTTCGATCTCAAATATACTGTGGGGAACTCCGTCCTCTTGGATGTAAGCCTCGTAGGCAGAGTCATAAAGGATGACAGTTTGATTTTCCCAGGCATAATCAATCCACTTTTTTAATTCTTCCTTTGAGAGTGTCATCCCTGTTGGGTTATTGGGGAAGCACAAATAGATCATATCTACCTTTGTTTTAGGTAGCTCGGGCTTCATGCCGTTTTCCTCAGTACAGGGAAGATAAACTATTTTATCAAACTGTCCTTTAGAGTTGTAAATGCCGGTTCGTCCCGCCATCACATTACTGTCCACGTAAACAGGATAAACAGGATCCGTTACGGCTACGACGTTATCAATGCCAAAAAGCTCTTGGAAATTGGCGGTGTCGCTTTTGGCACCGTCGCTGACAAAAACTTCATCTACAGCTAACTCCACACCGCGGGGTCGAAAATCGTTTTCAATGATTTTCTCGATCAGGAACTGATAACCTTGTTCCGGGCCGTAACCTTTGAAGGTCTCCTTACGGCTCATTTCCTCTATACCCTTTTTTAACCCCTCTATTACTGCCGGAGGCAAAGGTAGGGTGACATCGCCAATACCGAGTCTTATGATATCGGCATCAGGGTTAGCCTGTTTGAATTGGTTGACCCTCCTCCCTATTTCCGAAAAAAGATAACTTCCCGGTAGTTTAAGATAATTTTCGTTAATCAGTGCCATTTTCCTCAGGCCTTTCTATGTAAAATTTAACTTTCTATTAGGAAGAATTATATAAGTTTTACAAAATTTTTTCAACTCAATCCAACAACTTGCATTACTGATAAAACCTATGGAAATTATCGGAAATGGGCCATTGACAATTAATTATCTTCAATGCTACAATATCGAAAATAAACGTAATAGGTAATAAAATTATAAACACCTAAAAATGCATCGAAATATTCCGATTGATTGACGAGGGTTAAAGAAATTCAATATGATCACAAAGGAGTAAATTATGCCTAAATTATCTCAAAGAACTGCAAACTTTACAGATTCGGTGATCAGACGCATGACGCGAATCTCAAATCAATACGGAGCAGTCAACCTATCTCAGGGCTTTCCCGATTTTGACCCGCCCCAGGAAATCCTTGACAAGCTTCGAGAGATTGCATATGCCGGGCCACATCAATATTCGATCACATGGGGTGCCGAAAACTTTCGTAAGGCTTTGGCACAAAAACAAACTTATTTTATGGGTAGAAAAATTGACCCTGAAAAAGAAGTTGTTGTAACCTGTGGAAGCACGGAAGCAATGATGGCTGTGATGATGACTGTTACCAACCCGGGGGATAAGGTAATCATATTTTCTCCATTTTATGAAAACTACAAAGCAGACACTATCCTTTCCGGAGCGGAGCCGATTTTTGTACCCCTTCATCCCCCTGAATTTAATTTTTCTGTTGATGAATTGGAAGCAGCCTTTGCTCAAAAGCCCAAGGCATTAATTCTTTGTAACCCTTCCAATCCGTCTGGAAAGGTTTTTACAGAGGAGGAATTAAAAATCATTGCCGCTCTTGCGGAAAAACACGATACTTTTGTCATTACCGATGAGCCTTATGAGCACATCGTTTATAAGCCATACCGTCATATTTATTTTGCATCTCTTCCTGGGATGTTTGAACGTACTATATCATGTAGCTCTCTATCAAAAACATATTCCATTACCGGCTGGCGGCTTGGCTATATAATCGCTCCGGCAAATGTTGCTGATGTGGCTCGGAAGGTACATGATTTCCTTACTGTCGGTGCTCCGTCACCTCTACAGGAAGCGGCAGTTGTTGGCCTTAAATTTGGCTTGGACTATTATGATTCTTTACGGGATAAATATGCTAAAAAAAGGGATCTTTTCCTGAAAGGCCTGGACGATATAGGTATTTCTCATACCACGCCTCAGGGGGCATATTATGTCATGCTTGATATCTCGGAGTTTAAGTATGACAGCGATCTTGAATTCTGTGAAAAGATGGCAAGAGATGTTGGAGTTGCTGCAGTTCCCGGTTCAAGTTTCTTTAGGGAAAATGTAAATCATCTGATTAGGCTTCATTTTGCCAAGAAGGATGAGACCTTGTATAGTGCCCTTAATAGACTGGAACATATGAAAACTAAAATGAAAAAATAATTAAAATTGAGTCAGCAGATTTTAATAGATCTTAATTTTTTAATAGAGGCCTCATGGAACTTCTTCCATGAGGCCTATTTATAATGCACTTTAAAGATACACCGTCAACATCCGGTGACTTTTGCATTAATTTCTGGGGTAGGGGAAGACTAAACCTGAGGTGAAGACAATGTCAAAAAGGAATCAAGTAACTAATAAGGCGGAAAGCCAAAATAGAAATGTCGGGGAGAACTTGCCTGCCACGGAAAACAAGGATCATAATATAAAAAAGCAAGCGTTAGGTCCAAACACGAAAAGATAATCAGCATAACCAAATTTCTAAAATAAACTAAACCGGCTGGGCAGGTTAAAGGAGGTGGCCTTTCTTGAGTGAACTTATCAATAATCGGGAATATCGCAAGGAGAAAACCAAGGAAATTATTCTGGAATTGCATCAAGGAAAATCTGTAGAAGAAGTCAAAGGAAAATTTGATGAAATAGTTAAGGATATTGCCCCTGAGGAATTGTCCGTCATTGAGCAGGAATTAATAAATGAAGGTCTTCCGGTGGAGGAAGTACGGAGACTTTGTGATGTACATCTGGAGATTTTTAAAAAGGCGCTGGAGAAAAGAACGGAAATAGAGCTAAAACCCGGTCATCCCATACATACTTTCAAGCTGGAAAACAGGGCTATAGAAAAGCTGGTCGGGGAAACAAAAGAAGTGGTGGGCGATTTTAAGAATAATCCCAGTCAGGAGAATCTGCTCAAGCTTAGGGATAAGATTAATTTCCTCTGGGATGTGGAAAAGCATTACAGTCGGAAGGAAAATCTCCTTTTTCCCTTCCTTGAGAAATATGAAATTGTCGGTCCTTCCAAAATCATGTGGTCCCATGATGATGAGATTAGAGACCTCCTTAAGGCGGTTAAAAAAATGTCCTCAGCCTACAGCCCGGAAGTAAAGTCCGAGTTGGAGGAAAAACTGGAACTGGTGCTCACGAAAATAACGGACATGATTTCAAAGGAAGAAAAGGTGCTCTTCCAAACTGCCTTAAAGGTTTTGACGGAAGATGAGTGGTACCATATTATGGAGGATAGTGATGAAATCGGTTATTGTCTGATCGAGCCTAAAAATGAATGGCGGCCTGTTAATCTGAATGTAAAAGACAGCGTTCCCGGCACCGACGCTGATAAAACTAAAGGATACATAAAATTTGACACGGGAGTGCTCACCCCCAAGGAAATCAGCCTGATTTTCAATCATCTGCCGGTAGATATTACTTTCGTAGATAAAGAGGGTATCGTCAAGTATTTCTCGGCAAATAAAGAGCGGATTTTTGTCCGAGCCCGATCCATTATTGGCCGCAAGGTAGAAAACTGTCACCCCCCGGAAAGTGTGGCCATTGTAGAAAAGCTGGTAGAGGATTTTGTCAGCGGGAAAAAAGATTCGGAAGATTTTTGGCTTCATATGGGAGACAAGTATGTCTACATTAGATATATTGCGGTTCGTGATGAAAAGGGTGAATTTGCTGGGGTAGTTGAAGTGACCCAGGACATTAATCCTTTTCAAGCTATCAGCGGAGAAAAAAGAATTGCTGATTAAAAACTTATTGAGAGTTTGAGGGATAAACGCTCTCGAAATCAAGCAGTATCTTTAAGAGATGCTGATCCAGGTAAGTAAATGCCTGTTTTCTAATTTCTAATGGAATGCCGTAATAGGCTTCGGCAATGCCGCCGGTGATGGCGGCTAAGGTATCACTGTCGCCGCCGATGGAGATAGCGTTTCGGATGGCATCTTCAAATCCGGTGGACTCTAAAAATGCCATAATTGCCTGGGGTACGGTTTCCTGGCAGGTTTCATTGAATTGGTAGTCATCGCGAATACCGTCTAGGGTAAAATTCATGGGGTAATAATGATTGTTGATATAGTCTCGAATTTCCAAGATGCTCCTTCCGGTGCGTGCCATGAAGATGGCAACTGCGGTGGCTTCAGCCCCTTTAATGCCTTCAGGATGGTTATGGGTCACCTCAGTCACTTTTTCCGAAAGCATAATCGCTTCTTCAAGGCTGGCTGCGGCAAATCCACAGGCACTTACGCGCATGGCTGCGCCATTTCCAAAACTGTTATATGGTTGGGGATCATCAGAGTACATCCACTGATAAAACATGCCGCCATAACCGCAATAGGGGTATGGCCGTCCGACCTCCTGCATACAGCGTACGGTAATCTCACCTAAATTGTCGTAAGTACCACGGCATTCAAGTATGGCTTTTGCCACAGCCAGGGACATAATGCTGTCATCTGTTACATTACATTGAGGTGTTAAAAACTCAAATTCCTTTGTTTTGATATTATCCCACTCAAAACGGGAACCCACGATGTCACCAATTATAGCACCTAACATAAATTTACCTCCAAAGTTTCAGGCACAACCTGCCTGGAATTTTATTTAAAAGTGATTCATTTTGATTAGGGATGAATGTGCTATTAATATACTATAAATATTTTACCACAAACTTTATGGTGGATGATATTTTACGGAAGATGGGGCCAAGTAGGATTAGTTATTTGGAAAATCCTGGAGGTATGAGGAAAAGGTTATTGGACAAGGCGGAGAGTGTGGGTTAAATGCCCTGCGGATTTTTCCAGGTTTAGCTAAGCGGATTTCCCCGGCAATTTTATGTATTTGAGACTTATAAACAGTAAAGAATAGAATTAACGATTTTAACATAGAAAACTTCTGGAAGGAGCAGATATTATGAGTACAGTTCTTTATATTAAGGCAAATGCCAAGCCGGAGGGAGCATCAAGGACCTTCAGGATCTCCGACAAGTTTATAGATGCTTATTTGGCGGGCCACCCACAGGATAAAATAATAACTCTGGATCTTTATAAAGAAGGAATAAATTTCTTGTCAGAGAGTGATATTAACACTGCATTTAGTCCCAAAACTTCTGAAAACAGGGATCACCCAGTATTAAAGTATGCCTATCAATTTGCTGAAGCGGATAAGTATGTTGTTGCTGAACCGTTGTGGAACCTGGGAGTTCCGGCAATACTTAAGGCATATATTGATTATGTGTCAATTTCCGGTATTACATTTAAATATACTGAGAAAGGTCCGGTTGGACTGCTCAATGGTAAGAAGGCCGTAAATATTATAACGCGAGGCGGTGATTACAGTTCTGAACCTGCTTCTATGTTTGAATTGGGGGATAGATACATCAGGACAATCTTTGGTTTCTTTGGAATTACTGATTATACGACCATAGCAGCAGATAATTTGGATGTGCAGGGGCAGGATGTTGAAAAGATCGTTGCTGAAGCAATTGCAAAGGCACAGGATATTGCAAAAAATTTTTAGTCCGGTTTATTGGTATTATCACCAAGTGGAGTACCAGTGTTGATTAATCGCTTAACAAAGATTAATCTCACAGAAGTTTGACGCGGTTTAAAGAATACTTTTCTCAGCCGAAAGAGAAAGAGGCATTTAATTTATGACCCAAAAAGAAAAAATGCTCCAGGGAAAACTCTATCAGGCTTTTGACGAGGAATTGTTCCGGGACCGTCAATCCGCAAAAGAAATGGTATTTAAATTTAATTCGCTGCCTCCCGGAGAAATAGAGGTAAGAAATGCCATCATCAAAAAACTGTTTGGTAAGGTTAGCGGAGATTTCCTAATTGAGCCTCCTTTCCACTGTGACTATGGCTATAACATCACAATTGGGAAGAATTTTTATGCTAATAACAATTGCATTATTTTGGATTGTGCCCCGGTGACAATTGGCGATAATGTATTATTGGGGCCAAATGTCGGGATTTTTACCGCAGGCCATCCAATCCATTTTGAAGTGCGCAACTACGGCCTGGAATATGCTTTGCCCATTAGGATCGGAAATAATGTCTGGTTAGGCGGGGGAGTGATTGTAAATCCAGGGGTTAACATCGGCGATAATGTTGTTATTGGTTCAGGAAGCATCGTGACAAAGGATATTCCGGCTAATTCCCTGGCTGTAGGCAATCCTTGCAAGGTAATGAGAAAAATTACAGAGAAGGATAAATATATATAAAAAATTGCCGCCTGATTGAAGGCGGCATTTTGGTTATTTAGACCTCTTTTGTTGCTTATTTTGTTTCTTTGATGTTTCGTTAACTATAATATTTGACGTTTCAGAAGATAGATTCTGGTTTGTTTTTCTCTCAGCCATTTTTTTATAACACCTCCTGAAAATATAATGCCCCTAGTTGCGGATTATTATCAATGATTTTTTAACCAACTTTATAAAATTTTAAAAGGATTTGACCAATAAAAACTTGATTCTCATAGGCGAGTTATGGGACCTGGATTTTACCCATTGCCCCTTTGATTTACTTGGTTTGGCACAAAATTAACCATAAGGCATAAAATGTATTAAGTTAGACAACTTGTCAAATTTCCTTTGAAAGGATGAGCTTTATGGAGGAACATGAAATATATAATGAAGGGATTGAGTACAAAGTAAATCCCTCCGATCCTTCAACTTTTCCAAAGTTTGTGGACGCGCTTCCCATTCCGCCTGTTGCAAGGCCAAGTGAATCTTGGTGTGATAATCGGGGCCAAAGTAAATATCTTTACAATATCACTATGAAACAAGTGAGACATCGGTTTCATAAGATGTTTCCTTTAACTACCATCTGGGGATATAACGGAACCAGTCCCGGCCCGACGATAGAGGTAGAAAAAGATACTACGGTGCAAGTCAAATGGATAAATAATCTGCCTAATAAACATCTTTTACCTGTTGACCATACCTTACACGGAACGATGGATACCCCTGATGTGAGGACAGTAGTTCATTTACATGGTGCTAATGTGGAGGATCATAGTGACGGACATCCGGATGCCTGGTTTACCAGGAATTACGAATATGTTGGCCCCACTTTTACCCGACAGGTATACGAATATACCAATCATCAACCCGGAGCTACCCTTTGGTATCATGACCACGCTGTCGGCATCACAAGATTAAATGTTTACGCCGGGCTGGCAGGTTTTTACCTGATTCGGGACAAACTGGAGGAAAGACTTAATTTACCCAAAGGTTCCTATGAAATTCCGCTAATGATCCAGGATAAATTATTTAATGAGGACGGGTCACTATTTTACCCGGACAATGCTACTCCCCCGGTGGAAAAGCCGATACCATCAACCCCGTCGTTTATCTTTGGAAATACCATTGTCGTGAACGGAAAACTGTGGCCTTATCTTGAGGTTGAGCCGCGTAAATACAGGTTTAGAATTTTAAATGCCTCTAATGTCCGGGGTTATGAACTTAGACTAAGCAATGGGGCAAAGTTTCATCAAATAGGTACGGAACAAGGATTACTCCAGCATTCTGTTAAGATTGATTCTTGTATCTTGGAGCCCGCGGAAAGAATTGACTTGATCATTGATTTTTCAAAATATAAAGGGGAAGAAATTATTTTAGTAAATGACGCCCCTCCGGGTGACAGCAATGTCGGCATCATTATGAAGTTTAAGGTTACTCTGCCCTTAAAATACCCGGACAAAAGCGAGATTCCGGAAGATTTGTTTCCCTATCATCATGTCAATCCTGCATTAGCCAGCAAGGAAAGGACTTTACACTTAGATGAAACAACTGACCACTTCGGAAGGGTGCTTCATTTATTAAATGGTAGAATGTGGCATGAACCTGCTACCGAAGTCGCGGAATTAGACACCATCGAAATATGGCACTTAGTAAATCATTTTGATTTTCCCCATCCCATCCATGTTCATTTAGTTAATTTTGAAATATTGGGCCGAAAGCCTTTTACAGATGCTGATTTTGATGCTAAAGGAGACTATATATTTAAGCCGGAAACTCTAACGCCGCCTGCAGACTATGAAAAAGGTCTTAAAGATGTGGTGCGAACCACACCGGGAGAGGTTACAACTATTGCTATGCATTTTAAAGAACACGTGGGTGATTATGTTTGGCATTGTCATATCTTGGAGCATGAGGATAATGATATGATGAGGCCGCTAAAAGTGATAGCAAAATAGTTGCCTTGAACTTCAATCAAATAGCTTCGAAGGACTAGGTCCTGTATTAAACAGGGTTTAGTCCTTGTGTTTTATGTAAGCAAATAGAAATTTCTACTTTTTAGGTCATCGGAAAACGGCATAACAGCCAGAACAGAAATACTCGCAGGAATCACCACATTTATTACCATGGCCTATATCACATTCGTCAATCGGAATATTTTAAAATTTGAACTTGGATGAGACATCTAGTTTCTTGCTGGAACTTGTTTATCTTCACGGGAGAGATAATATTCTCCAGGAGATAGCGGTTAATTGTTTACTTTCGTTAGTAGATTAAGCTGGGGGGTTAATCCTTTTCATCTTCAATTAGTTTCCCGTGTGAAACCAGTAACCTAAGATTGGCCGAATTCTTGATAATGATGTTCCCCATGACCGCGGTACCTTTAATGATTAATTTTTTTCTGGAACCGGTATTTCTTCTATGTTTATATCTTTTGCCGGCAAAGATGCCCCTGCTTTCTTCCCCCAGAAAACCTACGCTGCCTAATATAGCAGTTCCTTGGCATTCTATGGTCAAATCCCGGGGCACCTTGATTTCAATACCACCCATAAATGCTGTTAAATTTAAATGTATCTCTTGTTTGGGGATATGAGCGACGGTTAAGTCCATGTCTATTCCACTCGCAACGGCAAAATAGCTGCCGCTTTTTAGTTTCCATCCTTTTTTCTTCAGTTCAACGCTGCTCAACAGGGTAAAGTGGGTGCCAGCAGAAGTTTTAAGGGCACCTTTTATCATGTTAAACCCGATTAATATAATTGCTAAGGGCAAGAGTATCTTCCATACCAGAGAAAAGTTAAGTTCATAGAACCCTAAGTTTCTGCCAAATATTAACACACCACATCCTACGATGACTAAACCGGTAATAATCCCCCCTCGATTGTTTTTGAAACGTGGATCCATATTTATTACCTCCCCTCCCATTAGACAATTTCCCATATTTACATTATAAACCAATATGTACCAAAGGCACTAGCATTAAAAAACATTTTCAAAGATATTTCGGCACAAAAGAAAAAAGGAGGCATAAATTATCATTATGAAGGATGGAATTAAGAATTTCCAAGAGGTGATAAAAATGTATTTTTGCCCAATGAGATCAGCTTCCCACCTATCTCAAGCGCAGCGGTGTATAACCCCGGCTCAATTAAATCTGAATAATCAGTTTCGCATGCTATGGGAGCAGCACAGTGTCTGGACCAGAATGACTATTATGGGATTAGTCTACGATTTGCCGGATACAGATTTAATTACCCAGCGGCTTTTAAGAAACCCCAAGGATTTTCAGAATGCATTGCTTCCCTTTTACGGGAGTGTGGCGGCTTCCAGGTTTTCCGAATTGTTAACCGAGCACCTGACCCTTGCGGCGGATCTGGTCAACGCCGTAAAAGCCGGGGATAATCAAAAAGCCCAGGAAATAGAAGAAAGATGGTATGCTAATGGGGATGAGATTGCGGAGTTCCTCGGAAGTATCAATCCTTTTTGGTCAGTGGCTGAATGGAAAAGGCTGTTTCGCTTACACCTAGACTTGGTTAAACAAGAAGCCGTAGATCTTTTGAATGGGGACATTGAAGGGTCAATTGAAACATATGATCAAATTGAACAAGAAGCACTATTGATGGCGGATGTGATGAGCCGGGGGATTATCAGGCAATTTCTCGTCATGTGAGTTGTATAAATTATGGATGGGATTGTGCCGGAGTGCAGGAATTTGAATATTTAGGGAGAAACTACACTTAGCCGGTAACTTAAAATTGCTGGTTGTATCTTTGAAATAATAGCAGCTGAGAAATTCTAAATATAATTAACCGGAGGAGTGTAAATAATATGGCCAGAAAAACATTTAATGAAAAACTGCAGGATAGCAAAGACATGCCCAAGGTAGTCGAGGTTTCGGATCCAAAAGCAGTAATGCGGTTTGGGGGAACAAAAATGTTAATTGCTCCTCCACTTGCTTATAACGAAATCATGAAAAAAGTCCCCTGGGGAAAGGTTATCACCTCTGATTATTTGAGAGCTTTTTTAGCAAAGAAGCATGATGCGGATTATACTTGTCATCTGACGGCAGGAATATTTATTAATATTGCGGCAAATGCTTCTCACGAGCGAGGTACAGATGAAATACCTTATTGGAGAACCCTAAAAAAAGATGGAGAACTGAATGAAAAATATCCCGGTGGGATTGAGGGGCAAAAACTCCAGTTGGAAATGGAAGGGCATACCGTGATCCAAAAGGGTAAAAGATATTTTGTAAAGGATTTTGCAGAAAAGCTATACAAGCTGGAATAGGAGCATGCGTCAAGGATGAATCGAATAGCTAACCGGCCACAAAGCCTGTACCTGGTATTTCGGTATCAGGCATTATAAATGTAAGTAAGACTAAGCAGTTCTGGGGAAACTGACTTAGTTTTTTTTATTCAATCCTGTATGGCTGTAAGGTATAATGTATAATTGAGAAACAACAACGAGGTGACAACAATGAGGTTACGAAAGAAAACAACACTATTAACAGTACTAAGTCTTTTAATGTTCTGTATATGTCTCTTGCTGTCTGATACTTTAGCTGCCCGAGACATAAAGGTTTTTATTAATGGGGCAGAGCAGAAATTTTCCCCCAGCCCTTTGATTGAAAACAACAGAACCTTGGTTCCCATGCGGGCGTTCTTTGAGGCATTGGGAGCGGAAATTCAGTGGAACAATTCTACCAAGACTGTGACCGGCAAACGGGGAGATATCACAGTTAAGCTAACTATTAACCAGAAGTCTGCCCGGGTAAATAATAAAGAAGTGATCCTGGCCCAACCGGGAAAGATCATTAACAGCAGCACATTCGTGCCTTTGCGCTTCATCGGGGAAGCCTTGGGGGATGTGGTTGCCTGGAATGCCGAGGAATCTACGATCACAATAACATCTGATAAAATTACGCAATCCCCCGAAATAAAGGTTCATTTCATAGATGTGGGTCAAGCAGACAGTATTTACATACAAGGGCCTAATCATTATGACATTTTGATTGATGCCGGGAACAATGATGATGGAACTGCCGTAGTTAGGTATCTCAATGATCAGGGGCTGGATGATATTGAAATTTTGGTTGCTACTCATGCCCATGAGGATCATATAGGCGGGCTAGATGATGTTATAAAAGCGTTCAATGTGGAACAAATCATTGACAGCGGAGAAGTTTCTGATACAAAAACTTATAAAGATTATTGGTCCGCTGTCCAGGCTGAAAAAGCAAAATACCAGGAGGATACCGATTTAATTTTTAACCTGGGTAATAATATTAGATTCTACGTCATAGAGACGGGTGACGAGTATAGTAATGCCAATAATAACTCCGTCTTAACCAAGCTTGATTATAATAATGTAGAATTTCTATTCACCGGAGATATGGAAGCAGATGTTGAAGGTTTGATTTTGTCCAAAGATATTCAGGCAGATATTCTCAAGGTGGGACATCATGGAAGCAGAACGTCTACTTCAGAGGATTTCCTAAACAAGGTAAAACCCGCTGCTGCGGTTATTAGTGTGGGGGAAGGGAATACTTACGGACATCCCCACGAGGAGACTCTGCATAGGCTGACCGAGCATGGGGTTGACATATATATGACGACAGCGGGAAATATTATTTGCACTACAGATGGAAAAAGTTATTCTTTTAATACCCAACCGGTTAATAACCCTGCTCCAAATTTACCTATAACCGGTGCAGGTCAGTATGTGGGCAGTATTAAATCTAATAGGTTTCATAATCCATCCTGCAAGTACGCAAAGTCAATCCTGCCCATAAATAGAATTTGGTTTAAAACCAGGGAAGAGGCATTAAGTCAAGAATATTATCCCTGCGGCGCATGTAAACCATAAATAAACTTGCTTAATATCATGCTGAAGGGCGGAACGAGGGATCTTAAGATCCTTCCTTCCGTTTTACCTGCCTTCGGCAATATTAAGCACCCCGTATAGAATTCCCAAAAACAGTGCCACTGGGCTTAAACAACCAATTATTAAGGTAAGAAATTGTTCCAAGAAAAATAACCTCCTTTGTATTTCTTGGATATATATATATTTCGACGTATAAAAGGCATTTATGTTCCCTTAACGACAGAATTTTGCGTAAAATTTATCGGGATTTGTTTTTAGCGTGAACCAGAAGATTTAGCAGCCAGTTGCTAAAAACATTTAGTAGAAGGTCTTAGTTAAAAGCCATCTAGAGTAAATAAACGAGAGAGTGCTATAGGAAAAGAACCATGCAATAAAAAAACCAAGGGAACGTTCTGGTCCCTTGGTATTACAAAATTATTTTATGCGCCCTAATTATCTACGGTACACGCTTTTATCAATACCTTCCAAGTACTTAACAACATTTTCTAAAGGTTCGACATCAGCAAATTTTGCATCCATGTCAAATAGATTCCACTCAATTACTCCTGGCACTCTATCACCGATTGTTCCTTCAGGAATAATTGTTTTAAATCCATAACCCGTCGAATCCATTACTGTGTGTCTAACACAAGCACATGCTGTTGCTCCCATGACAATTACTGTATCCACTCCAAGGTAATTCAAGGTTTGAGCTAAATGAGTTCCAAAGAAGTTGCTGGCATATTTTTTATGGATTACAGGTTCTTCCGGGCGCGGTTTTAGTTTGGGATCAATCTCCATCCACTCAGAATTAATATCCAGTGTATGCATTGGAATTTTTTCGTTCCATCTGGGTAAATCCCATTGTTCCTTTCCTACGTACCCGGTTGTTGTATGGAAAATGGGTACACCTGATTTTCTTGCTGCCTCTAATACTTTAAGTGCGTTGGCGCAAACCTCTTCGGATTTGTCACAGGTAAAGGGGTGACCCTCGGACATCCAAGCTTTAGCCATATCTACTGTAGTAACTGCGGGGGCTTTCCCGTAACCCATCCTTTTTTGGAAACCTCTTTCTCTATAAATTTTTCTCGCTTCTTTAAAGGCATTTTCCAAAAGTGTTTGATCAAAATTGTATTTTCCATGTGTGTCTAAATATTTGTTAGTCATCATTAAGCACTCCTTTACGTATTTTTGTTTTTTGGAATAATATGAAAACCCTTTTTTCTGTAAAATTAAATTTTTTATAGGAACGGCAATAAAATAATCTTTAGGCTCCAAATATTTTTAACACAAGATTTCCTATAGTAAACGAGATATAGTTTCCAACTGCATATCCATAAACTCCAATTAAAATACCCGGGACAATAAGTCGGTGCCATCCTTGAGCTAATGCCATCCCAGGAGCAGTGGTAGGTCCGCCGATGGTAGCATTGCTGGCAATTAGCAGATCTTCAAGCCTTAAATTAAATAGTCTGCCGAGACCCAATGTTCCTATCATATTAAAGAAAGCTGCAATGATACAAAAGATAAAGATCATAGGGCTTTTTTGGATGATTAGCATAATCGAAGCTGAAGTTCCGATTCCAAAGAAAAAAAGATAAATCATGAATGTACCTATTTCCACGCCCTTCAATTTGGAGAAAAATTTTGGGAAAAGGCTTACGAGAATAATTGTCACTGTGGTGATTACTAAGTATTTTTGGCCAAGGATGGAATGGAAAAGCCAACCCGTGTTGCTATACCAGGCACAAAATCTAACTGAGACAGCAGTAATCACAAGGGCTACCCCTAAAGCGATGGCAATATCTAAAACAGTAAGGGTGCTTCCTTCCTTAGTTGACGCTATCTCTTCAGTTGTCAATGAATTACTATTAAGGGATGTTATGTTGTCCTCAATACCGTGTCGGAAATGCTTTGCAAAAAATTCAATTTTGGGAATAGTCATCAATATAACCATGAAGAGGGCCATGATCACATTTCCGCCCACCATGGTGGCACTGGACACTTCTGCCGATACTTGAAAAGCATCCGCCATAGCGGCCATGTTCACTGCACCACCGGTGTAACATCCGGTGGCAATGGCAGCTACACCGTGTAGCTCAGGAATTCTCGGGACTATCAAGCAAGCAATAAATACGCCTACAGCTGTACCAATAGCGGCAAAATGATAGGCAAAGAAGCATTGTCCGGTTTCTCTGATAATCCTTTTGATATCGGCTGTAAACAAAAGCAATGGTAAGGCTGTGGGAAGAATAAATGTATTGATTGCATCATACACTGGACTGGCCATTGGAATAATACCGATATTTGCAAATACCATTGCGCCAAGCAGGGAAATAGCACAGGCAGAGACCATTGAAGCCCATTTAAATCTTCCTTCCAGGTATATGCTTATTGCTACCCAGGAAACTGCAAACGCCCATAATAACCAGGTATCTTCCGGTTTAATAAATGGCACTATTTTCTCCTCCCTTGCACTTTTTCTTAAAATGGTCTTTGTACTATTCTGTGAGGAATTTGGTGGCTTTTTTTATTTATTGTTTTTTTTCATCACCTTTCTTCTTATAATTTTTTGGTTTGGATAATTGCCGTTCCTTGTAAGTTAAGAAAGAGCAAAATCCATGCCAATCATTGAATATTAAGAAAGGCCTTGCTACTGGACGTTTTATGCCACCTGTAAGATATAAAATAATTGGATTGAATTAAGCAGATATGCAATTATTCATAAACTCTTGCAAATCTGCAAATTTTAAAATGGACGAATGAAAAAAAATCTGTTATCAGCTAGACACAGATTTGTAAAATAGTACTTATAGGGAGATGTTTATAATGTACCCATAGATTAAGACACGAAATTACAAAACTAAATGAACCTGATATAATAAAGGCAGAAAACTGCCGGACGGAGAGTGGTTCAAAAAATGCAAAAAAGACAATTTACAGCCGAGTTTAAGACAAGAATTGTATTAGAAGTGCTACGAGAAGAAAAGCAACTAAACGAGCTGGCAAAGGAACATGATATAAGTCCGAACCAGTTGCGTAACTGGAAAAAAGAGTTTATTGAAAACGCATCTAAAGCGTTCTCTGGCAGCAGACTGGAAAAAGAGCAAAAACGACAACAAAAAGAACAAATGATAGAGAAACAGGAACTAATGGCAAAAGTCGGCCAACTCACTATTGAGAATGAGTGGCTTAAAAAAAAATCTGTTGAAATGTTTGGACCAGACTACGAAAAAAGGTTTAATAAGCCACCATTCTAAGCTAACTATAAAAGCGCAATGTAAAATACTGGGCATTAATCGAACCAGCGTTTATTATACACCTGCTACAGGAAATACGGAGTATGAGGAGCTGGTAAAAAGCCGAATTGACTACTGGCATACCAAAATGTGTTATTTGGGAGTGAGACGGCTTAAAAGTAAGCTTCAGAATGAAGGCATCCGAATCGGCCGGAAACTGATTCGACGATATATGGAAGAAATGGGTATATACTGCATCTATCCGAAGCCTAATCTCTCCAAACGTAACAAAGAACATAAGGTATTCCCGTATCTGCTGAGGAATATTGCCATTACCAGGCCTAATCAGGTATGGGCAATTGATCTCACTTACATTAAAATGGGCAAAAGCCATATGTATTTAACTGCTATTATAGACTGGTACAGCCGGTATCTCGTAGGATGGGAGCTATCGGATACGTTAGATACGGCTCCTGTATTAGCAGCGGTAAAGAAGGCAATTGCAGTACATGGAAGACCTGAAATCATCAATTCAGATCAGGGAAGTCAATTTACCAGCGAGGATTATACCGGATTCCTACGACAGGAAAGCATCCGCCAAAGCATGGATGGAAAAGCAAGATGGGTGGATAACGTTATCATCGAGCGCTGGTTTAGAAGCTTAAAATGTGACAATATTTACATTAATGAATATCAAAATCCTAAACAGTTAAGAGCTGGTATAGGGGCATATGTACAAGAATACAACATGGACAGGCCACACCAGTCATTGGATTATCTTACCCCTTATTTAGCTTATACCAACCTGGGACATGCAGCGTAATTGACCGCCGACCTTGACTTTGTGTCCGGCAAATGGTGTAAAGATGCGATGCGGGCGGGATGAGGTTATGAATGAAACTGATATCTCCCCCGCAAATCGTGCAAGCATACCATTTGCCAGCCCCAAACTCAAGGCAACCTGCTAATCGCAGGCGGCTGCTTATGTGAACAAATCAAAAAAATGAAACGGGACGAACAAGGTTATGAAATGGGGATATCTGGCACATTTAGATTTTGAAATTTGTGTCTTGACAAAGGGGACACTTTAGTTTATTAATTTGTATCAGTTTAGTTTTGATTTAGTTCGATACCGTATTTTTTTATTTTGCGCGATAATGTGGACGGGTGAATACCTAAAAATTCTGCTGCACGATTCATAGAATTATAATTTCCCAATACGGATATAAGGATATGCTTTTCAAATATGTCCAACATATAATCAAGTCGTGATGGGATATATTTGTTTAAGGCATGATCTTTAAGGATCTGGTTAGCAATTATATGTATTGGTAGTTGGTCTATAGTAATCTCATCATTAGTATTTGTAATGAAAAGAAATTCAATGAGATTTTCCAATTCGCGGACATTTCCGGGCCAGTGATAATTGCTTAGCATTCTAATGGTTTCCGGTAATATTACAACAGTTTTTTTATATTGCTTATTTAACTTTTCAAGAAAGTAAAGGATTAATTCCGGAATATCTTCACTTCTTTCCCGTAAAGGAGGGATAGAAATAGGAACCACATTAATTCGGAAAAAAAGATCTTCTCGAAAGTTACCCAATGATACTTCTTTTTTTAGATCCTTATTGGTGCAGGCTATTATTCGGACGTTCAATTTAATAGGTGTAATGCCGCCAACAGGCAAAACTTCTTTTTCCTGAATAATTCGCAGAAGTTTTGACTGCACTAATAACGGCAGTTCACTTATTTCATCTAATAAGATAGTTCCATTGTTGGCTAATTCAAATAGGCCACGTTTCCCCATTTTAGATGCGCCTGTGAAGGCACCCGGAACATATCCAAACAGTTCAGATTCAAATAAGTTGGTTGGGATTGAGGCACAGTTTACCTTAATAAACGGGCCATCTTTTCTGGAACCATGTTGATAAATGAATCTAGCTAAGACTTCTTTTCCAGTACCTGATTCTCCTTGGATTAAAATTGTACTGTCAAAGGCAGCAATTTTTGCGGCAAAGTTTATAAGATTTTTCATGCTATTACTTTTGTAGATAAAACCTTCATGTTTCAGTAGTTGATAATCATATTCAATTTCGCTTATATAATCATTAGAATGACAGCTTTCGGATAATTCCTTTTTTAATTTGATGAGTTTTGAAATATTGCGGGTAATATTAATCACACCAATGACAGTACCTGTATCATCATAAATAATGCTAGCTGTAGTCAGAGCTTGTTTACCAGTCACATAGTGGTGCATGATCGTAATTGTCTTTTTATTTTCCAAAACTAATAAAGAAGCTGAAATATTAAATATTTTTTCATCCAGTAGCGTCTGTAGGTTTTTTCCAAGCATTCTCTCTTTTTTTAAACCAGTGATATCTTCATAGGATTTATTAATATAGAGTACTTTCCCTTGATGATCAGCAATTAAGATTCCCTCAGAAGATGCTTCTAAGGCTTCAAAAAGAATGCTGTTCTTGTCTGACAGTATAACTTTTTGAACATCCTGATAAAGAGTTCTTTTATCCATTTTAATACACCCTATTTCCAAAGAAATTTAAGGAGATTATTTATTTAAATATTTTTAAAAAGCTACAGGCTTTACTTGAACATTTTTACTAATATGTAATTTTATTTATTCCCCAAACTATGCTGAACCCCTTCTTATAATAAGAAAAAATTTACAAATTAACCTGCGTGTAACACGAGAGAATGGGAAGGGGTATAATTTTCCAAATACCTTAATATCATTGGTAGTTTAAAAAATTTGTCCATTTATAGAGTTTTTTATTTTAGTTAAATGCCAGCAAATTTGCCCATATATTACCAAGGGTTAATTCCATTTAATGTAGGGAAAATAGTTATATACATCAAGATAAGAATTGAATAAATTTTATTTTATTTCCCAGATTTTAACTAAAAATTAGTTCTAAAGAGGTGAAGATACTTGTTTGAAATGGGTAAAAGTTTAGTTTTTTTTATTAAAGCATCACTGTTAGGGCTTGCTTTTCTTACTGCCCTTCCCAAAGAGCAGTACAGAAAATTTATTATTTATAGTATTTTTTTGGGAGGGTTAATAGACATCATAGTAGCATTGGGATTTAGTCAACTTAATATAATAAAATATTCTCATTTAGGTCCATTCGGCATATATGGACTGATTACTATTTGGACACCGCTTGCTTGGATGTTTGCATTTGCGATTTTTTTATATCATTTACCTGTGAGAAAAGTATTCTTTTATCCATATGTAATTGTTTGGGCTATTTTTGGAGTCTTTGTTGGAGAGGTATTAGAAGGATTTGGTGTATATCGAGCTAATAGTCTTGTAATGTTTTTTGCTTTCCTAGCTTGGTTTTACACTGCCGCTTTTGCTTATATGTATTTCGAAAAAATTAGCTTAAGATCAAAAATTACCAAAACCTAACTCTTTTCACAAGCTTATTGGGTAATACCTAATACGGCATGGTTTACCAATATAGCCCGGAAATATCTGGGACTAATGACTATCATATCTTTATACGAAAATGAGGTAAAAAATATGAAGAAACTTACAGACAGGTTTTTGTTAGGTGTCATTGCCGGTTTGGGAGGAAATATAGCAAAAATTACTGTGGAACATTTCTTTAATCGAACCGGCTTTTCTCAAAGTAACGGTCATACTACTGCTGCCGGAATATTTCTAAAAAAATCTGATATCAATACTCCGTACGGAAAGTTAGTTGGTTATATTGCAGACAATATGATTGCAGGAGGACTTGGCGTAACCTGCACTTATTGGGCGACGCTCATGGGGAAGGATAATTATTTATTAAAAGGTGCGGCCTTGGGAGCTGGTGAATGGACAGCTCTGTATGGAGTTCTCTCAAAACTAGGTGCAACGGCTATATTCCCGATTAAACCTAAGGATGCCTTTGCCACTTATTTATCTCACCTTGCTTTCGGGGCTGTAAAAATGGCAATAGCCGTTAATCTAGGAGACAGCCGTTTATTTAATCCTAGTAATTTGACTTTGGAAATAGGCGAACCAGAGAGCTTTTTAGTTGATTTAGAACAACCTGAAAAAAGTAGTATAGGGTGTAATTGAAGTATCAATATATCTCTCATTTTTCATTTTATTGGTTTACTCATGATTAATTGGGGTATTTTGGGGTGTTGTTTTATCGTGGCTTTTCTCAAAGATATTGACTCTTAGAAATTATATTATAAGGGGAGGCGTTTTTGCTTTTACCTTATTTTTTAGGAATCTTGGATGAATATTTTACATATCCTCAGATTTACCAATAGACCTGTTGACGTTGCAATTATTTTAATAGGGTACATACTATATGGAATTGTTACGCCCAAAATAATAGGGAAATATGGAAATGATACAGAGTTAATAAGTTAGGAAGCAAAAGGGCAGTTCTTTTGCTTCCTTTTTCTTTTTCGAGGTAAAAGGTAATAAAAGGGTTTATGGTTTTCTCCCCACGCTTATTTTTTAGGCTAAAGGTTGGAAGTAAGAGTTGCTGGACGGGCACCAGTAAAAGCTGTAAAATGTGAAAAAGAGTGTAGTTATTAGTTGAAGGAAGGGGACTTTTTAATAGATGGCTCAGGTAATTATCAAAGATTGTCCGCAATATCGTCTAAATCTAATAGAAGAGACAATTGAAGAAGGTATGGAAATTCTCGGCGGCTGGGAAAAGTATTTGTCTCCGGGGATGAAAGTGCTATTGAAGGTGAATTTAATCGGACCCAAGACTTCTGATACTGCCGCCATCACACATTCGGAATTTGTGCGGGCTTTGACCCGGATTTTAAAGAAACGGGGATGTAATGTTTGGATCGGAGACAGTTCTGGGGGAGCAATCGGAGGAGTGGCTCCTACAACTCGGAGTATGTTTGTGTCAGGCTTGGAAAAGGTGGCCCGAGAAGAGGGGGCTGTGATTAAGAATTTTGATAAAGAAGGCGTGTTAGAGGTAAAGCCAAAGTCCCACTATATTGATAAAATGTATTTGGCCAAGCCCATGTTTGAAGCGGACTTTGTGATTAACCTGCCTAAATTGAAAACTCATTCGGCGGGTATTTATACCGGTGCCGTCAAGAACCTGTTTGGATGTATACCGGGACTGAGAAAAGCTGAGTATCACCGGCTGGCGCCAAATCACACAGATTTAGGACATATGATTGTGGATATTCATCAGGCGGTGAAAGTTGGCCTTCATATTATGGATGGTATTACTGCCATGCAAGGAGAGGGGCCGACAGCAGGGGAAGTATACCAGGGGGGTAAAATTCTATTCAGCACGGATCCTCTTGCCTTAGACACAGTTGCGGCAGCGATGCTGGGTATGGAAATTGATGATATACCTATTTTGATTAGCGCCCGGGAAAGAAAATTAGGAGAATCCGATTTGGATAAGATAAGAATTTCCGGTGATTACACTGCTCCCCCGCGTCTTAAGGGTTTTAAGCTTCCCAGAAAATTTAGAAGTGATAAGCTATATAAAAAGAACAATCATAAAGTTCTGGTAAGGGTAATCGACTTTTTGAAAACCAGACCAAGGATCAATAAAAAAGTATGCAAAGACTGCAATGTCTGTGTAGAAAGCTGTCCCGTAAAAGCGATTAATAAGGAAACAAAAGTTATTGACTATAGTTCCTGTATTGAGTGCATGTGCTGCCATGAACTATGTTTACACAAAGCAGTTAAGTTAAAGAACGATAATCTCATAGCAGGTATTTTCAGCCGCTTTTACCGGGGGAAATATAAATAAAACGGATTCATAATTCGGTTCCTTAATTAATTTGAGTATATTCTGACTGATAACTTGATTGCAGTTACGTTAGCCTTTCTCCTTCTAATTTAATTATAACATATAGAAAATAGTAGATATAGACTGTTAATTTCTGTATTGTAGGGTTAAAATACAGTTTATGCTCATATCAATCAAGGAGGAATGGACATGGATCCTGTAAAATCCAAAGAATGCTATAATGTCTTGTTGGCACAGAAGCTAATCGAAGAATTCGAAAAACGCAACATAGAAGGCTATTACTGTAAAACAAAAGAAGAAGCATTGAAAAAGGTTCTAAAGATGATACCCAAAGACAGCCTGGTTTCCTGGGGAGGCTCCTTGACCCTGCAAGAAATCGGATTGAAGGACGCCTTAAAAAATGAGGGATACAATTACTTAGATCCTGCCGAACCACAGGGAGGTAAAGAAAAGGAGCAAGCTGCACGCCAGGCGTTATCAGCAGATTTCTTTTTAATGAGTTCTAATGCGATAGCTGTTACAGGTGAGTTGGTTAATATCGACGGTATCGGCAACAGGGTAGCTGCACTTTGCTTTGGACCAAAAACCATCATAATAGTCGCGGGATTGAATAAAGTAGCGCCTAATTTAGATGCTGCAATTCTTCGAGTAAAAGACTATGCTGCGAAAATGAGTGTATTGGCATATAAACAGGATTACTCCTCGTATGGGGAGCTCTCTAAAGCAGCAGAAGGCGGATGCAGTCAGCTTGTAATTACACAAAAGTCTATGTTTAAAGGTCGAATCAAAGTGATACTTGTGGGAGAGATCTTAGGAATTTAATACTGCAACAATACAAATGACATGCTGATAAGATAAGGGTAGTGAGTGTCAGGGGGATGAGGTTATTGACAACCCCCTTGACAGCCTAACCCCAGCAGGTTTATTCAAAGTAGAAAGTTGTTTTCCTGTTTTTATAAATGACCTCTATTCTAATATCGTTCATTTCAATAACGCCGCTTGTTCCGCTCCAGGCAACATCTTTAAAACCAAAATAGTCTGAGTTTGAATGGTCATAGATACTACAAGCATCAATAAAGCTCCAGAGGGCATAGGCAACCTCTTCATCGCAACACAGAAAATAGATTGTTTCCAGTACCGCATTAAATACTTGATTTACATGGGGAGCAGTATCATAAGACTGCCTCCAGCCGGTAATTTTGAAAAAAGAGGAAAATCAAAAAAATTGAAGAGATGAGCATCAGGGTCAATTAAAAAGTTGGTATCAGTATTGCGAGAGCTGGCTCAAGATCGGCTTTAGTTTAAAGTGCAATGCCTTAGGGCGAAAAGTTACCGCTAGAGAGGAGTAAGAAATGGAACACATAATAAAAACTAACAGGGTTCAGGAATTTATCGATATTACAAATATAATCCAAGAAGAGGTAAGGAAGAGTCGCGTCAGGGATGGAATAGTTGTAGCATTCGTCCCCCATACAACAGCCGGTATCACGATAAATGAAAATGCTGATCCGGATGTTGTTTATGATATACTGACAGGATTGAATAAGGTATTTCCGGAACGTAACGGATACCGTCATATTGAAGGTAATTCCCATGCCCATATAAAGGCTTCTCTTCTTGGTTCCTCAGTTACTATAATAATCGAAAAGGGAGAATTAAAACTGGGCACATGGCAAGGCGTTTATTTCTGTGAGTTTGATGGACCTAGAAACAGGAAGGTTTTTATTAAGATTATGGAAGACTGATTTTTATTGTTCTCTTAGGGCAGCACAGGGGGACGGTTATTCTGTGTTTATTCTATGTCAGAAAAAGTTTTTTATTAAAAATAACACAAGGGAACCGTCCCCTTGTGTTATTTGTTTTATATACAAAGAATCTTAATTTAAACCAAAAAATAGAAACAAAATCTGCCTTGGTTGCGTCTAAAAATTACAAAAGCTTAATTTTTGTAGGCAATGATAAAAAATTCGGAGGTATAACAATGAAAAAATTCGGCTTCGCTGTTACTTTATTATTAGTTTTAGTCTGTGTTTTAAGTCTGTTCTCTTCCTTAGAAACTGCTAACGGACAAGAGGAAATAAAAGTTATCTGCGACAATAAAACTTTAAAATTTAATGCGCAACCTCGGATTATTAATAACTATGTCTTTGTCCCTTTTCGTTCTGTTTTTGAAGCCTTGGATGCCCAGGTTACCTGGGATGAAAAATCCGGCACTGTTAAAGCTGTCTCCGAGCAAAGTATTCTGGTAATTAATCTCCATGAAAATACCGCCAGTATCAACGGGAATAATGTCACATTATCACCGGCGCCCATAATGGAAAATGGACAGACCCTTCTTCCCCTGAGATTTGTGAGCGAGGCTCTTTATGCCCGCGTTTCCTGGGAGGGGGACACGAAAACTGTATTTATCGAAAAAAATAAGCTCCCGGTGGTAGGCTCATACCAAAATCTTAAGAAAATCCTGGAACCTTCAGAAATAAAAAGAAACGAAACATATCAACTAGCAAAAACTGCTGAAATGTCAAGAACGTCAAACCAAGTAACAGCAGGTGCAGCAGATATAGCAGGAGCACCGGCAGCAGCGGACCAAGCTGTGAGTGAATCCAAACAATCCAAGATATCTGATGATTACTCCACTACCAACATCCAGGTAGAAGGAGTAGACGAGGGAGATATTATCAAAACAGACGGCAAATATATCTACCAGGTAAATAACAACCGGGTGGTCATTACTCTCGCCGCACCGGCAGAAAAAATGGCTGTCACCGACATCATTAAGTTTACTCCCGGAGAGTTTTCTCCCCAGGAATTATATGTGGATGACAAGCACCTGGTGGTGATCGGTTCTTCCTATGAAAACCGGCCAATGGATGAGCCTATGATTTCCGAAAAGGTTAAAATTTACCCCCCTGTGCGGAGAAGCCAAACAGTCAAAGCCATTATTTATGATATTAGCGACAAAAATGATATCAAGGAAATACGAGAGGTAGAATTAGAAGGGAGCTATATCTCCTCCCGAAAAGTGGGGAGCCTGATTTATTTAACAGCCAACAAGTACTTAGACTATTACCAAATTCTGAAGGGTGAGGAATTTGGGGCTGTTCCTTTTTACCGTGACTCAATCCAAAAGGATACGGACATAAAAATTCCCTATGAGGATATCTGTTATTTCCCTGGAAGACTTGAACCCAATTATCTCTTAACAGCTGGACTGGATTTGGACCTACCGGACCAAGAGATGAAAGTTTCCGCTTATTTGGGGGCGGGTGAAAATATCTATGCCACAGAGAACAGTTTATACGCTGCTGTTTCCGGTTATGAGAATCAGAACACTGAAGGGGTTTCAGCTAAATTAAATACTTTGGTTTATAAATTCACCTTGAATCTGGGGGAGGTCAAATATGCCGCCCAAGGTGAAGTTCCCGGCACTATATTAAACCAATTTTCCATGGATGAGCATAAAGGGTTTTTCCGGATTGCCACTACTACAGGCGAAACCTGGTGGGGCGGGGATACCTCCAAGAACAATATCTATATTTTGGATGAAAAAATGAAGCTTACCGGCAAAATTGAAGACATTGCCCCCGGAGAAAGGATTTATTCAGTTCGGTTCATGGGAGACCGGGGCTACCTGGTTACATTCAAAAATGTTGATCCGTTATTTGTGATTGACCTAAAAGACCCCCAGGAGCCGAAAATCCTCGGTGCCTTGAAAATTCCCGGATACAGCGATTATCTTCATCCCTATGATGAAAACCACATTATTGGTTTTGGGAAAGACACCGTAGAGCTTAGTCAAAAAGATGGGCTGGGAAAAGAAGTAGGTACTATGGCTTTTTACCAGGGAATGAAAATTGCCCTCTTTGATGTCAGTGATGTAAACCATCCCGTCCAAAAATTCCAGGAAATTATTGGGGACAGGGGAACAGATTCTGAACTTCTTAGGAATCATAAAGCCCTTTTGTTTTCCCGAGAGAAAAATTTAATGGCCTTCCCTGTTACCGTGATGGAAATTAAAAATAAGAACCAGAATCAAAGTAATTTTACTGACTATGGAGAGTTTACCTTCCAAGGAGCCTATGTCTATCAGCTTGACCTAGCAAAAGGCTTAATACTTAAGGGAACTATTACCCACCTGGACCGGGAGGATCAACTTAAGGCAGGTTTACATTGGTACCCCAACACCAAAAATATAGAGAGAATCATCTACATCGGAGATGTTTTATATACTCTCTCTCCAGGGATGATCAAAGCACATAACTTAAACAATCTCACCGAAATAATGAGCTTAGATATTCCCCAATAAACAGCAATGCACCTAAAAAGAACCTACCGTTCCCGAAGAGCGGTAGGTTCATTTTCGTATAGCCCTTTTTAAAATAATGCCAGGCTAAAGGAGACTTCTGCTATGCACTGCTGCATAAATTGGACTGGGACGGTTAGAGCCGGCAATGACACACCAAAAACGTCCCCCTGTGTCCTTCCCCTGTGTTTAGGTAAAGACGGCAATTTGTTCTTCATACAACCGGTCGATGAGACGGTTGGGGGGAAAATCTACGTCAGCTGTGGTCAAGACTTGATCTCTATGGATATCGGTTTTTAGACGGCAGCCTTCTGCCAGCCCCATAGCTAAAAGTTTTTTACTTTTAATGACTTCCCAATTCTCACATTGGCCGTATATCATGTAAAAACCGATGCCGTCTAAAATTTCTCCGGCCTTAAGGTCTTTTTTGGCGGTTGCAACTACGCCCACCTGGGGCGGGCCGGCGGGTTTAATTGCACTGTCCCCGAATATGACAGCGCGGGCAATGGTATTAGGGACTTCAAAATGGCATAGATGATAGGGAGTATAAAAACAGTAGAAAGGGCCTTTGCCCAATTTGTAAAGTTCCAGGTATCTCTGCTGCACCGGGTGGTCGTTCACGGCCAAAACAAAGACGCCCGGATTGGGACTAGCTCCAACCACATAGTCTACAATTCCCGGTCCGGAAAGCAACTGCTCCTTGGGGAAAAGCTCAGCCACCTCCTGGATATGGGTGCCGGCAGGAACCTGGAAACCATACATGCCCCTTTTGGCGACCCGCATTCCGGCGGCATTGGCGACCAGGGCTTGTTCAAAGGAAATCTTGGAACCGTCAGCAAAAGAGGTCACCATATGAGGCTTTTGATGCCATTTGGCGGCAAATTCTTTTTGGGTTGTGGGATTTCTGTAAGGGTCATGGAGACCTTTGATATTTCCTGCCAAAACAGGCTTGCAGCCTATTCCCTTGACAAAACGCAGGAGATTCATGATCACCCCCGGTTGGTCACCATCCGTATCGGTGTAAATGACTCCTGCTTTTTCAGCATATTTATTCAGTAAAGGGCCGATGGTGGCACCTAATTCCGCATTCATCATAATGATATGCTTTCCATATTTAATGGCTTCTAAAGCAATAGCCGCTCCGTATTCCACCGCTCCGGTCACTTCCAGCACCGCATCGATATTTGCCGCGCGGCAAGGCAAAAGCCCGTCTTCCGTAACGGCACAAATACCTCTCTTGACGGCATCCTCCAGGTCTTCCGCTGTTTCAACTGTAATAAAATTTTCTAGTCCTGCCATTTCATAGGCTTTCCGGGCTTTGGCGATATTACGATTGGCAATGGCGGCAAGTTTAATTCCCGGGACAAAATTTAATATCTGATAGGCAATGCCTGACCCCATAAAACCGGCGCCGATCATGGCTACCCTAATGGGGTTATTTTCATTTTTCCTTTTTTCCAGGGCTGTATCAATTATGTGCATTTTTTACCCCCTCTTCGGTAAAATTTGGCCAAGATTTGTCCTTTTCTGAGATCATAGTTATTTCCCTAGGCCAGGAAATATGAAACAAGGGGTCATCCCAGCGGATGCCCCTGGCGCTCCGAGGGTTATAGTAATTTGAAATTAAATACGTAACCAACGTGTCATTTTCCAGGGTTAAAAAACCGTGGGCTAAGCCTTTCGGCACATATAAAGCAGTCGCATAATCATCAAGGGTAAATGAGAGAGAGTTTAGATAAGTGGGAGACCACTGGCGCAGATCGATGATCACATCAAAAATACTTCCCTTGAAACAGCGGACGTGTTTTGCCTCTTGGTAGGGAGCAATTTGATAATGCAGGCCCCTAAGGGTGCCGGCTTTTTTATTATAGGAGATATTTGCCTGTACTAAGTCCTCTGATAAACCCTGGCCCGCAAACTCTTTTTTACACCAAGTCCGGGCAAAAAATCCCCGGTCATCTTCGTGTTTTTCCAAATGGATCAAATAAGCCCCGGATATAGCTGTTTCCTCAAATCTCACCGGTTCCGCCTCCTGAGAACCTAACCTTTCTTTATAACGCCTCGTTATAAATATGTATATGTGGGGCCAAAGCATCCTGTGTCCTTAATCCTAATTTGTCGTAAAGAGTCGTACAAGATAGTCCCATGAGACACATAACCTGGTACAAACTCATATGCTATTTTAAAGGACAAATTAATGAAGTGGTGGTTAGAAGTGATGGCTGGATGAAAACGGTGATTCTTGCCGGCGGTTACGGTACCAGACTGACTGAGGTCTCATGCCTGATGCCTAAACCCATGGTGAGGATAGGGGAATTACCCATTCTTTGTCATATCATGAAAATCTATGGGACTTACGGGATTTCCGAATTCATCATCGCTTTAGGTTATAAGGGTGATAAGGTAAAGGAATATTTTCTTAAGGACCCTGGAACCAAGAAGTATTTACCGCCTGGTGTCTTTATCTGGGGCAAAGAAAATTTCGCCATCCATCTGGTTGATACCGGCCTAGATACCAAGACCGGGGGTCGGCTGAAACGGCTGGAAAATATATTAAAGCAGGACCAGACTTTTTTAATGACATACGGGGATGGGTTAGCAGATATCAATATCAAAGCACTGATTGAGTTCCATACGTCCCATGGCAAAAAAGCTACCGTCGCTGCCGTTATCCCTCCGGAACAATTTGGCAGGCTGACATTGGAGGGAGACCGGGTAAAAGCCTTTCAAGAAAAAGTTTCTGACAGCCTGGTAAGGATCAATGGTGGTTTTTTTGTACTGGAAACGTCTGTATTGGATTATATTGACGGCGATGAAACGGTTTGGGAAAAGGAACCTCTTGAAAGGTTGGCGACAGAAGGGGAATTAATGGCTTATCGGCACCAGGGTTTTTGGCATTGTATCGATACCATGAAGGACAAAAACAAAGCAGAAGAAATGTGGTCCAGAGGCCTAGCGCCGTGGAGAGTGTGGGGGGATTAAAAAATGAGAGTGCTTGTGACTGGGTCAGAGGGTTATATCGGTTCCTGCCTGGGGCCTTATCTGATAAATAAAGGACACGATGTAACTGGTCTGGACACTTGTTTTTACCGTGCCGGGTGGCTTTATCACCCTAATGATAACTTTTTTCCCATGGTGGTCAATCAAGATATCAGAGAAGTCACGGTGGATTTTTTGAAAGGTTTTGACGCGGTAATACACCTGGCCGATCTGTCAAATGATGCTTTAGGACAGTTCAGCCCGGTGACTACTATTAAAATCAATTTTTACGGCAGCTGTAATTTAGCCGAAAAATGTAAAATAGCAGGGGTGAAAAGGTTTGTCTATTCTTCCTCCTGCAGTGTTTACGGAGTGGGCAACGAAGAGACCAAAGATGAAGAATCTGCCCTAAATCCGCAAACTACCTATGCTTTATGCAAGGTGTTGGTGGAAGAAGAGGTAGCAAAACTTTCTGATGATTCTTTTACTACGGTCTTTTTAAGAAATGCCACGGTGTACGGCGCATCTCCCCGCATGCGCTTTGACCTGGTACTAAACAATCTGGCTGGGCGTGCTTTTACAGAGCACCGCATCGTTTTGACCAGCGACGGTTCACCATGGCGTCCTATGGTCCATATATTAGATGTTTGCCAAGCCTTTGCCCTAGCCTTGGAAGCGCCTGAGGCGGAGATCAATAATCAAAAAATCAATGTGGGAAACAGCGAGCATAATTATCAGATTAGAGAGATCGGTAAAGTTGTTTCTGAGGTTTTTAAGTGTGCCGATCTTACTTTTGGGGAAAACGGGGGAGACAACAGAAGCTACCGGGTGTCATTCGAAAAGATCAAAAAGCTCTTGCCTGGTTTCCAATGCCGGTTTAACATCATTTCCGGGGCAGAGGAACTATTGGCTCTTTTTGGCCGGATATCTTTGATCGGTGAGATATACAATTACAGTCCCTATACTCGGCTCAGGCATTTATCCTATTTGTTGGACACGGGACAGTTGGACCAAGACTTATACTGGAAGGGTAAAAGGAGGTAAATTTGTTATGTCTCTGGAGATGTGCCGGTTTTGCTCCAGTACTGATTTAGAAAAATACTTTGACTTTGGCCGGCAGCCATTGGCCAATGCTTATTTGAACAAGAGACAGCTGCAGTATCCGGAACCCCATTATCCCTTGGATGTTTATTATTGTCATGCATGCGGCATTTCTCAAATTGGCTGTACGGTAGACCCGGAAGATATGTTTTCCGAATATTTTTATTGTGCGGGAGCAGCACGCACCACCTTCCGGTACGGGATCGCCCTGGCAAATAAATTAAAAGCCCTGCATGACCTTAATGAACATTCATTTATTGTGGAAGTGGGCAGTAATGACGGGGCGATGATGCAGTGCTTCCGAAAATGCGGCCTGACCAATATGCTTGGCGTTGATCCGGCCACGAACTTGGCAGAACAAGCCAGGGATGAGGGCCTTAACATATGCAATGCTTTTTTTAATGAAGAGACAGCCAAAGAGATATTAAGAAGTTATGGTCCGGCGGACCTCATACTATGCAGGAATGTTTTCGCCCATGTTCCTGATATTCATAGCTTTGTTTGGGGATTAAAAATGCTCTTAAGCGAAAAAGGAGCAGTTGTGATCGAGTCGCCCTATCTGCCGGATATGATTTCCCAAAATGAATTTGACACCATTTATCACGAGCATGTTTTTTATCTGTCTTTAAAGCCGATGTTGAAGCTTTTTAAAGCTTATGATATGGATATTACGGATGTAGAAAGAAATGAGATGCATGGAGGGTCGATGGTTTATTGGATCGGGCACGCCCAAAAGGATCTACCTCATCAAAAAATCATTGATGTTTTGGCGGCGGAAGAAAAATATCATGCTGATATGTCGGAATACCGCAGGTTTTTTAACAATGCGATTGAGATCAGGCAGGAACTTAATGAGACCTTAGGGAGTTTAAAAAATAAAGGATGCAGGATTGCTGCTTATGGTGCCGCAGCCAAAGGGAATGTTCTATTAAACTTTTGCGGCATAAACGGTAAATTGCTGGATTTTGTAGTCGATAAAAATCCATTAAAACACGGTTTTTTTACACCCGGCACCCACATTCCTATTTTACCCACGGAGAAACTCAGCGAAGAACAGCCGGACTATACTCTTCTGCTCTCCTGGAATTACCGGAAGGAAATTTTGGAACAAGAAGCCCAATATCGGGAGAAGGGCGGAAAATTCATTATTCCCGTACCTCGGTTGGCTGTTGAATAAGCACCGCGCAAAGCCACTGAAAAAGTCCCTTTTGGGTCATTCTGAATGGAGGGATAGGAAATGAAGAATCTTAATGGCCAGCCCCTTGTTTCCGTTATTACACCGGTTTACAATGGGGAAAATTATCTGGCGGAATGTATCGAAAGTGTTTTAAAACAGACTTATGAAAACTTTGATTATTGTATTGTCAACAATTGCAGTACCGACAGGACACGAGAAATCGCGGAACATTACCAAAAAATCGATCATAGAATTCGCATCTGTAATAACAGCGAGTTCTTAAATATTTGCGACAATCTAAATCATGCCATGAGGCAGCTTTCCCCTATAAGTAAATACTGTAAGGTAGTCCACGCTGATGACTTTCTTTTTCCCGAATGTATTGAAAAAATGGTGCAATTGGCGGAAACCCATCCCCAGGTGGGGATCGTCGGGGCATATGGGCTTCGGGGAAAAGAAGTAGTCTGGGATCGGCTTATTCCCCTCGAACATAGGGTAACACCCGGAGCAACTGTTTGCCGGGCTATTCTTTTAGGAGAACCCTATGTTTTTGGTTCTCCCACCTCCACTCTCATCCGGGCGGATCTAGTGCGGAAAAGGCCCGAATTCTATAATGCACTGAATCCTAATCCTGATGCGGAAGTATGTTTCGATATTCTTAGGGAGAGTGATTTTGGTTTTGTCCATCAAGTGCTTACATACACCCGGGTTCACGATGAATCCCAAACAACTAAAGATGGCAAAGTGGGATCTCGGGTTTTTGGGAAGCTAGTTACTTTGCGGAAATTTGGCCCCATCTACCTGACCGAAGAGGAACTGAAAGAATGCACGGAACAATGGCTTTTGTGGTTTTTTGTGTGTTGTTTAAAATATCTGATGGAAGGACGTATCACTTCCTTCCTCAAGTTTAACCTGCCCCGTATGAAGCAAATCGGATTCAAGTTATCCATTGTATCCTGTATAAAAGTGGTGTTAAAGGGCCTCCTGCGCATCCGTTTACGATTGTTGTGGTGACGGGGTTGTTGACAACACTCCCAATTTACGGACGTAAGTTATGGGTGTATTTCTATGCCAATAAAATTCAACCCCTACCCACCTGTAGTAAGAAATGAAGTATTAACCCCAACGATCCTCCATGGTAAGAGCGAAGAAAAATGCTCTTGCCCTAATTGAGGGTGAGCTAAAATCAAAGCGCAAAAAGGGAGTTGTTGCAGGCGTATTATTGATGCCGGTACTTCCATTTATCGAGGATACTGAAGATAATATTAGTAGGATTATTGATCATAGTTCCTAATGCGCCGGAAGATCTTAAAATAAGCATTGGATCCGGTAATACATATGCAGAAGCCAATAAAACGGATAAGATCATCGAAAGCTATTATACCTTTTATTCCCGTGATCTTCGCACAGCAAATGATTACACTATAAAAATTAATACGGAAGACAGTGCCTTCGAAATATTATTAGAGCCGATAAAAACCTACAATAACATCTTTACACTTGATTTGGAAAATCAGACAGTTGCACCTGGGAAACTATTATCAAGATCATTATTTTTAGTTTTTCTCCGCATCACTTTTACACTGTTAATAGAAGCAGTTGTATTTTGGTTATTTGGTTTTAGAGATAAAAGGTCATGGGCTGCCTTTGCGGCAATTAATTTGATTACCCAAGGAGCATTGAATATTTGGCTGAATGGATTTACTCCTTTATTAAGCTATGTCATCCTTACGCTAATATTTGGGGAAATCTTAGTCTTCATTGCCGAAGTGATTGCATTCTCTATCTTTATTCAAGAGCATCGTGGCCTGAGAATATTCCTATATGTGATTTTTGCTAATCTCTTAAGCTTATTTGCCGGAGGATACATGATTTCAGTGCTGCCGATTTAATAGCATCCACTATAGACTAAATTTGCTGAAGGTCTTCCTTTGTCCCATGGTTTGTTTTTATTTTTATAATTTTTTTAGAACTTTAATGCCCTTTATTTGTAATTAGGTATGGTATGAATTAGAAACCGACATACCAATTCCACAAATACCATAATATTCATGTAACTTTTTCTCTAGCTTATTCGTCATAGTTTATATAGGCAACCGGCTAGGGAAAAAGGTAGGCAAACTCCATCTGAAACTAAGAATCCCTTGATAAGGAAATAAACTGAAGGAGGAAAATTTACATGAAGATTAAAAATAATAGAAATAAAAGCAGGCGCCTATGGATCTGGGTATTATTGATCAGTCTGGTCGTTTTTTTGGCGGGCTGTTCTAACCCTAACGCTAAACCTGCAGAGAATCAACAGCAACAGGAAACCCAACAACAAGAGGAAAACAAATATTCTAAAGAAATAATCGAGGAAAAACTGGCTGCTAACGAAGAAATCTTCAAGGTTACCTGGTCCCCGGATAACTCCAAGGTAGTCTTTATTCAAACAGGCAAGCCTGAAAAGAATGGACTGGACGAAACTTATCTTTGGCAAGTGGGAGAAGAAAAGGCCGGCTTCGTACGGGATGTATCTCCAACAACCCATGGTTTTACTTGGTCACCGGATAATCGTTACTTCTTAATCAGCGAGAAATTGGGGGAAGGGGCGGTGAGCAGCATTGTTAATGCCTCTTCTTTAGGGGAAGAATCCTATAAAATTAAGAGTATGTCCATCCCTGTCTGGAGTCCGGACAGCTTGTTTTTGGCTTATGGGAATGAGCAGCATGATTATGGAGAAAGCTGGGGTTCGCTGGAAATCTATAAAATGGGGGCCGAGAAGAGCGAATATATCTGGAAAGCCAAGAACTACCTGTATAAAGTTGAGTCTTGGGATGAACAAGGGAATATCGGCTATACGGAAATCAATGAAAAAGGTCAAGAAAGCAAGAAGACCACGAAGAATATCAGGCCCAGTATCTCCGGGGTACACCTGGAAGATACCATGGAACAAGTAAGAGCAGCCTTAGGAAATGCTGATCAGGAAACGCCTCCAGATGAAGAGGCCGGCCATTTCCCTGAGAAGGTTTATCGCTGGGATTATGATAAGGGATTTATCATCTTTATCGGTGCAGAATCAGGGAAAGTGCTGGAGATTATCGCTGCTTCTCCGGAGGCCGAGACGAATCTGGGCATAAAAGTAGGAGACACGGCAGCCAAGGTTTTTGAGGTGTATCGTCCAAAATATATAGAACCTGAGAGTATCCATGGAGGTACATTATATGGGCTGTTTAAGGTGGAAGGAGCTCAGGCTCTGTATTTCAACTTTGATTTGGAAGAAGGAGAATACCATGCTGATATCAAGCCTGAGAATAAGGTTAAGCAAATGATTTTGACCTACCCTCAAATATTGGATGATTCTTTTTAAGGAGAAAACAGAATACAAGGGGAAAACACAAAGGGACGGTGGTAAACCACTGTCCCCTTGTGTCACACGCGGCTGAAAGTTTACATACCACACCCAGCGGAAACAGTTCAACTATTAAGATAAGATACTATATTAAATTTTAATCGGCATAGGTAACAATACTTAACTCTACTCTTCACTAATATTAATTGTAAACCCTTTAGCTCTAAGTTTATCAAAAATAATGTCAATCTGTTCACGACTCAAACCTTCAGCTGGATGTAAACCAATTGCATTTATCGAGCCCTCAGCAATTGATTGAGCAATTATAGAGGCCGGCCAAGTTGTCTCATCTGCACCATTCTCATCTAGCTCATAGATAAACTTTTTATGTAAGCCATCCTTTTTGCCTTCAACAGTCACTTTAAAATAACCATTTTCATTTTTAGCTTTATCTACATCTTTAAATTTACGTTCCATCATACTCATTGAAACTTCAATTAAACTAATATTTTTTCCGTTAACTGTAATCGGCTCGGCATCATCCATACCAGCTTCCATAAGCTTAAAATATAGCTCTGTCGCTTCCGTAGGGATCAACCCCCCATGAACGGTAACATTCTTAACTCCATCAATAAATTTTGATAATGTTGCAGTTTCTGCATGGCTCACAAAATAAACATCCTCATCATATTTGCCATCTTTGGAAGTTACCCTTAATTTATTTGTTCCAGCCGGAAGGTCCGAATATTTTCCGTCAAGATATTGGAATCCATTCCCTTGTAAAATATTGTATAAGTGACGAACTACTCCTACTCCACCACCAGCCAGTGCTGGCCATAACCATATAACAGAAATACTATCTGTTTGATCAAGTTGAGTGGAAGCATGTTTAGCGAACATGTTTGTTAAGCCTGGTGATACTCCGATACCAATAAATACAGGAATATTTGCTTCTTTTGCTTTATCGTTCAGATTTTCAAAAACTGCTAGTGTCGGTTTAAAATCGTCATTAATATCTACATATGGAACTCTTGCTTCTATAGCAGCCTTAACAATCGGTTCACCATATTTATAATAGGGTCCTATTAGATTACATACAACATCAGGATTTTCATCTTTTAGTAGATTTACCAACTCTTCATGTTGATTGGCATCTACTTTAACCGCTTTAACATTACTATTACTTGATTTTTGTAATTCTTGAGCAATTTTTTTTGCACCCTCAAGGTTATAGTCAGCAAGAACAATCTCTTCGATGCCACTCTTTGCTAAATCTAGAGCCACTGTTGAACCTTCTACGCCAGCTCCACCTAATACTAAAATCTTTGTCATATAGACTCCTCTTTGTTTAATATTTTATAATAAACTTTGCCCTGCCCCCTAATAAAAGTTATTATCGACATACATCCCTTGCTATTCCTTACTCTTTAATTATTTTGGTGTAAGGAGATTTTACCGTCTGGTTGATCACAGCATGGCACAATAAAAAACCACATCAAGTTTTTGATGTGGTCAATAAAATTTTATCTTTTATATTTGGACAAGGTGACAGTTTTGGCCGCATTGTCCCAATTAACTTTTAAGCCCAGAAGTTTCGCTAAAGCCCTAAGTTCTACATAAGTCTTTCCTTCTAATATCCCAGCAGACAGAGTTTTTCCCGCAAAAACCACCTTGGCCTGTCCTTCAAAACCAGCCACTTTTTTCTCCTCCCCTAAAGATTTTTCCCATGATTTTTTGAATATTTCCGGGCTGTGATATTTTTTAATAAGATTTGCTACGGAAAATCCCGGCAATTGGAAATGAGGACGGTCTATAAAGCTTTTCCAACGCCCGCCCCATTCCAGTCCAAGAGATTCACCTAAAGGTCCTACAATATCATAGTATTTAGCGGACCAATTAACCTTGCCGTTAATTGTAACAGCAATATCAAAAGCCACTCCCCAGCAGTGCAAAGAATGAGGATATTTAACATTGGTGACAATATTTCCCGACCTGGTCCGTCCCTGGGCATATAAAGCATCCTGTTCTTCCTTGGTACGCCAGGTCTGTGTGATAATGATATTAATACCTTTGGCCTTGGCCAGCTCAACCAGCCGGAGAGCTTTGGGCCGTAAATCAGGGTGCAGCAATTTAACGTCTCTCATTACGACACCTTCCTCAATACCTTTGAAGGGACAACCTTTTTACCATAACATATGCAGGAAATCGGTTTTTTGCTTCTTGTTATCCATAAAAAAACCTTTCAACATGCCTGGAAACATATGTTCTATTAGAGTATATCTAAAGTCTTATCAAAAATCAATAAAAAGAGATTCCTGCTTTTGTTTTGTTTGGACATAAGCCCGGAAAAAGATAAAACACGTGGACGAAAACATTTTGTCCTTCGCCGTACCTTATCAACTTTTTCGGAAAATGGAGGCCAATATGTCATTATCTTTTTATTAATGCACAAGATGAATTATAAGTTTTTTTAAAAATTTCACGATATATAAATATAAGGGCCTTACCTAACAAACCCACAAAGAAAGGCGCATACCGTATGAATAATTTTTTCGAGAAAAAAAATAAGGCAGTTACAGCTTCAAACACAAATACTTCCGGAATTGATGCCATAATACATGTTTCCATTGCCAACAGCGGTCTTGAAGCATACCTTAGTATCAAACCGCCCGATAACGGCGGTACCCCTCCAACTCTTGAAGCTTTAGAAAAAGCTCTGGCAAGCCATGGGGTTTCGCATAATATTGATATGGAAAAACTAAATAAACTTGCTAAAGAACCAATTTATAACCGTAATATACTTATTGCCAGCGGCATTCCTCCGGTTCACGGCACGGATGGAACAGCAACATTCCTTATTGAAACAGAAAAAAAGAGTTTAAAACCAAAGGTAAATGAAGACGGTACTGTAGATTATAAAGATCTTAGCCTGGTTGAAAATGTTAAACAAGGCCAGGTGTTATGCAAAATTACCTTGCCTACAGAAGGCACTTCCGGTATTACGGTCCAAGGTAAAGTCTTGCTGCCCAAAAAGGGTAAAAAGGTGCCCTCTTATGTAGGAAAAAATACAGAATTAAATGAGGAAGGTACGGCCATTTTAGCCAAAATAGACGGGCGTGCCGAGTTTAACGGCAGTAAGATTAATGTTACCGATACATTCTATATTGACGGAAATGTGGATAATTCTACCGGTAACATTAAAGTTAACGGCAATTTAATTGTTTATGGTATGGTATTACCGGGGTTTATAATTGAATCCGATAAAAATATTAATGTGGACGGAGTAGTGGATACCGCCACCATTAAAGCCGGTGGTAATATAAAACTGCAAAGCGGCATTATCGGCAGCGATATATGCTGTGAAGGTGATTTAGAAAGCAAGTTTATCCAAAACTGCAATGTTTTTGTCAAAGGCAATATTAAAGCGGGAAATATTCTAAACAGTAATGTGAAATGCGGTAAAAACCTTAAAGTAGAGGGAAGAATAGCCCGAATTATCGGCGGCAGCTGCATAGTCGGCGAAAATATTGAGGCCCATACAATTGGATCAGTTTCATATGTAAAAACAAGGCTGGAACTTGGCACCGATCCGGTAATCATTGAGCGTCAGCAGAAACTGCTGGCTCAGGTACCGGAATTGGAAAAACAAATAAAAAGCTTAGATCCCCTTATTACACTACTGTGTCAATTGAAAGCCCGCGGCCGGTTGACTCCGGAAAAAAGGCAGGTCCTTGACAGCATCAAAATTAAATATGATACTAATATGAAGTTTCTGGAAGAAGCCAAAAAAGAATTGGCGGAAATTGCCCGGTTGATTCATAAAAAAGGTTACGGACGAATTATTTGTACCGGTATTATTTATCCGGGAACGACAATTGTAATGGGAAAGGCAAATTTACCTGTCACCAATAATTTAAACAATACCTCCCTGTATTACAAGGAAGGGCAAATCTGCCAAGGTATCGCCCGCTGATTCCGGAAAGACCGTATTTTAGTTTAAATTTGACTAATCTACTACAAATTGATAAAATGCACCCCTATGCAAATGTTGAACGATTTACAGAGGAGATGGTGAGTTTTGCACACCCCCTTAACACTTGACTTTAAGCTTTTTGAGATAGGACGAGGCGTTTAGGAAAATGCCGGAGGAAAGCCGTCCTTGGGGTATGGTGTGACTAATCTGATCAATGTCCCGGCAGCCGAAAACTTTGTCGTACAATCAATTATTGAAAAATGAAAGGTCTGGAAACAAAAGAGTCTATTGTCCAGGGGAACAGTAAGCGAGGCACTTCAAATGGAATGCCTCGCTTAAGTTTCAAAGTATTTTCTTAATTCTTAGTCCTATTTCCCCAGCAGGTTATACAGCACCTGCGCCATCTCCGCTCGGGTTGTTGTGCCTGTCGGAATGAGTTTGCCACCCGAGCCGCCGACTGTGCCAGTTCTGACAAAATTGGACATGGCTTCCTTCGCCCAAGAGGCAATCTTCGAGGCGTCGGAGAAGTCGAGCAGAGTCTTCCCGGAATTGCCTTGCGGGATTTGGCCGATAACCTTAAGCGCGTTATACAGCAGGGTGAACATCTCCTGCCGGGTAATCTGATTACCCGGCGCGTACATATTATTGCCTACGCCAGAGGTGATACCGAGACGCTTTGCCGACGCAAGGTAGCCGGTGTAGTAGGTGTTGCCGGCGTCTATGAAGTTACCCTGCGGATTTAAGTCGGGGGCTATGCCGTATGCCTTCATCAGCATAACAATGAACTGCCCTCGGGTCAGCTTTGCTTCCGGGCTGAAATTGCCGCCTCCCGTGCCTGTGGTAATCTCCCTTGCGGCGATAAAGGAAACCGCTTTTGCATACCATGCATCATTCGCCACATCCTCGAAGCTCACTTGATTGTAGCTTACGGCGTAGTAGCTGAAATGGGTGGTGGTAAAGGTTACTGCGCCGGTTTCCGGGTCATACCTCCCGTTGGGTACCGATACAGCACTTCCGGCTCCATCAATGTACCATACGACGATATGCTCGGGAGCAGCCAGTTCGGCCGCCGTCGGGGTGTATGGGATAGATACGGTAACCGTAGCGTCAGGTTTGTTCCAATCCGTCTGTGTTCCGTCCAGCGTCAGGGTAAGCTGCACCACAGGCCGGTCGCCGACGGCAGCTTTTACCTCATCGGGCAGGTAAGAATTGTCCACCTGTCCGATGGTGATCCCAGCTTTTTTTCCTTCGGTTCCCGGAGTTTCTGAAAGCATGTTATCCGGTATGATGATGCTGCCCGCAGCTGTTGTATAGGTCAAGGAACCGTCCCCTTGAGTGCCGGACAGGGAAGTGGCCGGTATTCCCAGGGTATATGAGCTCACGCCGGGAATGGAGTGTACCGTGAGGACCGCTGTCCCTGTACCGGCAAAAATGTCTTTCGCCAAGTTGCCCAGATCTGTCGTTGCGCTTCTATTATACTTATCCACATTAACCGGCAGGGTGGTTGCCGGTATGCCCGTTCCCGAAACAAATGCCTCATATGATGGCGCTGGGCTAAGAGAGCTGCTGCTTCCGCTGTTGCCGCTTTCCCCGCCATTGCTTCTGCCGGCTCTGGTTATGTTAAAAATATATGTTTTAGTGGTATTTCCGTCTTCTGCGGTAACCAGTATATTGATGGTGTTGAGTCCGACATTAAGGTTTACGGTCAGACTTCCCCCGTTAAGGCTGCTTCCGTTCACTGTGATTACAGCTTTGTCGCTGGCGGCAGTCGGAGTTACCGTAACCTGGCTGGTTTCATAGCTGACGTTAGCTGTGTAGAACAAAGTATCCGCATTGAAACCGGGTGCATACTGGACTCCGCCCAGGTTGACCGTAGACAGGTCGGCATTGGCGTCGGGTGGTGTGACTATTTCGGTTCCGGTTTTAAAAGTGTAATTTTTAATGGTTTCACGGTTACCAGAGGTGTCTATCGAAAAATAATACAGGGTATGGATTCCCTCTGGCGGGGTAAACTCTCCCAGGTAAATCCTCCAGCCCGGGGCAAGCTGATTACTTGAGGTTGCCCCACCCAGTAAATGCTCCGGAACTACGGGGGTCTTAAAATCCGCATTATCCGCGGAATCCCACTGATAATATATAGAAGCATTATCGCCGGTGCTGAGGGAAATCTTCGGGGGTTCAGCGTACCAGCCGTTGGCGCTGGGCTGTTCCGGATCAACAACAATGTTGGTGGTCGAGGGTGTCGTATCGGCATCGTCCTGAACCCTCAGTACCCCGCTCTTAACCTCCTCCTGGTTCCCCTTTTGATCAACTGAGTAATAGTACAAAGTATGCTCCCCGTTAGGGCCGATTAGCGTATCGGTGTATTTGGTAAAGCCCGCAGGGTCATCAGAATCCCACTGGTAGTAAACACTGGCAGGCTCGCTCGCTGTCAGGGTAACATCGGGCGGGGTAGTAAACCACCCGCAGCTGCCATCTGGCTCAGTCGGAGCGGTTGTTAAAACAGTTACCGGGGCAGTGGTGTCCACGGTGAAGCTGGTGCTCTGTACGGCTTCGCTATCCCCGGCCCGGTTTTGTGAGAAATAATAGAGTCGATGCTTTCCTTCAAGAGCATTAAAGGGACCTTTATACTGGGACCAACCACTGGAGGATTGGCTATCCCACTGGTAATAGGTTAACGAGTTAGGTACATCGGTTTCCAGGGTTATATCGTAATTTTTCCCGTCTTCCGTAGGGACGGAGTTTAAGCTAGTCACCGGCGTTGTCACAGGTGGTAACAAGGTAAAAATATAGACCTCCCCGTTCTTACCGAAGACAATCTGGTTTTTATAGATTTTTGGGGAAAAATATTGGTTTTCAGATCCGTAGGCACCATCAGTAGTCACCTGGATAATGGTTTCCGATTCCAGATCGCAGAGCCATACATTATTGTCGCAGACAAATGTGGCCAGGTTATTGTCGACCATTACCGGACCCGATAAGTCATCAATCCGTATATCGTCAACGGAATAGTCTTTAAAAAAGATTTCTCTTTTTTTATTGCTGGTCACATCAAGGACTATCAGCCCATAATTATCCAAGGTAGGGCCATAGAGTGCGTCATAGACCAGTTTGTTGCCGCTGACATCAAACCTAGGTAATGTTCCCCCTGAACTGAGCAATTCGGTTTGGGTACCGCTGACCAAATCGTACATGTGATAGCTGCCTTCCCAATTGGGATCCGTATATCGAGTAAAAAGTCGATCAGCATCTATGATAATTTCAGTTCCGGAACACTTTGTTACCGGGATTTCCACTAAGTCTTTGGTACTAAGATCATAGGTTTTAACCCCGTTTGTATCTTTATAGGCCAGTTTCGTGCCATACATATCAGCAGGATTTCCCGGCCCAATTGGAGTAACTGTTACCGTATCCTGGGTCAAATCAGAAAAATACAGGTGATTATTGCCGCCTACACTGTAATCTTTTAAATGCCAGACTACATAATCACCATTAAAGTCAATGTAATCCACCCAGGGATTCTTGGAACGCAAAGATGGACTTAACGAATTCATGTAGTAAATTTGCTCAATCACGGTTTGATCAGTCAAGTTGTATATCCCGATATACGGGTCGCCAGCAACGGGAACTGCTGCAAAAGCTATTTGGTCGCCGTAAATAACCGGCCTTGAAACCCGGGCGTTTAGGGCGGATAAATCGAGCTTTTCCAGCTCCCCGGTTAACCCAGCAGCTTTCTTTTTTACCACCAGTACGGCACTTTCCCGATCCAGCATCAGCGGGTTGTTAGTGCTGGTAACAGTTAGGGTTATGTATTCCTCCTGGCCGGTTTCCGCGTCAGCCGGAATCGTTACAGGGATTGTGATTTCTTGGCTATTCTTGCTATTGAGGTCCAAAGTAGCTGGTACGCCGCTCAGGTCAGCCCATCCCCGGGTTGACTCAGCTTTAACAGTATAGGAATCCGCTTGGTCACCGGCATTGGTAATAGTAAATTTGCAGGTTAAACCTTGACCCCGGTCCACGGCCATGTTGCCCGGGGCCTTAACAGCTACCCGGTAGGGGTGCCCCAGTTTTTCATCCTCCTCTGAAGTCAGCTCGGGAGCCAGGTCGGTGGCTGATGGGAGAAGTGCATTGCTCACACCCATGCCTACATTCCCACCCTTATAGGACAGGTTTTCCCAGTCATTGAAGTTACCGGTGAGTATTTGTAACTTATTATCCTGATTAACATCAAAAGCGACATCCGGTTCCAGCTTGCTATCAGAATTCCAATCAATGTCATTCACCCTATGCTCAAAAAGGATTACATTCTCACTTTTGCTCCACTTCAATCCGTGTTTGGAGAGGTCTTCTCCGGTCGAGGAGGTTATTCCCCGCGGTTCATTCAAATGATTTTCATCGAGGTCATTAATATGTCCGAACCGGGAGTAATCAAAAAGACCTTCCCCACCGTCATAAATGAGGCCGGCGGTTTGATAATAATAATTCATAATACTGAGATAATTGGGTTTGCCGATGACATCATCTCCGCCGCCATGTTTTAGGCCCAAAGTGTGGCCCAGTTCATGCATAAATGTCCCGGCCTGCTCAAGCGGACCATTATTCTCCCAGAATCCAAGGGTAATTAAGAAATCGCTGGAGGAAATATCCCTGGCCACCCCGCTGTTGCTACCTATAATCTCGCCCTCGTCATTATAAATGCAGAACTCTTCGGCGGGTCCGTGGCCAAAGATACAGTAGCGGAAAATGGCACTCCGTTCATCACGAAAATTTGCCTTTTTCAAGCTATCAAATTCATCCCAGAGATACCTGCTGCCGAAGAAACTAGTGTCACCCAGAAGAGTCAGGTCGTCGCCGTCCGTGTGTGGGATTTCGTTAGCCCGAGAAAGTTTCCCCCAGGTGTCTTTCTTTTGAAAATCCATTATGGCGTCGCTACCGTGGTCAACGTGTAGGCTGATTCCGGTGCTTCCATCCACATTGGTTATCGGAGCCAATGAGAACATCCTAACAACTTCGTCAATGGCCGCCGGGTCCGGCTTGTGGCCAGAGAGCCAGTCAATCTCCACAAAGATGTCTTTTCTTTTGGGGTTGGCTCCCATGGCCGGGAGGTCCACAAATCCGGTCGCTGTCCGGTAGCCATTCACCTCCCACCGGTCCAACAGTCCGTCACCGTCAGTGTCATAATCTCCCGCGAACTTAACCAAGAAGGCGTTATATGACAAGGTGCCTGTATGAGGCTGTCCGAAAAAGGAAGCAGCCGTATCCCCCGCCATGATAATGCTGTCGGCTTCCCCTATTGCTAGATGATTAGGCTCGACAAACTCATTACCCGCCTTGGCACCGATTTCCTTCACCAGAAGCTGGTTCCCCTGGGAGTCAAACTTATTTAAATAGCACTGGTTTTCACTCTTACGTGTTATTGGGTTGATCGTCTCGTAGACGCCATAGGTAAATATGTTCCCCCAGGAATCAACGGCTATATCGGGAAGGGTAAGGGCATTTACTACTATAGAGTAAAGGGGAGTAGACCAGATATAATTGCCGTCGTTATCATACTTGGCCACTGACCACCGGTAATTGCGGGTCGGCGATAAAGCTGACCCTGTTAGGCCATAGGTAAAGTAGATGTTACCGCCATTATCTACGGCAAGGCCGCCGGTAATCGTCGACCTATAGCTGTTTTTTCCATTACCGACCTGTCTGATCCACTGTGCGTCGCCATCTCCATTCAATTTTGCAACGAACACGTCACATATGCTGCCGCTGCAGGTTTCTTCGTCTAAACAACCATCCGTTACTCCGCAAACATAGACCGTACCAATTACATCAACATCAATGTCTAACGGTCGCTCATTACCAGCTGAGCTGATGGTTTTCGTCCACTGCTGAACACCCATCGCATCGTATTGAGCTAGAAAAACGTCCATGGGGTATTTCTCATTACAACCGGCCAGATACACATCTCCTTTTATACCGGCATCCACATACACCTGCGTGCCAAAAGTCGGGTCCAAATTCCGGGTCCATAAAACTGTGCCTGCAGCGTCTAATTTGATTAATACCGAGTTTTGCATTTTACTGGTGCCGTAGCAAACAAATACGTCGCCATTGCGATTGGTACTGACCTCTCCATTCCAGAAAAGAGAATTCATTTGATCCTGATAAAGTATCCTAGACCATTTTTCTTGGCCGCTTTTATCATACTTGTTTAGTTGAATAACGCCCCCCTCAGCTTTAGTTAAATGGAGGATATCGCCACTGGGATCGGTAGCCAAACCGCCTGTACAGGAAATGCCTAGCTGTTTGGCCCATTCAATGGGATTCTCTTCACTGCTTTCATCTGCCGCTAGTGCAGTACCTGTGTATATGCCGATGAAGAATACAAACGTGAAGAAAAACATTGGTAAAAGCAATGTAAGATATTTCTTCTTTAAATTGGCCTCAAACCTGTTGCCCGCCATACTTCTCTTCTTCACTTTTTTCCCTCCTTAAGAAAATCGTTTTTTGTTTACTTTGTTATACTTTCGTTCAAAATCCCTTTCCGCCCAGGTTTCCGGTAAATGCCCCATTCCCTCGATTCTGACAGGATCCGTAACACTGCTCACCTCCTTACTCACGGCATAAACACAATCACGCCGTGGGTGATTTTAGCACCATAGGCCGGGACAGGAAAAATAACAGCCTTATTGAAACGGTCGGACTGGGTTGCGCTTTGTCGTGTAATTCCTGAAAACATGGAAAACGGGTCCTTTAAATCCTCTAAAGAGAAGGTATCCCCGGCAAAGACCCCCCTGACGGCGGCAGCCAGTTGTATATCGTTGATCTTGTGTTGAAGAATGCGTGCAGCTCCTTTTTCCAGATTCATAAACCGCGTTTTTGTTTCCGCCGCAAAAGCCTTATTCACCATGGCCAGTGTATACTGCGGCGTAAATATGGCGATGGGATAAGGGAAAAAATCGATGATTTGAGAAAACAGCCCCTCATTAGCGATAAGCATTTGAAATTTTCTTATCATATGACCTTGAGTCTCTGTTCTTTCCTCCAACATTTTCTGTACCTCTGCCAGTTTCTCAAGCAGCTGTTCTTTCGTTTTATCACCCATAAGAATGCTCCTTTCCATCAAACTGCCAATATTCTTATTATGGCTACCAATATTTTACTAGCCGGCCGGCTGTGAAGATATGTTGAATATGCTTATAATTAATACGAAAAATCTTATCTTGAAAATAAAAAGAAGCCGGGCTTCGTACTAAACCAAAGCCGGGCTTCCTCTTATTACTTATGATTGAACAATTTATTTTACTCTGAAATTTTTCGGTATACGGACGGTGAAACACCAACCTTCTCTCTGAATAATCTTGCAGTATGGCCGTTATAATCCATGTTACAGGCGGCAAAAGCCTGCGCGATGGAAAGATTGGTATCCAGCAGTTTTTCCTTTAATTTATTAATTTTAAAATTAATATAATACTCATGGGGGGTTACACCGGTATGTTTTTTAAACAACTTTGTGAAATGGGCCTTGCTGAGGCAAGCCGCCTTGGCCGTTTCGCTGGCATTAAACGGCTCCTGCCAATGGGTTTCTATGTATTGTCTGCCCCGGGCTATTTCTTCTTTCCCCCGGTATATTTTTTTAATGATAAAAACAGCCGCAAAGCACTCTACCGCGCCATCAGCGTTTAGCAAAGGGAAACATGTAATGTCTGAGCTTATGGTCTGTATATCTCTATCTTCCACATTAAAATACCTGATCATATCCGGGTAGGGTGCATTGAAATCGGTAAGATACACGGTTTTGCCTGTCAATACCTGCCTGACCTGGTCCATAAAGCCAAGGTCGTGCACGATGGGATCCTTGAAAACATTGTATTTTCCCACATGTGCTTCCACGCTTTTTATGCCTATCATATCCAGTGCCGCTTTGTTAATCATCCTCGCCGTCCCATCAAGGGAGAAAATCTGAATCGGATAGGGGAAGAACTCGATTACTTTCGCAAGCAGTCCCTGTTCCTCAAAAAGCGACTGGAATGACTTAGCTAAGTTCCTTTGGGCATCCTCGATCTGATATTTCATGGATTGTCCCTCGTTTCTATTTAACCTGACATTTTCCTATAAGCGGAAGGAGAAACGCCGGTTTTATTTTTAAATACTCTGGCAGAATGGCCGTTATACTCCATATTACAGGCGGCAAAAGCCTGCGCGATGGAAAGATTGGTATCCAGCAGCTTTTCCTTCAATCTGCTGATTTTATAATTGATATAATACTCATGGGGGGTTACACCGGTATGTTTTTTAAACAACTTTATGAAATGGGCCTTGCTGAGGGAGGCCGCCTTGGCCGGTTGCTATAACAGAAGGATCTTTGAAGACATTGTATTTCCCGACAATCATGTCCGGGCTGGAAACATGGTATTCGTTCAGTACAGCCTTATTCACCAGAACCGAAGTTCCGTCAGGAGCGTAAACCTGGATCGGGTAAGGAAAGCACTCAATCACTTTGGCCAGCAGTTCTTCCTTGCCAAAGAGCGATTGAAACGACTCTTCCATGTCGTTTTGCCTGTCTTTCATACTACTTCCCATTCTTTATCCCCCTTTTTACACCTGACGTCTTCAGGATTTTCCGTGCTCTTGGGGATCAGCCACATATTGCCGATCTTCTACGCGCCTTCGATTCGTCCGGCTGCGCAGTACAGCGTTACCATCCGCTCCCAATGCCCTATTTCTCTCCCGCTTCCTTTACAGTCATGTAATCAGCACGGCATCTCTCAAACAGTTTTCTTTTATTATGCCATAAACTTCAGCATATTTCTATGTTCAGTATATTTCTATGTTTTGAAATATCTGAAGACTGCAAGCCGATATCCATGCTATCGTATACACTAGAATTACCTGTGGTTTGCATCATTAATAATTAAAAGCAAAACCCAAAACCGCGGAAATCCTTTTATTTCAATCCTTTTCAGAGCAAATAGGGTGTCAGGGGGATTTCTCACACAGTCTGCCGTCCCCTTGTCAATTCACCCTTGTCAATTCATTCCGTTGGTTTGCATTTTCAAATAGAAGTCATTATACTTTTTATATAAAATATGCGTATTTTTGTTCATGCAATATATAATAGGGGCTGAAAGAATAATGACAATCTATGAGCTGCTCCAAATGCCTGAATTTAGTGAGCTTAAAATAATAGCCGGCAAAGATGGATGTAGTAGAAAAATTAATTCTGTTAACGTAATAGATGCTCCTGATAATTATATTTTTTTTAAGGGTGGTGAATTTCTCCTTACCTCTACCTATATTATGAAGGATGATCCGGTAATGCTGAAGGATATAATTGAGAATCTGGAAAAGATTGGCGCAGCCGGGATTGGCATTAAATTAGAAAGGTTTATTAAAGTATTGCCGGAAGAGGTTATTGATATTGCGAATAATTTGAGCTTTCCCATAATTTTCATTCCCGCTCATTTTGCATTTGCTGATATTATTAATCCGGTACTTTCAAACATTGTTAATAGTCAGTTTGAAAAACTGCAATACTCAGAAAGGATTCATAATTCCTTTACTGGATTAGTTTTAAATGGTGGTACGTACCAACAAATAATAGATACATTGAGTAGTATTATCAACAAAGATGTGATATTTTTTAATAAATATTTTGATAAAGTATTTTTAAGTGCATCCTGTTCAAAATCTATGCCCAGCTTTAATCGGAGTGACTTAAAACAGCTTAAAAATACTCATAAATATTATCCCCTTGAAATCGATAAAAGTAATTATGGATATATAATTATCATTGATGATGAGTCAATTAATAAAGAAGAAAATATTGATATTTCGTCTTTCCAGGAAATAGCTGTTGAACATGCAAGTACCGTACTTAAACTAAATATCCAAAGGCAGATATCTAATTTTCAAATAGAAAGTAAGTATAGGGATGAGTTTGTACAGGAATTATTGTTAGGTGATTTTACATCTTTAGAACAAATTAATGAAAAGGCTAGTTTATATGGGTGGAAATTTAATAAAGGAATTATTACGGTAATTTTTGATATCTCTGAGAATAACTTAGAAATCAACAAAGATTTAGGCAAGACGCATGATATATTTACAAGGATTAGAAAAACTATCAGATCCGTTTATCCCAATTCAATTTATACAAATTTCAGTCAACGCATAATATTTCTAATTGAACCTACTTTGTACGATATAAAACTGTTTAATCTTAAACTTAACAATAACTTAGAAAAATTGGCAAAGGACATTTCAACAAATTATAAAGTAAAATTAATTATTGGAGTTGGCAGCTTTAAATCATCTTTAATGGATATTCATCACAGCTATAATGAAGCCCAAAAATCAGTTAATATCGGGAAGAAAATTGGTAATGAAGTTTCTTTTTATGATAATTTAGGACTTTTCAAAATTCTGGCTCCTGTAAGTGAAACTGATGCCGCAAAAGAATTTTGTGATTTGTATATAAATAAAATCATTAAATATGACCAAGTTAATAATACTGAATTTTTTCCCACATTAAAATGTTTTATAAAGCATAATTGGAATTTAAAAGAGGCAGCTAAAGATCTTTTTATTCATTATAATACTGCGAAAAACAGGTTTGCAAAAATATGTGAGATATTAGAAATGGATTTGCATGATAGTGAATCCAGAATAAATGTTACCGTTTCTCTGAAATTACTATTACTGAATAACTAAGCTTTCTTTAAGATAACTGGATCGTAACATATTATATTATATGAATATTTTTTAATAAAAATAAGTTGCTTTTATCAATGTATATTCTTTGGGTACATTGATTAAAGCAACTTTTTGTATTTGAAGTACACGACATTAGATGGGGATAAAATTTATAATTAAACAAAGTAATTAGTAAGTAAAAATAGATCTTACAGAATTGAGGTGGAATTCCATGCTGTTAATTAAAAACGGCTATGTCATAACAATGGATCCCATGCGCAATGTGTTCACTAAAGGAGCCATTGTTATTGAAAATAACAAAATTATAGAAGTAGGACAAAGCCAAACCCTGGAACAGAAATACCCGGAGGCAAGTGTGCTGGATGCGTCCGGAAAAGCAGTATTACCTGGTTTAATAAATGCCCACACTCATATATATCAGATCTTGTATCGAGGGTTGGGAGATGATTTATCGTTAGCAGATTGGTTGAAAAAATGTATCTGGCCTCTTTCTGCCAATCTTACCCGTGATGACTGTCATGCAGCGGCTCTTTTGGCCTCTTTGGAGATGATCAAAAGCGGTAGTACTACTTTTGTTGATAGCCATTACATCAATAAAGATAAGGAATGTCATGATGGCATTGTGGAAGGGGCAGAAAAAATCGGTATCCGCGGTGTATTGGGCAGGTGTACCGTTGATTCTTACCCTACTCCCGAAGAGTTTAGAGAAACTGTTGACACGGCGCAAAAAGAAGCAGCAAAAGTGATAGAAAAGTATCATGGATATGCTAATGGGCGCATTACTGTACGGGTAGAGCCTTTAAATGAGTTATTGGCATCCCCTGAAATGATTAAGGCCATGAGAGAAATCTCCAAACAATATGGTGTTGGTATGAATATGCATGTGGCGGAAACAATGAAAAGGACCCAGGATTCCCGAGAAAATTTCGGCATGCCGTCTATTGAGTATTTAAATGATTTAGGGGTATTGGGCCCGGATGTTCTTTTAGCCCATTGCTGTTGGTTAACCAAAAAAGAAATCCAAATTCTTGCCGACACAGATACAAAAGTAGCACATAACCCTGTAAGTAATCAGTATCTTGCTGATGGAGTTGCCCCAGTACCGGAAATGCTCAGAAAAGGTATTACTGTAACCATAGGACCTGACGGGGCTTGCAGTAACAATAATCTGGACATGTTCGGCGTGATGAAATCTGCGGCCCTGCTGCACAAAGTCAATGAATTAGATCCCCAGGCAATGACAGCTAATAAGGCCTTGGAAATGGCAACAATTGATGCAGCGAGGGCTTTGGGCATGGAAAAAGAGATAGGTTCTTTGGAAAAAGGCAAAAAAGCCGATGTCATCCTGGTTAACGTGAGAAGGGCTAATATGATCCCATCCCTGGCAATTGTCTCTAATCTTGTTTATTCTTGTACAGGTGATGCAGTAGATACCGTGATTATCGATGGCAAGGTGATTATGAAAAACCGGGAAGTTCTTACAGTAGATGAAGAGAAAATTCTGGTTCAAGCTGATAATGTAGTTAAGAATTTGGTGGAGAAAAGTAATGCCACCAATTTAATAAACAGTGATTCCTGGAATTATGTATAGGATCAAAGGTAACTCCAGGCAGAATGAAGGAGGTGCATTCTGATAAAGCAGAGGAGCAATAATATTTGGATATAAAATTGATTTATTTAAAGTAGGAAGGTGATACCGATGAAAGCAGCAACAAATATTATCAATGGGAAAGTATGGATAAATGGAAATCTGCTTAATACCGGGGTTTCTATCGTTGATGGTAAAATAGCGGCTATCGCTGATGAAAAATTTTTACCGCCGGCTGAAAATGTTATTGATGCCAAGGGGAATTTGGTTTTACCAGGGGCTATTGATACCCATGTGCATAGCAGGGAACCAGGTGGAACAGATAGGGAAGATTTTGTGACGATAACTGCAGGCGCTGCTGCCGGTGGAGTAACGACAATTTTAGATATGCCAAATAATATTCCTCCTACCAGCACAGTAGAAAATTTTACTAAAAAGCAAGAAATGGCTGAAAGCAGAGCCATAGTTGATTTTGGTCTTTATGCCGGGGCAGGTACGGATAATATAGATGAAATTATAAAACTTGCCGAAGCCGGTGCTGTAGGTTATAAGACTTTTTTAACCAGATTAGCTCCTGACAGAATAGAAGAGTTTAAAGGGCTCGTGGTAGATAACGATGGTTCGTTTCTTGAAGTATTAAAAGAAGTTAGAAAAGCAGGTATTTTGTATTGCATCCATTGTGAAAATGAAGGAATCAACAATTTTTACACAGAAAAGCTGCAATCAGAAAAGAGGAATGATTTTGCTGCTTTTGGCGAATCACGCCCGCCGATATCTGAGATATCAGGAATTGGCAGAGTTTTGGTTCTGTCTAAATATACTAATACCCCGGTGCATATTTGTCATGTTTCTGAACCGGAAGCAATTAAAATGATAGATAATGCGAAAAAGGACGGTCAAAAAGTTAGCTGTGAAGTAGCTTCACCTTATCCATTTTTCTCCGAAGAAGATTTGGATAGAATGGGTCCCTTTGGATTCAGCTTTCCGCCTTTACGAAAAATGCCAAATAAAGAATTGATATATGAAAGTTTGCTTAATGGAAAGATCGATATCATTAACAGCGACCATGCTCCTTACACCAAAGAAGAGGTGGAAATTGGCTGGGAAAATATTTGGAAAGTGCCGCCGTCAATTTCTACGATCGAAACATTGTTCCCTATGTTATTGAATGAAGTTTCAAAGGGTAAAATGCCATTAAAAAGATTGATGGAGATTTTTGTGGAAAAACCGGCTCAATTGTTTGGCATTTATCCCCAAAAGGGAGTTATCCAGGTAGGAAGCGATGCGGATATTGTTATTGTAGATATGAATAGAGAAAAAACAATTAAAGATGATGATATGCATACTAAGATTAAAACAACCCAGTTTAATGGTTTTACTGTAAAAGGAGTTCCTGTACTAACTATGGTTAGAGGTAAAGTAGTTATGGAGGATGGATGCGTTGTTGGTGAACCGGGCTGGGGAATAATGGTTAAGCCCATCAGAAATGAGCAAGTATAGAAGGATAACTTATTAATCCCTTATTAACGCACTTTTTCTTAAATTGTTGTTAGACCTAATAAATAGTTCTTAAAATAATAGTAAACACATTAAAAATATAATATTGGAAAGGGTGAGAAATTATATGCAATTTGATACTACGGGGGAAATCTTATTACTCAAGCTTGATTTGGTAACAACGACTGCTTTAGCTCTTTTGCTGTTATTGTTAGGAAGATTTATTATTAATAAAGCTGATTTTCTAAAAAGATATTGTATCCCAAGTCCGGTAATAGGCGGTTTTGGATTTTCCATCATAGTACTTATTTTAAAAGAATTAAATTTGATGACTATTGAATTAGATATGTCACTTTCCAACCCATTTATGTATATGTTTTTTGTGACAATAGGTTTGGGTACTAGTCTTGGCCTGATTAAAAAAGGCGGAAAAGTGCTCCTTGGCTACCTTATTCTTTGTTGGTCATTAGCTTTTATCCAAAATATTTTAGGAGCGTCCCTTGGTATCTTATTTGGTATTGATCCTCTTTTAGGTATTGCATCAGGAGCTCCGGCTTTGGAAGGCGGCCATGGTATGGCGGCTGCGATGACGCCGATGATTGAGGAAGCAGGTGGAGTAGGGGCATTCACTATAGGTATGGCAGCTGCCACATATGGATTAGTTGCCGGTAGTTTAATAGGCGGCCCTGTAGGTAACTGGTTAGTTAAGAAAAACAACTTAAAAATAGAATCAAATGGGGATGGATGGGAAAGAATTCAAGAGAATTTTGATGGAGTAAGTGTTGGTGCTGATGAGAAAATTACAAGTAAAAGCCTCATTGGCATGGCAACTGTAATCTTAACAATTATTGTAGTAGGAACATTGACAGCTAAGTGGATTACTGATGCTACAGGTTTCACAGTTCCTGGGCATGTTTTCAGCTTATTTTTAGCGTTGATATTTAGAGGTATTAATGATCGTGCACCAATTGTGAAGTTGGAATTTAAGAGCATAGATATTATTTCTACCGTTTCTTTGGAGATTTTCTTAACAATGGCAATGATGGGCTTAAAGCTTTGGCAGCTTTACGATTTGGCCCTTCCTTTAATCGGTATACTTGTGATTCAAACTGTAGTAGTGGTGTTAATTGCGGCATTTATTATGTTTAAGATAGTAGGTAAGGATTATGATGCTGCTGTAATGTCTGCCGGCTTTGTTGGACATGGTTTAGGTGCCACGGCAAATGCATTAGTAGTTATGGATGCAGTATGTACCAAATTTGGAGTTGTTTCCAAAAAAGCTTTTATCATAATTCCTGTTGCTGGCTCAATGTTAATTGATATTGTTGGCGTTCCTGCCATTGTAATGTTTACAAACCTTTTTGCAAGATAATGTAATGATATTAACTGCAAAGTTTCCTATTGTCAAATTAAAAAGTTGGCGTTAGAGGGACAAGGGGTCACACCACCTTGTCCTTCTTATATTTTTAACGCAGGGGAACACAAGGGGACGGGGTTGCTGGAAACATCTTCAATTTGTGGCAGTACCGATTGAAGGTATTTCTTGCAAAAAAAACAGAAAAAAGTGAAATTGTAATATGCTACATTTTGAGAAAGGGAATTCTCGTCTCACTGACACCTAACCATGTTACTCTTCTTTTTCATCATTCCCCTTCTCAAGGAAATTTTCTACCTTGTATTCCTTATATTTTTTGTCCAACCAGCTGTTGTATTCTGTTTGAATTTTTTGGTCTAATAATATTTCTTTGATTTCAGCTTTTGCATCCTCATAATTAGCAGCTTTTGCTTCCTTTTTATCCTTTACATTGATAATGTGATAACCATAATCGCTTTTTATTGGCTCACTTGTTTGGCCTACTTTCAGAGAAAAAGCCGCCTCTTCAAACTCCGCCACCATTTGTCCTTTAGAGATGAAACCCAATTCTCCTCCCGCATCCTTGGTACCGCTATCAGTGGAATATTTTTTGGCAAGTTCGGCAAAATCCACACCGGCATCCAATTTTTCTTTGACCTCTTTTGCCGTCGCTTCATCGTCTACTAAAATATGCCGCACCTGTACCTGTTCTTGCTGGTTGAAGGACTCTTTGTTTTTTTGAAAGTAACTTTTCATTTCTTCTTCCGAGACGGAAACTTCCTTTTGTAAAAGTTTTTCCAACTTCATATTCTTTCCTATATCCTTTTTTACATCATCCAAGGTAAGATTATAAGCTTTCAAGGTCTGATCAAAAAGGGTCTGACCCCCGTTTTGGACTATTAAATTATCCAGTTCTTCTTGAATTTCTTTTTCAGAAATTGAGATTTTGTTTTTTTTCGCTTCCTTGTCTATGATCCGGTCTGTGATCAATGAATCCAAAGTTTGTTTCCCGTTTTGTTTTACTAGGGCATCATATAAATCATCTTTAGAAATAGATTCTCCATCCACAACAGCAACCACTTCATTGGAGCAGGCATTACCCATGGCGATTGCACTTACAATAATAAGAACTAACAACACAAGATAAATTTTTTTCTTTCTCTTTTGTAGCATAATTTTCTCCTCCATGAGCTTATTTATATTTTGATTTTTATTAAGAACATTAAGCACTGCGTTGTTTTCGTTTGAACTTTAGGACAAAGACAGGTGCCAAAAATAGGATAACAATGCTCCACTAATCCAATAAAAGGATTTGTTATCCTGAGCATTAACGAAATCGTTGGCGGGAGCAAAATTTTCATTATTTTGCCTCATGGGCATATTTTTTAATCATTCAATTTTAGAAGGAATGATTGGTTACTGACTTATATATGATCTCTTAGGGTGGTCTACCCTTGATACCTAATCCCGATTTTTGCCAAGTGATTTTATTTTGCACTTCATAGTAAGCAATATAAGCGTGTTTTAAAAGCATTTTCTGTAGAACAAATGTCAAAATTAAACTTATTCAATGTCATCCGGAGGGCTGGAAAGCTGAGGATATTAAAATACTCGGCCCTCCCAGGATGACATTCTTTTTTATGCTGAGAAGTTTTAGGAGGGAATTGGCGAAAATTAGAGAATTGATAAATAGGTTTATCCCCATGTATTACCAAAGATGTAAAAGACGAAAAGCTGTGAGGAGAATAACGTGTGATATAAGGAAACGAGGTAAAAACATTAGATTTAAACAGTGATTTTCCAGCAATAGCGAAACAATTAAATACTTTGGCGGAAAAATTACTGGAGAAGAAACTGCTAAAGGAGTATCAAGATGGCTAAAAGATGGAATGTTTATGTAACTCGGGAAATCCCTAAGCCGGCCTTAGATTTGCTGGCAGAGTATTGTGATTTGGAAGTAAACCCTGATGATTGTGTCCTAAAAAGGTCGGTTCTTCTGGAAAAGGTAAGAGGCCGGGATGGAGTATTATGTTTATTAACTGACACAATTGATGAAGGGGTTTTGGATGCGGCTCATGGTGCTATGATATTTGCTAACTATGCAGTAGGTTATAACAATATTGATGTGCAGGCTGCGACCAAACGGGGTATTTTAGTAAGCAATACTCCCGGAGTGCTGACAGAGACGACCGCTGAAATGGCTTGGGCATTGCTTTTTGCAGTTGCGAGAAGGGTAGTGGAATCCGATAGATATAACCGGGAGGGGAAATTTAAAGGATGGGGGCCACTGCATTTTCTTGGCCAAGACGTGTCGGGGAAAACATTAGGTGTGATCGGTGGCGGCAGGATCGGAACCTCCTTTGCCAAAAAAGCTAAAGGATTTGAGATGAAGATTCTTTATTCTGATATCACGGCTAATCCTGATTTTGAAGCACAGACGGCAGGTAAGTTTGTAGATCTGGATACTCTCCTGGAGGCATCAGATTTCATCTCACTGCATGTACCTCTTTTACCGGAAACCAAACATTTGATTAGTGAACGTGAGCTAAAACTGATGAAAAAATCAGCCATCCTCATTAATACCTCACGTGGGCCGATTGTTGATGAAGCAGCTTTAGTCAAGGCCTTAAAAAACGGGGAAATTTGGGGGGCAGGATTGGATGTGTATGAAAGGGAGCCTGAAATTGAACCAGGTTTGGCCGAACTAAAAAATGTTGTCATGTGCCCGCATATTGCCAGTGCCACCGAAGAAACCCGGATCAAGATGGGGATGATGGCGGCAGAAAACCTCCTGGCGGGATTAGAGGGTAAAATGCCTCCTAACTGCATAAATCCTGAAGTTTTAGACTTATCCAGGAAGCATTCTGGGCTTCGATGTGATTGAATCTCCAAGCAAATAAAATACATAGGTAAAAAACCTGCACAATCATGGTAATAAGAATGATGGCAGGTTTTACTTTTATTATTTTATTTTTATCGGGAAGTAAAAATGGTAAAAATCACAAGGGTGAATCATAGGGGTGAGGCTTGAAATATTTCCAATACTGTAATATTATATTTACCACTAGGTGATAATATCAGGTTATAACGAAATAAACCTAGGTAAAATCGAAATAATAGGATGGTTTAACATTATGTTTAAAAGAGTATTAGTAGCAAATAGGGGTGAAATTGCCGTCCGTATCATCAGAGCGTTAAGGGAAATGGGCATTGAATCCGTTGCTGTGTATTCCAGTGCAGATAAAGGAGCTCTTCATACCATGATGGCAGATTATGCTTATCGCATTGATGGCAACAGGCCTCAGGACACATATTCAAATGTGGAGAAAATAATTAACATTGCCAAGGTATCCGGGGCAGAAGCTATACATCCGGGCTATGGCTTTCTTTCAGAAAGGGCTAAATTTGCGGAAGCAGTTGAGGAAGCAGGCATTACTTTCATTGGTCCCAAAAGTGAAATAATTAGACTTATGGGAGATAAGATTGAAGCCCGGAGTCGGATGTTGTCTATAGGTGTACCTGTGATTAGAGGCAGTAATACAGCTATTGAAAGTTTTGAGGAAGCAGCTGAAATTGCCGAAACCATCGGATATCCCGTCCTAATTAAAGCCGCAGCAGGAGGCGGCGGAATGGGAATGAAGGTAGCATCTGACCCCGAAGAATTAAGGGTGGTGCTGGACGAAGTTAAAAAACAAGCTATGTCATATTATGCTGACGGGTCCGTATTTTTGGAGAGGTATCTGATTAAACCCAGGCATATTGAGGTTCAGGTAATAGGCGACAATTATGGTAATTATGTTCATCTGGGGGAAAGGGAATGCTCTATACAAAGGAGACATAAGAAGGTGGTTGAGGAAACCCCTTCCATATTTCTCACTCCAGAGCTTCGAGAAGAAATGTGCCAGGCTGCCGTTTCCATAGCTAAATCCGTAGGATATAATTCTGTGGGAACAGTGGAGTTCATATACGAAAACGGTGAGTTTTTCTTTTTGGAGATGAATACCAGAATACAGGTTGAACACACCATAACGGAAATGATCACATCTGTTGACATCGTCAAGGAGCAAATTTCCATAGCATCAGGCGAACCTCTGAGCATCAGACAAGAGGATATTAATTTTAACGGACACGCCATAGAATGCAGGATATACGCTGAAGACCCTGCCAATTCTTTTATTCCTTCACCTGGGACAATAACTAACTTTATTGCGCCAGGCGGCCCCGGTATCAGGTTGGATTCAGGAATAAAGGCGGGCTCTATCATTAGCAGCTACTATGATTCCATGTTTTCAAAGCTGATAACTTGGGGTAAGGATCGGGACGAAGCAATCTCAAGAATGTACAGAGCATTGGGGGAATATTATATAGAGGGTATTAAGACCAATATACCTCTGCTAATGGCAATTATGAAGGATATTGATTTTAAAGAATGTAATATTAGCACGAAATTTTTAGAAGAACATGTTTCACTTATTAATAACTGTTCTCCTGAAAGAAAAACGATATATTCCGTAATTGAAGATTTGAATGAATAAATGGCAGCAGCAAAATTTGAGGAAGTGAGGGAACCCTGCCCTCACTTTCCTAACTAATACAAAATTATTAATATTTTTATCTAGCATAGCTGTCGTTGAAAGTACAATTCTTCATTTCGCTAACTCTCCATTCAGAATGACATAAAAGGGACTTTTTGTCCTCGGCTCTTCACCCAAATCATCTTGCCGGAATAAGATATTATGACAAAATAGCCATTTAGGCGGTGAGAGAATTGAAAGACATAAATTTTTTAAGGTATCTTTGGATCGCAACTCTCATTTCTGCTTATTTTGGTCCTTATCTATCCTGGTACACGATGCCGCATTTATTTGCCTATCGGGTGCTCCTCGCCCTACATGGCATTTTGTTCATGGCAATATTTTCACTAAGATTAGTCCAAGGACAGAAGATAAAGTGGGCTTTCCGGATACAGCCATACTTTATTTTTTTTGGCCTTTGGTTATTATGGGGTTTTTTTCTTTGCTATGAGCTCCCAGCATCTTATTTAGCTTAAAGCATTTGTTTTATCTAGGCTTAGGATGCTTAGTGATATTCTTTACAGTATTTTATTTTTCCAACATAGAGGATCTAAAAGCTATTTTTCTAGCACAGATCCTGGTTCTTTTTGTGGAAGTCTTCTTAGGTATTTGGGAATTAACAGGCGGTTATCATCTCTATGGCAGCTTTCCCCAATATTATTTAAAACATAACCTCCTTCCAGTCATCGGCACTTTTGGCCATCCCAATAATTTTGCCACCTATCTCTCTATGTACCTGCCCTTGCTTTATGTATGGGGGAAATACCAGAAAAATAGACCAATGATGTTTTGTAGTTTTGGGATTTTGGCACTTGGTCTGTATCTCATCACTGCCTCGACATCCCGGGCTAATATGATGGCCATGATTCTGGGATTGGTGCTTGCTATCGTTTTATCGGTGATCCAACATTGGGGACAATTTTACCGGATTCAATATTGGGGACGGCTCTTCCGGGATATGATCAAAAGGACTATTATTGGTGTCGTTATTGTGATCATTTTAGCGGGCTTTATTTATCCCTTGGAAAATCAACATGCTGATTTAGCCCCCAATCAATTAAAAGAACAAGTAATGTCTGTTTTTGTAAATTGGGATAATGATAGCTCTATCCGGGTACGTAAAATATTAATTTTAAAAGGATTAGATATGTTAAAAGATACTTACGGCCTTGGGGTAGGTGCAGGAAGTTCCCAATTTATAATGGAGCAGTACCAAGACGAAACCTTTGGGTTTATAAAAATGCATAACTGGTGGGTTGAGGTATTGGTGGATTATGGTGTAATTATTTGGGTTTTGTTATTATTATTCTTTGCCAGAATGCTTTGGGATTTATTTAAAATCTTTTGCAATTCCAGGCACCGAAACTTACAAATGTGGTCTGAAGGTTTAATCATTTCTTTGTGCATGTTTTCCCTTGGTGTAATAAGTAATGGTTCCATCATGTCATCGGCTCATATGTGGATTCTTTTAAGTTTAGCCTTATGTGTAATTAATGTATCAGAACAACATGACTTTGCACCAAATTAAGCTTGGCCGAATATCTTGTATTAGAACTTCCCTGTCCAAAGGAGAATTGTAAATGAAAGGTATTATTCTGGCCGGCGGGGCTGGAACCAGGTTGTATCCAAATACTCAAATAGTAAACAAGCAGTTATTGCCTGTTTATGATAAACCGATGATATACTATCCTCTGGCTACATTGATGTTGTGCGGAATCAGAGAAATCTTAATTATTTCCACCCCGAAAGATTTACCTCATTACCAGAACATTTTAGGAAACGGGATGAGACTTGGTCTGAATATTTTTTACCAGGTGGAAGAAAAGCCAAAGGGTATTGCCCAGGCTTTTGCCATTGGTGAGGAATTTATTGATCGGAAACCAGTCTGTTTAATCTTAGGAGATAATGTGTTTTACGGGAACAATCTGCCAAAGCTTTTGCAAAAAGCCGGTACATTAAAAAGCGGGGCCTTAATTTTTGCTTATTGGGTAGACGAGCCGGGACGCTTCGGGGTGGTTGAATTTAATCAAGAGGGAAAGGTTTTAAGCTTGGAGGAAAAACCGGTCCGCCCGAAATCAAACTATATCGTGCCGGGACTGTATTTTTATGATGAAAAGGTTGTGGATCTGGCCAAAAAGCTAAATCCCTCCCCCAGAGGGGAACTGGAAATTACTGATTTGAACCGGGAGTATCTAAAACTGGGAGAATTAAATGTTCAGGTTATGGGCCGGGGGATCGCGTGGTTTGATACCGGAACTCCCAAGAGTATGCTGGATGCGGCCAATTACATCGCGGTCATTGAAAAGATGCAGGGAGAGAAAATCGCTTGTATTGAAGAAATTGCTTTTGCTATGGGTTTTATCAGCAAATTCCAGTTTGTTCAGTTAATTAACGGACTGCCCAAGGGAAGTTATCAGGATTATTTGCTGCAGCTTCTGGCAAGGGAAAACTAATAGCCCTTCCACACCTTCTGCTCTATTAGAGAATATTATGGACTAGAAGATTGGGAGAAGGGAAATGGCTTTTTCATGAAATTAAGGAAAATCATCTGGATCGGCTTAGTACTTTTCTTACTTTCTTTAGGGTTTAGTTTTGCTGCCATGGATAATTTATTATCAAAACCGGCTGGCTCGGAAGTAAACACTGAGAATGATAATAGGAGCAATAACAAGAACAATAGTAATAAAGACCAATTTAAAGAAGCACAGAAAAAACCTGGCATCTCGAAAAATATGAATATTCTTTTAGTAGGCATTGATGCTGGAGTGTTTCCCGGCGGGGGTGTCCGTAAAGAAAAAGGACGGACAGATACCATCATTCTCGTCCAATTTGATGCAGAGAAGCAAAAAGTACATGCCCTCTCTATCCCAAGGGATACATTAGTGGAAATCCCCGGACGGGGCCAGGATAAGGTAAATCATGCCTATGCCTTTGGAGACATGGAATTAACCATCGAAACCCTAGAAAACTTTCTGTCGCTCACGATAGATAAATATGTGAAATTGGATTATCAGGGCTTTGCCTATTTAATTGATGCTGTAGGCGGGGTAGAGATGGATGTGGAGAAAGATATTCAGTCCGGACGTTATTTAATAAAAAAAGGCCGACAAATTTTAGACGGGGAACATGCTTATGCCTTAATTCGGCACCGGAAGGAACCTTTAGGTGATATAGCCCGGGTACAAAGGCAACAACAAATGGCGAAAGCCTTGTTTCGGCAAATAAAAGAAAAACAGAATCTGCTGGAAATATCTTTGATGGCCTTAAAATTTAAAGAACATATAACCACAGATTTATCAATTAAAGATATGATTTGGTTAATTAATACCGTTAAAAAACTCGATGAAAAAGATATTGAACTTAAGACCCTGCCTGGCACATTTTATGAGTGGAAGGGTATATGTTATTGGAAACCTGATATGGAGAGGAAATAGTTAAGAGCATTTTTTGAGAATGCTCTTTATCTTTGCCTAAAATAATTGTATTAGGGCAAAAATGTTATGATAATCGATATTAATATATTGCAAAACGATAAAAGTGTGTTAAAATGATATTATCAATAAATCGGTGAGGTGCTTTATATGAAACGAGAAACACTTTTTTTAAAGTCCGTTGTTGTTCTGATGGGACTTCCGGTCCTTGCTTTGTGTATATTTGGGTTGCCTTGGTTAGCTAATAATCCGGCAAATCCAGATTACGCCCCTATGCTATATCCCATTATAATGGGTTTGTATTTATCAGTGATACCGTTTTTCTTTGCATTGTATCAGGCTTTTAAACTTTTAATCTATATTGATAAGGACCAAGCTTTCTCTAAATTGTCTGTGAAAGCTCTCAAAAATATCAAATTCTGTGCAATAACAATCAGTGGTTTGTATGTGGTAATTATGCCATTCGTTTTTCGCTTAGCAGATCTAGACGATGCACCAGGTGCCATAATATTCGCTATGGTCCCTATCTTTGCTTCCCTGGTGATTGCGGTCTTTGCCGCTGTTCTTGAAAAGCTATTGAAACATGCCATTGATATAAAAACTGAAAATGATTTAACGATCTGAGGTGAAAAATATGGCAATTATAATCAATATTGATGTGATGTTGGCTAAAAGGAAAATGAGTGTCACAGAGCTTTCGGAGAGGGTTGGTATAACAATGGCCAATCTTTCTATATTGAAAAACGGAAAGGCAAAGGCGATTCGACTATCAACTTTAGATGCGATTTGTAAGGCTTTGGAATGTCAACCCGGAGATATTTTAGAATATAAAAGTGACGCAGATACCCCAATTAATAACAGTTCTGAATAGAAGGGGCAAGATAATGATAGTAAAACTAATCCAACCAAAAATGAGCCTTAGACCAATGGATTCAGAGTTTAAACGCTTAATGGCACCGTCCTTGTCCCTGTTGGTATTAGCTGCTTTGACTCCGGAGGAATACGTAATTTCCATTGAAGATGAAAATGTACATCCCCTTTGCTTTTCAGATTCTCCTGATTTAGTCGGAATTACAGTAAATGTTGATACCTCCAAACGGGCTTATCAAATTGCCCAGTATTATCGCAAGAAAAATGTACCGGTTATCCTTGGGGGGATTCATGTTAGTGCGAATCCTGAGGAAGCCTTGCAGTTTGCGGATGCTGTTTGTATTGGAGAGGCGGAAAATGTTTGGCATCAAATTCTTTCTGACGTAAGCACCGGTCAGCTGAAACCAAAGTACTACTCCAAGACAATAGCTGACCCCGGCAAAATTCCGATTCCCCGCCGAAGTCTGATCCCAACGGGAAAATACCTTTATACCAACATCATCGTGGCCAGCCGTGGGTGCCCCTTTAAATGTGAATTCTGCTATAATAGCTGTGCCTATGTACACCATCAATATCGTAATCGACCCATAGCCAATGTAATTGAGGAGATAAAACTGCTAAAAACCAAACACGTCATGTTCATTGATGATAACCTGATTGGCAATATTCCCTGGGCAAAAGCATTTCTTAAGGAAATAAAACCCCTTGGTCTTAAATGGAATGCCGCCGTATCAGCGAATATCCTTAATCATCCGGATTTATTGGATCTAATGCAAGAAAGTGGCTGCCAAAGCCTGTTTATCGGATTCGAGTCAATTAATGAACAGTCCGTTCAAAGTGTGCAAAAGTTCCAAAATAAGAGGGAAAATTATGAGCGCTTAATTGATGAGCTGCATAAACGGGGTATTATGATAAATGCCAGTCTGGTCTTTGGCTTTGATCATGATTCTCCCGATGTGTTTCAAAACACGCTGGACTGGTTGGTAAAAAACAAAGTGGAAACAATGACAGCGCACATTCTCACTCCCTATCCCGGAACAGTTTTATATCAAAGGTTCTTAGAAGAGGGAAGGATCACTGATTTTGATTTAAGTCATTATAATACGGCAAACGTGGTCTTTGCCCCGAAACAGATGACCCAGGAAGAATTGCTGAAGGGTTATTTATGGATTTATAAAGAGTTTTACTCTTTTAAAAATATTTTGAAGAGAATACCGGATCATCCGAAGCAAAAAGTGCCTTATATTTTATTTAATTTATTCTATCGAAAATTTGGCAAAGTTATTTCAAAGATTGCTCGTTTTGGTTTTATGAATTCTCTAGGGAGATTAGCAAGAAAACTGTCTTATCATATTGAATAAGTTTATTTTTCCGGCTTGCAAACACAAGGGGACGGTTCTATTGTGTCATCTATGTTAACTGGCTTTGACACAGCAGAACCGTCCCCTTGTGTTCTTCCGAATACTTAAATATTACAAAAAGTGAATATTGGATTCGGATAATTCTGATACTATAATTTAAGAGTTCTGCTCCAAGAAATTTACTCACAAACTAGTATGCGGATCTTAGCTTAGGAGGTGCATATCATGAAGCAATTTCGTCCGAAGAATGCTAATCAGGGTTTTTTAGACTCATATTTTAAATTATCTGAAAACGGTACTACAGCCAGAACAGAAATATTGGCCGGAGTCACTACATTTATTACCATGGCCTATATCATATTTGTAAATCCCAATATTTTAAAATTTGCGGGTATGAACGAACAGGGTATTGCTGGGGATGGGGCAGCCGTTTTCAATGCCATTAACGATTCTGTAGTGGCATCTGTTTTTGCTGCTACCTGTCTTGCTGCAGCGGTAGGAACCTTAATTATGGCCTTATATGCCAACCTGCCTTTTGCACAAGCACCCGGGATGGGATTAAATGCATTTTTTACTTTTAGTGTCTGCCTTACCTTAGGCTATACCTGGCAGCAAGCATTGGCAGCTGTCTTTATTTCCGGGATATTGTTTATTATTATTACGGTGACGGCAATACGAGAAAAAATTGTTGATGCCCTTCCCCATAACCTGAAGCTGGCAATATCCGGTGGTATTGGCCTGTTTATTGCTTTAATCGGCCTAAAAAGCGGAGGCATCATCATAGCAAATCCGGAAACACTGGTTAGTTTTGGAACTTTTACCCGACCCGGCACCATAGTTACCATTACCGGGATTGCTATTACTGCTATTTTAATGTCAAGAGGGATAAAAGGAGCTATTTTAATAGGAATTATCCTTACCGCCATAGTTGGTATTCCTTTTGGCATCACTAATCTCACGGGGATTAATGTTTTAAGTGCCCCGCCGTCACTTGCCCCGACTTTTTTGCAAATGGATTTTAAGGGGCTCCTTGGTAATAGCGGTCTTGGCGTAGGTCTTATCGGAGCAGTCACAAGTGTTGTGATGGTGGTTATTACTTTTAGCCTTGTTGATTTATTTGATACAATCGGAACGTTAGTAGGTACGGCCCAAAAAGCTAATATGCTGGATGCAGACGGCAGAGTAAAAAATATGAATAGGGCACTATTATCAGATGCCGTAGCAACAACTGCCGGAGCAGCACTTGGTACCAGTACTGTAGTTACTTACGTAGAATCTTCCGCAGGTATAACAGAGGGAGGAAGAACAGGTCTTACCTCCTTCACCGTGGGCATCTTATTTATTCTTGCTTTATTCTTCAGCGGGCTGGTGGGAATAATCCCGGCAGAGGCAACCGCCCCGGCATTAGTCATCGTAGGGGTTCTTATGATGGGCGCGATAACCAAAATTAATTTTAGTGACTTTACAGAAGCATTACCTGCTTTCTTTACTATTGCCATCATGCCTTTCAGCTATAGTATAGCTAATGGCATTGCTGCAGGAATAATATTTTATCCCATAGTCAAGATTGCTACAGGAAAGTTTAAAGAAATACATCCTATTGTTTTTGTTCTGGCTGCATTATTTATTATAAGATTTGCTGTTCTGCCCCATTAGTAAAGGAAAGATAAATGATTAAGAACGAATTCAACTTATTAAATATAATGTTTTAAAGCAAAAAAAAGAGAAGGTAATTAAAATGTTTATCGATTATATAAGAACTATTAATGATTTCCCTTCACCGGGTATTAAATTTAAGGATATTACCCCTTTATTAGCAGATAAAGAAATGTTTCAAAAAGCTATTAAAGCAATGGCTGAGCCTTTTATGGACAAGGGAATAACACATGTTGTTTCTATGGAAGCAAGAGGATTTATTCTTGGTTCCGCGGTAGCTTATCATTTAGGGGCAGGATTTATTCCGTTGAGAAAGGCAGGCAAGTTGCCCAGCTTTACCCATAGGATAGAATCCGTTAAAGAATACGGATGTGATGTTTTTGAAGCTAACTTAATTAATCTTGATTCCACTTCTAATGTATTAATTATTGATGATGTTTTGGCTACAGGAGGTACTGCTAAGGCTGCCTTTAACCTTGTTCAAGGTGTTAATGCTTTAGTAATGGGTTTTAGTTTTCTTCTTGAACTGGTTTATCTTAAGGGCAGGGAAAGTATCCCTAAGAATTTACAGGTTAACAGTTTAATCCAGGTACAGGATTAATCCTTCACGTTCTACAGAAAAGATGATCTATTATTAAATTCTTGAAGGAAAATATAAAAAATAAGTAGAATGGAATAGACAAGGGACAAAGGTAACAGGGAAAGACATTGGGAAGGGAGAGGGCTTGATATAAATAAGAAAGCCAACTACTGGGATATACCTTTGAGTGCTGAAGATAAAGAAAACCTTGATGCAGACTTGATAGAAGAATTGAATAATGCATATGATGATGAAGAGATAATACCGGTGCAGAAACAGCAGGGCACCGAAAAAACACCGGGATTCAGGTTAATCGGATTTATTACTGTTATTATTTTTATGACAATTCTTGTTGGTAATTTTTTTAGAGCTTACAGCTTTCCTCAACTGGGTTTTTTATCCCAATCGGGAGAACTGAAGCAATTGCCTGAGGTTCAGGCCTTTAAGAAAGCGGTAGTTTTAGTTGAGGCCGGACAATCAAGAGGGACGGGATTTAATATTGATTCAGAGGGATTGATAGTAACAAATTTTCATGTTGTTAGCGATGCGAAAGTTGTAATCGTAAGGTTTCCCCAAGGAGAAATATATGTCAGCACCAAGTGGAGGGCCTTTCCTGATATAGATTTGGCTTTGATTAAAATTGAAGGACAAAGTTTGCCTAAGCTGGAACTGGCAGATAAAGCTGTTAAATCCGGCAGCAAAGTTTTAATTATCGGAAATCCGCTGGGATTTCCTTTTGTAGTTTCCACTGGTTTAGTCTCAGGACAAATAATGCTTGAAAGATGGACAGAACCTGTTATTGCAATTGAGAGTTTTATCTATAAAGGGAGCAGCGGCAGCCCGGTTATAAACAGTCAGGGTGAAGTTATCGGTATAGTTTTTGCTGTTTTGGAATCAGCACAAAACAAAGACAACGGTGAATCAACAGGACTGGCCATATCAGTTGAAAGCCTGAAGAAGAAATTCAGGGCACATCAGATAAATAAACAAGGAATTTCGAAGGCTGTTTTTTAACAAGGTGAACTGAAGTGGATTATATGAAAATACTGGATTTCCTTTTAGGTGCTTCTAAGGAATCTACTACGCAAATGCTCCGTCAGAAGTAGATTCTCGACGGAGCATTGGGGATTTCTTATCCAAATGCTTTTACAAGAGGAATATTAGCACCTCCAATCTTCACCATAATCATCACCATTATCAATTATGCACTCTTGGCCTTTCACCCGCACTTTTACTTTAAAGCTGTCATTGTAAATTTTAATTTTTTTCTTACAACCATCATCAGATTGTCTGACTTTTACCTTTAGTTTATCATCACTGCATTTTTTCTTTTTATGTTTGGACATAAAGAACCCCCCTATTTTATTTTATAAAATATATTATTGAAATAATTTGATTTTGTGAAGGTTTTTTGTCATATAATTGAAGTATACGTTGCCCATCTTTATTGATAATGAGACTGTTTTAGAGAGGTTAGGGTAATTGTGGTATTATACTTAGGACATTTCCCTGTATTTCTGGTATTTTTAACTTAATAAAATATTAAATATAAACCTGTCTTAGGTGCCTCGCTATGGGGAGAATAGGGAAACCGGTTATAGATACACAATGGCAGAAGAGAACATTGTAAGATAAAGAAATGTTTCAAAAAGCAATTAAAGCAATATCAATAAATTCTTGAAGGAAAATTTAAAAAATAAGTAGAATGGAATAGGCAAGGGACAAAGGTAACAGGGAAAGACATTGTGGAAGGGAGAAGAGCATACAGCCTTCCTCAACCTAAGCCGGAGCCGGCAGATAAAGCTGTTAAGTGTGGAGAGAAATAATGCATTGGATAGATGTAATAAAAAAATATTGCCCTCAAAATGAACAGGAAACAAAGGACAAAGAGTTAATCTTATACGCTATAGAAAGATTTGAGGATGTACTAACCCGGAATAATAAGATTGCCCATTTCACCAGTTCGGCATTTGCTGTTAATAAAAGCAGGGATAAGGTTCTTATGGTGCATCATAATATTTATAATTCCTGGTCTTGGATTGGTGGCCATGTTGATGGAGAAAAAGATTTTTTAAAAGTTGCACTTAAAGAATTAAGGGAAGAAACAGGGGTTATTCATGCCCGACCGGTGATGTCCGATATATTTTCCCTGGATGTTTTGACTGTGGTAGGTCATATCAAAAGAGGGGAATATATTTCCCCGCATCTGCATTTATCCCTGACCTATTTGATTGAAGTTGACGAGAACCAAGATTTTACCGTTAAGGAGGATGAAAACAGCGGCGTAAAATGGATTCCCCTGGATGAAATCAATATATGGTCAAATGAGCCTCATATGCATAAGGTGTATGAAAAATTAGTGAATAAAGTTAAACGCTGCCTTCGTTGAAGGGCCCTTCATCTCCAACAAGAAGATTCCTGCCTTATGCGGCTTTTTACCGAGACTATTATCTTTCCGGCTATTGGGGGATGGAAAGTACTTTATATCAGGAATAGACAGATTGTCAAATCTATCATTAGGCTTGCTTCCCTGGTGTTACATAAAATAGCAAGGTAATGGGACAATATTTGTTGGAGGTGATTATTATGACCACAAAAAAACGTGTGGTCCCGGATCCCGATTCAGTATTGTCCGAAAGATTAAGAAACATGGTAATGGAATTTGCTGAGGATAATACTATTTATGGCCCCGATAACTTCCCAATCTCCAGAATGGATATGGAGACTAGGGATGAGCTGACAGAAACAAAAAAGAAGCCGAAGAAAAAATAAGTTGGGGGGATATCCTCCCGACTTTTTTAGTCTAAATAAAAGTTTTCTCAGTACTGCGGAAGAACTGTCTCAGTTTGTTAATTTAGAAAATCTGATTAAGTGGTTTTTGCTAACAGTCAGCGCAATGCCAGTCGCTATACTGTTTTTTGGCCTGCTGGCAGATATTAGCTTCAGAAGCGCCTGAGATTTCTTTTGCTGAGAACAGAGAATAATTAGGAGGAATTGGAAAAGAAGGGAGTGATTAATCTGGCAAATTCGATATTTTCCGGTGTGCGTGCCAAGTGGCAGCCGCTTTATGAACAGCTTCGCCACATAGCTCTTGAGAAAATCGGAGAATTTGATGAGTATGAGACAACAAAAGCCATACTGTGGAAACATACTTCCACTTTTGCCGAGGTGAGTGCCAACAAAGACTATATGGTGGTTGCCTTTGCCTCTGATGTTCTCCATGATGAATGGAAACCGCTCAAAGTATTACAAACATCAAGAAACCGTGTGGTCCATTATTTTAAGGTAACGGACAATACTTTGTTTTCAGCATTAGTAGAACGTATTGGGCAGGCATATATTCTTACTTAGTCAAGACGTCCGCGTAAAGTACCTGTGGAAAGACCGGCATATAACACCATTGATGAATACATAGCGCTGTTTCCTGACCATGTGGGGGAGATACTGGAACGAGTCCGGAGCACTATCCGTAAAGCCGCTCCCGATGCCAAAGAAAAGATAAGCTGGCAGATGCCCACGTTCTGGCAAACAGAGAATCTCATTCATTTTGCAGCGGCCAAAAATCACCTCGGGCTTTATCCCGGGGATGACGCGGTGCATGTCTTTGCTGAAAAGCTACGGGAATATAAAACAACGAAGGGTGCGATCCAATTCCCGTTTTCCAAACCCATACCCTATGATTTGATTGAGGAAATCACTCGGTACAGGGTGCAGGAAATTGCCGCCAAGACAAAGGGTGTTCTAAAAGATAAGCCGGTATATGACTTTGTAGCCGTCATCCAAAAGGTTCCTGATATTGATGGGGCATATATAGAAATCCCTTTTGATGTGAAAAAGGAATTTGGGAAAAGTCGCGTCCCTGTCCATGCTACCTTTGATGATGAACCATATGACGGAATTGTGGTAAAAATGGGTACCCCTTGCCACATCATAGGTATCCGCAAGGATATTCGGGCAAAAATTGGCAAACAACCCGGCGATACGGTCAAGGTTACTCTTCAGGAAAGGGTTAAATGAAGGCGTGTTCATTGATGGTAACCTAATTGGTGGTATCCCCAGGACCAGAGCATTTCTTAAGGAAATTAAAGTCCTGGTCGGAACGGGATATCTCTTTGTCGTGTTTCTTCACCGGGCCAAGTTGTCCGATGGGGTGGAGGCAGAGCGTACTTGGTCATGACAGGGAAACAAAGGGGGAATTAGAGTGGGTTCGAATTATAGGATTGCCTTTAATAAGGCTATGGCCGACTTGCAGGGGAAGAACCCTGTGACAGTATGTGCCAATGCTGGTGCGGAATACTATGCAATTCCCGGCCAATACTGCGTTCCTTTTTTTGAAAGGCCCTTTATTGTAGATCTAAATAATGAGGAGATATATGACCTGTCAACAGGCATCCGCTGTGCCCTGGGTACCGGGATACTAATCCTCCATTATCTTACTTATGCTCAGGATATTACACCGTCGGGCCAATGGATTACACTAAAGGAAGTACCTAACGGTGGTGCAATTTTCTATCCGGCTTTCAAAAAAGAGGTGCTTGATGCCTTAGTAAGTACCTTTCAATATGATCTAGCCGCCTTTGACTGTGCCGCTGCCGCCCTGAACGGTAAAAAACTCAGGATGGGGGACAGTGCTCAAGTATTTGCCGCATTCCCCAAAGTACCGCTGGCTGTTCTCATGTGGCAGGCGGACGAGGAATTTGGCGGCTCGGCCAACTTCTTGTTTGACAGTACTATCGAGTGTTTCTCACCAATAGAGACCATTATCGGGTTTGGCTACTATTTAGGTCATAAGTTGCTGCGCTCACCCTTTGCCCCTAATTCCGGTAGGCGGCAAGATCCTTTTTGGGATGCAGGTACTGGGGTGTAAGAAACCACCGAGAACAGAAGGCTCTTCGCCCTATCTCGCCCTATTGTCTGGCTGTTGAAAGAGAATGGGGCTTTAACGAAAAAAATGCATGAGTGATCGGTAAGGAAGCATGATATATAATAGTTTGCTGGGGCTAAAATGTCAGGGCAGTAACGAAACTGGGTTTCGTTACTGCCCTGTTTTTTTGAATTAATCCTTTATCCAGTTTGAGTTGATTTTTGACGGTTTAGCTTGTCACCAAATTATCTCATTGGAATAAGATATTATGACAAGATAGGCAAGTGGTAATTTTTCATATATGAGCTTGATAACATGTTGTGCTTATAGAATGATAGATCGAATTAGGGATTGGACTCATGGGTTGTGGTTTATCCGATAGCTAACAGTTCAAGCCTCCCCCTTCCTTTAAGAGGGAGATAAGAACCGTATAGCCCCTGGATAACGACTTTCGACGGCCATGGATGACCTGATACCGCGATGCCACGGATGGCAAGGAGCGGCTACGTCAGGTGGAGTAAAAACCCAACGGGCGCTAAGAACGCTGTTTTTGATTAAGGATAAGGAAGTGTCAAAATGGTGGTACTGATAACGGGCGGTGCCGGATATATTGGGAGTCACACTGTCCATAGGCTTGCTGAGAAAGGCTTTGACGTTGTTATTTACGATAACCTGAGCAGAGGACATATGGAAGCGGTAAAAGGATTCCCTTTAGTAGTTGGGGATATCGGGGATAGGACTAAGGTGGCGGAAACAATCCAAAAATATCATGTGCAGGCAGTAATGCATTTTGCCGCGGAAAGTCAAGTGGGGGAGTCAATGGTCAACCCGGCCAAGTATTTTGAAAACAATGTGGCCAAGAGCATACTATTTCTAAATGAGGTTATCAACAGGGGAGTAAAGCACTTTGTTTTTTCTTCCTCTGCTGCGGTATATGGGGAACCGATATCTTTGCCCATCAAAGAAAGCCATATGCTAAATCCCACTAATCCCTATGGTGATACCAAACTCCAAATTGAAAAGGTTTTAGAAAGGTATCACCAGACTTATGGCTTAAGATATGTTTCCTTGCGGTATTTTAATGCTGCTGGGGCCGATCCTACAGGAAAAATAGGTGAGGATCATAATCCGGAAACTCATTTAATCCCTTTGGCTCTACAGGTAGCCCTGAAGCAGAAAAAAGAACTGCATATATACGGAGGAGATTATCCTACCCCGGACAGAACGGCAGTGCGGGATTTTGTCCATGTCGTTGACCTGGCGGAAGGGCACATTTTGGCTTTACAAGCTTTAAGAGAGGGGATGAATAAGGGTATTTACAACATGGGGAATGAAAGAGGATACAGTGTGCTGGAAGTTGTGGAGTCAGCAAAACGCATCTCCCGATGTGAGATAAAATATCGGGTCAGTCCCCCTCGTCCCGGTGATCCGGCAGTATTAGTGGCTGACTGTGAAAAAATTCGTCGGGAATTAGGGTGGCGTCCTTTATTTCCCCAGTTGGATGAAATAATGAAAAGTGCCTGGGATTGGCATAAGACTCACCTCCAAGGTTTTAGCAAGTAGAAAGGGTGGTTGGTGTGGAAATTTACCTGTTATTAAACAGTTTCAGAAAAGGGTGGAAGAGTATTCTGACCCTTACCGGGATATTTGCTGTAACCGCTGCTTTAGTTGTTTTTTTCTTGTTACCTCCTTCTTATCAGGCATCTAGTTTGGTAATGGTCGTGCCCAAAGATTTTCTCCAGCAAAACTCGCTGATGCAGTATAGCGACATATTAACCGCACATCATCAATTGACTCAAATGTATGAGGAAATTGCCCAAAGTAGATCGGTGGCGGAAAAGGTGATTTACATAGAAAAACTTAAGGAAACACCGGAGGAGTTTAAAGAACGAGTAGCCACATGTCGTTTAAGCAATACAGGATTAATTCAAATTATAGTGAAAGATAAAGACCCTTATAGAGCCCAAAGAATTGCCAATACTTTGACCAAAGTTTTCATGGAAAAGATCGAGCAAGTTATGAAAATTGACAGTTTGACTTTGGTGGAGGAAGCTTCCTTGCCGACAGAGCCTCAGGATCAAAAATCAGGATATGCAATTGCGGTGGCGGGGATAATTGGCTTTCTTATTGCAGTAAGCAGGATTATTTTGGTCATCTTTTTGGACAGTACCGTAAAAACCGCGGAGGACTTATCTAAATTTCTCAAACTGCCGGTACTGGGAGTTATATCTAAAAATCCGGGTGGGGTTTATGGTTTTTCCATGAGGGAGGAAAAGTTATGATAGAGGAATTTAGAATATTAAAAGCCGGCCTTCAGGTAAAAGGCTTGGGTAATAACCTACACACGCTATTAATTACCAGTTCCGGGCCTAAAGAAGGAAAATCTCTGATCACAGCCCATCTGGCCCTGGCACTGGCGGAATCCGGACGCAAGGTCATGATAGTTGATGCAAATTTAAGAGATCCTGTCCAGCATAAAATTTGGAACATAAATAATGCTTTTCAAGGATTAACTTCGGTTCTCCAAAGGGAAATAAATGATCCGGCTGAGGTAGTACAAGAAACGATCAATAGAAACTTACTTGTCGTTCCTACAGGATATCTTCCTCCTGACCCGGGGAAAGTCTTAGTATCAGAATCATTAAGTCCGTTTATTGATGAAATGAAAAAACAGGCGGAAATAATTCTTTTTGATACACCGCCCCTCTTAACATCATCTGATGCCGCTTTGCTTTCCACTAAAACAGACGGGGTACTGCTTGTGATCGCCGCAGGGATGTACAAAAGGAAAACTGTAAAAAAAGCAGTGGGCTTATTAGGTAGTTTGGAGGTTCCTATCCTGGGGACAGTCTTAAATATGGCGGACAGCTTAGATACAGTCAGTTGAGGAGGCCAAAGATGGATGCTGTCAGTGGGACAATTAATTATAAAAAGAATTTTTGATATTTGTTTTTCCCTTCTTGTAGTGATATTTCTTTTTCCCATATTTATGTTTATTGCTTTAGTAATAAAAATATCTGACGGCAGCCCGATATTATTTTACCAGGAAAGAGTAGGGCTGAATGGGTCAACTTTTAAGTGCCTAAAGTTTCGGTCTATGATCGTGGATGCAGATAATAAAAAAGAGGAGCTAAGATACTTAAATGAAGCTATACGTAAGTGGATTAAGCTGCTGATTATTTTGCTTCTGCCGGTGAGTGGGGTACTGATGGTGCTAAGGAAGGAAATTGTTTTTTTCTTTTTCCAAACGGGAGTTTTTTCGGCAGAAGATACGGAACGTACTTCTTATGCCCTAATGTTTTATGCTGTAGGCTTAACTTGCAGAGCTCTGAATACCATTCTGAATTATGGTTTTTATGCCTTAAAGAATATGTCACAACCGGTTAAAGCTTATTCGGCGGCTGCTTTAGTTAACTTAGGTTTAAGTCTTGGGTTAATTCCTTATTTAGCCCATGGAGGATTAGCCCTAGCAAGCTCCGCGGGTGCGATAGTAAATTGCGGACTGCTTTTGATGTATTTGGGCAGGTTAGACAGATTAGACAAAACAGACAAAGAAGATAAAATGGTTGTAGGTTTTCTGACTAAGGATTTGTGGGTGCTCTTAGCTAAAAGCATCCTATCCTCTGCAGTAATGACTTGGGTGATTCTGTTATTAAAAGGGCATCTTGAGGTTTATTTACATAATTATGGTAGGATCGGCCTGGCCTTACAGGCAGGGGTTTCTGTGACAGTTGGGATGATGGCTTCAACATTTTCACCATAAGCATTAGTTTGATAACCCTTACAGGCAGGGGTTTCTGTGACAGTTGGGATGATGGTATATTTTGCGGTACTATATTTGCTGAAAACGAGAGAAATCACATTCTCTCGAGGTAAAATGCTGGATTTTTGAAATACAGGAAGTTGATTCATAATATACAGCGCAACTTGTTAGCCAGGCCTCTATTTTAGGAGGTCAGAAAATGAAAATTTGTGTCGTCGGGACGGGTTATGTAGGTCTTGTTTCAGGGGCGGTTTTTGCGGACATTGGGCATGAAGTAATTTGTATTGATAATAATCAGGAAAAAATCGAAAAGCTTAAAGCGGGTATTATGCCTATTTTCGAACCGGGATTAAAGGAACTGGTGGATAGAAATACAAAGGGTGGGAGGCTAAGCTTTTCCAGCAGCCTGGAAAAAGGGGTCCAATTTGCAGAAGTGATTTTCATTGCGGTAGGAACACCTTCTCTGCCTAACGGGGAAGCGGATCTTTCCCAGGTGGAAGAGGTAGCAAAGGGTATTGCTGAGACTATTGACGGGTATAAAGTGATTGTTAATAAGAGTACGGTACCTGTGGGGACGGGAGCGTGGGTAAAAAAGATCATTAAAAGTAATCAACAAAATCCGGCGGATTTTGATGTGGTGTCAAACCCGGAATTCCTGAGAGAGGGCAGTGCCATTCATGATACTCTTTATGCAGATCGGGTAGTGATTGGGGCGGATAATGAAAAAGCAGGGGATCTGGTAGCTGAAATTCATCGCCCCCTTAATGCTCCAATAATTAGAACCAATATTCCTACAGCAGAAATGATTAAGTACGCGTCCAATGCTTTTTTAGCTATGAAAATATCTTACGTGAACGGTCTCAGTAATATTTGCGAATTATTAGGAGCGGATATTTTACAGGTTTCCCGGGGCATGGGCCTGGATAAGCGCATCGGAAAATTCTTTTTAGATGCAGGACTAGGTTTTGGCGGGGCTTGTTTCCCCAAGGATGTGAAGGCTTTGGTCAAGATATCGGAAAAAGCAGGCTATAATTTTGAACTCATAAAAAATGTGATCAGCATCAATGAGAGACAAAGGTTCAAGGCTGTGGAAAAATTGAAAGAAGTATTAGGAACAATTGAGGGAAGAACCATCTGCCTATGGGGGCTTTCTTTTAAGCCTAATACTAATGATATGCGTGAAGCGCCCTCAATTGATATTTGTCGTGAGATTCAAAGGGCAGGGGGCAAAGTAAAGGTTTATGACCCAGCAGCCATGGATGAAGCAAAGAAATACTTGGTTGACGTAGAATACTGTAGAAATTTATACGAAGCCGCAGCAGAGGCTGATGCCATAATTTTGGTAACTGAGTGGGAAGAGTTTAAGAATGTAGATTTTAATTATGTGAAGTTAATTATGAAATCACCGATTATTATCGATGGCCGTAACTTATATAGCATGAATGAATTACCGGAAAAAGGGTTTATCTATCGAGGCATTGGAAGAGGTTAAAGCAATGGACTGCTGAACATTAATTTTTAAATGACGGTATACTTAGTTTATTTTTATAAACGTAAAAGCCCTGGTTTTATATAAAAATAAAACCAGGGTTATTATTTGTGATTATCGAGTGCTAAAGTAGAGACTTTATAGAGATATTTTACTTAGCTGTTTGGTTGGCTATATTTCGGTTAATTCGAGTTTGTGAAGCGTTAAATGTAGCAAAACCCCTGTATTTTAGAAATCCGGATAGGCCTAAAAGCTCAGCATGTTTAGCAAAATTCATTACAGCAAGGTTAGTCCAGATATATCCGAAGTTATTGAATGAGCCACCGGCAATAAACTGAGTATTCATAAAAATGGCTACTAAAGCTAACCAGAATACCCTAAAGCCCAGAATCATTCCCATACCTACTCCAATCTCAAAAACAACGACCAGAGCATCAGTAAGTCCTGGCATACCCAAAAAGATATTTTGGGAAACCCAAGCAAACATCTTATTAATCATTAGGGGGTCAAATCGAGAAACCTCAGGCCCTGCAATGTTAGTAATCATTGCCTGGATCTTTCCTGCGGAATTAAATGTTCCATCACTGAACCATGCTAATTTGCCCAGTCCGGAATTAAGCCATGCCCATCCATAGATCACTCTTGCTACAGTGAATATAATGATTAAACTGGCTATTCTCCAATCCTTCAACTGATTTTTCACTTCATGAACATAGGAATTCATATTTCAAAACCTCCTTAGATATATTAGTGAATGTATTCTCATAAACAAGCAACTTCCATGCCAAATTTTAAAGCCTTATTTTTTAAGAATTTCAAGTATAGGGTGTTAACTGAATTTTTGCAGTACAGTTAACAGTACCATACCGATCTTAAGTTTTTCTCTTAATCAGTACAAGCCTGGTGAATGAATTCTAAACATAGTAACAATATAGGAATAGTTGACTTTATTGATGATCTATGTATCATAAGAAATAAGCAGTTAATTCCAGAATAAAGTATTAGGATAAAGTAAAACACTTAATAAAACAATGTTAACCATGCTGTTAACCTGGCAGCTTTAGTTAACAGGATAAAGGGGGTTCATTTAATGAAGCCTGAATTATTAAAAAAATTCCCCAAATTCCTCAGATTGGATTCCCAATATAATATAGAATATGTATGGGGTGTGGGAGAAAGCATGCAGAGGATTATCCAGAGCAGTCTTCATGACCATAAGCTGACATTTGACAAAACCTTAGCAGTTAAGGAGGGGATCCTCAAGCTTTACCGGGTTTCCGGCAGTTCAAAGCTTTTGGTGATTCTTAATGAAGACGATGACCAGTCCTTTTCCTTGGAGCTTTTGACTGACTACACTATGGCACCCCAGGCAGTAATTGATATTTTAGTGGATTGGGTAAGACAATCCGTCCAGTTTGAACGTTTTGACCTTGTTAGGGTTAATCAACCATTACGACGTTTTCATTTTGAATACTCCATTGGAGTAGATATAGAAGGAGTCATTAGATCGGCATATAAAGATGTCGGAGGTTCAGCCTTATCCTGGCTGCTTAATAATGAAAAACCATATCTTGTTGAGGATTTCACACCGGAGACCTATCGATTTAATGAAGATCCCTTAATTTATCAGACTGGATTTCGTTCAGTACTTCGAGTACCAATAGTCTCCAATCAAGGGTTGATTGGGGCAATTCTCCTTGCCAGTATGACAAAAGAAACTTACCAGCCGGAAGATGCCATACTGCTCCAGAAACTTGCTCAATCAGCTGCTCAAGGGTTTTTCCTTGCAGGAATTCAGCAGCAGCAGGAGTACAACACTTTGGCTACTTCAACTTTGCTTCAAACAGTTGCAAGTATAGATCAGCTTGTGGGAAGTACTGAATTTTTTAATACTTATTGCCAAACATTACGTCGATTAGCTAAAACGGATATAGTCAATCTTCTTCTTATTAACGAAGAGGAGGGTACGTACTGTTGCATCGCTGAAGCAGGAAAAAAACTTTCGATTTTACGGGAATGGCACCCCATCGGAAATCTCCCAATCACAGAAGTACTTAAGACAAAAAGTATTTTAGCGTTTAATCTTGCTGACCCCCGATATAAGCCCATGGTTCAACTGTTAGGGCAGGGGCTTACAGCAGTTCTCTATGCTCCCATTACTGATGCAAAAGGGAATATTATAGCATGCCTGGGGACTGCATCATCTGATGAAAGTGCTATGTCTAAAGGGATAGCAGGTATGTTTAAAGTGGTATCAGAACAATTAGGGTTCATCCTTACTCAAAGTTCCCATAATATTGGCAATATTAAGGAAACCCATTCTGATGCTGCTAAAAAACTGCCAAAAGCAGCGAAACCTCCGGGTTTTGAGGAAATTATCGGATCTTCAAAAGCTATCGAAGACACTATAGAAAAGGCGGCGGCGGTGGCACAGTATGAATTTCCAATTCTTCTTTTGGGGGAAACTGGAACAGGGAAAGAACTTTTTGCCAAAGCTATACATCGGTCAAGTTTCGTATCAAATGGCCCGTTCATTGTAGTTAATTCTGCTGCCATTCCTAACAACTTACTTGAATCCGAGTTGTTTGGTTATAAAGAAGGTGCTTTTACCGGAGGATTAAAGGGTGGCAAAAGAGGAAAAATACTTCTAGCTAATGGAGGCACCCTTTTTCTTGATGAGATAGGAGAGCTGTCCCTGGATTTACAGGCTAAGCTCCTGAGGGTGATACAGGAACAGGAGGTTGAACCATTAGGGTCGGAAAAACCTATACATATCAAAGTAAGAATCATCTCAGCCACCCACAGGAATCTGGAGGAAATGGTTAAGAATCAGCAGTTCAGGGAGGATTTGTATTATCGGTTAAACAGCATAGAAATAAAAATTCCCCCTCTTAGAGATCGGGGAGAAGACATAATCGAGCTTGCAGAAAGTATGCTGGAAGATCTGGCCAAGCGGAGCGGAAAACGTATGAAACGATTATCAGCCGAAACTAGGCAGGCTCTACTGGATTACGATTATCCGGGAAATATTCGTGAGCTCCAAAACATCATCAATTGGGCTTTTGTCTTTGCTGATGATGAGGTGATCAAAATAGAAGATCTGACACCTGCCGTGCAGAAATACGCTAGGAAGAATCCAGAGATGTCAGAGAAGGAGGAGCTTACCAGACTTTTAAGAGAATTTAAAGGCAACAAAACCGCCTTAGCTAAATACCTAGGAATTACCCGGACGGGGTTATGGAAAAAACTCAAAAGGCTTGGTCTGCAAGAAGGGAAATCCCATCATTGAATCAATGGTGCTGGCCCCGACTTTAAACGAAAGAAGCATAAACCCCTGTTACTATGAGAGTATCAGAGGTTCGTTTTTAACGCTTCATATTTCATAATTAGTTTTTCCTTAAGTCGATCCATCCATCATCTCTTCTGTTTTTTAAACCAAAGAATAGTTTTTTGCATACCCTCCTGAAGGGAAACTTTTGGTGACCAGTTTAAATAAAGCTTAGCTTTGTCAATAACCGGTTTTCTTTGTTTAGGGTCATTTTCCGGGAGATTTTGAAAAATGACAGGAACATCGCTATTAGTAAGTTCTTTTAATAGACTAGCTAATTCTAATATAGTAAATTCCTCAGGGTTCCCTAGGTTAAAAATCTCTCCCTCACTACCTTTGGTAGTAATAGCTTTAATCAGTCCCTCAACCAAATCATCCACATAGCAAAAGCTTCTGGTTTGAGTACCCTTACCATAAATGGTCAAGGGCTTTTTATTTATAATTTGGGTAACAAAATTAGGGACAACACGTCCGTCAGCAGCTCTCATTCTTGGCCCATAGGTGTTAAAGATCCTGACAATCCTCGCATCTAGACCGTATTTTTTTATGTAGGACATGGTCAGGCTTTCTGCAAAGCGTTTGCTTTCGTCGTAACAGCTTCTGGGGCCCACAGGATTAACATGGCCCCAGTAAGTTTCCGGTTGTGGATGGATCAAGGGATCGCCATAACACTCAGAGGTGGAAGCCAAAAGAAATTTGGCTCTCAACTTTACAGCCAATTCCAGCATATTCAGTGTGCCGATGGAGTTAACGGCAAGGGTTTCCAAAGCCAGATTTTGATAATCTACAGGGCTGGCAGGGCTGGCCAGGTGGAAAATATAGTCTGCTTCCATTAGAACGGGTAGTGGCTTCGTTACATCATGCCTGATAAAGGAAAAATGAGGACTGTCAATATGAGAAATATTTTTCAATGAACCGGTGCAAAGATTATCAATAGCTATGACGTCTAATCCCATACCTAATAGCCGGTCACAGAGATGTGAGCCAATAAACCCCGCGCCTCCTGTCACAATCGCCTTCATATTATATCTCTCCCATTTAATATGTTTAGGTAATACATGCTTATTGGGGTATTGCTTTTGTTAACGATCTGTCTCATTGCTGTTCTAGCCAGGATTGGAACATCAGGATGTTCCATAAACGGGCTTCAAAGTTACCTCTACCTGAAATGTGCAGGTTCCATGCTTCCTGAATGGTGCCCGGCTCAAGGTAGCCTTCTTTGATTAAACGATCTTCACTTATAAGTGCTTCCGCCCAGGAGCGGAGGGGGCCTTTGAGCCAATCTCCCACTGGTACGTTAAATCCTCTCTTGGGACCTTGAGTCAGCTTTTGAGGTATGTATTTAGATAAAACTTCCCTCAGAATCCACTTTCCTAAGTTTCCTTGAATCTTCATGTTCAGGGGCAATTGACAGGCAAATTCCACAATGGAGTGATCCAAAAGAGGAGTACGTGTTTCCAAGCTATGATGCATTGCGGCTCGGTCCATTTTGACCAAAATATTATCCGGCAGATAATTTGTTAGGTCTAAAGCCATCATCAGTTCATAAAAATCCTGTTGGGCGGGGATTTGAGTGGTTTGCCACTGCCAATTTAGCGGGGAGGGGCTTTCATCATATTTTCGAAGTACAGTTCCGGGGTGCTTCCAACAGGATATCTTCCACAAATAAAAATCTTCCGGTGTTTCATATTTTAAAAGTTCAATTAAGTCATATATCCTGTTTCCGGTGAACCACTTGTCAAATTTTTGCGGGTAAAATCCTTTCAAGGAAGCAAAAATATTCATCCAATCTTCCGGTGTCTTTCGGGCAAGGTTAGTTCTGATGCTTTTTCGCACAACCCCTGGAATATGGCTCAAGGCGGAAAAAAGCTTTTTATTACTTAAGTAACGGTTGTAACCGCCAAACAGTTCGTCACCCCCATCTCCGGAAAGGATGACGGTAACTTTTGTCCGGGCAAGTTGGGCAACTAGAAAAGTAGGTATCTGGGATGAATCTGCAAAGGGTTCATCATAAACCTGGGGTAAATAGGGAATAACCTTTAAGGCTTCTTCTGGGGAGATGAAAAGCTCGTAATGATCTGTGCCTAAATGCTTGGAAATTGCCCGGGCTTTATCAGCTTCGTTAAACTTCGGGTCAAAAAAACCCAGGGTAAAAGTTCTTACCGGTGTTATAGATTGCTCCTGCATTAAAGCTACTATCAAAGGAGAGTCAATGCCCCCGGACAAGAAAGCGCCAACCGGTACATCCGCTATCATTTGTCTTTTTACAGCATAACGCATTAATCTTTCCAAATGGCTTATCGCCTCTGAGGGTGTGCCTGTAAACTGCCGCTCTTTTCCTTGGGTGATCGTATCCTGCATTGACCAGTAGGAAGTTAGTTTAGGATGGCGGGGATTGTTTTTATTGATGGTTAATATAGTCCCCGGCAGCAGCTTATAAGTGTTTTGATAGATGGTATAGGGTGCTGGAACATACCCAAGCCTAAGATAATGGTTTAAAGCATTTCGGTTAATTTCTTTTAAAAAACCAGAGTCACAGGTCAGGGCTTTTAATTCTGAACCGAAGATGAATCGCTGGTTGGCCCAACCGTAATAAAGGGGCTTTTCTCCTACCCGATCCCTCACTAGGTGGAGTTTTTTTTCCTGATCATCCCAAAGGGCAAAGGCAAACATGCCGGTGAAGTTTGCAAGGGCTTTTTCCAACCCCCAAAACTCAATGGCAGCCAGGGCTACTTCCGTATCAGCTGTACTACGAAATTTTATGGGTAAATGGAAGGATTGCTTTTCTAATTCCTGCCTCAGGGAACGGAAATTATAAATCTCCCCGTTTAAAACAAGTTTATAGCGACCGCTTGGAGAGGTCATGGGCTGCGATCCGGTGGGGGAGAGATCAAGAATGGATAGTCGCTGGTGTCCTAGGGCAACCCTGTTTTCTAAGCTTATCCATGTAACCTTTTGACCCGGGCCTCGGTGGGCCAGGGAATGGGTCATATTATTTATGATTTTTGTCATTTGATCCATTGTGATAGATTGGGAAAAATCAATAAAGCCTGTGATACCACACAAGAAAATCACCTTTCCTATCATAAACGAATACTGTTCTTAATCCTTAGTCAAATATTGGTTATATTGTTTGACAATGAGGGATACCGAGAAATTTCTTTCCACCCGGTCTTCTAATTCATTTTTATTTCTCATGAACCAATCATCTTTCCAGTAAAGGCTGGGTATTAGTCGGTGCAACTGGCCGGTTAACTCCATAATTTCCCTGGTACCGCCGGGATGATCAACCACCAAAACAGGGCAGCCGCAGGCGATTGCCTCCAGGAGGACGTTTGGCAGACCTTCATAATAAGAACTTAAGATAAATAAATCCGCGTATCCGAACCAAGGATAGGGATTTTTCTGAAAACCTGCAAAACAAATATTTTTTTCTAAACCTAACCTAACCGCCAGCTGCTTTAATTTCTCTTCATCAGGGCCAGTACCCAGGATCCAGAGTTTTGCCCCGGGCTTTATTTTTAGTAAGTCCGGCATGCTTTCGATTAAGCGGTCAAAGCCCTTTTGATAACAAAGCCGGCCTACGGCGAGTAGATTAGGGCTGCCAGCAGTATTGGCAAAGGGATTTCTTTCATCAGCCTTAGTGATCATAGCCTTAATATCCACGGGATTATAGATTACCTTCATTTTTTTTACAGGTACGCCAAAGTTTGTCGCCAGGTCATGAAGGGTATGGTAGGATTGACAAATAATCAAATCGGCTTTTTTGTAAAAAAACCGGTACACTCTTAGCCAAAAGTTATGATGGGAATATTGTTTGATATCTTCGGAAAGGGTCATGGCCTCCCTAATGACAAGAAAAATGCCTCGGGGTATCAAGGGTTTTAATATAATAAGGGCAATATTTAAGTGTCCGATGGTGGAAAAAACGGTGGCAGGTCGTAAGCGCCAAATTAGAAGCAATAAAGGGAGAAAGACCCAGCGTATCTTACGGCAGCCTAAATCATATACCGGCACATCATCAGGAAGATCTAATAAGTACGGGCCTTCCTTCCTGATTAGGGCTAAATGCGGCTGAAAATTAGACCGATCCAGGTTTTTTAATAGTGTCACAATTACCCTTTCTGCTCCTCCTCCAGCCAGGGAAGGTAGCACAAAAAGTACTTTTTTGATACCCATGATATCTCCCCCAGGAATTGACTAATCAATGTATAATATGTTGAATCTTGTATTTTGTGTTCAAGCTATCACAGGGTTTTTTAATGAAGCTGACGATAGAATAAATATGTTAAATTAGACTTTAGGTTTTTGCGATGCAGTCGGGTTTTAGTTGGGGAAAGATCTGCCCCAAAATATATTGACTTTTGCAAAGATATAATCGGAAAAGAAAAAGGATATATTATGAGGAGACTGATGGAAATTTGAAAAGTTTAGGTGAGATATCGAGATATGCTGAATATAAAAGTCTACCATGATTCTCAAGATCTTTTTTATAGAAATCCATTTGGAGCAGTTCCTTATGGAACTAAGGTAAGGCTTAGAGTAAAAATTATCTCAGAGATTCCCGTCAATGAGTGCCTGCTTCGTTTGTGGGAAAAAGGCAGTCAGGAGCATTTGATAAAAATGAGCCTAGTTAAAGAACGCCTAAAGGAGAAAAAAATTTGGCAGGTTTTTGAGACCCTTTATACTTCACCCCAAGAACCGGGTTTAGTATGGTATTTTTTTCGTATTACCTTAGATGATCAGGTTTATTTTTACGGAAATAATAAGGAAGGATTGGGTGGGGTAGGAAAGTTAAGGAAGGAGGAACCCCCTTCTTATCAGATTACTGTTTATAAGCCAAATCCCGTACCCAGGTGGTTTAAGGAAGGAGTAATGTATCAAATCTTTGTGGATCGCTTCTTTAAGGGCGGGGAGGAAGGGTTATCAGATGAAGCCGGAGAGAGTATCGCCAAAAAGAAAGGACTCCTTCACCTTAATTGGTATGATACTCCCCTCTATATTAGAGATGAAAATTCTCGGGTCACCCGGTGGGTTTTTTTTGGAGGAAACCTAGCCGGAGTAAAAGAAAAGCTGGATTACCTGCAGGAATTAGGTATCACGATCATCTATTTTAATCCGGTTTTTGAAGCTGCCAGCAGTCATAAGTATGACACGGCTGATTATATGAAAATTGACGGCATGTTCGGGAATGAAGAGATTTTTAGGAATCTGGTCAAAGAAGCCAAAAAACGGGGAATATCTATTATCTTAGATGGGGTATTCAGCCATACTGGGTGTGACAGTATTTATTTTAATAGGTTTGGCCATTTTCCGGAGCCGGGGGCGTACCAATCTCCTGACTCCCCCTATGCTAAATGGTACACTTTTACAGACGAATGCTGTCAGGGTTATGAATGCTGGTGGGGCGTAGACGATTTGCCTAATGTCGACGAGATGGAACCATCCTACCGGGATTTTATTTACAAAGGAAAAGACAGCGTAGTACGACACTGGATGAGAACTGGAATTAAAGGTTGGCGTCTGGATGTGGCGGATGAGCTGCCTGATGAATTTATTAAGGAACTGCGGCAAGTTTTAAAATCCATGGACCCAGAAGCTGTACTAATTGGAGAGGTCTGGGAGGATGCTTCTAACAAAATAAGCTACGGAAAACTTAGGGAATATCTTTGGGGAGATGAGCTGGATTCCATTATGAATTATCCCCTGAGAAACATTTTTTTGGATTTTATACTGGGAAAAAGGGAAGCCTCCTCTACTCATCAAAGGATTATGAGCCTCTTCGAAAATTATCCCCGGGAATATTTTTATGCTGCGATGAATATAATTGGCAGTCATGATCGGGAAAGAATTCTCACTTTGCTAGGTGAGGCTCCTCCAGGAGAAAATTTAACGGAAAGAGAAAAAGAAGTTTTTCGATTAGATGACTTGGCGCGGGACTTGGCGGTGAAAAGGCTTAAACTTTTGTCTCTCCTCCAAATGACCTTTCCCGGTGTACCCTGTGTTTATTACGGGGATGAAGCGGGAATGGAAGGATATGCCGATCCCTATAACCGAGGAACCTATCCCTGGGGTTTTGAGGATCAGAAACTGTTGGAGTGGTACAAAAGAATCATTCGCCTCAGACGGGAATATGGGGTATTCCAGGACGGGGAATTTTCCTCTTTTTATCGTGGTCAGGATGTCTATGGATACTCTCTTAAGAATTCTTCCGAGGAGGTTATAATTTTGGCAAACCGCAACACTTCCTGTGCCCGAGAGGTCAGAATTGATTTTCCAAAGAAATCAGTTAATGAGGAAAAAACCTTAATCTTAGACCTTCTCCAAGGGACAATTGTCAAAGAAAAGGAAATCAAGAATTTTAAAATACCTCCTTTAGAGGCCAGAGTTTTTTATATAAAAGGACTAAAGAAAAATGAACTTATTAAGATTCAATTACCTAAAGGATGCGGGGTGCTCCTCCATCTTTCCTCACTGCCGTCTAAATGGGGAGTGGGAGATATGGGGGAGGAGGCCTATCGATTTATTGATTTTCTTTCCTCCGCCGGACAAAATATCTGGCAGGTGCTGCCCTTAAATCCTCCTGGCTTAGGTCATTCCCCATACCAAAGCTATTCCGCTTTTGCTGGGAATACTCTTTTTTTGGATATCGAGCAATTAGTAGCGGAAGGGCTTTTAGATGAGGAAGAAGTGAATAAGGAACTTGAATTAGTCCAAAAGAAGATAAAAGTACCTGATAAGGCTTACTTTGATCTAGCGGAAAAGAGCAAAACTCGGCTTTATCGAAAAGCTTATCAAAAATTTCTCATATTAGTGAAGGAACAGGGTACAAATGAAAAAAAAGAATCCCTATTTCTTTCAATAGGAAACTATATAGAATTTCAGAAGAAGAATGAGTTTTGGCTGGAAGATTATTGCCTCTACGCGGCTTTAAAGGAATACTTTGGCGGTACTACTTGGTATGACTGGGAGCAGAATATTGCCGAAAGAAAAGAAAAGACTCTTAATTATTATCGAGAAAAGCTTTCCGATGAAATTAATTTTCAGTGTTTTTTACAATATACATTCTTCACCCAATGGCAAAGTATAAAAAAATACGCTCATGATAAGGGGATTTTCATTATTGGTGATTTGCCGATTTATGTCTCCCCGGACAGCTCGGACACCTGGATAAACAGGAACCTGTTTTCATTAGACCATAAGGGACGGCCTAGTAAAGTAGCGGGAGTTCCCCCTGATTATTTCTCAAAAAAAGGTCAGCTATGGGGCAATCCCATTTATCTTTGGGATGAAGCAGCAAAAGACGGTTATCTCTGGTGGGTGAAACGGGTTAAATTTAGTTTGGAAATGTATGATTATCTGCGCCTGGATCATTTTCGGGGTTTTGAGGCCTTCTGGGTCGTATCGGGAGGGGAAAAAACGGCTGTTAACGGAGTCTGGTTAAAAGGACCGGGGAAAAGGTTTTTTGAAATGCTTTATCAAGAGTTGGGGGATATGCCCTTGATCGCGGAAGATTTAGGGGACATTACACCGGAGGTTAATAACTTAAAAAATATTTTCGGTTTTCCGGGAATGAAAGTTTTTCAATTTGCCCCTGAGGAAATGTCGGAGGAAGGAGAAAGAAATATTGTCTATTACCCGGGGACTCATGATAATGATACCTTGGTTGGATGGTGTCGGAAACAACCAGGGAAATATCATTACCTAGAGATCTTGGAAAAGATCTATCGCAGTCATGCTGCCTGGGTGATTGTGTCCATGCAAGATATTTTAGGGTTAGATAGTGAGGCGAGAATGAATACTCCCGGAACCGTTTACGGCAACTGGGAGTGGCGGCTGGATAAATCTTTATTAACAGAAGAGATTGCTTCTTGGCTCTGTCAAATGGCCAAAAGCAGATAGCAATAAAAAGCGTATTAGTTTACAAAACACTTAAACAGCAATATAATAATACCCCATAAAGGGATACTAAAAATGATCCCCCAAAAAAGGCCGATAAAGAAATTTTCCGGATAGTAATCAGACAAAATAAACACCCCTTAACTCAAATTCTACCGGACGCTAAGAACTCTGTTTATGCCTAATATTCCCTAAAAAGTTAATGCTTAAACCGATAGTACTCACATATATATATATATTCTTCAGGTTAATTTTGGGGAAGGTGATATTAAGGAATAGAGAAATATAAAAAAATCAAGAAAGTCAGAAAAATGGGAAATAGAAAAAACCGATAGTACGATTTTAAGCACTATCGGTTTACATTATTATTTCATTTTAATCAGCAGTTCACCGTTATCCACTTGTTGCCCTTCTTTTACCAGAATAGCTTCAATAATTCCGCTTACCGGGGCTGAAATATTAGTTTCCATCTTCATTGCCTCTATTATAAGAAGACTTTGATGTTCTTTTACTTCGTCTCCCTCTTTAACTAAAATCTTAAGGATAGATCCGGGAATGCTGGCCCCAATTTCCAACTTGTTGGCGGGATCTGCCATCTTGCTGAAATTGGACTGATTATCCTTAGTTTTAAAGGCTTTATCCCGAATTTTTATTTCCCTCCTGTTGCCATTGATTTCAAAGACTAAGTTGTGATTTCCATGCTCATCAAGTTTTCCTATCTCTAATAATCTAATGATTAGTTTTTTTCCTTCAGCAATTTCTACTTCACAGGTTTCACCTTCATTCAGGCCATGGAAGAATATATCAGAACCCATTCTGGATAAATCCCCGTATTCGTCCAAAGATTGTAAATAGTCTTCGTAAACCTTAGGGTATAGGGCATAGGATAAAATTTGTTTTTTACTGGGTTCATAGTGAAGTTTTTTCTCCAGGTGTTCTTTAATATTTGTAAAGTCCTCTGGTTCTAAAATTTCACCGGGACGACAGGTGATGGGTTTTTCTCCTTTGAGGACTAATTTCTGTAGCTTTTCCGGAAACCCACCTTCCGGCTGGCCCATCATACCTTTAAAGTAGTCAACTACTGAGTCGGGAAAGGATAGATCTTTTCCTTTTTCATAAATATTTTCCGGAGTAAGCCCGTTTTTCACCATAAAAATTGCCATATCTCCTACCATTTTGGAAGAAGGGGTTACTTTTACAATATCACCTAACATCGCGTTTACTGTTTTATACATTTTTTTTATATCATTAAAGTGTAAGCCAAAGCTTTCCGCTTGGGATTTAATATTAGAGTATTGCCCCCCTGGCATTTCATGGGCGTAAATTTCTGTAGTACTTGACTTTAATTCCGATTCAAATTTGCTGTAGACAGGCCGGACTGCCTCCCAGTAATCTGATAACTTTTGGATCTCCCGAGGATCTATCCCTGTATCCCGTTCAGTGTTAATGAGTGCGGATACAATGGAATTTAAGGCCGGTTGACTGGTTAAACCTGACATGCTGTTTAAAGCAGTATCCACAATATCGACTCCTGCTTCTGCTGCCATTAAAATAGTAGCTACTCCGTTACCGCTGGTGTCATGTGTATGGAGATGCACCGGTAGAGAGATTTCTTCTTTTAATGCTTTAATAAGTTTAACAGCAGCATAGGGCTTTAAGAGGGCAGACATATCTTTAATTCCTAAGATATGGACACCCATTTTTTCAATTTCTTTTGCTTTTTTAACGTAATAGTTGAGAGAATACTTGTCTTTAGTTTCATCAAGAATATCCCCCGTATAGCAAATACATGCTTCTGCTATTTTACCGCTCTTTAAGACTTCATCTACAGCCACTTCTATTCCTTTCAGCCAGTTTAGGGAATCAAATATCCGGAAGACATCAATGCCGCTTTGAGCTGATTCTTTAATAAACTCCCTAATCACATTGTCAGGATAATTCTTGTAACCCACCCCGTTTGCTCCCCTTAAGAGCATTTGAAATAGAATATTGGGAATGCGCTGTCTAAGTTCTTCCAATCTGTGCCAGGGGGACTCTTTGAGGAAGCGGTAGGCTACATCAAAGGTGGCTCCTCCCCACATTTCTATGGAAAAGAGATCCTTTCCCAAGACAGAAGTAGCTTTAGCAATTTTTATCATATCTTTTGTGCGAAGTCTCGTAGCCATCAGGGACTGATGAGCATCCCGCATGGTGTTATCTGTTAAGAGCAGTTTCTTCTGATCTTTAATCCATTTAACCACACCATCCGGCCCGAATTCGTCCAATAATTGTTTGGTACCTCTTAATTCCGCCGGTATACCCACCTTTGGTACTACCGGAACATCAAATTCTTTTTTTATGCCCCTGGTTTCGTTAACTACAACCTCACCAATATATTTTAATACCTTTAATTCTTTGTCTGCCTTAGGTTTAATATCAAAGAGTTCCGGATGATTGTTAATAAAACCGGTATCGCATGTTCCTTGAAGGAACTTTTCATGGTTTAAAATGTTAATCAGAAAAGCTACATTAGTTTTAACCCCCCTAACAGTTAATTCTTTCAGGGAGCGGGTGGACTTCCTGATAGCATCTTCAAAGGTGCGGGAATGGGAGGTAACTTTAACTAGAAGGCTATCATAATATGGGCTGATTTTAGCTGTCGTAAAACCTTCAGCCCCGTCCAGACGAACACCGAATCCGGAACCGGAGCGATAGACATCGATCACTCCCACCGATGGAGCAAAGTTATTGGAAGGATCCTCTGTAGTTACCCTGCATTGGATGGAATATCCTCTGGGTTTGATTACTTCTTGCGATGTAATGCCTATTTCCGGAGAGTCTAAAGGATATCCTTCGGCAATTAATATTTGACTTTGCACCAGGTCAAAACCGGTAATCATTTCAGTTACAGTATGTTCCACTTGAATACGCGGATTCATTTCAATGAAATAATGATTTTCGTCAGCGTCCACTAAGAATTCTACTGTTCCCGCATTGCGATATTGAACGGCTTTGGCTATTTTTAGGGCATCTTCATATATTGCTTCTCTTTTTTCTTGGGATAAGGAAAATGCCGGGGCAAACTCAATAACTTTTTGGTGTCTTCGTTGAATAGAGCAATCCCTTTCATACAAGTGAACCACATTTCCATAACGATCCCCTAAAATCTGTACTTCAATATGCTTAGGTTGTTTTAGATATTTTTCTATAAAAATATCATCTATACCGAAGGCGGAGCGTGCTTCGTTTCGGGCACTTAGAAACGCTTCCTGTAAATCAGCCTCATCTTCGACAATGCGCATACCTCGTCCCCCGCCCCCTGCTGCGGCCTTTAGTATTACTGGGTAACCACAAGCTTTGGCAAATTCTTTTGCCTCCGCCTGAGAACGAATGGGTTTTTCCACTCCTGGGATGGTAGGTACACCTATTTCTTTAGCTAATAATTTGGAATTAATTTTGTCACCTAATTTTTCCATCATAATGTGAGTTGGGCCAATAAATTCGATACCCGCTTCTTCGCATTTTTTGGAGAACTCCGGGTTTTCAGACAGAAAACCATACCCGGGATGAATAGCATCAACACCTTTTTTTAGAGCTAGATTAATAATCTCATCAATGCCCAAATAAGCCTGGATTGGCCCCTTATTTTTACCTATTAAATATGATTCATCTGCCTTGGTACGAAACAAAGAGCATTTATCTTCATTGGAATAGATAGCAACAGATCTAATTCCTAAGTCAGCACAAGCCCGAAAAACGCGGATGGCAATTTCCCCTCGGTTTGCGACTAATATACGTTTAAATTTTCTGATCAATGTTGTTCCTCCTTATGGAAAATGGCTAAATTAACAATATGATATATTTTTTTAAACTTTTTGACAATCCCTTTTCCTTATGTATACAGTATATTAGCGTTATCTGAAATAAAAAAATATGAGGGTTTCCCTCATATTTCTAATTTTACAGGTCATAGTAAAGGCCAAATTCAGCGGGATGGGGAATCTGGTTAAACCTTCTTACTTCCTCCCGTTTCTTTTCCAACCAGATTTCAATTAAACGTTGAGGAAAGACATTTCCTTTTAATAAGAATGCATAGTCTTCTTCCAGAGCATCTAAGGCATCTTCTAAAGATTTGGGCAGGGACTTAATTTTAGCCTGATCTTCCTGAGGCAAGTTAAACAGATTAACATCGTAAGGGCCAAATCCCAAATCTACAGGATCCAATCCTTTTTCTACCCCGTCTAATCCGGCCATTAAGATGGCTGAGAAAGCATAGTATGGGTTGCAGGTAGCATCGGGGCAACGAATTTCAAAACGCTTTTGATCCGGAGTTCTGGCATAATCCGGGATACGGACAACTGCACTCCTGTTGGCGGTGGCATAGCAGATGCTTACCGGGGCCTCATAACCGGGTATTAAACGTTTATATGAATTTGTACTGGGGTTGGTAAGGGCTAGAAGCGCCGGGGCATGGATTAATAATCCGGCAATAAAGCTAAGGGCAGTTTTACTCAAGCCGGAATAACCATTGGCATCGAAAAATAACGGCTTTCCTTCTTTAAATAGGTGTATATGTACATGCATGCCGTTACCTGCTTCACCAAATAAAGGTTTAGGCATAAAGGTAACGGTTTTTCCATGATTGAAAGCATGATTTTTTACAATATATTTTATCAACATAGTTTTGTCGGCTAATTCCCGCATAGGGCCGGACTCGACCTCGATTTCCGATTGTCCCGGACCACCGACTTCCGGATGATGGTATTTAATGGATACACCTCGTTCTTCCAATAGAAGACACATTTCACTTCTTAAGTCGTAAAGAACATCCATAGGAGGGGTAATATGATAGCCTCCTTTCAAAGGCACCTTATATCCTAGATTTGGCAAATCTGTATTAGAGGTATTCCATTCTGCCTGTTCCGCGTCAATTATAAACCCGGTAGCATGGGGTTTGGTTTCAAAGCTGACGTGATCAAAAACGTAAAATTCAAATTCCGGTCCAATCCGCATTTCATCGGCGATGCCGGAGGATTTTAGGTATTCTTCCGCATGAATGGCGACAGTACGCGGATACTGTTCAAAACGACGGTGGGGATTGCCAATGGAAAATACGTCCCCAATCATAGATATGGTGGGGGTCTTGACAAAGGGATCTAAAAAAGCGGAAGTAATATCGGGAATAAAAATCATGTCGCTTTTTTCTACCGGGGCAAATCCGTAATTGGAGGCATCAAAGCCAATTCCTTGGGTAAAGGTTTCTTCCGAAAAACGTTCCACCGGTATGCTTAAATGGCGCCACCGACCCCAAAGATCAATCATCTTAAAGTCTATCATTTGAATTTTATTATTAGTGCAATAGTTTTTGACCTGGTCAAATGTCTGAAACATTGTTTTCCCCTTTCTTAATCAACAGAATTCTTCGAAAAATATCATAATATCTTCCATGTGATTCCGAGATTTCCTTTAAATATTTTTTCTTTTTCGGCAAAAAATATCCAAATGTGCCGATCATCACATAAATATGTTTGATTATATTGAGTTAGGGGAATTTTCTGATATAATAAGGTAGATAATGATGAAATCTGTAGTTGATATTTGATGTTAAAGATAGATGTGGAGGATAGGAGTCTATGTCAAGATATACAAAAGAAGACATTCTACGAATGGCGAAAGAAAACAACATAAAATTTGTGCGCTTACAATTTACCGACATCTTCGGGGTTTTGAAAAATGTGGCTATTACCAATAAACAATTAGAAAAGGCTTTAAATGGGGAATTAATGTTTGACGGTTCATCAATCGATGGGTTTGTTAGGATAGAAGAGTCTGATATGTACCTGAAGCCGGACATTAACAGTTGGGCAATTTTTCCTTGGCATGGAGCAGATGAGGCAGTTTCCCGGTTTATTTGTGATGTTTACCGGGCAGATGAAACACCTTTTGAAGGGGATCCCCGAGTGATTCTACAAAAGGTGCTCAAGGAAGCGAAAGCCATGGGATATACCATGAATGTGGGACCGGAGTGTGAATTCTTCCTTTTCCATACTGATGAAAAAGGAGTACCCACTCTGGAAACTCATGACAAGGCCGGATATTTTGATCTAGCCCCCGTGGATCTAGGGGAAAATGCCCGCAGGGATATGATTTTAGCTCTGGAAGATATGGGTTTTGAGATTGAAGCATCTCACCATGAAGTAGCACCTGGCCAGCATGAAATTGATTTTAAATATGCGGATGCCTTAACCACTGCAGATAATATTCAAACATTTAAACTTGCTGTCCGAACTATTGCCCAGCGTCATGGGCTTCATGCTACTTTTATGCCAAAACCTATTTTTGGCATAAACGGTTCAGGCATGCATGTCAATCAATCTCTTTTTAAAAACGGGAAAAATGCTTTCTATGATCCCCAGGGGGAATTAGGCCTCTCGGATGATGCTTATTATTATGTGGGAGGGCTCATGAAACATGCCAAAGCGATTACGGCGATCACCAATCCTACGGTGAATTCCTATAAACGTTTGGTTCCGGGTTATGAAGCTCCGATTTATGTGGCCTGGTCCGGACAGAATAGAAGCCCCCTTATCAGGATTCCAGCGAAAAAAGGTATTTCCACCCGGGTTGAGATGAGGAATCCGGATCCATCCTGTAACCCTTATTTAGCCATTGCTGTGATGCTAAAAGCTGGATTGGATGGGATTAAGAATAAAATTATGCCTCCCAAGCCGGTTAATTGCAATATTTATGAATTAACTAATGGAGAAAAAGACAAATTGGGAATTGAGAGCCTCCCTGGAAGTCTGGAAGAAGCATTGAAAGAATTAAAAAATGACCCGGTGATCTTAGACGCCTTGGGTAGTCATGCCACCAATAGATTTATTGAAGCGAAAGAACTGGAGTGGAATGAATATCGGACGAAGATCACAAAATGGGAGATTGATCAGTATTTGACTAAATTTTAGGCTAAGGGAACAGGCTGATGCACTAGTTAACAACACGGAGGAAAACAGAAAAAAATGGATAGGTCTTTACAAATTATAAACTTTGGGAAAAAGGAATTTAGTGATTTTTATAATTTAAACAATCGTTTATGGCTCCAGCGTTTAGCTAATGATATTACGGATACATTAATCTTTGTGGAGCATCCCCATGTGATTATCATGGGCAATGGGGCTGAAAACAGGGAAGTAACATTTCCCTATGCCATCGCCCGCAGGGATGAAATAAATACATGTCAGGTGGATTGGACGGGACAATCTACTTATCGGGGGCCTGGGCAATTGATTATTTACCCTGTGATTCACCTGCAAAGACATGGGCTTTCTTTTGAGGAAATAACCTGTAAGATTGAAAGTGTATTAATTCACTTGCTTAATCGCTATGGTATAAAAGCGCATCCCACTGAGCAGGGAATTGGGGTTAATGGATCTAAAATTGCTTATATTGATTGGGAAGCACCGCAAAACGTAACAAAATTTAGCATTGCCCTTAATGTTAATCCTCGTCTTTCTTTATTGCGCATGTTCCAATTAGAAGACAGCGATATAACGGGCGTTACTTCTATGTATTATCTATTAAAGAAAAAAATCGATATCAGGACACTTAAAAGGTGTTTTACCGATCAGTTTCAAAGAGAGTTAGGCTATAAAGCAGAAAATGTTTCTTCATTCTAATTTAGTTTTAGTGTTTCCTGAAAATCCTTTTAGTTGAATATCCTTGCTAAATTATGTTATTATAATGGTAATAATTTTTAAATTTTACCATCTAAGCACCAGATAGAGTCAGATTTATCCGATGCTAGAACTTATGGGAGTAGTTAGATGAAAACCATAAAATTTATCAAGATGCATGGCCTGGGAAACGACTTTGTGATGATTGATCTGATAAATCAGGAGGTTATTCCTGATCTACATAATTTGGCAAAAAGGGTTTGCCATCGACAATTCGGGGTTGGAGCGGATGGGTTGATTTTAATTTTGCCATCAGAAAAAGCAGATGTCCAAATGAGGATTATTAATTCTGATGGCAGTGAAGCGGAAATGTGCGGTAATGGTATTAGATGTCTGGCAAAAATGGTTTATGAATCGGGTTTGGTAAAAACGCCGGTGATAGAAGTAGAGACTTTAGCAGGAATCATGCGCCCCGAATTAATTTTAGATCATCAGTATCAGGTTCTTTCCGTTAAGGTGGATATGGGTGAACCTCGATTGTTACCTCAGGATATTCCTGTTTTAATGCCGGGCGAGAGAGTAATTGCCCGACCCTTGAATGTGGAAAATGAAATATTTTTGGTTAATGCCGTGTCTATGGGCAACCCCCATTGCGTAGTTTTTGTTTCTGATGTTTCAGAAACTCCTGTGAGAACTTTAGGCCCTATGATCGAAAATCATTCCGTTTTTCCTTTAAAAACGAATGTGGAGTTTGTGGAAGTTATCAATCGACAAGAGGTTAAGATGCGAGTCTGGGAGCGTGGGGCCGGGGAAACTATGGCCTGTGGGACGGGAGCATGTGCCGTAGCCGTGGCATCTGTACTTAACAATAAAACTGACCGAGAAATAACGGTTCACTTAAACGGCGGGGATCTAACCTTGCTCTGGGCAGAGAATAATCATGTTTTTATGACCGGGCCAGCGGAAAAAGTATTTGAAGGGCAATTTCTTAAATAATTCTTTTAAGGGGGCCCTGGGGAATTTGAATTTTTATCAATATTTTAGATTTTGAGATTTCAAAAAGTGCAGCCTTTTAGGTGCACTTTTTGAAACTTCTTTCTGATAAAGCGGTTTTAGGAGAATAATTTATGGACACTATTGAGATACTAGCTCCGGCCAAAATTAATCTGTCTTTGGATGTAATCGGGAAAAGGGTTGATGGATATCATTTGGTAAAAATGATTATGCAATCCATTAGTCTGTCTGACCGAATACAGGTAACAAGAAGGGATCAGGGAACGAGAATAAGATCTAATGTACAAAATATTCCTTTAGATGAAAACAATATTGCTTTTCGGGCTTGGAAAATAATGCAAGAGCACTTTCGCTTACCAGGCGGTATAGATATTTATCTTGATAAAAAGATTCCGGTGGAAGCAGGTTTAGCAGGCGGAAGTACCAATGCCGCTGCAGTATTAAAAGCCATAAATGAGATTTATAATTTGGGGCTGTCCTTAAAAAGCTTGGCTGCGATAGGGAGTAACATTGGTGCGGATGTAGCTTTTTGCGTTACGGGTGGTACTGCTTTGGCAGAAGGGATAGGCGAAATCATAACCCCTCTGCCTTCTTTGCCAACAGCATGGTTGGTTTTGGTGAATCCAGGGTTTGGTGTGTCCACCAGGGAAATTTATCAAAGCTTGCGCTGGGAAAATATCACTAAGCATTCTGATACAGAGTTGTTAGTGCATGCTGTAAAAGTTGGAGATTGGGGTAAAATTTCCAATCATATGGTCAATGTTTTAGAAGAAGTGACCTTAAAAAAGTATCCGGAATTAAGACAAATCAAAGAAGTGCTAATGGAATTAGGTCTTAAACCATTGATGTCCGGCAGCGGGCCAACGGTGTTTGGGTTAGCTGATACATATGAAAAAGCACTTAGAACCGCTGAAAAGATAAAAAACAGATGGAAAACAGTGCTGGTAGCACATACTGTTAGATTGTGGGGATAGTTATGAGAGGCAAGTTATTACCGGTTAATCTTGAGAGTTACAAACCTCTCAGGGAGATTGTTTTTGAGACTATTAGGGAAGCAATTATTTCCGGACATTTAAGGCCCGGGGAGAGATTAATGGAAGTCCAGCTGGCAGAAGAAATGGGGGTAAGCCGCACCCCTGTGCGGGAAGCATTTCGAAAGTTAGAGCTGGAAGGATTTTTAATTATGATCCCTAGAAAGGGAGCTTATGTAGCGGAGATATCCTTAAAAGATATTATTGATGTTTTTGAGGTCCGGGCAGCTTTGGATTCTTTAGCGGCAGGATTAGCTGCAGAAAGAATTACCGATGAGGAATTGGAGGATTTGGAACGTTCGCTGCTGTCTGTAGTAGAATCAGCAGACCAGAATGATTTGCATGGTATTGTTGATACAGATACGGCTTTTCATGATATAATTTATAAAGCGAGCCGGAATGAACGTCTGATTCAGTTCATCAATAATCTCAGGGAGCAGATTCAAAGATTTAGAACCACATCCCTGGCATTTCCCGGACGCATGCAGATTGCTGTTGATGAACATAGAAAAATTGTAGAAGCTATTTCGGAAAGAAATGTGACTTTGGCTCAGTCCTTGGCCCAGGAGCATATTGAGAATGCGGAAAACATCATGCTGGAAACACTAAAAAATAGCGGCCAATGGGCAAAGAAATAGGTCTTGGGTTAGGCTCCTTGCCATCCATGGCCGTCGGAAATCATAATCAAGGAACTGAAACGTTTTATCCCCCATATTTGGGAACTTTCCTGTTCCTTAGAAAACCCTTTAACTTTATTAGGTGTGTCCCTTGACCGATAATGAGGGAGCCTTAGAACCGTTAACAATCGGATAAAGGAGGTAAGTCGGGTGGCCGGTATTGATGCGGTAATACTAGCGGGAAGTACTAATGAAGGACGTCTTAGGAATTGCAGCGGAGAAACTTTTGAAGCCATGGTGGAAATTGAAAATAGGCCGATGGTATCCTATGTTTTTGATGTCCTAAAAAGATCTCCCTTAATCCATAAAATAGTTGTGGCAGGACCTTTTGCACAAATGAACCGGCTATTTGGAGATGAAGATCAGGTATGTTTAGCACCCGGGGGAGAAACTCCCATAGATAGCTTGATAAATGCTTTGGAGGTTTTAAAACCCACAGGGAATGTCTTAATTGCTACATGTGACATTCCTTTACTAAGCATAGATTCAGTGGCAGACTTTTTAAAAAGATGTTCAAAAAAACAGGCTGATGTTTATTACCCGATTATACCTAAGGAAGTTAATGACCGTTTGTATCCTGGGATGAAAAGAACATATATCAGATTTAAGGATGGGACTTTTACCGGAGGAAATCTATTTCTGATTGATCCCAAAATAGTGAATCAAGCTGCTCCAAAAGCCCGGGTTTTTGTGGAGAATCGAAAATCGCCAGTCGCATTGGCTAGGCTGGTAGGATGGAAGTTTTTGATCAGGTTTATTTTAAAGTCAGTAACATTGCGCGAAACAGAAGAAAAGGTATCACGGATATTCGGCATCAAAGGAGCAGTGATAATTTCTCCTTTTCCTGAAGTGGGCATAGATGTAGATAAGCCCAGCGATTTGGATTTAGTAAAAGAAAAAATTGCCCAAAGATTGCATTAATAATTGGCTGTTGACTTTGGTTGACAGCTTTTCCCTTTTATTAAAATAAAAATTTGATTTATGCAGGTTTTTCCTTTTAAGTGTAGAAAATGAATAATAAATAAATTAGTGGAGAAAATATTCGGAATAATGGAGAGAGAAAATGCGGGGGCAGTACATGGACAAGCTAAAAAGAACAGAACGTTTGGTAGTTTTGGCTACCTTATTGACAAAGAACCCCAATACATTGTTTTCCCTTACAGAACTGGTGGCATTAACCGGAGCAGCTAAATCAACAGTTAGTGAGGATATAACAATCATCAAGGAAGTTCTCTCCGGGTTTTCATTAGGAGAATTATGTTCTGTATCGGGCGCAGCGGGAGGAGTTATTTATAAGCCTAGGGAACATGCCGATGACAGCAAAGATTTTTTAAATAAGTTATCGCAGAAACTAAGTGATCCGGAGCGGATGATCCCTGGGGGATTTATTTATATGGCAGATGTAATTTTTAATCCTAAAATAATATCCCGGATCGGAGAGATTTTTTATACCAGGTTTCAGCACACGGATCCTGACTATATTGTAACCATGGAAACGAAAGGTATACCCATTGCGATGATGACTGCTCGTTCTTTTAATATTCCCTTAGTGATTATTCGGGATTCGGGACGGGTAACGGAAGGATCCTCTGTGAATATAAATTATCTTTCTGGCTCATCAAGGCGAATTCAAACTATGTCTTTATCCAGGAGAGCTTTACCATCAAATTCCAAGGTATTAATTATTGATGATTTCATGAAAGGAGGAGGTACAGCTCAAGGGATGTGTAATCTGATGAAAGAATTTAATGCAGAGGTAGTCGGCACAGGTGTCATGATTGCCACCAGAGATCCTAAGGAAAAACTAATTAAGGATTACACAGCCTTATTAGAATTGATTCTAGTGGATGAAGACAAAAAAGATGTCTTAATAAGGCCTTTTGAAGAAAAAGTGTGAATAATTAGTAAGATAATGAATATTTATCAGAAGTTTTGGAAATTTAGTTAATATTGAAGGAATTTTATGGTAAACATAGAATTATTAAATAACTGGTTAGTTTTTGCATAAAGAAAGGATGGTGAGAGAAATGAACGTAACGGACGTACGCATCAGGAAAATACTCTCGGAGGGAAAAATGAAAGCTATTGTTTCTGTAACCATCGATGATGCCTTTGTCATCCATGATGTCAAAGTAGTTGATGGCCAAAATGGTTTGTTTGTGGCAATGCCGAGCCGCAAAACCCCGGCAGGTGAGTTTAGGGATATAGCGCATCCCATTTCCCAACAAGCCCGCGATATTATTCAATCTAAAGTATTGGAAAAATATCAGCAAGTGTTGGCTGAACAAGAGGCTGTATAAAAAATAGTTTAGTTTCATTTACCTTTTGGAGCACTTGTTTGCTCCATTACTTTTTTAATGATAGTAACTATTAGGGTCTTTGGACATTTTTAGTTATTTTGATAATTCAGGAGGTAATTTTTTTGGCATTTGGATGTGCAATAGTATTGGCAGCAGGGAAAGGAACCAGAATGAAATCACATCTCCCTAAGGTTTTGCACCGGTTGGGAGGAAGATATATGGTAGAGTATGTTATAAATGGCCTTAAAGAATTGGGTGTAGAAGATTTCATTGCTGTAATTGGTCATGAGGCGGAAATGGTGAAGAAGGCTTTGGGAGAGGGAATTACGTATGCTCTTCAAGAAGAACAATTGGGTACCGGACATGCGGTGATGACGGCTTTGCCGTATATTAAGGAAAAGAAAGGTCATGTCCTGGTGGTCTGCGGGGATACACCTTTGATTCAGCCAGAAACATTTAAAAAATTATGGGACTATCATCTTAAGGAAGAAGCTAATTGTACGATTCTTTCCACTCTTCTCCCCGATCCTGCCGGTTATGGACGGATTGTAAAAGAAGGAGATAGAGTGATAAAAATCGTAGAACAAAAAGATGCCTCACCGGAAGAACTTGCTCTCAACGAGATTAATTCGGGGACATATATTTTTGATTTGGAAAATCTCAGGGAGGCGATTAGCGAATTAACACCTAATAATGCTCAGGGTGAATACTACTTGACTGATGTCATTTCCATATTTGTTAATCGAGGTCTAAAGGTCAACGCTTTAATCGCAGAAGATTACAGGGAGATTATGGGTATTAACAGCAGATCCCAATTGGCACAAGCCGAAAGGATATTGCGTGAACGAAAAATTGCTCGTCTGATGGATGAGGGAGTTACCATTATTGACCCCGCTTCCACATTTATCGAGCAGGATGTTACCATTGGCCGTGATACGGTGATAGAGCCCTTTACCTTTCTTCGGGGCAAAACGGTGATTGGGTCAGAATGTATTATTGGCCCTGAGGCTGATATAAAGGACTCCTCGCTGGGTGACGGGGTAAGGGTAAACCGCACCGTCATGGTTGAGGCAACTATCGGGGATGAATGTAATATCGGTCCTTTTGCTTATTTAAGGCCGGGTGCAACTTTAAGGAATAATGTGAAAATTGGTGACTTCGTGGAAATAAAGAAATCTATAATTGGAGAACATAGCAAAGTACCTCATTTAACTTATTTAGGTGATGCAGAAGTAGGTAAAAACGTCAATATAGGTTGTGGGACGATCACCTGCAATTATGATGGGAAGCATAAATACCGGACTGTTATTAAAGATCGGGCTTTTATTGGAAGCAATACTAATTTGGTGGCCCCGGTAGAAGTAGGTGAAGGTGTTATTGTTGGTGCCGGTTCCACTATTACCAAGGATGTGCCTTCTGGTGACTTAGCTATTGCCCGGGGGAAACAGGTTAACCTTCCCGGGTGGGCGGAAAAAAAACGAGCTCAATGGGAAGAAAATTAAATTACCAATAACTACGCGTAATAATTTGTCGAAAATAAAAGGATATCGCAAGTTTAGGGCGAATAGAAACTAGGTATGACTTTTTGCTAATAATCTGGAGGTAGTTAATTTATTATGAGTAGTAACAAACTAAAGCTTTTTTCGGCTAATGCTAACCCGCAATTAGCACAGGAAATAGCAGAATATTTAGGATTAAGTGTTGGAGCAGCAAAAGTAATCCGCTTTAGTGATGGAGAAATCACCATGGAAATTGATGAGAGTGTGCGGGGAGCAGATGTCTTTATTATTCAACCTACCTGTGCTCCGGTTAATGAACACCTGATGGAGTTGTTAATTATGATCGACGCCATTCGGAGAGCTTCTGCACGGAGAATTACAGCTGTCATACCTTATTACGGATATGCCCGCCAAGAGAGAAAGAGCAAGGCCAGAGATCCCATTTCAGCGAAACTGGTGGCAAATTTGCTTACTGCCGCTGGTGCCCGCCGGGTATTAGCAATGGATCTTCATGCCAGCGCAATTCAAGGTTTCTTTGATATACCTGTGGATCATTTACCTGGGGTGCCAATTATAGCAGATTATTATCGGCAGAAAAAACTGGAGAATGTGGTCGTGGTTTCCCCCGATTTAGGCGGCGTCACCCGGGCACGTAACCTGGCTAATCGGTTGGGCACGGGAATTGCTATTATTGATAAAAGACGCCCGGAACCCAATGTGGCCGAAATTATGAATATTATTGGTGACATTGAAGGAAAAACAGTGATCATGGCGGATGATATTATTGATACCGCCGGAACTATTACTTTAGGAGCCAAGGCTTTAATGGAAAGAGGGGCAAAAGAGGTTCATGCATGCTGTACCCATCCAGTCCTTTCCGGGCCTGCAATTGAGCGGTTGGAACAGTCCGTGATTAAGGAAGTAGTTGTTACAAATACTATTCCCTTTAATCCTCCCAATATAGAAAGTTCTTCCAAGATTAAGGTATTATCTGTGGCTCCTCTATTTGGCGAAGCAATTATTCGTATTCACGAGGATATGTCTGTCAGTCGTTTGTTTGACTAAAAAAAGCCCCCGGCTCTTTGACGGGGGTTATTCCTTGGATTTTTTTATTTCTTCTGAAATTTCTTTTAAGTCATCAGTTTGGATAGGTTCCGAAACGGGGACAGTTTCTTCCGACCCCGTTTCGGGGAATTCTGCATCGGAAGTGATTATTTCTTGAGTACTATCTTTGTTAGTTGATTCCGGATGCGGATTTTGGGAGGAGTCCGGAGTATCTGGCTCAGATTGATCCTGGTGGATCATTTTTTCTTCCTCAGCTAATTTGTTAATGGAATTGGTAATAGCATGGCCCAATTTCTGTGAGGTTTGCACGGTGGTATCCCAGGCTTTAGTTGTAACAGCTTTTAAATCGCTCATGGTTTTTTTTAGTTGTTTACCTTCGCTGAGGACTCGATTTTCTGCGCCCTCTTTTACGATCATCACATCTTTGCCGATAGTTATTACTTCCTCACAGGGGAGAAGTGTTTTACCTTTCCAAAATCCTTCCGTAATTTTGCTACCTAGCTCAAATTTTGTGATCTTTCCGGTAGTATCAAAATAAAATTCTTCTACATGCCCCAGAGCCTTGCCAGTGGTGCTGACAACTTTTATATTGATTAAACGGGCAGGGTTTTTAATAAGTTTGATAATTTGGGGGAAATTGGCCGGTTTTTCCGCAGTACCGGATTTATCAATGACAATGGCATTTTCTCCGATATTTTGTACCCTGTTGAACGGGATGATTTTATCTTCTTTAAACCATCCTTTTCGATTGATGACAAAGGCCGTAACTTCTTTTCTTGCCGGGTCAACGACTAGGCTTTTGACATAACCTAAATGCTCTCCTTCATTTACGCTTAATACAGGAAGTGAGAGAACTTTTCTACTTAGATTTTCCACTTTGAACACCTCCTTTTTATACAAGGTAAACTCGATAGAATACTATGCTTGATTTTTTGGGGATATGCAAAATATCTGGAAAGTTTGCCTGGTTTTTAGCACAAACCTGGACATTTTGTAATTGATAGATGATAATAATAACTAGGTGTTAAATGTCTCCACCTTAACAGGTGGCCGGTACCTTTTATATTTACAGGCGTTACAGGCGGCTGTCATACAGAATTGCCCGGAAAGGAATGAAAGATTTGTGAAAATAGTTGTCGGTTTAGGTAATCCCGGGCCACGTTATGAAACAACGAGGCATAATGCCGGGTTTATGGTGCTGGACTTATTAGCCGAAAAGCTGCAGATAGATTTTTCAAAACAAGCGCATTTTTCATCTATTGCGGAGGGACGAATTTTAGGTGAAAAACTGCTTCTTATGAAACCCCAGACATTTATGAATCTAAGCGGCAAGGCAGTAAGGGATGCAGTTAATTTTTATAAAATTGATTTAGCTGACTTATTAATTGTCTATGATGATATGGATTTAGATGTAGGCAGACTGCGTATTAAACAGGGTGGAAGCGGTGGAGGTCATAATGGCATGAACTCTATTATCAGTAATTTGTCCAGCCAGAATCTTTCCCGGATCAAAATCGGTATCGGAAGACCTAATAGGGAACAACCGGCTGATTATGTGACCATGCCTTTTACCGATAGAGATTGGGAGCTGGTGAAACCGGCTATTGAAAAAGGGGCCGAGGCGGCTGAGTTTTGGATAAAAGAAGGTGTTTTTGCTACCATGAATAAGTACAACGGGACTCCTCCTGTCACTGCGTGACATCCTTCTCACGGGAAGGGGATCAATGTGACCTCCCTCTCAGAGCGGCGCAGCCAACGGAGGGAGTTAACCTACATAAAGCTGACCGCAAATCTGACGGAAGGAGTTACCGAAGTATAATAACTGCCCAATACTTACAAAATATCTATATGAACTGGTTATGGGCAGGAATCTTAGCTGCCGCGGCAGCTTGGCAAATAAATAAAATAATTATTAGGTGCTGGGGGGATTGGGGTACCATCTGGGTTACTCCTTTCTTAGAGGAAATATTAAAAACCGGGGGGGCATTTATTCTTGGTGCTAATCTGATTTTAACCCATGGCATCTTTGGCACAATTGAAGCTTTTTATGATCTTAAAACATCTCGCGAAAAAGGGGCACCTGCGGCTTTGGCAAGTTTTGTAGGGCATTTGGCCTTCGGGTTGGCCGCAAATTTCGGACTAATCTTTCAACAAAGTTTATGGGCAGCTTTTTTTTATGGAATTATCGGGCATTTGGCTTGGAATGTACTGGTTTCCCTTTTGGTTAGCAGCAAAAGGAAATCTTGACTGGGGATATTTAACTGGATATACTGGAACAATTGGAACAAAGGATCCGTAAAAATTTTTTAAGTAAGATCAGGATGCACGGTCAGATAGGGGTCGTGCCTATTTCTGCATGCTTAAAATTCCTATCCGATATCTAACAGTTCTAAGACCCTCTCATTAGCGGTCAGGGGACACCTGCTGAAGCTAAAGGTTTTTCTGGTGAAAAGGAATGTCGCTAAATATGAGGGGATAAACTGTATAGTTACTGGATAACGATTTTCGACGGCCATGGTTGGTCTAGTGCCGCGATGCCACGGGTGGCAAGGAACTCTGTTTATGCTTAATAGTTTTCGGAGGAAATTATGACTTATCTTAAAATGGTGGAATTATGGAGAAATAGTGAACATTATTCAGCGGTTTGCCGGGGTATAAATCAAGGCGTAGGCCAACTAATTGTTGGACTAACGGATTTACCCAGATCATGCTTTGTGTCAGCATTAGCGGATGATATTAATCAACCGGTTTTAGTGATCACGCCTACTAGTGAAGGAGCAAAAACTGCATTTAACGATTTGACATCGTTAATGCCTGAGGGAAAGATTTACTATTTCCCTCATTCAGACCTGTTACCCTACGAGGTTTATGCCAGAAACTTAGAAATTAATGTCCAAAGGATGTTGGTGCTTACAAAACTTGCTCATGGGGAACCGGTAGTGGTAGTGGCTTCCGCAGATGCTCTTTTAAAAAAAATAGTTCCAAAGAGTACAATTAAGAAATACTCTTTAACTTTAAGTATCGGTCAAAGGATTGATATTCAAGATTTAGTTTTAAGTTTGGTCAGCATGGGTTATACCAGAGAAGATTTGGTAGAGATACCAGGGACATATAGTATCAGGGGCGGTATAATTGATATCTTTCCATTAACGGAGAACAGACCGCTCCGGGTAGAGTTTTTTGACGATGAAATCGAATCTATTCGTTACTTTGATACAGATACACAACGCTCTTTAGAAGAAACAGGCCAAGCATTATTATCTCCCGCTGATGAATTTCCTGCCGATCAAGAATTGCTGATTACTACCGGTAAAATTCTCCGTAATGAGCTATCTTCAATTCTTCCATCATATTCGGGTGCTGCCAAAAGGTATTTGAAGGATAATTTTTCCTCCTATTTGGAACAGATGGAGCAGGGTATTTGGTCTAAGGGAATGGAGCAATTCTTGACTTACCTTTATCCTGATGCGGGAGGGCTGGTGGATTATCTTCCTCCGGAGGGTTTGGTAATTATCCATGAACCGGATCTGGTTCGGGAAACTATTGAGAAAGAGCGGAAAGAGATTAATTCCTGGTATTATGACTTGTTGGAAGAAGGGAAGATCCTTCCTTCCTTTGGCAATAATTTTCTGGATTATGATCAGTTTACCAGTATGGTGGGAAAGCATAGCCTCCTTTTATTAGCACATTTACCTGAAACAGCAGGGCTTCCTATAAAAACCAAATATGATGTGATAACCAGAGATGTTCCCTCTTACAAAGGACAGCTCAGTCGGCTGGAAGAAGATTTAAGATATTACAAGCAAGAAAATTATAAAATTATTATTTCCGCAAGTTCCCAAATTAGAAAAGAAAAACTGCAGGAATTAGTGCAGGAAATGGATCTTTTAGGCATTGAAATCATTGATGCTGCTTTATCCCGGGGTTTTGACTGCCCGGCATTAAAAATATTTGTTTTAAGCGAAACAGACGTATTGGGGCAAAATATTCATGCCAAGGTTCGCCGTCCTATGCGGAAAGGGGAAAAGATTGCGACTTTTCTTGATTTGAAGGTGGGAGATTATGTGGTACATGTTAACCATGGGATTGGTCGCTATCTCGGCGTAGTGCGGCTGGATATCGGAGATACCCATCGGGATTATTTGCATCTTCAGTACGCAGGGCAAGATAAGCTTTATGTGCCAACGGATCAAGTGGACTTGATTCAAAAATACGTGGGAACTGACGGTCATGCGCCAAAAGTATATAAGCTGGGCGGCACAGAATGGGGTCGGGTGAAAGCGAAGGCGCGCACCTCTGTCCAGGATATGGCCAAAGAATTATTAGCTCTTTATGCGGCCCGGGAAGCTTTAAAAGGTCATGCCTTTTCCCCGGATACAGTCTGGCAGAAAGAGTTTGAGGACGCCTTTCCCTATCCGGAAACTATTGATCAGCTGCGGGCGGTAGAAGAAATTAAAAAGGATATGGAAGATATAAAACCGATGGATCGTCTTCTTTGTGGTGATGTAGGTTATGGAAAGACAGAAGTGGCTTTAAGGGCAGCTTTTAAGGCTGTGATGGACGGAAAGCAGGTAGCTGTGCTAGTCCCTACTACTGTTTTAGCCCAACAGCACCATCGAACCTTTCAGGAAAGGTTTGCCGGACTTCCTGTAACCATCGGTGTTTTAAGCCGCTTTAAGAGCCCCAAAGATATTAAAACAACTTTAAAGAGTTTGGCTCAGGGAGGGGTTGATATCATTATCGGTACCCATCGTCTTCTCTCTAAGGATGTTAAGTATAAGGATTTGGGACTGTTGATTGTGGATGAGGAACAACGGTTTGGGGTAGCCCATAAAGAAAGAATTAAAAGAATCAAGCATAATATTGATGTGCTTACGTTGACGGCAACGCCGATCCCGAGAACCCTACATATGTCTTTAGTAGGTGTGCGGGATATGAGTGTTATCGAAACACCCCCGGAAGACCGGCATCCGGTGCAAACTTATGTCATGGAATATCAGGACCGTGTAATCAAAGAAGCGATTACCCGGGAATTAAACCGGGGGGGTCAGGTTTATTATGTCCATAACCGGGTGAACAATATTTATGCGATTGCGGATCAAATTCAGGCCTTAGTTCCTCAAGCAAAAACTGTTGTGGGACACGGACAAATGAAAGAGCATGAATTGGAACAAGTGATGCTGGATTTTGTAGAAGGACTTTATAATGTTTTGGTATGTACCACAATTGTGGAATCGGGACTGGATATACCTAATGTCAATACTTTAATTGTCAGTGAGGCGGATAATTTAGGCCTATCCCAGCTTTATCAGCTGCGGGGACGAGTAGGACGCTCGACAAAACAGGCGTATGCTTATTTTACTTATCGCAAAGATAAGATATTAAGCGGTATTGCCAAGAAGAGATTGACAGCTATTCGGGATTTTACCGAATTAGGTTCCGGTTTTAAAATTGCTATGCGAGATATGGAAATTAGGGGAGCAGGAAATATTCTGGGCCCGGAACAGCATGGACATATCTTAGCAGTAGGTTTTGATTTATACTGTCGTTTAGTGGAAGAGGAAGTTAAAAAGCTGAGGCAGAAAGACGAAATCATTCAGGAAAAGATTACGCCTCTTTTAGAAATAAATGTTGATGCCTATATCCCTGATCAATATGTGGCCGAAGTTGATTTAAAGATAGGATTATATAAGAGGCTGGCAGCAGCAGAAGAACTTAAAGATGTAGACGATTTGGAATATGAGGTGGAAGATCGGTTTGGCACCATAGGTCAGCCGGTGCGGAATTTATTTTCCTTGGGTAAATTAAAAATACTGGCCCAAAAATTAAGAGTGAATGGAATCATCCAACAGAAAAAAACGGTAGTCATTCGTTTTGCTCCGGATCACTTGATTTCCGGAGAGGATTTAGCGGAAATTGCTCAGGACTTTGGCCGGCGCATATCTTTTAGTGTTTCCGGTGACTTGGAAATCCGGGTAAATGCCGATAATCTTACGCCGGAAAGATTGCTTTCTCTCTTATTAAAAATATTAACAAAATTATTTGGTTTATTCAAAAACCGGAGCGTGTTATAATTAGTTATCTTTGAGGAGGTGTTTTGATTGCGCCAGCGTTTTGTGTTATTAATGCTTTTTTTATCCCTATTATTAATAGCCGGTTGTGGTGCTAAGCCGGTAGCAGTTGTGAATGGAGAAGAAGTATCAAATGAGAGGTTTGATCGTCATTTTCAGCAGTTAAAAGCCTATGCGCTGCAAATGGGAATGTCCTTTGAAGGGGAGGACGGAGAAGAACAATTGGCCGATTTGAAACAAGATGCTTTAGACAGCCTAATTGATGAAATATTGGTGATGCAAGCAGGGAAAAAAGAAGAAGTAAAGGTAACTGAACAAGAGATTAATGATTTTTTAGAACAACGGGTTAAAGGCTCTTTTGAAAATGAGGATAAATACCAGGAATGGCTTGATTCTTTTCAGATGACGGAACAGGAATTTAAAGATAAAATTGAGTATCAGCTTACTGGACAGAAGTTATTTGACAAGGTAACAAACAAGGTTACCGTGACAGATGAGGAAGCCCGTAAAACCTATGAGGCGGACAAAACTCCCTGGGAAAAAATTAAAGTTTCTCATATCTTAATTGAGGTGAAAAGAGATACAGCAACTCAATCTGAGTTAGATCAAGCCAAGAACAAGGCTTTGTCTATAATTAAAGAACTGGATCAAGGGGCGGATTTTGCAGATCTGGCCAAAAAATATTCAACCGATCCGGGGACAGCTAGCCAGGGTGGTGTCCTGGATATGGAATTTGCCAGAAATGATCGGGGCTTAGTGGCGGAGTTTGTTGAGGGATCTTTTGAACTCGAAAAAGTGGGTGATTACAGTAAAGAACCGGTTCTTTCCCAGTTTGGTTATCATATTATTAAGTTGGATGCCAAGAAAGGCACTTTTAGTGATGTGAAGGACGATGTAAAGAATCAGCTTTTACAAACAGAGAAGAATAAGGTTTTTTCAGAATATATGGATAAGCAAATGGAAGAAGCAAAGATCACAAAAAATCTTCCGAAAGAATAATTTTTTAAAATAAGCAAAACAGACATTTTTAGCTGTTTTGCTTTTTTTAATACTTAACAAATGCTGCCTAAGTAAAGGTTTCCCACACCAGATGGAGTCAATGTTGTCACTTGATACACGAATCTTTTTCCCAGCCATTACTATTTTATCATTGGTTCATCCATGGCAAAAAATGAATAATAGGTCGGGAAAAGTTATATACTATCACTGAAGCAAGTGCAGATGACGTTCCAGGTTTAGCAAAAGGAGGGAAAGATTTAGAATGAAAGCAACAGGAATCGTACGCCGAATAGATGATTTAGGCAGAGTAGTGATCCCGAAAGAAATACGCAGGACTTTAAGAATTAGGGAGGGAGACCCGTTAGAAATTTTTGTCGATCGGGAAGGGGAGGTCATCTTAAAAAAATACTCCCCCATTGGTGAATTAGGTGATTTTGCCAAAGAGTACGCTGATTCCCTCTATGAAGCCATTGGTCACATAGCTTGTATAGCAGATCGTGATACGATCATTGCGGTTAGTGGTGCTTCTAAAAAAGAGTTTTTAAATAAGCCTATTGGATCGGCTATAGAGAGGGTAATGGAAGAAAGACGTTCCGTATTGATGAACAATCCTGGCGAAAACGCCAATGCTAAAGATTGTGCCATCATTGAGAGTGACAATGAAGAAGAAGGTAGTAAATTTACTGCCCAAGTAGTTTCTCCTATTATTGCTCAAGGTGATCCCATTGGTGCAGTGATTCTTTGTACCAAGGAAGCTAATGTTACCATGGGTGAAATGGAGTTAAAACTAGCGGAAACTGCGGCAGGTTTCTTAGCAAAGCAGATGGAACAATAGAAGAATAAGTTTATCTGAGCCAAGAATTCTGTTTATAATTTGTTAGTATACTACAGTGAAAAGTTAGTAATGAGCGGTGCATGGGGAACTGTCCATAGGCTAGCGTTTTGACAAAAATAGATTTATTTCTCTGTAGTGGAAGTAAATATTGAGGGTGAAAAGAGATTGTACATTTAAAAAAATCGCCGTTTCGGGCGATTTTTTTAGGTTATGTTATGGCAATTTGTACTCAGTACAGTGAAAAATCAGAGGCTTTTTTCTATAGACTTGCATTAAATGGTTAAGATTGTTAAGATATTGTCGTAAAGAGTAAAAATAATAAATTAAAATTAGGAAGGGATTTTGTTGGAGTATAATAAAAAAGAGGATCCATCCTTTAAAGACTTAGTGGAAGTCATGAGGATCTTGCGAGGAGACGAGGGTTGCCCTTGGGACAAAGAACAGACTCATGAATCCATAAAAAAGTATCTCGTAGAAGAAACTTATGAGGTATTAGATGCCATTGATGAAAAAAACATGCATAAATTATGTGAAGAATTGGGAGACTTATTATTACAGGTTACATTCCATGCTCGGATGGCTGAGGAAAAAGGCTTCTTCGATATAAATGATGTAATTAAGGGAATTATCGAAAAAATGATTAGAAGGCACCCCCATGTTTTTGGTTCTGAAACCCTAAATACCTCGCATCAGGTACTGGTTAAATGGGAGGAAATCAAAGATGTAGAGCAGGATGAGCCAAGACCGATACTAGATGTCCCAAAGAACTTTCCTGCCTTATATCGGGCAAAAAAGCTGCAGCAAAAAGCTGCTCGAGTCGGGTTTGACTGGCCTGATATTACCGGGGCATGGGACAAGGTGTCAGAAGAATTAAGGGAACTAAAAGATGCCGAAGCCATGGGTGTGGGAATTAAAGAAGAATTGGGGGATGTTCTTTTTGCATTAGTTAATGTGGCTAGGTTTTTAGGTATTGATGCGGAAGAAGCATTACAGGACACGAACAAAAAATTTATCAAACGATTCTCTTATATTGAGGAAAAGGCAAAAAAAAATAATGTCGAACTAAAGAAATTAACCTTGGAAGACATGGATAAATATTGGAATGAGGCAAAAATAAATAAAAACTAGGAAAATAAATAGAAAATAATAGAATTAAGGAAGGAATATCTTGGATTACCGCGAATTGTTAAACAAGTATCAACTTATTTTAGGAGGGATATGTTTTGAATAAAACCGATCTGATTAATAGTGTATCTGAAAGAGCAGAGGTAACAAAAAAAGACGCTGAAAAGATAATTAATGCCGTATTTGCTAGTATTAGTGATGCACTGTCAGCAAATGAAAAGGTACAATTAGTAGGATTTGGCACCTTTGAAGTAAAGGAAAGAGCTGCTCGTGTAGGGCGGAATCCGCAAACAGGGGAAACAATAAACATTTCAGCGGCAAAGGTTCCAACATTTAAAGCTGGTAAGGGCTTAAAAGATGCTGTGGCGAAATAAACCTTGAGTCAGGTCCCAATTCGGACCTGATTTTATTTTTCAATTTTTTTGGTGACTTTTTTATTGATTTTTTGTGGTTTTTTTTCCCTTTACATAAATATTTTTTATGATAAGATATAGTTACATAAGAAATATTGGGGAATGAGAGATACGGGAGAGTCTTTTTGACACCGAAGAAGCAAGCCTTGATTGGCCAAGATCAAGTGTTAAACTTTCAGGTTCAAGGACCGTGTCTTGACCCAACTCTGGAAAGTCTTATGACACCGATGGAGCAAATCCTTAAGATGGATAATCTTTCAGGTTAAAGGACAGAGGCACGGCAGATTGTTTGCCGTGCCTTTTCTACAGGGCATAGGGAAAAAATTCACAAGCTGTATAAACTATTAATAGGTGAATCTATACATATATTAAGCAGCTTAGTTAGATACTTTAGTAAGGTGATTAATTTGGAAAAAGCGATGATTGTTAGTAATAATCCACTGGTTTGGGTGAAGTATCCAGGGTGTGTAAAGATAGAGGGAACCTATAAGGAGGTGCTGATTAAAGTCAGAGATCTTATTCACCAAGGGAACAGCCTTATCAGCCACCCATTATCAGGGAGTATTAAGCCAAATGAAACCCCATATAAATCAGTATTGCTGAAAGTAGGTAAGGGGGGATTGGATTATCAATCTTTATTACTTATTGAATCAGCCATCGAGGTAGCTGATAAATTTTATTCATATAGGAGAAATTGGTCGGACCAGGTGATCCGGGATTTTCAAGTTATTGATGAGGATTTACTGGATTCTGCTCTGGAAGCTTTAGCACCAGATTTAATTATTGAAGTTTAATATCAATAAGGAGGTGAAAGGGTGCGTTTAAATTACCAACCTCAGTAAAGTTTTGCATACTGGGGGAAATAAGTATCAGTTCAATAATTATCAACCAAAAAATGTTGTGGGGGTGATGGTCTTGCGTTTAGAATTAGGAAACATTTTGATTAAGGATGTACAATTCGCAGAGAGAACTGAAATCAAACAGGGAGTCTTATTTATTAATAAGGAAGAGTTAGCAAAGAAAGTCGGGGATGATGAACGTATTGCCACGGTGGAAATAGATGTGGCCAAGCCAGGGGAGAAGACCAGGATAATTCCGGTGAAAGATGTGATTGAACCCCGGGTAAAAGTGTCCGATAATGGAGGGATGTTTCCCGGTTTTATTGGCAAGGTAAATACTGTTGGGATGGGAAGAACTCATGTGCTAAAAGGCATGACGGTGGTGACAACTGGGCGGATTGTTGGTTTTCAAGAAGGGATTATCGATATGTCCGGTATTGGAGCACAGTATACTCCTTTTTCCCAGACCTTAAATGTTGTTGTAAAAGTAGAACCTATTCCCGGACTGCATCAGCATGAGCATGAACTGGTTGTTAGGATGGCCGGGTTCAGAGCGGCGGCCTATTTAGGGGAAGCAGGCTCTCTTCTGGAGCCGGATCAGATAGAAGTATATGAAACAAAACCATTATTAGAGCAAGTGCAAGAGTTCCCAAATCTCCCCAAGGTGGCTTATGTTTATATGCTTCAAAGCCAAGGATTGCTGCATGATACATATGTCTATGGAGTGGATGCCAAAAAAATAATTCCCACATTCATTTATCCTACGGAAGTTATGGATGGGGCTATTGTAAGCGGAAACTGTGTTTCTGCCTGTGATAAAAATCCCACTTATGTGCATCAGAATAGTCCTGTAATTCACGAACTTTATGCTCGCCATGGAAAAGACATTAATTTCATTGGCTGTATAATCACCAATGAAAATGTTACCTTAGCAGATAAGGAAAGGTCTTCAGATTATACTGCGAAGCTAGTGGAATTTATCGGGGCCGATGCAGTGATTATATCAGAAGAAGGTTTTGGCAATCCGGATGCGGACTTGGTCATGAATTGCAGTAAATTGGAGAAAAAGGGAATTAAAACCGTACTGATTACAGATGAATATGCCGGTCAGGACGGGGCATCCCAGTCCTTAGCGGATTCTACTCCTTTAGGTGACGCGGTAGTGACCGCAGGAAATGCCAATGAAGTGATTCAGCTTCCGGTAATGGAAAAGGTAATTGGATATCCGGAAGTGGCGGACAAAATTGCCGGGGGAACCTCGGGAAGTTTGGCTGAGGACGGTAGCATCAGAGCAGAAATTCAAGTGATTACCGGTTCTACTAATGAATTGGGTTTTGGCAAATTAAGTGCTAAAGGTTACTAAGGGGGGGAAATCATGAGTAAAGTAAAAGTTGTACACTATATTAATCAGTTTTTTGGGCAAATTGGCGGTGAGGAAAAAGCAGATATCGGACCCCAAATCAGGGAAGGAGTAGTAGGACCTGGAGTAGCCTTAAATCAGGCGATGGGGGAAGAAGGAGAAATTCTGGCTACAGTGATCTGTGGAGACTCCTATTTTAATGAAAATATGGAAAAAGCCAGCACGGAAGTCATTTCTATGATCAAAAAATTTCAACCGGATGTGGTCATTGCCGGACCTGCCTTTAATGCAGGAAGATATGGTGTGGCCTGCGGTGCTGTGGCCAAAGCGGTAAGTGAAGAGTTGGGAATTCCTGTGGTCTCGGGCATGTATCCGGAAAACCCGGGCGTGGATATGTATAAAAAATATGCATATATTATAGAAACATCAAATTCAGCAGCAGGCATGAGAAAAGCAGTTCAGCCTATTGCCAAATTAGCCTTAAAATTGGGTACTAATGCTTTTATCGGAGGACCTAAAGAAGAAGGCTATCTGCCTAGGGGGATTAGAGTTAATTATTTTGCGGAAGAAAGAGGAGCTAAAAGAGCTGTTGATATGCTGATCAAAAAGCTCAAAGGAGAGTCCTTTGAAACAGAGTATCCCATGCCGGTTTTTGACCGGGTAGCACCAGGTGCTCCCATTAAGGATTTGTCCCAGGCTAAGATTGCCCTGGTTACTTCCGGGGGCATTGTTCCCAAAGGCAACCCGGATAAAATTGAATCGTCCAGTGCCTCTAAATTCGGAAAATATAGCCTGGTCGGTATTAATGATCTAACTGAGGAAAGCCACGAAACTGCTCATGGCGGTTATGATCCGGTTTATGCCAATGAAGATGCGGATCGGGTGCTGCCCCTTGATGTTTTAAGGGAATTTGAAACTCAAGGTGTGATTGGAAAATTACATGATTATTGGTATGCCACTGTGGGTAATGGCACTTCGGTGGCTAACGCAAAAAAATATGCTGCAGAAATTGCCAAAGATTTACTGGCTGATGGAGTACAGGGGGTAATTCTTACATCTACCTGAGGTACTTGTACACGTTGCGGTGCAACGATGGTTAAAGAAATTGAAAGTACCGGTCTTCCTGTGGTACATATGTGCACAGTTGTACCAATTTCCCTTACGGTAGGAGCAAATAGAATAGTGCCCACCGTGGCAATTCCCCACCCTCTAGGTAATCCTACTATGTCAAAGGAAGAGGAAAAAGCTCTTCGGCGAAAACTGGTGCAAAAGGCTTTGCATGCTTTAACGAAACCAGTGGAAGGGCAGACTGTTTTTGAGGAGAATATATGAGATTAGACAAATACCTAAAGGTTTCCCGTCTGATAAAAAGACGTACCGTCGCCAAAGAAGTTTGTGATGGGGGAAAAGTATCCGTTAATGGAAAAACTGCTAAGGCCGGTACCGAGGTCAAGGCGGGAGATATTTTAGAACTGGGTTTTGGCCCCCGTATGCTAAAGGTGGAAATTGTCGCAGTGGCAGATGCAATAAGGGCAGACCAGGCTAAAGATTTATATAAAGTAATTCAGGATGTAAAAATACCTCAAGACTGGTGATGGTATAAATATCTTTCTTCCCGGAAATGATAAACAGAGATCTTAGTGTCGGATGTTGTTTTTACTCCACCTGACGATTAGCCGCTCCTTGCCATCCGTGGCATCGCGGCACTAGGCCATCCATGGCCGGCGAAAATATAGAAAAAACCGGGAGGAATTGATATGCAGAAACAGATTCAGCGTATCCTAATTTTTATCGTAATAGTTTTTGTGGGAATTACCTTAGCCAGTTGTTCCAATCCGGAGAAGAAACCTCAAGGTGATAATAAGCAGCGTGTCCAAGAATATAAAACGGAACCGACCATATCTTTGTATATTAATGAAACCAAAAAGATTGAGCGGGTAAAATTAGAAAAATATTTAGAAGGGGTTGTCGCAGCAGAAATGGATCCCAATTGGCCAGAAAACTGCCTTGCTGCTCAGGCAATCCTTGCCCGCACCTTTACCTTAAAGAAAATAAGTGACGGCGGGGTAAAGGCTCATGGTACTGACGCTTCAACAAGTGTTGAAGAATTTCAGGCTTATGATCCAACAAGGGTTAATGACCGGGTGAGAAAAGCGGTACGAGATACCAGAGGCATGGTCTTAATGTATCAGGGGACATTTATTAACGGCTGGTTTCATGCGGACGGGGGCGGACAAACAGCTGCCTCAGCAATAGAAGGATTGGAATATCGCAAGGAAAAGGCACCTTATATTACCAGTGTGAAAGACCCAGGTCAGACGATTACCGTACCGGAAAATAAATCTTGGACGGCTAGCTTTGATCTGGAAACAGTTAGAGCAAAGGTTAAAGAGACAGTTGGTAATGACCCCGGCAAAATCACCTCAGCGGGAATTATCGAAAAAGGTCCCTCAGGCCGCGCTATGAAAGTAAAGGTTAATAACGTTACCCTTAGTGCCCCTGCTTTACGTTTAGCCTTAGGTAATGACAAAATGAGATCCAGTTTAATTGATAAATTTGCTGTGGAAAATGGGAAACTGGTGATTCATGGCAAAGGCTACGGTCATGGTGTAGGTATGAGCCAATGGGGAGCAAGAGCTTTAGCTGAGCAGGGAAAAGGTGTGGAGGAAATTGTAAAATACTGGTTTAAGGATGTGGAACTGAAAAAACTTTGGAATTAATGCCCTACGGGGCATTTTTTTTAGTCTATCAGAAAGTATAACCTATTTCTGATAGATCTAAGTGCAACTAAGGCTTCTGCCAGCACCAAAAGGTTTGGCACAAGCCAAGTTTTCTTTATAAATAAAAAGGGGTTGATGCACAGGGTTATTTTGGCAATGGTATGAACCGTTGCTGCCGTTTTGCACAGCCCCTTTTTTTATTCTAAAAGAAAGATGGGATGAATATAACTAACCAAAGGCCGGTAGTTCGGTAGCGGGTTCCTCTAAAGATTCTCAGGAGGTGCCTGTTGAAATGCACTCGGATAAAAGATGTTTCTAAATTTTCCACAATTACGTTATAAGTGGATGCTTCTATAATTGATAAAATAATTCTATATGGAAGAATATAGGATTAATTAATAATATATAGAATGTAAAATATATACATTTATGGAGGTAAATAACTCATTATAACCTGTAAGGAGGTGGTTTTTATATAGTTATAAGTAACAAAAAATGCAAAAGGGCTAAAAAGACAGGAGGTAAATGGAGTAACTTAAAAAATAAGGGGGTTATGAAATGCCTAATCCATCGCTCCAACAAACAACAGGTACCAAGAAAAGTTATTCATTTTTATTTAAACATGAAGATTATTGGGCCATTTGGCTGGGAGCTATTATTTTAATCATTGGGTTGTTTATCTTTTTAGGTAATCCACCTGCCGACATGAATCAGATCATTGCTGATAGCAATGCTACGATGAAGGCCGAGGCGGAAAGAGCCCCGTTTAAAACCATTTCTTGGATTGAAGCGAATGATGCCAAGGCAAGTTTAAAGGGAAGCAATATTCCTGCGGCAAAAACGATTTCTAAATACTTAAAAACTCCGGGAACTTGGAATACAGCCAATCCTGGGAAATCATTTTTCCTAAGCAAGGCGGAAGCGGAAGCTAAAAGTGCAGCATCTCTAGCAGCATATGAAGAAGCTAAAGCTGCTACCGCTGCAGCAAAAGAAGCGGCTATAGCAGCGGAAGAAGCAGCTGCTAGGGCTGAATTTAAAGATACTGCTTTAAATAATGAAGCGGAAGCACAAATAGCTGCCTGGCAAAAGGCAAAGGCTGCGGAAGCAAAGGCTAAGACTGCGGCAGAAACGAAACCCTATAACTATATAGGTACTATGATCATATTAATGATCATCTTGGGTCTTTTCTTTGCTATTGGAAGATATTTTATTGGAGAAGCACCCGTTGGAAAATTTTTAAAAGCCTTCCCAGTGGTTTTCATCATCGCAGCCCTATCCTTCTTCCTGGGCAACCATGAATTTTCTAAAGCTTGGGGCATAGAATATGTGTTGTGGGCTATTTTGATAGGTTTTCTAATTAGTAACACCGTTGGTACGCCAAAATGGATTATGCCGGCCGTGCAAACGGAATACTATATTAAAACAGGACTGGTACTTCTCGGTGCTACGATTCTATTTAATAAGATCTTACTCATCGGTCTTCCCGGAATATTTGTAACCTGGTGTGTCACACCCTTTGTATTAATACTTACTTTTATTTTTGGCCAAAAGGTTCTAAAAATGGAATCTCCCACATTAAATATTGTTATTTCCGCAGATATGTCGGTGAGTGGTGTTTCCGCTGCCATTGCCGCAGCGGCAGCATGTAGGGCTAAGAAAGAAGAATTAACCTTGGCAATTGGTATTTCCATTGTGTTTACCGCTGTAATGATGGTTCTTATGCCTTTATTTATTAAGTTTGTGGGCTTAAACCAGGTAGTTGGCGGTGCTTGGATGGGGGGAACCATTGACTCCACAGGTGCAGTAGTGGCGTCCGGTGAAATTCTAGGGCCTGTGGCCAGAGACGTAGCCGCTACAGTTAAGATGATTCAGAATATCTTAATTGGTTTAATGGCTTTTTGTATTGCAGCCTACTGGGCTTTAAAGGTGGATACCTCCAGAGCGAGTGAAACTGATTTAAGCTTTAAAGGTGCATTGCGTGAAATCTGGAACCGGTTCCCCAAATTTGTTCTTGGTTTTATGGGTGCGTCCATACTTTTCTCCATTATTTATGGAGCATTGGGAACAGAAAGCTCAAAGGTGCTGATTGATAACGGTCTTACCTCATTTATCGGCAGCCTCCAAAAATGGTTCTTTGCTTTAGCCTTTGCCAGTATTGGCCTATCTACGGACTTCCGAGAGTTTGGCAAGTATTTTAAAGGTGGAAAACCTGTGATTCTTTATGTATGTGGCCAGGGCTTTAGCCTTATTGCTTCTTTAACCATGTGTTATATCATGTTTATGAAGGTTTTCCCGCATGTTACGCAAGCATTGATGAAGTAAAAAGCTGTTTACACCTATCACTCTGTGATATTGGAGGTTCGTAAAGTGTACGAATTAAGAGAATCTTTTCCAATAAATAGAAGGGGGTTTGTGATTAATCAGACATTATTGTTGATTATAGGTCTTGGGTTATTGTATTTATTTGTGGCGGTGGGATTGCCTTTCCTATCGCAACTAGCAGGCTTTACCGAGGAACATCAAGTGATTATTGATGAAGAAATTGAAGGTGGTGCTTGGTTCTATATCTTTGTCGAAAAAATTAATACAGATATTGAACCCCGTGTTAGACACACAATGCAGTTTACCCCAGGTATGCAAAAGGTCGATTAGTAAGTAGAAATTTTGACAAAATAAAAGACTCTCCCGCAACCCAGGGGGAGTCTTTTATTAAAAGAAGGGATTGAAAAATGACTAGCGCAGAACAGGTAATAAAAGTTGAGAAATATAACAGTATTTCTGCTTACGAGCAAAGAATGGCCCAAATAATTACTGCTCAGATTCTGGAAAAGCCGGAGCTCTCACCCTGGATGATTTTAATTCCCATCGTGTTTATTCCATTTATCCAGCGATATCAAAAGTATAAAGAGTTATGCAAAGCTTTTAGTGGGGGTTTTTTATATACCAAAAAAATTGCCCTGGATATAGCTTATGAAGTTTATAAAAATGGACTACCCAAAGAAAATTTGCCGGATTTGATTATTAAAAGCGTAGAAAAACATCCTAATGCTGTACCTGAGGTTTTGAACATTTATCAAAAACAGATCCAGGAGATTAAGCTTCTCAGCGAGCATTATTTAGGATTATTAGAGATGGAAAAAACTCAATATGGGGAAATGGTGATTAGCTATTATCAAAATGAGCATAATTATTTAGGCTTTATAAACAAACTTACGGAGGCAGAAAAAGAAGTGAATAGGGCTACCTCAAGGACGTTTAAAGATGGTGCAGGTGAAGCACCTGAGATCATGGGAAAAATGGAAAAATTACTTCTGGAATGTAGACTTGACGAAGCAAAAAAAATTTTTGGATCATAATCTCTCCCTGGATGGGGGAGATTTTTTTATTCTTGTGCATATCATGGCTTTTTAATCATAATTATTTAAAGATAGTATTACATGAGGGGAGGAAGAAAAATGCCTGAACAAAAGGTTCATTATTTTTCGTTAGATCACCGTGAGGTCTTTAAATTAAAAGGAGTAACTAAGGTGGAAACCTTCGATGATGCGGAAATAGTATTGGAGACAAATGAGTGTCCTATGGCTATTAAAGGTGAAAATCTGCATATTAACCATCTGAATTTAGAAGCGGGAGATCTAGTTGTATTAGGTCTGATTAAAACTATTCAATATTTAGATCCTCAAGGCTATAAGTCCGCTAAAGGTAAGGGAAAAAGTATTTTAAACAGACTTCTTAAATAACGGGAGGAGAATATGGACTTTCTCATTGCCCAATGCTTTAATTTTTTATCGGCTATTGGCATCGGCTTATTAATTGGAGTATTATTTGACTTCTATCGGGGTTTAGGGAGAAAATGCCGGCCCTCTCCTAAAACCATACCTTTATGGGATATCTTTTGGTGGCTTCTTGTCACAGTTTTGGTTTTCTACATTTTGCTAAATTTGAATTGGGGTGAATTGCGCCTTTACTTGTTTTTGGGCCAAATCATTGGTTTCGTATTTTATTATAAAAAAATCAGCCCTTATTTTTTAAGAAACTTTATTGCTTTTTTAAATTTCTTAGAAAAGGCAATTAAGAAACTTGTGATTATAATTGTCATTCCTTTGAGGGTCATAAAAAATGCGATATTATGGCCTTTTATCTTTATATATCTTGGGATCAAGAGGATTGTGCATTATTATAAAAAAACGGTATGGGTGAGTGGGTTAATCTTTCGCGCAGTTCCCCGGAAATTAAAAAAAGTACTTAAAGGAATAATAAAAAAGATTTTTCTCAAAAGTAGCAGGATTAAAAAGTAATATATAGAATACTTTTGTAGTTAATTTGTAGTAAAATTGTCCACAGCTGTGCATAAGTTGTGGATATCCTGGGGAAATTTTGTGGGTAATCTGAGGACAAGTTGAAGCAAGGTCTTAATTCAAGTGAAGGAATAGGGGTAGCAAAATGAAGGTTGAGATTCGGGGTGTAGAAAAACTTAGCTTCAGAGAGCGCCAAGTCGTAGCCATGAAAGAAATGGGCAAAACTTCTGAAGAAATTGCTAAAAGACTTGATCTAAGCACCAGTACTGTGGCTACCCTTTATAACCGGGCAAAAAATAAGGGCTATGAGGTTGTAATAATTATGCCGGGAGATATGTTGGGGATTTTTGGGGGAGATGAGGATACGGAGGGAATTGATGATGAAAAATAAGGCTAAACCAAAATACAGAGTGAAGAAACGATTTTTCCTGCTTTTGGGTGTTTTTGCCTACGTAGGAATATGCTTCGGACAGCAATTCTATAATCTGAATAATATGGACAAGGAAATTGAAAAATATCTTCAAATAAAAAATGAATTAATGGAGGAACAAGAAGACCTTAAAGCGGAAATTGCCCTGCTTCAGAATAAATCGTACATTGAAAGGATTGCCCGGGAGGATTTAGGCTTAATTAAACCGGGGGAAACACTTTTAGTACCGGGTGAAGAGGGGAATTTGCCAGAGGTAAAACCTATAAAAGAATTAAAAGATAATATTCATTAACAATTATCCGTAACTTTGTCATTGACAGATGGTTTTTCCTTCGCTATACTTACTATATAGTGAAAAGCAGGGAGGAATTTTGTTTCTATGGGTCTTTCCGTGGGGAGCATCGTCGAAGGGGTAGTTACGGGTATTACTAAATTTGGGGCATTTGTGGAATTACCCGGAGGAGTAACGGGACTGGTTCATATTTCTGAGGTTGCAGATGCTTATGTCAAAGATGTAAAAGATTATTTAAAGGAAAGTGATAAGGTTACCGTTAAAATAGTAAGTATTGATGAAAAAGGTAAGATTGGTCTTTCTATTAAGCAGGCAAGACCAAAACCTGTTGTGCCTCCACGAAATGTAAAGAACGAAATTCCCTTTGAAGATAAGTTAGCCAAGTTTTTAAAAGACAGCAACGAAAAACTAATCGCTTTAAAACGTCATCAAGAAGGCAAGAAGAGCGGAAGATAAGAATTAACGGCATTCCCTGAAGGGAGTGCCGTTTTTTGCGTCTAACCTTTTTCCCGAGGTAGGTAAGGAATTACCTCCCTCTCAGAGGGAGTAAACAGAAGGAGTCAGAAAGGGATCTTAAAATGGAAATGAGGTTGAATCATGAAAGCAGCCATAGATATCGGTACTAATACTATTAGGATGCTGGTAGGAGAGGTTGAAGAAGGAAGAGTTAAAGTACATAGGCAATTTCTAGCTGAACCTAGGTTGGGAGTTGGGATTACAAAGGGCATATTAACTAAAGAAGCTATAGAACGAACTGTCAAAGCCCTGGGTGAATTAAAGAAGGTGACTGAGGACTACAAACTTCAAGAGGTCTTGATTGTGGCTACCAGTGCTGTACGAGATGCTGCCAACAAAGAAGATTTTTTGGATGAGGTTTTCCAAAAAACAGGCTGGCAGGTAAAAATAATTACCGGGGATGAAGAGGCTTTTTTGTCTTACACCGGAGCACTGTCCTCATTACCGGAAATTTACGGAGTGCCTGTAATTGTTGATATTGGCGGTGGCAGCACGGAAGTAATTTTCCAAAGGGAAGGTCAGATTAAAACCGTTAGTGTTAATGTAGGGGCGGTACGTTTATGTGAAGCCGGCTGGCCCCATGAAGAACTTAATCGTAATTTATCACCTCTCTTCCAAGAAATCCACTTGAAAGATAAAATCTCCCTGGTGGCTGTGGGCGGTACTGCTACAACAGCCGCTACCATTCATTTTGGGATCAAGAAGTATTGTCGTAAAGCAGTGCACGGGAGGTCTATTGCCTATGAGGATTTGGTAGGACTTAAGGATCAACTGGCAGCAATGACAATAACAGAAAGAAGAAAAGTCGTCGGTTTAACACCTAAAAGAGCGGATATTATTATCCCGGGGCTGGAGATATTAATTAGTATTTTAGAGCGGTTAGGGGAATCTCGAGTTCTGATTAGTGATGCCGGTATTTTAGATGGTATATTATTAGGAAAATTATCATAATCTGATTGTTTTTGATAGACTTTCACCTTGTGCCCGCTATGTGAATAAAGATAATAAAAGAAAAACATGGAGGTGGCACAAGTGGTGGAAAATGGGGGAATGAAACAGTCCTCAGTTTTTGCAGTGATTATGGCTGGAGGGGCCGGGACCAGGTTTTGGCCTAAAAGCCGCTTAAAGAATCCCAAACAATTTCTCAAATTATTAGGTAAGGCTAGTCTATTAGGAGATACTGTAAGGAGGGCGTTGATGCTGGTAGAGCACAAAAATTGCTTTGTCCTTACTCATAAGCAGTATCAGGATCAAGTGCATGAAAGTATTCCTGAAATATCTCCCCATAATATTATTTTCGAGCCAGCCAACCGGGATACAGCTTCCTGCGTTGGACTTGCGGCAATTAAGTTGTCCAGGTTGGATCCGGAAGGAATTATGATGGTTCTCCCTTCCGACCATTATATTGGACATGAAACAGCTTTTATTAAAACCTTGGAAAGCGCCATAGCTTTTGCGGAAAAACATGATTGCCTAATGACCTTAGGGATCAAGCCTGATTCTCCGCAAACCGGCTATGGCTATATTTGTTGCGGGGAGACAATAGGCAGGGAAAAAGGTTATCCCATTTATCAAGTGAAAAAGTTCACGGAAAAACCAGATCAAGGGACAGCAGTCCATTTTCTTAAACAGGGAAACTATCTCTGGAACAGCGGGATTTTTATTTGGAAGGTCTCGACAATTTTAAAGGAAATAGAGAAACATTTGCCAGAGCTGTTTGAAAAATTAAAGCAAATTGAGCCTTACCTAAATACCGATGAGGAAAAAGCAGTTTTGGAAAAAGAATATCAGAACTTTCCTAAGGTTTCTATTGACTATGGGGTAATGGAAAAGTCTAAAAATATTTGTACCGTGCCGGGAGATTTTATCTGGGATGATGTGGGCAGTTGGTCCGCCCTGGAAAAGTATCTCCCCAAAGATGAAAGAAATAATACTTTAAACGGGGGCAAACATATTTCCATTGATTCCCGGGGATGCATTATTGACAGTGAAGCAAAGTTAATTGCAACCATCGGCGTAGAGGATCTGATTATTATTCAGTTTGAAGATGTCATGCTGGTATGTAAGAAGGAACGGGATCAGGAAGTTAAAAATTTGGTGGATAAGGTTAAAAAGTATGGCCTGGACGAATATTTATAATCATTCATAGAATTCCTTTCTTTGATCCTGCTCTTTTTCCTCAAATTTCAGCTGCTGGAGATCTTTTTCTATTGATTTATCAAGTATTTTTATAAGTTTATCAATAATATCACCTAAGTCATCTGCTCGATCGATGGCATCTTCTAAGTCTCTTTTGTGTGCCAAGGTAATTTTGTTGAATTCTTCTGCTGCTTCTACCAGCAGCCGATATGACTCGGAAAGGGATTTTATTGTAGTAACTAATTGGGCGGTACTATCCAGATAATTTTTACCTTTTTCCATTTTAATACCTCTCCTTATCTTATAAATTATCAAAATAACCTTTTATATGGAACAATGTACGGGCCGTTTAAATACTATGATTATGCATAAGTTTAATTAGGCAGGGGTGAACTGGATGGGGATAGTGAGCTTATCTTTGTTTTAGAAAAATATCAAATTAGGGCAACAAAAATTGTTTCTCATAAAAATGTATATAAAGTTTTTACCCCAAATAGTAATTATGCTTTAAAAAAGATGAGCATGGAAGCTGGGAAGTTATTATTTTTTTTGTCTGCCATGGATTATTTATGGCATAATGGCTTTTACCAGATGTCACGGCCCGTGAAGAATAATGAGGGAGAATTATATGTGGGCAGCGGGCCTGACTTGTATTTTCTCACGGAGTGGGTTGAGGGCAGCTATCCTGACTTTTCTCGAGGAGAGCAAGTAGATGCCGCAGTATCGCTTCTCGCAGATTTCCATAGAAAAGGCGAGGGTTTTGATCCTCCCCAAGATTGTATACCAAGAAATAATCTTGGCCAATGGTCCGACAAATGGCAGCAACGGATCAAAGATCTAAAAAAAATGAAGGAACTTGCAAAGGAAAAGAAGGATGATTTTGATCAAATCTTTCTGAAGATAGTAAATATCGCTTTAGATGAAGCCTCCCAGGCATTAAATGTAATAGAGTCTGCCGGCTACTTAGACTTTTCTCAAAGTCAAAGAGTTTTAAAACCCCTTTGTCATAGGGATTTTGTTTATCATAATCTTCTTTTTCGTGATGGAGTGACCTTCTTAATTGATTTTGAATATTGTGTTCAAGACTCCCGAGTGATTGATTTGGCCCGTTTTATCAGGACTACTTTTATTCATCACCCTTGGGAAATTGAGACTGCAGAAAGAATTATTTGGGGATACCAGGATAGATATCCCTTAACCCTTACTGAGCAAAGGATGTTAATGGCAGTATTAATTTTTCCTCATGATATTTGGAGGATAGGGCATAAATGGTATCTTTCCGGAAAAAAGAAAAGAGCTTTATATCATCTTTTATGCCGGCAATGCCAATGTTATAACCAAAAATATCAAATGTTAAAGAAATTGGAACAGGGATTCCTCTCCCTTTAAGGAGCTGAAAGTATGGGGGAAAATAATTACTTAAGGGAAGAGTTTTGCCATATTTTAAACCAATATGATCTTAAACCGCTTCGGGTGGACCCTTATAAATTAATTTACCGGGTGGAAGCTCCCGAAGGTGTTTTTGCTTTAAAGGAAATTAAATATCCGGAAAACGAGTTTTGTTATATTTATGCGGCTATGGAGCATCTGGCAGCTCATGGTTTTCCTACTATCAACCGAATTATTCCCACCAATAGCTATTATCCCTTTGCGGAGTATCAGGGGAAAAGATATGCCTTATCCCGATGGATTATGGGAAGGGAGGCAGATTACAGCCGAAAAGACGACTTGAAAACTGCTGCAAAAACCTTAGCATTGCTCCATAAAGCATCGGAAGGATTTGTTCCACCGCCATGGGAAGAAAGGATCAAGTGGGGAACCTGGCCGGGGTCTATGTCTGGAAAGATGAAGCAGCTGATAGAATTTAAAAACCAGGTAAGCTTAAAAAATCATAAGTCCTTATTTGATCGTATTTTTTTGGCTCATGTTGACTATTATTTAGGAGAGTGTAAAAAGGCTTTGGATTTGTTTGGCAAAGGTGACTATGCAAGGGTTAATGAAAAAGAGTCATCTAAACATTTTTTTTGCCATCATGATTTTGCCCATCACAATGTGATTATTGACGAACAAGGCAGAGGTAATGTGATAGATTTTGATTATTGCATTAGTGATCTTCGATGTCATGACTTGGGCAGTCTGATGCTTCGGGTGATGAAAAGAAGTAACTGGAATGCAAAACCGGCTATTTTTGCTCTAAAGCAGTATCATAAGATGCGGTGTGTATCTTCTAAAGAAACTAATGTCATAAAAATATTATTAAGGTTTCCCCAAGATTTTTGGCAGGTGGCCTTTGCCTATTACATTGAGCAGAATCAACCCAAAGAGCGGCTTTTGAGAAAAATAAAAACTTGGGTCTTAAATAAACCATTACGAGAAAAAGGTCTTAGTAAGCTAGCTAAACTGATATAACGGGGTGAAAGAGAGGATGAAAGTTGGCATAGACAGCCGTGCCGCGATATGGTACCGGGGAACTGGTATGGGAACCTATACTTATCAATTAATTAGAAATATATATTTAATTGATAAAAAGAATGACTATCACTTTTTTTTACCAAATGAAAAGTTCCAGGGCACAGACCCTTTAACCAGCGGCATATTTCAAAGTATCGCCCAAAATACGGATACTTTTTGGGAAACAGTAATTGCTAAAGAAACGATTACTCCCCAGGACATTGATATTTATCATGTCCCGCAAAATGGTATTGGATTACCTCCCAAAAAGAATTTTCCCACGGTGGTGACAGTCCATGATCTAATTCCTTATGTGCTACCGGAAACAGTTGGCCCAGGCTATTTAAAAATTTTTCAAAGGGAAATGCCTCGAATTTTACAAGAGGCGGATCATATAATTACTGTTTCTGAGCATTCCAAAAATGATTTAAAAAAAATCATGGGTGTGGCCGACGAAATGATTACGGTAATTCATGAGGCACCGGAGTCCACTTATAAACCTATCAAGCGGGAGGTAGCCAAGGCTCGGATCCAAAACAAATATGGGATTAGCGGCCGATTTATCCTTTATATCGGAGGATTCAGTCCGAGAAAGAATCTTAGAGGATTGATTAACGCCTATAATAAAATCTACAAAGAAATGAAGACCCCATGTAAATTGGTGATTCTTGGGAAACCATCCCGAGATTATCCAGGTTTAATTAAACTGGTAGAAAGTTTAGGGCTAGGAGAGTGGGTTCTTTTCCCAGGATTTATTCCCATGCAGGATCTGCCTTTTTTCTATAATGCCAGCGATCTGTTTGTTTATCCATCTTTTTATGAAGGTTTTGGCCTTCCACCCATTGAGGCCCTGGCTTGTGGAACTCCTACCATTGTATCTAATGTATCTTCTTTGCCGGAGGTGGTGGGAGATGCCGCAATTCAGGTAAATCCTCATGATTTGGTTGCCTTGGCTGCTGCTATGCATCGAGTTCTAACTGAACCGGAAATGGAGCAGGAATTAAGAAAGAAAGGCTTAAAGTGGGCGGAAAATTTTTCTTGGACGAAAACTGCTGCTCAAACAATAAAAGTTTATCAAGATGTGGTAGGATAATTATTCCTTCCGTTCCCCCACCGTCACTCCCTCCGTCGGCTGCGCTACCGACTGCCTCGGAGAGAGAGGTACTTTATGCCACCTCCTTCTGAAGAGGGAGGCCTTTGTTTTTTTATCCCCCTCTATGAGGGGGATGTTACGAAGTGACAGGGGGAGTAACTGTATGTGAAAGTATGTTACATCGCTTTGAGCTTTTAAATCTTTTCCACCTGTGCATATTCCTGACCAAAAGTTTCTACGGTGATTTTTTTAATTTTTTGGTCTCTTAAAGGTTTGTCATGATAATCTGTTTCTTGATTAACAATTTTATCCACCCCATCCATACCGGAGATCACTTTACCAAATGATGCATATTGCCCATCCAAATGCGGGGCATCAGCAACCATAATAAAAAATTGAGATCCGGCGGAATCAGGGTTCATCGCTCTCGCCATGGAGATTACTCCTCGTTCATGTTTTAGATTATTGACATGGCCGTTGGCAGTGAATTCACCTTTAATGGAATAGCCGGGGCCGCCTGTACCTTTACCTTGCGGACAGCCTCCCTGGATCATAAAGCCTGGAATCACCCGATGAAAAATCAATCCATCATAAAAACCCTGTTGAATTAAAGAGATAAAATTTCTTACCGTATTTGGTGCAATATTTTCATACAATTCAACTTCAATTTTTTGTCCGTCTTCCATTTCTATGGTAACCATTGGATTTTTTGTCATAATGCATCTCCTTGTTATATCAGAATATTAATTATTATACCAAAATCTAGCTTTAATTAGTAGGGAAATAGTCATATCTCGATAATTATGGCATATCTTTTTGTAGAGGAAACCCGGGAGGAGATAGTATGATAAATGATGTTTTTGCACCGGTGGTTAAAACCTTATTTATTCCGGACGGTAATCCCGGTGTACAGGAAGTCAGAGAAATAAGAGCTGTGCCAAGATTAATTAAAGCTGAGGGAGATGCCGAGGAACTTACTGTTTCAGGAGAAATGGACCTTAGTATCACTTATATTCCAATAAGCGAGGCAGATGATGAGGTTCCCTGGAGAACAATAGAATTTTCGGAAAAAGACGATTTAGGACGATTTGATAATGAGGAACAAGTTATTGCTCGTCTAGAATCAGCTCTGAAAGAAGATGATGAAGATGATCGGGATAGGGAGGAACAATGGTTTAGAGTAGACATCAGCGTCCCATTTACCTTAGCCATTGGGACGGACCGTTTTAGTCAAGATTATATTATCAGATTGGATCCATTTGTACATAGCAGTAACTGGTTTGTGGTTGGGCCAAACGCGATTGAATTTGAAGCTGTGTTAAAGTTAGCAGCCCAAGCAGAAACTGAGAATGAAAAAGTTGCAGAAGTTCAAAATATAAGCCCGCAGCGAGAGGTCTTGAGGGAAGAAGAGATAAGAATCTCGGAAGCGGAGGAACAACCGGTAAAAGAAGAGATGGCGAACGAAGAAGAAACTAGGCAACATGACTTAAGGGAAGAGAAAACAGAAGTTGAAGAAATAAAAGAAGAGGCTAAGGAAGAAAAACCCAAAGAAGAAGAAACAGCAAAAGAAGTGGTTCAGCAAAAAAAACCTAAAGAAGAAGAAACAGCAAAAGAAGAGATTCAGCAAATAAAAACCAAAGAAGAAGTAAAAAAAGAAAAAACTAAGGAACAGAAAGCAATAGAGGAAGCAAAAAAAATACTTCAAAAGTTACCGCCTTTTAAAAGAAGTGATGATCTTCCTAAAATTAATCCTCTTGTGGCGATGAAACCGATAACTAAACAGGAAGTAAAACCTGAGGCAAAACCCGAAGAGGTTAGGCATAGTTATTTACTTGGCGAGAAAGGTTACTTTCAGATGAAGTTTTACCGGGTTCAGCTTGGGGAGGACTTAGATGCTATTGCTGATAAATTTGGCATCTCCAAAGAACGGATTAGTGCTTTTAATTCCGTCCATGAAGAAGAAATTCGCAGCGGATTATTGCTATCAATCCCGCACAACTGATGGTAACGCCGTGACAGAGGACGGTTCGCTGTCACGGTTTATTTTTATTATAACGCAATGGTAGATTTATGAATGGCTTCATGATCGTCTCGGATATTTAGAAAGGCTGACTTGTAGTAATTTGGGGGTGTATTAGGTGGAAGTCGGGAATAGGTTCTATCAAAAACTTAATCATTTGCATATTGAATTACCTGTTTTGGAACAATGGGATTTTAAAATAATTGATCTTGAATCCCGAGGCAAGGTAATTAAATTGGAAACTGAAGTAGGCGCAAAATGCCTTAAAATAAGCACCGTAACCCCACAACAGATTTTTCGCCTTTTTTTAGTTACAGAACATTTATCCAAGCAGGGGTTGAAAAGAATCCCTCGATTTATTCGTACTAAGTACGGTGAGCCTTATTTAAGAACAGACAGGGGCTTTTATTGGATTTCTGATTGGATAGAGGGTCGTCCCGTTAACATTAAAGATCAGAATGATATGGTAAAGTCTGCACGAAAATTGGCGGAATTTCATAGGGCGTCAAGGGGATTTTATTTGCCTGGGGAGGGGAGGGAAAGTTTTACAGATAACAATTGGGGGCAAAGGTTTTTAGGATTAGCCTCTCAATTGGTAGATCTTAAACTTAAGATTAAAGGCCCGGTATTTTTTAAAGAGAGCCTTCGGATTATGTCGGAGCGTGCGGTATGTGCCGCGAAAATTCTAAGCGGCTTAGATATAACACAATTAAGAGAACAACTTAAAACAGAGTTAAGTTTTTGTCATGGGGCATTTAACAGAGAACACCTAATCCTAGGAAATTCTCGGGAAATCTATGTTACCGGTATACATCATTGGATCAGAGATATTCGTTTGCGGGATTTAACGGACCTTTTGTATATTTGTGGAAGAGAAAGTCAATGGGATCGCCAATTCTTTCATAAAATAATTACAAATTATGAGCAAATCTTTCCTCTGCTTCCTCAAGAATTATATCTACTCCAAGGATATCTATTTTTCCCTTTTGGTTATTGGGATTTGCTCCGGGAGTTGGCTCAAAAAAACGCCGGAGGGGAAGAAACAAAAGTAAGGCTTGAATCCTATCTTCAGCAGGAGGAGGAAAAAGGAAAATGCCTGATAGACCTATCGATAAGTCGGAGGCAGGTGTAAGGGGGGTGGAAAATGGCTAGAAGGAAAAGAATTATTAAAAGAAATGAAGCACAGATGATTTTGGAACTATTGGAAAAAGATCAGGTTCTCGCGGAATGGGATTTAATCATAAAAAAGATTAAAAAAATCGGAAATGATTATAAAATAAAAACCCAGCGCGGTCAAAAACTGTTAAAGGTAGGTTTTGAAGAAGGACGCATTTTATTTATGCACTTGGCATTAGAACACCTTGCCCGCAACGGTTGTTATAAAGGAATACCTCGGTTAATTCCTACTAAGTATGGCGATTATTATGTAAAAACTGATTTAGGTATCTATTATCTTACAGACTGGATTGAGGGAAAAGAAGTTAAAAGAAAAGATTTGAACCAGGTTACGAACTTCGTTAGATTTTTGGCGGAAATTCATCTGGCCGGGAAGAATTTTCAATCAGTTCCTTATTGGACAATAAGGGAGAGGTGGGATGATATTTCCCAACAAATAACGAATAAAATCCATAAGGTAAATAACAACATGGGTAAACTTCCCCGTGAATTTCAGGATGCTTGGTTGACTTATGAAAATATTGCTCAAAAGGCGTATAATCTATTAAAGTCCTCAGGATATGGTGCATTGCAGGAAACAGCCCAAAGAGACATGACTTTATGCCATAGGCAATTTACTCCCCGGAATGGATTTTTTAGCAAAGAAACAGCTACTATTCTCTGTTGGGAGCATTGCGCTTATGGGGTACAACTTGGGGATCTGGTGCATTATATGCAAAAAGTGATGCCGTCTTTTGGCTGGAATAATAATGTGGGGGAACAAGTAATAAAAGCTTACCACCTGGTTAAGCCTTTGTCTCGGGAAGAAGTAATGACTTTAGGGGCAGCTTTGATGTTTCCGACGGCTTTCGTTAAACTAGTGGATAAATTTTTAAAGGGAAAAATAGAGAAAGATAATATTCATATAAAGTTAGAAAAGGTTAAGGAACAGGAGGAGAAAAAAAGTTCATTTTTAGAGGATTTCTTTGCCCGACATGGTCTTAAAGGATTCTGTTCGGGTGAATCGGGTCACCAAGTATGGAGTGAGGAACCCTTTTTCGGTTTCCCTGGTAACCAAATAACTAGTGAGGATGATGAAGTAGATTAACGGGTAGGCACAAGGCCTGCCCTTATATTTTATAGGTCTTTTTTTAAAAGAATCCCTTTCTTCGGACGAGGGTCAAGCTTTAACAGATGCGAATTATTTTCTTTACTGTCTTTCTTTGAACAAAATCGGGATTTTTGTCAACTTGGATAAGCGGATGCACATAGTTTATTATAGGTTGCAAAAATAGGTTGGGAAAAGGCGGTGACAGCCTTGAAAGGTGTTTTGCCGGTATTGAAACAGTATGATTTTACAGTTAAGGGGATTATTCCCGTTCAAGAGGATGTTTTCCGGGTGGAAACTAGTCGTGGAGTGTATTGTCTCAAATGTGCCAATAAGAGTGAATATAAAATGCTCTTTATTTATTCGGTTTTAAAGCACTTGGTGGATCATGGCTTTTACAAAGTATCCGCCCCGGTGCCGACCAGAGATGGTTCCCCCCTGGTAAAGTTAGACAATCACATCTATTTTATGACGGAATGGGTATTCGGCAGACCATGTAATTTTATGCGGGATGAACATTTAATCGAGGCGACAAAGACGTTGGCTGAATTTCACCAGTACGCAAAAGGTGTAGTTCCTCTTCCCGGAGCAAAAGCTCGAACGATGTATCAGAAATGGCCTGATGTATTTCGAAATAGGACAAATGAACTAAAAGACTTTAAAAAAATAGTTGAAGAAAAGAAATCTTTGAACGACTTTGAAAAACGATATCTTTCTTACGCGGATCAATTTATAGAACTGGGCGAAAAAGCTTGTCAAACTCTAGATTCATCAAGCTACCAAAAAATTGCCACAGAGGCAGAAAAGGAAAAAACCTTTACCCATCGGGATGTAGCCGCCCGCAACTTTATTATCGGAGAAAAAAAGGAAGCATATTTAATTGATTTTGATTATAGTCGTTATGATATACGGGCTGCCGATGTGGTGCGTTTGGCGGAGCGGTCTTTAAGGGATGTAAAATGGAGTATCGGTAAAGGGGATTTGATTTTTAAAACTTACAATCAGGTTTATCCCTTGGAGAAAGAACAGTATCCGGTAATGCTGGCTTTTTTCCAGTTTCCTCAAAAAGCATGGCGCATAGCTAATCGCTACTTTAAAGGAAAGTATCAGTGGCAGGATGAGGGATACCTAAAAAAACTAGTGTCTGCCGTCCGGAAAATGTCCTATCAGGAGAAATTTGCCCAATCCTTTGAAGAAAAGTATTGCAAATAGGAGGGGAATATGGATACCAGTGAGATTATCCTTATTTTGCATCAATGGGGAGAAATACCCCAGGAAATCAAAATGGTACGGGGTATTTACCGGATTAAAACCGCTCAGGGCATCAGATGTCTTAAAAAAGGAAAAAAAAATATGAACCGGCTGCTCTTTATGATAGATGGGATTAAATATGTTGAGGGCCGGGGCTTTTCCGATTTAGCACATCTTCTACCTGCCCAAAATGGTAAAATGGCAGTCGTTCATCAAGGCTCTTATTATTATCTTCAGGAATGGTTAGAGGGAAGAGAACTCGATTATACGAATCGCGAGGATATGTCCTTGGCTGCGGAGGCCTTAGGCCGATTCCATCGAGCAAGTATCGGTTTTATCCCTCGTCAGGGTTATGAGGCAAAAAATAAATTAGGGAAGTGGCCGAAAAAACTGAAAGCAAAGTCAGAGGATTTAAGAAAATATCTAAATCTTGCTAATGATAAAGATAACTCCAGTCATTTTGATGAAATACTTAGGGAATTTGGCAGTTGGCTTTTATATCATGCTGAGGAAAGCATAGAAAGGTTAAATCAATCCCATTATCAGGATTTGGTAGATGAGGCCAAGGACTGGGGTGGGTTAGTCCATGGGGATACAGCAGCCCGAAACTTCATACGGATCGGTAATAAAGTATGTATGATAGATTTTGATGCTATTGCTTTAGATGTATTTGTGACAGATTTGTGGAGATTACTCCGCCGTACTTTGAGCAGGGGACAGTGGGAAATAGCCTTAGCGGATGAAATACTAGGTGCATACAATAGATATGTACCTGTGGAACAGAGACATAGAGAAGTGTTGGGGGCTTTTGTCCAGTTTCCGGAAATCCCGTGGAGGATAATCAAAGAATATTATGAAAGAGAAAATAAAACGGCATGCCAGGAATTAGCATTAACAGAACGTCTGAAAAATTATTTAGGTAAACATCGGGAGATTGACAGCTTCATAAAGAACTTTAACTAAAATCAATCCTGCCTGCATATGTTCAAAGTGACAAAAGATTGGTACTAGGTTATAGTTGGCGGAGGTGAAATAGTGAAAGTTGCAGTAATTTCGGATACTCATGTGCCTCATAAGTTTGAAAAAATATCTAAACGGATGAAGGAAGGCCTAAAGGGCGTTGATTTAATTCTTCATTGCGGGGATATAAATGCACCGGAAGTTCTGGCGGAGATTGCTTCCTTTGCACCTGTTCATGCCGTGGCAGGCAACCATGATCTGGAGTTCTTCGGAGATACTTTGCCGCGAAAAAAAGTAATAGAAGTGGCGGGATTTAGAATTGGCATGATTCATGGAGATGAGTTAGAAACCCAACATATGAAGAGGTCGGAGCAATATGACTTGATTTATGAGATTGTGATAACTCCCTTTTTATCGGGGGACCCGGTGGACTGCATTGTATTCGGCCATAGTCACCAGCCTTTAATTGAGTCATTCAATGCTGTTTTTAAACCTTGCCATCGGCCTGGTCAAAGAATAAAACAGGATGTGTTAGTATTTAATCCTGGCACCCCGGTACGTAACCGGCGTCTTTCAACCATGGGGTATCTTTATCTGGAAAATGATGTTTTAAGAACGGAAATTATGGTATTTACTTATCCGCACCAACAAGATAAACAGAGTTCTTAGCGTCAGATGGAGTTTTTACTCCACCGCGACGGTTAGAACTCGTTATCCAGGAGCTAACAGTTCTTAGAACTGTTAGTTATCGGAGTGATAAAGAAAAAGCATTAGGGAAGGAGATAATATGAGAGTTGGAATTGATGCCCGTGGGGCTATTTGGTATCGAGGAACAGGTATAGGAACCTATACATATCAGTTAATATATCATTTAAAGAAGAGGATGGATCAGGAAAATTACCGTCCTTTTTGGCCTGGGGAAGAATATGTGAATCTGGATATTACTAATAAGACAGAATTTCAAAAGATAGAAACCAGCAGTGAGTATTGGGAAGAGCATTTTTTGCCCAAAGCGTTGGAGGAGGAAAAGATAGATATTTATCATGTGCCCCAAAATGGGATTGGACTTCCAAAGACAAAAAAATGTCGCCAAGTAGTTACGGTTCATGATTTGATCCCATATATCTATCCGGAAACAGTAGGAAAGGGCTATTTAAAGACTTTTTTGATGGAAATGCCCCGGATAATGAGTCAATCCGATAGAATCATTACCGTATCCCATTGGTCAAGGATGGATATTGAAAGAATTTTCGATTATCCTGGAGAGAAGATTGATGTAATTTTTGAAGCTCCGGAGCCTATTTACCAACCTTTAGACAAGGCCATGAGCCGTCGTTTTTTGGCGGAGAATTATAAGATCCAAGGTGATTATATTTTATATGTAGGTGGTTTTAGTCCTCGGAAAAATCTCAAAACTTTAATTAGTGCTTTTGCTAAAATCAGGAATGAGTGTAAAAAACCTATTTATCTTGTCCTTCCAGGGAGAAGACAGAAAGAACAGGATTATATTGATGCTGTCATTAGCGCATTGAATTTAGATGATCAGGTAATTTTCCCTGGATTTGTCCCAGTAGCCGAGCTTCCCTATTTTTATAATGGGACTCAAATTTTTGTTTATCCTTCCTATTATGAAGGCTTTGGTTTGCCTCCATTGGAAGCAATGGCCTGCGGTACCCCTGTCCTTGCTGCCCGGGCATCTTCTCTTCCGGAGGTTGTGGAGGACGGAGCCTTGTTATTTGATCCCTATAACTCTTTAGAACTGGCTCAACATCTTTTTAATCTTTTAAGCAATCCGGAAAAAGCTAAGGAACTAGGAAAGAAAGGTCTAAAGCATGCAGCTAAGTTTTCCTGGGCAAAAACTGCAGCAGAGACGGTAAATGTCTATCAAAAGATGCTTGCTACGGAGTAAAACTTTTGAGTCTAGCTGAGAAAAGTATAGAATCAACCGAAAAGGTAAAAATAACAAAAACTATGTTACACTAGATGAAGGAGAAAAATATGGACTTTTTTTTGCCTTTAATTATTGCTGCATTATCCGGAGTCGCTATGGCCGTTCAAGGAACCCTGAACTCTTATATGTCAAAAATTATTGGACAATTGGAAGCAACCTTTATGGTACATATTATTGGCCTTGCTGCCGTAGTAGTTGCTTTATTTGGGTTTAAGATAGGCCAGGGGAATTTAGGAAAGTTGGGTGAAGTTCCCTGGTATGGTTACCTAGGGGGAATTATCAGTGTACTGATTATTTATGGAGTGGTGGCTAGCATGCCAAAAGTTGGTGTTGCCAATGCCACTACCGCCATAATTGTAGGACAGGTTACCACTGCCTTACTCATTGATTGTACCGGTTTATTAGGATTTGAAAAATGTCCTATGACCTGGATGAAATTTTTAGGAGTGATGCTTTTAGCTGCCGGAGCTAAGTTGATGCTGTCAAAATAACGAGGCATTAGATGTCCCTACCTCTTAAAAGTGGCAGGTACCTTTTAGATTTCTAGGTGCACGAATCTTTCGTTCCATAGAAACGCACTAAGGTAAGAAGAATTTTCTACAATCGAAAAGTTTTCTTACCTTAGTGCGTTATATGCGTTATAGTTGATACCCCAGAATAAATTGGAATAAGTTTATAATAAATTTAGAGGGAAAAACCATAATATATCTCTTGACATTTTTCATTTGTTCAGGCATAATCTAAAAGTAACGAATTGCGGCGGTGTAGCTCAGCTGGTCAGAGCACACGGTTCATACCCGTGGTGTCACTGGTTCAAATCCAGTCACCGCTACCAAACATGGCCCGTTGGAGAAGCGGCTTAACTCACCAGCCTTTCACGCTGGCAGTTTCAGGGGTTCGAATCCCCTACGGGTCACCAATAAAACACGAGGATGGTATAAAAACCTTCCTCGTGTTTTTATTTGTAGAAAAACTTAATTCGATGTAGAAAACCGAAAAGATGGTCGCAAAGTTGGTATTAAGCCTTTATCTAATCTGACAAGTTTCTTTGGCCTCATACTTTATAATGAAACGGAATAAATACTGGGGGCGTGATGGAATGTCAGAAAACACTCAGGTAAATATTTTTCATCAGCGAAAAAGAAAAAAGCCGAAAAATCTAAATTGGCATCTAAAATTTAAATTACCTCAATGGTCTGCCCGGGAATTATCAGCTTTTCTCCCGGAAATGATTTTTTTTGCCGGAATTGGTTTTTTATTAAGTCGGGCCGAAGTGTTAGGCAGTTTACTTCCTTTTGGACCCGCTTTTTTTGCTGCATTAGCATGTAGTGACAAGAAACAAGCCATATTTCAGGGACTTCCTATTACCTTGGGACTATTAACCATTTTGTCAGGGGAACAATTGTATTCCAACATCATTGTGATCCTCTTACTTGCAGTTATTTTTCTCTGTTATTCCGTGGATACAGAAAGACAATGGGTTCAGGTACCGGCTTTAGTTCTTACTTCAATTATTGTGGTTAAAGGAATTGCTTTATACTTTGGACATGCTTCCAATTACCTTATTATGTCAGTAATATTCGAAAGCCTATTTGCAGCCGGCTTGTCTTTAGTATTTTTGGTTGTACTTGGCTTGATTAAAAATCGCAGATTTTTGGACAGATTGGCTGGGGATGAGGTTGTTTGTCTTTTTGTAGCGATCATTGGTTTAATTATGGGCATGGGTACCTGGACTGTGGCAAATATTGAAATAGGCAGCGTTGTAAGTAGATTTTTGGTAATCCTGGCTGCCTTTTTAGGGGGCGGGGGTACCGGAGCCGGTATTGGTGCTTTAGTAGGAGTGGTGCCAAGTTTATCAGAAATGGTAGCCCCTTCGATAATTGGTGTATATGCCTTTTCCGGATTGTTGGCTGGTGCTTTTAATGGTTTTGGACGAATTGGTGTCATCATGGGCTTTTTTTTAGGAAACCTTCTTTTAGCCCTTTATTTACTGAATACGCAGCTAATACTTTCGTCCTTAACAGCCTCTATCGCGGGGGCAGTGTTATTTTTGATTATTCCGAAGAACTGGTTTTTAAAAATGGGAAAGGTTTTCAATGCCAGTGTGGGGTGGACAGGAAGATCCCGCAGAGACGAGAGTATCCGACAATTAACACTACAAAAATTAACAAACATGAGTAAAGTATTTGATGAAATTGCCTGTACTTTGGAACAATTGGCGGGGGATACGGATTTAGAAGAAAACCATAATATTAATTCCCTTTTACACCGGATTTCTGCCCGGGTATGTCAAGATTGCAGTTTGTATAAGGTGTGTTGGGAAAAAGATTTTTATCAAACCTATCGGGCTATTATGAATTTGTTTACGATTATTGAAACAAATGGTTTTGCTGGGGTTAAGGATATGCCTTCTACTCTACGAAAAAGATGCTCTCATGCTCGGGAAATGCTGGCGGCAGTAAATTGTTTGTATGAATTATATCAGAAAAATTACTATTGGCAGCGTTATAAGGAAAATACTAGGAGTTTAGTAGCTAATCAATTGACCGGGTCTGCCCAACTCATTGATAAGGTAGTTAAAGAAGTTAAAAATTATAGTTCCTCCCGAGAATTGTTAGAGGCACAGATGGCTAAAGCTTTAGCAAATAAAGGATTTTTTGTAGATAAGGTAACATTAATGGAAATTGGGGAGAAGACCTTGGATTTGTCCTTAGAGATGCATGCATGCCCTGGAGTTAATACCTGCCGGGATATTCTGCCTCCGGTTGTTTCCCGTTTGACCGGGGTTGATTATCATATTCTTCAGTCAAATTGCTCTGTTGATACAGGCGTAAAAACTTGCTGCTTTAGAATGCTCGTTTCGGGAGCTTACAAACTAAATATCGGCAATTATCAAATGGCAAGAGATGAAAATGATCCGTGTGGAGACTCAACTAACAACATTTTACTTCCTGATGGGAAGCAAGTTTTTATGCTGAGTGACGGTATGGGTGTGGGAGAAAGTGCTGCCTTAGAGTCGGGAACATCGCTAAATCTGCTGGAGAAACTTCTGGATACAGGCTTTGATGAGCGGGTAGCCATTAATACCATTAATTCGGTATTGATGCTTCGCTCTAAAAATGAAACCTTTGCCACTCTTGATATTTGTGTGATTGACTTGTATTCCGGAGAAACTGACTTTATTAAAATAGGGGCTAGCCCCAGCTTTATCAAGACTAAAGACGGGGTGAAAATTGTTAGGGCTTCCAGTTTGCCTATCGGGATTTTACAAACGGTGGAAATGGAAACAATCAAGGAAACTATTCAGCCTGGAGATATTATTGTTCTTGCTTCCGATGGTTTATTGGATTCAGGACATAAGATGGAGGATGCAGAGCTCTGGATTGCCGGGATAATTGAGAACAGTACAGAAAGGAATCCTGACAAATTAGCTGAGTCACTCGTTAAAAATGCAATTAATTTTGGAGGAGGCAAACCTCGAGATGATATTTCCGTATTAGTGGTAGTAGTTGAGGAGTATGAACAATAAAATTTGGTCATAATAAAGGAAAATGGTATTGTAATGCAGAAAACACGGTAGTAAACCGTGTTTTCTGCAGTCTATCAGAAGATATAACTTATAAGGAAAAGATCAATGAAAAAGAGGATTATGCATGCCATAAAAAAATATAATCTAATTGCCCCGGGAAATACACTTGTTGCTGCCGTATCCGGCGGGCCTGATTCCATCGCGATGCTCCATGTCCTATCGGAGTTGTTGAGGGCATGGAGGGTAAGGATACATGTAGCCCATTTTAACCATATGTTTCGTGGGGCGGAGGCGGAAGAAGAAGCGTTGTTTGTAGAGAATATAGCCTTTGCTATGGGGTTAGAGTGTACTGTGGAAGCTCATGATGTTCCCCAATATCTTAAAGAAACCGGTTTATCCCCTGAGGAAGGTGCAAGATATCTTCGCTATGATTTTCTAAATAGGGTGGCAAAAAGTATTAATGCTGATGTTATCAGCACCGCCCATCATGCTAACGATCAGGCGGAAACAGTACTCCTTCATCTTTTAAGGGGAGCAGGCCCGGAAGGACTGGCGGCAATTTCTCCTCGGGAAGGGATGCTAATTCGCCCCATGTTAGGGATTACGAAAGAGGAGATTTTGGCTTATTGTCAGAAAAATAATTTAGAGTATCGCTGGGATTCTTCTAATAACGAGAGTATTTATACTAGAAATCAGGTGAGGCTGAACCTAATTCCTTACTTAGAGCAATTTAATCCCCAAATTGTCCAGGCCTTAGTGAGGACGGCAGATATCTGCCGTCAGGAAAACCAATTACTTCTTGATTTTACCCAATCGGCTAAGGAAGAAGTTTCGGTTACTCTTGATACTCAAAAGGTAAGCTTGGATCAAACCAAGATTAAGCTATTTCATCCAGCCTTGCAACGAAGGATAATTAGACAGATTATTGATGATTTTACTGGAACCCAGGGGTATCTGAGCTTTGATCACACAGAGGAAATTCTAGAGTTAAAACCTGGTAAGAAATTATCGCTTCCCGGGCCGTTATATGCCAGACTAGAGGGAGGGAAACTAATTTTTAGTAAGGAAAAACCTTCCTGTAGGGATATTGGGGCAATAGATCCGGTATTGCTGAATATACCGGGTATTACTTATGTGCCGGAACTTGATACTGAAATTAGTGTCAAGGTTGTTAATTGGCCGGATCCATCTTTTTCTAGGGGTCGCTATACCCGAGCTTTCAATGTGAAGGTGCTAAACCGACCTCTGACCTTAAGAAACCGTCGCCCGGGAGATCGTTTTCGTCCTAAAGGGTTGAAAGGAAGAAAAAAGTTAAAGGATTTTTTCATAGACGAAAAAGTTTCCCCTTTAGAGAGAGACCGTATCCCCATTCTACTTTCCGGGGATGAGATTATCTGGGTGGTGGGGTACCGGATAGGAGAAGGGACGGAGGTTTCCCCTGAAGATACAAAGGCCGTAATTATCACGCTGAAAAGTTATTTTGGTATAAATAGCATAGTTTGAAAATAGAAATAAATTATGGTACAATGACTTAGTATGAGGATATTTCCCCATTTTGGGATGATTTTTGCATATGTCGAGAGGAGTGTAACACGTTTGAACCGAATTTTTAAAAATCTTGCCATCTATGTACTCATAGTATTAATTGCCGTTACCATGTATCAATGGACTAATGAACCCGTGCAAAAAGCAACACCTTTGAAATATAATGAGTTTGTTAAGCAGGTGGGTAATGGTAATATCAAAGAGGTTAATATCAAGGCCGGGGAACATGAATATATTATAGATGGCACCTTAAAAAACGGCGAAAAATTTGCCGCAACGGTTCCTCCTGATCCCAATTTGGTTGCATCTCTGGAAGAAAAAGGGGGTAACGATAAATTATGAAAAAGAACCCGGTCCTCCTTGGTGGACCGGAATTCTGTCTGCCCTTCTGCCTGTGCTGCTTTTAGTAGGGTTGTTCTTTTTTATGATGCAGCAAACTCAGGGTGGAGGCAGCCGTGTGATGCAGTTTGGCAAAAGCCGGGCAAAACTGCATACGGATGAAAAGAAAAAGGTAACTTTCGCCGATGTCGCCGGGGTCGATGAGGTTAAGGAAGAACTAGAGGAAGTGGTGGAATTTTTAAAGTCGCCACGCAAATTCAGCCAATTAGGAGCAAAAATTCCTAAAGGAGTATTACTTTTTGGGCCTCCGGGTACCGGGAAAACTTTACTAGCCAGAGCTGTGGCAGGAGAAGCCGGGGTACCTTTTTTTAGCATTAGCGGTTCTGACTTTGTGGAAATGTTTGTAGGTGTTGGAGCATCCAGGGTGAGGGATCTTTTTGAACAAGCCAAAAAGAATGCTCCCTGTATTGTTTTTATTGATGAAATTGATGCCGTGGGCAGACAGCGGGGGGCCGGTTTAGGGGGAGGCCATGATGAAAGAGAACAAACCCTGAACCAGCTTTTAGTGGAAATGGATGGGTTTGCCCCCAATGAGGGTATTATTGTAGTAGCTGCCACCAACAGACCGGATATCTTAGATCCCGCCCTACTTCGTCCCGGACGATTTGATCGGCAGATTACGGTAAATGTACCGGATATTTTAGGCCGGAAGGAAATCCTTAAGGTGCATATTAAGGGGAAGCCGTTAGGCAATGATATCGATATTGAAGTTCTGGCCAGACGGACACCGGGTTTTACCGGAGCGGATTTAGCCAATCTTGTAAATGAGGCAGCACTACTCGCTGCGCGCCGGAATAAAAAAGAAGTTAATATGGATGAAATGGAAGATGCTGTTGAAAGAGTGATTGCCGGTCCGGAGAAGAAGTCCCGTGTTATTAGCGATTATGAGCGTAAACTAGTTGCTTACCATGAGGCAGGGCATGCGGTAATTGCTTATCTCTTACCTAATACCGATCCTCTCCATAAAGTATCCATTATTCCTCGAGGAAGGGCTGGAGGTTACACCCTGCTCCTACCTAAAGAAGATCGTAATTATGTGACAAAATCTCAGATGCTAGATCAAATTGTCATGCTGCTGGGGGGCAGGATGGCGGAGGCTTTGGTGTTAAAGGAAGTTAGTACCGGAGCACAGAACGACTTGGAAAGAGCTACAGAAATAGTACGTAAGATGATTACTCAGTACGGGATGTCTGAGGAGCTTGGGCCGTTGACCTTTGGCCGAAGACAGGAACAAGTCTTTTTAGGTCGGGATATTTCTCAAGAGCGGAATTATTCTGAAGCCATTGCTTTTTCCATTGATAAAGAGGCGCGTCGTATGATTGATGAGGCTTATAATAAAGCCAAAACCATGCTGGAAAAGAATATGGATCGGTTGCATGCAGTAGCAAAAACCCTCATGGAAAAGGAAACATTGGAAGCAGATGAATTTGCCCAGTTGATGAAAACTTTTGACGGTCCGGATAAGCCAGATTCTTCCGGAAATAGTATTATCGGCGGGGAGATTCTGCCCGTTATTAATTTCACCTTCGGCATGAGGAGGGAACTTGGTGGAACAAACCTTTGTTATGATCAAACCCGACGGGGTACGACGTAATTTAGTAGGAGAAATTATCTCTCGTTTTGAAAAAAAGGGACTGAAATTATCGGCCTTAAAGATGCTCCATGTGACCAAAGAAATGGCTTATGAGCATTACCGGGAGCATGAGGGAAAGCCATTTTTTGAGGAATTGGTTAACTATATTATGTCCGGGCCTGTTGTGGCGATGGTCTGGGAAGGTAATAATGCCGTACAGGCGGCAAGAAGTATCATCGGGGCTACTAATCCCATGGAAGCTGACCCTGGTTCCATTAGAGGGATGTTTGCCACAAATATCAGCCAAAACACTATTCATGGGGCAGATTCTATAGCCAGTGCCGAAAGGGAAATGAAAATTTATTTTTAACCTGTTGGAACGCATAATATGCGTTCCTTATTTTACATCTAATATTTACTTAATACCTCCGCTTATATTATAACGAGCGTAAGATGCCCTCCACCTATATAGCCGGCAGCTATCTTTCAGATTTTTATTCGGTGAGCAAATTTTTTGCCTCGTTGATACACACTAAGGTAAGAAAATTTTCTACAATCGAAAAAATTTCATAAATGCGTTATAATTATTCCAATTAAAGGGGGACTGGTCTATGAAACGGGTGCAGGCAATCTTAACTCACCCGGATTTTGATACTTATCTTAAGTTGAATGAACAGCAGGAAATTAACAGGGAATTCTGTTGTCACCAAATGCAGCATGCTTTGGATGTCGCCCGGATATATTACATATTGTTTTTGGAAAAACATCAGGATGGTATTTCGCCGGATTTAAAAAATATGAGCGTGGATCAGGCCAAGGAATTGATTTATGCAACCGCACTTCTTCACGATATCGGCCGTTGGAGGCAGTATTTGGATCAGTCCCTAGATCATGCGGAAGAGGGAGCAATTTTGGCTAAACCTATTTTACAAGATGCCGGATTTAAGTCTGATGAAATCCGCATTGCTTTAGAGGCCATTCGTGCCCATCGAAAACCTGATGCCGAAGGTGCCGGAAAGCTTTTATATCGAGCGGACAAGTTGTCCCGTAATTGTCAAAAATGCGCTGCTAGAGATAAATGTCATAAGCTGGATAGTATGGAAACTAGGGAAATGATTTTGTATTAGGTTATACAATAATTTAGAAGGGTGAACGCCATGGAATTTAATGTACGGGCTGTTTCTATTAATAATTTTCGGAGAGCACAGAAATTTTTGGCCGAAACAGGAACTACATCCGAGGGTCTTAAGTTAATGCAAGCTAAGTCTTTATTTTTTACGGTGATGGTAGATAATGTTTCAGATCCGGCTGCACAGATTTTGAAGCAAGAAATGTTATCTAAGGGTGGAGAGTGTTCCGTCCACCGGGATGTTATAGTACATAAAGCAGAGAGGTCTTCCGTTCTTTTAATGGGAACACTGAAGCAGTATAAAAAACTGATTACAAATCTAAAAGGACAGCCTTTTAAATTAGCCCATTTGGCTCAGGAACTGGAAACACTGATTAGTAATATAACCAATGATAATTTACGGATAATGGAATGTAGAAACGGGCCTCTGATCTTGGGTGAGAGAACCTTAGTCATGGGTATTTTAAATATAACTCCGGATTCCTTTTCGGATGGGGGAAAATATAATCAATTGGATCTTGCTTTAGAACACGCTTATCAGATGGTGGATCAAGGAGCAGATATTATAGATGTAGGCGGGGAATCTACCCGGCCTGGACATCAGCCGGTAAATGCTGAGGAAGAACTAAACCGGGTGATTCCAATAGTAGAGGCATTGGCGAAAAAGATTAAAGTACCCATTTCCATTGATACTTACAAAGCTGAGGTAGGCAGAAGAGCAATGGAGGCTGGAGCATCTTTGATCAATGACGTGTGGGGATTTCAAATGGAACCGGCGTTGGCTAATGTAGCTGCAGAGTATGACTGCCCGGTAATTTTGATGCATAATCAAAATGGTACCAAATACAAGAACCTTATGGGTG
>JBMNKZ010000006.1:107500-232957 GCA_050952465.1 Bacillota bacterium | reverse complement strand
TCCGGTGTATAACGAAGCTTCATGATATGCCCCGGGCCTGCTAATTCGACCTGGGGATGGGAAAGGTTCGCCTGGACAAAATGATAGCCCCCAGTTCCTAGCCCTAGTTTTACTGCAGTAGTATTTAAAAGCACTTGATCCCCCGGGGTTACTTTCCCCGTTATATCATCATAGTTTACGGCTTTTTCGATTTTTTCATTGACACTTACCTCTATTTCAGCGAAACCCGTCCGTTCCTGAAGAATACTCTTAACTTCACCTACCGAGGATTTTAGTTTTCCGCCCAAATTAATCCCGCCTTCCTAATCGATCCAATTTAAGCAGTACTTTATTATTTTTTATTACCTGAGAAAAGGAATACCGTTCTGAGGCTATATGCAGAAGCACTAACACAATCACCGCCGTAATCCTAGTTCCCATGCTGCCTCCGGCCATAAAAGCGAGACCTAAGGCCAATCCTAATACATTTGAACCGGTATCCCCCATCATGGCTTTTCCCTGTAAATCATATATTGTATAAGCACCCACTGCTCCGGCTAAAGGATATAACAAAATATTTGCTGTGTATGAAGGAATAAATATCACTACTAATAATGAAACTAGAAAAAAAACTTTGATACTTCTCCCCGGACAGACATCCAAGAGATTGAAAATATTAGTCATTAAGGCTACTAGAAAAATATTAATTAATATATCAAACCAGGATATGCTAGATGCCACAGATGCCAAAACTGCCACTATTCCTCCCAAGCCGGCCTTCCAAATACCCGTAGTGAATTCCCAATTCTTAAACAAAAAAGAAAAGTGACCTAAAAAGCCTCTCCTATCCCTATTTCCTGCCACGTCATCAACAAAACCGGCTAGGGATATCAGTGAAATTAATCCTAGATAAATATAACCATCCTGAGTAAGAAAAGAAAAAACAGAGAGCAAAACATAGGTAAAAGCTAAAACAGCGGAAAAAATAATTCCAGCTGTTCCGGGGATTGAAACTCCTTGATAATTACTTTTCATTAATCCCCCCATTTTTAACATATGTAATGTTTTGGGGGTTAAAAAATAAGAGATAATAAAAGCTGTAATGAAGAAAACAATTCCTTCCATCATTTCTCCTTGAATCTATGCTTTTAATGATTTTTCCATAATAGTACAGAGAATGTCAAAAAATTGGCGTCCTCGGTGACAGAAACCGGAGATATTCCGTCGGGTGTAAGCATGAGTCATATCAATATCCACTTCTATTAAGCGCCAGCCTTTTTTTAAGATATCTACCGTCGCCGCTACCTCCACTCCATAGCCTCGGGCAAAGGGCAAGAGACTATTAAATACGCTTTTTGTCATGGCCCTTTGGCCGGACAAGGGACAGGAAACTCTTTTACCTGTCAGTCGGAAAACCCCCTGATGGGCTAAACCTTTAACCAGGCCAAATCCTCCAGGAACAGGTGGCGGAGGAAATTTTGCAATTGCCACATCCGCTTGATCTTCCAGCACGGGCTGAAGCAAACGGGTAAACTTCGCAGCACTTTCTCTTAAATCCGCATCCAATAAAACCACAATATTTCCCTTAACCCAATTAGCCCCTTGATTTAATGCCCCGCCCTTACCCAGGTTTTTCTTTAGTCTGATAATCTTGGCCCCGGCAGAAGCTGCCTGTTCTGCCGTATCATCTTGAGAGCCGTCATCTACCACAATGATTTCTTCCAAGTCTTGATAAGCGGATTTAATCGACTCAATGGTGTTTTTTATCGAAGAGCCCGCATTATAGGCAGGTATTAAAACTGAAATTCTCATCTTTTCACCTATATTTTTAACAGAATACGCAGTTTCATATAGAAAAGCCTTAAAAATTGGGATGCAGTTGGTGAAATCAAGCTAACAATTATAAAGGGGATAAAAGCAGCCAAAACAAGTTGAGCAATATAACGAAACCTAAGCTTTTGTCGGTAAAGTTCACTAACTCCCTTTGCATCAACTAGGATAGAACCTACCTTTAACCGAACTAAAAAGGTACTGGCCATCCCTTTCCGACCTTTTTCCAGGAAATCAATCACATTGGAATGTGTACCTACAGCGACAATTAATTCTGTTCCTAATTGATAAGCAAGTAGCATAGCCACATCTTCACTGGTACCAGGTGCTGGGAGTACCTGGGCTTTTAAACCCAGGGCACGTATTCTTTCCATGCCGGGGGCCCGTCCGTCAGCATAGGCATGAACAATTAGCTGAGCACCACATCTTAAGGTTTGATCAGAAATTGAATCCATATCTCCGATTATTAAATCCGGACAAAACCCAAAATCTCTTAAAGCATCTGCCCCTCCATCTACCCCTATTAATATGGGTTTGATTTCATTGATATAAGGCCGGATCACCCTTAAATCATCCAAGTAATTTTTTCCCCGCACAACAATCAGGGTATGGCGACCACGAAAATTTATGTTTAACGGAGGAACCTCCAGTTTTTTATCCACAAGATGCAATTCTTTAGCCGCATATTCAAGAGTATTTTGGATAAACTTTTCTAATTGAAGCCCATAGTTTGCCTCAGCCTGCAAAGCTTTCTCGTCAATAAGATTTTTACTTAGTACTTCTCCCTTTCCCAATAAACGCTGTCCAGAATAAATATTTCTCCCTCTGATTTCAATTTCCATGCCATCTCTTATTTGGTCAAAAAAATCTTGGCCCACCTGATCTAAAACCGTAATTCCCGACTGAATCAACACATCGGGGCCATGATGGGGATATTTACCTGAGATACTGGCTCGGGCATTAATAACGGCTTTAACTTTAGCTTGAACTAAGGCCCGGGCAGCCAGTTCATCTATGTCTTCATGGGAGATGACCGCAATTTCATTTGGCAGAAGACACTTTACCAGTTCCTTTGTCCGTGCCCCTCGCCTTGCGATTCCTTTTATTACCACTTCTTCACCAACTCATAATTTTGTTTAGTATGTATCATTTTTCCAAAATGCATACCACCAAAAATGATTTTCCACTTATAAAGTTAAAGTCGAAAAAAAAGCTGAGCTTAAAGCTCAACTTTCAATATTCTTAATTTATGTAATTTTCGTGAACGGTTATCACAGATCCCTACATAGGAAACATTCTTCGGACGATGAATCGCTCTTACCATGGATCACCACGAATTTAAGCCAACTTTTGTGTAATCCTTAATTTATCTGCCACCATGGCGATGAATTCTGAGTTAGTAGGCTTTCCTCTTTCCACATTGATGGTGTAACCGAAAAATTTATTCATCATTTCAACATTGCCTCGATCCCAAGCCAGTTCAATAGCATGGCGGATTGCCCTCTCTACCCGGCTCGCCGTCGTATTATATTTTTGGGCAATCATAGGATATAACTCCTTAGTTATTGCTCCCAAGAGGTTTACTTCATCAATTACCAGTAAAATTGCATCCCGTAAATATTGGTACCCTTTAATATGAGCAGGAACACCCATCTGGTGAATAATATTAGTAACCTCTACATCTAAATTTTTAGCTTTAATAGGTGCATGGGTTGGTGTGCTGACTTGTCCTTTAGCCAATTGGCGCATTCTATTTCCTAAAACCTCCAGATCAAAAGGTTTTAAAACATAATAATCTGCACCTAATTCTACCGCCCGCTGCGTCATACTTTCTTGTCCTAAAGCTGTTAAGATAACAATTTTGGGCTTGTGTGAAATATTCATGTTTTGCAATTTTTCCAGGACACCAATTCCGTCTAAATGAGGCATGATAATGTCTAATACTATGATATCCGGCTCAATATGCTCAATCATTTCAAGAGCTTCTAAACCATTATAAGCGATACCACATAAATGAAAATCGTCCTGTTCCATAAAATAATCCTTGAGAATTTCGCAGAAATCCCGATTATCATCTGCAATTAGAGTTTTTATTCTGTCGCCCATTTTTTTACCCCGCCTTCAAAACAATTTTGTTTATTTTTTCCATGACTTGTTCGACAACTTTAAGTAAGATTCCTTCTTCTTTTATTTAAAAATAGTCATTTTTATTTAGACACATTACAAATTAAAACCGGAGATTTCGTCAATCTCCGGTAAGTTACAGGAAGTTTCTTTATGAACAATACCAGCTTCTAATAACATCCATTCAGCTAAACAACCATATCCTTTGGTAGGGTCATTTACAAAAACATGAGTTACAGCTCCTACCAACTTATTGTCCTGAATTATAGGGCTGCCGCTCATTCCCTGGATAATCCCGCCGGTAGTTTTTAATAATCGTGGATCAGTTATTTGAATTACTAAACCTTTTCCTGTAGGTTGATGTTGTGGTAAAACCCTCAAAATTTCTATGTCGAATTTCTCCAATTTATCTCCGGAAACGACCGTAATAATTTCTGCTGAACCTTCTTGAATTTGATTAGATAAAGCAATAGGAACTCCATTTTTAAAATAAGGATTGACTAAAGGCCTATTTAACTTACCAAATATACCAAAATTGGAGTTTATCTCTATGCTGCCTTTAAGTTCATCCCCATTAAAAATTCCAATCTTTTCTCCTGGCTCACCTTTTTTCCCTGGTTTAATTCCTTGAATATCAGCCTTAACTATTCGTCCTTTTTCCTTACCTTCAACTGTATCTAAATCAACAATCATATGCCCCAAAGCCCCATATTGCTGTTTATTAGGTTCATAAAAAGTAATGGTACCTACGCCGGCAGCATTATCTCTAATATACAATCCAATACGGTAAGATTTAGTATCTGTACAATACTCAGGTACGACAGTAAATAATTTTTTTTCTCCTTTTTGTTTGGCTAATATTTTTAATTTCCCTTGGGATCCCAAATTATTGATCAATTCTGCCGCATGTTTTTCGTTTTTAATTTTAGTATTATTAATTTCTGATATATTATCTCCCAACTCTAAGCCTGCCTCTTTTGCTGGATAGCACATCTCTCCGTTTTCCTTATACACAGGAGAGTGACCCACTACCATTACGCCTTCTGTTTCTAGCATCACACCAACAGAATGGCCTCCAGGTACCACTCGGATCTCAGGTAAGACATCAACCATCATATTTTTTAAAGGAATAAAGCCAAACAATTTTAAACTTAAGTTTAATTGGCCCGGCTCAGTTACAACCGGAGCTTCCCCATTATACTTGTATATTTTTTTATTAACCGGGCAACCATTTATTTCGAAAACATTATTTCTATTGCCTTCCACATACACGCTAACATTATTGATAAATTCCGGCATCTTAAGTTTGGGAAGATTGAGAGTATCTCCCACTAAAAGCTTTTGTTCACTGGGGAGTAATAAGTATGAATAAAAAGCCGTAGTAAAGGAAGCACTAAAAATAATAATTAAAACAAGTATATTTTGAATGATTCTACGTTTAGGGGGCATTTTAAATCACTCCTTAGTTTTATTGTCCCGGACTAAAATTAAGTTAACCTTTTCAAAAATCTTTTATGCCCTCCAAAGAGATCATACCTTGTGGATTTGCTTACCAAACAGCCAAAAGCCTTTCAAGATTTCTTTTTTTGTCCTTTAAGTAATTTTTCGCAATAAATAAAAAAAGTGCCGCTAATGGCACTTGTTAAATCTTTTTCTTCAGAAAATTTTTATTTCCTATTCGTAATAGCTCTCTTGCCTGGGACAAAGTTATTTCCGAGATATTATCTCCGGCCAGCATCCTGCCTAACTCTAAAATAACTTTGTCTTCCGGTAAGGTTTCAATTATGGTGACAGTTCTTTCTTCTTTTCTTTCTTTTAAGATTTTAAGATGATGGTCAGCAAAGCTGGCAATTACTGGAGAATGGGTCACGCAAATTACCTGACAGGATAAAGCAATGGTTTTTAGTTTTTTTCCTACATCATAAATAGCTTTTCCGCCTAATCCACTGTCGATCTCGTCAAAAATCAATGTTGGTATCTGATCCAACTGGCTTAAGATTACTTTCATGCCCAGCATAATCCGGGACAACTCGCCTCCGGAGGCAATTTTAACCACAGGTTTTATTTCTTCGCCAAAGTTTGGTTTGACTAAAAAGTCTACCTGGTCTACCCCATTTAAGCTCATGGAGGATGGCGTTACGGAAACTTGAAACTCCGCCGAACTCATATGCAGTTCATGCAATTCTTCTGTCACTGCCAAAGAAAGCTTCTCTGCCGCTTTTTTTCTTAAATCTGTAAGACGAAAACTGAGTGCTTGATAATTATCTTCCGCCTTTTCCAAGAGTGAAGCTAATTCTTTAAAATTGGCCTCTTGATTCTCCAAATCCTTTAATTCTTCCTGGGCCAGCTTTAATGAATGTTTAATCTCTTCTATTGATCCTCCATATTTTCTTTTTAGATTATTGATTAAATTAATTCTTTGTTCAATTTCATCTAATCTATAGGGGTCATTTAGGATATTTGCTCCATAGTCACCTAGTTCTCGTACCACATCCTCTAATAAGAAATATATTTCATTAACTTTTTGAAAAATTTCTTCTGCCTTTTCATCTAGGAGGGAAATTTCCTTAAGCATTTCAGCTGTTTCCCCTACCATATCCCATGCGCCGGCCCCTCTTCCCCCATATAATTTTTCATAGGCCAATTTGCTTGACGAAGCTAGTTTCTCCGCATTTTGCAGAACCTTTCTTTCTTTTTCTAATAATAAGTCTTCCCCAGTTTCTAAATTTGCTTCTTCGATTTCACGGATCTGAAATTTCAAGTAGTCTTCTTTTTTTGCGACATTTTCCGTTCTTAGCTTAAGCTCTTCTGTTTTATTTTTGATTTTTTTGATTTCCTGAAAAGCTTCTCTTACTTTTTCTCTTAAGTTATGTAGTTCTGAACCTCCGAAACTATCTAATAATAATAGTTGAGTTTCTTCTTCCAAAAGATTGACATGCTCATGCTGCCCATGAATATTAATTAGCCTTCTTCCAATTTCTTTTAACATAGAAAGAGGTACGATCCGAAAATTTACTCGACAAGTGTTTTTACCGGTACGGGAAATTTCTCTGCTTAAAATTAAAGCATCATTTTCCCAAGTAAATCCAGCCTCAAATAAAATATCTTTTAAATCGGGAGAGAAATTTCCTTCAAAAGTGCCTTGGAGAACTAATTTTTCCGCTCCGGTTCGAATAAAATCCTGGGAACCTCTGCCGCCAATTAAAAGACCAACGGCATCAATTATTAGTGACTTCCCTGCTCCCGTCTCCCCCGTTAGTACATTTAACCCTGGACTAAAATTAATATTTGATTTTTCGATTAGTCCAAAATTCTCCACATATAATTCTCTTAACATTTTTATTTCCCCCGAAAAACTCTCTTTATTTCAATAATTATTTTAAATTTTTTTCTGTATCCCAATTAGATACGGGGCCTTATTTTTATTGGGAAAAGTTATTTTAATCACATCATATTCCTGAGGAGCAAGCGTACTAATCCAATCTTCCACGGCCTCTTTTTCCTCGGGGCCGCCGGAGTGTCCCCAATAAACTGCAATGGCAATTACCCCTCCCCTTGCCAAAAGTTGGGTACTCTTTTTTAACGCAGATATAGTCGTATCCGAAGTAGTAATGATACTTTGATCCCCTCCGGGAAGATAACCTAGATTAAAGAGGACACCGTGCACCTTGACCGGCACATACTTGTCCATCTCCTCATGCCCTTCTTGAATCAGTACTACCCGGTTTTCCATCTCATGGATAGCTAAAAGTTCTTTAGTCTTTTGAATTGCCCTTTCTTGAATATCAAAAGAAAAGACCTTACCAGTCGGCCCTACAAGTTTAGCCAAAAAGAGGGTATCATTGCCGTTACCTGCCGTAGCATCAATGGCAATACAGCCTTCAAACACTACCTTTGACAATAGTTGGTGAGAAAGCTCTACTACAGACTTAACAATTTTCGCCCCGATTATCACCACCGCTTTCTCGCAGTTTATTCCGTAATATATCAGTAAAGGTTTTACTGTTAAGACGGACAAGTCTTGTTTGCAAAGATGATTTATTAATAATTATTTCATCGTGTTGAACTAACTTATAACCATGTTGGCCATCAACTGTGAGCATCACTTCTTCGGACTCAGATTTTAGGACAATCCGAATATTATTATTCGGTTCGATTACCATGGGCCGGGAATAAAGGGTATGAGGACATATAGGGGTAATCAGCATTAACTCCATTTCCGGAAATACAATGGGTCCCCCGGCTGATAAGGAATACGCCGTAGAACCTGTCGGAGTAGACACAATGATCCCATCAGCCGAAAAAGTATCTATGTATTGCTCATTAACATAGGTATCAAATAAAATCATTCGGGAAAAAGGCCCTTTTGCCACCACAATGTCATTTAGAGCCAGGAACTGATCAATAACGTTCCTTTTTCTTTTTAATTCACAGTGCAGCATCATCCGTTTCTCTAAACGGTATTCCCCAGAAACCAGCCTTTCCAAAGAAAAAAGTAGGTTTTCTAAGTCAACCTCTGTCAAAAAACCCAAATAACCCATATTTATCCCTAAGATCGGGATTTGATGAGGAGCGGCCAGCCTAGCGGCGTTTAATAAGGTGCCGTCACCCCCTAAGACTAAAATTAGATCCAGGTTTTCAAATTTTTTAATTGCCTCTATCGAATTGTCACTGTTAATGACAGTAAAGCTATTCTTATACTCATAAACTGCAATTTGATGTTGACTAAACCATTTAGAAATTTTTTCGGCTATTTCTAAAACATTTTTCTTTTTGAGATTAATTACCAAACCAACTGCTTTCATTTAATTCGCTCCAGTCAACTGCTTATGCAAAAATTCTAACCAATTTTTTGAGTTTATGCAACCCGCTTATTCCATAAAACCGTGTTAAAAAGAGAAATTACTTTTTCCTTAGAGAAGTATTTTTATCTTTAATACAAAATCGGGCTGCAATATATGCAGCCCCCTACATGTGACCTCGACAAGGAGGAATCTCCCCCTGGGAATGTGGCCGTAGGGGTTTCATATTATGCAACCCGCCCTTGCAACTAACTATTTTCTTTTCAGCGTTATGAATGCTTCAGCCACTGTCTTTTCAACACAGGAAAATTCAAATTCTTGTTCCGGTGGAAATAGCTTTAATAAGATCAGATATTCGATATTTCCCTCAGGACCGGTAATAGGGGAATAGGTTAAATCCCAGCAGTGCAATAGATTTTTTTCTGCTTCTCTTATGACATGTAAAATTACTTCCTGATGTGTTTTTGGATCCCGTACCACACCTTTCTTGCCCACCTTTTCCCGTCCTGCTTCAAATTGAGGTTTAATCAGGGCTAAGATATTTCCCTCTTCCCGAAGAAATTGCTTAACTACGGGGATAATTTTATCCAAAGAAATAAATGAAGCATCAATGGTGATTAGATCCACCTGTTCCGGAATGTGAGCAGAAGTTAAATATCGAGCATTGGTGCGCTCCAGTACAATTACCCGCTGATCTTGCCTTAGTTTCCAATCCAATTGGCCGTAGCCCACATCAACAGCATAGACTTTAACCGCCCCATGTTGTAATGAACAATCAGTAAAACCGCCGGTGGAAGCCCCAATATCTAGGACTGTTAGGCCTCTTAAACCTAAGCCAAACTCTTCAATTGCTTTTTCCAGCTTCAAACCGCCCCGGCTCACATATCTTAAATCATTGCCGATTACTTTAATATCGGCATCTATGTCCACTTTGGTTCCGGCTTTATCAATCCTTTCTCCATTGACTATAACAATGCCGGCCATAATGGCAGTTTTGGCTCTTTCCCGGCTAGGAAATATCCCCTTCTCTGCCAACAAACTATCCAGTCTGTCTTTTTTCATTTCTTACCTCTTCTAATGCTCCGTTAGCAAAGGCCATCTGGATATAGCCCGTTCCACTATTAGGGGAACAGAAATCCCATAACCTTCTCTTAAAATATTTACGGCCCCTTGTTCAATAAAGATATCAGGCAAGCCGATAATTTCTACCTCTGCATCCGGACATTGTTTATTAAATAGCTCTAGGCAAGCACTGCCAAAACCTCCCGCTGCCACATTTTCTTCTATTGTGATAATGCGTTTACTCTTCTTGGCATATTTCACTAATAAATTATGATCCATGGGCTTAACAAAACGGGGATTTATTACAGCGGTACTTATGCCCCATTGTTTTAAATGCCGAGCCACCTCAAGGGCTACGTAAACTAAGGGCCCCAAGGCAATAATGGTTAAATCGGTGCCATCTTTCAATACCTCGCCCCGCCCCTTGATAATCTCAGGGTAATCTTTTGTAAGTTCCACGCCAATACCTGAACCTCTAGGATATCTTAAAGCACTGGGACCGTTAAAATTTACCGACCAGGCTAGCATACCCCGAAGTTCGTTTTCATCCTTGGGGGCCATCAGAACCATGTTAGGAATATGGCGTAAATATGAGATATCAAAAACACCATGATGAGTTTCCCCATCCTCTCCCACAAGCCCCGCCCGATCCAAAGCAAAAGTAACGGGTAAATTCTGCATAGCTACATCATGTAGCACCTGATCATAAGCCCTTTGCAAAAAAGTTGAATATATAGCCACTACCGGATGATAACCTTCTCGGGCCATACCGGCAGAAAATGTCACAGCATGTTGTTCGGCAATACCTACATCAAAAAAACGCTTAGGAAACTTCTCGGCAAATTTGCTTAGGCCGGTACCACCGGGCATAGCCGCAGTAATCGCAACGATTTTATCCCGCTTTTCCGCCAGTTCTACTAAAGTATCCCCAAAAACTTTGGTATAAGACGGTGGACCTTCTTTTTTTATTATCTTCCCAGTTTCCGGTTCAAAGGGACCTACCCCATGAAAGGTATCCGGGTTTTTTTCCGCAGGTTGATAGCCTTTACCCTTACTGGTAACTACATGTACTAAAACCGGACCTTTTAATTGTTTAGCACTCTGAAGTACAGCCTTCATGGCAGGAATATTATGCCCGTTAATCGGCCCAAGATATGTGAAGCCCATTTCCTCAAAAAGCATCCCGGGAACCAACAGGTATTTAAAACTGTCTTTTACTCTTTCTAGGGATTTTAGGACTCTGGGTCCTACCCTAGGAATTTTTTTAAAAAGTTGTTCTATTTCATCTTTGCTTTTGCCATACCGGGGATCAGTCCTAATCCTGCTTAAATAGCCGGACATCGCCCCTACATTGGCGGCAATGGACATTTCATTATCATTAAGCACTACGATCAAGTCAGTTTGGAGATCTCCCGCATGGTTTAAGGCCTCAAAGGCCATACCGCCGGTCAAAGCACCGTCGCCAATTACTGCAATTACCTCATGTTTTTTCTTATTTAAATCCCTGGCTTTGGCCATGCCTACTGCAGCAGAAATAGATGTGCTGCTGTGGCCGGTATTAAAACAGTCGTATTCACTTTCAAAGGTTTTGGGAAACCCGCTTAATCCCTTAAATTGTCGTAAGGTAGAAAACCGTTCTTTTCGTCCTGTGATGATTTTATGGCAATATGACTGATGTCCCACATCCCAAATAATTTTGTCTTTGGGGGAGTCAAAAACTTGGTGTAAAACCAGGGTTAGTTCAACCACTCCCAAACTAGGTGCCAGATGTCCCCCTGTTTTGCTTACATTTTTAATGATAAATTGACGGATTTCTTCTGCTAGTTTCTCCAGTTCCAGGTTGGTAAGTTTCTTAATATCCTGCACGCTTTCCACATGCTCTAAATATCCCATTACTTATTTCCTTTCCCCCGTCTCTCCAATTTATTCTTTGCTTTTTTGGGGTTTTTTTGAAACCAAGACATAGCCTGTCCTACATAAAGTATAATTTGATCAGCATTGTTAATAGCAGCACTCTTTCCGGCGGCTTTTCCTCCTACCGTGAGTGCTGCCACTAGGCCTACCATAACCGTCCCGATGATCCAATCTTCCCATCCCTTAATATATTGGGTGAGACTTAACACAATCAAGGCACCAATGGAGCCGCTAATCGTACCACAAATATCCCCCACTACGTCATTACAAAAATTAGCAACCTTATCTGCATTCCTAATCATCCAGATAGATTGCCTAGCACCAGCCAGTTTCCGGGATGCTCGGGCATGAAAAGGTGCTTCCTCAGCAGCCGTAGCGGCAATGCCAATAATATCAAAAAAAATACCAATAAAAATAATCACTAATAAAAGAGCAAATGAAAATATTAATGAATCAATACTTTTCAGAAAGATTTGAGAATAACTGCTAATTGCAACAGCTAAAAAAAAAGTACCCAAAGCAACCATTATGGCGTGTTTTAAAGTACTTCCCTTTTTTAAATTGCATTTATTATTACCCAAACAAATTCACTCCATACAATAATACATCTTTGAGCAGGTGACAACTCTTTGAGTAAACATTGTAGCTTAGGTCTGGCAGGCTTTCCCATTGATTACACCAATTGTTGCCAATTTGGCGGTTTCCCTTTAAGAATCAATCTGCCGTGTCTCCACCTGCAGGGCCAGATTACCACTTAGTCTACACTTTAATCCTCAAAAAGTCTTGCCAAGAAACAGTCTAGGAGTTTTCCTCAACAGTTCCTATTGACTTCTAGCCTCTTTTGCAGGGATGGTTTCAGTCCTAATCTCCGGCATTATATGGTCCTAAATGCCAGGCAGGATTACAAAAATCCACCATCACCACTCAAGGCAGGCTACACTGCACCCAGAATTCGCCGAATGCAGGTTCACCCCAAGCCATAGTGCCTTACCTGACCAAGATAATTTCCCACGCACTTGGGTCTCCACGGAAGCGGGGTCAACGCCTACATGCCATTGTAGATCGCCCCATCATCCTTAACTCCCAGTACCGACCCCCGACTGGGCGTCGAAAGCCAGCACCAGGAACTTCATCGATGTGCCCGCAACGGATTTTTAGGCCCGTTTTCAAAGTCAATTCTCACTGACTAGAATACTGCGTCACCTGCTACCTAGATAAATTATATCATGTTTGGCTTCTTAGGAACAAGAAGCATCACAGTGAACAGTAATGAATTATATTATATATTATGATAAATCGCAAGGTTTATAACACTTTTTCTTATTCCTTCTTTTCCCTTCTCGGTTTTTATCAACCAGACCTTTACTATTTAGCTCTCCCGGGAGAGTACCATTTTCCCGATCTCCCGTAAAGGCTCAGCACTTTCCGATAAATCACTTAAAAACCACAATGCCTTATCTACTGCTTCTTTCGCTAAATCTTGAGATTTTTCTATTCCTAACAAGGAGGGATAAGTGGCCTTCAGTTTCTTTTGGTCAATTCCCACCGGTTTTCCCAGTTTTTTTTCATCCCCAATGACATCTAAGATATCGTCAGTGATTTGAAAAGCCAGACCTAGATTTTCTGCATAACCGGTTAGTTTTTCTAGGACGTTTTTATCACTACCACTGAGAATTGCGGCAGAACGTACCGCTGCTCTGATTAAGGCTCCGGTTTTATTGCGGTGAATATACTTTAGCTCTTCCAGGCAGATTTCTTTATTCTCCGACTCCAGATCCACCACTTGCCCTACAATCATTCCTTTTAACCCCGCCAGGGAAGTCACCTCATCAATAGCCTCAAGAATATAATTTGGTGCGGTGTCTGTATTCTTTACCATCAGCATCAGGTTAAAGGCGTAAGTAAGTAGGGCGTCACCAGCTAAAATGGCCTGAGCTTCACCGAACTTTTTATGGCAGGTAGGCAGTCCCCTGCGGTAATCATCGTTATCTAGCGCCGGCAAATCATCATGAATTAAAGAATAGGTATGGATTAATTCCAGAGCACAGGCAAAGGGAAGAAATTTATCTTCTTGATGATCCAATGCTTCCAAAGTTGCCAAGAATAATACAGGCCGTAACCTTTTTCCTCCGGCAAATACACTATATCTCATAGCCTTATGCAGAATTTCAGGTTTTTCCTCTGAACCGGGTAATAATAGATCTAGCTGTCCATTGATCAAAGAAATCTTCTCTTGAAAATAATTTTTTATATCCAACTATTTTACCGCCCTTCATCTTTTGGGGCTTCTTCCAAGCTCCCGATAAGGATTTCAATTTTTTGTTCGGCATCATTTAATTTTTGATAACAGGTCTTTATTAAGCTGACCCCTTCCTCAAACTTTTGCAATACTTCATCTAAGGACAGTTCACCAGACTCTAATGCTTTTACATTACTCTCCAGCCTTTCCATGGCTTCCTCAAAGGATACATTTCGATCATTCATTTATCATACCTTCTTCCTTAGTTTTCACTCGACAGGTCAAACTACCTTTTGCTAAAATAACCTTAATTATCTCATCAACAGCTATTTCTTCCGCGGAAGTAATAACTCCTTTACCCTCAGGCTTCTGGCAAATGGCATATCCTCGGGATAATGTGGTAAGCGGGCTAAGCATGTCCAGCTTTCCCGCTAGTAATTTAAGATCTACCTGCAGACCTTTAATCTTATCGCAGGTACTCTTCTCCAAGCTTTGTCTTAAATTATCGAAATACTGTACTTTATCTCTGAGCAATCTTTCCGGATTATTCAGTACTGAAGTTTTTCCAAGATAAGCTAATCTTTGTCTATCTAAGGCTAAACGGGACCCTATTCCCTTCTCCATCCTATTAGACCAATATTTAAGCAACTTAATTAAATCTTCTTTTACCGGAACAGCCATTTCTGCTGCCGCAGAGGGTGTGGCCGCCCTTTGGTCTGCTACAAAATCTGCAATAGTGAAATCTGTTTGGTGGCCAACGGCAGAAACCACCGGAATTTTGGAGCCAAAAATTGCCCTGGCTACTAACTCCGTATTAAAGGCCCAAAGTTCTTCTAAAGATCCACCACCCCGGCCTACGATTATTAAATCAATATCAGAAATTTTATTTAATATGGCAATACCCTGAGCAATTTCCTCCGGCGCATTTTCTCCCTGTACCGCCGCCGGAGCCAGAATTAAGTGAGTATTAGGAAAACGGGCTAAAGCAACCTTTTGAATGTCTTGCCAAACTGCCCCTGTGGGAGAAGTGACTACGCCAATTTTACGCGGTAAAAACGGCAGGGGTTTTTTATATTTTAAATCAAATAAGCCTTCTTTTTCCAGCTTAGTTTTTAATTGTTCAAAGGCTAAATGTAAGGCTCCCACCCCATCCGGCTGCATTTCCTCCACATAAACCTGGTAATTGCCATCCCGTTCATAAACGGAAAGATAACCCCGGATTATCACATGCATACCATGCTCCGGAAGAAATTTCAAAAATGAGGCCCTACTTCTGAACATCACGCAGCGAACGGAACTTTTTGAATCTTTCAGCACAAAATATAAATGTCCGGAGGAATGGGCCTTAAAATTTGAGATTTCACCTTTAATCCAAAGATTACTGAGCAGGCTGTCTTCTTCAATTTTATCTTTTAAATATGAGTTAAGTTCACTTATTGTAAATATCTTTTTATTAAACAAAATCTTAACCTCAACTTATCACAAAATCAAATTATCAAAGTTATCCATTTCAGAACAACCTAAACCGAGTTTATAACGCAACTATAGATTATTTTTTGATTGTAGAAAAATTTTCTTATCTTACTAATAAAATACTACTATCCTTCACAAAATGTCAATTCTAAATAAATTACCTAGGCTTAATTATTAGAGAAGCCCGGAAAGAACCGGGCTTCTATCTATTGGATTAACTATACATTAAATATTGCTGATATCTTCTTTTCCTCTTTAGACGATCTTCTTTTCTTTCAAGAAATCAATAAAGTTATTTTCCAGATGGTCGGTTCTGGTGGCTTTTTTAAAGAGAGTTCCATCTCCTACAACCTGAAGCTTTGCTTTTTTATCAGGAAAATGGAATCCCTTGCCGTAAAGCACAGGACTCTCATCTACTGGCCAGAGCACTTTGCCGTCTAATTCCTCCGGCAGATCCTTATATTCAGCAATTTTAACAGCTATTTCTTTTCTGATGCAATCCGAAGAGCAGTATCCCATATTTGCCCCAAAGGCATTAGCCACTTTCATGATTACTTCCCAGTTCTCTATGCCGGTCAGGGCAGGAATAGCCTGATTCAGTTTTTGAATTCTTCTTTCGGCGCTGGTAAAGGTACCATTGGATTCGGCAAAACTTACACCGGGTAGAACTACATCAGCAATTTTGGCGGTTTCCGTTAAGTGAGTGTCCTGAACTACCAAGAATTCTAAAGCACTTAAGTCAAAGCCGGAAACATCTTCACCAAAAATAAACATGCCTTTTACATGGCCGGCATCTAAACCTTCCAAAAGGTCAGAAGTTCCTTTATTTACGCCTAGATCCACCAGGCCCTGGCTGTTTGCTTTTGGCTTCAATTGAATGATCCCACTCCGGGCTTTGCCGATATGCCCTGAGACTACTGCTAAGTTAGCAATCATTTTTGCTCCCTCAGCCGTAATTCGGCTTTGGTCAAAAACAATCATGGCTCTTTTAGCATTGGTATAAACTTCGGCAATCTCTTTAGCAGATTGAGTAACTTCCACATCTTTCAAGCTGTCCTTCAAGGCATCAAATCCGGAAACTAAAGCTTCATAAGGAGCCTTCCCTAAATCAATAGTGCCCTTGATTATTTCCTTAATAAATCCTAGATTATTATCCGGACATACCTTTAGAGTTGCCCATTCATCAGCCATAGAATCAAAAGGATTAATAATAATCAGTTTCTTTCCTATGGCTGCGGCTTCTTTAATTTTCAGGCCTACAATTGGATGATCCTGCATAATATCCGAACCAATTAAGAGAATCACGTCCGTGGAGAGGAGTTCGTCAAAAGTATTGCTGGAAGCATCATACCCTAAAATGTCTTTTACCCCGCTGTCAAATCCGTTAAAGGAGAAGACTCGATCCGTCCCCAGGACTTCCGTCCCGAATTTATTGGCTAAATAAATTTCCTCGTTGGTGTAACGGTCAGAGATGCTTACTGCCAATGAGGTCCTCCCAAAGCGGGAAGAAATGCTCTGCGCTTTTTTAGCGACATAAAGGAGTGCTTCATCCCAAGTTACTTCTTTAAATTCCCCGTCTTTCTTAATTAAAGGCTGAGTAATCCTGGTACCTTTTTGCCCCATGTCAAAGCCAAAACGCCCTTTGACGCAGAGCAGCCCATTGTCTACAGTACTTTCTTTATCAGGTACAGATTTTACCAAAAGCTCCCCTTTAGTCTTTAGTTTAAGATTGCAGCCCACACTGCAGTAAGAGCATACTGATTTAGTTTCATCTGTTTCCACCGGAACGGATTTCCCGATAGTGACTTTCTCCTGCAGAGCACCGGTAGGACAAACCGCCACACATTGGCCGCAGGAAAGACAACCGGTTTCTTGCAGAGGCATGTTAAATTCCGGCTGCACGATGGTATCAAAGCCCCTGTCCACTAGGCCTAGAGCCGTGACCCCCATCACTTCGTCGCAAACCCGGACGCAAAGGCCGCACAGGATACACTTATCCGAATTTCTGTCGATAAAGGGATGATCGTCCTTTTGGTATCTCTTATGCACTTCCCCGGATACCCTTGCCGGTTCTACATGATACTTATTGGCATAACTTAATAGTTTGCACTCAAACACATCACCACAACCGCATTCCAAGCAGCGAGCTGCATCTTTTTTCGCCTGTTCTTCAGTATAGCCAAAGACGATTTCCGAGAAATTATGCTTTCTCTCTTCAGGAGAAAGATGAGCCATGTGAGGACGATATGCTTTTTCCCGATCTGCAAAATCTTCTTCTGTTAAGTCTTCTCTTTTTGCCAGGAAAGGTGCTTCATAAGGGATGATTTCTCCTGCCAAGAAGCTGTCAATTACATCTGCCGCAATTCTTGCATGCCCGATGGCCTGAATCGCAATGCCCGGACCATCGTTAATAGCATCACCGCCGGCAAAAATACCAGGGATATTGGTCATAAATGTTTTTTCGTCCGCAATAATGGTATTCCATTTAGTGAGGGCGATCCCATCCATTCCATCAGGAACTACTTTTTGCCCGATAGCGGCAATCACATTATCTACATCTAAAATCTTCTCTGCCCCAGGAATCGGCACAGGTCTTCTTCTGCCGCTGGCATCAGGCTCTCCTAATTCCATCTGCTGCAATTTAATACTGGTAACCTTGCCGTTTTCCCCGATAATTTCCGTCGGAGCCACTAGGAAGTGAAAGATTACTCCCTCTTCTTCCGCCTCAATTACTTCGATGTCCGCGGCCGGCATTTCTGCTCTCGTCCGGCGGTAAAGAAGGTAAACTTCCTCTGCACCAAGTCTAACAGCAGTACGGCAAGCATCCATAGCGGTATTTCCGCCGCCGACTACAGCAACTTTACTACCTAATTTCACAGGTTTATTAGAGGCTACTGCCTCTAAAAATTCGATACCGCCAATCACACCGTCTAAATCTTCACCAGGGCACCTCATCCCGGAACTGGCCCAGGCACCAATGCCTAGGTAAACGGCATCATAATTTTGATGCAGATAATCTAATTTTATATCTCGACCAATTTTTACATTGGTTTTGATTTCTACGCCCATTTTTTCGATAATCTCAATTTCCCGATCCAACACTTTTTTGGGGAGCCGATACTCTGGAATACCGTATCTGAGCATCCCGCCGGCTTTTGGCATCGCTTCGTAAATCACTACCCTGTGCCCTGCTTTGGCCAGGAAATAACTAACGGTAAGACCTGCCGGCCCTCCTCCTACCACAGCTACTTTTTTCCCGGTGGGAGCACTTAGTTCCGGCATAAAAACATCTGACGATTTCAAGTCAATATCCGCTACAAAGGATTTTAACCAAGCTATAGAAATCGGTTCATCCACTAATTGCCTACGGCAGGCGTCCTCACAAGGATGGGGACATACCCGTCCGATACTGGCCGGAAGAGGTAATTGTTCTTTAATCAGTTCCAAAGCTTCCCGGTGCTTACCATTGGCAATTAATCCAACATATCCCTGACAATCGGTTAAAGCAGGACAAGCCTGTCGGCATGGAGGGCGACAATCGCCCAAATGGTCGGAAAGAAGCAATTCCAGAGCAACTTTACGGGAACCTTTAACTCTTTCAGTTTCCGTGTGAATAACCATACCTTCTGAGATTTTTGTGGCACAGGACCGTAAAAGCTTTGGAGTTCCTTCCACTTCTACCACACAAAGCCCGCAAGCTCCATAGGTTTCTACTCTTTCATCAAAGCAAAGAGTAGGTATTTCGATGCCGTTTTCCCTGGCCACATCCAAAATAGTCTGGTTGGGACGACCGACAACTTCTTTACCGTTTATATTTAATCTAATCTCCATTTTCTTTCTTCCCTCCCATCTCTCTAATCAACTTGTACCGCCCCAAATTTGCACACATCATAACAATTTCCGCACTTTGTGCATAAAGCCTGATCAATGATATGAGGCTTCTTCCGTTCCCCGCTGATAGCCTTCACCGGGCACTTTCTAGCACATACGGTGCAGCCGGTGCAAGCATCTTGGTTAATATCATAGGTTAGTAATGGTTTGCATTTTTTCGAGGCGCATTTTTTATCATATATATGCTTTTCGTATTCTTCCCGGAAATATCTGATGGTGCTCTGAGCCGGATTGGGAGCAGACTGCCCTAAACCGCACAAGGAACCTTCTTTTATCCTTAAAGAAAGTTCTTCCAATAGTTCAATATCACCGTCTTTACCTTCACCCTTGGTAATCCGGTTCAAAATCTCCAGCATTCTTTTTGTTCCCAGCCGGCAGTGATAACATTTACCACAAGATTCTTTTTGAGTAAAGTCTAAAAAGAAACGGGCCATATCTACCATACAGGTGGTTTCATCCATGACAATCATACCGCCGGAACCCATAATAGCTCCGGTTTTCGTAATGGACTCATAGTCAATAGGAGTATCCAATTGATCCTTGGGAATACAGCCTCCGGAAGGACCACCCATTTGAACTCCTTTAAATTCTTTATCATCAACGATACCGCCACCGATATCATAGATTACTTCTCTTAAGGTCAAACCCATGGGAACCTCTACCAATCCGCCTCGTTTAATCTTACCAGCTAAAGCAAATACTTTGGTTCCTTTGCTGGTAGCGGTACCCATAGCGGCAAAAGCTGATCCGCCGTTACTCAAAATCCACGCCACATTAGCATAGGTTTCTACGTTGTTAATATTGGTCGGTTTCTGCCAATAACCTTTTTCCGCTGGAAAAGGCGGTTTCAATCGAGGCATGCCTCTTTCACCTTCAAGGGAAGCTATTAAGGCCGTTTCCTCACCGCAAACAAAAGCTCCTGCTCCCGCCTTGATTCTTAAGTCAAAACTAAAACCCGTGCCCAGAATGTTTTGTCCCAAGAATCCCTTTTCCCGGGCTTGGTTAATAGCCATTTCCAGACGTTTAATGGCTAAAGGATATTCTGCCCGGACATAAAAAATACCTTCATTAGCCCCCACTGCGTATCCGGCAATCATCATCCCTTCCATCACGCTGTTGGGATCGCTTTCTAAAAGGCTTCTGTCCATAAAAGCCCCAGGATCTCCTTCGTCGGCATTACAAATTACGTATTTCGGGGAACCTTGAGCCTTGAGAGTGGCATTCCATTTGAACCAGGTAGGAAATCCAGCTCCTCCCCGGCCCCTAAGACCAGAAATTTTTATTTCTTCAATCACTTGCTCCGGAGTCATTGTGGTCAAGCATTTTTCAAATGCTTTATATCCACCGTTTGCCATATAATCATCAATGGATTCCGGATCAATATTTCCGCAATTTCTTAAAGCAACTCTTGTTTGTTTCTTGATAAAACCCATGTCATCATCTGAGACTAGGTATTTTGTGACAGGTTTACCCCCAATTACATGTTCTTCGACAATATTTTTAACTGCTTCCACAGTTACTTTCCCATACATAAACACATTCCCATCCTGATCGAATACTTCCATCAGGGGCTCATTAAAGCACATCCCGATACAGCCTGTCTTCAAAATGGGAATACTAAGGCTTCGCTCGCTTAGTTCCTTCTCCAATTCCGCTAGTACTTTTCGGGCACCTGCGGCAATACCACAACTGCCAAGACCAATTCTAATTTTCACCTGCCACACCTCCTAACTGTTTGTTTCCTTTTTATAAATCTCCCGAATCACTTTTCTGGCGGACTCAGGAGTCAGCTTTCCATATGCTTCACCGTTAATCATCATTACCGGGGCTAAACTACAGCAGCCCAGGCATGCCACATTTTCCAGAGTAAACAAGTTATCCGGGGTAGTTTCACCATCTTTTATTTTCAACTCATCACTTAGGGCTTCTTCTATCTTTTCCGAACCATTTACGTGACAGGCAGTACCCTGACATAGCATTACCAAATACTTTCCGATGGGTTTAAATCTGAATTGAGTGTAAAAGGTAGCTGCTCCTAATACCTTTGCAGGTTTAACTCCTGTTTCTTCGGCTATATGCTCCAATGCTTTTCTAGGCAAAAAACCATAAATTTCTTGAGTTTGTTGAAGAATAGTAATCATGCTTCCCGGAATATTTTTATATTTGTCTAATACTGCTTTTAATGGTTGAAGATCAACATCCATATCGGAAAACCTACTCTCCAACTTTTTTCCTTCCCCGTTGCAACAACACTGCATCATTTTTCACTCCCCTTCTTTTCCTTGTCTGTCTCATTTAACTCAGATAGAATAATATTACTACACTAGTCTAATTAAAATCAACCTTAGACATACTATCTTCTTGATTAGATTTGTTAAAATAGTTTAAATATTTGCTTTTTATACTATTTTATCATAGTTTATGCTATTCTGTGTTAAATAAAAAAAACTGCCCCATCCCTAAAGTTTGGTTGCAGTTATTTTAACGGAACGGTTTGGAACCGATCCTTTAAATTGTTACAGTTATTATTTTATGTAAGTGTGTCATCCTATAGGAGGAAAGGACTCTAGTATCTAAATTTTTCTTTGGTCATTAATAATCCAATTTGTGCAATCCCGACGGCATTATCGGTGGAATAAGCCGGATCTGCAAAATACAATCTTGCCCCTACCGCCGGGTGTTCTAAACGGTAAATAAGCCTTTTCCGAAGATAAGAATTAGCAGCTACCCCACCTACAATCAATATTTCCTTTAACCCAGTGTCCCCTACGGCTCTTCTTAGAACCTTTTCCAGTGTCGTAGCCACACAATGCTCCACTGCTCTCGCCACTGCGGCCGGGGAGAGCCCATCGGCCAATAGTTTTCTTGCTCCTGTCTCCGGACCAGAGAAAGAAAAATTATACCCGTTCACTCCATTTCGTAAATAGGGAATTTCCCCCTGGTGAGTCGCCGCCAACTTTTCCAAATGAGCACCTGCCGGAAAAGGCATCCCTAATTCCACACCAATCCGATCCACAAATTGGCCGGCATGTAAATCCCCAGTTGCACCAAGAATTTCTATAAAGAATCCGGTTTTATGCCTTAAGACCTTTAGAACTTCTGAGGTACCGCCGGATAGGTGCACCGCAAGAAATTCTTCTCCTTTTGGCCCCCCTGCCGACCAAATCCCGGCCATCAAATGTCCTTCCTGATGACTGGTCATAAAAAAAGGAATTTGTTTACCCAGGGCTAAAACTTGCCCAAATCCTTGGGAAACAGTAAAAACAGGCATATATGATTTTTCCACCGGACGGGGTTTGGTGCTGACGCACACCGCCTTAATACCACCTAGGTTAACCTTACGACCTAAGTCTTCAAATAAGAGGGGCAGGTTCTGTACATGCTGAAACACTGCCTCAGACTGCTGTAAACCTCTTTTTCCTAGTTTCACAGCTAAAACTTTTCGGGCATCTTCAATTAAATTACCTCCCGCATCAACTAATGCTAGGGAGGTGGTATAACAGCTGGTATCTATGCCGATAATCATAATTCTTGACTGCTCAAAAAACCGGGTTCTTTTTTGATACTATCCAAAACACCATTGACAAATTTGCCCGAATCTTCACTGCCAAAGGTTTTTGCCAGTTCTATTGCTTCATTAATGGAGACACTGGAGGGAATATCCTCTAAATATTTCATCTCATATAAGGCCAGGCGAATGATATTTTTATCTACATTGGCCAGACGCTCAAGATCCCACTGAGATGCGTATTTTTTAATATAGGTATCCAACTCTCCTAAGCAGTTGCGTGTGCCTTCGACTAAGTTTAAAGTGAACTTTTTATCTTGTGGGGACATTTCTGCATCTTCTAAGGTGTTTTTGGCTATTTCTAATGAATTATGGCCCACATCCATCTGAAAAAGCATCTGCAGAGCTTTTTCTCTTGCTAACCGCCTGCTCACAAAAGTGCCTCCTTAAGCATATACATTTAGTTTTTAACTACTAACGATCTCTAAACATTCTATCCATTAAATCACGAAAATCAACGTTTTCATCAATTCTTTTCCCAATAAAAAACCCAATAATCATACAAAGAGAAATAAAAACAGCTTCAAAAAAGCCCAAAACAGCTACCATAAGGCCAAAAAGAAATCCGATGATGATACCAATAGTTTTTCCCCGATGATAATTCCATAACTCCCAAATAAATTTTCCCCAATCCACTCGGCTACCCCCTTAGTCCACTCTGCTTTTGGCCTCTTGAAACACGTGGGTAATTAAAACTCTGACCTCTACCACCTGAATTCCTGCCGTCTCCTCCAGATATCCTTTGACCACGGTCTGCAGTTCTTGAGCCGCTTCCGGAATCACTGTTCCCGGCTGCATGCTGGTTTTGATAAATACTGCAATGCCTTGAGGAGTACATTTAATAACCGGCTTAACTTCTTTAACTCCTCTAATTTGAAATGCAGCCTTTTTTACCAAGGCCTCTACGGCAGGTATCGTAATACTGATATCCCCGTGGTCACTGTTGGCAATGTTGGTGTATGTAGTCGGATTTTTCATCAGGCTGGAAAAGATTAAATTGGCAGCCCCAAGCAGTATCAAACCTGAAGTGATACCGATGATCCACCGATTATTTATCGAGTAAAAAACCTGGTTCAGATAATCCAGGGGAATTGTCCAACCCAAGGCCATAAAAAGGGTCACCAAACTGATGGTTCCAATTAATAAAGAAAAAATAACTACTAACAACCGGTTAAAAATTTTCACAGATATCACCTCGAAATCCCAGATAAACTTTTACTTTACTCTGGTATCTTCTTCTTTAACCTCCATATTAGGGAAAGCTACACCTTGTACATGTACATTTACTTCCACCACTTTTAAACCGGTCATAGTTTCAATTGCTTTTTTTACGTTTTCCTGAATCTTTATCGCAACATCGGGAATCCGTACATTATATGTAACAATAACATGAATATCAACCGCCGCTTCGGTTTCGCCTACCTCAACCTTTACACCCTTGGAGAGATTCTTTCGGCCTAACATTTCAGCAATTCCGCCGGCAATCCCTCCGCTCATACCTGCCACACCGGGAACTTCTGTGGCAGCAAGTCCGGCAATTATTGCTACTACATCGTCTGCAATCCGTACGGAACCGCCTTCTCCTATTGATTGATTATCCAAAATCGGTTTGTCCATAAATTTAAAATCCCCCCACCTAAACTCATTGTATGCATTAATTAATAATATTTATTATACCAAAGGAGGCCAAAAATAACAAACTATTCCTCTCTACTCTTTGGTGGTTATAATAATATTTTCATAATTATATCCAGTAGTGTTTGCCACCAAATCGGCAATCTTGGTGCCATCACCATCTGTTAATGCCATAACCTTAACTACTACCATAACCGATTCCGGTTGAATTAATACCACCGCATCTTCATAATTCTTAGCTTTAATTAAGTTTTCCAATTTTAACTCATTCTCTATGTTTTCAGTTAGCTTAAGCATCTTTTCCTGAGCATTTTTGCGCACTTCACTTGCCGAATTGGGGTTATCTACAATTTCCCTGAGAATCTCCACCTGTTGGCTTCTCATCTTTTCTCTTTCAATTCGGTAGTTAACAAAATAGTCATCCTGTACCCCAGATTGATTCCCCCCAAAGGTGATATCTTTTGGGTTATCTACGAGTATTTCCGGCAAGGCACCTGCTTCACTGATTTTATCAGGTTCTAAAACATCTAGCTCATTGATCCCATCTCCTTTGGGATCAATTTGATCCGGGATTTCATCACCAAAAGGTAATATCGTACCCAATCCTAAGGTCAGATAACCAAACCAAACAAAACAGATAAATAAGATACCAAGAAGCACTTTCTTGCGGCTAAGGGTGACCAATTTCATTTCATCATCCTCCATTTCTTGAACTTATGGTAATACGGTGGGCAGGAACCTGCAACAAGGTTTGCACCGCCTTAAAAAGCCTTTCTTTTACAGCGGGATCTTCCACACCTTCTGCTACAATTAATACACCTTGGATTTTTGGCATACTTTCTTTCACCAGTACCGGCTGGGCATTACCGTTAATCATCACCATCTGTCCCGTTTCCGTCTTTTCGTTTGTCGTGCGGGTGCCACCGGACTGGTCTTTTTCCTGAATTTCTTTATTCGTAGTACTGACATTTACGGCATATTCCTTAGTCGGTCCTTCAGAAAAGACAATAGATACAGATGCACTGCCCACCCCGTCCATTTTTGATAAGATATTTTCCAACCTTTTTTCTAAGGCGAGATCATCAGGAAGTTGTCCCGTTTCTTCTTCCCCTTCATTGTTTTTTTCCACCGGAAGTAGATCTGTCGCAGTCTGTTTAGGTGTGTTAAAAATATTTGCAAAGTTCAAAATAACTATTCCTAAAAAGGCAACCGCCAATAGTTTAATAATAAACGGCCATTGATCTTTGGTAATTTTTATGATATTTGTACCCGGTCTTTTCTCCTTGTTACTCATTCTTTTTCCCCTCCTCGTGCTCTTCTATCATGATCACTTCTAATTGTTCTTCCCGGAAGCTATAAAAGTTTTTTAAGGTTTCGATAATTTGTTCCTTAATCTCCTCATCACCCAGTTTAAAGATATTTTTTTTCGGCTTTTCCTGGGGACCGTTTATATCGATTTCTATGGGTTTAATCTCTTTCACTCCCTCCTTTACCTTTTCATTTTCCCCTGTTCCCACGTGGAGCTGAACTTTTTTTATCGCTTCATGATTCAGATTAGTATTATTTATCTCCATCTCTACTTCAGCTTCCGCCCAAGTCACTCCCTTAACTAGCTTAACCACGGTTTCAATTTGTTTTGCTAAGTTATTACGGTACATTTCTATGGCTTTTTCGTTCATCTCTTTAGAAATGCTCTCACCTTGATTAAGAATGGTATTTAGCTCAATATCTTCTTGAATAGGATCCTGCCACGCTAAAACTTCACTGACCACATTTTTATCAAACAATCCTAATATTGGATTTAAGATGGATATAAGAATAAATAAACCTAATACGGTTTTAACAAATTTTTTTATCTCACCTTGGGGTAGAAGCATTTCCAAAAAGCAGGCAATCAGGATAATAATTGTAACGTTACGCACTAAATTACTAATGGTATCTATCATTTCTTTCACCTACCTAAACATCATGCTTATGTTGCCGGTACCTATGGTTACAGTAATAATAAAAAAGAACATTAAACCAACGGCAGCAACAGCAGCAAAAACCAGTAAAAAAGAATTTGCCAAAGAGTGTAGTGCCTCAGATAATTGATTGTCGCCAAAAGGCTGTATCAGTGCCGCCACTATACGATAAATTAAGGTAATCGCAATGATTTTAAGAGCCGGAATGGCACATAACAGGAAAATTACGATGACACCCAGGATACCAATACCGTTTTTTAGGATTAATGATGTACCAATTACTGTATCTAAGGCATCCGCTAATGGTTTTCCTACTACAGGAATAAAGGCTCCTGTAGCAAACTTAGCTGCTTTAATGGTCAAACCGTCAGCGACAGATCCGGCTAGGCCCTGCATCCCAAGAAATCCTACGAAAATTGTCATCACAATTCCGAGAAATCCTATGGACAAATCTTTAAAAAACCCTGCCAGGCGGCCTACTTTAAAATTAGGTGCAATATGACTAACCATATTTAACACGGCCATGAAGTAGATCAAAGGAAAGACTATCGTCTTAATCATGGTTGTGGCAAAACCCAGCATCACAATCATGGCCGGATGAATTAATGCTGCCGAGGTAACTCCTCCCATGGCTGCCAAGAGAGATAATAAAAGAGGCATTAAAGCGTATAAAAAACCGGTCATGATATCAATGGCTTCTTTGGCGGTATTTATAGTAATGGAAAAAGAACTTAAAGCAATAGATATTAAGACTAAATAAATTACTCCGTGTCCTAAGATGGCAATATTTCCTTTATCAAAAGCACTTTGCAGGTTAGATAATACGGCACTGGCCACGGCCAAGATCAATAGTTTAGCTAGAAGACCGCTGTTCGCTAATACTTCTTTAAAAAGATAACCTATGAGTCCTTTAAAGATATCCTTAATATTCCAACTATAATTCCCTTTTTTAATTTTCTCATAAAACTTACTGATGCTTAATTCCGGCAAGTGTTCCTGAATTTCTTCATCTACCTTATTCACGTATTCCTCAATTTCCGAAAAATCAAGTTTGTCCTGAATTGAAGCAGCATTGCTCTCCTCATCTGCCCAGGCACAAGAAGAGGTGATGCCAAATAAAATTAAGAGTATCGTAAACCAGAAAATAAACCTTTTCATAATTTCGCACCCCTTCCCAAATCGCCACGTTTCAACATGTTTTCTAACATTTGATGGTATGTATACCTGTAAATTGTAATGTAGGGACGATTCACTATTCCCCGCTGATTTGCCCCAGTTCCATAACCGGGCGATTCATGAATCGCCCCTACTAGGGTAAAAGACGTACCACCGATTCTAAGATTGCAGCAATAATAGGAATAGCTAACACCATTACCAAAACCTTTGCAGCAAATTCAACCTTTGTGGCAATTGCCCCCTGTCCTGCATCTCGGCATACTTGAGCCCCAAATTCCGCAATATAAGAAATACCGATAATTTTAAAAATGGTGGCTAAGTAGAAGGTATTAAGACTGGCCCGGGATGCCAATTCTTCAAATACAAAAATTACATAAGAAATTTTTGGAAGTATCTGAATGAATATTAATGCCCCAACAAATACACTGATCACCACACCCAGGCCAGGAAGCTTACTATCATTAACAAACACTATAAGTACAGTGGTAACCAATGCCAAACTAATAATGACAAATAAAACTTCCACAAAATCTCCTCCTGGCTCTGCTAATAGAGATTAAAAACACTTTGTACCTTTGCAAAAAGATCCATAATTACCGGAATAATTTTAATCAATCCAATTGCCATACCTACAACTAGGGTCATGTAGGCATATTCGTCCCTTCCGGCCTGTTTCAAAAAAGTATGTAAAATTGTTACGCCAATTGCTAAAGCTGTCAGGAAAAAAATTACTTCAATATGGCCCATCATCATAATCGTCCTTTCTCCCATCAATTTAGTTTAGGAAATCATATAAATAAAAGGGTTACTACCAGCCCAGATGCCCAGCCCAGGGTCTGCCAAATCTTTTGAAACTGGCCTTTTTCTGTTTCTACTGTTTTTTCCCGGGCTGCCAATTGCATTTTAATACTAGTCAGGCGTTTTAATTGATCCTCCCGATCAGAAGACCCTAGCCCCTGGCCGAATTGCTCCAGTGAGCATAATTCCCCTTCTGTAAGCATGAGATAGGGCGAAATTTTTTCTAACGCTTTGGACCAGGCTTCACCTGCTGTCTGCCCTTGCCTGTTATTTAATTCATAGCTAACTTCGGCAAAAAATCTGCCTACCACCCCCCGGGTTTGTTTTGACACAATCATTAATGCTTGAGGTAAAGGAGTAAGAGCATACATAATTTCTGTTTCCAGTGCAGATAGGCCAAACTGAAGCTGTCTTAATTCATCAGCATGTTTTGTCATATTTCTTCCTAATACTGTCCCAATCATCCCAAAAGAAATAATCACCAATAAGGCACCAATGAATTTTAACATCTCAGAACCCCCTTCCCTGTAAAGGCATCCATTCCTCATTGAAAATATTTTCTATGGTTCCCGGCCCATTTTTGCGGCTTAAAACCACATATCTTTCAAAGACTTTTTGAGCTAAAATTTCTCTAATCACCGGCCGCCTTAAAATATCCTCCTTGTTATAGCCATGAACTGTGGTTAAAAGCTTGATTCCGGCATTGATTACTTCTTCGATCGCCTCTGCATCATCCTTTCGGCCAATTTCATCTGTAGCAATCACCTGAGGCGACATGGAACGAACCAACATCATCATCCCTTCAGCCTTGGGGCAGCCATCTAAGACATCGGTGCGATGTCCAATAGGGAGCTGGGGCACCCCATCTAAGCATCCGGCAATCTCCGATCGTTCATCCACCAACCCAACATCCATTGCAGGAAAACCAGGAAAACCATGGGAAACAAGGCAGATGATATCTCTTAATAAAGTGGTCTTCCCGGCCCTGGGCGGGGAGATAATTAACGTATTTAGAAAATTATCCCCTTTAATCAAATGCCTGATAATTTTTAAAGCAGAACCGGAAATAAAGCGGGCAATTCTGATGTTTACCCCGGAGATATGTTTTAATGTCCTAACCTTTCCCCCGTCTAAGACAGCCCGTCCGACAAAACCTGTCCGGTGTCCGCCTGGGAGAGTAAGAAACCCTTTCCTTAATTCTTCTTCCAATGCATAAATAGAACAATTGCATAATAGAGCGACTGTTTTACTCATGGTCTCCCCAGTGCACAAAACACCGGTCTCCCAGTTTGAATTTAAAACCCCGTTCTTAGTCAGATATTTGTCTCCCAGTCTTTGTTTTAATAAAACAGGAGCATTTATTCTTAATCGGATCTCTTCTAAGACCTCCAGCTCTTGATCTGGAATCTTATTAAAAAGCACCCTCAAGTCAGGGGATAAATAAGGGAAAATTTCCTGCCTAATCTTTTGAGCAATGGAAAATGAATAACTATTTTTAGATATTTCCAGAAGACTTGCCACCTTTGTCCCCCCTTATAACTTATTCATATTATAGGGACAAGCAATTTAGAACAAAAAAAAGAAGGCTTAAAGCCTTCCTTAAATATCTTCTGTCTTTTTAGTTGTTTCTTCAGTGAAATCTTCATCATGTTCATGATGATCCTCCCCGCATGTGCACAGATCATCATAATTTCCATCATTGATAAAGACTACTTCATTGCACCGAGGGCAGGTGACCTCGACTAAATCATCATCCTCTAAAATATCTGCGTCAAAACACACAATATCATGACAGCGCGGACATTTTACTTCCACGTAATCAGTGTCGTCCTCTTCATCTTCGTAAAAATCTTCTTCTAAATCATTAAGATCATCATCAATACTCTCTAAATATGTTTCCATATCAGCTTGCTGCATTCTAAGATCATCAATAGAAAGGGCAACCCCTTCCAGGACATTGATTATTTGCTTAATAATCTTACCTTCTTTGGTAGCATCGGATACATCCAACCCTTCAGCCAAACCCTGTAAATATGCTACTTGTTCCTTTAAATCCTTCATACTCATCCTCCTTTCCTAAATTTAAAACCTTAACGTAACCTATTATTCCACCAATTTGGAAATTATACTCATAAACCAGTTTTTATCATAAGATAAGTTTTGTCATTTATGGCCGTCAATAATCAATATCCATTGGATTAAGCTCTTCCGATATATTCCCCGGTTTTGGTATTCACAGAAATCACATCACCTACATTAATAAAGAATGGCACTCTTACCACCGCACCTGTTTCCAGAGTAGCAGGTTTCGATCCACCGGAGGCAGTGTCTCCTTTGATACCCGGCTCAGTTTCCGTCACTTCCAGATTAACCTGGCTGGGCAGATCTACGCCGATTACATTACCTTGGAAGAGAAGAATAAATAAATTCATATTTTCTTTTAAAAACTTTTTGCCTTCACCCACTTGCTCATCGCTTAAAGGCATCTGCTCATAATTATTAACATCCATCATGATAAATGAATCACCGTCATGATATAGATACTGCATTTCCTTTCGTTCCAGATGAGCCTTGGGTAGCTTTTCCCCAGCTGCAAAGGTTTTTTCCACGACTCCTCCAGTTCGGACATTTTTAAGCTTGGTTCGAACAAAAGCAGATCCCTTGCCAGGTTTCACATGCTGGAAATCCACCACCTGATAGGCATCACCATCTATCTCAATGGTAACTCCAGTACGGAAATCATTTGATGAAATCATTGAAATACCCCCTAGTTGTTATTTAATCTTTACTGTTTATTATTTGGTAGTATTCTTAGCTTTGATGATATTCAGTGCGACAAAAAATGCCATTTGGTAGCTAGCATGTCCAAAGCCGCTGATCTGTCCGATGGCCACTGGGGCGATCACAGAATGTTGCCGGAAATCTTCTCTGGCATAAATATTTGATAAATGAACTTCAATCACTGGAGTTCTTATGCCTTTTACCGCATCACGAATAGCAATGCTGTAATGGGTATAGGCCGCTGGGTTTAAGATCACACAATCAGCCTCCATACCCTCTTTATGTAAAAGGTCTATGATTTCTCCTTCGGAATTGGACTGGAAACAAACCACCTCTACGCCGTTTTCTTCTGCTAAGCGGGTAAGGCTCTGGTTAATTTCCTCTAAGGTGACCTTGCCGTAAAACTTAGGTTCCCTTTGCCCTAAAAGATTCAGGTTCGGGCCATGGAGGACGAGAATTTTTGCCATACCTTACCACCACCCTTTCGTTAGCATTTTATCATAGATTTATTTTTTTGAACAGTATTTAACTTACTACTATGATTTTAACTTTAAACTTAATATAGTCCTGAGCGATAGCGACAGATATAAGACAGGATGTCATTGCCTATTGGTAGTGATATGTGACTTAGTTACCACTTACGGTCATGTTAGAAATTCTCAAAGTTGGACTTCCCTTCCCTACAAAGAAAGTTAGGTCTGAAGCTACAGCATCAATTGCATTAAATAAATCAAAAATATTACCGGCAATGGCAATCCCTCGGACAGGTCGGGTAAATTCCCCCTTTTTAATTAATAATCCCGCCGCACCCAAAGAAAAATCTCCTGATATCGGGTTAGCTGTATGCATGCCTAATACATCGGTAATATAAATCCCTTCCACTACCTGATTCAGTAATTTTTCTTTGGGTAGGGTGCCGTTTTCAATATAGAAATTGGTGGTGCCGACTTCCGGAGTACTTTTATATGATCCTCTTACTGCGTTTCCCGTGGATCTTTTGCCTTCTTTTGCCGCGGTATAAGTATTATGTAGAAAACCTTGTAATCTGCCCTTTTTAATTAAAACGTTTTTCCGACAGGGTACTCCCTCACCGTCAAAAGGCGAGGACATAATTGCCCCTTCTTTTGACCCATCATCTATTATGGAAATTAAGGGAGAAATAACTTGTTCATTAATTTTGCCAGCTAATCTTGATTTTCCTTTTTGTACTGATTCCGCGGATAAGGACTTGGCCATTAAACCTAAAAAATTAGTAGCCACATAAGGATCAATTACGGTAACCATACTCCTGGTATTGATTCCTTTCGCTCCCAGCATGCGCACTGCCTTTTGAGCTGCTTCATTAGCAATAAATCCCGGATCCAGTTCTTTATATTTTAATTTATACTGAAAACCGAAACCGGTTTGAGAATCTCCCTGTTCTTCCGCAACCAAAAAAGCCGAGGCACCGCAATATGTTCCCTGATACTCACCGGATACACCTAAGGAATTATAAACAGCTACTTCATAGCTGGAATCTGAATAGGCACATCTTTCTGTTATTTTAATTCTTGAATCATATTTTCGAGCCCTGCTTTCGATGTCCTTAGCTAAAGCAATTTTTTCTTCCACAGGTACCCGAGGAATATTCTCATCAAACAAATCCAATTCCGGATATTTTTCAGGAGGTTTTGATGGTAATATATAAAACCTATCATCAGCCGTATTTTTCGCATTTGCTATGGCCTGAGAGACCATTTGATCCAAGGCGGAATCTGTAAAATCCGAGGAATAGACAAATCCCAATTTATTATTTTGAAATATTCTAATGCTTACACCTTGTTCCTCTGCTAATTTCATCGTTTCCACCTGCTGGTTACTGACCTCTATGGACAAATCCCTTGATTTGCTTAAAAAAACCTCGGCTGAAGATACACCAAGGGAAGAAGCTATTTTCAATACTTTGTGTCCGATTTTTTGCAAATTTATTTCCGGCAATTATTTTTTCCTCCTAACATTCCCACTTTGTTTATTGGTTAGTATTATTCAACCAAAGTAAAAGTATTCCTTCTATAAATGGAAGAATAAGTTTTAGACGGAATTATGTTTGGACAACAAAGTTATCCTTTAGAATAACACAACATCTAAAAAAATAAAAAGCCCCTGGCTTTTTATAAGTTAAATTTCTGTTTTGAGGTTACTAGATTGTCTTACCGACTGAAAATCCAAAAGATACCTGTCACCTATAGAGGCAGACACATCTAACACCCCATTATATCGGGATATTTGGACACATGAAGCAAATGCACTGTAACAGAAACTCCTTTGTCCGGATTATTGCATATACTGATTTTCCCCCCATGGTTATTTATGATGGTTTGAGCTAAGGTTAACCCCAGGCCCGGCGCCTCTTCCTTTGTCGAAAAAAATGGCTCAAAAACCCGGGTTAAATTCTCATGAGGGATACCACATCCGATATCCTCAATATTAACCAAGATTTTATCAGTTTTTTCATTGTTAATAACCCTGATTTTGATATTCCCTTGTTCCGAAAAATCTACCGCATTCTGCAAGATATTGCTAAAAGCCCGGGTCATCTGCTCTTGATCCAAGTACATTAAGGGAAAATTTTCCGGTACCATAAACTCAAAGTGGATGTTCTTCAATGAAGCCTGAGCCTCAACCTGAGAGGTAGCCTCAAGAATTACTTGTTCTAAAGGCACCAAGGAAAAATTAGGAGCAGCCGGTCGAGCAAATAGTAAAAAATCTTTAATAAAATTATTCGCACGATCTAATTCATCTAGGGCAACCTGTAAATATTCCCTTTTTGACGAGACCCTGAGGCTTTCGTGGAGCAATTGAATAAAACCTCGCACCGCGGTTAAAGGATTACGAATTTCATGGGCCAAACCCGACGCCACCTGATCAATAATTTTGTGCATATTGGCGTGAATTTGTTCTTCGTGTAACAATTTGTTTTGGGTAATATCTTTAGCAATAAGAATTATGCCTTTTAACTGATGATTTTCTCTAATTAATCGACTATCCCATAAAAATGTCAGATATTTTCCACCTAAAATCAGGCTTTCTTCTCTATGATAATGCTCCCTCTGATTCTCCCATGAATCATTAATTAAATCTTTGACGATTGATACAAAACCATTTTCCCAGCACTTAAAAGAATCATCTTCCATGGCTATTAACTGTTCTGCCACAGCATTAAACCATACAATTTTTCTTTCTTTATTTATTAAAAATATTGCGTCTGGAGAATCTTGAAAAAAAATATTGTAATAATCTTCTAACAGTAAAGGGTTAATATTACATTCCTTAGCCATACGACTTGAGAAGGTATTATCTTGATCCGATACTAAGTTTTCGATTAATTCAGACACTAGATCTTAACCACCCTTAAAATGAACTAAAATTATTGCATAATTTTAACTTCATCCTACCTTTTACTGTATATTACAACATCTTTTACTATTTTCCAATCCAAAAAAACAAAGTTTTTTCCGATAGTTTCTCTAAAATTTCGACGAATGATGCTTAATATCCAAAGGGTGTTATAGTCTTCTTATCTGGGCGTTAGCAGACTCTGCCGAAGTATTATGGGCAGTACCCCCAACAATTAATTCTTTAATGCGGATGGTGGGCTGAGCATCCGAAACAGGTGCCCCTTGACCATCTTTCCCACATGTACCAATGGCAAAACCCAAATCACGGCCAACCCGATCCACTAAAACCAGTGCTTCCGGCCCATTTCCCGTTAGGGTAGCACCCCGTACCATTTTCTTAATCTCCCCATCTTGAATCAAATAACCCTCAGCTACATCAAAAACAAAATCACCGTTGGTGGTATTGACTTGGCCACCGCCCATTTTCCGTACCAGTAAACCCTTTTGGGTCTCTCTAATGATTTTTTCCGGATCATCTTTTCCGGAGGCTATATAGGTGTTGGTCATCCGGGGAATGGGTTTTTCTCGAAAAGATTCTCTCCGTCCGTTACCGGTTGACTCCCGGTGATCCTTTTCTGCGGTGAGGTGGTCATACATATAGCCTTTCAACACGCCGTCGGCAATTAGAACTTTCTTTCGACCATGATTTCCTTCATCATCAAAGCGTAAGGTACCGTATTTACCTTTAATTGTAGCGTCATCTACTACTGTCACCAAAGGAGATGCTACATTTTGTCCTAACTTTCCTTGATATACGGACAACTTTTTTTGCACCAAATCAGCTTCCAATCCGTGGCCGCAGGCTTCATGAACCATAGTCCCGCCAGCTTCCGCCGCCATCACCACCGGCATTTTTCCTGCCGGAGCCGGATCAGCCTGAAGGAGCTCAATAGCCCTTCGGCTTGCAGTTTCCCCTAATTCCTCTGTGGAATGGGTTTTAAAGATTTCATAACCTTCTGTCCCACCTAAAGCTTCATAACCAGTTTGGACTTGCCCCGCATCAGAGGCTACAGAATTTACCACAAAGCGAGTACGAATTCTTCTGTCTTCCACATAAGTTCCTAGAGAATTTGCTATGACTACATCCTGTATGCTATCCCCATAACCTACCGTCACTTGTTTAATTTTCTCACTAACACCCCGGGCTGCTTTATTTGCTCGTTCCACCTGTCCCACCTTATCCGAAACAGGTACATGATCCGGGGGAAGTTCTATCTTAAAATCAAACTGGGGCACCTTTTTATTAATTTTAATGGGTTTAATTTGACGTCCACTTTTGGCAGCCCTAGATGCTACATTAGCTATTTGCAATAAGCTATGAAGGGATAAATCATTAGTATATGCATAAGAAGTAGTGGTGCCGCTGATTACCCGTACTCCGGCTCCGATGTCTATCCCGGTATTGACCCGCTCAATTTTATTATCTTCGCATCCAATTCCGGTTGTAATTTTCTTCTCCAAAAAAACGTCGGCAAAATCGCCTCCTTCTTCTAAAGCTGCCTCTAATATCTTTTCCAGTTCATTCCTTGAGAGCATCAGCAAACAATCCTTTCAATAATAAGGTAAGTTTATTATTTAATCAGTTCCTGCTCCACGACTTTACGAATTAGAATAGGGTCAACTGGAGTGATGATAACCGACCCAATTGATGTAGGCAGGATAAATTTAATATTACCATCCTGTGCCTTTTTATCCCTTTGCATATTTAGCCATAGCTCATCCCATTTTATTCCTGAAAAGGATATCGGGAGCCCTGTTTTAGAAATTAGATTTTTTATGCGTTCCACTTCAGGTAAAGATATTAATCCCATTTCCCGGGCAATGTAGGCTGCTCCCACCATGCCAATAGCCACAGCCTCTCCATGACGAAAATTTTGATAAGAGGTTGCCCCTTCCAAACCATGGCCGATAGTATGTCCGAAATTTAAAATAGCTCTATAATCCTGTTCCATTTCGTCTCGACTCACCACTTGGGCTTTAATCCGACAGGATTTTTCCACAATATCCATCCAATAACGGCTTTCAGCCATAAGAGAATGGAAAAGATGCTCTTCCAAATCAGAAAAAAGGTTCTGATCGGAAATAATTCCGTATTTTATCACTTCCGCCAAGCCCGATCTAATTTCTCCGGGGGGAAGAGTATTAAGTGTTGCGACATCAATTAAAACAAGTTTTGGTTGGTAGAATGCGCCAATGATATTCTTCCCTTTGGAGTGATTGACTGCCACCTTTCCTCCCACACTAGCATCCACCTGGGCTAAAAGAGTCGTAGGCACCTGAATAAAGTTTATGCCCCGCATATAAGTTGCAGCAGCAAAGCCTGCCAAATCCCCAACGACCCCGCCGCCTAAGGCAATAATACAGCTATATCGGTCTAAACCAGCCGCTATTGCCTGGTCATAGATCCGGACAGCACTATCTAAGTTTTTATAATTTTCACCATCGGGTAAAACAATTTTATGTACGGAAAAACCCTCTTCTTTAAGGGCTTCGGAAATAAGCTCTCCGTATAATGGCTCTACTTTAGTATTTGTAACAATAAGAAATTTACCTTTTAAGCCTAAGTCTCTAATCCTTAGGGCTATTCTTGATAAATTACCGGATCCAATATCAATTTGATAACTTCTTTCTCCTAAAGGAACCTTAACTTGTCTCATGAACCCATTCTTCTTTCAGTAATCTAACAACTTGTTCCGCAGATTCTTCAATATCCCTGCTGGAAGTATCTACGGTAATATCCGCACACCGGTTGTATGCTTCTTCTCGTTCCGCTATAAGATTTTTAATACTTTCCAGTGTTTTGCCTTTTCTTAAAAGGGGACGGGTATTTTTTCGGGAAACTCGTTCCTGGATAATCTCGGGTTTTGCTGTCAAAAGAACAATAACTCCTAGTTCTTTTAGTTTCTTTGCGTTTTCAGGATTAAGAGTCATCCCACCCCCGGTAGCAATCACCATCCTATCTTTACCCATTAGTTTATTTATCGCCAACGCTTCCTCAGAACGAAAGCGAATTTCCCCATATTTACGAAAAAGTTGATTGATAGATAATCCAGTTACCTCTTCCACCATTTGATCCGTATCCACAAATTTATAATCCAGTAACCGGGCAACCACCCGGCCGATGGCACTTTTTCCTGTACCCATAAAACCAATTAAAACTACATTTGGCATATTTACACCTGCTTTTCGTATTTTCTGTATTCCTTTACTCTTCTAATTAGTTCCTTTAGGGTATCTCCCCCAAACTTTTCCATGAGAGCGTCGGCTATGATCCATGCTGCCGCTGCTTCTCCCACCACACAAGCAGCCGGAACAGCGCAGACATCAGAGCGTTCCACTTGCGCAGTAACAGGCCTTTTATCAACCATATCTACAGTTCTCAGGGGCTTCATCAAAGTAGGGATAGGTTTCATCGCCGCCCTTAGTATAATCGGTTCACCATTAGACATTCCGCCTTCTATTCCTCCCGCCCGATTAGATAAACGTTTCAACCCCTGTCCCTCAATATATGAAATTTCATCATGTACTTCTGAGCCAAAAAGATTGGCTTCTTGAAATCCTAACCCTATTTCCACCCCCTTAATCCCTTGAATACTCATAATCGCGAAAGAAAGACGGCCATCAATTTTTCGATCCCAATGTACATGGCTTCCTAATCCCACCGGTACCCCGGTAATTACTATTTCGAAAATACCACCTAATGAATCTCCGGCAGATTTAGCTTCATCGATCACCAACATCATTTGCCGGGAAATTTCATCGTCCCAACAACGAACCGGGGATTTCTCTACTTTAGAGATTAATTTTTCATATTCATTTTCTGGGAGAGGTTTTTCCATCTGGACTCTGCCAATCTGTATCACATGACCAAAGATCGAAATCCCCGCTTCCCGAAGAAGTGCCTTGGCCACTGCTCCCACAGCTACCCGGGCTGCAGTCTCCCGGGCACTTGACCTTTCTAAGATATTTCTAATATCGCTCTGTTCATATTTTATGCTGCCGGAGAGGTCGGCATGACCAGGACGGGGCCTGGTTATTTTTTTTGTGTCCATGTCCGCACCAGATGCGGTCAACATTACTTTTTCCCAATTTACCCAATCTCGATTTTTTATTTGTAATGTAATTGGACTACCTATAGTTTTTCCATTACGGACACCGGATAAAATTTCTACTTGGTCTTTTTCGATTATCATTCGGCCACCTCGCCCATATCCCATTTGCCTTCGTGCTAGTTCATGATTAATAAACTCCAGAGTTAAGGTCAAATTTGCGGGAATTCCTTCAATGATGGCAGTAAGCACCTGACCGTGGGATTCACCTGCCGTAAGATAGCGCATAAAACAGTCTCCTGCCTTCCCTATATCCTATTAAATGCTTTATTGTTCCTTTCAAAGAGGGAGGTTTTTTTATTATCTCCCTTGAGAGGGAGGTATTTCGCTGCCCCTAGTAAGAGGCAAAATAAGAACACGCTGTTAACGTGCTCTTTATAACATACTCTTTTTATTATGAAGGTAAAAAATTACTTTGTCAATTATTGGGGAGGCTGTCATCATATTCATAGCCCTTTGTCATCGTGGGCTAATTTCGGGTCATATATGGTGCCCCTACTGGATAAATTTAAAATCAGCCAGGACGGCTGTTAAGTCCGGGTAATCCCCCTGTTCTCCCCCCACCCAGGTAACCCGGATGGTTACCGTTAAGGCATCGGAAATATCTATCAAGCCAGGGCTAATATATTTAGGATAGGAGGCGGGGTAGATCGGACCGCGCAAATAAGCCGGTGTCTTTTCATATAAATTTGCGTTAACGGAATATTCTGTTTGGTAGATGTTATCGACTAAACCATCCCGATCTCCATCCTGCTCATTTTCGATGTCAACTAAGTTATAATCATAATCATATTCCTTTGGAGCTCTATTAATAATTTTTTCGGCTCCACCCTCTGTGTCTACTATGCTGGGTACCTCCTTGGGTTCGGTAAAAACTGAAAAGAAAAATGCCCCGCTGGTATTGCAGGTTTCATCATCCACACCCAGCCAGCCTTCTATCGTCTTGTATTTTCCATGAGTGCGCACCACCATTTCTGCAGCACCCTTGGTTAAGCGCACGCCCACTCCTTTTCCATATTTTTCCGTGGCGATGGTGAAAGGTTTTTTCTGCCGAAAAAAGGGGCCGACATTTCTTAAAACTGTCATCTCCTCTAAATCAACTTTAATTTTCGGGGTCTGTTGAGTGTTTATAGACTTATTTCCCTTATCCACAATGTCTTTAGTAGGAACAGTACCTACATACACAGCATTATTTTTTCCGTCCCAGGTTACGGGTTCTCCCGTAGCTTCTACTATGGTCCGAAGCGGAACCATTACCAGTCCTTTATTATTAAGAACAAAAGGTTCTTCTCCCGAAATCTTTCTTGAGCCGGTAACTATTTGGATACTCCGGTAGGTTACCTGAAGAATCTTGCTTCTTACCCCTAAAGGTTGATTCTCATGCACGGTTTGTTTTTGAATCCTTTCGGGATCAATTATGGGGGAAATTCTAATGATATTTTTTTCTCCATCCCAAGCTACAGATTTTCCTGTAGCCTCCCCAACTATACGTGCCGGAACCATGACAATATTTTTTCCGTTCAGGATAAAAGCCTCTTCCCCGTCGATTAATTTGCCATTAACAAAAATTCGAATATCCCGATAAGTAACTGAAACACTAGTAACGAAAGATCTCTCTGCCCCATAGGCACTAAAGCTCAATAAGAAAAGGATAAGTATCTGAGTTAGTAACACTATCTCTATTTTCTTCTGCATCTTCCCTTCCTCCCCCTGCTTTCTTCCCGTATGCTTTATTTCCTTAACGGAAAGCTATAATCACCGGTTTCTTCGATTATGACCTGTTCTACTGAAAGGTTAGATGCTCCTAACGAAGGTCTGGTACCATCACCCTGATTATCATCAGCAGCATTCTCACTAAAATCTTTACCGGCATCTTTAAAAATATCATCCGGTACAGGTGAATTTTTATCTGCATATCCCTCTAAATCAGGATCACCTTCCAAAACAGGCACTACCGTCTCCATAGCCTCCCCGGTTGCCTGGGATACATCTACCGTCGGAGTAAAAGCATCAAACCGGCCTAAAATTGTTATTCCCTGAGCTAACCGGAAATTTTTTGGGGTTTTCACCATATAAGTTACAATTCTTAATACCCCAGTCACTTCCGGGTTATTGCCGGCGATAATGGGCTCCTTCATGGGATTCATGACAGTGGCTTTTTCTTCTTGTTTCTCTTTCATTGCTTGTTTCTTGCTAGTATCTCCGGTGTTGCCGGAAGTTTCATTTCCTGTTACTGTCTTTCCTTCTACATATGGTTCTAACTTAAGGGAAAGAAGTTCAGTGGTATTGGGCATATCATGTTCGACCAGATTAAGAAAGTTTAAGATATCCTGATAATTTCCCTTCACCATAACATCAAACGGAATTTTTAAAACAGCCTGATTACTGTTTATAGGTTTGGGCTGAACCTGGGTAATGACCACATTATTAGCCATCGCATGTTTGCCAATATAGTAATAGTTGATGCCGCTTCTTACTTCTTTGTTCAGCGGTTCCCTAAGGATGTCCGCCTCCTCGGTCAATTTTTTATTTTCTGCTTCCAAGAGGGGCAACCTTTCAATCAAAGCTTTCGTTATTTCCAGCTCACTTTTTCTTGCTTCAAACTCCCCTTTAACAACCTTATATTTAGGGAGTAAAATCTCTCCAAAACCCCAATAGATAATGGCTATAAAAACACAAATCAACAGCAAGTTGATTAATTTTTTTTCTCTTTGAGATAATGATTCCAGCACTATTTCTCACTTCCCTCTCGAAGGGTTCCCACCAAAAGATAGTTTACCAAAACTTCATTTCCTACCTTAATCTCTTTAGATTGCTGCAAATTTAATTCTTGAAAATATGGAAGTTGATTCAGCTCATAAAGAAAGACCCCGATGGTGGCCAGATTTGCCGCTAAACCTTGTATCTGAAAGTTATTCTCCTGATCACAGGAAAAATCAGTGATCCACATATCCTGAGGTAAATGATTGTTTAAATCCATGAGCAAGGGAGTCCATTTCTTTTTTCCGCCATGAATCTTTGTCAAATCGGTAATTTCTAATTTTAACTGCTTGTTTTCCTTTTGAAAAGATTCTACCTTAACCTTATCCGGCATAATCTCAGTTAATTGCCGTGTCAATTGGTTGATCCGATACTCAGTAAACTTAATCCAACTAAAGAAAAGAGTAAACCCTCCTAAAACAACAGCCCCAATTAGGATCAGTAAAACTTTTGTCATATCCAGATGGTTTTTTAATTCTTTGGTGCGTAATTCCGGCGGCAGTAAATTAATATTTTTGTTCATGCTAGTTCCTCTCTCAAAGCCAATCCTACGGCTACGGCAAAGGTCGGGTCAACTTTTCCCATGCCTCGTTCCGTTTGTTCTGCCTCTTCTTTAAGAGTAAAATTTTTCAGACCAAGGATCACATGCAAATTAAGTTTTTCTTGGAAGAAATCTGTGATACCCTTAAGCTTTGCGGTACCACCGGTAAGAATAATAGCTTGAGGGTCACTTTGGGTAAATTGGGAGCGATAGTATTCTATGGAACGACGTACCTCATCAACCAGGGGAAATAAACTCTCTTGTAACGCCTCGCTCAAATTTTCTTTTTCCCTAGAGATATTTTCTATAGCATTATTCGTCAATAGACCGTCCCTTTCCTTAATCAATTGGGCAGTATTAAACTCTAAACCCAAGGACGTGGCTACCCCTTTGGTTAATTCATCTCCCCCAATAGGAATATAACGAGAAAACATTAGAGATTCTCCCTGGTAAACGACTAAATTGGACGCCTTAGCCCCAATATCCAATCCGATAAAAGAAGTTAAACGATTAATTCCGGAACCGGTACTTACTGAAACATTACTGCCCACACTCCGCCACAAGGATAATGGTTCAATTTCAAGGGCTATTAAAGTTAAATCAGCTTTGGTAAAGACTTCATTTACTAAATAAACCAACCGTCTGGGTACTGCTACCAATAGCACATTAATTTGCTGGGTGTTATTCTCAGTGAACTCACCCAGTATCAAATGCTCCAGTACTAAATCTGAGCCTGGGGAAAGTGGAACATACTTTTCCGCATCCCATTTCAGGGTAGAGTCTACCTCTTTGGCACTCATTTTGGGTAATTTAATATAACGGATAATCACATTTTTGCCGGAAATACTAGCGACAGCTTTCCGCGTTTTCGAGCCCGCCTCTTCCCACATGGTGCGAATCGCTTTTGCCACCTGATCAACTTGGATAATAGTACCGTCATCTAAAGCACCTGAAGGAGTAGAGGCCCGACCTATTTTATTGATATAGGTTTGGCTTTTGGGTGCCATCTCTATCATTTTAATTTCCCGGGTACCGATATCTATACCGAGGAAATTTTCTCCTTTTTGGACTTTTCTCTGGAATTGGCTTTTGATTTTATCCAGCAATTTACTCTGTCCCTTCATGCATAATCATCAGGTAAAGCATTACTTCCAGTAAACAACATTAAAACCAAGATTCCCTATATCCAAATTTGTACTGACAAAACTATTGAAATAGCTGGCAATATCCTCATTAAAGATAAAATTAACTATATTTTTCCCTTCAACAAAAACGTTGCTGAGAATAGTACCGGTAATGTTTCCGTCATTCATGATAGTGACTGATCCATTAGGGGCAAATATAATTCCTTGGAAGTCACTCCCGTTATTAAAGACCACATCACCAAAACAAATGATCATCAAAGAATTATGTATCAAGTCCCCATGGGCAGCGATAATAGGACCTCTTTTGGGATCATTTGTCAGTATGACATCATCTGAAAAAACTAGAATAATATGGCCGGAGTATTCTCCATAAATATCTATATTCTTTTTATTACTATTAATCCAATATCCATCTTCCACGGCCACTAAGTTATTAAGATTTATGGATGGAGTACCTTCTGATACATCAATTGTCTGCCATCCTACGAATTGATCTTCCGTGAGTAGAGGATAAATCCCTGAATTGAGTATAAAGGGGTCACCGGAAATATTACGGTTGACATCAGAATGATTGTCAAATTCCTTTGCATATATATTCCCTTCAACAAAAATATTATTTTTTAGAATGATTACACCTTCTGAAACAATAGCGGCATCTTCCGGCAAAGACCATTTATTTGGTTTTATTTGTATATTTAAGATTTGATTAGCCACTCCATACTTGCCTGAATATGTGCCTCTACTATTAACAGAAATGGTAACTCCGTCTCTCCCCTCATTATCTTTACGAATAGTAAAGTTAACAGGTTTTATATCTCCTGTGATTACTCCGTCTGCCCCAATTATAGGAACATTAATAGTAAAATCTCTCACTCCGCCTTCCGATAGAGAAGAAATAATGTTATTCAGTTCGTCCAATATAGCATTATCGGCTTTTAGTTGGGCTAAGGCCTGGTTAATTGTTGATTCCGCATTATAGTAAGCCTGAGTTTTAGCCACCTGAGTAATAGCGATATCAAAATCTGTTTTGGAGATTTGTAGAAGGAAAGTGCCAAAGGTAAATAGAATAACCAAAGTAAAGGCTACCAGTACTATGATAAATCCTCTGTCTTTCAAACAAAGTCCCTCCTTATCTGCTTACAGAACGCAGCACAATATCGGAGGTCATACTAATCTCCTGACCATCCCGCCTAATTCCCACAAGAATAATTTTTAATGAAGGTTTATCATACGAAAAATCCACCGACTTAATTTTGCTGGCTACCGGTTGAGGGGGCGATGACTCTCCTTCTTTCCTCTCCAACTCTTGATCTGTAGCATCATATTGGTAAGAAATTTCTACCGTACCTGTAAATTCCCCACCTTCATCTAATTTAGGTACTAAGAACTCAATTTGAATAGCACTGTCGGCATTGGCGATAATCAACGGTTCTTCAACTGCCTGGCGTATTTCTGTAGTCATTCTGTCCATAGCAAAACGCATATTTTGAACCACATCAATATGCTCCGTTCCATGCGCCCAGGAATATAAACCTGATTTAAGGAGGGCATAAGCTGGTGTCAAAATTATACATAAAAGCACCATGGAAATAACTAATTCAATTAAGGTAAAACCCTTATCATTCTTCATTTTCATTCCGCCCGCCGGAAGAATAGTTCTTCAAAGAAATCTCCTGTAATTGACCGGCTCCCTGCCATCTGACCCTGACCTCAATAGCATAAAGCTCCACCATCTGTCCATTTACATCATAAGATATATCTTTTATCGCAGCCTTTGATTCATAACTGGGAGAACCTTCTATAACCTCCCACTCCCCAACAAAAATACCGGCGTCATCAACTTTAGCTCTTAAGTCTGTCACACCCAGCTTTTCTATCCCTTCTTCGGCTAAATTAAGAGCCACGGTAGTTTTTGTAGCACGGTTATAATTATTAATACTGCTGCCAAAAAGGCTAATTAACGGTATCACACCAATCATCATAATCACCATGGACACGATCACTTCTACAAAAGTAAAACCGGCATCTTTTTGATTTTTTACTCGCATTTTTTACTCCTTATATTTTGGCTCTGACTTCAAGGAGTTGTGATATGATTCGCTGCCCGTACCCGACCGGTGGTATTCAGAACATAAACATATTTTATATCATGATAACGGCTTTTTAAGGTGAAATGGCCAGCCCGACTGGTTGCCCCTGACGGTAAAAGATAAAAATCATTCATACCATCGGTAAAGCTAATACCTGCAATATAATCGCTCAAATCCTTGGATTTCTCTATTTTCATACCGTCCCGAATGTAATAGGTTTTTTTCTCTTTATTTAAAAGAAAACGAAATGACTTTTGTTCAGCAATGGCTTGATATTCCCACTGCCTGATGTCGGAAACCAGAAACCTGGCCGCCATCTCCAAACTCCATTTCGCTTTTACTCGGGCAAAACTTGGGTAAGTGATAGAAAGTAAAATACCTATTATTGTTAGCACTATAATAGTCTCAATTAAAGTAAAACCTTTTTGGTTGCTACATCCTTCATTCATGCTGTTAATCCCTCTGGGTTTTTAATCTAATAATTCTATATTTTTCTTATGATTCCTCCATTTATTGACATAGTTATTTTATTAGTATTAAAAAACTAAAAGAAAAATGTTAATATGTAATAATTAATTAGCTTCCCACCCAAAATTAAGTTAATGATCGCTCCCATAGATAAAAATGGTCCAAAAGGAATGGCATCTTTCTTGGATTTCTTTTTGCTTATAATACAAAAGATACCTACGATAGATGCAAATAGTGCTCCCAAAAATAAAGTGAGCAGAAAACCCTGCCAGCCAAGATAAAAACCGATCATTGCCCCTAGTTTAATATCTCCTCCCCCCATACCGCCTCCACTGGCAAGGGCAATCAGTAAAAGGGTACCCCCTCCTACCAAAAATCCTATTATAGCTTGAGACCAATAAATGAAATAAAAAAATATATTAAAACCTGTACCGATAATGAGACCTGTAATAATCAAGGAATCCGGTATGCGGAAACAGTCTAAGTCAATAAAAGAAATTATTACTAAAATTGACCCAAAAGTAACATAAGGTAAAAACCTTTCTACTGAAGGAAAACAGTAATAAATAATAACAAAAAGTAGTCCTGTTAAGATTTCAATAACCGGATCGCGCCAAGAAAGAGAAGCATGGCAATGGCGGCATTTCCTCTGAAGAAAGAAATAACTGAGTACGGGAATTAGATCAATTGGTTTTAGTCTTTCCCCACAGTTCTCACAACGGCTGGGTGGAAAAATAATGGATTCCCCCCGAGGAATCCGGTCAATACAAAGGTTATTGAAGCTTCCGATAATTAGGCCTAAAACAAAGATTATAAGAAAATTCATTGTTCACCTCAAATATAAGCTAAAATATATGGTTTGACAGACCAATTCAGGGGTCTTCAAAAATACACGTTTTACGGAGCTTTAGAAACAACACCATTTGTATGCTGATAGCCAGAAGGCACCTCACTTACATAGTCAGGATATAAGTCACTTAGATTTGTTGCCGGCCATGTTTCTTTATCGATATAATACATGTCTACCGCATTTTGTAGGATTTTGATATCAGCCTCAACGGCTGTTTGTTCTGCTTCACTCCTTCTGTCAGTAAACCGAGGAATTGCAATGGCAGCTAGAATACCAAGAATAACCACAACTACTACCAACTCGATTAAGGTAAAACCTTTATCATACTTCATTATTTTGCGTATTTTTTGAAGCATTTTTTTACCTCCCATTTAGTTTTTAATTAATTCTCAAAACTAAAATTATTGTTAGGAAACTTAAATTGTTGATCCTGACGACAAATCTAAAATAGGCAACATCATAGCAATAATCATAAAACCTAAAATTACACCCAACCCTACAATTAACAATGGTTCAATTAAAGCTGACAAACGCTCCAGCCTGTTATCCACTTCCCGGTCATAAAAAACGGCCACCTTTTCCAGCAATGAATCCAAAGCGCCGCTTTCTTCGCCAACCGCAATCATATTTACCACCATAGGAGGAAACACCTTCGATGCTTTTAATGGTTCAGCAATACCTTTCCCTTGTAGGATACTCTCCTTAGCTAAGTCAATTTCCCGGGAAACCGCCAGATTACCTACTGTGCGTTGTACTGTATCCAAAGCTTCCACAATAGGCACTCCGGAACGTACCATACTCCCTAAAACCCGGGCAAAACGACTAATAATTAGTATTTTAATTAACTCTCCAAAGATAGGTAGAATTAATATGGTTTTATCATAAACTTCCCGAATATTCTTTTTTAAAAAAGCTTGTTTGATGGCGAAATAAGCCGCAATAAAAAGCATGATGAAAAACCACCAAAACTTTTTCACAATATCACTGGCTCCCAAGACAATCCGAGTGGGCAAAGGCAGCAATGCCCCATTCTCTGTCAGCATGCCTAACCAACATAGGTATGACAAATATCAGCATCGCGGTGACACCGATGATCGCCACTATCAAAATTACTAACGGGTAGGTCATGGAAGACTTCACCTTTTCCTTGATGTTATGCTCCCGTTCATAATTAATTGCGAGTCGTTCCATTACCTCGTCTATATTGCCGCTGATCTCCCCGGTTTCCACCATATTTACAAAAACTTCGGGAAAAACCTTCGGGAAAGCAACGAAGGGATTTTGTTAGAGAGTTACCATCCTCCAGATGATCCACTACTTCCTTTAACGCTGATTTCATAGAAGGATTTACTGTTTGCTCCTGAAGAATTCTAATGCAGTTAACAATAGGCACCCCAGCATTCATCAGCGTTGACATCTGACGGCAAAATATGGCCAGATCTTTTGCTTTCACTTTTGCTTGAAATGAGGGCAGTTTATTAGCAAAATTATGCACACGTTTTTCTGCTATTTCGACTATTATGTAATCATGACTTCTAAGGTGTTCCACCACCATACGCTCATTATCGGCTTCCATCGTGCCAGAAATTTTTATTTCCCGAATAATCCCGTGCCTTGTAGGCGTATACTGCCATTAATTTAGCACCCCATTTGTCTCGTGATGCTCTGTCAATCTTAAATAACCGTAATTTTAAGACCAAGTTCTTAATTTATATATTTATATCCTGGGTCATAGCTTCTTCTCGGGGTAATCTGACCGCTCTGGATAAGTTTTCTTAATGCTGCTTCCAAAGTCTGCATACCAAATTGGCCGCCGGTTTGAATCATAGAATTTAACTGGTGGGTCTTTCCTTCCCGAATTAAACTTCGAATGGCCGGAGTGCCTATCATAATTTCCGCTGCCACCACCCGCCCCTTTCCGTCGGCTTTCTTAAGCAGGGTTTGAGAGATAATTCCCTGGATAGTAGCTGATAACTGCATCCTTATCTGCTGCTGCTGATGGGGCGGAAAAACATCAATAATTCTCTCCACAGTTTCGGCGGCACTGGATGTATGGAGAGTGGCAAAGACCAGGTTGCCCTGTCTCCGCCGCCGTTACTGCTATGGCAATGGTTTCCGGATCACGCATTTCGCCAACCATAATTACATCAGGATCCTCCCTGAAGGCTGCCCGAAGCCCATCAGCGAAAGACTGAGTATCGCTCCCCACTTCCCTTTGGTTTACGATACTTTTTTTATGAGTGTGCAAATATTCTATCGGATCTTCCAACGTTAAAATATGTTTTCTGGATTCTGTATTAATCAGGTCAATCATCGCGGCTAATGTAGTTGATTTACCGCTACCGGTAGAACCAGTTACCAACACCAGACCGCGGGCTTTTCTACAAAGATTTTCTGTTACCTTAGGCAGATTCAACTGGGAAATACTTAAGATTTCTGAATTAATAATACGGGTGACCGCTGAAAAATGGTTTCTCTGCTTAAAGACATTCACCCCTAAACCGGCTTACTCCGGGAATGCTATAGGCAAAGTCCACTTCTCCCTTTTCAGCCATCAGATTAGACAGTCGCTCATCAAACATTTCCCGGCTCAATAATTCTGTATCTTCAGGGGTTAATACCTTCCATTCTCCCTGGGGATAGAGTTCCCCCAGAAGCCTGAAAACTGGGGGACGCCCCACGGTCAAATGTACGTCAGATGCTTTCCTTCTCTTTTGCGGCACTGAGAATTTCTTTAATGTTCATAATACATCTTACCCCTTAATAAGTTTTATACAATGAATATATAATTACCGCTGCCCTCCGTAGACGACGAACCGTCCATGGCTCGCTATAATCAGGTAGTGGTAGCTACCCGCCATAACTTCATCAACAGTAGTTAATCCTTGCAGAGCCTTTTGAATTCCATCTTGGGTTAAAGTTATCATCCCCTGGTCGATAGCGGAGTTTTTAATTTTATCTGCTGAGGATCGGCTCATAATTAATTGCTGCTGCTGTTCTGTAATGGAAAGAAGTTCCTGTATCGCCATTCTCCCCCGGTATCCGGTATAGCCTACAATGGGGGACACCCGATGCCCCTGTATAATTCTACCGGCTGTCCGCTGGGAATATTGAGAAATTTCCGTTCAATACTATCATCATCCAGTTCATAGGACTCCTTGCATAAAGGACAAATCAAGCGCACCAAGCGTTGGGCCATAACCCCAATTACGGTGGAGGCAACTAAAAAGGGTTCTACTCCCATATCCACTAATCTAGGTAAAGCACCTGCAGCATCATTAGTATGCAAAGTGCTCAAAACCAAGTGACCGGTAGTTGCTGCACGTACCGCTATACTGGCTGTTTCCCCGTCCCGGATTTCCCCAACAAGTAAAATATCCGGGTCTTGCCTAAGAATAGCCTTTAAACCGCTGGCGAAGGTTAATCCAGCCTTCGTATTAACCCTAATTTGGTTAATATCATCCAAAACATATTCCACAGGGTCTTCGATAGTCACGATGTTCTTTTCAGGTGAACTGATTTCCGACACGGTAGAATATAAGGTTGTTGTTTTCCCCGATCCGGTGGGACCGGTAATTAAAATAATGCCATAGGAACGACGAATCATCTGCCGGTAAATTGGCAAAACCTCCGGGGAAAGCCCTAGTTTATCCAGTGTTACCACAACGCCACTTTTATCTAAAATCCGGATGACCACCTTTTCCCCAAATATAGTAGGGATGGTTGACACCCTTAGGTCAACTTCCTTTTTACCTATTTTTACCTGGAACCTTCCGTCTAAAGGAATCCTTCTTTCGGCAATGTCCATATCTCCCATGATCTTGATGCGGGAAACAATAGAGGCATGGGACTGCTTCGGCAGAACTAAGACATCCTTTAACACGCCGTCAATGCGATAACGAACCCGCAAATCATTAGCCCTTGGCTCAATGTGGATATCACTGGCTCTGTCCTGAACTGCATGCTTGATTAAGGAATTAACAATACGAACGATAGGAACCTCATTACCAGAGGAACCGCCAACATCCTCCAAATTGAATGATTCCACATTGGCGGTTGGCTGCTCATTAAATTCAAGAATGGCTTGATTAACCAAATCCTGAAAACCAAAAAGTTTTTTAATAGCGGCATCAATTTCCTGTTCCGTAGCCTTAATGGGTTCTATTTGAAGCCCGGTTGCTAGATGTAAATCGTCCAAAACTACTAAGTTTTTTGGATCAATCATGGCTACTATTAGTTTGTTTCCTTCCCTTTTTATTGGGACAACCCGATGCTGCTTTATTAATGTCTCGGGTACTAATTTACTAACATCTTTTATTTGAGCCTTATTAATAATTCCCGCATTTATTAGTAGATCTTCCTAATTTATCCTTCGCCTTATCCATTGTGGATCTCCTTAGCTGCAAATTTAACTTTAAACGCTTACTCTAAAAATTACCTAATAAACTACAATAAATAGAAGATTCTACTATTTTATTCATATTCCTGCCAATAATAAAAACTCATAGTAAAAACTATGAGTTTAGTTGCAGGTAAATACACATTTACCTATTTAATAATTACATTTTGGGCCGCCTCTGCTTTTTGCGGTTCCGCTTCCGTCAAAGAGAGTTAGTATAAAACGATAGGTTCCTTTGGGACTCTTCTCCGGTAGGTATAAAGTCACCCTTCCCTCATCGATGGTAAAATCCACTTCCCCCTTATTTACATAAACCGTCCCGTACTTGCGCTGCAGAGTTGGTTTTATGTTATTTGAGCCTAAAGGTAAGGTTTGGATCGTAAAATCCACAGGAATCGGAGATGAAGACCGCGGTCAAAAACTTTTGTATTAACCTTAGCCTTAATGGCATAGATAATCGGCTCGCTGAGAGTAATTATTTGCTGTATCATTCGCCAGGACATAACCATTCCGCGGGTTTAAGATATCCCCACAGGCATAGGTTGTAACCTTTAGGGCATAAGTTCCTTGAGGAATGGGATGCACGCATTCCGACATATCCAAAGTGATGGTGGGTATCCCCAAAGGATGCCGGGACAAGGGTATAGGGCAAGATAGCAGAAATGCAGGTGCCATTTACCTTGGTCCCTACGGGCAAAGGAATTTTCTCTGTTCCGCTTTGATTTTCCAGGTAAAACTCGTACGCAAATATTTTTCCGTCCGTTTTATAGTCATAACCGGGAACAGGAATTTTATTAAAATTTATTGTAAACATATCGGCAGCAGCGTTTACGGAAAAATCATAGCTGTTTTTGCCGGTAACCGTAATAACCGGTAATGTGCCGGAATAGCCCCCGTTAGGGGTGGTTAGCTCATACTATATGCACCACCTGGAATTTGATTCTCTGTTGCAATTTTAGAGAAATCAAAAATAAACAGATACTCTTTGACCTCCCTTCCACTGCCGGCAGAGAAATATAGTGCTCAACAGTGCTTCCATCTTAATAAAATCACCCAATTTGATTGAAGCTGCCGATACGGTTAAGTTAATATAATAATACGAGTCCCCTGCCAGCATAATAATTGAGGTTCCCACCGGAAACGGCATTACCTCATCATTATTGTTTTTTAGTATCAGGGTCTGGTCTTCAGGGTTACAGCTTATATCATATCCAAGGCGAAAAAATACTGTAAAAACACTTTCTGAAGTAACAGTAGTCGTAGTGCCGGATCCCAACAACGCTGCAGAAAAATGTCTGCCTTCTTTGATCACTGAATGAAGAACTTTAAATGAAGAACCTGATCCCGGCTTCGGAACTCCATCATCGTCCAAATCCGGATTCCAAACATCATCTCCATCAGGATTATTATTTCCATTCAAAAGTTCTTGAATTTCATCCCAGGTCAGGTCACCAATAGGAACGGCACCATCATCATCCAAGATGTCACCGCTGTTTGTGCCCCCGGAGCACCTTCGTAATCATAGTAATAGTTATTCCAAGCATTATCTTCATCAATGGCATTTCCGATCACACTCCCCTTAGGGTTCGCACCATCAATCGTTCCCTTATTAAGATTATGATGGACAATTGAGCCAGAGCTTACATGACCCACGATACCGCCAGTGCTACCTTGACCACCGCCATAAATAGCTCCCGAATTAAAGCTATTGCTTACGCTACTGTTATTACCGGTTTCCCCGGCCACACCTCCCGTATGGCCGCTACTCCCGTTCACATTACCGGTATTTATACAAATCTTAATCTCGCCGTCCGTGTAACCGGCAATACCACCCACCTTATTGATCCCCGCTATATTACCGGAAGAGGAGGAGTTACTAACCTCACTATCGGTACCGGCACTTCCCACGATACCCCCAACGTAATGCTGGCCATTTCCTGTCACTGAGCATTCACAGGTACACCCGGTGATCTTTCCATCTGCCTTACCTGCCACTCCACCCACATAGCCATATCCGCCGATGGCTTTAACCGTTCCAGAAATTGTGCAGTTGCTAATGGTGCTAAACGCTCCGGTAGCTTCTCCGGCTACGCCTCCTACAGTACCACTAGATCCTTCTATAGTAGCGTTCACGTAACATCCGGTGATTAGCCCTTCAGTTTTTCCGGCTATTCCTCCGATACATTCCGAGTTTCCATATGCAGTTCCGGAAAATTCACAATCACTTATTTCAGCCCCGGTTCCGGCGGCATAACCGGCGATCCCCCCTACCTTCGAAACTCCTGTTACGGCATTATTACTATTACATGCTGTAATTTTACCTTCAGTGTAGCCAACGATTCCTCCCACATTATTTTGTCCCTCTACCGTTCCAGAAGCAGTGCAATTACTGATGATACTGTTAACACCGGCATAACCCGCAATTCCTCCATGATAGTCTACTCCGCCGGCGGGAGTCACCTTACTGCTAACAACACACCCGATGATTGTCCCGTCAGTGTAACCGGCAATACTACCGGTCCTCTGCGTTCCGTAAATACTCCCTGAAACCCTTAAGTCCTTGATCACACTCCCGGTTCCGGCATAACCAAACAATCCCCTATATTCATGCCAGCCTGAATTAACATACAGGCCGATGATTTCAAACCCGCCACCGTCAAATACCCCTACAAAGGGTTTGCTTGGACTGCCAATACTGGGAAACTGCCCTTGGTGAACCGGATTTAAAGGTGCCGTCAGGATTCATTTCATTTAGAAGGATATCCTGGGTAAGCTTGATATATTTACCTTCATAGGTGATATTACCGCTAGCCTTGTTCACCTGCTGGGATAAAAAGCCAGCTGTTCCCCGGTGCTGATTAAATAGGGGTCAGCTTCCGTTCCCGTCCCTCCGGCAAAACCTGAAGCGGTAGATCCGTCCCATAAATTGCTTGCCCCATAGGCGGTAATCGTACTTAAAAGGGATAAAGAAAAAATGACAATAAAAAATATGGCCCTTAGTAAATTATCTGCAAAGGGGTTATTAAATTTATTTTCTTTACTTATCGTAATCTGGTCCATAATCATTCTCCCTAAAATCCTGCCACTGTAACACCTGTATAGTTAAGCTCCCCCTGATCCTTAAAAAAGACCAGCTCATAGATAGCACCGGTATTAAGGGTAGTGGTCAGATTTTTGTTTGCTAAATCAATAGTGTTTGCATCAACCGCAGCCATCACAATGGGATTGGTCATATCCGGTGCGGCACCCTCCGGCCAGGTAATTACAACATCTCTGGTAAGTTCCGCACTCTGAGCCAGGGTAATCGTGAGGATAGCGACCGGAGACTCTTGGTTTTCCGCCATCTGACATGATATAGCCGGGGTAATGATAAATTTACCCTGCAAGGTTTTTTTGTAGGGGGAATTGGAGGCTGCCGTTACCATGACCGGTAAAGTGCTTTTAGTATCGAAAGATGCAGGTTTAGAAACCGGCAGCTCTATCAAGACTTCATTTTTAGTTTTACCTGTAATGGTACCCCCGGGCCCGTTCACATTGTCTTCTTGGACGGTGGCAGTAATGGAATATGATATGTTGCTATTGGATATGTTTAGTGGGCTGTAATAATTTTTAGCTTAAAGCTGATGGTTGCCGTATCATCAGTTTCCCAATCATGAACAATTTGATAGGTGGGGATGGTTTCTGCATCTGTCAAAAGGTCACTGGTAAAATAGAAATCCTCCTCGGCAGTAGCAATATAAGTATTAAGAGTAGCCTTATGTATGTAGATAGCCAAAGCAACAGTAGAAAACATCACCACTAAAGCCAGGGTAATGCCAAGGGTACTGGTAAATTTAGGCCATTTATTCTTAAAAAATTTTGAAAACCCATGACTTCCCCCCTTCTGCCGGGCACTAGAGCTTCAAAACTTGAGTTATCACAACCTATAATATCAGGAACCATCTATCCAAAGGATCAACTTATCTATTCAGGCAGTTCTGATTCAATTTGCACCGCTTTTATTCTAAGCTCCAGATAATCAATCTCGTTCTTGTATTGATCGCCATTAAAGCTCTCCGGCCAGGAAATAATTAGGGTAAACTCTTTTGTTTCTTCTGTTTTGGCCGAAAACTCCCGGTCAAGACTAAGATAGCGGTAAGAGTCAAAGTGAAATAGATCTCCTCCTCCAGGGCTTTCCGTCAAGGTAAATTCTAAAGGAAGGTTCCCTGTAGTTTCCAGTTCCAGGTTAAAGCTTTGGCTATAACTGCTTATTTTTCTTTCTCCCCCATTATCTTCCCAATTCCTCACCCAAATGTCAATGGTTTTAACATCGCCCGGTTTCATATTTTCCAAAACAACGGAGGTTGCTTCATGATCCAGGACCCAAGTGGAAAACTCAATATCCGGTACGGTACTTTCCGCTCCGGAATTAGTTAAGGTGGTGCTGAAACGGGAAAATGAAATGCCCATGGCGGCTACTGATATGATAAAAAGATATAATAAAATATGTCTTAGTTTTATATTCATTTTCCCACCACCTTTCACATTCAAGCTAATAAAAAAAGACTGCACGAAAAATTAATTTCGGCAGTCGGACAATCATATCACCTTCAGATGATTTAGATTCCTGACTTTGCGCCCCATCCTTTCAGATGGTTTGCCCTGAACGAAGTCAAATTATAAAATTTTCTTACAAAATTCTTTAAATATAAATAAAAAGACTGCACGAAAAATTAATTTCGGCAGTCGGACGATCATATCACCATCGGTGATTTAGACTCCTGACTTTGCGCCCCGGCCTTTCAGCCAGTTTGCCCTGAGTGAAGTCAAATATGAATATCTTATCACTAGTATCCCTATTTACAGTATAAACTAAGGCCCAGCTTTAGGTCAAGAAAAATTTTACTGCGGTTTCATTTGTTCTCCCCGGATGCGGAAAATCACTTTCACCGATTCTTTCTCTGCTAAGGCATCCGCCGCCAAGGTATCATAATCATCATAAGCCGCCATTAAAGAGGTCTCACAGGCTTCAATCGCGTCATGCTCCTCATCCACCAAATGATTATACTCCGCAAAATGATTTGCCGGGCAAGGAACCTCATGATATTCCCAGATAATATTATCTTCTGTATCAAAACTACCTCCGTGCTCATTAAAGTAAGCTTCTTTTGCCTCAGGATCTTCTATTGCGGCATATTCCGCACCATGGTTTGCCTTACATCTAATATAGTGGATCCAGGTGTGGTCGTCAGATGGGCTGCCATGCTCTCTTAAATAATCTCTTACCGCCTCGGCCGCTTCCTTTCTCTGAGCATCTAGGCCTCCAGGGCCATAATACTCATCGTATGCCACTTGATAATAATGTAAATATTTTTCACCCGCGACCTTGGAGGTGTCAGGGTCAGCCCAATCAGGTTTTAAGTCATTGATATAAAATGAGGTATTCCACTGCCAGTAAACGGTAACCGTAACCTGGTCTATGCTCCCCGGAGAAAAATAGGAGTCCTCGTTAAAAATAGGGAAAAATCCGTCTTCATCTGTGTCGATATCCTTCGGCCTGAACCAGCCGCTGTCAGCATCATCCTGAAAAGGAAAAACTTCAGGCGGAGTATCCCCGGCCCCATCATTTATCGATACTGCAATTTTAAAAATAAAAGGAGCATAAACAACCGCATTATCTGTGGCCACGGTACCGGGAATCGGCTCAAGGAAATCCTTGGCATTCATTTCCACATTGTAGAGAATCCCCACATCGGAACCGCCACCAGTAAAGGTAAAGCTTTTCACCCCCACATCCATGGGTTCCAGGGATTTCTCATTGTCCATCCTAAACAAATCAAAGGTAAATCCTTTATTATAAAACTCACCGGGTTCATCATCTTCTCCCCGGGCGCTGAAATTCCATTTAGCCACCAGGGCAGAGTCAAAGCCGGCCAGTTCATCGGTAAACCTGGCCAAAGTTGATGATAAAATACCAGAGCTAACAGATACCAAGATAATCAAAATTAATAAAGCCTTCCTTAGTTTCACCGGTCACCACCTCATTTACTGTCCGCTTGCTGCCGCACCTTTTTAATTTTATCATAGAAATCCTCGGCAAAAAGATAAAGGAGAAATAACAAAACTAAAGCAGCCATGCCGGCAGGCCTTTTTAAAAATACGATGGCCACACCGATTTTGGGGATGGTGAGGAGCACCTTCCCTTCAAATTGTTCCGGTTTTACCGTATCGTCCACGGTATTGTTGCTGTCACCCTTGAGGATAAACATACCGTTTTCCTCGCCTACAATCCGGTGGGTAAAAACTATTTGCCCGTCCAAATAAGTGGCGATATCGCCAATTTTATATTTCTCCGCCCCCTGTGCGCGGATCACCACCACATCACCGGGATAAATGGCGGGCTCCATGGAACCGGAAAGCACAATCAAGGGGGCAAAGCCAAACACCTTGGGCACCGGATTATGGGTAACGGCTTTGTTAATGCCGAGATAAAGGTTCATTAAAATCAAGAAAGCTAAAAAGCCCAGAGGTAGATAAATAAGAAATGTTGTCATCATTTTTTTCTGTTTTTCATTCAATGATGTTAAAAGCCTCCTTACTGCTTTTGCGCCGTAACCTTAATGATTACACTATATGAATAGCCGGCAAAGGGAATAAAATCGTTGTCACCTTCCCCCTGTGGCCAATGCCAATCCAAGGTATATTTCACATGCTTCCCTCCGGCCACCACCGAGTCCTGATAAAGCTCATCTGCAGTACACCAGGTTGTATCATTGCCTGCCACATAGACACCGTCCGCTTTTAGGCGGTAGCGCATAGGAATCTTAATGTCGGCCGGAAGGTTATCAAATGTCTTAAAAGTAATATCGTAAACCGAAGCGTAATCGTTCCCCCTGTTATCTACCGTGAATTGTTAACTTCCCCTCATGCCCGGGGCAATTAGTTTCTTGGCACCGAAAATATTAACTTTTACCGCACTCTCACTTCCATACCGTACCGTGGTAGCCGTGTCAAAGACATCAAAGTCAAATCCGTCCGGCGACGGCGGAGGAGGATTTGGGTCTGGATCATCCTTAGGGTCTTCCGGTATAACAGGCGGTTCTTCCGGTTCAATAGGAGGCTCCTCAGGAGGTAAAGGTTCTTCCGGCTCATCAGTAACGATCCCTAAGTCAACCTTTTCAATACCGGTGACCTTTCCATCCGCATCTTTTTTCAAAGTCAGCGTAATTTCTAACACTTTAATGTCCACCGCAACTTGAAAAACAAGAGTACCATCAGGAAGGCGGACTAATTCGGCATCTTTTATCTCCATAGTGCGCTCTATCTCGATAAAACAACTAGCCAGCACATGTCCGTTTTCGTCTAGAACGCTTACTGTATGGGCACCCACCTCAACATCCATGAAGATAAAATATCCTTCAGCATCAGTTCGGGTATAGCGGGGTTCACTCCTTAACTCAATCAACCCGTGAGCAAAAGGGGTTTTGTCCGAATAAATAACCCTGCCTTTTAAGTCAATACGCTGTAGAATTGGAACGGGCACATCTTTGGGTGGAAAAAGAAAATCATGTATTCTCTCAATCAAACCACGTTCCGGTCTGTTCATCTGCGCATCGGGCAGGGGTGAATTCAGAACAAACACTGCTTCCCCCGGACCCACTATGTCGCGGATTAATCCATAGGTGGGCACAGCAATGTAAACAATGATCATGGTGATGATAAGAAAAAGCATAAAATTCTTGCGTTTGTTCACGTTATTCTCTTTTTGCATGAGTTGATTCAGAAAATCACCCCGGTTTCGCTTTGGTTCGGAACCTTCATATTTTATAGATTAAGGTGTAAGGGTTAAAAGCCCTACTTAGTAACCTGTGTAGCAGTTACTCCAATAGTTAAACTATATTTTTTATTTAAATCATCATCATAAGTACCCAAGCCTGTGTCGATAGTATCATCCCCGTCAAGCTTCCATTGCCAGTGGACTGTAACGTTATCGTTAGGAGTATCGCCATCTTTGTGGTCAAGCACAATGTCAAGATCATTTAATTCATCTGTAAGTTTGCTGAGACTAATATCTTTTATTTCTCTATCAGAATAACTGATCGAATATACCATGGGAACATCCACAAAACCTACTCCTATATTTTTCTTGACATCAAATTCAATTTTTGCAGCTATATTACTCTTATTAACAAGTTGAAGTATAAAGCTACCTTCAACACCTGGAGCAATGACAGTGTAATCCTCACCACCCTCTTTGATTTTATCCATTATTGGACCATCTGTTTGCTTAAATAAATTTATCCGTTGATCAGAATCACCTTCAGGTTTTAGAGTCTTGTCGTCTTGATCAGAAGCTACAAATTCCCACTTAGCTACAATTGCCGTATCTGTCCCATAGTAAGTACTAGTATATTCAGCAAACGTCCCCGAGATCATAACAGTAGAAATTATGCAGAGTAGTAAAAGGAGTGCAGCAGTACTTAAAACCCTTTTTTTACTTTTCATCTGTTTTGGTTCCTTTCCCTAAAATACCTTTATGCAACTTATGAAACGTGAATTCGGTTAAACCTTGCTTTACTTAATCTGACACCATGTATTGTGTCCCTACAAATAAAACTAACTACGGTTCTGAAATTGGTGCAGGGGCTACTTGTGTTGCTGTGACCTTTATATTTAGAGTATATTTTGTGCGATCGCCCTTGGCTGAATTATTGCCCAAAATTGTGTCAGTAGAATCACCGGCAGTTGGATTAGCCGGATCCTGCTCATATGCCCATCTCCAGTACACAGTCGTGTTAAATTTATCAGTTGTTCCTGCTTCTTTCGGTTCAAGAATAATTTTTTTATTATTTTCAAAACTATTCAGTTTTGTTTGCAATCCTGATAAATTCAATATTTTATCGCCTATAACGCTCCAATCGTTATTAAATCCATCTGCTTCCTCATGAATATAGAACTCTATTGGTATGTCAGCTCCACCATCTGTATCTGATTCTGTAATATCAAAGCTAACCTCCGCTGCCACATCACTGTTGTTTGTTATATCTATAACAAAATCACCCTGGACACCGGGAGCAATTATATATTTTTTTCCCATAAGTTGAATAATGTTTTCATTATATACGTGGGAAAATAAATTAATTTCTGCTACAGTAGCTGGAGAAATTGCATAACCAGTGTCACCACCATCCGTTACTTCCAAATTCCACTTAGCTACTATCGCAGTATCATATCCTGCATATTCACTAATGTACCTAGCAAACGTCTCCGAGAACATCGCGGTCGATATCATACAGAGTAACAGCAAGATCGCAGCTATACTTAAAACCCTTTTTTTGTTTTTCATGGTTCTTGATACCTTTTATAATTTTTGCTTCGTGGTTCAATTGATAAAAAACCTTACACAAATTATAAAGCTGAATGAGGTTAAACACCTTACTTCATTTTTTATTAGAGTAATTTCTAATCAAACTATAAGCAGGTATAGAATTTATACTAAATATTAATTTCTTACGTTTGTGCCGTTATTATTTTTAGAATTAGCTGATTCAAAAAATCACCGGTTCGGATTTTGTTTCAGATTCGGCTACCTTGCAGGGGCTGTATGCATTTTTTACAGCCCCTGCACGAGAGCCGATGGCTCTCTTTGGATTATTATTCCCAAGCATCCTCTTCAGCAACTTTGGTAGGAGCAAGTTGTTCAGCTTTGACCGAAACATTTAAGATATACTTCGTCCGGGTAGCTCCACCTAACGCTGAAGCATTACCAAATTCTGTATCTATATCATCATCTGAAGCAATTGCTGTAACTGTATCACCATCCTGAGCGTCCAAATCAAATGCCCATCGCCACTTTACTACTTGAGATATCTCTATTGCATCTGCAGCATCAATATCAGACCTCTTAAAGGTAAATGTGTTATTTACAGCATTTTCTAATTCTGTTCCATTATCAGCGACTATCTTTGTCGCAAAAGCACTAGGTAATTTGTCCAATGTTACCCAAGTACCATCAACTACTGAATACTCGATTGGCAGACCATCGGCTACTGTGTCTGTATCGTCTTCTGTAAAGTCTACAGTTATTTCAGCATTAACGTCAGAGAGGAATTTTAAATTAATAGTAAAATCGCCATCCACGCCCGGAGCGATAATGAAATCCTCGCCATCCTTTTCATTAATATTAGTATCATACGCGTGACCAAATAAATCTAAAGCTTTTAGTGGTGTATCACCAGGAGCACCTAAATTAGTTGTTCCTTCCTGAGCTACAAAGCTCCACCTCGCCACTAATGCTGTGTCCTGTCCTGCGTACGCACTGGTATACTTAGCAAACGTCCCCGAAATCATCACGGTGGATATCATGCAGAGCACCAGAAGTAGGGCAGCAATGCGAAAAACGCGTTTTTTATTAATCATGTTATCAATCCTTTCTTTTAAACTTACCCTTTATGCTTTCCCTTTGACTTATAGGTTCATTGTTCAATTTACAGAAAAACCTTTCTGCGGGCTAGCCACGCGTCCCCATGGCAACCTATGATATATCTTACTTCGCTCCACAATCACCTCTCTCAAAAGAATTTTCATTATTTAAAATTGCAAAAAGTCACTATCTACTGCATCAACGTTTTCTGTTCGGAATCACCAGTACCGGTATTTTCCTCCTTTGCCGCTTTCAGTGCGGCAAGTTCCGCTTCCAGTTCCGCTTCCCGGTCGCTCTTTTTCTTACTACGCCTATTCCTTGAGACAATGTCATAAATAATAAACAAACAGAGGGGTGTCACTACAAAAATCAACATACCGATTGGTGTTTGGAGGAAGAGGGCAAACCTCCCTAATCCAGCTCCCCGCCATATGTATAAACCCTCGATACTTTCCGGTAGAACTTCGGTCGCGTCCATCCCCGTATTGGCATCACCTTTGGTTAGAAAAGACAGCCCCCCTTCGTTTTGAATTTCCGTTACCCTGTGAGATACTACAATATCCTCTTCCACCCGAAAAGAAATAACGTCACCTACCTGAAGGTTTTCCGGAATAATTTCTTTTGTGACAATTAAATCTCCGGCCAGGATTTCCGGCTCCATGGAACCGGATAAAACGATAAACGGTTTATATCCCATAAAATCAGGTACTTTATCAGGATATATGTAAGACTTGACAATCATGGTCACATTGATGATAAAAATCATTGCCAAAAATACGCATACAGCATAGCCAATACCTGTTAATACTTTCCCTAAAGTCCTTTTTTGATTGTTCTGTTCTTCCATGAATGATGCCCCTTTCGAGATATGATGTTTATAAATTCTTTTGTATATTATACCATATTTATTAGTACAGTCTTTAAATATTTTCTATTATTTTACTATTTTTGGGGCAATTGGGGTTTAAAGACAACATTGTACATATTTTTTGTATTAAAAAAGACTGCGCGAAAAATTAATTTCGGCAGTCGGACAATCATACCACTATGCAGTGATTTAGATTCCTAACTTTGCGCCCCATCTTTTCAGATGGTTTGCCTTTTTCAAAGTCAATTTTCTTTAATTTGTATCATTGGCTTTTAAATAGAACCAAATAGTTGGTAATGCTTATCTTATTTTGATTAATTTTCAAGAAAAGTCATCATGACCAGTATATGCTATGATTTACGAATTAGTCAATATATTTTTTTAATTTTTATGACCCAAATTTACCGGCGAGAAATTTCCATAGGCTTTTTTGCTGTTCCTCGGTCAGACGATACTCTACCTCCTCTTTTTCCTTTCGAAGTAACTCTAACTGGTGGGTAAGTTTTTTGCTCTCTTCCCTAGTTTTCTGCAGTTCCTGAATAATCGCGGAAAACATAAAAAACACCGTGGTTTTAAAATTCGCATCTATTCCCAGGGCACTGGTTAAGGTGCGTTCCATTTCCAAACGCCTCTTGGCTCCTTTGATGGTGTATTGCTCATTGTAAAGAAGTTCTTTAATCTGGGCAAATATTTCGATGCTCTCTTCCGTATAACGGGCTCTTTGCCCTTTAGGACATTTTATATTTAAAAAATCATTAAATTCTTTTTCCCAGTACCTTAACGTACTCACCTCAACTTGCAGAATATTGCTCGCTTGATCAATTGTCAGTGAGGCCATGGAAACCCTCCTTTCATTGTATGAGACTGTGACCTATAAATATTCCTCAAAAAGGATAAATATCCCTTTCATTAATCCCAAAAACTTTCCGTGTTGTTCAGAGTAATTCATAGTTAATCAGACAAAAAAAGTGCCTTTAGGCACTCATTAATGAATTAATCGACTTTATCCCTGTTGATTCAGCTGTTTTTCTAAAACTTTTCTCATAACCTCCACCGGGGCATCCCGCCCCGTCCAAAGGCAAAAAGCCTCCGCCCCCTGGTAAACTAACATCCCTGCTCCGGATAAGGTACGGCATCCTTTTCTTTTTGCCTGCTTTAATAATAAGGTTTCTTTTGGATCATAAATAATATCTGCCACCAATTGTTGAGTATGAAGCATCTCCTGAAAATCCGTGAGGAGAGATTGGTCAGGAGGGTATAGACCCACGGAAGTGGTATTGATAATAATCTCTGATTTGTTGATTTCTTCTTGTAAAATATTTAAGCTATGATGAGAAAAATCATAGCTGCGGACTTTTGCCCCTAACTTACTTACTTTTTCTCCTATTGACTCAGCCCGTTCAATGGTACGGTTGACAATGACAATTTCTTGGGGTAAGGCCTTTGCTAAAGCCACACAAATTGCTTTGGCCGCTCCCCCAGCCCCCAGTACGAGGATTTTTTTACCTTGAGGATCAACTCCAGCATCATCTTGTAATGAACGGATAAAACCGATGCCGTCTGTGTTATAGCCAATTAGTTTCCCCTGATCATGGACAATCACATTTACCGCCTGAATCGCCTCCGCGTAGGTATCCAATTCATCAAGATAAGGAATCACCGCTTCCTTATAGGGAATGGTGACATTTACCCCTTTGGCCCCAAGGACTATAAGTGCCTCGAGTGCTTTTCCCAAATCATTATGGATAATATCAAAGGCTAAATAAACAAACTCATTCTCCAAACCCAACGCCTTTAGAGCGGCATTTTGCATCTTGGGTGATAAAGAATGAGAAATGGGATGGCCAAAAACACCTAGTATACGCATAGTTACTCCCCTATCACTTTGTGACATCCCCCTCGGTGAGGGGGACTGAGGCAAATGCCTTCTGCTCATTTCTACTAAAATATAAATTCACCCGGATACCCCCGTTTTCCCGGTACATGCCCACATTGGCTAAGGAAAAATCTTTTAGTTCCGGTTGGCTTAGTTTAATTTCTTTAATCTTTATCCGAACTTTTAACAAAAGCTCGGTCACGTTTCTTACTTTTCCTGAGGAAGGTATTAACAAACTTATCTTACGGGTTTCACTCATGAGATTATTTACCCCCAAAATCTGGTTTGTTAATAGTCTGCCCAATGCTCCAAAGCAGTATAACCAATCTAACTGCCGTTTTTCCTAAGTTTTTTTAAGGCAATTCGTTCCACCAATCGCATGATGCGGGTGCCAATAAATTCCCTTTTACTCAAAGGAGAAACCAGCACCGTATAAAGCCCCAGGCGATTTCCCCCTAGAATATCAGTAAAAATTTGGTCCCCTACCACCACAGTTTCCTCCGGCGAAACCTTCAATAATTCCATTGCTCGGCGAAAAGCCCCCCGGCGGGGCTTAGTCGCTTTGGCCACATAAGGAATGCCTAATTTTTTTGCTGCTTCCATCACCCGGGGCCCTTTGTTATTGGATACCAGACAGGCGGTAATGCCATACTGGGGCAAAACACAAAACCACTGGAGAATCTCCTCCTTAATTTCCGGGTTGTTCCACTCAGTTACCGTATTATCTAAATCAAAAATCATTCCTTTGACTTTCTTTTTGGTTAAATCCTCCAAGGGAATATCCATTAGGGAATCCACAAATAAATCCGGTGCTAATTTACTGGTTATCAAACTCTTCTTCTCTCCTTTATATCGTCTCCCATGTTAACCATTGGAATTTCTCTAAAAACAGATCTTTTAAGGCCTCAGATAAATTTTCCTTTGTTTGCCTTCTCCTATTGATTTCTTCTAGGGTCAGGGTAACAAAATGCTTTTTCATTCTTATCGTCCACTTTGATTCCTGAGGGTCAAAGACCTCTAATGAAACATCCAGCCCATAAGGGGGAAGTTTAAGTTCGTCTATTAACTGCTCCACGGTAGCATTAATTTCCAGTAACCTGTCCATCAAAATACCCTTAACCTCCGCTTTTGCTCATATTTGTCTTTGATAATATGCTTATTTCACTTATTACCCATTCGCCAATTTGAGATAATTTCCTCCCCGAATAAAAAATAAAGCCCCAAAGGGCTTATAACAGTCAAAAAGCAGTCCTAATCGGCTGCTTTTTGACTTATTATTACATGCTATGATTTCCGCTTTCCGACATTTCCCGAATCAATTTCTGAATGGCCTTCTTTTCAATCCGTGATACATAAGAGCGGGAGATCCCTAACTTTTTGGCGATTTCTCTCTGGGTTCGCCTGAAACCGTTGAACAGGCCGTATCTTAATTGAAGTACATAACGCTCCCTGTTTTCCAAGGTACCCACTTTTTCCAGGAGCTGTTTTTGTTCATAATATGCCTCTACTGATTCTACCACCGTATCCCCTTCTGTGCCCAAAACATCCATCAAGGCAACTTCATTGCCTTCTTTATCGGTGCCGATGGGATCGTACAAAGATATTTCGCTTCTTACGTTTTTGGTAGAACGAAGATGCATAAGGATTTCATTTTCAATACACCGGGCCGCATATGTGGCCAATTTGGTTCCTTTATTTGTGTTAAAGGTATTAATGGCTTTAATTAAGCCAATAGTTCCTATGGAAATCAGATCGTCTTTATCTACGCCCGTACTTTCAAATTTTTTTGTTATATGAGCTACAAGACGTAAATTATGTTCAATTAAAATATTGCGGGCGTCCTCGTCACCGCTTTCATATCTTTCTAAACATTTTGCTTCTTCTTCCTCTGATAAAGGTTGGGGAAAAGCATTATTACTTATATACCCCAATAATACATGAAGTCCTTCAAGAAATGCCAGGGATAACATTGCCGCCCATTCAGGACCCATAAATCCACCTCCAAAAGTGTCGGTCATACATTTTATGACAGCAAGTTGTAAAAAGTGACACTTTTTGAAGGAAAATTTTTTTCTTTTAAAAAACCTTTTAAAAACCTATTATAAAAGTTTTAAAAGATACCTTCCGCTTGGGCCAAGCCGGCGACAATCTTTTGAAATGCTGCGGCTGCTTCTTTTCCTCCCGAAGTTCCTTTTTGGATAAATACCACTACTGCCCAGCGGGGAATATCAACCGGGGCAAAACCGGCAAACCAGACTCCGCCAATTTCCGAGGAACCCGTTTTCCCAGCAGTCTCCATACCGGAAACTTGGGCTGATCTTCCCGTGCCCTCTTTCACAGCCAGGTTTAACATATCCTTTAGAGCAGAAACTGTTTCCGGCTTGAGTATTCTGTTCCCGGCAATACTGGAAAACTCTTTTACGTCTTTACCTGCTTCATTCTGAATTTTTAACACCAGGCGAGGGGTAATTCTAAAGCCTCCGTTAGCTATTTCAGATAACAGTTTAGCAATTAAAACCGGACTTTGGCTAATGCCGTTTTCTCCAATGGAAACATTGGCGATATCTCCGGGTACGTTGAAATTAAAATGGATATGCTGAGTTTTCGGAAGATCATATCCAATGACGGTATCATTGTTCAAACCGAATTTTTCTGCATAGGCAATAATTTTTTCACCGCCTAGTTTCAACCCGGTTTCAATGAAAACCGGGTTACATGAATTAGCCAGTGCCTGGGTAAAAGTGATTTCTCCATGCCCAGCTTTATTCCAACAGGAGACGTTTTGACCGGTAGGAAGAGTAATCCCTCCCGTACAGGTAAAAAGATCCTCCGGTTTAACTAAACCTTCTTCCAAGGCCGCAGCAGCAATAAGGATTTTAAAAACAGAAGCAGGAGGATAATTCTTTAATGCTTTATTAATATATGCATCATTTGTAATTGGTTCCTCCAGCATATCGGGATCAAATTTGGGGCTGGAGGCAAGAGCGAGAATATTTCCATTCCACACGTCCATGACAACGGCAGCCCCATTATATCCCTCCAGAGCTTTCTCGGTAATATCCTGATAATCTAGATCTATTGTTGACACCACATGGTGATGGGAAACTTCACCGGCCTCTTCCGAAGAAAGGACAGTAAAACCGGAACCGGACAAATGCTGACCATGTACGTCCACCAGTGCAGCAATCTTTTCCGTATCTCCCCCTCGTAGATAATCTTCATACTGTTTTTCCAGGCCGCTTTTCCCAATCATATCATTTATATGATAGTTTTTTCCTAAAAAACACATTTCTTGATATTCTTCTTTATTGATTCTACCTACTGAGCCTAAAATATGTACCGCCGGCCAATTAGGCTGATACCTGGGAATCAAGGGTAAGATATAAACTCCCGGTAAATCGGCCTCATCAATCAGCTCTGTTTCCTCAGATGTCAGGCCTGTTTTTAGAATAAAAGGTTCCTTTACCGTGGATTCGGATGCATTTGATGAAACCGGCGTTTTTATTTTTCCTATTATGCTTTTGGAGGGTATGTTCAAAAGATCCGCCAGAAACTCGGATGTGCCCTTCACATCCTTCACCATCCCAGGGAATACTACCACGCAAGGCTGTTCTTCCACATTGGTCAAGGGGCGCATATTTCGGTCAAAAATTGTGCCCCGGGGAACTTGAATATAATTAACGGTTTTTTGACGCTGGGCAACCGCCTGCTCGGAATATTTGGCTCCGTCAATAACCTGGATTTGAAAAAGTCGAATGATTAAAGCAAAAAATGCCAGGGAAAAAATAAGATACAGTATTAATACCCGGTTTTTATTCTGAAGCAAAAAAAACACCCCTTTGTAATTTATAACCATTACATTAGGGTGAGCGTAATATGTGGTAAATATACATCTTGTTATTATTGCGGGCATCATAATATGGTGCCCTTCTAATTCCAATCGATTATCATGGTGCTGTCAATATTATTTATGACAAAATTCCACCGGAAAAGGTAGATGCTTTAATACTTTAATGGTATCTTTTTTTGTGTCCTTAGTTACCCGCACCAGCAGTTTTCCTTCCTGAGGATGTATGGCGGTCACTAAGGCCAAATTATCATAAGCTTCGACGATTTTATTAAAGATATCGATATTTTCCGGATTCACCCGGACAAAAATTTCCAGGCTGTCATCTTCCAAAATTAAATCTAGGTTTTCATTTGCCAAAAATTATCGCCTCCTATACCCTATGTTCACAATGCCTCTGTTCCCCTAAGGCTCATGGTGCCCTTATTACTGAGGCCTTCTAATAATTGAATAGGGTATCACCCCACCTTTCGGCGCGGGCATAAACACTTTCTGGCGGGGATGGGGGGCATGGTCAATTTTTTCTCCCTGGTCATTTTTCATGGAGGTAATCTCCCAGGAAATAAACGTGCCTTTAGGCGGCAGGATTTCTATTTTCTCCCCTACCGACATATGATTTCTTTGTTCCACCACCATTTCTCCCGTTTCCGAGAGGTACTCCAGGACGATCCCGGTAAAGTCATAACTTCTCACATAGGAAGAAGTATCATAGCGGTGATCATTTTGATCTGGTTTTTTTAAGGCAAAACCGGTGGTATAATGCCTGTGGCTTACCTTTTTTAATTCCTCAAGCCATTTTGGGTCAAAAGAAAAATTTTCCGGGTCGGCAAAATAATGATCAATTACTTCCCGATACACTTTCACCACAGTTGCGAGATAATAAGAACTTTTCATGCGGCCTTCGATTTTAAACGAGCTTACCCCGGCCTGAATCAAATCAGGGATATGTTCCACCAGGCATAAATCCTTGGAATTAAAAACATATGTCCCTCTTTCATCCTCTACCACAGGGAAATATTCCCCCGGCCTTTTTTCTTCCACCAGGGAATAATTCCACCGGCAAGGATGAGCGCAATCTCCTTTATTGGCATTTCTTCCGGCTAAGTAATTACTTAATAAACAACGTCCGGAATAGGAAATACACATAGCTCCGTGGACAAAAACCTCTAATTCTATCTTGGAGCGGTGATGAATCTCTCCAATCTCCTTTAAGGATAATTCTCGAGCGAGAACAATTCTCTTTGCTCCCATCTCTTGCCAAAATATTGCAGAGGACCAATTGGTATTATTGGCCTGGGTACTAATATGTATTGGAAGATCCGGCACTGTTTCTTTGGCCAGGCGGAAGATACCGGGATCGGATACAATTATGCCATCAGCATCTAGATCTTTTAAAGTTAATAAATATTCCGATAGTTCTTCTAAATCTTCATTATGGGCAAAAATATTCACTGTTACATAAACTTTTACTCCATGATTATGGGCAAATTTGATTCCTTCTGCCATATCGGAAAAAGAAAAATTCCCAGCCCCGGCCCTGAGGCCAAATGCTTTTCCCCCCAGATAAACAGCATCTGCCCCAAACCTCACTGCCATATATAATTTTTCTAAATTACCCGCTGGGGCTAAAAGTTCTGGTTTATTCATTAATTTCTGATTTCCTTTCTTAAACATATGAATGATCCTATCTCGATCCCCCACTTACCGAATCCTTTTTAGTAGTGGTAGATGGGGTGACGTATTTCCCTCCGTCAGAAGCGCTGCAACCTCCCTCTGGGAAGGAGGTTGTTCTCTATCCCCCTCTCTGAGGGGGATTTCACGGAGTGGTAAGGGGATTTTTTGGATTCCTATAGCACACAACCAACCCATCCCCAATGGAAAATATCCTACTGGTTAATTCTGGGTGTTCCATCACCAGTTTTAAGAACGCTCTTAATCTTTCCTGCATCGTCCTTCTTCTTCTGGGAATTTGGAACCGATCCCTTCTTACTAAATTCTCAAATAAAACATTATCGGCAATCAATAATCCCCCCGGACTAAGCCTGGGAAATAAGTCCCGAAAAAAGTCCAGGTATTGCCCCATGGCCGCATCCATAAAAATAAAATCAAAACATCCCGGTAGATAAGGCAAAACATCCTGGGCATCTCCGGCATAGGAACGGATATTGGATAATCCGCTTAATGAAAAATATTCTCTGGCCCGCTCCACTCTTTGGGGCAATCGTTCTATCGTCACAACCGACCCTGAGTTTCGGGCTGCCCCATGAGCTAAAAAAATAGTAGAATAACCAAGTCCGGTGCCAATTTCCAATATTTGGCGGTAGCTTCCGCAATCAATTAACAAGGTTAAAAGGTTAGCTGTTTCGGGAGAAATTAAAGCAACATGGTTTTTGTTACATTCCTGTGCCAGCTTTCTCATTAATTCTGAATTTATTAAATTATACACCTAACTATTATCTCCACATTACACATATTAGAAATCCTTACTTTAAATACTTCCTCTTTGCTTGATTATGCTCAGCCAGGGTTCTGCTAAAATAATGGGAACCGTCAGGCTTGGCCACAAAATACAGATAATTACTGTCTGCCGGGTATAAAGCGGCTTTTAGAGAATCTTTCCCTGGACTGGCAATGGGGCCCGGCGGTAATCCCCCATGCAAATAGGTATTATAGGGAGAGTCGGTTTTTAAATCCTCATAAAGCAGAACCTCTTTGACCTCACCCAAGGCAAATTGCACGGTAGCACATGATTCCAGCTGCATCCCTTTTTTCAGCCGATTGTGAAAAACACTGGAAATTATCGGCCGATCGGCAGAGATTTTTGCTTCCCTTTCAATAATTGAAGCAAGGGTAACTACTTCACTAATAGTCATATCCATATTCTTGGCCTGTTCCCGCCACTTAGGAAGGAAAATTTCATCAAATCTCTTCAGCATCATATTAATAATTTTTTCTTCGGACCAGCCACTAATAATTTCATAAGTGTCCGGGAATAAAAAGCCCTCTAGGCGTCCTTCTATGCCAGGTTTTGGCAAATATTCATAATCAAAAGAGCCATTTTGGGCCACCTGTAAAAATCTTTCTCTGTCCACCATGCCTTTTTTTGCTAGTAAGTCGGCCATTTGGTGTATATTATAACCTTCCGGAATGGTAAAGCTCTCCGAAATTACCTGCCCGCGGGACATTTTTTCCTTAATATCCTCTAAGGAAACTTGTCCAGAAAAATGATATTCTCCTGCTCTCAGTTTACCCTCAAAACCCATATACTTTGCATAAATCTTAAAAATAAGGTCGTTTCTAATCAGTCCCTTTTCCCATAACATTTTAGAAATGGAGCTGGTTGTGGCCTTATTGGGGACAATTAACGTAACTTCCTCATGGAGTGTGACCGGTGCCATTAAACTTTTAAAATAAAAAAATACCGAAAAAAATGCCAGAGCCGCTATCATTAATAAGGGATTAATAACAGATTTACTCTTTTTTCGTCGTCGTCTGGCCATTAGTTTCTCCTCATTTCCTGATATGATAATAAGCTGCTTACTTTTTTAATCCTCTTTAAATGTTTAACCCTCTTTAATTTCTTCTAATCTATTTTATCTATTAATATGTTCCCATTATACACATATGTTCACTGTTTAACAATATTTTGGCCGATGATTAATCTGACGATCAACTGATCCTTAACTATAGCTTTGGATGACAAAATAATATAAGATAACAGAATAATTATTTCTGGGTGACAGAAGATTAGGTTTCAGGGTTATTATGCGCCGATACTCTGATGACGGCTTTTTGCGGTTTATATTTATCTCGTGATATTAGTTCCAGGGATTCGGTATTTCCTTCTGAGACAAATTCCCGATATACTTCCACTATCATTCCTCTTTGTCCTTTTTCCACAACCAGGGTTTGACCGGGAGCCAGGCTGGGGTCTTTAATAATCTCTTTTTCTGCCTCCAGATACTTTACCACTTTACTGGATAATTTAACTTTAGGAAATTCTTCTACAGTGCCAAATATCATTATTTTAAGCTTACCTCTCTGATATTCGGTATGAATTAATACCGGCTTCTGCCGATCATTTAAAAACGTTAGATCGGCCCAATTATATGAAACCATGGCGTCCATTCCCGGAGGCACATAAGAAATGGGCAGTGAATGGGGATGACGTTCAAGGATAGGTAAATTAGCCAGTAGGATAGTGTTATAGAGAGTAGTGGACACCTGGCAGACGCCGCCCCCGATGCCAGGCGTGAATTCGTTGTTTTCAATCACCAATGATTCTTTATAGCCGGCTTCCGTAGTCCTGGGTCCAACAACTTCATTAAAGGAAAATACTTCCTGCGGCATGACTAAAATATGATCCAATGCGCGGGCAGCCGTTTTGATATTTTCCGATCTGTCTTCTTTAGCTGGATTAAAAAAGGTTTCAAAACTGGCTACAACCCCGTTAATCTCCCAGGATGCTACTTCCTGGTCTGTGATATCGGGCTTTACCACATCAATAATTATATCACATTGAACTTCGTCTCTCGATTGTAAAACTTCTTGTAAAGCATGAACGCTTTCATCAATGTTGACCTTGTGCCCGTTCTCTCCGGGCTGAATAGTAGGTTGATTATTATCATTAATGATAATCCCGGCATTTTTGGGCTCCTGGTCTATCGTTTGCGCCATCTCTTTAATAGTATTTACTAAGATCTTTTCATCCACATGAAAAGCCAAAGGCACATGATAGGATTTTTTCTTGGTTTCCCAGCGCACAGACCATTTTTTCCATAAAGGCCCCTGTCGCCCAACCTCCCATGCCGTTTGGATGGTTCCTTCCATATCTGCTTTTACACCTAATTGTGCAGGAGAAAAGAACCATCTTTTCCCTCCCCCTTTTATTTCAATTTCCCGATCTAAGGCATTTTGATATAAAGGGATGAGTTTTTTTTCCACCTGATTTAGCTGCATATGGCCCATATCTATGCGGTCAATATATATACCCGGCAGTAGGGCTTGACTCATCATAACTAGGTACTCACAGACTGCTAAGGCGAAAATAACCACAAAAATTAACAGCCCCCAAAATATGGTCCGTTTTTTCATTTTACTCAGCAAATAAGGTCACCTCACCCCACTTCCTCTTATGTCTATGTTATGAAAATAAAAAATAAAAAATGCGCAACACTTGGTCACGCATACACTAATTACACTTAATCTTTATTCAAGGCAAATCACGAGCTCAGATTCACATACTTTTTTAACTCTTATTCTTCGTCTTCTTCCTCGTCTTCCAGCATACTATCATATGCATCGGCTACTTTTTCCCACTCTTCGTCATCTTCGATTTCATGTAGGATCTCTTCACCGTTTTCATCTATGCCAATTTTTAGAATAATTGCTTCGTCACCCTCATCTTCCCCTTCTTCCTCGGGAAATAGAATAGCATATTCTGCACCATCTACTTCTATAATATCCAAAACTTCAAATTCGTGTTCTTCTCCGTTTTCGTCCATTAGAACTACCTTACGATCTTCAAAATCAGTCATTCTTACACCTCATTTTTCTCAAATTATCGTCATTGTACACAATCATAGAACTGATGTCAATAGTTGCCATAGAGTAATAACGCAACATTAGAAAATTTTTCTTACCTCTGGGCGTTTCAACAAAGCGAGCCTTAAGGTTTATTCTTCCCAGCAAAATCTAAGTAGCCTTGTAGGATTATCACAGCTGCCATTTTGTCGATCACTTTCTTTCGTTTTGCCCGGCTGACATTCCCCTCCAAAAGAGTTCTTTCCGCCGCCATGGTAGAGAGCCGTTCATCCCACATTTCTATGGGAATACCTGTTTCTCTAAATATAGTATCGGCTAAATCTTTTGCCCTTTCCGCGGAAGGTCCCAAGGTTCCGTTCATATTTTTAGGCAGTCCTACCACGATTCTTTCAACTTCATAATCTGCGATGATTTTTTTCAAGCGGTTTAAATCCTCTGTCAAATCGCCTTTTCTGCGTATTGTTTCTAACCCCTGCGCTGTCCAGCCTAAAGGATCGCTTAATGCTATCCCGATGGTTTTTTCACCAACATCTAATCCCATGATTCGCATATTATTAATAATTTCCCCTTTATACAACTTTTATATAAAAATCCCGGCAAGCAGAGCCACAATAACCACAAAAAACACAAACGTCTTGGTTGACGATAGCTTTACCGTCTTTAATGGAAAGGGCTTTTTGAGGGCAAGTTTCCACACACCTGCCACACCCCTCACACCATTCGTCAATGAGGAGTTTGCGGGGTTCCCGGGATACTTTTTTAAATCTTCTGGCTGAGGTTTTTCTCCTAAAAGCCAGGATACGTTTATCCGTACTTCCTCCGGGGATTTCATGCCGATGGCAACCGCATCAATAGATTTTTGATTAAAAGCCCAACTAAGAGCCTCTTCCACCTGCCCCATTAGGTTCCCTCCCCCAATGGCTTTCATGCTGTAGATACCTTTTCCGGCCAGTTTAGCTTTGTCTATTGCTGAGAGCATTTGATCACGATTTCCATCGATGATGCCCAGCCCGCTCATATTAAGCATGGGATGAATTACATCGATCTCTTTAATCTCTGTTGCTGCTAAAACTCCCGCTATAGCATGGGTGGAAATACCCACCGCTCCTATTATGCCCTTTTCCTTAGCACCCCATAAATATTCCAATGCTTCCCAATGACCTTTAATAGTTAAGGAGGACTCTTGCTCGTGGAGTAAAAATATATCAATTTTGTCCCGATCCATTTCCTGGCGGGCTTTTTCCACGCTTTTCATTGCTAATTCCTTAGAATAAGCATAAGATTTGGTGGCAATGATCACCTCTTGATCATGCCCTTTTAGAGCCTCTTTGATATAAGCGTAATTTCCATAGATTTCTGCCGTATCAATAAAATTAATACCCAGGCCTAATGCAGTTTTAATCACTTCTGCGCCTTTATCCAGACTTAAGTTGGCCTGCAGAGGCCCGATGGTCAAAGCCCCAAAGCATATTTTCGATACCCGAAACCCGGTCTGACCAAGCTGTGTGTAAATCATATTACTAACCTTCTTCTGTCTGTGACACATGGGGACGGTGACACATGGGGACGTTTTCCCTGTGTCACTCGCCCCTTAATTACACAAAAATTTCTCTACTGTCTTCTAAATCTTTGTTACAGGATGACACAACAAAAACGTCCCCCTGTGTCGCTTGGACGCAAAAAAGCAAGACGACCGGACAGCCGTCTTGCGGTAAGTTTATTTGTCCAAATAGCTTCGAAGCAATTCTTCAATCAAATCGTCCCGCTCAACACGGCGAATTAAACTACGGGCTTGATTATGACTGGTAATATAGGCCGGATCGCCGGAAATCAAGTAGCCCACTAATTGGTTGATGGGATTATAACCTTTCTCCTTCAATGCCTCATAAACAAGAAACAAAGTTTCCCTGGGGTTTAATTTTTCTTCTTTCTCTACCTTAAATCTCATCGTTTCTTCCATGTTATTTCCAGCCACTAAACCACCCCCATTCATTTGTATCTTACCTCCTGTATTCGCCGATTTTTGGAATAATCCTTTTCCTTTTTGAGAAAGATTGGAAACCTTAAGCTAATTGAGCTTTAATTACTTGACGGGCTTTATCTAAAGCCTCCTGGAGCATCTCAGGATTCTTTCCTCCCGCCTGAGCCATATCCGGACGACCGCCCCCTCCGCCGCCGGCCACCTTTGCTGTTTCTTTAAGAATATTTCCGGCATGGAGTCCTTTATCTTTCAAATCCGGTGTCACCATGGCTACAAAATTTACCTTATCTTGTGCCACAGCACCTAAAACTATTACTCCTGACTTTAGTTTGTCTTTAATTAAGTCTGACATGGATCTTAAAGCATTCATGTCAGAAGCCAGAACCTCTGCCACCACTACATTAACCCCTGCTACCTTTTCTACTTTATCCAAAACATCCCCCGAAGCTTGCTTGGCCATTTTTCCTTGTAATATTTCAATTTCTTTTTCTTTGCCCTTTAATTCCGCCATCACAGCGTGTGCTTTCTTCGCAACTTCCTGGGGTATGGTTTTTAGTACCTGGGCTGTTTCCTTAAGTAGATTCTCCTGCTCTTTAAACAATGCCCGGGCATTATGGCCGGTTACAGCTTCAATACGCCGAAGTCCTGCACCAATCCCTGCTTCACTTAAAATCTTTACTAAACCAATTTCACCGGTGGTACGGCAGTGAGTCCCCCCACAGAGTTCCATGCTGTAGTCACCAACTTTTACTACTCTGACCACATCGCCATATTTTTCACCGAATAAAGCAGTAGCACCCAAGGATTTTGCCTCGTCTATGCTTGTTTCAAATGTTTCCAGATCTACAGCATCTAAAACCACTTGGTTCACCATATCTTCTATTTGCGTGATCTCTTCATCGGTTAACCCAGAAAAATGGGAAAAATCAAAGCGTAACCTATCTGGTTCTACTAATGATCCTGCTTGATGGGCATGCTCTCCAATAGTGTTTCTTAAAGCCCGATGAATTAAATGGGTAGCGGTATGATTTCGGGCAATAGATCGTCTTCTATCCCTGTCAACCAGGGCTTCCACCGTATCTCCCACCTTAAGGACACCTTGCTCCATTTTGATTTGATGAAGATAGACCCCATCAGCTAGTTTTTGAGTATCTTTCACCACAGCACTACCTTTGGGCCCGGTGATAATCCCCGTATCCCCCACCTGGCCGCCGCTCTCCGCATAGAAGGGCGTTTGATCCAGTACCAGGTAAGCGGAAGCTTGATCGGAGATCGCATCTACCTTTTCCCCCTCTGTTACCAAAACCAAAACCTTACCTTCTGCCTCTATGGACTCATAACCCAAGAATTTAGTCCCGGGCACCCCGTTCAAAAGCTCATGCATCGCTACTGCCTGATCAAATGCTTTGGAATCAACCCGTGCAGCCCGGGCTCTTTGCCTCTGCTCTTCCATGGCGGCATCAAAACCTGCTCGATCCACAGTCATCCCATATTCTTCGGCAATGTCCTCTGCTAAATCAAAGGGAAAACCATAGGTATCATAAAGGACAAAGGCATCTTTGCCACTTAACTGCTTGCTGCCTTCTTTTTTCGCTCGCTCGATTAAATCCTCCGCCACTTTCATTCCATCAGACAAAGTTTCGTGGAATCGTTCTTCTTCTATCCGAATTACTTTTTCAATATACTCTTGTTTTTCCGCGATTTCTGGATAGGCACCTGACATTAAGTCAACTACTACCGGCACCATTTCACATAAGAATGGCTTGTCCCACCCTAAAACCTTTACAAAGCGGGCTGCTCTTCTTAAGATACGCCGAAGGACATAGCCTCTCCCTTCATTGCTTGGCAGCACCCCATCATTTACTAAGAAGGTGCAGGATCGGGCATGATCAGCAATCACCCGGAAGGGAAATCCTCGATCATCAGTATAATAGGTCTTACCCGTAACTTTTTCAATGTGATTAATTAATTTTCTGAATAAATCCGTGTCATAATTAGAGGAAACATCCTGAAGCACCGACGTTACTCGCTCCAGGCCCATCCCGGTATCAATACTGGGCCGGGGAAGCGGTGTCATCACTCCATTTTCATCCCGGTTATATTGCATGAAAACCAAGTTCCAAAGTTCTAGCCATCGGTCGCAGTCACATTTTCCAATACCGCATTCCTCAGCATCGCAGCGATATTTTTCCCCCCGGTCAATGAGGATTTCACTGCATGGGCCACAGGGCCCCGTGTCTCCCATAGACCAAAAATTATCCTTTTCTCCCAAGCGGACAATTCTTTCCTTAGGTATATCCGTAAGCTCCAGCCATAAGTCAAAAGCCTCATCATCATCTAAATAAACAGTAGCATAAAGCTGCTCCTTAGGGAGGCCGATTACCAAGGTAAGAAACTCCCAAGCGTAAGTAATGGCATCCCGTTTAAAATAATCACCAAAGGAAAAATTACCCATCATCTCAAAAAAAGTATGATGCCTGGCGGTTCGTCCAACAGTATCTAAATCATTATGTTTTCCCCCAGCCCGTACACACTTTTGAGCTGTAGTCGCCCTGGAATAAGACCTTTTGTCCAAACCTAAAAAAACATCTTTAAACTGCACCATCCCCGCATTGGTGAACAACAAAGTAGGATCATTATGTGGTACCAAAGATGAACTGGGGACGATGGTGTGTCCTTTGCTTTCAAAAAATTTGAGAAATTTCTCTCTCAACTCATTTCCGGTCATTTTCTTCCTCCATTCTTCCCATCAACAGAAAGTTCATTCAATCTCTCTTATTATTTATTGTAGCACTTTTTTTGTTTATTACACTCTTTTATTTCTCAATGCCTTGGGCAAAATTACCTAATATGTTTACAAATTATACTTAATAACGTCCTTTATGTCAATCTATGCGGTATCCTACCGCTTTCTGATAAAGGTAATTTATTAAAATACGTAAAACTGCCGTCAATGGAACTGCAACCAGCATCCCCCAGATACCAAACAAATAGCTCCCTAAAAGAAGCACAAAGATGATAATTAAAGGATGTAGCCCGACACTGCCACTGATGATTTTGGGGGATATTACCGAGCTTTCTATTTGTTGGACAATAAACATTACCAGGGCGGTATATAAGGCTAATTTTTTTGATTGCAGGAGGGCCAGGCAAATAGCTGGGACAGCACCGATAATGGGGCCAAAATATGGTACGATATCTGCCACCCCAGCGATAAAACCTAAGGTTACGGCATACTTTACACCGATTAAATTTAGTCCTACTCCGGTAAGTATCCCAACAATTAAAGCGACCGTTAAATGACCATAAATAAATCTTCTTAATACCACATTGATCATAGCCCAAAGATTTAATAACTCCTCCCGATACTTAGGGGGAAGAACGGAGACAATTTTCTTAGTGATCAGCTCATGGTCTTTCAAAAAATAATATGTAAGGATGGGCAGGATAATTAAGCTGAAAGTATAACTAAAAAGTCCGATAAATAAAGCTGCCCAATTTCTCACCATGTCAATTATCTTTTCTTCTATTGAAAAAATATTTTCGTCGATAATTTGCCTAATACTATCTGGAATATCAAATTTGCTATACGTTTGCTGCCATTCCCGAAGGGAACTTTGGATGCTCTGGGCATATTCCGGAATCTCCGCAGCAAACTTATTTAGTTCCGAAAAAATTCCGGGAAAAATGTATAATACCAAAATCGCCACCATGCCGGTACAGGTTAGATACACCAGAATTATGGCGTAGGTCATGGGTATTTTTCTTTTTATCAAAAATTCCACCGGAGGTAACAAAATATAAGCCAATAATGCTGCTAAAAAAAATGGGATGATAATTCCTCTGATTCTATAAAGAAACAAAAGAGCTAATAATAATAAGATAATACTTAAAATAAGCAGTATCAGCTTTCTAAGCCTCTGATCCATAGCATCACCCCCGGGAAAGAAAAAGTGAGGTTTCCCTCACTAATCAATTAATCTATTTGATTATATCAGAAACACCCTTACTTAATCCTTTGAGTACCTTTTTGGCACGGTTTTGTACATCCCTGGTATTATCCATCATGTTTCTAGCACTTTCAACCATCGGTTTCCTTTGAGGGGCACTAAACATACCCACCAAGGTTCCCAAAATACTCCCAGCCAGAATCCCTCTAAAAAATGACCTATTCAAAGCCATTCACCTCCTTAAAATTCCTCATCATTAAGATTCACCAAGGATCCATCTTCAGAAATTTCAAAAACTTGCTCCTGATCATTAAATTCTACGAGACAATTCCAACAAAAATATTGGCTTGTCCCTATCTTTCCTATTTCCCGTCCATTACATACAGGACAGTTCATTAAAAACACCTTCCTTATAATTCCTGGAAGCATTAACCCCACAAATCTTCTCCCGTTGCTTCCACAATCATGTTATCTTCGGTGCCTGGAATAACCTGCTGCCAGGGGATCATTTTCCTTCCCTGATTCAAATCGGCCCAAATACCTCCAGACATCTCTATTCCCAAGACCCTGCCTTCAGGAAAATCAAATAAAATATCTTGCACCGTGCCGATATCTGCTCCTTCCCGGGAAAAGACATTTTTACCCAAATTACTTTGCCAGGAAAGTTTGTTCAGCTCATCTTGGTTGTAATCCTCTACTGCCTCCATTCCATCAATCATCACTGCATCGCGGCCTACCTGGACAATGTGTTCCCGTTTTATTATCTTGCTATTCTTTAAAATGCTTCTACTTTCAATCGTAATGGCCTGAAGCATCCCATTTTCCGTATCAATTAGGAGATCTCCTACCCGGCCTACTTCCTTGCCGTCATGGAAAGTAATTACCCGTAGTCCTTTAATCTGTCGTCCTTTTAACAAGTATTATTCCTCCATCTTCATTATCATTTAGTATTCACAAATTAAACAGAAAAAAAACGTCTCCGACGTTTTAATATTTAAATATTTTGTTATACCGTTATTTCTGAGGTGTCAAAAAACAACGGGCGAATCATGATTCGCCCCTACATATTGTCGATACAACCTTTTTAGATCCCTAATGTAGATGCGATTCACGAATCGCCCGATATATTGCTATTCAATGACCCCGCCGCCTACAACATAGTCACCTTGATAGTAGACCACTGCCTGGCCAGGAGTGATCGCTTTTTCCGGTTTTAAAAACTCCACCTTCACTCTATTTTCTCCAATGGGAGTAATGACCGCCGGTGCTTCCTCCGCTTTATAACGAATCTTAGCGGTAACCTCCATGGGTTCTTCCAACTTATCAATTAAAATGAAATTATTATGAGCAGCTGTAAGTCTTTTATTCATTAAATCTTCCTGATCCCCAATTACAACTCCGTTTTTCTCAGGGATAATGTCAATCACATAGGCCGGTTTTCCTAAAGCCAGTCCTAAGCCTTTTCTTTGTCCTATGGTATAATAAGGAATGCCCTGATGAGTACCGATGATTTTTCCTTCTTTATCAAAAAACGGTCCCGGTTTAATCTCTTTCCCTACCTTTTCCTTCAAGAATCTTCGGTAATTATTATCCGGCACAAAACATATTTCCTGGCTTTCCGGTTTTTCTGCCACCACCGTTAAGCCCAATTTCCTGGCGATTTCCCGAATTTGCGGTTTAGTATAGGTGCCTAAAGGAAGCATGATTCTTGATAACTGCTCCTGGGTAAAATTATATAAAACATAGGTCTGGTCCTTATTGGTATCCACGGCTTTTTTTAAAAGAAATCTCTCCCGTTCTTGATCAAACAAAACCTGGGCGTAGTGCCCGGTGGCCACAAAGTCTGCCCCCAAAGCTATAGCCTTATTCATTAAAGCGGCAAATTTTACATATTGGTTACAGGCAATACAAGGATTAGGAGTTTTTCCACTTAAGTATTCATCAATAAAATAATTAATTACCTTATCCTTAAATAATTCCCGAAAATTCATGACGTAAAAAGGAATACCTAAAGAGTTAGCCACCCGCCGGGCATCCTCTACCGCAGACAGGCTGCAACAGCCCCCCGAACCTTCCGGATCCGGTTGGTCTTCCGGCCAAATCTGCATCGTCACCCCAATTAGATTGTATCCCTGTTCTTTTAAAAGGGCGGCAGTCACAGAGGAATCCACCCCGCCGCTCATTGCGACCAATACTGTCTTCGTTTCTTTCATGTCCTCACTCCCAAGCTTAGTCTAACCACTTTTTATACATAACAACCTGCCATTATTTATGATATCTAGATCCTTCGCTACGCTCAGGATAGCAGGTTATGCTTTTATTCGAATCTAGAAATTATCTTAAACCGTGCTTTTTAAGCCTGTCCAAAATGCTTTTTTCCAAACCGTTTTCCGTAGGATGATAATACCGGGTACCTTTCAGTTCATCCGGCAGATATTGCTGAGGTACATAATTTCCCGGATAATCCTGGGGATAGATGTAATTTAGTCCATGACCCAATTTTTTTGCCCCTGGATAATGAGCATCCCTAAGATGCAGCGGCACTTCGCCAATGGGCCGACTTCGCACATCATGAAGAGCCCCGTCTATTCCTTTAATCACCGCATTAGATTTCGGCGCACAGGCCACGTAAAGAGCAGCAGAAGCCATCGGAAGCCTAGCTTCAGGAAGTCCTACATAAGCTAATGCCTGGGAGGCAGAAATAGCATACGTCAAAGCGTAAGGATCTGCTAATCCGACATCTTCTGCGGCGCAAATAATGATTCTTCTCATGATAAACTCCGGATCCTCCCCAGCCTCCAGCATCCGGGCCAGCCAATGCAGGGTAGCATCAGGGTCAGACCCCCTCATGCTTTTAATAAATGCAGAAATAACATCAAAATGACGGTCTCCTTTTTTATCATATTTTATTGCCCTTTTTTGAATAGATTGCTCCGCAACCTTAAGGTTTACATGCCTCACACCCTCCGTTTGGGGAGGTGTAGTGGTGACTGCCAATTCCAAAGCATTGAGAGCAATCCGTGCATCGCCCCCGGACATGCTTATCAGGTGTGCCAGAGCATCGTCATCTATCTTCACTCGAAAACTGCCTAAACCCCTTTCCTTATCCTCCAAAGCCCGGAGCAAGATTTTTTTGATGTCCTCTTGGTCCAAGGCTTTCAGGCGAAATATTCTGGATCGGGAAAGCAGCGCGGAATTTACCTCAAAATAGGGGTTTTCTGTAGTTGCCCCGATTAATACGATAGTTCCGTCTTCCACCGCCGGTAATAAAGCATCCTGTTGTCCTTTATTGAACCTGTGAATTTCATCGATGAATAATATTGTCTTTGTCCCATACAGGCCCAACCGATCATGAGCCTCTTGGATCACTCTTTTTAAATCAGCAATGCCGGCAGTGACAGCACTAAGCTGTTCAAAAGTAGCTTTGGTACTGTTGGCAATAATCTGAGCCAAGGTAGTTTTACCCGACCCTGGAGGGCCATAAAAAATTAAGGAAGACAATTGATCTGCTTCTATAGATCGGCGGAGCAATGACCCCGGACCAACAATTTCCATCTGCCCAAAAAATTCGTCTAAATTTTTCGGCCTCATTCTTGCCGCCAATGGGGCCGCTTTTTTTAAAACTTCTTTTCGCGAATAGTCAAATAAATCCACCGGCTCACCTCCTGAAAAAAGACCGGGCAACCGGTCTTTTCTTATCAAAAACTATTATACCCTTCCTGGGTCCTATCCTCAAAATGTACAACATTTTAGGACAGTATCAAAATTTCTATCCCCCTCCCTCTGAGAGGGAGATATTTATTATAGCTTACTGTTTAACAGGGATGCCAGCTCGTTTTTAGTTTTGTAACCCACAATCCGTTCTACTTCCTTGCCATTTTTGAAAAGAATCAAAGTGGGAATACTCATCACGCCATAATTAGCTGCCGTAGCATTGTTTTCATCAACATTTAATTTACCTACAATCACTTTTCCGCTAAATTCATTAGCAATGGCGTCCACTACCGGGGCAATCATCTTACAAGGGCCGCACCATGCCGCCCAAAAATCTACCAAGACCGGTTTGTCCGCTTGGAGCACCGCTGTTTCAAAATTAGCATCGGAAAATACCTTTACGTTTTCATTAGCCATAATAATTCCCTCCTGAAATTTATATATTATCTTCCTCTTTGCCATTACCTATATTATTCACATTTTTGTGATTTTTAATTTCTTCCTTTTATGAAGAAGGGGTTATTTAGTAAATTTTATCATTACATCTATTAACTCTTCAATCATTTTTTCTTCCTGTTTTTCTTCTAGTGCTTTTTTAAGGCATTCTCTGGTATGATTTTCAAAAACCATAACCCCTACTTTATTAATAGCTGCCCGAACGGCCGCAATTTGAATCAACACATCGACACAGTACTTACCTTCATCAATCATTCTTTGAATGCCTTTGACCTGTCCTTCAATTTTTTTCAGACGTTGGATGACAGCTGCTTTGTTGCATTCCAAAATAGCTCACCTCCATACCCCTACCCGGTATATATATTATACCTAATCTTTTTTAATATTACAACTATCTTACCAAATTTTTCTCAAAAATATTTTAGAAAAATAATAACCCCACAAATGCCGTGGGGCCGATGTTTTGAACCTGCCTAAGCAGGTGGGTATCTTCCTGAGCACTTTCTATGTCCTCGGCAAGGAGGCATATAGGCCATGACCAGAGTCAGATTCCCTTTAAAAAAGTGTTGGCTCAAAACATATCGGTTTGTACACGCACATTGCAGGGTTCTAAGTTAATTTTATCTTATCACAGGAATTTTTCCTTTTCAAGTCTGGCCAAATCGCGATGCTCTTAATTATTTTTACGCAAAACGTCTAATTTAATGTGTAATTCCTTTAATTGTTTTGGTGCCACCGGGCCAGGAGCCTTAATCATTAGGTCGGTAGCACTTTGGGTCTTCGGAAAAGCAATCACATCTCTGATGGTTTCTTTTTTCATCATAAGCATCACCAACCTATCAATACCAAAAGCAATCCCGCCATGAGGAGGAGCACCGTACTCAAAGGCGTCCAGCATGAAGCCAAATTTTTCCTGGGCTTCTTCCGGGGTAAATCCGACAAGTTTAAACAATTTTTCCTGGATTTCCCGACGGTGAATTCTGATACTTCCTCCTCCGATTTCTACTCCGTTAAGCACCATATCATAGGCTTTGGCCCTGACTTTGCCAGGGTCCGTGGTAAGGATTTCCAGGTCCTCATCTTTCGGAGAAGTAAACATATGATGCATAGCCACCCATCTTTTTTCTTCCTCGTCATATTCCAGAAGGGGGAAGTCAACTATCCAGGCAAACTTAAGCTCATCTTTATCAATTAAATTCAGCCTTTTGCCAATTTCTAAGCGAAGATGGCCTAAGCTGTCTGCCACCACAGCGGGTTTATCAGCAATAAAAAGCATTAGGTCGCCAGGTTTAGCATCCATACGATCGATCAGGCGATTAATCTGTTCTTCCGTAAAGAATTTTGCAATGGGGGATCTTACCCCTTCCGCTTCTACAATGATCCAAGCCAGGCCTTTGGCCCCAAAAATGGCGGCAATTTTGGTTAAGTCGTCCAATTCCTTACGTGAATAATGTCCGCACCCAATGGCGTTTAACCCTTTTACCTGTCCACCTGCTTCCAGAACATTCTTAAAAACTTGGAAATTGCTTTCTGCGGCAATATCTTTAATATCAACCAGTTCCATGCCAAACCTTAAATCCGGTTTATCTGATCCGTATTTATTAATGGCCTCTTCATAGCTTATGCGGGGAAAAGGAGTAGCAACTTCTTTTCCTAAGACTTTTTTAAACACATAGGCCACCATGTTTTCCATTTGTTCTAAAATATCGTCTCGCTCAATAAAAGACATTTCAATATCTAATTGGGTAAATTCCGGCTGTCTGTCAGCTCTTAAGTCCTCATCCCGAAAACAACGGACAATCTGAAAATATTTTTCCATGCCGGCTACCATAAGAATTTGTTTAAACTGCTGGGGAGATTGAGGCAGCGCAAAAAATTCTCCCGGTCTGACCCGGCTGGGTACCAGATAATCTCTAGCCCCCTCCGGTGTACTATTGGCTAGGATAGGAGTCTCAATTTCCACAAAACCGTTTTTATCCATATATTCGCGGATAGCCATGGTGGTTTTATGGCGGGCAATTAATGCCTGCTGCATTTCCGGGCGGCGTAAATCCAAATACCGGTATTTTAACCTGAGCATTTCATCCACATCTATGCCATCCTCAATGTAAAAAGGTGGAGTCTTTGCGGCATTTAAGATTCTTAGTTCATGGGCGTAAACTTCAATTTCTCCGGTAACCATATTGGGATTAATGGTAGCTTCTGCTCTTTTGCCAACTGTACCCTTAACCGCAAGCACATATTCCGTCCGGACAGTTTCCGCTTTTTGAAAATATTCTCCCGATATTTCCGGACTAAAGACAACTTGCACTAAGCCGGATCTATCCCTTAAATCTACAAAAATTACTCCCCCATGATCCCGGCGTTTTTGCGCCCAGCCCATTAAAACTACCTCTTGTTTGTCATTTTTTGTGGTTACTTCACCACAGCCATGAGTCCTTTTTAAACCTAATAATGCTTCCGACACAAAAGTTCCTCCTTATAAATTAAACTTTAAAATTATGCTAACTGCTTTCTAATTAAATCAAGGGCCTCTTCCAGAGGCACTTCTTTTTGCTCTGACGTTTCCATAAAGCGTAAGACGACAGTTCCCTTTTCCAGTTCGTTTTCCCCTAAAATTAAAACATATTTAGCATGATGCCGATCCGCCGTTTTCATCTGGGCTTTTAAACTACGGCCCAGATAATCTTTATCTGCTTTTAATCCTTCTAGCCTCATATTCATAAGAATTTGAAAAGCTTTTTTGTCCGCTTCTTGACCCAGGGCAATGAGAAAAACATCCAAATTATGTTCCGGGGTAATTTTTATACCCTGGGATTCCAGAGAAGGGAAAATTCTTTCCAGTCCCATAGCAAAGCCTACTCCTGGAATAGAGGGACCTCCCAAGGATTCCACTAAGCCGTCATAGCGGCCGCCGCCGCAAATGGCACTTTGGGCTCCGATTTCATGTACTATGATTTCAAATGCGGTCTTAGTGTAATAATCCAGTCCCCGCACTAATCTTTCGTCCACACGATATTTAATTCCGGTGACCTCCAGATACTTCTTTACCGAGTCAAAATGTTCCCGGCATTCCGAACATAAGTTATTTAAAATGGTAGGAGCATTAGTGCCAATCCCCATGCACTCCGGATTTTTACAATCTAATATCCTTAATGGATTTCTCTCATATCTTCCTTGGCAATCCCGGCACAACCTATGTAAATCCTTTTCTAAGAATTTTTGCAAAGATTCCCGGTGCTGGGGCCGGCACTTGGGGCAGCCAACACTGCTCAAGCGTACCTCTAAACCCTTTAACCCTAATTGGTGATAAAAATTCATTGCTAAAGAAATAACTTCCGCATCAAGACCGGGATCCGCTGAACCAAAAACTTCTACCCCAAACTGATGGAATTGACGGTATCTGCCTGCCTGAGGTCTTTCATAGCGAAACATAGGCCCCATATAATACATTTTCACCGGCTGGGGTAATGCGTAAAGCTTATTCTCTAAGTAGGCGCGCACTGTAGAGGCTGTCCCTTCTGGGCGCAAGGTAATGCTTCGTTTTCCCCGGTCAATAAAAGTATACATTTCCTTCTCCACAATATCTGTGGTTTCTCCCACACCTCTTTGAAATAATTCGGTATGTTCAAATAAGGGTAAACGGATCTCGTGATAATCAAATCTTTCACAAATCTCCCGTAGTATGTTTTCAATATATTGCCATTTTTCTGTCTCCCCAGGTAAAAAGTCATTAGTTCCCCTGGGACGGGTTGTTAACACATATAAAACCTCCTTTTATAGAAACAAAAAAACTCTCGCGCTGACGAGTCATCATCAGGGACGAGAGCTATTTCCCGCGGTACCACCCTATTTGGATCTAAAGATCCCTCTTATTTTAGATAACGGCTAAATCCGGGTATCCTTTTTAATCAGATACCTGCTCCCGAGTGTTGCTTTAACAGATGTTTTTAGAAAAGCTTCCAGTCACGGCTTTTCCTCCCTGAAAAAACAAACCCTGTTAAAAATCTCGTTCCTTGCATTTTAGCTAAACAGACTAAAAACTAACTTTTTTCTTAGTTTTCCATAATTTTATACAATCTCTGTAGTTTTGTCAATGCATGGAGATTTTTCATTAAAGGTCTTGCAAAAAAGGATTCCTCTTCCGTTCACGGCCAATTGTGGTGCTGGGGCCATGACCGGGGTAAACAACCATTTCATCCTCTAATGGCAATAACTTGTTTTTGATGGAGGCCATCAAAGTATCGTAATCGCCCCCAGGCAGATCAGTTCTACCAATTGAACCGCTAAATAAGGTATCCCCAGCGAAAACTACATCTTCTCCAATTAAGGAAATTCCCCCAGGGGTATGGCCTGGTGTATGCACTACTTTTAGGTTAAATTCCCCCACCTTTACGGTATCTCCCTCTTTCAGTAACAGGTCTGCTTCGGGGCTTTCTTCATTTTTTCCCATCATCGAACCAAGATGTAATCTTCTATCAGTCAGATATTTAGCGTCTGCCTCATGAATTAAAATTGGTGCTCCCGTAATCTTTTTTAAATAACGGTTTCCTCCTACGTGGTCAAAGTGCCCATGGGTGTTGACAATTGCGGAAACCCTAAAGCCATTTTTCGTCACTAATTTATAAATTTCTTCTCCTTCGTCACCGGGATCAATTACAATGGCCTCCTTTGTCTTAGGACAAGCGACCAGATAACAATTTGTCCCGATCATGCCTACTTGAATTCTTTGTACAAACAAAATTTTTCCCCTCCTGAAAGAAATTTTAGAATAATTTTTTACTGTCCAAAAGCATGGTAACTGGACCGTCATTATCTATGGACACCAGCATATCCGCCTGGAAAACCCCCGTCTCAACCGGAATATTGTTTTCTTTTAAATACCGGACAAATTTTTCATATAATCCATTGGCCACATCAGGCGGGGCCGCATCGGAAAACCCCGGACGGCGCCCCTTGCGGCAGTCACCATATAAGGTAAATTGGGAGACAGCCAATACTTCCCCATTAATATCCCGGAGGGATAAATTCATTTTATCCTCATCATCGGAGAAAATACGTAAATGAATAATCTTTTCTGCCAAATATAACGCATCTTCATTCCCGTCTTCTTTTCCCACCCCAAGAAAGACGCATAATCCTTGGTTTATCGCCCCAACCGTTTCTCCTGCTACAGAAACAGTAGCTCTCTTCACCCTTTGCACTACAGCACGCATTTTTTGACTCCTTATCGCTTTACTTAACATCTAACTCTTATTTAACTTCGATGCTCCCGCTGGGAGTAACTCTTTTTACTTCAATTACATCCTTTAAACGCTTAAGCTTATTCATAATATACTCTAGATGATCCAGGCTTTTTATTTCCATCTTTACATTTACCGAAGCCAACTTATTCTTAATGGCCCTGGCATGTACGGAATTAATGGTAGTCTTGGTATCTGCAATAGCACTCATGATATCCATAGCCAACCGGGGCCGATCCATAGATATGGCCTCTATTTCAACTTGATACACTCCTTGATTACCCTCATCCCAGCCAACTTCAATCAACCTTTCATGTTCATGCTGATGGCTTTGCACAATATTAGGGCAATCCGACCGATGAATAGATACGCCCCGGCCCCTGGTGATATAACCTATAATGGGATCACCTGGCAAGGGATTACAGCAGCGAGCTAATCTGACCATAGCATTATCAATGCCCCGAACTAATACTCCTTGAGAGTGTTTTCCCTTCTCAGACCATGGTTTTACTTCCGGGGTAGTCAAAGATGTATCCTTTTCCTTGCGGATATCTTCTTTTATTTTAGTCAAAACTTGAATAGGGGAAATTACTCCATCTCCCACGGCAACCAATAAATCATCCCCGGACATATAATTAAATCGTTTAGCGGCCTCCGCCAATTTTTCCGGTTTTAGAAAATAAGCTGCTTCTTGGTTATATTTTTTTGCTTCTTTTTCGATCAGTTCTTTGCCCTTTACCAGATTTTCATCTCGTTTTTCTTTCTTAAACCACTGTCTGATACGGTTTTTGGCCTGCGATGTTTTAACAATTTTTGACCAATCCCGGCTAGGCCCGCTGCCTTTCATGGTTAGAATCTCCACGATATCTCCGTTAGCCAACCGATAGTCCAAAGGAACAATTTTCCCATTAATCTTTGCCCCAATACACCAATGCCCTACCTGGGTATGCACTCGGTAAGCAAAATCAATGGGTACGGAGCCGGCGGGGAGTTCTACCACGTCACCTTTTGGGGTAAAAACATAAACTGAATCTGTAAAAAGGTCTACCTTGATAGATTCCATAAATTCCCGGGCATCTCGAAGATCCTGCTGCCATTCCAGCATCCCTCGGAGCCAGGCCAGTTTTTTATCAAAATCCTTGTCTCCGCTCTTCCCTTCTTTATAGCGCCAGTGGGCAGCAATCCCGTATTCTGCGGTACGGTGCATTTCCCAGGTTCTAATCTGAATCTCAAAAGGTTCTCCTTTGGGCCCAATTACTGTAGTATGAATAGATTGATACATGTTTTGCTTAGGCATCGCGATATAATCTTTGAACCGGCCGGGTATAGGCTTCCATAAGGTATGAATAATCCCCAATGCCCCATAGCAATCCTTGACGTTATCTACAATCACCCGCACCGCTAACAAATCATAAATTTCCGACAATTCTTTTTGCTGGTTAACCATTTTTTTATAGATGCTGTAAAAATTCTTGGGCCGCCCCATCACTTCCGCAGATATATCTACCTGGTTCAGTTTAAGTGCTAAAGTATCACAAATCTCTTTGACATACTCTTCCCGTTCCTGCCCCGTTTTACCGCGATTTGCTCTACCAAGCTGTAATATTTATCAGGCTCTAAATACCGCAAAGATAAATCTTCTAATTCCCATTTTATTTTAAAAATGCCCAAGCGGTGGGCTAAAGGAGCAAAAATCTCCAAAGTTTCTTCCGCAATTTCTTTTTGCTTCTGGACAGAGTGATGATACCTTAATGTACGCATATTATGGAGCCGGTCAGCCAGCTTAATCAAAATCACGCGAATGTCCTTGGCCATGGCGAGAAACATTTTTCTTAAGTTTTCCACTTGTTGCTCAACTTTTGACTTATATTCCAGCCGTCCTAACTTTGTAACCCCATCTACCAATAAGGCCACTTCTGTACCAAACTCAGAAATAATATTTGCTTCTGTGACACCGGTATCTTCCACTACATCATGAAGCAGTCCGGCCACAATGGTTGTATCATCTAACTGGAGCATAACTAAAGTTTCTGCCACCGCCAAAGGATGATTTATATATGGTTCACCGGAAAAACGAATCTGTTCTTTATGGGCTTGGGCAGCATAATCGTAAGCCCGCTGAATAAACTCCTCATCACTGGCTGGATTATACTTTTTGATTTGTTTCGTTAACTCCTTAATATCCAAAGCCATAATCCTTATCTCCTTAGATAAATTTCTTCCCTAAAACGGGGAGAAAGTGCTACTTTGGCCCATAGTTCAAAAGCTTCTTTCACTTTCATTCCTTCTTGGTAACAAACAGAATCCCCTAGATTACATTTGTTTCCATTGTTAATTAATTCTAAACAACTACGATTTCCCAGTAAGGTAAACTTAATTAATCCCAGCTCCATCATAATGGAAACCCATGTATCAAAAGCTATCTCTTTGCCCTTCTTCAATCCTTCAACATTAATCTTTCTTAATATTTCTTCTCTTGAGCCAATTATTTGATTTGAAGAGGAGGCTAGACTCCTCACTGAGCGATAAATTTTCCCCAATAGTTCCCGATCCGGAAAATGTATTTTTATCTCTTGGTCTAATATTTCCAGATCCCTCTTATTAAATAATAAATGTATTTTCCCCCCACTTGGTGAGCTTACTAAAGAGGTAAAACTAAAAAAATCTTTCATATTAGAAGGGCTTTGGAAAAACACCAAATGTTTATACAAACCTGTAAAATCAAATGATATAAGATCTAAAGGTAAAGCACCGGTAATAATTACGGTATTTATGATTTTATTTTTTACCTTTGCCATCACTAAGTCGTGCTGCCAGGGCCTTTTTCTGCCATGACACACTTCCAGCTTCATATCCGGCAAATCCGATGCCAGGATTAACCGTCTTAATTCTTCCATTTTTTCCTGGGAAGCCACATAGATTAAGGATGTCTCGTTCTTTTTGAGTAATTCTAAAAGGTAATTTTCCCGGTTTTCCAGTTCCCGAAAATCAACCCATATAACTTCTTCTGGTTTTGGCCTTACCATTTGAGTAACGGGGCGGTTAATATGAGGTTGAATGTCCTTAAGCACAAGTTGTACCTTCTCACAACCGTTCCAGGTATTTTTCTCCAAAGTGACAGCTACATCGACCCTGCTAAAGGTATTTAGCCAGGAAAGATGGTGGGCTAAATGAAATCCGATGCCATCTAAAAGATAATTACCGGCATCAAATGTTACTTTTAAGTGAGATTGGGTATTGCCCACCGCTTTAGCCTCAATAACTCCCAAATTACGGTAAGCAAAAACTGGCTGGGCATTCCCTAATCCATAGGGAAATAGCATTTCGCTGTCTTTAATATATAATTCTTCTTCACCATCCGGGTCTAATTCTAGGTCAATTTTTACGGTAGGAACTATTAAATCTCTATTAATAAAACTATTTGCATAATCGTTAATTGCTTTTTGAAAAGCTTTAATATGATCTTTTTTGATTTTAACCCCCGCCGCCATTTTATGTCCACCAAATTGGATTAACAAGTCCTGGCAGTGTTTAAAAGCCTGGTAAATATCAAATTGGTCAATACTTCTGGCGCTGCCCTTAGCCGTGTCCCCTTCAATAGCTAATAAGACTACGGGACGGTAATATTTTTCCACCAGGCGAGAAGAAACAATCCCAATTACACCGGGGTGCCAGCTTTCAGATGCCAAGACAATGACAAAATCTTGATCCAAATTAACATTATCCTCAATCATCTGTAGAGCCTGGTTAAGGATTTCCCCTTCTACTTCTTGACGCTGGTAGTTCATTTGATCCAGTTCTTTGGCCTGGGACTCACAATGGGTATATACCTCACCTGTTAAAAGAGCCACCGCCAAGGCGCCTTTGGCCAGTCTTCCTGCGGCATTTAGTCTGGGAGCAAGAATAAAACCAATATGCCCAGAAGTGATAGGCTTATGTTCCAACCCAGTCACCTTAAGTAATGCCTTGATACCGGGTCTCTCAGCTTTCTCGATTCTCCCAAGTCCTAGGGCTACAATTACCCTGTTTTCCCCAATTAGAGGGACAACATCCGCCACCGTGCCCAAAGCGACCAGGTCTAAGTATTCTTCTAAAACGACTGATTTATTAACTGTTTTGCTTAGGTCTTTTTTTCCAGCACTAATCTCTAATGCTTGGACTAATTTCCAAGCCACCCCTACCCCAGCCAAATCAGGAAAAGGATAACCGGAATCCTCGACCTTAGGATTAATAATGGCAGCCGCTTTCGGTAAGATAACCGGGGGCGTATGATGATCTGTAATAATGGTTTTTAGACCCAAGGAATTTGCTAATTCTACTTCGGATCGGGAACTAATACCGCAATCAACGGTTATAATTAATTTATATCCTTCCCGATTTGCCCATAAAATGGCATCTTCATTCAGACCATAGCCTTCCTCTAACCGATCAGGAATATAATATGCCACAGATGGGGTTTTGCCTTTTAGGTATAAATATAATAATGATGTGGCGGTAATGCCGTCAACATCGTAGTCACCATAAATAAGTATCCTTTCGTGATTTTTAATGGTCTCTTCAATGATGCTTATGGCCTGGTGCATCTCGCGAAATGCGAAAGGATCGTTGATTTCCTGGGGATTAATCCGGATGAAATTTTTTACGTCATCTACAGTGGCCATACCCCTATTGATGCATAACTGGGCAAGAACAGGAGATATGTTTAATTCCTTGGATATTTCTAATTGCAATTCACTATTATGCGACGGTATGAACCACCTTTTCCAGTTAACGGACATATTCCCTCCTAGTATTAGTATAATTATCATTTGAACAAATGTCATCAAGACTTTACAATCTTACTAAAAAAGCACCACTGGTGCTTTTTTAATACCAAAATTACATATCTGTCATCCTAAGCGTTGGCGAAGGTATGTAAGTAATATCCTTCGGTCATTCCTCCCTCAGAAACCAAAAAATCTACTCTCATAGCGACAGTCTTGGGTATGGCAGCATTGTGAAGTTTTTTAGGGTTTGGCATTATCCCCCGGTATGTCGTTTTCTATGGTCTGATTACTTTCATCTTTTGAAGTAATTTGTTTTATTTCCTTTTCCAGCATCTCATTTCGTCTTTCTAAAGCATGAATTTTTCTCAGATAAGTGATTTGCTTCACCAAACTTAGCAGAAAAACAATCAGTGCTCCGGTTAATACCGAGATCAAAATGACAACTACCAAAGAGATGTCCTGGAACCTATAAAACAAAAAACTTATTTCTACAGGTGTGGCATTTTGCACGGCAAAAGTAGCCACTCCTAGAGCAAAAATGAGGGCAAAGATTAATAATAATTGCATAATTTTGCTTCACTTCCCATGTTAAATTTGCTTAATACTTTCTACATTTTCGCCCACATTTCCTGCAGCTTATTAAAAATTTAGAACCCTGAAATCAGGGTTCTAAATTTTGTTGAACTTTGTAAATAACTCTAGGCCCGTGCTTTTTTAGCCGCTGCCCAATTGTTTAAATCAAACCAAATGGGGCTTGCCACAAAGATGGAGGAATAACATCCGCTGGCAATGCCGATTAACAAAGCCAGAGCGAAGACCTTAATGGTCGCCCCACCTAGTAAGAGCAGAGCAAGTAACGGAAAGAGCGTGGTGAGAACCGTATTGATCGAACGGGCTAAGGTTTGCGTAATGCTGCGGTTGATCAAGGCTGCACGTTCTTCCTTCCTATTTTTCCCACGGAGGTTTTCTCGAATTCGGTCAAAAATTACAATAGTATCATTAATGGAATATCCCACGATGGTTAAAATTGCAGCCACAAAGGCGCTGTCCACTTCAATCTGAAACAAAGAGAATATCCCGACCACGATCAAAACATCATGAAGGAGAGATATAATCCCGGCAATCCCAAACCTAAATTCAAAACGAAAAGATATATAAATTACCATTAATACCGAAGCGATAGCCAAAGCATATAAAGCATTTAAGGCTAATTCCTTGCCAATCACCGGTCCTACGTGTTCATTTCTCAGGATTTGATTTTCTCCGATTTTTGATGTTAGACTGGTAATGATTTTATTCCCCTGTTCCTCAGTCAGGACAGGAGTTCTTACTAAGAAATTATTATCTTCAGCTTCTTGCACAGAGATCCCATCATTTATTTGTTCCGAAAACACATTCCTAACTTCTTGGGAAGAAACTTCTTGATTGAATTTTACCTGGATTAAGTTACCTCCGGTAAAATCAATCCCTAAGTTTAAACCTTGAAAAAACAATGAGCATATCCCCGGGATAATTATAGCAAGTGATATTATATACCAAATTTTACGTCGACCGATAAAATTAAAAATCACAATTCATCCCCTCCTAAACCCCGTATAACTTTTTATTTTTTAGGAACCCAATATCAACTGCCCAGCGCAATATCATACGGGTAAAGGCGATGGCGGTCACCATACTGGCTAAGATCCCAATACTTAATGTTACGGCAAAGCCTTTAATGGATCCAGTACCGAAATAAAATAGTACTGCACAAGCAATCAATGTCGTTACGTTGGCATCAAAAATTGCCACAAATCCTCTTTTAAATCCGGAATCAATACCGGCATTTAAGGATTTACCCGCTCTTAATTCTTCTTTAATCCGCTCAAAAATTATCACGTTAGCATCTACAGCCATCCCGATAGATAGTAAAATCCCGGCTATTCCCGGAAGGGTAAGGGTAACATTTAACAGGTTTAAAACCCATAATTCCAAGAGCATAAATAAAGCTAAGGCCAAATTGGCTAAAAGACCGGGCAGTCGATAATATCCAATCATAAAAATAAGAATTGCAATAATTCCGTAAGTAGCTGCTTGATAGCTTTTATCTAAGGAGTCCCTTCCCAAGGTAGGACCGACTGTCCTTTTCTCCATGATTTCTACATTTACCGGCAAGGCCCCGCCCCTTAACAAGGCGGCATTTTGAGAAGCTTCTTCAAAGGTAAACTCCCCGGTAATTCTCGCCTGGCCATTCATAATGGGTTCATTTACACTAGGTGCCTGAATTACCTGGCCATCCAAGATAATGGCAATAGGTTGTCCTACTAAACGGGCAGTGGCGGCACCAAACTTTTTGGCTCCTTCCGGATTAAACTCCAGGCTAATTTCTGCCTTGCCACTGGTAGGCTCAATATAAGCCTTAGCATCCTTTAAATCCGCCCCGGACACGATAACTTGGCCGTTAGGGTCCTGAAATTCCAATTTGGCGGTGCGGCCTAGGAGTTCAATGGCTTCATCCGGGTTATCCACACCTGCTAATTCCACGATTAATCGATCATCGCCTTCCGGCTGAATAATCGGCTCCGAAACGCCAAATTCGTCCACCCTTTGCCGCATAATTGCGGTAAGCTTTAACATATCATCCTTGGTAATTTTTTTACCTTCATCGGGTACCGCTTGCAGTACCACATGGGCACCGCCTTGTAAATCAAGACCGAGCTTAGCTTCATTCTTAATTGGGTTAATAGAAAAATAAATCGCTGCAGCAATGACGAGAATCACCGCTAACAGTTTTATCGCACTTCCCCGGTTCATCACTATTTCCTCCTTACTTGTCAACTTAGTACTGTAACATTATAAACCCGTATATTCTTTATTGTCAATTAAGGTTATCAAAACAAGAAATAGGCTCAATGAGCCTATTTCTTTAGGTTGCTTTGTAGAGTACTCACAGAAGATTTTAGTACCTCAATCTCAACTTTATCAGCAACTTTTAGCCAGATTGAATTATCTTTAATTCGGGTAACTGTCCCAAAGATTCCTCCCGCTGTGACAATCTCATCATTTACTTTCAGTGCTTCCATCATTTGGTTATGTTTCTTTTGACGCTTTTGTTGAGGCCTGATTAACACGAAGTAAAATATCACAACAAGGAAGAAAAAAATAGACAATTGTCCCCATATAGTTCTGCAAAAATACCTCACCGCCCTTCTTTTAGTTAGTTTGCTTAATGTTAATATTTATCATTTAAGTTTCGCCATATTAGAAAAAAATCCTCTTTTATCTTTTAATTATTTGTTTTCTATCGGTCAACCACTTCCCCAAGAATTCTTTTCTAAATTCGGCAAAATTGTTTTCCATGATGGCATTTCTTATTTTCTTCATTAAATCCGCCAGAAAATGTAAGTTATGCACTGTTGTAAGCCGAATACCCAATACTTCGTTACATTTAATTAAATGTCTGATGTAAGCCCGGGAATAATTTTGGCAGGTATAACAAGAGCAAGTTTCGTCAATAGGGGAAAAGTCCCGAGCATACTCGGCGTTTCTAATCACCAATTTTCCTTCCGGATGAAAAACAGTGCCGTTTCTAGCAATCCTGGTAGGGAGAACACAATCAAACATATCAACCCCTCGGGCCACCCCTTCCACCAGACAATCAGGGGAACCCACGCCCATCAAATAACGTGGTTTATCCTCGGGAATTAAAGGTACCGTGTAATCAAGCATTTCATACATCAAGGGTTTGGGTTCTCCCACACTTAAGCCTCCGATACCATATCCAGGAAAATCAAGAGCAGTAATTTCTTTGGCGCTTCTTTCCCGGAGCTCCCGGATGGTTCCTCCCTGAATAATACCGAAAAGTGATTGATCAGGGCGGTCATGGGCTTTTTGACAGCGGACAGCCCACTTAGTTGTTCGCTCAACCGCCTTAGCCACCTCCTCCGGGGGGCAAGGGTAAGGAGCACATTCATCAAAGACCATGGCAATATCTGCTCCTAAAGCCATCTCAATTTCCATCACCTTCTCCGGCGTAAAGAAATGGCTGGAGCCGTCAATATGAGAACGAAAAACTACCCCTTCATCGCTTATTTTGCGCAAATCACTTAAACTAAATACCTGGAACCCCCCGCTATCCGTAAGTATAGGTCGATCCCAATTCATAAATTTATGGAGTCCCCCCGCCTCTGCCACTAAATCATGGCTCGGTCTTAAATATAGGTGATATGTATTCCCGAGAATGATTTGGGCACCTAAATCCTTCAATTCTTCCGGTGAAATTGTTTTTACCGTGGCCTGAGTCCCTACCGGCATAAAGACAGGCGTATTGATAGTGCCATGTGGAGTCTCAAGAATCCCCACCCGGGCATTTGACTCTTCATCCTTTTTTATTAAAGTGTATTTTACTTTCATTAGTGCAACCTCCGATTAACTGAATAGTTTAGCGGTCTGGCGAGCATCCCCTAAATGATTAACATGGCATCCCCAAAACTAAAGAACCGATACCGCTCTTTTACAGCCTCCCGGTAAGCCCTCATTACGTTTTCGTATCCCCCCAAAGCAGAAACTAACATCAAGAGAGTACTTTTGGGTAAATGAAAGTTTGTAATCAAAGCGTCAATAACTTTAAACTGATATCCGGGATAAATAAAGCTCTCGGTAAAACCCTTTCCCGGCTGTACTTTTCCGGAAGACGAAGCCGCTGTTTCCAGCGTCCGGGTAGAAGTTGTACCCACAGAAATAATTTTACCGCCCTTTTCTTTAACCCTACTAATAGCCAAGGCGGCATCCGTGCTAATCTCATAGTATTCGGCATGCATTTTATGGTCTTCGATGTTTTCCACCTTAACCGGGCGGAATGTACCTAAACCCACGTGTAACAGCACCTTAATGACGTGCACGTTTTTTTCTGAGATCTTCTCTAATAAATCATGAGTAAAATGCAGTCCAGCCGTAGGAGCCGCCGCAGACCCTAATTCCCGGGCATAAATAGTTTGGTACCGCTCTTTTTCTTTAAGCTCTTCTTTAATATATGGGGGTAAAGGCATCTGCCCTAAAGCATCAAGAATTTCAAAAAAGTTTCCCTGATAAATAAATTTAATAATTCGTCCCCCAGATTCACTATTGTCCAATACTTCCCCTTCCAATATTCCTGGTGAAAAAATGATCTTGCTGCCGGGACGAACTTTTTTCCCTGGGCGTACCAGAGCTTCCCATGTGCTTACATTCAATTGTTTTAATAAAACTACTTCAATTACAGCCCCGGTTAATTTTTTCCCGAAGAGTCTGGCCGGTAATACTTTGGTATCATTAATCACTAACCCGTCATAGGGAGTCAGATAATCTACAATATCTTTAAACATTCTATGCTCGATAAAACCAGTATCCCGGTGCAGCACTAATAAACGAGAAGTGTCTCTTGGTTCCAGTGGATACTGGGCAATTAGTTCTTCCGGCAAATCATAATCGAAATCGGAAACTTTCATCCTCACTTTGCTCCTTTAAACCATTCTGATCCGTCTCAATAAGATATACAATCCTATTATTACCGTATTTCCGTTCATATATTTTTTTTATTTAATATCTTTCGATGCTGATGGTACCGTCATCCTTACCTTGATTATAATAATGATAAATTATTTCTTTATAATTATATCCTTTCAATGCCATGCCCCTTGCCCCCCATTGACTCATACCTACGCCGTGGCCATAGCCCTGTCCGATAAATGTAATACGAGATGTGGCTGCTGTCAAACCGGTTTGTCCTGATTCTCCGATCATTTGATAGTTTTCCCCGGAATTATTATCGGTATCATTCAATGTAACTATTCTATTATCCCCGGTAATCACCTGTAAAGAACCTAAATTATCTACCCGGTGTATCTTGCCAAAACTATCTCTAATGACAAATTGGTTGCTCCTATTGCCTTCTGCCACAATATCAAACTTGGTGCTTTTTAAGCCAAAAACACTGCGAATATTATCCCGATAAACACTGTGTTTTCCTTTACTCCCTACCAAATCCATTCTGGTTACCCGTCCAGACAAGGTAGGCGTGATTCCATCCCGTCCAACCCAAAATAGATTGATGCTTTGAAACTCTCCGATGTTGATGGGAATCCCAGTCTTTTGGCTATAGCTTTGGATCGCTACCTTTATTTCTTCCCGGGTAAAAGATTTCTCCCAGCGATAGGTGGATGCAGACCAACTCTCTCCTGTTTCGTCGGCATAAGTTTCTGCGTACCTGTCTTCTTCTGAGGGAACTGCCCTTAAATAGGGCAAAGCTTCATTCCATACATTTTCACTGTTTTCAGTAAACCCGCCGGCATTGGAATGAAAAAAGGCCTGAATTATTTCCGACCGGCCGGTTTTTTCATTATAATAGTAAATCACTCTTCCCCTGGTATCATCCACGGCATCAATAACCTTATCTCCATTAATATTTAGCTCCGCACTATAGCCGCCATATACCTGAGTGCTAGTGCTCGTACCTACATCATACTTCACATTCCGGCCTTTAAAGTATAAAGCGAAGGAACGTGAAACTACCGCCTGAGCCTTTAAAGCTTCTTTAGGGGCAGTATAACCAATCTCCTGCCCCACAACTCCATATAAATAATGCTCAATATTAATATTGTTGATGACTAATAAACTGCCGGAGTCAATACTTAGGGAAATATCATCCCGATATAATGTGTTTTTATAACTAAAAACATTTAATTCATCTTCATCCTCCGGGACTGCTGTCAGTGGCCCGGTAAAAGCACCTGTGATCTGGGAGCCGTTAATATTTATCGTAAGCACCTTTCCAGCCTGGTTAACGGTCACGATATCACCAGATTTAAGTGCTGCAATAGGAAGACGGGTTCCTAGATCCTGAAGGAGATACTCTCCCTCCACAATCTTGAAGACGACAGAATAGGTGCCTTGGGAGAGACATACGCGGATGTCGTCATCACCTTTTGCCTGAACCGAATGGATTGTCCAAGAAAAACTACCTAAAAATAAAAAAACAACCACCAGCATCATTATAGATTTTTTCATAAAACCACCTTGTACACTAATTGGTAACTATTTCTTCGACAAAAACTTGCCTTTTCCTGCATTTATTCCCGCTGATAAAATAAATAAAAAAGTGTTAAATCATAAGATCCAGCGTTAATAAAATATTTAGGAACGGTTAATTAACCGTTCCCAACAAATAATTTTCGCAGGATTAAAAATGATGTACGGTGCTTTTCTTGGTTCTGATCCCTATCATTATCTATCTTTTTATCTTCATTTTTATCCTTTTCCGTCTCCTGATAATTCTTTCTATCTTGATCTTTATCTCGGTCCTTTTCCCAATCCCGGTTTTTCAACTTCCCTATATCTTTTTCTTTGCCTTCACCTTTATCTTTTACAGTATTTTTATTATTATCTCTTTCTTTATTATTACCCTTACTATTGTCCTTTTCTTTTTCTTTATCCTTTTGTTTTACTTTATCTTTTTCTTTATCCTGTTTATTCTTATCATTTATAATTTTATTTCGATCAAGTTTATTAACAGAGTCTGGCTTTTCTTTGATTTCTTTTTGTTCGATACTCTGCTTTTTATTGTTTTTTTGTTTAGATTTCTCACCAAGCTTTTCCTTAATATCATTATTGTTTTTTTCTTTCAATTGTTCTTTCCATAATTTATTAATTTCTTTCAAAGCATTTCTAACATTCTTTTTTTTCTTCCTTGGTCAATTCATTATTTGCTTTTATTTCTTGCTGTTTGGTTTTTAAATCTTGTTGCCACTTATTTATTTTTTTTGAAAAGTCCTTTTCTTCTTTAGCGTACTTAATTATTTCTTCAGGATTTCCGCCAGCTTTTTCTATAGCTTTAATTACACCAAACTTCTGAATGCTTTTCACATTAATATCTAAACCTGCTTCTTTAGCCTCAACCAGAATGGCATATTTGCCGGCTGAAAGATTTACTTCCTCCGCTTTATCGCGAACTTCAAAATCAGTATTAATCACTTCAATTTTGGCATTTACATTTTGTTTCTCCAAAGTTTTTTTAGCATGCTCCGCGATAATTTGACTAACTTGATGATCATCTGATTCTGCCGGCTCTTTTTTCGAAACATTGATAATTACTTGATTTTTCTTTTCCGGGGCTAAGTAACCTTTTTGGGCAGCAGCATCAACAAAAACATCCACTGCTTCTTCCGAAGTATGTCCTTTTAAAACTATTCCTTGCAACAAAATCTTAGCATCCTCATTTAACGGTCGCACGGTAACAACAATGTTTTCATTATCTAAGCCTAGTTCCACACTGGGGTTAATATCCACCGTCACATATGCCACCACACTATTTCCGAAAGAAGGTATGATGAGTTTATTCCATAAACCTCCGGCAAAAAAGGTAACAAAAAACATCGCTGCTGCAACTAAAATACTTACCGCATACCATAGCCCCTTTTTATTTCTTTCTTCTCCAATAGAAATTTCCTCTCCTATTTGGGGGCATACACCGGAAAGCCGACGGGAAATAAACTGTCCATCTCTGGTCAGTAATATCACCCGATTTAGATCTTCATTTACCTCCATAACCAATGCTTTTTCCTGCACAGATATTCCCCCCTAGCCTACTAACAGAGTTTGTGACTCCCTCTGAAGGAGCATTTAGAACTTTTAGCTATCGGATAATTCCCTTTTGCAAATATGCCCTCAAAAATTTAAATTCACCGCAGATGATAATTGCCATAGCTATGATATATTTCCTTTGACGTTCTAGAGTTTTTCGACTAACGGAAACTGCGCCTTCTATTTGCTTTAAAGGCAATTCCTTTTTCCTTTCCAAATATGCCTTTAATTCAGAGTTGCCAGCTATCAATCTAGCAACCTCAAGAGCTCTCAAACGAGCATCTTCGTGTTTTGGGGCAATTTTTACTAAGTCACTAAACTTAATACCGTAATCTTCTAGTTTCTTTGTATACAAGATAATTTCTTCCCGGCGCTCAATATTTTCCTGTTCTTTTTGAAACTCCTCTAAGGCTTGCCGGTGTTCAATCATATTTATCAAATTTTCATTTTCTTCTTGTGTTTCCCTGCCTAAGCTGGAAAAAGGAATTGCTTTACCTAAACGCTTTTCACGGCGATAATGATCTATTAAACGTCTCTTAACCAAAATTTCGGCATAACTAAAAAAACTGGCCCCTCCTTCTGTTCTATAGGTATCGATGGCCTGATTTACTGCGAGCAATCCGATACTCACTTGATCATCTCTGGCTGCATCAATAAATTTTCCGCTTAAAGAGGAGGCAGTTTTTATTACCAGAGGTCGGAAGCGTTCAATTAATTCCTCTCTGGCATCTCGGTGACCTGCTTGGGCACTTAATATTAAGGTGTCCAATTCTTCCAAAGCCATCACCTGCCCGTCGCTATATTATTCGCAGGTCAAACATAGTTTTTGGGGGTACTATCTCTGAAAAATCCTTAATAAAAAAGAAATAATGATGCTTATAATAATGCAAGTAACAATGGGAAAGTAGAAGGTAAAATTACCTTTTTTATAAACAATGTCTCCCGGCAAGGACCCAATATTTAAAAACCTACCTAGTCCAAAAAGAATGATGCCTAAAAACAATAGTAAAGCACCGATACCGATAAGTAACCTACCTAATGTCTGCCAGTCCATTATTTCCGCTCCTTTCGATACCTGTCTCTTTCACTGTAAATACACCCACAAAAAGGCTGACGATATAAACCCATTTCCCGGGAGATATTTACGCCTTCCCGATATCCATCACGAAAATCATGATAGAAAAAAGAAATTTGATATTCTTCGGCCAGTTCCTCACCGACTTTTTTAATTAACTCATGTTTTTGATAAGGGCTGACTAAAAGAGTAGTGGAAAATGCCTCAAAATTTTGTTCCTTGGCCAGTTTTGCCGTCTCATCTAAGCGCATCCGGTAACAAAATTGGCAGCGGATATTCTCCCGGTAGGCCGTCATCCTTAAAAATTTTTCTAATGCATAATCGTCTTTAATGATAGTTTTTATCCCCTTTTTTTTCGCATAGTCTTGAAAAGTGAGCAAGCGTTTTTCATATTCTTTATAGGGATGGATATTGGGGTTATAAAAAAATCCGCTCACATCATGACCCATTTCCTGCAATTTCTTGACAGGATAGGTGGCACAAGGGCCACAGCAGGAATGCAATAAAATATTCATTTAGGAATTACCTTCTTCCTGGAAAATTGTGTATTGCTCTAATTCTTCCAAGTGCTTGGGCACCGGACAGTCAAAATAACGATAGGCCTCTACTGTGGCCATGCGTCCTCTGGGCGTTCGGTTTAAAAAGCCCAATTGCATTAAATAAGGTTCATAAACATCCTCAACGGTATCGGCAGATTCACTGATGGTGGCGGCAATAGTTTCTAAGCCTACGGGACCACCGGCAAATTTTTTGATAATACTTAACATCATTTTTCGATCAGTTTTATCCAGACCTAATGGGTCTACCTCCAGTTGGGTCAACCCGGATACAGCGACTTCTTCGTTGATCACACTATCCGCTTTAATTTCCGCATAATCCCGGATACGTCTAAGGAGTCGGTTGGCAATTCTTGGTGTCCCCCGGGAACGGCGGGCTATTTCTTTGGCACCTTCCGGAGTTATTTCCACACCCAAAATGGCTGCTGCCCTTTTAATAATCTTAATCAGGTCTTCTTCCCGGTAATATTCCAAACGAGAAATAACCCCAAACCTATCTCTTAACGGGGCAGAAAGCATACCTGCTCTAGTGGTGGCACCAATCAGGGTAAACTTAGGTAAATCCAGACGGAGTGTCCGGGCACTGGGCCCCTTCCCGATAATTATATCAATACAAAAGTCCTCCATGGCAGGATAAAGCACTTCTTCCACAGTGCGGTTCAAACGGTGAATCTCATCAATAAACAGGACATCTTTTGCCTCCAAACTGGTGAGAATTGCTGCCAAATCCCCAGGCCGCTCAATGGCCGGGCCTGAAGTGGTACGAATATGAACATTTAATTCATTGGCAATAATATTGGCCAAAGTGGTTTTCCCAAGTCCCGGAGGGCCATAAAGTAGTACGTGATCCAGGGATTCACCTCTGTTACGGGCTGCCTGAATAAATATTTCCAAATTATTTTTCACCTTATCCTGACCAATATACTCGCTAAAATTCATCGGTCGCACATTATTGATCTCACTATCTATATCTTCAGCCTTCATTGACGACGATATAATTCTCTCTTCTTCCATTAATATACCTCCAACCAGGGGGACGGCTCTCCTGAAGTCAATTTTTTAGAATTTCCCTAAGAGTTTTAAGGCCCCTTTAATCAATTCCTGAGTATCTGCCCCCGAACCTAGGGCATTATAGGCCCTGATACAGGCACTCCGGGCTTCCGGAGCAGAATATCCTAATTGGGTTAATGCCAGAACTACATCTTGATTTATGGAATGATCCGAAATCCCAGGGGATGTTCCTTCCGATTGCTGACCCTGATTCATTTTCTTAAATTTATCCTTTAATTCTAACACCAAGCGCTGGGCAATTTTCTTACCAATTCCAGGTACACTGCTTAAACCTCGGCTGTCACCTGCTGTGATAAGGGCTATAACTTCTTGATAAGAAAAATGGTTTAAAACGGCTAGGCCTAATTTAGCACCGATACCTGATACACTAATTAGCAAGCGAAAAACCTCCAGCTGTTCTTTTTGGGGAAATCCAAAAAGCTGCCAGCTATCTTCCTTGATTTGTAAGTAAGTATAAAAGAAAACCTCATCCCCCGGTTTTTTATCCTGGGGAAATACACGAGGAGGAATTAACAGGTGATAACCCACACCCCCTACATCAATGATGGCGTTATCTTCCTCCAGGGCAAAAAGAACACCCTTTATAAAACTGATCAAAAGCTTATCTCTCCTTTTGACTGATATTTTTAGCAGTTATGCGGGAATGAGCATGGCAAATGGCAATGGCTAAAGCATCTGCCGCATCATCAGGTTTGGGCAGAGTTGAAAGGTTTAAGATGGTCTTCACCATATATTGGACTTGTTGCTTATCGGCTCGACCATATCCAACCACAGATTGTTTGACTTGTAAAGGAGTATATTCCTGCACCACCACATGATGATGAGCCGCGGCCAAAAAAATAACTCCCCTGGCATGTCCTACGGTCAAGGCTGTCCTGGTGTTTTTATTAAAAAATAATTCTTCAATGGCTACTTCCTCAGGATGCCAGCGATCAAATAAAACCGTCATACCCTGATATATTTTTTCCAACCGGTGCTGCAATAAAACTCCGGCTTCTGTCCGAATACATCCGTAATCAAGCAACTTAAACCTATTGCCTAGTGTTTCTAAAACCCCGAACCCGGTAATAGCAGTTCCAGGATCTATACCTAGAATTATCAATTTTCCTGCTCCTTATAGCGTAGATATTAGGACTTTCCAGAAATTATATAGTAATACATATTCGACAAAGGCAATAGGATATCCTGCCAAATGGGAACAAGTGAATGGGCAGGTCTCGGTGCCTGCCCACTAATTTTTATTCATATTCATCGATACTGTCTAAAGCCTCTAGTAATTCTTGCTCGCTGGAAAAATCAAGTTCTCCTTTTCTTACCTTGTCCTGCCACTCCTGGGGCAGGTTATTAACCTTAATATCCAAGATTTCTAGAATGTCACCGTCTACACCCACCGGTCCTTCAATGATGCAAACAAACTCTTCTGACACTCCTAAGTGACGTTTTTGAGCATCCTCCGGGCATAAACCATCTACATTTTTAAAAATTGTAATACTCCCATCACGATTATGGTATAATGTCCACCCTTCAGCTTTCAGTGTTTCTTCGTTAGCTTCCGGATAAGCTTCCTCTGCCATGATCTCCCTCTGGATTAAATGCTTGCACTTGGTATAATATATTTCTTCCTTGATCTTGGTATTGCCGGGGATCATACCCACAGCCTGGGCTTGGTTAATTACCGGATTTTGTTCTATTAAAGGTTTTTTTATATAATCCTTCCAAAATGTAGAATCTGCCACCCAATAAGATAAAGTAAAACTAACCAGCCAAGCTAAAGCAAATGTCAGAACAATCCAACTTATGCGTTTTCTGAACATAAAATATCCCACCTACGATACATCATACTTCAAAAATGTATTATTACCATATAGTGGGATTAATATACTAAAATTAATTAACTACTATTCTAGTTGTTCCAAAATGCCTTCCGGAATATCAAAATTTCCATAAACATTCTGCACATCATCATGATCCTCTAAACTATCTATCAGTTTCATTAGTTTCTTAGCTTGATCTAAATCAGAAACCTCTACTGTGTTTTGAGGAATCATGGTCACTTCAGCTTCTTGAATTTCTATGCCCTTATCCACAATATAATTACGCACTTCCTCAAGGGCATCCGTTTCCGTGATAATTTCGCCCACTCCGTCCTCTGATTTAAAGTCCTCGGCGCCAGCTTCCAAAGCCAGCATCATCAACTCATCTTCATCTTGGTCTTCCATATTAACTGTTAAACGACCTTTTCTGTCAAACATCCAGGCTACGCAGCCAGTTTCCCCCAGATTCCCGCCATTTCTGGAAAAGAGATATCTAATTTCGCTGGCGGTACGATTGCGATTGTCAGTGAGAATTTCTAATAATATTGCAATTCCGCCCGGTCCATATCCTTCATAAAAAATTTCTTCAAAATTTTCTCCTTCGGTACCGCCGGAAGCCTTTTGGATTGCCCTGTTAATGTTATCGTTGGGCATATTATTAGCCTTTGCTTTTTGAATACAAAGCTTTAGACGAAAATTACCATCTGGATCCGGTCCTCCCTGCTTCACTGCTACCATGATTTCTTTGGAGATCTTCGTAAAGACAGCACCTTTTACTCCATCTACTTTTTCTTTTTTACGTTTAATATTTGCCCACTTGGAATGGCCGGCCATAAATAACCCCTCTCTTTCTCTCTCACCCTAAGAATATCATCTCTTAAAATACTTTCTTTAATAATTTTAACATAGAAACCACTCCCGGGAAAGCCCTAAGCTAGGGAACTGTACCAAGGGATGTTAAACAGGCGCGATCTCAATAGAACCCCAAGCAGCCATTTTATCGTCCTTAATTAATAAAATCCCGTTAACCCCATTAATTTTTCGGGCAAACTCCATCGCCTGATTAAAATCTGCCGGAGTAGTCACTCTGTTTCCCGTTGCCGTGGCGCAGGCATCAGCCAAAAAGGCCGATCTTGCCATAATCACAACGGCATCAGCTTTACCAAAGCTTAGAGACGGGCCCACCGTTCCGGATGAAGTACATACGCCCAAAGGAGTCTTGGATGGTTGAATTTTCAGGGCAATGCGCCCGCTGAAAGGAGACGAACCGGCAAAGATGCCAATCTTTCTTACTTTTGATGATTTTAGATAAATGTCTCCCCCGTTTTCCACAATCACTTCTTGAGAAAACTGGCCTGCATACTTTCCTACCATTTGAGCAAATCCTCCCGCTACTGCAGCCATCGGACCAACACCGGCCATATTGGCGCATTTTGCCATCTCAAAAGCAATAGCAGGTGCTCCCGGTCTCACCAAATAAGGATTCAGAGTATGAAGAAAATCGGAATCCTCCTCAATGTATTTTTCCAGCTCATTACGAAGGAGAAAGATGTACTGGGTAATCTTATCTTTTATTTCCGGCGTAATATCTTGGGGCTTAAGTGAAATCAGTAAGTCTGTTTCTTTAATTTTTACATTAAATGACGTTAAATCCGAAGATAATTCACCCCGGTATTTCCTTTCTACATACATTGCTGTTCATCCCCTGCCAAGTAGTTGGTAATTATTAATCTTAAAGATCCTTCTGGCGTTCCGACCTCAGGATGACATAAAGCCACAAAAGTTTATTAAAAATGTAGTTCCACAGCTTTTGCCGGACAACTTTTGACACACATTTCGCAAACAATACATTTTTCTCCCTCAAAGGTGACATTCATGGAGGGACGATTCATTTTCAAGGCCTGGGTGGGGCATAATCCCGTACAAAGACCGCATTGGATACATTTTTCCTCAATCCAGGTCACCTTTTCATCTAAAGCATCAATGGAAACCCCCAAAGAACTCAGGTACTCAATACCTTCGGCATACTGATGGTTTTCCCCCGTCACTTCCACTACCAGATATCCTTCTTTATGAGGATTAATCTCCGCTTTTAAGATGTTCGGAATTAAACCATAGTCTTTAATCAAAGAATATATAATGGGTTTTTCCACAACTTTGGAGTCAAAACGCAAAACTATTTTTTTACATACCGTCATTATTTTCAACCTCCTATCTGATTACCAATGGATTAATCGTAATATCATCCTCTACAGAAGGCAATTTTTGTACCGGCTGTGTCAAAAGAAACTTCCCGTTTATAATCCAGTCTTTTAATGTTTGGGCAATTTGCCTAGCTTTTGGATAACTGGAAAGAGAACCGGTGCGCACTTCTTTTCCTTGAATCTCAATCTTACCTGATCTCAACTGGGCATAGCTCACTAAACCTAAGTTGCCCGGTTCCGCATTGGGATAAGAGGTACCGTAATCAACTACCGGTGCCAAGATATCTTCGTCTTTAACCAGGGTATATTCCAGTACTTCTTCATTTAGAATAGGAATAGGAATCCCTACACCTACCGCCAAACTTGCCCCATAACCAAGTAAACTTACTCCTCTTAAAAAGTCAGGACTCATCTGTTTTAAGTCACCCATTAAAGCCAATGTCCCTGCTCCCCCCGTGGGTACTCCTTTATCCGTCCGTTCTTCCGATGGGCTATGCTGGGTACCATGCCATGCTACATAACCAACCCCGCCGCCTAAGAAAATTCTGGTACCGATACCAATGGTTCGATATAAAGGATCATTCATTAAAGGGCTTAATTGACCGGCACAGGAATAATTAGCATTACTCATATGCGGTCGCAAAACACCCATATAGGTGTAGATCGTCTTATTTGTGGTATTAATCCCCACATTGTAATTTTGGTAAGCGTTTCTGGGGTTGAATAATAAGGCATAATTTAAATCATTAATGGTAATGGTGGTTTCTAGTCTTTTCCTCGGGTAGCAGTCAGTCCCATAGGCAGTGGCCTCTAATCTGACAGATTTCCCGCTTACTAGATCCTGAAGTACATGCCCCCCACCATAACTAAAACGTCCTGGATGCACTTTATTACAAGGATCATCCTCCGGTAATTCTGTTGCTCCGATATAAGCATCAACAGCAGCAATTCCCGCATAGGCAGGAACCCCGTTCAACCATACTTTCTGCATTTTCATCTTCGGCTTAGAATGGCCGAAATTAAGGAAAGCCCCTGACGAACACATGGGGCCAAAGGTTCCTGTAGTCACAACATCGACCTTTGCGGTAGCTTTGCTAATTCCTTCTTCTTTAGCTAAATCAATAATTTCTTCAGCGGTTACCACAACTGCTTTCCCTTTTTTAATTTTCTCATTAATTTCCTCATATGTTTTTGTCACTGCCATTAAATATCCCTTCCCATCTCCCAATATTTTATATCAAAAAAAAATAAAACCACTTCCCTATTGAGAAGAGGTCTAGCCCCATTTTCCTCCTCTCATCTTTCAGAACGAAAGTTCTGCAGGATTTAGCACCATTTTTAGTATTCCTACTAAACGGTTGCCGGGTTTCATCGGGCCAGTCCCTCCACCACTCTCAATGAGTATCATTTAATTAACTTATACGAAGTATACACTTCATTATTAGTAATGTCAATAACCATTAGACGCGAAAGTCCCAGGTACCGGGATTATTCTTCATTTCGTTTTAGAATAATTTTATGGTCTACTAAAGCTAATTCCTTGATGTGAGCTTTAATAATTTTCTTTTGACCAAAGATGTTTTCTAAGATCAACTGTCCGTCTTCAGGAATCACCCGATCCACCTTTTCCATAAATAAATCTTCTTGTTCACCGTTTAAAATATATGCATTTGCTTCACACATTCCGATCCATCCTTTCCATGTTTTTTAATCTCTCCACTAATTTTTCAATTTGGTGGGGCAGAGGTTCATTTAAAACACCAATAATTTCTATTCCGCATCGATTTATGGGCAATAATATTTTTTGTGCCTTTGAACTTCCAATAGCCTGGGCGATTCTGGGTGTTAATTCACCGAACATAGCATTAGCTGAAAGAATCGCTACAGAACCAACGATCACATCAACCTGATCCGACATATAGGCAATAGCATTTTCGCCTGTAGCGCCATCGTTAGCACCTGCTTTAAGCATCGCTGATGTCGCTAAGGAATTAGTACCAAGAGCAATTATTTCCACATCTTCAGATAAATTTTTACGAAGTTTTTCTGTGATGTGTTTTCCAATGCCGCCCCCCTGCCCATCAATTACTCCAATTCTCATCTTTTTTTCTCCCCAATTATTTGATTTCATTATAACAAATTATAAAGCAACGGTGGAAAATTTTTCGGTTGTAGAAAAACTTTTCTTACCTCTTTGCTACTCTCTATTTAATATTAATTACTTCCCCTGTATCTTCAAACCTATAGCCGCCCAATTCGTCTAATGCAGCCTTAAATTGGGGGGATTTTAATACTTTAATAAATTCTTTCAGCTTTTCTTCTTTTAAATACTTAGTGGGAACGGCAAAATCATAGGATTCCTCTCCGATGGGGATAAAATCAAGATGTAAGGCCTTGGCGGCCGAAAAAACTCCCACCCCTACATCTGCTGTCCCTGATGAGACAGAAGCTGCCACGGCCATATGGGTCGTCATTTCCCTTTCATAGCCTTTGATTTTCCCAGGATCGATTCCCAACAGCTTCAATTGATAATCTACCAGAAGCCTTGTTCCAGCACCCCTTTGCCGGTTGACAAATTGAATATCCTGTTCCAGAAAGTCTTCAAATCCCTTAATTTTCTTAGGATTCCCCTTGTTTACGATGAATCCCTGAATCCTTTTTACGCCTTTTATCAAAGACATGTCCATGTTGCCTAAATATCTTTTGATAAAACCTATATTGTAAGTGCCATCATTTTCATCTAATAAATGAATGGGGGCCAAATGCGCTTCTCCCCTTTTTAAAGCCATTATTCCCCCTAAGCTTCCCACATGGGCGGAGGATAAGAAAAACATGGAGTTATCTTGATGCATCAAGTTTCCCATAATATCCAGCAAAAGGTCATGGCTGCCGATAGACACGATAGTATTGTTTATTTTCCTGATAGATTTGAGAAGTTCAATAGACACTCGTTCCCCAGCGTCCACTCCTTCACTCTGTTGGGGTATCACCAATACTCCGTCAGCCCGCACCAAAGACATGGTTACCCCGGCACCCCGGTTTAAAGGTGTAGCGATTAGTTTACCCTCTACCTGCCCCAGCTTCATCCTTACATATTCCCGATGCTGCAGGGATGATACAATTCTCTTTGAGACCACGGCCTCTACCATTGGTCTATCCTCTATAGTTTGTGCTTGGAAAGCCTTAATTAAAGGGCTGACAAAGGTTTCAAAGACAAAATAGGCAGACACGGGATAACCGGGGATCCCAATAATGGGTTTCCCTTGAATCATCCCTAGTATGGTGGGTTTACCCGGTTTGGTAGCAATTCCATGAACCAGCACTTCTCCCAGTTCCCTAATGAGATTTACGGTATAATCCTCAGAACCGGCGGAGGAACCGGCATTAACAATAACCATGTCATTCTCTTGAATGGCCTCGGAGATTCTTTTTTTCAAAAGCTCATATTCATCAGCAACGGGCTGATAGCGATGGGGAATCCCACCTAATTTTTTTACCATTCCTTCAAAAACCCGAGAGTTGGATTCAATGATGCTTCCCACCTTCATCTCGTTCCCAGGTTCAATAATTTCTGTGCCCGTAGGAATAATTCCGATCTGGGGCTTCGCGTACACCTCGATATCTACAATACCGCCGCTTAATAAGGCACCTATATCCACGGGACGAATCTGATGATTTGCCGTAACGATCAATTCATTAGCCACAATATCCTCGCCGATGGGTCTAATGTGCTGCCAAGGAGCAGCACTTTTAATAATTTCAATAGTTGTTTCATCTATTTCTACTACATCTTCAATCATAATTACCGCATTATAAGGGTCAGAGATGGGATCCCCGGTATCAATAAAAATAAAGTCCTCATGAAGTTTTAGCCGGACAGGATTTCCTTCCGAGGCACAAAAGGTATCCTCAGCCTTTACCGCAATTCCATCCATAGCTGAAGCATTATAATTTGGTGAAGAAAATTTAGCAAAAACAGGCTTAGAGGTAACCCGATCCAATGAATCAATTACCTTAACAATTTCCTTTTTAAGATTTTCTAAACTAGGTGCAACAGCTTCCATTATTTGTTCAAGGGCTTGATTTACCTCGATATTTGAGAGGTAAATATTTCTTTCATGAAACTTCAAGTTTTTCTCCTTCCCTTCAGTTCAATGGTTATAACCAGGCAAGAGATACTCCGCCTGAAAATCTAAAAGGTACCAGGCACCTATAGCAAATTAACCTGCACCTTTTCTCCTTTTTTTATGCCTTCTGTGTTATGTCCAATTCTTATAAAACCCTGGGCATGGGTCATAAGGGAGATGGCACCTGATTTCCCATGAATCGGTACTGCCACATAATCCGCGTCCTCCCCTTGAAGTATTACCAGCTGATAGGTTTCCTTTCCCGGGGCAGAATGAATATTAGCACCGGCTTTGGCGGTGACAGTAATTACTCTTTGTTCATAATTATCCTGATTATCTTGATGATTTAATTTCTTGAACAGATATTCAATAAAAATCTTAAAGACAATTATGGCAGATACCGGATGGCCGGGCAGGCCAAATAAGGCTGTATTTCCTGCTTTACCGATAATAGTTGGTTTTCCGGGTTTTACTGCCACCCCATGAACAAAGGTTCCGGGTGAACCTAAGGAATCAATAACCCGAGCAGTAACATCCTTATTCCCTACAGAACTCCCTCCGGAAACAACTACAATATGATTATCATTAATGAGGGACGATAACTTTTCTTTTAATTCTTGAAAATCATCCCGGACGACACCTTTATAGGTAATGATGGCTCCTAATTCAGTTGCCAAGCTTGCTAAAGCGTAAGTATTTATATCTCTAATTTTGGCAAAAGGAACATTAGCGGCAGGTTCTACAATCTCATCACCGGTAGATATGACTGCGATTCTGGGTTTTTCAAAAACCATGATTTTCGTGATACCTACAGCCGCTAAAGCACCAATATCCTGAGGCTTAATTTTACGACCCTTTTTTAGCATCAAATCTCCTTTTTTTAAATCCTCGCCAATGGTGATCATATTCTCTCCCGGAGCTGAAGGCCGATGGACAGCAATGGTCGTATCATCCATCTGTTCCACATACTCCAGCATCACCATGGCATCAGCTCCTTGGGGAATCATTCCCCCGGTAGGTACATAGACAGCCTCCCCTAGGGAAACAGTAATATCTGTCGCCTGACCCATTTCCACCTTACCGGTAAGCTCCAAAAATACCGGTAGGCTGTCACTGGCACCAAAGGTATCAGACGCCTTTAGGGCATAACCATCCACTGTGGAACGGTTAAATTCCGGAAGATTCAAAGGGGAGAAAACATCCTCAGCTGCAATTCTACCTAAGCACTCATAAAGGTCAAGCTCTTCTTTTTGCAATTTCAAATCGGAAAAATACTGATCCATTTTGCTTTTTGCCCCAGTTACTGTATCTACCTTGAGAAGCTTCATTTAATTTCCTCCTTAAATCCATCAGAAAGAAGTTATATTTTCTGATAGATTGAAAAAATACAACCCGAAAAGGATTGTATTGTTATTTTAATAATAGCTTTTCCTTTCCAAACATGGGAGGCATAAGAATTTCTCCTTATACCCATCGGTCATGAACTCTTGGTATTTAAATACTTTAAAGTTTCAAGACTTGGAAAATGTCTATGGGATTTATTCAACAAAATTTTACCATAGTTGAATAAGTAAAACAACCTACATCAAACACCATGTGTATCAAAAAATGCTTTTCTATAGCAGGAGAAAAAATATTAATATCGAATTTTTATTACTTGTATAAAGTTTATATTATCTCCGATCCTGTTATTCTGCGCCCTATGGTATGAATGGCAGGACAATGGGTGTTGCAGGAAACTGCTGCGCCTCCCGCATTTGGAAAGGAGTGATATGAGTCGATGTATGTCGAGTCTGTTATAAATGCGGACTCGACTTTTTTATAAAGTGGGGGAGGCAGCCCAGAGGCAGATAATCTTTCAATTAGTAAATAAAATATGGAGGTTATTTAAATGTTAAAGATGAAAAAACTTTTTGTAATTGCCTTAACGTTTATATTTATCCTTAGTCTGGCTGCCTGTAACAATCAGCAGGACGCAACTGCTCCGGAAGAGAATCAAGTGCAAGAAACTGAAGAACCGATGGCACCGGAAAATCCAGATGTGATACTCGCTACTACTACCAGTACCCAGGACAGCGGTCTCCTTGACGTACTAATTCCCGTATTTGAAGAGCAAAGCGGTTATAAGATTAAAACCATTGCCGTCGGAACCGGAGCAGCACTGGAAATGGGTAAAAAAGGCGAAGCCGATGTTTTGTTAGTTCATGCCCCGGCCAGTGAGAAAGAACTTGTAGACAGCGGCGTAGGAATCAATTACCAGTTAGTTATGCACAATGACTTTGTAATCATCGGTCCTGAGGACGATCCGGCTAAAATCAATGGAACCGCAACTGCTGCAGAAGCTTTTAAAAAAATAGCTGATTCAGGAAGCCTCTTTGTTTCCCGTGGTGACAATTCCGGAACCCATAAGATGGAACTGAAACTATGGGAATCAGCTGGAATAAGTCCCGCGTCAGGAACCTCCTCCTACCAGGAAACCGGCCAGGGCATGGGACAAACTCTAAACGTTGCGCAACAAAAATCCGGTTATACTTTGACAGACAGGGCTACATACTTGGCGCAAAAGCAAAACTTGAGTCTGGTGATTCATGTGGAAGGCGAAAAGAACCTGTTAAATATTTATCATGTAATGCAGGTTAACCCGGAGATGTTCCCTAAAGTTAACGCCGACGGTGCTAAAGCCTTTGTGGAATTTATGGTCGCACCGGACACCCAGAAACTGATCTCCGAATTTGGAGTGGACAAATACGGTGAGCCCCTGTTCTATGCAGATGCAGGGAAAAACGAAGCTGAGCTTGGTCAATAACCATAATCACATCAACACATTAATAGATATAAAAATATCTTGAGGTGATACAAATGGAACTAATCTGGAACGGTCTGGTCAAGGCCTTGGAAATACTTATCACATTAGACCCGGAAGTGCTTGAGGTTTCATTGCTCACCCTCAAGGTATCCGGAAGTGCCACGCTGATTAGTGTTTTAATCGGCGTTCCCCTGGGAAGCCTTTTGGCTTTAATCAAGTTTCCCGGGCGCAATTTTCTGGTCAGCCTGAGTAATTTCGGAATGGGACTGCCTCCAGTAGTCGTTGGCCTGTGGGTCAGTATCTTTCTATGGAGATCGGGTCCCCTGGGTTTTTTAAACATTATCTACACTCCAACTGCCATGATCATTGCCCAGGCGATTATTGCCTCTCCCATTGTCATCAGTTTTACATTGGCAGCCATCCAGCAGATTAATCCCAGGCTGCGTCTCCAATTAGTGGCACTTGGAGCTAACCGGATCCAAATGGCATGGTGCTTGATAAAAGAAGCCAGATTAGGTTTGCTGGCTGCAGTAATGGCCGGATTTGGCGGTGTTGTATCCGAAATAGGAGCATCCCAAATGGTAGGCGGCAATATCAAGGGAATGACCAGAGTACTAACAACAGCCACAGTTATGGAGGTATCAAAGGGTGCTTTTGATTATGCCATTGCCTTGAGCATTATACTGCTGATTCTGGCTTACGGTATCACAGCAATATTAACCGCGATACAGCAAGGGAGAAACAACCAATGAACAAAATCATTGAAATTAAGGATCTAACTTGGGTACAACAAGGCCGAACAATATTAAACATACCGCATTTTTATGTAGAATCCGAGGAAGCGGTTAGTATAATGGGACCCAACGGTGCCGGAAAAAGCAGCCTTCTATTTATAATGGCAGGACTGCAGAAGCAGAGCACGGGCACAATTAACTTGTTTGGCAAAAATGTTAGCGAGTTCTCGCCTCTTGAACTGCATCGGCGAGTGGCGGTGGTCTTTCAAAAACCAATGATGCTTGATCTGACAGTAATGGAGAACCTGGAACTGGGCCTGCGCTTTCGTGGGATAAAATCGAAAGAACGAGAGATAAAAATTGAGCCTTGGCTGGAAAAAATGCGCCTAACCCATTTGGTAAAAAGGCGTGCCCGCTCTCTTTCAGGAGGAGAAGCTCAGCGAGTATCCATTGCTCAGGCTCTGGTTGTTGATCCGGAAATTATTTTTCTGGATGAGCCTTTTGCCAACCTGGATAAGGAAATTCGCCAGGACATAATGGAGGAAATCCGCCAACTACTGATCAAGCAAAAAATTACAACGGTGATGGTCACTCATCACCGGATGGAGGCTGTTAAGATGACCGACAGCATCTACTACCTGGAAGATGGCGAAATATTAAATCGTGAATACTTAACATAACCCCCTCATGAAGGGGGTTTTCCTTATCCCCTTCCATGAGGGGGATGACATGAAGTGACAGGAGGAGTATTTATTTATAATAAGAGCCTGCTTTGATGAAAAAGCAGGCTCTTATTATATTATACTGGTTTAGAGAAACTTCTTGTTCTTTGGTGTGTAGTGGGTGTGCAACAGCTCATGGGATTTATGTCCCAGGGGCTCTTTGAGAAATTCCTCATATAACTTCTGTACCTCAGGATTTTCATGGGACTTTCTTAAAGGCATATTTTCATCTTCTGAGTAAAGGCAATTAATTCGTTCGTCTCGCTTGGCATTGCTCTTGGTAATAGGCTGACCACCTCCGCCAATGCAGCCGCCGGGGCAGGCCATAACTTCAATGAAATGATAAGGTGATTCCCCCTTCTTTGCTTGGTCCATAAGCTTTCGGGCATTGGATAAACCATGGGCAATGGCTACTTTTACCTTAACCCCATCCAAATCAATTTCCGCTTCTTTGATTCCTTCCATGCCCCGGGCAAAAGTGAAGTTTACATTTTCCAAAGTTTTTCCGGTCACCACTTCATAAACGGTACGCAGGGCTGCTTCCATTACGCCGCCTGTGGCCCCGAATATGACCCCAGCACCGGTATAAGTGCCCATCCAGGAGTCAAAACTACTGGGGGCTATTTTACTTAGGTTAAGACCGGCCATACGGAATAGCCTCCCGATTTCCCTGGTGGTCAGAACTAAGTCCACATCCTGGTAGCCACTGCTCTTCATCTCAGGACGGGCGGCCTCGAATTTTTTCGCAGTGCAAGGCATGATGGAAACTGAATAGATCTTAGCCGGGTCTATTCCCATTTTTTCCGCCCAGTAAGTTTTGGCCAAAGCACCAAACATCTGCTGGGGTGATTTGCAGGTGGACAGGTGATCTAATAAATCCGGATAAAAGGTTTCACAGAAATTAATCCAGCCGGGACTGCAGGATGTAACCATGGGAAGGGTGCCGCCTTCTTTTAATCTTTTCAGCAGTTCGTTCCCTTCCTCCAGAATGGTTAAATCTGCGGTAAAATTGGTATGAAGGACATAATCAAAACCTATCCGCCTTAAGGCTGCGACCAAAACCTGCATATCCAATTCCCCGGTAGCTAAACCAACCTCTTCACCCAAAGCAACCCTGACTGCGGGTGCCATTTGGGTAACAATAATTTTTTCCGGGTCGGCAGCTGCCGCTAAGAATTCATTAATCTGATCATTTTCTTGAATAGCACCTACCGGACAGGCATGGATGCACTGGCCGCACATAACACAGGGGCTTTCCGCGAGACTTTTTCCTAAAGAAGCCGCCATCATGGTATGCCGTCCCCGCTTCTCTAAACCCAGGGCATTGACAGTCTGAACCTCATTGCAAACATAGTCGCACCTGCGACATAGGATACATTTATTAGGATCACGCACCACAGCGTGGGTAGAGTTATCCTTAGGGAGTCCCCGGATAATATTGGGGAAGGGATTTCTCTCGCAGCAATAGGCCTCGGCCAGCTTCTGCAGTTCGCAGTTATTGTTTCGCGCACAATTCAGGCAGTCTTGGGGATGGTGGGCGAGAATTAATTCCAAAATAGTTCTTCTCGCTTCAATTACGGCAGGTGTGTTAGTTTTGACCTCCATGCCGTCCCAAACGGGAGTAGAGCATGCTGTCTGCATCAGAGGCAAGCCTTTTACTTCGCAAACACAAACACGGCAATTAGCTTTTACTGCTTGATCAGGATGATAACACAGGGTGGGAATTTTAATTCCTGCTATCTCTGCCGCTTTAAGAATGGTGTAGTTTTCTGGGACTGATATCTTAACTCCGTCTATGTTGACATTTACCATGTTTTTTCACTCCCTTCCCGGGTGATCTTTGCCTCAAAGTCAGTACCGAAATGTTTAATACTGGTGATAACAGGGGTAGGGGCTGCCTGGCCTAAACCGCATAGGCATGTGCTGGCCATTACCCGACCTAATTTTTGGAGCAAAGCCAAATCATCTTTTGATCCTAGCCCGGAATTGATATTTTCAAGAATATTTTTCATCCTCATGGTGCCTTCCCGGCAGGGAGCACATTTGCCGCAAGACTCATGCTCGAAAAATTCCGCTGTTCGCATAACTATATCTACCAGGTCTCTTTCTTCATTAAGCACAAAAACTGCTCCGGAGCCTAGTGTAGCACCTGCTTTTCTCATGGAATCAAAATCAATAGGAGTATCTAGAAGTGCGGGAGATATAAAACCTCCTGATGTTCCGCCGATCTGGACGGCTTTAAGCTTTTTACCTTGGGGTATTCCTTGTCCGAAATCAAAGATTACCTCTCTAATAGTGGTATTGGTCGGAACCTCAATAAAAGATCTGTTCTTGACGTCCCCGGAGAGAGTAAGTATTTTTGTTCCGGGAAAATTTTCCGCCCCAATACTTTTAAACCATTCGCCGCCCTTTTCAACGATAGGAGGAATAGTTGCAAAGGTTTCTACATTGTTGACAATGGTGGGTTTTTTCCATAAACCGCTCACCGGAGGATAAGGAGGACGAAATCTTGATTCCCCTCTGTGACCTTCTAGGGATTCAATTAATGAGGTTTCTTCCCCGCACACATAGGCACCTGCCCCCATGCGCACTTCGATGTCGAAATCACCCAAAAGGCCCTTTTCTTTTGCCTGGTCTACGGCATTTCTCATGGATTTAACCAGACCCTGGTACTCACCTCGGCAGTAGATGAACCCTTTTGGGGCACCGATAGCCTGGGCGCAGATGGCCATTCCCTCTATGACAGTGTGGGGATCATTTTCCATAATGATTCGGTCTTTATAAGTACCCGGTTCACCTTCATCTGCATTACATACAACATATTTTTCATCGTTCTCTAGGCTATAAGAAAAGTACCATTTCTGTCCGGTATTAAATCCTGCACCTCCTCGGCCCCGAAGTCCCGATTTTTTTACCTCTTCAATAATATTTAACGACCCCATATCCCGGGCTTTTTCCAAGGCTTTATACCCGCCCATGGCGATATAATCGTCTATATTTGCCGGGTCGATTTTGCCCATGTTACGCAGGGCAATACGAAACTCTTCTGCCATGTAAAATTTCCCCTTTACCATGCATAATTTTACCTTCTCTTTATTTCTATTGGTATTTACTTATACTCTGCGAGAATTTGGGATACTTTTTCCGGTGTAACACCAACATAGGGCTTTAAGTTAATTGTAACCACCGGTGTTTCCTGGCACTGTCCCACACATTCCGTCAATTCTAAAGTGAACTTCTTATCTGGCGTAGTTTCCCCACAAGATATTCCTAATTCCTTTTCAAAGGTTTTGATTACTTCTGCTGCTCCCGCAATATGACATGGAGCACTTTTGCACATTCTGATTACATATTTGCCCCGTGGCTTTGTGGAGAAAAAGGAATAAAAGGTAGCTACCCCATAGGCCTCCTTTACCGGGACGTTAAATATCTCGGCTGCAGCAATAATTGCTTCCTCCGGCAGATAATTCATTTCATCCTGGACAGCATGAAAAGCCTCAATAATTCCCCCATTTAGGTGCCCGCATCTTTTTATAACTTCCTTGTAGTCAACCAAAATCACTACACCTCCTTAAATACAACCAGTATTTTAGTTGTTCTTTTCTGGAATGAAGTTATAATTCTACATTTTTTAGCAATATCCTCTATTTATTTTAAAATAATTTATAGTAATGTACCTATAATAAACATTTAGTATTTCTTAATGATTATTTGGGTTTTATTAAGAATTCTATAAGGTTTAATTAAAAAAGTGCATAAAAAAGTCTGAGGGCCTGGGAGGCCTTCAGGTGAAATCTGAATATCACTGTCAGTTTCTAAATTATTTGTCCCTCGTACATTTATGATAAGTTGATTTCTGATACCGTAATATTCTTTGCATTTGTTTCTTTAGTAAAAAAGGATGCAATGAACCCAATGATATTTATCAACAGTAACACACCCATACATTTATCCCATATTAATTGGCTGCTAAGATGTTTATTGGCATCATAGATAACGCCAACTACTATAGGAAGAATGGCTGTAGCCAAAATAGTCCAGAAATTTGTAATAGAAACCGCAATGCCCGAATAATTTATGTCGTTTATTTCCTTCGTGTAGGCCATGGAAATTAATACATTAGCACAGGAGCTACCGATCATAAACGTAACAATATATAATAAAATTCCCTCAGGGATCTGAATAAAAGTTATTAAAATCCAAGCAACAACACCAATAAATGTAGAGAACACCATAAAAATCTTACGTTTTTTGGTATAATCTGAAAGAGTGCCAATAATCAAACTGCCTAATGCTATTCCTAAAGTTACAGATATGGTATAATTCCCGGCAGTTGCTTTTGTCATTTCATAAGAACTCTCCGTAAAATATTTTATCCCCCACACTCCTGTAAAGGTAAAAAAGGATCCATAGGTACTAAAGCATCCGATGATGGCAGGATAAAGAGAGCGATTCCTTATAACCTCTCTTATTGCACGCCATATATGATTATTTGAAACTTTTACTTCTTTGCGCCCTTCTAAGGATTCTATTGATGGTAATCCTATATCAGCCGGTTTATCTTTTACTAATAAAAAAATCAATAATGAAATAAATAAACAAATCCCGGCAATTATTTCGTATGTATCCCTCCAACCAATTGCCCCGACTATAAGTATTAGAGGAGTCTGCGCCAACATGCCTCCTGTATTGGAAACCAACTGGGTTACACCAGAAATGCTGGCAAATTGTCTTGTATAAAACCAGTTGACCTGTATTTTCGTAATACTAAGAAAGACGGTTGCTGAACCAATACCTACGAGTACCCGTCCTATAAACAGTGCCCATCCACTATGAGCCATACTAAACAGTATAGACCCTATCGCTGTAAGAAGTACACCTAAACCAGCGGTTTTTCTTTGTCCCACATAGTCAACAGCAATTCCAATAGGTATTTGCATTAACACATAGGCATATGGATAAGCTGAAGCAATTATAGCAAATCCGGAAGCAGAAAGTTTAAATTCATCCTGTAGTTCATTAGATACGGCATTTAGAGAAACCCTTTGGAATAATACAATCACATAGGCCATAAGTAAAACGAACCAAACAACCCATCTATATGAGTGAAGCCGTGATAATTTTTTATTTTCCATTTTTCCCTGTCACCTACACATTGAGTATTGTTATACTGTTTATAACTTATAACCTAATCTTGGCAAGTGATAATATATTCTGTTAACTATTCTACCATATTCAAAGTTCACTGACATTTAAAATAAATTAAGATAAAAAGCACACCTTTTGGCGTGCTTTTTTAAATTTAGATCCTGGCAACGTCCTACCCTCCCAGGGACTCCCGTCCCAAGTACTATCGGCGCTGGAGAGCTTAACTTCTGTGTTCGGAATGGGAACAGGTGGGGCCTCTCCGCCATCATCACCAGGAAAATGTATTTTGTTCTCTCAAAACTACACAGTGAGCAATTAATGCTTAGTTTTCTTTTCAAGGTCAAGTCCTCGACCAATTAGTACCGGTCAGCTCCGGGCATTACTGCCCTTCCACATCCGGCCTATCAACCAGATCGTCTCTCTGGGGTCTTACTACCTTATGGTATGGGAAATCTTATCTTAAGGGGGGCTTCGCGCTTAGATGCTTTCAGCGCTTATCCCTGCCAGACTTAGCTACCCAGCTATACCCTTGGCAGGATAACTGGTACACCAGAGGTCTGTCCATCCCGGTCCTCTCGTACTAGGGACAGTGCCTCTCAAATTTCCTACGCCTGCGACGGATAGGGACCGAACTGTCTCACGACGTTCTGAACCCAGCTCACGTACCGCTTTAATGGGCGAACAGCCCAACCCTTGGGACCTACTACAGCCCCAGGATGCGATGAGCCGACATCGAGGTGCCAAACCTCCCCGTCGATGTGGACTCTTGGGGGAGATAAGCCTGTTATCCCCGGGGTAGCTTTTATCCGTTGAGCGACGGCCCTTCCACTCGGTACCGCCGGATCACTAAGCCCGACTTTCGTCCCTGCTCGAGATGTCTCTCTCGCAGTCAAGCTCCCTTCTGCCTTTACACTCTTCGCGCGATTTCCATCCGCGCTGAGGAAACCTTTGGGCGCCTCCGTTACTCTTTGGGAGGCGACCGCCCCAGTCAAACTGCCCACCTGACAATGTCCTTCAGCCGGCTTACGGCGTGAAGTTAGAATTTCAGTACATCAAGAGTGGTATCCCACCAGCGACTCCTCTGAAACTGGCGTCCCAGATTCTATGTCTCCCACCTATCCTGTACGAGATATACCAAAATCCAATGTCAGGCTACAGTAAAGCTCCACGGGGTCTTTCTGTCCTGTCGCAGGTAACCGGCATCTTCACCGGTATTACAATTTCGCCGAGTCCCTCGTTGAGACAGTGTCCAAATCGTTACGCCTTTCGTGCGGGTCGGAACTTACCCGACAAGGAATTTCGCTACCTTAGGACCGTTATAGTTACGGCCGCCGTTTACTGGGGCTTCAATTCGAAGCTTCGCTTTCGCTGACCTCTCCTCTTAACCTTCCAGCACCGGGCAGGCGTCAGCACCTATACGTCGTCTTTCGACTTGGCAGGCACCTGTGTTTTTGCTAAACAGTCGCTTGGACCAATTCTCTGCGGCCTCTTCATGCTCCATCCGTTTAAGACTTCACACTACAAAGGCACCCCTTATCCCGAAGTTACGGGGTCATTTTGCCGAGTTCCTTAACGAGGGTTCTCTCGCGCGCCTTAGGATTCTCACCCCACCTACCTGTGTCGGTTTGCGGTACAGGCACCTACACCCTCGTTAGAGGCTTTTCTTGACAGTGTGGGATCAGTCAGTTCGCTACTTATTTTCGCTCCCCTTCACCTCTCGGGATTTTGAAAGACGGTTTTTCCTATCTTTCTCCCTACCGGCTTGGACGCACTCGACCAACGGTGCGCTTGACCTACCCTCCTGTGTCACCCCTTCCTTCATACGGGTCTAGGTGGTATCGGAATTTTAACCGATTGTCCATCATCTACGCTCTTCGCCTCGACTTAGGCCCTGACTTACCCTGGGCGGACGAGCCTTCCCCAGGAAACCTTAGGCTTTCGGCGGGCAGGATTCTCGCCTGCCTTGTCGCTTACTCATACCGGCATTCTCACTGCTGTACTCTCCAGCTGTCCTTTCGGTCAACCTTCAGCGTGTACAGTACGCTCCCCTACCGATTGTTATTCACAATCCCGAAGCTTCGGTGGTGTGCTTGAGCCCCGTTACATTTTCGGCGCAGAGTCACTCGACCAGTGAGCTATTACGCACTCTTTAAATGGTGGCTGCTTCTAAGCCAACATCCTGGTTGTTTTAGCAACTCTACATCCTTTTCCACTTAGCACACACTTTGGGACCTTAGCTGTCGGTCTGGGCTGTTTCCCTTTCGACTACGAAGCTTATCCCCCGCAGTCTGACTCCCAATCTAAATTTATGGCATTCGCAGTTTGTGAGAGTTCAGTAACCTGGTTAGGCCCCTAGCCCTAACAGTGCTCTACCGCCATAAATCATCAATTGAGGCTAGCCCTAAAGCTATTTCGGGGAGAACCAGCTATCTCTTGGTTCGATTGGCATTTCACCCCTACCCACAGTTCATCTGCTCACTTTTTAACGTAAGTCAGTTCGGGCCTCCACTCAGTCTTACCTAAGCTTCACCCTGACCATGGGTAGATCACCAAGTTTCGGGTCTACAGTAACGAACTAGTCGCCCTTTTAAGACTCGCTTTCGCTCCGGCTCCGTGTCCTCCACTTAACCTCGCTCGTTACCGTAACTCGCCGGTCCGTTCTACAAAAAGTACGCCATCACACTTATATAGTGCTCTGACTGTTTGTAAGCATACGGTTTCAGGTTCTTTTTCACTCCCCTCCCGGGGTTCTTTTCACCTTTCCCTCACGGTACTGGTTCACTATCGGTCGCCAAGGAGTATTTAGCCTTGGGGGGTGGTCCCCCCTGATTCCCACGGGGTTTCTCGTGTCCCGCGGTACTTGGGATACTCTCAAGCATTTCAGCCTTTCGCCTACAGGATTGTTACCCTCTGTGATGGGCC
>JBMNKZ010000006.1:0-105000 GCA_050952465.1 Bacillota bacterium | reverse complement strand
AGCGTTCGTCCTGAGCCAGGATCAAACTCTCCAATAAAATTTATCGTATCGGCTTTTGCCGCTACTAACTTTATCGAGGTCTAATTGGCTCGATTTGAATTACCTGTTTTTACTTCTCTCAAAGTTATTTCCAGGTTTCGCTTTTTTAATGTTTCTCATTCCCCGGATCGAAGCTTAAACTCTTTGTTCTTGCTACTGTTTCCGGTTCCTGAACAACATCAGGCTTTTCACTGTTCAGTTCTCAAAGACCAGCTTTGTAGTGCACGGATGCACCAGGATCGACGTTGCTACACGATGTTGTGTTCTTAGTCGATCTTCATTCTCTCAAACTCTTCTAAGTTTGTCAAGATCTTTTTTGACGTGCACGGAATGCACTAAGATCAATGTTGCAACACAATGTTGTGTTCTTAGTCAATCTTCATTTGTTTAACTTGCCCTCTCTCGAGTGCTTGACCATATTACCAGCTTATCTTACCTTTGTCAATCCGTTCTTCACTGGCATTGTTGGTATCTTCTTCCGCGCTCTCAAGCGCTTAATTAGTTTATCAAACCTCTTACCTTCTGTCAACCACCTTTTTTTGGCAGTTTTTGGGACTGTCCTCTGGGGTGCTTGACTAGTTTAACACAACTTCATTGGGCATTGTCAATAGGCCCTTATTGGTAACATATGTTATCAGGCTTATTGATATTGATATCATGCTTTAGAATTTGCGTTTTTAGGTTTACACCTTGTAAAGGTACTGTCTCCCAGCCTTTCACTCATAAAAGCAGAACCCAAGATCAATATACCGCCTATTACCTGATAGGAGCCCATGCTTTCTCCCAAAAAAAGGGAGGCCATTAAAACTGCCGAAATGGGATCAATATAACTAAAAACAGCTATGGTCTGTCCGTTCAATTCCTGTAATGACGTAAAATATAAAAAATAGGCAACTCCTGTATGCAAAATGCCCAAAATAAAAATAAGGATAAGTGAATTAGAATCTATCCCGGCAAAATCAATAGGTTCTTTAATAAAAACATAGGGGTATAACACTAGGGCAGTTACCATTAATTGAATTATTGTCGTCTCAAGACCAGATATGTTTTTGATAAGTTTATTCATCAAAATTGCCCCCGCATAAAAAATAGCGGCGGATAGACCGTAAAGTATGCCGACAAGGTGTTTATAAGAACCAGTTACACTAGTGTCTTTTGTGTTAAGTACTAAAAATAACCCGATCATAGCAGTAATAATGCAGCTCACCTTTACCATTGTGAGTTTTTCCTTTAATACAAAGGGAGCCAAAATAATCACAAATATCGGAGCGAAATAATAGCTCAAAGTTGCATTAGAAACAGTAGTATATTTATATGCCTGAAATAAGAATATCCAATTCACTCCTATGGCTGCCCCGGATAAAATAAGAAGTTTCATATTTCTTTTTAGAGTAGCTTTATTAGATAACTTCTGTCTGATGCTTATACTGGCTAAAATTAAAAAAACACTTCCGATCAACCCTCTCAAGAAAGCTATTTGGCTGGACGACAAATCAATATACTTAACAAAAATCCCCACGCTGCCAAATACCATCATGGCGGTTATTATTTTTAATCTACCTGTCATTGTCTTTTCCTTTCTTAATACTAGTGATTCTATTTGCCAACTATTCCTATAAAACTTTTCCATTTATGCTAATTATAATATATTAATTTGATTTTGTGACCTTTTTGGGATAAGCACCATATATTATATCAGGTAAATAAAATTATTGTTATAAATCAGTAATTATCCAATAATTAAGTAATTGCAAAATGGACTAGAATAAAAAGTTCAAGATGGCTTGGGAACAATACAAATTAAATTTTTTTCAGGACGAAAAGGCTAAAAAGTTTTACTTCTGGTGTAGGTAGAAAAAATGGGCGCAGGAAATACCCCCAAGGGATAGGTATATGGAATTACAATATATTTCTATGCAATGAGTGGCTTCAGACTGCGAATGTATTCATGTTTATGAATGCGGTCAGCAAGAACAACCGTGATTAACTGGGTAATGCCGGCTAATAATAAATCAGCATGTAATGTCTTTTCATTCTGGGTTCTGCGACCGGCAAGACAAAAACTATCTTTGAAATGGTTAATAGATTTTTCAACAACGGAACGAATTTTGTAGGTTTTATCCCATTCCTCGGTGCCACGGATTGTACCGGGGTAAGCGCGAAGATTCTTCTCGGGATAAACGTAAAGCATTCGTCCGCACAGAGAGTCAGTACAAGGATTATCACAGTGGGTACGGCGGCGATATTTGCCATCGTCGCACTTGTCCCAGGACATTTTAGGGCAGACAAATTTAAAAGTTGGAATCCCGCATTTTAGGTTAGATTTGCTGCCTTCCGGTTTCATAGGAAGATTTTGAGGGCAGCAAGGAATACCATCTTCGTTAATGGTATAGTCCTGGTTTCCAAGCCCAGAACGAGAATTAAGAGGTATGTATGCTTTTTCAAAATTCAGTTCAGTAAACAGGGATTTATAGATGTTAACCGTGTCAAAAGCAGCGTCGCCGAGGAAAACCTTTGGATTGATTAAAGGATGCTTATCAAAAAAATCATTAAGAACAGGGATAAGGGCTTTGGCATCTCCAAGGGATTTATCTTCTTCGGGAGAATCGGTTTTCTTTTCCACAATAATGTCCGGGTGAGCATCTATGAAATCTTTATTGTAAAAAGAGATGTCACGGACAATACCAAGACCGTTGGTAATAATACCAAACTTGAAAACATAGCAAAAATGTCCATTGATGTAGAGCTGTTTAATGGCCTGGTTTGAAGCAGCATGGGAAGGCATGGATTTATAGGCTGCTTTGTAGGGGTCATAGGAGTTATCGAGCCCCATTGCTTTCTTAAAAGTTTTTAGCTGACTGATAATGCGGTTGGCATACTTGGGATTGTTTTCAGTAACAAAGGCTTCGATGCCGGAAGTATCGAAGATGGTCATGGAGGCAAGGGATGCATTAATCTTTTGGCATATCGGTTCGGTGACATCAACAAGTGAATCGAAAAATGATTGTAAGTCCATTAGAAACTCCTGCTTGAACCTGGTGATCTTAGAGGCATCGGGAACCTTCGAAAAACCACAAAAGTCACGAAGTTCCTTTGAGTATTGGAGAAAGATTAAAAGAAGTGAGTCAGTGGGGATGGAGAAAATTCGCTGAAGGATCAGTGCCCAAAGGAAACCGGAAAGAGGGTATATACGCTTTCTGCCAAAATAGGAATAAAAGTGAGTATAGAAGGAAGCAGGAATAAGTTCCTCAAGATTAATGTTATCTTCAAGAAGCGATAGAAAATGATATTTATCGTTTTCAAAAACATTATTACAGTCGGAATAAATATCGGCGAGAGATAATTGTTTAGGCCTTACCATTAGTTTATAACTCCTTTCCGAGATGTTGTTTTATTATTGTTTACAACTTAATTTTACCGCATTTTGGAGAGGAGTTATATATAAAAAACGTTAACAAAAGCCTGTATTTATGCGGGCTGCGGTGTTTCGCAAACGCCTAATTATCCAATAATTTATGAAAGGAGAATCCAGACAAAGTGAATCGCCGTAATAGAAAAACACCCCAACCGCCTGAACCGATAATTGGGACAAGCTTGGACGAAGAATTTTGGGAACAGCAGGATACCATTATTAATTTGGATGAAATTGCAAATAAACAACTTTTGTATAAACATCATAGGCATAAACACTTTACCATGCAGTTTGGGTGTGGAAACTGCTGTAAAAAGGTATCAAACATTCTATTCTTTGTGGCTACGGGAAATTACCAATGCTCTAATTATGATTTTGGCTTGCTGGCATTCCCCCCGTTCGGCGAATGCCTTAAGATAGAGACGTTTTGTCATGGACGATTAACGGATACACAAATTGCATCCCAGGTGGGCGTTCAAGTCAACCATCATACGGGAATGCCAATTATTGCAGCAAATATAAAAATGAAGGCGCACCAAGCCTCACCACAAAGCGGATTATCTCAAGTTCTTGAATTTCCGGAGAAAACGGACAACCTATTTTGCCGAAGGTGCCATCCCTCAAAGCGCCACTTGCCTCCCCTGCTTAGATTGATCGACGTCCTATGTGATGACAACAAACTGGCTGTCCAGTACACATGTGGAGATTACCTGAAAAAAACTGTTAATATTGATCGTTTTGAATTTAATAGAAAAACAGATGTGGTCACTTTCTCTGCCACCGAGGAAGGATGCATTGTGGAAAAGATGTTCTGTGGTGGCAAACTGGTGGATGCAGATGTTTATAAATATATTTCCATTCCCTTTAAAGATATCTGCAGCATTGAATGCGGTGCTGTAGAAATTTGCGAAAAAAACTAACAACATTAAAAAAATGAAAGGAGATTTATAAATGGTCGAAATCTCTAAGAACGAAGTCCAAGGGTTTTCCATTAAATATGGCAGAACAACCCCTCTCGACACAAATTGTCTTGAGGAATCCTTAAGAAGTATACAATCCAATGGGAACAACGTAATTGATGAGCGAGTCGCAATAGAATTTTTCTGTGGAGGATGCTGCAAAAGGCTGTCTAATGCTGCTATTGTAATAGTGTTATTTGACATTATCGTTATCGCACTGGCTGCCGAAGGCGAGTGCCTGCTGGTAGAGACACTCTGTGAAGGCAAGTTAGTTGATAAGGAATTATCCAACTTTGCCTTATTGGATCCAGACAGAGTTTGCTCTTTTGAATTCTATGTGCCAGGCCAATTTTAATGAAAGGAGTATAAAAAATGGCTAAAGATTCATCTCGTAAATTAAATATTCCCCTTCCAATTGGGAAAAACCTTTCAGTGCTCTATAAAGAGGGCGAAGCATTAAACAAAGCACAATTTTTTGGTTCACTCCTGGGAAGTGGCCTGCTGCCGGTTGCTGTGGAATTTGAATGTGGAAATTGCTGCAAAAAAGTTTTAAATGTAGCTGACGTTGATATTAACGGAAACTTCATAACCTTTTTCCCTCCTGAGGGAGGATGTTTGGTTTTGAAAGTGTTCAGCGGCGGCAAACTGGCAGAGACAAGGATTTTGCAAAGCATCATCATCTTGGTTGATCAATTAATCAGTGCTGAGTTTTAATGCGATTGAACTGCCCATTGTAGATAAAAAAAATTGTTCATCGGATAAAAGATGCTAATATTTACACTCCCAAATTTTCCTTTTACGGATTAATCCGTATTAAAATAAAACTACGAACAGGAATTCTTCTTGCTCGTAGTTTTTTTAGATCTTCGGCCGTACCTCCCTCAGCATGACAAAGATATTATTAAATGAAATTTGTTAGATTTTCTTTTTCCAGCATAAGCAGCTTCCTCTTAATGTCCAGTCCGCCCCCATACCCTACAAGTTTGCCATTGGCACCAATTACACGATGGCAAGGAATGATAATAGAAATTGGGTTATTATGATTAGCCTGTCCCACCGCCCGGGACGCCTTTGGATTCCCCGCCTCCGCTGCTATTTGGCCATAAGTGCGGGTCTCTCCATAGGGAATTTTTAAAAGGAGTTCCCATATTTTTTTCCTAAATTCCGTCCCACTGGGGGCTAAGGGCAAGTCAAATTCCCGAAGTTTTCCGGCAAAATAGGCATCCAACTGGACTTTGGCTTCCTTGATAATAGGCGTGATGCACACTTCAGAATTACATACCCTATAATTAAGGGAATGAATATCGTTTTTGAGATAGAGATGAGTAATTTCTTCATCATTTGCACCAATGCCTATTTCCCCTATCGGAGAGGTGTAGATATAAATAGCCATTTATCTTCCTCCAGTACTAATTAAATACGTATTATTTCATGGGCTTAAACAGTTGATAACTGATAATATGACTGGGAATCTTTTGTTCCGGATTTATTTTTTCCGGAACTACTTTATCCTGTATCTTTTTTCTTACGCCTGAATTCCAGGAAGTTCCTGATGTGTGGGAAGCACTTGCCCTTTATTGTTTTCTTCCACATAACGGGTAATTTTCTCAATAAAACTATCCCCATATTTATTTAGCTTCACATCTCCTACCCCGCTAATTTGTCTTAAGGCAGACCTATTCATAGGCAACATTCGGCACATTTCATGAAGGGTTCTGTCGGTAAAAACCACATAAGGAGGAACATTTTCCCTTTGGGCAATTACTGTGCGCAAATTACGCAGTATTTCAAAGAGGACTTGGCGGGAGTTATCCTTTTCTTTTTTGATAGGGATTCTCCGAAAGACCTTTTTTTCTCCTTTCAACACGGGCACAGCCTTCGGACTTAGTTTAGCTACCGGAAATTTACCTTCGGTCAAGTAAATATATCCTTCTGCTACTAAGAGATTCAGTAAATCTACGATTTCCTTAGCTGTGTTAGTCTCCATCAGCCCATAGGTTGAAAGACGGTCAAAACCCAGTTCTCTGATTTTCTTGATTTTAGAGCCTTTTAAAACTTCCGCTACCAACTTGATGCCAAAGCGTTCTTTCATGCGTCTTATACAAGAAAAAGCTTTTTGTGCTTCTATAGTAATATCTACAATCTCCAATTCCTGACTGCAGTTTGAGCAGTTATTACAGGATTCGTCGTCTACTGTCTCTCCAAAATATTCTAAAATATATTTCCTTAAGCAGCGGTCGGTATGACAATAATCCGCCATTTGCTGCAGTTTTTGGTATTCGTTATTCTTTCTCACGGGAGAAAATATACTTTGCTCAATTAAGAATTTTTGAATAATAATATCCTGGGGGCTAAACAGAAGAATACAATCCCCCGGTTCTCCATCCCGGCCAGCCCTGCCCGCTTCCTGATAATAGGACTCCATGTTTTTCGGCATATTGTAATGGATTACATAACGCACATTGGATTTGTCTATACCCATACCAAAAGCATTGGTAGCTACCATCACCTTTACTTCATCATACAGAAAGTCCTCTTGATTGACTTCCCTTTCCCAGTCTTTCATGCCGGCATGATATTTACCTACATTAAACCCTTTTTTCTCTAACAACTCATAAATGGAGTCCACTTCTTTCCTGGTGGCGGCATAGATAATACCCGCTTCTTCCCTATTGTCCTTTAGATAATCTAAGATAAAATCCTTTTTATTTTCTCCCCTTCTTACTTCAAAAAAAAGATTCTCTCGGTCAAATCCGGTGACAAAAACCTTTGCGTTTTTAAGGCCCAAAAGCTTGATAATATCCTCTTTAACCTCTTTTGTAGCTGTAGCTGTAAAGGCAGTAACTACCGGTCGGGTGGGAATTTCCTTAATAAAGTTCCCAATATTTAAATAGCTTCTGCGAAAATCATGCCCCCACTGGGAAACACAGTGAGCTTCATCTATAGCCACCATAGTAATGGAAAGGGATTGTAAAAGTCCCAGAAAATTTTCCGACTCCAAACGTTCCGGTGCTACATATAGCAATTTGTAAAGCCCCTTTTCGGCTTCACTAATTCGTTCCCGCACCTGGCGCTGTGTTAAGCTGCTATTAATAAAAGCCGCTGGAATCCCCAGGTTTGATAAACTGTCTACCTGATCTTTCATCAGGGAAATTAGGGGGGAAATCACTAAGGTTGTCCCGGGAAAAGCAAGAGAAGGAATCTGATAACAAACAGATTTACCACCCCCGGTAGGCATAATACCCAGGGTATCATGGCCTGACAAGATGCTTTTGATGATTTGCTCCTGCCCTTTTTTAAAAGACTGATAACCGTAATATGTTTTTAATATTTTTTAAGGCATTTTCCATCATTTTTTTACCACCTACTCCTTTATCTTAACAAAATTGTAAAGAGATATGAAGAGGTGAAAAATAAATAAACAACCTTATTAGAGAATAGTTCTCCGCCAAGGTTGTTTATCTACATAGGCCCAACGGGCTTATTTATTATTTACCTCACCCACCGGGTACTTTGAGATTTGTATCTTTTTCCGTAATCAAGCCCAGTTGTTCCATCACCCGGAGAATAATCACAGCGGATTCTGCTCTGGTAGCATTTTTACCCGGAGCAAATTTATCAGGGGTAATACCCGTCATAATACCAAGTTCCTCCATGCTAGCAACAGCATTCAAAGCCCACTGGGAAATTTGGCCGGTATCACTATAAGTTAACTTAACTCCCTTCTTATCAGTTTCCTGACCCAATAGTCTGTTAATCATAGTCGAGATTTCTTCTCTGGTTACCGGATCCCCGGGACGGAATTTCCCGTTATTTCCCTTGACAATACCGTATTCTGCTGCAATTTGCACATAACGGAAGTACCAATCATTTGGCGATACATCATTAAAGATAGAGGCAGCTGAGGCATTTTCCTGGAAACACCGGCCGGAGGCAATATTCATTACTTCTACCAGCAATTTAACCAATTCTGCCCGGGTAATATTCCGTTTTGGCTGGAATTCGGACTCACTAACCCCTTTGACCATATGACGACTAATTAACACATCAACATCTTTACTGCTCCAATGTCCCAAGAGATCATTGAATTTTCGTTCGTAAGTCATCACTGCGTAATTGCTGAAATCTTTAAGCTCAATAGTAATCATACCTGCTTCAGTATCAATCACGCCGCCTTTGTAGATCCATTGAGATTTGTTTAAATCATTCTGACGATAAATACCCAGCTTGCGTAAGTCATCAATATCCGCAGTGTCAAATTTAATCCTTAGTATAATAGGCTTCTTAGGCAAAACTCCGCTCGTATCAATTTCAAACACCGGACTGTTGATGGTAAAACCATTTGCCAGAGTAGCAAGTGTCGAGGTTTTCCGGATAATCAGTGTAACCGAAGAATCAAATGCCCCTTCAGGAATATCCAGCGTGATTCCCTCGTCAAAAGCAGATACTTTTTGAGCTGCTCGCCCTGCTTCCACCCGTTGTTCATCAGGCATGATTTCCGATGTTTTCTGATTCCTTTTAGTTGGGACAGGATCTTCATCTATAGGTTCTTCATTTTCTTCGTCATCTTCTCCTTCATCTTCTGCCTCAGGAATAATTATTGTACCCCGATAATCTTCTGTCATCCCAACGCTTGCGTAGCTTTGAACCTGTTTACTTACCCAAACATCATATGCGCTCCCTATAGTTAAAGGCTCACTCGGGATAAATTTTACTGTCCTGGAGAGAAACGTTTTGTCATCTGAAGGATCCACTGCAGGATTTACCAATTCCAGAGTACCCGATATTGGTTCGATTATGTCCTCGGCATTGGCCGGCGTAACTTGGACAGTGGTATCTTTTATGGTTGCATCCTTTATATATTTATCAAAATTCACTTCAATACAGCTTCCACCGGGAGCAGGTTCCACCTTATCTATCATGGGAGCACTTAAGGAAACCAATCCTACGTTAACTTCAGTGTAGGCCGGAGGTACTTCCATCTTATCACTGTACCCGGTGATATAACCGTCCTTTTCATAGATTACCTGCCAGAGTCCCGAAGGTACATCCCACCCGTATCTTCCTTCCCAGTCAGTAATCTGAGGATTTTCCTGTTCATACCACTCCGCATCCCACACGGTATATTCCTTGTCATTAGCCCATTCTACAACTGTGGCGGTTACTCCCTCCAAACGATTTTCTTCTACCGCTTCATAAACATATCCGCTGGGGTCAAGAATATACCTGGGATCGCACACCAGTCTTCGATAATAATCATCGCTCTCATCATTGTCTTCATCATCTTCCTCATCCTCATCTTCATCATCTTCACATTCAGCAACCGCATTTTGCAGATCTTCCATTCGGCTGTCAATAGTGTAATCCAAAGCCGCCCCACCAAGTGCACCAACGGCAAACATGGCGACAGTGCTAAGACCAAAAGTAGCGGGGGCCAGGAGAGTTCCGGCTAACATTAACCCCCATTTACCCACTTCCGCAAACATGGCGCCTCGCGCTAGGTCATCAATTTGCTTTTTTAAGCTTTGATACTGTTCCGGCGAGCAGTTGCCTGCTTCACCTACTAGATCTGCCATCTGGTCAAATTTATCCGGTACTCCAAAGCCCTCATAAAGCGAATTTGACCAATCTACCGCATTTAAAACACCATCCGGGTTCTTAATAATTACTTGCGCCCCCACTTGAAGCAACTTTTGAGCGGCTTGAGCATTTGCGGTTAGTAAAATCCCACTGCCCCTAAATAAAGTTTCCAGCATCTCTTTATCATCCATAGCGGACGCGAGCATGAGGCCTAATGCCTGTATCTCTTCTCCATCGGACACAGCGCTTTCCGGTATGTACCCACTAATATTCACAATTACTTGATCGGTATTATCGAGACTGGAATAGTCCCAATTAAATCCGTATACAGGTATCCCCGTTTTCTCCGCCCTTGCTAGATCTGCTTGGGTAGGAGTGTAATTTTCAACCTTTTTAATGCTCAGTTTCACTTCCCCGGTAAGCTTATCACTCTGGGGGATGGAAAATGCCACCGATGCGGTTTTTGATGTTGAATCACCTACTGTTTTTCCCTGTTGGGACTCGTCACCTTGGTCGATATTTAGAACTTCAAAATCTTTCATCTGCCAGGGCAGCATCTCCCGCAATGTCTCTAAGGTGGGCTGCGGTTTTTTATATGTCCCCGGGCTTGCTTTGGTCTTATAAGCAATATAAACCGGTCCTAAATTTTCCATTGTTGCTTCAAAAGAAGTAGTAAAGGTCCCGTTCTTTAATACTGCCGGTTCATAAGACCTAACAGGTGTGGCGCTGCCCATTCCTACCCTAACATCATATACACTATCACTATCGTTAAACTTCATGGATACCTGCACATTTCCCTTAACCGGAAAAGATATCCAATAAGGAAATACTGCAACTCCGTTCCTGGGGTCAAATGTCTTGGTCTTCTTATTGCAGGTAACTCCAAATTCTATTTCCTCCAATACATTACTGTCACTATCATAATGCACCCAGGAATCTTTTGAGGTAAGAACCGTGCCGTCTTCCATCCAAGCTTTGGTCATCAGTTGGTACCACTTGGGGTCTCCCTTCTCCGGAAGATTTACTTCCGTTTTCCAAAAACCGGTGGGAGAGGCCTGAGCCTCACCCAGGATTATATTATCATGATAAACCTTAACCATGCTAAGGGCCGGAGCACGGCCGGTAATAACTATTCTGTGATTTTTTATCTCTTTGGGTGCGTCCATCCTAAGCTGCACCACATTTACTCGGTTTGTACCAAGTACTTCAATTTGCCCATTGGAATGACGAATGCTGGCTCTGACATCTATTTTCTCCTGATCGGTACTGCTCGCTAATTTCACTTGGTAGCGGAGGGTACCCTCCTGTTTCGCTTTTACCGTTCCCAAGGATACTTCAAAACCACCGGGGATAACTGTAATATCATTGGAAAACTGTTCATTGTTCAGAAGTACACTGCCCGGAACCAGTTCAGTATCCTGGGGAATTTCCAAAATCAATGCAGTGTTTTCCACCGGTTTATCACTGGAATTATGATAACTTACCCGGTAATTAATAACTCCTCCCGGGGCAACCTCCTTGGATCCAGCGAAAATTCTGTTGCCATCTTTACCCCGGAAAAGGCCCGGAGGCATAAGTTCCACTTTGATTTCCCGGTTATTATCATCGGGCAGGGTGAATGACCCTTGGCCGGAAACCTTCTCTTTCCCTACGGAACCGGTAACACTAACCTCATATAAGCCCGGTTGAAGATTACAAAAGCTAAATGGTACATCTCCTTTACCCTCGTCCGTTTGCAGGTATTCTCTTTGGCCATTATCATTAATAAATGAGAGATAGGCAGCCCATTTACCCACCGGCCCGCTTGGTGAAACTAACGAGCCGGAAATTCTCCCCGCAGCCTGCTCCAGATAGAAATCAACATATTGGGGTTCGCTGGGATCTCCCAGGACCAGTTCCTCTGTCCGGGCAGGTAGGCCTAATTTTCCTCCGTCCACACTGACTTGAACTATGTCCCCTTCCTTACCGTATACTACCATGGGGTATTGCCTTTTTCCATAATAGGCAATACTTCCCCTGGTGTCTTTTATGGATAAGTTAAATTTTCCGGCAGCATCAAAACTATCCAACGGCTCAATGGGAAAACTATCCTGCTCGGCTAGCTTTGTGTATATCCGGGCTTTGATTTCATATTTATGGAGTTCCTCCAGGATAAAATCCTTAATACATGTTTCCTCCGTGGGAGTAATTACCTCCTGTTTTGCTGGAGCATATCTCGCGGGCAAGGGCACAGTGGTAGTAATAGTTACCGGTACATCTTTCATAATATTAAAAGAATATGACCCGGATTTATCAGAATAGACCTGGGCACTATATGTCCTTCCCTCGAAAACCTGGGAAATGGCTACCTGGACACCTTGAATCGCTTTCCCGTCCTTCATATCTGTGATTCTTCCGGTCAAAAGGGACTTAGGCACCTCAGTTAGATCAAAAGCTACTGCATTATCTCCCGGTTCCAATGTATATACCTTGAAACTCCTCTCGGAGTAAAATTTCTGCACCAGGCTCTTGTTAACCTTCACCTTGGTGTCATCCTTATCCAAAATTAAATTAACCCGCACATTTTCCCCTTTTTGGAAAAAGTCCAAATCCCCTGTCCAACCGTTAATATCGCTTTCCCTGCTCCCTACAAAATCACCTGTTTGCTCATTAACAAAACCAACCTTGAGGCCTTGCACCGGTTTACCGGCATCCAATAACTGCACCTTTAAAGATGCCCCTTGGGGGAGGCTTGGAGTTTTCTCAATTTCCAGACCGGGTTTTATCGAAATCACATCGGAATAAATCTCCCGATGTCCGCCGTTATAAACAATTATTTGATAATTATCATGAGGGTTAAGGTAATCAAAATAATATGTACCTTCCCCGCTAATTTCCTTAGAGACGTTATAACCTAGAGTGTCATTTTTTACGCGAATCCGTCCTTTGGTAAATCCGGGGGAGTTAATGGTAACTTTTATTTTCCCTGAGACCAAAAGAGGCAACCCCGCTACTAACTTTTCTGCCTTGTTACCGGCCTCATCAAAGATCATACCCTTGAGGGAAATAATTTCCCCGATGCCTTCTTCCACAAGGAATTTACCCCTGTAGGTGCCCCGGCCTTGAGCGTCCTGATCTTCCTCGAGTTCAATGATTTTTTCCAACTCTATCGGTTCCGAAAGTTCATTATCTTCCTCATCAAACCAGTATTTATAAGTTACCTGTACTTGGGCCTTTCTGTTCTTCTCTCCTTTTAATAGTAGATTTGCGGTTTTCCCTAAGACGATCTGCCCGGTTAAATTTCGCTGCACCTGCCAAGTAAACTGGGATAGATAAATGCTCTGGGTGGTAATAGCAGCAATATTACTGGGAACTGATTCATTTCCCGCCTCATCCAGGGCAGTTACCTGATAATCATAGGACGTTTCCGAAAGAAGACCCTGATCCCGATAGGTCAAAGTATTGCTGTCCAGGGTAGCGATTAATTGGGTGATTTCATCCTGGGTACGATACACCTTGTATCCCGCGACACCGATATTATCATCCGCCGCTTGCCAGGTAAGGTTTACGCTTCCCCCTTCCAAAACGGAAGCATGAAGATTACTGGGTGCCGTGGGCGGGACGGTGTCCCCTCCTTCAGCTGTGGAGGCGGTGACGGAAGCCGGTTCTGACCTGTTACCCGCTCTGTCTTCCGCTACAATCTGGTATAGATATGTTTTTCCAAGGCTGACATTTCCATCCACATATCTGAGATTTTGATCAGATGAAACATGGAAAACTTCTGTTCCATCCCGGTAAATTAGATATTTTGTTACATCAACATCCCCCGGAGAAGACCAGGTTAGTAAAATATGTCTGGTATCCTGCCCCTCAGCAAATATGTTTGTAGGCACTCCCGGCGCAGTCCAATCTACGGTTACGTAGATTGGCGGTGTTTCTGATAGTTCAGTGCCATTTAATAATGTTATAGCAGTAAAGGCATAAGAACCTTCCTCGGTCAATTTCACCTCTAAGCTAAATCTACCCAATGAATCAGCTGATGTGGTCCCTGCTGGCTCCCTTGACCCACCATCCAGTCTATAAAATACCTCCACATCTGAGTCAGGCAGAGTGGTACCTTCAATGGTCACCTTATCCTGATTGGTGGGACTTTCTACCGGATTAAGGGGAGGAGCTCCGGTTTGGAATATGGCACCCTGAGAATTAATGGCCAAGAAGGTCCCCTTTCCATAGGTCAATCCGAAGAGCTCATTAACCGGTAATTTTATACTAGACCAATTTTCCCCATCGATAGAATACAGCACTTCACCTTGTAGAGTCGCTGCCACATATACTCCATCCTGCCAAATAATATCTACCACTTTACTGTTGCTAATAACTTTACTGGACCAATCCAGCCCATCTTTAGACGTAAGCACAACCCCTTTATAGTTGGCATTAACACCTACAGCAGTAAATTTATCCTCAGCATATATCACTTTTGAAAAATACCAACCCTGCTGACGGAAATCGCTGCGTTCCCATTCTCGGCCATTATCGCCATAGGTTGATACTAAAACTGATGTAATCGTTTTATAATTAACACGCTCATAACCCACAATGACAAATTTATCATCACCAAAAACAGCGTCTTGTAAAAAGAACTCATCAGGTGCACCATATCTCTCATAACTCCAGGTTTCGCCATTAGTTGAAGTAACAATATATCCATATTCACCAACAGCTACATACTCCTCGTTTCCGTAAGCAACTCCCCAGAGCGCATTTTTATAACCTTCTTTCCAAAAACACTCTCTCCAATCATAACCGTTTGCGGAAAACATAAGAGTACCGTCAGAGCCTATCGCGATAAAGTGACCGTTAATAAATTCAACCCCAAGAAAATCGCTCTTGCCGACGGTCATCTTTTCCCATGTAACCCCATCATCAGACCGGATAACCGTACCTGCGGGTCCTACAGCAAGAAAGGTATCGTTTCCATATGCGACTTTAGATAATCGTAGGTTTTGGACTCCCTTTGTAATTAATCTCCAATTAACACAATCTTCTGAGAGAACAATAGTTCCGTTTTCTCCAACAGCAACGTATTTCCCTTTACCATAGGCGGCACCAAACAGTTCATTGGTTGTAGTATTCCCTATGAGTTTCTCCGTCCAGGTATTGCCATCCTGGGATGAAAGGATATACGCACCACTGGGAGGTGCTTGATTTTGATAACCAACAGCTACCAAGCCATTTGCACCATATGTGATGTCATTAACACTCCAATATTTACTGGACTTTTCTATTGTTTTGCCGATCCAATCAATCCCATCATAGGATGAAAAAACCGAATTGTATTCTCCTACAGCAAAGAAGGAACCGTTAATATAGTTAATATTATATATATTATTTAACTCATTACTGGAACTACCTGGGGCAAAGTTAATACCATCACTGGAAGTAACAATGTAACCGGAATCATCGACAATAACAAAAGTACCACCGCCAAATGCTGCCCCCACGTAATCGTAGTCATTGCTGAAGCTATTCTTCCAGTTAACGCCGTCAAGTGATGTATATATTACACCCCAATAACTGACAGCTAAATAAATCCCGTTTCCGTATGTAATACCTGATAAATTTGCATCTTCCCCAACATTACCCAGAGTCCAGTTAACTCCATCTGGTGAAGTAAGCACTACCCCATTGTCACCAATAGCTATAAACCGGTCGTTCACATATATCACTTTAGATAAATATTCACTTGTTCCGGAATTACTTAAAATCCAGTTTTCCCCATCACCGGAAACTAATATAGTTCCATCCGTTCCTACAGCAACAAAAACCTCGTTACCAAAAGCAATATCGTTTAAATCATTATTTGTAGGCGTAGGGTTTCTCATTTGCCATTTATCCAAATAAAAAGTAAGCTCATTGAAGTCCGATTGGTCATCTTCCTCCGCCATCCAGGAAATTATATCCATTTGTTTATAAGTTTCTGTCAGGACACTAGACTCCGGATAACTTAATGAATCAGCATAGGCTATTCCCGGCATCAGTGATGTCTGCATCGTAAACAAAACTACTAAAAGCAAAGCCACAAACTTGTTAAATGTGCTATTTTTTTTCACAAAATCTCTCCCCTTTTCCTACAGCAAATTGGTAGGAACTGTAGTTAAATTTTAAAATAGCACATTAACCCATTGTTTTTATTTTGAAAAATATCAACTTTCTTTTTAAAAGTGCTGCTTTAATTGACCAATAATCCTCTTTCATGGTTATTTCTGCATAGCCTTGTACCATATCACTTATCCAAAGGGAACCTCGCAACTTTTATCTGCTATTTAGGCAAATATAAAGGGGAACCTACCTAGTTCCCCGGCTTACTTATGCTTTTTGACTTACAAATAAGGGTTGCATAAAATGCAACCCCTACAATGAAATCAATTATGTTACATGTTAATGTTACATAACCTATTTGGCAATTTTCCTGTACTCAGATGGCGACATGCCCACAATACGTTTAAAGGCAGTAGAAAAATGCCCTGAGTTAACAAATCCGCACATCCTTGCTACTTCTTCTATAGAATACCTCTCCTCGGATAGTATTTCCTTTGCTCTTTCTATCCTTATGAACATTAAATACTGATAAGGGGTCCGCCCGGTATATTCCTTAAATAACCTTTTAAAATGACAGGGACTGAGATAAATCATGCTGCAGATATCATTAATGGTGATATTGGAGCTGTAATAATTCTGCATGAACTCAATAGCTTTGATTATGTATTTATTTTCTTTATTTAATTTATTCCTTTTGGCCGATGAATCAATATTCATGTCACGTATTAGTTGAAAGACTATTTGAGTAGAGATGCTTTCCAGCATCAGGGGATAAGATTCACCATAGTCCATTAATTCACGCTGAAAACTGCCGATTAAGTCGAATAAATCCTTACTATAGGCATATTCCTTATTACCAATTTTATATTCTGATGTACCGATCGCTTCAGAAGCAATTCTCTCAAAAAAATCCTTTTTCACAGAAATTGCAATATACTTTCCTAACTTAATGTTTTCACTGGACAATACAGAAACAATCGTACCTGGCGGAATAGCGATAAAGTTTCCTTTTTTAAACTGGCATCTACTTCCATTGATTGCAGCTAAAGGTGAATTGGATAAAAAAATAACAAAATGGTAGTCTTCAAAACACATTCTGTCTCCCATAACATACTTTTGGGGCTCAAAAATAGCAAGATACGGGCTGATATATGATTTGGTCTCTATATGAATATCCGGTGGGATATTTTCAATAAACGTCCCAAAATGAGACTTCATCTTCTAGCTCCCCTGTTCATTTAGATTACTACATGTTTTATTCTGGATATATCAGCGTATTCCTTCACCAGATTGTAATTAGCATTAAATTTCTCCAGAGTATCTATATATACCCTTCCCGTTTATTTGGTCATAAAAATTATTCCCAAAGTATTGGGGCCGCAATGAGAAGCAATGGTACAACCTGCCCGGGTCACTAAAATTTCCTTAAAATCGGCAATATCCAGGATAGTGTCCCGTACAAGGTTTATCAGCTCGGAGGAGATGCCGGAATGAGTAATAAAAATCCGGTTCAAATTCAAATCTTCTCGATTTAGAAGCTTATTCACGACATATTTCTTTAACACTTTATCCAGTGCACCGCGAAATTTTTGCCCAACACGCATTTTCCCTGTAGTATTATCCACTTCAATGCAGGGTTTAATTTTTAATAAGTTTGCACTAATTGATGCAATACCGTTACATCTACCCCCAGCATGTAAAAATTCCAGTGTATCCAGTACGAAGCTGACCTGATTTTTTGTTCTTAAAGAATTAATTTCTTGCTGAATCTCCGCTGCTGACATTCCTTGGGCAATGCGTTCAGCTGCTTCAATGGCCAACATCCCAATACCCGTAGAAAGACTGCGGGAATCAATGGGATAAACATTTTTTAACTCCTTTGCCGCGATGCAGCAATTCCGGTATGTAGAAGAAAGAGCCGAGCCAAGAGCTAAATGAATCACCTCATAGCCTTCATCAGTCCACTGTTTAAAATAGTTGATAAATTCTCCTACATTAATGGCTGCAGTTTTAGGCAATATACGATCTTCTTGAAAAGTAAAGTGTCCCCTTTGTCAAGACACAAATTTCAAAATCTAAATGTGCCAGATATCCCCATTTCATAACCTTGTTCGTCCCGTTTCATTTTTTTGATTTGTTCACATAAGCAGCCGCCTGCGATTAGCAGGTTGCCTTGAGTTTGGGGCTGGCAAATGGTATGCTTGCACGATTTGCGGGGGAGATATCAGTTTCATTCATAACCTCATCCCGCCCGCATCGCATCTTTACACCATTTGCCGGACACAAAGTCAAGGTCGGCGGTCAATTACGCTGCATGTCCCAGGTTGGTATAAGCTAAATAAGGGGTAAGATAATCCAATGACTGGTGTGGCCTGTCCATGTTGTATTCTTGTACATATGCCCCTATACCAGCTCTTAACTGTTTAGGATTTTGATATTCATTAATGTAAATATTGTCACATTTTAAGCTTCTAAACCAGCGCTCGATGATAACGTTATCCACCCATCTTGCTTTTCCATCCATGCTTTGGCGGATGCTTTCCTGTCGTAGGAATCCGGTATAATCCTCGCTGGTAAATTGACTTCCCTGATCTGAATTGATGATTTCAGGTCTTCCATGTACTGCAATTGCCTTCTTTACCGCTGCTAATACAGGAGCCGTATCTAACGTATCCGATAGCTCCCATCCTACGAGATACCGGCTGTACCAGTCTATAATAGCAGTTAAATACATATGGCTTTTGCCCATTTTAATGTAAGTGAGATCAATTGCCCATACCTGATTAGGCCTGGTAATGGCAATATTCCTCAGCAGATACGGGAATACCTTATGTTCTTTGTTACGTTTGGAGAGATTAGGCTTCGGATAGATGCAGTATATACCCATTTCTTCCATATATCGTCGAATCAGTTTCCGGCCGATTCGGATGCCTTCATTCTGAAGCTTACTTTTAAGCCGTCTCACTCCCAAATAACACATTTTGGTATGCCAGTAGTCAATTCGGCTTTTTACCAGCTCCTCATACTCCGTATTTCCTGTAGCAGGTGTATAATAAACGCTGGTTCGATTAATGCCCAGTATTTTACATTGCGCTTTTATAGTTAGCTTAGAATGGTGGCTTATTAAACCTTTTTTCGTAGTCTGGTCCAAACATTTCAACAGATTTTTTTTTAAGCCACTCATTCTCAATAGTGAGTTGGCCGACTTTTGCCATTAGTTCCTGTTTCTCTATCATTTGTTCTTTTTGTTGTCGTTTTTGCTCTTTTTCCAGTCTGCTGCCAGAGAACGCTTTAGATGCGTTTTCAATAAACTCTTTTTTCCAGTTACGCAACTGGTTCGGACTTATATCATGTTCCTTTGCCAGCTCGTTTAGTTGCTTTTCTTCTCGTAGCACTTCTAATACAATTCTTGTCTTAAACTCGGCTGTAAATTGTCTTTTTTGCATTTTTTGAACCACTCTCCGTCCGGCAGTTTTCTGCCTTTATTATATCAGGTTCATTTAGTTTTGTAATTTCGTGTCTTAATCTATGGGTACATTATAAAGCATGATAGATTTCATCTGCGGTAATATCTACCCCATCTTGATATTGCTTATCACCTAATAAAATATGATATGGATAGCAATGCACAGCATACCTTTTCCTTAGAATGTCGTCCAGATCGCAGGCACTGTCCGCACTTAAGATTACTTTATTCATTAGCCTTACTCCTTTGGGAATATTTATCAACCAGTTCCTGCAGCAATTCCTGCAATGCGTTCATCCCTTCAATAATCTTGTCAAACTTTTCCTGGGGCTGACTTTCTAAAACTGGATTGTACTTATCGTTTAACTTCCTTTCGATAATGTTCAAAACCTCTTTTCCTTGGGCTGTCAAGGAGAGAGTAACAATACGTTCGTCCTCTTTACTGCGAATTCGATCTATTAATCCAGCTTTCTCTAATTTCTTACACATTGTAGAGCAATTACCGCTGTTAACACCAAAAATATCACCCAATCTCCCCACTGTTGCATCGTCGTTCTGCCAGATTTCAAATAAAATCCGTGCTTGCATCATGGTTAAACCAACATCTTCCACTGCCGGTTTAAATGCAGCATCCAATCCTGCGCTCAGTAATCGCAAAGTATCCCAGATTTCATTTTTAAAAGTGACACTTCGCATTTATTTCACCTCCGGCGCATTATCTATATTCTATACATTCTTTATAGTAAAGATAATATAGAACAAAGATAATCTTGTCAATATTCAATATTCTCCGGCTCCTAAAATAAAAAACACACCCTTTTGGTGTGCTTTTTAAATTTAGATCCTGGCAACGACCTACCCTCCCAGGGACTCCCGTCCCAAGTACTATCGGCGCTGGAGAGCTTAACTTCTGTGTTCGGAATGGGAACAGGTGGGGCCTCTCCGCCATCATCACCAGGAAAATGTATTTTGTTCTCTCAAAACTACACAGTGAGCAATTAATGCTTAGTTTTCTTTTCAAGGTCAAGTCCTCGACCAATTAGTACCGGTCAGCTCCGGGCATTACTGCCCTTCCACATCCGGCCTATCAACCAGATCGTCTCTCTGGGGTCTTACTACCTTATGGTATGGGAAATCTTATCTTAAGGGGGGCTTCGCGCTTAGATGCTTTCAGCGCTTATCCCTGCCAGACTTAGCTACCCAGCTATACCCTTGGCAGGATAACTGGTACACCAGAGGTCTGTCCATCCCGGTCCTCTCGTACTAGGGACAGTGCCTCTCAAATTTCCTACGCCTGCGACGGATAGGGACCGAACTGTCTCACGACGTTCTGAACCCAGCTCACGTACCGCTTTAATGGGCGAACAGCCCAACCCTTGGGACCTACTACAGCCCCAGGATGCGATGAGCCGACATCGAGGTGCCAAACCTCCCCGTCGATGTGGACTCTTGGGGGAGATAAGCCTGTTATCCCCGGGGTAGCTTTTATCCGTTGAGCGACGGCCCTTCCACTCGGTACCGCCGGATCACTAAGCCCGACTTTCGTCCCTGCTCGAGATGTCTCTCTCGCAGTCAAGCTCCCTTCTGCCTTTACACTCTTCGCGCGATTTCCATCCGCGCTGAGGAAACCTTTGGGCGCCTCCGTTACTCTTTGGGAGGCGACCGCCCCAGTCAAACTGCCCACCTGACAATGTCCTTCAGCCGGCTTACGGCGTGAAGTTAGAATTTCAGTACATCAAGAGTGGTATCCCACCAGCGACTCCTCTGAAACTGGCGTCCCAGATTCTATGTCTCCCACCTATCCTGTACGAGATATACCAAAATCCAATGTCAGGCTACAGTAAAGCTCCACGGGGTCTTTCTGTCCTGTCGCAGGTAACCGGCATCTTCACCGGTATTACAATTTCGCCGAGTCCCTCGTTGAGACAGTGTCCAAATCGTTACGCCTTTCGTGCGGGTCGGAACTTACCCGACAAGGAATTTCGCTACCTTAGGACCGTTATAGTTACGGCCGCCGTTTACTGGGGCTTCAATTCGAAGCTTCGCTTTCGCTGACCTCTCCTCTTAACCTTCCAGCACCGGGCAGGCGTCAGCACCTATACGTCGTCTTTCGACTTGGCAGGCACCTGTGTTTTTGCTAAACAGTCGCTTGGACCAATTCTCTGCGGCCTCTTCATGCTCCATCCGTTTAAGACTTCACACTACAAAGGCACCCCTTATCCCGAAGTTACGGGGTCATTTTGCCGAGTTCCTTAACGAGGGTTCTCTCGCGCGCCTTAGGATTCTCACCCCACCTACCTGTGTCGGTTTGCGGTACAGGCACCTATACCCTCGTTAGAGGCTTTTCTTGACAGTGTGGGATCAGTCAGTTCGCTACTTGTTTTCGCTCCCCTTCACCTCTCGGAATTTTGAAAGACGGTTTTTCCTATCTTTCTCCCTACCGGCTTGGACGCACTCGACCAACGGTGCGCTTGACCTACCCTCCTGTGTCACCCCTTCCTTCATACGGGTCTAGGTGGTATCGGAATTTTAACCGATTGTCCATCATCTACGCTCTTCGCCTCGACTTAGGCCCTGACTTACCCTGGGCGGACGAGCCTTCCCCAGGAAACCTTAGGCTTTCGGCGGGCAGGATTCTCGCCTGCCTTGTCGCTTACTCATACCGGCATTCTCACTGCTGTACTCTCCAGCTGTCCTTTCGGTCAACCTTCAGCGTGTACAGTACGCTCCCCTACCGATTGTTATTCACAATCCCGAAGCTTCGGTGGTGTGCTTGAGCCCCGTTACATTTTCGGCGCAGAGTCACTCGACCAGTGAGCTATTACGCACTCTTTAAATGGTGGCTGCTTCTAAGCCAACATCCTGGTTGTTTTAGCAACTCTACATCCTTTTCCACTTAGCACACACTTTGGGACCTTAGCTGTCGGTCTGGGCTGTTTCCCTTTCGACTACGAAGCTTATCCCCCGCAGTCTGACTCCCAATCTAAATTTATGGCATTCGCAGTTTGTGAGAGTTCAGTAACCTGGTTAGGCCCCTAGCCCTAACAGTGCTCTACCGCCATAAATCATCAATTGAGGCTAGCCCTAAAGCTATTTCGGGGAGAACCAGCTATCTCTTGGTTCGATTGGCATTTCACCCCTACCCACAGTTCATCTGCTCACTTTTTAACGTAAGTCAGTTCGGGCCTCCACTCAGTCTTACCTAAGCTTCACCCTGACCATGGGTAGATCACCAAGTTTCGGGTCTACAGTAACGAACTAGTCGCCCTTTTAAGACTCGCTTTCGCTCCGGCTCCGTGTCCTCCACTTAACCTCGCTCGTTACCGTAACTCGCCGGTCCGTTCTACAAAAAGTACGCCATCACACTTATATAGTGCTCTGACTGTTTGTAAGCATACGGTTTCAGGTTCTTTTTCACTCCCCTCCCGGGGTTCTTTTCACCTTTCCCTCACGGTACTGGTTCACTATCGGTCGCCAAGGAGTATTTAGCCTTGGGGGGTGGTCCCCCCGGATTCCCACGGGGTTTCTCGTGTCCCGCGGTACTTGGGATACTCTCTTGCATTTCTGCCTTTCGCCTACAGGATTGTTACCCTCTGTGATGGGCCTTTCCAGACCTCTTCGGCTAGGCTTCCATACCTTTGTTGAAAGTCCCGCAACCCCAGTGGCCAAAGCCACTGGTTTAGGCTCTTCCCGTTTCGCTCGCCGCTACTCAGGGAATCGAGTTTTCTTTCTCTTCCTCTGGGTACTTAGATGTTTCAGTTCCCCAGGTTGTCTTCATACACCTATTTATTCAGTGCATGATGACTGGATACTACTCCAGCCGGGTTTCCCCATTCGGACATCTCCGGATCGAAGCCTGCTTGCGGCTACCCGAAGCTTTTCGCAGCTTACCACGTCCTTCTTCGACTCTTGGCGCCAAGGCATCCACCGTACGCTCTTTTTAACTTGACCTTCTTTATAGGGCGATTCGTGAATCGCCACTACTTTGATGATGAATCCTAAGCATTAAATTGTAATTATCAGTTTCCACTGATTTACCTTTTTTGCTTCACTGTGTAATTTTCAAAGAACACGGTGCCCTATAAACTTCGTCTAGCTGCGTTCCCGTCTCCGCTTCGGTCCTCAGCGTACTTTAAGTACGCTTCCGGCCTCACCGGAACCGGCGCCTTGCTATACTCGTTTCTATGACACCTTTCAAAGATCAGGAACACTTGGTCCCTGAGAACTAAACAGTTTTAAAAGCCTGATGTATCGACCTTAGGATACACTTTTCAAAGTGTTTCTCCTTAGAAAGGAGGTGATCCAGCCGCACCTTCCGATACGGCTACCTTGTTACGACTTCACCCCAATCATCAGCCCCACCTTCGGCGACTGTCTCTCAAAAGAGTTAACTCATCGACTTCGGGTGTTGCCAACTTTCGTGGTGTGACGGGCGGTGTGTACAAGACCCAGGAACGTATTCACCGCGATATGCTGACTCGCGATTACTAGCGATTCCGACTTCATGCAGGCGAGTTGCAGCCTGCAATCCGAACTGTGACTGGCTTTTTGGGATTCGCTCCGGATCGCTCCTTCGCTGCCCTCTGTACCAGCCATTGTAGCACGTGTGTAGCCCAGAACATAAAGGGCATGATGATTTGACGTCATCCCCACCTTCCTCCGGTTTGTCACCGGCAGTTCCTTTAGAGTGCCCACCTTATGTGCTGGCAACTAAAAGTAGGGGTTGCGCTCGTTGCGGGACTTAACCCAACATCTCACGACACGAGCTGACGACAACCATGCACCACCTGTCTCCTCGTCTATACCGAAGCATAGAACTCCATATTTCTATGAATTGCGAGGGATGTCAAGCCCTGGTAAGGTTCTTCGCGTTGCGTCGAATTAAACCACATGCTCCACCGCTTGTGCGGGTCCCCGTCAATTCCTTTGAGTTTCAACCTTGCGGCCGTACTCCCCAGGCGGGGTACTTATTGCGTTAACTCCGGCACAGAAGGGGTCGATACCTCCTACACCTAGTACCCATCGTTTACGGCGTGGATTACCGGGGTATCTAATCCCGTTCACTCCCCACGCTTTCGCGCCTCAGCGTCAGTTACAGTCCAGAAAGTCGCCTTCGCCACTGGTGTTCCTCCTAATATCTACGCATTTCACCGCTACACTAGGAATTCCACTTTCCTCTCCTGTCCTCAAGAATACCAGTTTCATGTGCAATCGTGAAGTTAAGCCCCACGTTTTCACACCTGACTTAATATCCCGCCTACGCGCCCTTTACGCCCAGTAATTCCGGACAACGCTTGCTCCCTACGTATTACCGCGGCTGCTGGCACGTAGTTAGCCGGAGCTTCCTCGAAAGGTACCGTCACCTCTCTACATTTTTCACATAGAAAGACTTCTTCCCTTACGACAGAGCTTTACGACCCGAAGGCCTTCTTCATTCACGCGGCGTTGCTCCGTCAGGCTTGCGCCCATTGCGGAAGATTCCCCACTGCTGCCTCCCGTAGGAGTCTGGGCCGTGTCTCAGTCCCAGTGTGGCCGGTCACCCTCTCAGGCCGGCTACTGATCGTCGCCTTGGTAAGCCGCTACCTTACCAACTAGCTAATCAGACGCGGGTCCATCCTATATCGGTAGCATTGTAAAGAGGCCACCTTTCCTCAAATGAAGATGCCTTCTCTTGAGAATATCCGGTATTAGCAGCCGTTTCCAGCTGTTGTCCCAGAATTTAGGGTAGGTTACCCACGCGTTACTCACCCGTCCGCCACTAAGATTAAAGTATTAGTAAACTAATTCCTTAATCTCCGTTCGACTTGCATGTGTTAAGCACGCCGCCAGCGTTCGTCCTGAGCCAGGATCAAACTCTCCAATATAGTCTATCGTATCAGTCTTAAGACTGCTACTTGCTTCAAAGCTTGGCTGAAGTCTTGCTTCTTGCCTCTAGCTTCTTGCTTCTTGACTATCGAGGTCTAATTGGCTCGATTTGAATTACCTGTTTTTACTTCTCTCAAAGTTATTTCCAGGTTTCGCTTTTTTAATGTTTCTCATTCCCCGGATCGAAGCTTAAACTCTTTGTTCTTGCTCCTGTTTCCGGTTCCTGAACAACATCAGGCTTTTCACTGTTCAGTTCTCAAAGACCAGCTTCGCAGTGCACGGATGCACTAGGATCGACGTTGCAACACGATGTTGTGTTCTTAGTCGATCTCCATTCTCTCAAACTCTTTCGAGTTTGTCAAGATCTTTTTTGCCTTTTACGGAATGCACTAAGATCGATGTTGCAACACGATGTTGCGTTCTTAGTCGATCTTCATTTGTTTGCCTTGCCCTCTCTCGAGCGCTTGACCAGTTTACCAGACCCCCTAACTGCTGTCAACTACCATTTTCTTGACAGTTTTTGGGGAACGCTCCCTCGAGAGCTTGACTAGTTTAACAACATCTCTTGACATTGTCAACAACCTAATCACTGGAAATTAGTGGTGATAAATAATGCAACTTATTTGGAATGTTTACATTTAGCTTAAAAAAATGACCGAGTTTAGTTTGTTTCCTTTTCCAGAAAAAATACCTAGAAATTAAGGTTTTTATAACTTTTTAATATAAAAAAGGCACTTAAACTCAGTGCCTTTGAAAAAATCAATCAATCTAAAGTAACCGGATTAAAATTAGGAAAAGCCGGACCTTCTTGAGAGTTAAATTTCATATACCATTCAGGAACGGGACCGACAATAATGCTTTCAGTTACGGGAACTTGCACGGCAACATTCACATCGGATTTAATAAAAGGAACAACCACTTGCAATTTTGTTTTTACATTCAAATAAATTCTATGCTTTGTTTGATTAATTCCGGCCTCCACAAACTCATCATCAATATCTACATCAATAATACCGATAGGAATTATTCCAATTTTAATAGGTGGACCGGTGTTGGAAAACAAAGCACTTCCCGTGATCAAACCTAAAGGCACGGAAAATCCTTGAGTTTTTAATGCATCCAATTCATGCTCAATATCCAAAGTAGTACTCGCTGCCAGTTGATTAATTTTAACCGTGTCAGGCATCATAAGAACTATCCTATTATCGTTATCTTTATGTATTTCGATTATATCCCGATAATTTATATTTGATATATTCTCATAAACAGCCTCATTAATAATTCTTGTTGCCTCTAGTTGAGTCTTTGCTTCGGCTACCTTAATAATAGCAGGCCGTAAAGTAACTTCCAGATAGACAAAAAAGCCACCTAGCATTAGGGAAATAAAGAAAAAATAGAACCATATTTTTCGTCGTTTTCTTCCCCACACAATCCACATTCACCTCCGCATATTTAATATATGAAGAGGCGGCTCAAAGGTTACAAAAAGTTAATTAAGTTAATCACAAAATCAGTAATATTATCCGCCGCGTGAGGTTTGGAAAGATAGTCAGCCATTTCTCTCATGTGTTTCATCCGCAAGCTGTTTTTAAATAATTGGTTAATTAACGAAGAAACAGCCCGGGGCCCACTCGCTTTGACCGCTACACCCCAATTAAGGAGAAACTCTGTATTTCTGTATTCCTGGCCAGGGAGAGGATCAACAATTACCATCGGAAGTTTTTTTGCCAAAACTTCCGCTGTAGTCAGTCCTCCCGGTTTAGTTATAATTAGATCTGCAACTGACATATGCTCTACAATGTTCTCAATATAACCAAACACATGGAGATTGCTGTGCTGCTTCCCGACTTTCATTAATTGATTGTACAAGCGGACATTTTTACCGGCAACAGCTAATATCTGCAAATCATGAGAACTGTTCAACAGGTTTTTTACGGTTTCTAGAACTGCACCCAACCCTAATCCGCCCCCCATTACAAGTACAACCTGTCTTTCATCTAAACCTAATTCTTCTTTAATTAATTTTTTATCATAATTAGTGATAAACTCTTTTCTAATGGGAATACCAAAGGGCCGAATGCTGTCAGGAGTCATTCCCTTGCTAATACACTCATGTTCCAATTCATTAGAAGAGATCATATAATAGTCGATATGATCGTGAATCCAAAAGGAATGCACCGTATAATCAGTTAGTACTACAATTATCGGTATGGATAAACCCGTATGTGCTTTTAATACAGACATCATGCCGGCAGGAAAGGCATGGGTACAAATAATTGCATCAGGCTTGAATTCTTCTATTAGTTGATGTAGTTTATATGACAAAAGCTTATTTAATATTTGGCCTAAATCAATAATCCTGTCCCCATACTCAGCTTGGTTATATAGGTAACCCCATACTTTTGGGGTAAACTTCAGAGTTTCCATATAACTGCCTACCACAACCTTATGCAGCGTAGAATTAATATACTCGAAAGTATCGATAATTTTTATTTTTACACCAGGAATCTTATCTCTAAATTTAATTTCCAGGGCTTTCGCCGCAGAGTCATGGCCCGCCCCGATAGAAACGGAAAAAATTAAAATACTCTTTTTCATAATAACCTGACCCTCTCACTTTTCATTAATCTAGTATAGACAGCAGATGTCAATATTAATTCTTCTGACACCAATAAAAATCATTTTGGTTACGAATTATATTTAGAAACAATTAGTACACCACTTTTTAAAAAAATACACTACTTTTACACTACTTTTGGGGATTTCGTGATATATTTAATATGATTTATCTTTATGATATAATAACTTATGTATGTTCGCAATTAACCCTCTTCAAAATACAAGGAGGCATGATCATGGTAGCTAAGAAGAGAAAAAAACGTAAAATTAAAACATCCCGGATTATTATTTTGACATTAGTCTTTTTATTTATTATTGGTTTTGGTTCCGGCTTAGGTTTTTTACTAGGAATTATTAAGAATCTACCGGCGTGGTCACCGGAAGACTTGGCAGTGGAAAGCACCAGTTTTATTTATGATGCCAATGGTGATATGGTGGTTAAACTTCACAAATCGGAAAACCGAACTCCGGTAGAATTATCAGCTATACCTGATCATCTGATTGATGCTTTTATTGCAACGGAAGATGTCCGTTTTGAAAAGCATCACGGCGTGGATGTTAAAAGGGTTTTTGGTGCGTTAATAGCTGATATCCGCAATCGTAATTTTGCTGAAGGTGCCAGCACCTTAACCATGCAATTAGTCAGAAACGCCATCTTAGAAGATCAAGAAAAGAAAATTGAAAGAAAGATTAAAGAAGCTCTATTGGCAATTCAGGTAGAAAGACATTATACCAAAGACGAGATCTTAGAATTTTATCTTAATGAAATTTATTTTGGCCATGGGGCTAATGGTGTTCAGGCGGCTGCCCAGAATTATTTTGGCAAGGATGTAGGGGATCTTACCCTCGGGGAATCAGCTATGCTGGCCGGCCTAGTGAGGAACCCACGGATTTATTCGCCTTTTTTGAATCCTGAAAATGCTATTAACATTAGAAATGTCGTTTTAAACAACATGGTACGCTACAATAAGATAACCCAGGCAGAGGCAGACGAAGCGAAGAAAGAAGAGCTGAATCTGACGGATTATCAAAAGAAAAATCATTATGCCTATCCCTGGTTTACCGATTATGTGATTGACCAGGCAGAAGATTTGTTGGAGGAAGCTGGCCTGGATTCCAGTTTACTATATACCGGAGGTTTAAAAATATATTCTACATTAGACCCGAAGGTTCAAAAAGCAGCGGAAGAGGCCTATAATGAGGAATCCAACTTCCCAAAAAGTTCAACTACCGATCCCATCCAAAGTGCAATGGTAGTCATGGATCCGAAAACAGGCCAAATTAAAGCACTGATCGGGGGTCGGGAACATGAAACCAAAAGAGGATTGAACAGGGCCACAGATATTAAAAGACAACCTGGTTCTGCCATTAAGCCCATTGCGGTTTATGCCCCAGCACTGGAACAAGGTTTTTCACCATCCAGTGTCATTGATGATGTGCCTACAACCTTTGGAACGGCAAGTCATCCCTATAAACCGACAAACTATGACGGCAAATACCGAGGACTGATTACCATGCGAGAGGCCGTTCAATACTCAGTGAACGTCCCTGCGGTTAAATTCTTAAGTATAATTGGAATTAGTGAAGGTTTTAATTTCGCTAAGAGTTTAGGCTTGCCCCTGGACGACAAAAACGACAAAAACCTTTCCTTAGCTTTGGGGGGCTTGACCCACGGTGTATCCCCCTTGCATATGGCAGCAGCATATTCTGCCTTTGACAATCAGGGAGTGTATATAGAGCCCCATGTGATCACTAAAATAGTAGATCAAAAAGGCAATACCATCGTGGATGTTAATCCTAAGAAGACTATTGCCATGAAGGAACAAACGGCATACCTGATGACGGATATGTTAAAAACGGTAGTTGATGCCGGAACAGGAACCAGAGCTAGGATGAACAGACCTGTCGCCGGAAAAACCGGAACGACTCAATTACCTGATAAACCAATTTTTAATAATGTTCGAGGCAGTTCCAATAAAGATGCTTGGTTTGCCGCATATACTCCGGAATTAGTCGGAGTGGTTTGGATGGGATATGATGAAGATGTGGATGATAAAGGGAATCCAAACTATTTAAAACAAGTTTATGGCGGACAGTACCCCGCTAGAATTTGGAAGTCTGTGATGGAAAAATCTCTTAAAGGAGTACCGGTTAGTCCCTTTACCAGGCCACCTGGTATAGTATCTCAAGCGGTAGATATTAAGACTGGAAAACTACCTGGCGATTTAACTCCAGATGGATTTATTAGGAATGAGATTTTTGCAAAGAATAATGTCCCTACCGAAAAATCTGATATCTGGGTTGCAGCCAGCATCTGTCCGGAAAGCAAACAAATCGCTACCGATTTTTGCCCTACAAAAGTAACCGGAATCTATTTGAATAAGACTTTTGCCTATAATAAAGCATTGGATGCGGGTTTATACCTACCCGCATCCACATGTCAAATTCATGGAGGAGTTCCGACAAATGCCGGAACAGAACTTATTGGCATTTGCACAGACCCACAGAATAACGGTAACTTTGTCCTGGCAAATTACCCCAATGAGGGAGAAACAGGCGGATGTCCTCAAGAATACATAGAATTTAGAACCTTTGAACCGGGCACTACCCCTACTGAATACTGCTCAATATCTGAACATCAGGTAAAACGGGGTAAAGGTAATAGTCATGATCAGGATGTTGATGACGAGGAAAATGATGAAGACTAATTATATACATAGATAAAATAACGGGGCAGCAACAAAAACTTTCGCTTTGTTGCTGCCCCGTTTTTATTAAAATATTTATCATAAATTGTATTCGTCTTTTTCATGATTATATTGAAAATTCTGTTGCTTGCCTAAGGTTTAACTATAGCAACTGATTTATCAGTTCTGGAACAATCTGATACAAATCTCCGACTAAACCGTAATCAGCCAATTCAAAAATTGGTGCGTCCTTGTTTTTATTGATAGCTACGATACACTCAGATGACTGCATACCGACCAAATGCTGGATAGCACCGGATATGCCACATGCGATATAAAGTGTCGGCTTGACGGTCACACCGGTCTGGCCGACCTGCCGGGCACGATCTATCCATCCGGCATCTACACAAGCGCGGGAAGATGCTACTGTCCCACCCAATTTATCGGCAAGCTCCTGAAGCAGTTTAAACCCTTCCGGATGACCAATACCCATTCCTCCTGCGACGATGATCTTGGCGTCTGTCAATGATACATTATCTTTGACCTTTTTGATAAAGCCCACCACTTTGGTGCGGATATCCTCATCGCTGATCGTCACATCGACCTTGATGATTTTTCCCCTGCGGCTAAGATCATAGAGGGACCTTTCCATAACACCCGGCCGTACAGTGCACATTTGCGGGCGGTGTTTCGGGCAGACAATGGTTGCCATTAAATTTCCCCCAAAGGCAGGACGCGTCTGACATAATTTCTTGTCTTGAGGATCTATTTCCAGCCTGGTACAGTCAGCAGTCAACCCGGTATTCAAGAGAGCAGCCAGTCGGGGTGCCAGATCCCGCCCAATATGTGTTGCGCCGTAAAGCACGATCTCTGGCTTAAATCGGTCAATACACCGGCTGATGGCTTTTGTATAGCCGTCAGTGGTGTATCTTTCCAATTTGGGGTCATCACATAGATAAACCTGATCAGTTCCATAGGTGATCAACTCATCAGCAAGTGCGCCGATATGATGTCCGCAAAGCACCGTAGACAAATGGGTCCCAATGGCGTCCGCAAGCTTTCTGCCTTCTCCCAGAAGCTCGATTACTACTGGCATCAATGTACCTTCACGTTGTTCAGCAAATACCAAAACGCCGTTATATGCACCGAAATTTTCTATTTTCTGTTCCGTTTCGGTTTTAGTAATAGCATGAAATGTGCAGACATCAACACATACACCGCAGTTGGAGCAATTAGCATAGATAACGGCCAGCTTATCTTCTACTTTTATGGCATCAAATGGGCAGGCATCAACACAAAGGTTGCACCCCTTACATTTATCTTTAATCACTTCCACCCTCATGTACGGTATCCTCCCTTCATTTAAATAATATGCTTCTCCCGTAAACCGGCCAAGAGTGCTTTTGCCTTTTCCTTTGGAGGACCCTCAAGCATAAGACACTTTCCTTTTGGGGGAGGAGTAAAAGTCTTCAGCACCTGAGTTGGGGATGCGTTAATCCCTACCTCCTTGTCACTAATATTAAGATCCTTAAGGCTCCATACAGAAATCTCATTTTTATATGCATCAATGATACCGCCGACAGTCATATATCTAGGCCGATTCAGTTCTTTCACAGCGGTAAGCAAAGCAGGAATTTGCAGTTCGATGATCTCGCAGCCCTCCTCCATTTGCCTGAGGACCGTCAAATTATCCCCATTTAATTTGATCTCCTGTACATAGGTCACCTGGGAGAGACCCAGGCGCTCTGCAATTTGCGGGCCGACTTGAGCAGTATCGCCGTCGATCGCCTGGCGGCCGGTAAATATCATGTCGTAGGCACCGATCTTTCTTATGGCATGTGCCAAGGTGTTGGAAGTTGCCCAGGTGTCGGCACCCGAAAAGGCACGATCCGACAATAAAATAGCTTTATCAGCACCCATGGCCAGACATTCGCGGAGCATGATCTCAGCTTGGGGCGGCCCCATCGTGAGCACTGTGATATGGGTCCCGGCATATTGATCCTTAATCGCAAGGGCTGCTTCCAAGGCATTGGCATCGTCGGGATTTAGGATACTAGGCACCCCTTCACGGATCAATGTGCCTCTGACAGGGTCGGTCTTTACTTCTTTTGTATTCGGTACCTGTTTTACACATACAATTATATTCATTCTAAAGCCCCCTTACTTCAAAAGGATGCCACTGATCACCATTTGCTGAACCTGAGTTGTTCCCTCGTAAATGGATAAGACACGCACATCCCGGTACATTCTTTCAATAGGGTAGTCCTTGATATATCCATACCCGCCATGGATTTGCAAGGCTTTACTAACAATATCTATTGCTGATTCAGAAGCAAAATACTTGGCCATCGCTGCTTCTTTTGTGCAGTGCTTCCCCTGGTCAAGCATCTTTGCTGCATGATAAACCAAAAGCTTTGCGGCGTTAAGTTTTGTTTCCATCTCAGCTAGCATAAATTGAATTGCTTGGAATTTTGCCAAAGGCTTGCCGAACTGCTTCCGTTCCTTTGCATATTTTACGGCCTCATCTATTGCCCCTTGCGCTATGCCGATTGCCTGAGAAGCAACACCGACACGCCCCAGATCAAGGGTTTGCATCGCCGTGGTAAAACCCTTGTTAATTTCACCCAGGACATCACATTGATGCACCAACACATTTTCCAAAATCACGTCAGAAGTAGCGCAGCCAATCATGCCCATTTTATCCTCCGGCTTGCCAAATGAAACACCTTCCTGTTTGCTGTCCACAATAAAGGTTGTTATGCCGCGAATTCCCTTACTCGGGTCAGTTTTTGCAAAGGTCAGAATATAGTCTGACAAAGGTGCCGCCGTTATGAAACATTTACGTCCATTGAGAACATAATAATCACCTTCTTTCACAGCGGAACAGGCGATCGCACCGACATCGCTTCCCGCATCAGGCTCAGTCAATGCAAAGGCAATGATCTTTGTACCGCCGATCATAGGACGCAAATATTTTTCCTGCTGATATTTTGTACCTACCGTCAAAAAAGGTGCACCAGCCAGGGAGTTTGCCGCTGAAATATAAATGCTTGCTACGCCGCTTACCCGGGCGATCTCTTCCATGACAATGGCATAGGAGCGAATATCAGCACCGGCACCACCAAATTCCTTGGGCATTTTTATCCCAAAAAAACCGAGCTGTGCCATCTTGTCCAGTAATTCCCGGGGGAAGACCCCCGTTTTGTCGATTTCGGCAGCAACAGGTTTTATCTCTTTTTGGGTAAAGTCCCGTGTTAACTTGCGGATCAATTCATGGCTTTCATTAAACATTTTTTATTCCCTTTCCTTCAAGATTGTGCTGCCCAGCCCGTTCCAGCTTTGTTGAAAGATTGCACTGTCCATGATTTTTAATTCCGGTGAAACATTTGGCACAAAATCCATATGCAAAAGAATATCTTCTTTCAGGTCAATGCCCGGGGCAATTTCCAAAATGGTCATGGCACCGTCAATAAGCTCAAAAACGCAGCGTTCAGTGACATACAAAACTTTCTGTTCCGGTTTTTTGTATTTCCCGGCAAAAGTGATCTGTTCCACTTGGTCTAAAAACTTTTTGCGTATTCCCTCTTCTGCCACTTTGATTTTTCCGTCTATAATCTCAATTTTGGCTTTATCCATAAATGTACCGCAAAAAATGACTTTTTTGGCACTGCAGGTAATATTGATAAGACCACCTGGACCGATAAGGCGCTTACCAAATTTGCTGACGTTGATATTGCCATATTTGTCTGCTTGACCTAGGCCAAGACATGTTACGTCGATACCTCCGCCGTCGATCAAATCAAACATTGCTCCATGCTCGATAATGGCTTGAGGATTATAGGAACTCCCAAAATTGGGGAGTGATGCCGGTACCCCGCCTACTGCGCCTGCCTCTCCTGTTAGGGTAATCACATCGCTATATCCTTCTTCTGCCACGATATTGGCAACATCCGAGGCCATCCCCACACCCAAATTGACAATATTACCTTTACAGAGTTCCATAGCACAGCGGCGGGCAATGATTTTCCGTTCTGTCAAAGGGAGCTTTGGAATCATTTCCACAGGAATTTTTATTTCCCCGTTAAAAGATGGTTCGTAATAAACCCCCTCGGTCTGCCAAGAAGCTTCTTTCTTGGTGGCCACGACCACATAATCTACTAATATCCCCGGTATTTTCACACTTTTTGGATGTAAAGTACCGCGTTTAGCCGCATATTCCACCTGTACGATAACGATACCACCGCTGTTTTTCGCGGCTTGGGCTACCGCCAGCCCTTCGTTTATAACACTTTCCTTATCAAAAGTGATGTTGCCATCCTCATCGGCAGTGGTTCCGCGGAGCAGGGCAACATCAAGGGGAAAACTTTTGTAAAATAAATACTCTTCACCTTGAAATTCAATTAACTCAGCAACGTTTTCCTTTGTGCATTCATTCATTCTGCCGCCTTCGACCCGGGGATCAACAAAAGTACCCAGTCCCACCCGGGTAATAAGACCCGGACGATGAGCTGCTATTTCACGCCAGAGATTAACAATAACACCCTGAGGCAAGCAGTGACACTGGATCTTGTTTGCGCTGGCAAGCCCACATAAGGCGAAAGCTGATCCGATATGAGCTGCCGACCATTTTGATATCAGCCCCTCAACTCCTAATCTCGTAATTCCCCTTTCATGCCAGTCACCCATGGTGCTTCCCTGCTTGATATTCAGGCCGCAGGGATGACCTGTTTCCCGGAAGTGATTAGCAATCTCTTGGGCAACCTCCTCCGGCCAACCAGATAGACCCATCCCTGCGACGCCTATGGTTGCACCGTCGGGAATCTTGGCAGCAGCCTCCCGCGCAGTCAAAAACTTCCCCATAATATTTGCTCCTTCCATACGCTCATTCATACCATATGCGGTCTGTATCGCCATTTGAAGGCATAACAAAAGACCCCCGTTTCTTTTATGGGGGTACCTTTATTGCCAAACCCCAGAGTATTTTTAGAGACCTCGGGCTGCTTCATAGCCCTCCCTATTTGCCTCAAAAATCGATCTCGGCTTCTTGCAATCGCCCAGAAGACGGAAATCCGGTGCAGAGAACCGCAGGGCTTCCGCTTCCGTGCTACGTGCCTTTAATCCTACGGCCAGCAAGATAGTATCTGCCTCAAAGAATTTCTCTACACCGTTAGAACCAACCGCCCAAACCCCTTCATCAGTGATTCGAGTGCAGTTGGTGTTAAAAGCTGTTTTGGGAGCACCGGGTTTTGCGTATTCCTCTAATAAAGCACAGTAATGAAGATATGGTGCCCCGATGGCAAGACCGTCCCGCAATTCAATCACAGTAACATCTTTTCCTTCCTGGGCCAAGGCCACACCCTCTTCCGCGCCAATCAGACCGCCCCCGATGATCACAACTTTCTCTCCTATCGAAGTATTTCGTAAATTTTCCACAGTAATTACCTTTTTATTATCAACGCCTGGAATATCTGGGATGATCGGTTCTGCACCTACGGCGGCAAGTATCACATCTGCGCCTATTTTTTCCGCCAGTTCCGGTGTAACGCATGTATTTAATCTTATCTCAATAGGCAGTTTGCCAATGCGTGATAACATTACATTCAAGTATCTTTGGAAATCGGTTTTAAAAGACGGACCGATGATTAAATTCAAAGCACCTCCCAACCGGTCACTTTTTTCACAAAGAATCACCTGGTGGCCAAGGCTTGCCGCAGTAATCGCTGCCTGCATCCCGGCAGGACCCCCCCCTGCTACCAATACTTTCTTCTTCTCCGGTTTTAGTTCAACAAATTTTTCTTCCCATTCCAATCCGACTTTGGGATTCACGGTGCAGCGCCTAACCCCGATGGAATAAGGCACATAGGGAACATAATGGCTGCTGATGCAAAGGTTACAGCGTACACAAGGGGTGATATCGTCCTCTTCACCCTTGAAGGCCTTCTTGACCCAAAAGGGGTCCGCCCAAAAAGCCCGGGCCGAAGCCACAATATCCGCCTTGCCTGACGCAATGATCTCTTCCATTTGACCGGGACCGTCAAGGGAACCAACGGTCGCAACAAGCGTTTTGACCTCTTTCTTAATTTCTTCCGCTAGATAGACATTGGCCCCATGAGGCAGGAACATGGATGGGCACATCCGGCAGCTGGTACGAGGATCCCAGAAAGAGGTAGCCGAAACATGGATGATGTCTACTTTGCCATCAAGCATCCGGGCAAATTCCTTCATCTCGTCCAGATGGACTCCGCCTTCCATGAATTCATCACCGGAAATGCGAAACTCAATAGGGAAATCTTCGCATTTTTTGCGGATCGCTTCCACCACCATCAACGAAAAACGAGCTCTGTTTTCCAAACTGCCGCCAAAACGATCCTTACGCTGATTTAGCAAGGGGGAAAGAAACTGGCTAAAGAGCCAGCCATGGCCTCCGTGAATCTGACACATATCAAAACCGGCGTATTGTGTCATATGTGCAGCATTGGCGAAAGCATCCACGATTTCCTCAATCATATCCTCTTTCATCGGAGTTACCACAACACCATAAGGATTGGTGATGGTACTGGGGCCATATATTTTCCCGTCCGCGCTGTGTTTGGGATTGGCCCATCCGCCATGGTGACAGAGGGAAATAGAAGATAAACCACCGTAACGGTGAATCAAATCGGTATTTTTTATCAGGTCAGGCATCAATTTAGGGTCATCGAAAGTTGCTCCGTCATGACCGCCCCCCGTTGCGCTGTGCACAACGGTTTCTCCATGAACAATCAATCCGGCACCGCTTTTTGCTCTTTGCTCCAGAGAAATTAAGTTCTCCATGGTGGCATAGCCTCCCGGCGCATAATGAGAAAGTCCGCGCGGCGCATATTCGATACGATTTCTCATGACCAGGGAACCGACTTTCAGCGGGCTAAATAAATGTGGATACTTACTGTGCATCTTATGTTGCATTTTATTCACCTCTCCGTAAGGGTCTTCCTCCCCTTATCATCAATAGGATCCTTCCTCAAGGGGCTGTTGCAAAACGCGGGCGATTGATAATCGCCCCTACATATCGTGGTATAACCAATTAGTTATTCGCGATATATCGTAGGGAACGGTTCATAACCGTTCCGAAACATTGTTTTGCAACAGTCCTCTTCAGAAATTTCCTTGAATGTATTCTTTATTACTGTTCTTTTTTAACCAACTGAAAGCGGATAGTACTGCACGGGTCGAAAATATCGCCGCTGACAGATTTTTTGCAAATGGCTCTTTTGGTAAGGGTATAGAATGGGTAAACCACATATTGATCCTTCAAATATCTTTGAGCTTCATAATAGGCTTCTGTCCGTTTTGCTTCGTCCATTTCTGTAAATGCTCTATTGCACAATTTGTCAAACTCAGGGTTGCTGTAAGCGCTAAAATTGCTTTTGCCGATAAAGTCCGTCATAAAGAACTTCATGAAGGTATCAGGCAATACGTTGGAAGTCCTGCCCAAATACCACATGGGCCATTGGCCGGCCCTGGCCTTATCCATCCAGCCTGCAAATTCTAAAGCTTGCACATCAACTTTAATGCCAACCTGGGCCAAGTAATCTTGAAGGACAACAGCAACGTTCTTGCTTTCATCGTTTGGAACTCCCAAAACGATCTCGAAGCCGTTGGGATAACCTGCTTCTTTCAGTAGTTCTTTTGCTTTTTCTGGACTATATTCGGTTTTAAAGTTATCCTTCAGGACGTATTTGTCACCTTCAGGAACAATTGCACTGGTGGCAGTCTGCATTCCCTGCAGGAAGTTGTTAATAAAATCATCCCGGTTAATAGCATAAAAGATAGCCTGACGCACACGGATATCGTCCAGTGGTTTAAAATTGCAATTCATAGATAAAACACGTATTTGTGGGGAGGGGAATTCCTTAATCCAAACGTCATCCCGTTTGGAGTACTCCAGGTTTTTCATATCATCTACCGAGTAGATCATATCAAGCTCCCCGGAATCAAAAGCGTTGAACATGGTGTTGCCATCGGTGATGTAGTAGCAAACGACCCGGTCCAAGTCGGGGGGTGTTCCCCAATAGTCTTTGAAGCGCATACCTTCTTCTACCTGCTGTGCCTCAGCCTTAACCAATTCAAAGGGGCCTGTTCCGATGGGATTACGTTCGTAATCGTTACCCAGTTCCGTTACAGCTTTTTCACTGACAATAAAACCACACCATTGAGCCATACGGGTCAAGAAAGCAGGGTCCGGTTTCTTAAAAGTAAATTGGACGGTATAATCATCCAAGGCTTTAACCTCAATATTGTCAATACCAAACTCTTTACCGGCAGTGGAATCCGCACCCATATCCTTCATGCGCTGAAAGGTGAAGACAACGTCACTGGCTTTCATTTCACCATAGTTTTTATGGAACTTGACGCCTTTACGCAGGGTAAAGGTATATTGCAGATAATCATCGGAAATTTTCCAGTCAGTGGCCAACCTTGGGATAATATTTTTATCAGGATCAAAAGCTACCAGACCCTCATAAACATCTTCGGATAAGGCAAAAGGTTGATAATATGCATATTTGGCAGGGTCCATACACGCATAATCATAATTTTTACAGGTATATAGCACCTTTTCCTTCGCAGGCTCATTGGCCTCAGAGCTATCACTTCCGGCAGAACTATTGCTTTCGGCAGAGTTATTGCTGCCACATCCGATTAGAATCATAGGAATTAGAAAAAGTACGATTAAAAATAATGCGCATTTTTTCATAAAATTTTATTCCCCTCCCTAATTTTTTTGGTGACATGATCAGCGTCTTCCCCTATTGTAAACAAGCACTATAATGTAAGCCCTATCACCTTCCTTTACGATACTTTCTCTTACTTTTCCGAAGTTATTTTACTTACCCGCATAAAAAACCTTTTAAACTATTATTTATATTTAACCATAAGTGAACCTGTTCATTTTTAGTTTACCTTAATATGTTAATTTAGTCAACATTATTTCCATCATATTCCTCTAATTTTAGTAAAACACAACATTCCCATCAATAGGTAAACAGCCATATATTTTTTATATATTTAATCACATTTAAATTTTTGTACCGCTAAACTATTTATCAAGCAAATATACCTTGCAGTCAGGCATCAAAGTAAAGAACATGAAGGGTCTGTCTACTTTTTTGATATTTAAGGGACAATGAGGTTGATTGGAAGGTATGAACAAAGCAGTGGTCTGATTAAAATGATACTCTTCGCCCATTATTTTCATATCGATCTCGGCACCAAGATCATAGGGATCATCCGGATCGGTGCTGAAAAAATTGAGCATTTCCGGCAGACTGTGTGCATGGCTTTCCGGAGCAAATACATAATCATGCGGTGTTGTGGTCCGGAACCATCTAAATTTGCCGTAAAAAACTCCGCCAAATGACCCGACCATCTTATCATCCTCGCCATGAAGGCGGAAAACCTCGAACATGGCCTCATCATCATCAACGCCGTTGAAATGCAATACATAATCTTTAAAATCCAATTCCCCGCCAATATTTGTCCATTGCACCTTTGGCAGGGCTACTTTTTCACGGCTGGCACCACCCACATACCCAAAAACAGGTCTGTCTACTCTGTTAAATTTGACCGGTCCATGGGGCACATGCTTGGGAACAAGAATCATACAGCTTTTATCGGTTATATACTCCTTACTGTTGATCGTGAAGGATAACTCTGCACCCAATTCCCGGGGATTATCCATATCCTGTCCGACAAAAGCAAATAGTTCATCATATGCCAGCGCATATTCCCCTTCCTCAATTACACAAGGTTTTTTATACCAGGCGCTGTGGAAATAAAAACCAATCAAATCATGTTTTTTTGAACTGATCATATCAAGCTTCCCCTGGGGGTTAAATTGCTTCCTATCCGCATTTATGAAATACCTGTCAAAATGTTTTTCAGTCATAATTTTTAACTCCTTAATTTATAAGTCTAGGTGTATACAGCATAAATCTGCACAAACACCTAGACTTATTTATTAATTTAAATTTCTGAAGAATAATGTAAATTTGCGGTAAGTTTATTTCATCTCCAACGTCTGGAAATTAAAGGGATATCTCAATGTAGTGAAAGGATCACCGCTGATATTGTCGGTAGTAACAATGACTTTTCTCAGGGTATACATGGGATAATATACATACTGGTCTCTTAGATAACGCTGGGCATCATAGTAATATTGGGCACGCTGGTCTTCATTGGTTTCAGCAACAGCACTGGTAATCAGTTTATCATATGCTGCATCGTGGAAAGTGCTGTAATTAAAGATGCCGTCAGTGGTCCATCCCCGGACCAGAAAATCATCCGGCAATACACTGGCAGTCCAACCGCAATACCACATACCGAATTCACCGGCTTCCGCCTTTTCACCAAAAGCAGCCAATTCTAAAGCACTTACTTTAGCATTAATGCCGATTTTTGCTAAATAGGACTGCAGCACAGCGGCAGCTTCAGCACGTGAATCATTAGTGGTACCGATCTCCAAGTCAAAACCATTGGGATAGCCTGCTTCGGCCAGTAATTGCTTTGCCTTTTCAATACTATATTCCTGGATGAAGCAATCATTTAGAGCATAGGAACAGGATTCAGGAATCATACAGGTAGTTTTCTTCTGCTCCGCATCAAGAAAATTTTGAACAAAATCATCGATATCAATCGCCAGGAAAATAGCCTCACGAACCCGGATATCATTTAAGGGTTTAATTGCGGTACTAAGTCCAAAACCGATTACCTGGTTGGAAGCGCCAACAGTCATTTTAACATCATCACGGGCGGCATATTCAGCATTTTTTACACTGCTCTCAGAGTTGATCATATTAAGTTCCCCGGATTGAAAAGCATTGTACATAGTGTCCTCATCGGTGATATAGTAGCAGATAACACGGTCAACACCAGCCGGTTTGCCCCAGTAATCAGCAAATTTGGCCATTTCCGTAGTTTCCTTCCAGGTTGCACTGACAAATTCAAAGGGACCGGTGCCAACCGGATTACGTTCGAAAGCCTCTCCGAGATCATTAACGGCAGCTTGACTGACGATAAAACCACACCATAGTGCCATATGGGTCATAAAGGCAGGATCAACGGTTTTAAAGGTAAATTTAACAGTATAGTCATCAGCAGCAGCAACTTGAAAATTATCTACACCCAACATGGCGCCGGCCGTTGATTTGTTGCCCAGATCCTTCATTCTTTGGAATGTAAAGACAACATCGCTGGCTTTCATTTCACCATAGCCTTTATGAAATTTTACGTCCTTACGCAAATGAAAAACATACTCAAGCCTGTCATCGGAAACATCCCAGGAGGTAGCCAGCAACGGAACAAGTTTCATATTAGCATCATACGCAACCAAACCTTCATAGATACCGGTAACAAGGGCATTAGGCTGTTTGTGAGCGAAAATAGCCGGGTCCAATGACCAGTAATCCCAATAAATGCTGGTATAGATGACCTTTTCTTCCGGTTCAGCTGCAACCGGCTCTTTTTCGCCCTGTGCATCACCGGATGGATCACTCCCTGCATTTCCACCGCAGCCGCTAAGCAGTGCCGAAACCAACATGAGAACCAGTACTAAAAATACGTACCTTTTCATACACTTTCCCCCTTTTTTTCTTTTGGATAGGATACGATACGCTATATGAACTTGTTCACTTATATTATAATTAGGTTCGTTTATTCCGTCAACCATTATCTTGAATTGTTGTAATATGTTACCATAGTGTGCAAACAATAGTCATGCCATTATGATAAAATCATAGTATCAATCCTTTAGCTACATTGTAACCATCCCTGTTGGCTTCGTACACAGTCTGGGGTTTTCGGCAATCACCGATCAGGCGGAATTCCTTGGCGCATTCCCTAAAAGCTTCAGCCTCCGCTCTCAATGACTTCATGCCGGCAGCGATCAATATCGTATCTGCCACATATAGTTTTTCTTTGCCATCGGAGTCGACAGTCCAGACACCCTCATCAGTAATTTGGGTACATTTTGTATTGAGCAATGCTTTAGGAGCGTTTGGTTTTTCAAATTCAAGCATTATTGCCATATGATGAACATAAGGCGCTGTCTTGGCCAAATCATCCATAGCTTCTATTACCGTTACATCCCTCCCTTCCTGAGCCCAGGCAATTGCTTCCTCTGCACCAGTGGGACCGCCCCCAATGACAACAACCTTTTTGCCAATAGGAGCTGTTCTAAGATCCTTTACAGTAATAACCTTGGGATTATCCGTACCAGGTATGGGCGGAACAAATGGTCTTGCTCCAATCGCCATAATAATAACATCTACACCCAATTTCCTGGCCATTTCCGGAGTAACGGTTGTATTCAAACGTAAATCAATAGGCAGTTTTTTAACTCTTTTCTCCATGACCTGGAGATATTTACGATAATCATCCTTAAATTTCGGACCGACAAAAAGGTTAATAGCGCCACCCAGACGGTCATTCTTCTCGCAAAGAATGACTTCATGACCCATATCGGAAGCTGTAATTCCCGCCTGCATACCGGCAGGACCCCCACCAATGACCAATACTTTAAGCTTTCTTTTGATATCCCGCTTTATATGCTCTTCCCACTCCAGACCCAAGGCGGGGTTGACTGTACACCTTCTGATCCCGTAAGGAAATGGAATAAAGGGGACATAATTGCCGCTGATGCACAGATTGCAACGGACACAAGGAGTAATGTCATCCTCTCTGCCATCAAATGCTTTTTGCGCCCAATATGGGTCTGCAAAGAAGCCCCTGGCGGCTGCTACCAGATCAGCGCCACCTTCGGCAAGTATCTGCTCCATATGTCCGGGACCGTCAAGAGCACCAACTGTTGCCACGGGTGTTTTGACTACCTTTTTGATTTCTCTAGCTAGATAAGCATTGACACCATGGGGCAGGAACATTGAAGGAATCATTCTGGCACAGCCTCCTTTCAAATTCCAAAAGGAAGAAGCTGAAACATGAAGTATATTAACCTTGCCATCCATAATGCGCGCGAATTCCTTCATTTCATCGATATGGGCGCCGCCATCCATAAAATCATCTCCGGAAAATCGGAATTCAATGGGAAAATCAGGACCACAGGTCTTCTTGATAGCTTCAACAACCATTAGAGCAAACCGGGCGCGATTTTCAATAGAACCACCAAAGCGATCTGTACGCTTGTTATAATAAGGGGACAGGAATTGACTAAAAAGAAAACCATGGGCACCATGAATAGTTACCATATCATATCCGGCGAACTGTGCCATATGAGCAGCCCTGGCAAAGATTTCTACCGTAAATTCAATCATATCCTCATCCATCGGGGTGACTTCTACGCCATAAGGATATGACATCACCGGACTAGGTCCATAGATCTTTCCAGTAGGTGTAATTCGGGGATCGGCACGGCCGCCATGATGACAAAGAGAAACGGAAGACAAGCCGCCATACCGGCGGATCAGATCCGATTCCTTGGTGATATCAGGAATGATACCGATGTTGTGAAAACCATAGGGGGAGCCCATGCCGTCCCCCAAGGGATGGACTATGGTCTCACCATGGACGATCAACGCGGCACCACTTTTAGCTCTTTGCTCATAAGCATTAATGTTCTCTGTCGTAGCGTACCCACCAGGCGCAAAATGTGACATACCTAACGGTGCAAATATAATGCGGTTTTTCAGCGTTACACTGCCAATATCCAAGGGACTGAATAAATGGGGAAATTTATCATGCATTTTTTATAAGACCTCCTTTTCCTAATCACCTAACCCCTAAGATATTTTCAGATGAACGTGTTCATCTTTGGGGGCAAAAATATTACTAATTACATAAATAAATTAGGTTCCGGCCTTAAAACGGTGGGCGGCCAAATGGCAGGCTGCCTTGTGATTGTCAGAGACCGGCATTAAATGAGGTTCCTCAGTACGGCAAATGTCTGTTGCATAATGGCAGCGGGGATGAAATGGGCAGCCGGCAGGTAAGGAAAGAGGATTTGGTATCATGCCTTCGATCACATTCAAGTGTTCTTCATTAACATTGATCAGCGGAATGCAGCCCAGCAATCCTTCAGTATAAGGATGTGTAGGGTGATCGAACAAGGAAACGGTCTCCGCTTCTTCAACCACCCGGCCGGCGTAGAATACCGCAACACGTTGAGCGATTTCTGCAATTACACCCATATCGTGGGTAACTATGACGATACTCATTCCATATTCTTCTTTCAAGCGCTGCATTAAATCAAGGATCTGTGCTTGGATAGTAACATCAAGAGCGGTGGTTGGCTCATCAGCTAAAAGAATCTTCGGTTTGCAGGCTAAGGCCATGGCAATCATTACCCGTTGTCTCATACCGCCGGACAATTGGTGCGGATAACTGTTCAGCCGTTTTTCTGTATCAGGTATTTCCACAAGTCTCAGCAAATCTAATGATTTAGCAGCTGCTTCCTTACGTCTGACTTTTTCATGGAATGTAATAGCTTCGATCAGTTGTTCACCAATTTTGAGAACCGGATTCAAACTGGTCATCGGCTCCTGGAAAATCATTGAAATTTCCTTGCCCCGGATCCTACGCATTTCATTGATGGGCAGGTGTAATAATTCTTTACCATCAAAGAATATTTCACCGTCAATTCTAGCTTGGGGTGGCAGCAGGCGCAGAATGGAAAACAAGGATACGCTTTTGCCACAGCCGGATTCGCCAACTATACCCAGGGTTTCCCCTGCACGGATCCCCAGATTAACACCATTGACAGCCTTAACAAATTTATCTCCCGATGGGAATTGAACTGTTAGATTATGTATTTCCAACAAATTTTGGTCTTTCAAGGTATCACCCCATCTATTTTTTCAACTTCGGATCAAGATAGTCACGGAGACCGTCACCTAAAAGGTTAAAAGCCAACACCGTAAGGGCAATCAAGGTACCGCTTGTACCGATAAGCCATGGAGAGTTAAAGATATAGTTTTTACCTTCGTTGATAATGAGGCCCCAGGAAGGTGTGGGAGCTGGGATACCCAGTCCCAAAAAACCTAAGGCTGATTCCGCCATGATCGCACTGCCCAGATCGAATGAGATCATGACAAACATTTGTGGCAGTGCATTAGGCAGTATATGTTTCCAAAGGATATGCAGGCTACTGCTGCCCATGGATTTTGCAGCTCTGACAAAATATCGCTCGCGTACCGTTAATGTGGCCCCCCGCACTACCCGGTAAAATGACGGTATTAGGGGAAAGCCAATCGCAATATAGAGATTTGTCATATCTGTCCCCAGTACAGTGCCCATCAAAATCGATAACAACAAAGCCGGAAAGGCCATCATGATGTCGATAATACGTCCGATCAGGGAATCTGCCATTCCGCCGAAATAACCGCCCACCAAGCCCAGGAAAGTACCGCAGATGCAGGCTAATGCCACCGACATTAAAGATACCAGTAAGGATACCCTAGCACCGTAAACAAGCCGTGTCCATAAATCACGGCCAAAAGCATCTGTCCCCACTAAGTGTCCCTCGCCGGGCGGAAGTAATTTATTTTTTAAATCAATTGAGGAATAATCATAACTGGTCAGTAATGGAGCTAAAGCAGCCATTAAAATTAAGAGAACAATAATGATGCCGCCTATGACGATTTGTTTATTGCCTAAAATCTCTTTCAATATCTGGCACCTCTTTGCATTTTCTTGTTCGGTGTATTACCGGTTCATTAAGTTTAATTCATGAGCTCGATGACATGCTACGAAGTGATTGTCGGAAATATCCTTTAGGGCGGGAGCTTCTTGCCGACAACAGTCTTCGGCATAAGCACAGCGGTCATAAAAAATGCATCCAACAGGAGGATTAAGCAAACTAGGTACATCACCCTTCAAAATTACCCGTTGGGACTTATTTCTGGGATCAGGGTTGGGAACCGCAGTAAGCAAAGCATGAGTATAGGGATGCTTACGGTTGGCAAAAATCTCATGTTTAGTTGCCATTTCGATCAACCTCCCGAAATACATCACGCCGATATAATCGGAAATAAAACGTACTACCGATAGATCATGAGAAACAAAAAGGTAGGTAAGTTTTAGTTCTTTTTTAAGATCAGACAGTAAATTAAGTATTTGGGACTGTATGGAAACGTCGAGGGCGGAAACAGCTTCATCACAAACAAGGAGTTTTGGCGAAAGAGCAATACTTCTCGCGATACTTACCCTTTGGCGCTGACCGCCGGACAATTGATGAGGATAACGGTTAAGCTGCTGCTCCGGCAATCCTACCAAAGAGAATAAACTTTTTACTTTTTTTACTCTCTCGGCGGAAGAACCGATTCCATGAATATTAAGCGGTTCAGCAACAATTTCTCCAAGGGTCATCCGGGGATTGAGAGAATCGTAAGGATCTTGAAATATGATCTGCATTTCCCGTCGGACTTCGCGTAATTCTTTTGATTTTAGCTTATAAATGTCACGCCCTTCAAAATAGACAGAACCTTCTGTTGCTTCAACAAGACGCAGCATTACCTGAGCTAATGTACTTTTCCCGCAGCCGGATTCTCCAACCAGACCAAAGGTTTCGCCTTTGATTATCCCAAAGGCTACTCCATCAACTGCTTTTAGGATTGCATTTTTGCCGTAACTACCTTTTACAGAGAAATATTTTTTTACGTTATCGGCATAAATTAGACATTCATCAAATACTGCCGTCAAGTAACCATCCCCTCATCTTTCTATTCTTTGGCCCTTAGCAAAACTGATTATCCTTTACCCTGGATGCGTACCCGCGGATCAAGGAATCCGTAAATAATATCCGTAATCAGGTTAGCGGCAACCATAATGCCTGCAATAAATACTGTTGTTCCCTGGACGACAGCATAATCACGGGCATACACCGCGTCAATCAGCATCTTGCCAATGCCGGGCCGGGCAAATATTGTTTCAATCACAATTGCCCCTGCTAAATATGATGCGAAATAAAAACCAATGATTGTGATGATAGGCATACCCGCAGCCTTCAACGCATGTTTAAAAATAACAATTTTCTCTGTCATACCCTTAGCCCGGGCAGTACGAATAAAATCTTCACCCAACACCTCCAGCATTGACGAGCGTGTTGTCCTAGCAAACAAAGCAGCCCCACCAATACCAAGAGACAGGGCCGGAGCAATCAGCCCGCGGAACCCCGCGCCCCCACCGATTGAAATAACCGGTATCCAGCCTAGTTTTACACCAAATATCATCATAAGGATCAATGCCCAGAGAAAAGACGGCATAGACATGAAAATAGTCGATATGCCAACTATCCCAATATCTGCCCACTTGCCGCGTTTCAAAGCGGCAATCACACCGAACAAAATTCCAAAAAATGAGGCAAAAATAATACCGGCTACTGCCAATTCAAAAGTGTTGGGAAATTTTTCGATGATTATAGCCATGACCGATCGGTTTTGCGTAAATGAATCACCTAGATCCCCCTGGGCAAAATCCTTAAGCATAATTCCCATTTGGACAATTAATGGTTGATTCAAGCCTTTAGCTTCTTGGAAAGCTACAATTTGCTCCTCAGTGGCTGACTCGCCAAGGTACATGAGTGCCGGATCACCGGGGATCATTCTGATTACGAGAAAAGCAACGATCAAGACGCCAATCATAGTTGGCAATGCAAATAGAATGCGCGTCATTATATATCTTCTCATATACAGAGCTCCTTTAGGTTTAGTTCATTTATAATACATGAACTTGTTCATATACTAATTATATGGAGATACTTCCATATTGTCAATTAATTTCTTGAGATTTATATCCATTTAAGAAGATATTACCAGACTTCTAATTTTCCTTTTTAATTTAACATCTTTAGACTAAAACTTATTTTATCTGTCAATAATCTGAAAAGGAAAGATGAGAAGAATGGCGGGTTGTTTAAACTAATTTAAGTTAACTCTAATAGAAATTAAAATTTTTTAAAGGATAACAGACATTTTTGTTGAATATTCATTAGCAATTACCCCCCCTCATGTATAAAACTGGTTTTTTAGCCAAAATATCCGTAACAGTTAACGCTACCCCAATTGTTATTTATACAACTGGAACCTTAAATCTTTGATATATCACCGGCACACAATTTGAATAATATTAGGGAGAAAGTATGGTTAAGAAAGTATTTATGAAGAAAATGCAGTCAAATCCGAAAAGTTCAAAAGCGGCAAAAACCAGAGAGCATATACTGCGCTCTGCATTTTCTATTATGGAAAAGAAAGGATATGCCAGTACGACCATTCGTGATATTTGCGCTGAGGCAAATGTTTCCATCGGCACTTTTTACATATATTTTCCAACGAAGAACGATATTTTCTTTGACATTTACAAGAAGGCGGACGATTATTTTGCAGACACAGTAGTCACTCATTTTATTGCGAAAACTGTCCCGGAGAAAATTATCGAGTTTTTCCGCCACTATGCAAGACTCAATTTAAATACAGGTATTGAGATCACAAAGATTCTTTATAATCCTGACAACTTATGGTTCATCAAAAAGCGGAAAATGCAAACGCTGTTAGAAGAAGTTATTCGGGAGGGGCAAATGCAGAAAGAGTTAACATCCGATATGACCGCCGCTGAAATGGTTGATTTTCTGTTTATTCTTGCCCGGGGCTGCTGCTATAACTGGTGTATTATGCAAGGAAAATATGATTTGGAAAGCCAAATGGTGTTCTATATAGAAAAGGCCATATCTGCCCTTAAAAAACCATAACCGTGTCAAGTTTCTATGCTAATTGGTAAAGTTAGCTGATCTCTCACCCAAAAGAAAAACCGCCTAAAACCTTTTGGTTTTAAACGGCAATTATACAAGTTTACTTATAGCCCCATGTCACTGTAGGGGGCGGTCTCTGTGCTGCCTCGGGACAGGGGAACTCCTTCCGTCAGCTTCGCTGACACCTTCCTCAGGGAGGAAGGTTTTTTTATCCCCCTCACCGAGGGGGACGTCACGTAGTGACAGGGGGAGTTTACACATTTAAATCGGCAACGGTTACCCCTGTGCCCCCTTCATTGTAATCCCCCATGCGAAAACTTTTTACCTGGCGGTGTTTCTTTAAATGATTGGTCACAGCTTCTCTTAATGCCCCGGTTCCCTTTCCATGAATAATTCGTACCACTTTTAAACCTGCCACATAGGCATCATCAAGGTATTTATCCAGGCTTTCCAGGGCTTCATCCACTAACATCCCCCTAAGACTCAGCTCAGGAGATATATGAATGCTCTTTTCTATTCTTAAGTGACCCATTTTGGTATCACTATGCTTTTTCTCGGGACTTTCCGTAATTCTCAGATCATCCAATTTTACGGATATTTTCATAATCCCCATCTGCACATAAACTTCTCCCGCCTGGTTGGGCTGAGTTAAAACGTGCCCGGTTTGGTTAAGCTTCGGAATCTCTACAAATTGTCCGGGAACTACAAACTTCGGAGGTTTTCCCGTAAAGCGTTTTTCCGGTAAAGATGCCGAAATACTTTCTTCCATCCCCTTAATTTTTTCCTTGGCATCCAATAGTGTTTTATTTTGTGTCCTTTGAGACTCCGCTTCTAGATTTTCTTTAAATTCTTTATAGAGATGATCCATATCCTCCTTTGTCTTCCTCAGGATTTTAAGGCTTTCTTCCTGGGCCCGGCGCAAGATTTCCCCTTCTTTGTTTTGAAGCTCGATCTCCTTGTTTGCTAAACGCCGCTTCAAATCCCCAAGTTCCTTACGCAGCCGCACAGCTTCTTCCCTTTCTTGCTGGCTGATTTTCTGATCCAGTTCTAAATTACTGATTAAATCCGCCACCTGTACCTGATCCTGAGTCAAAAACTCCCCAGCTCTCTTCACAATACCTTCTCCTAAGCCTAAACCCCGGGCAATCAAAAAAGCATTGCTTTTCCCGGGCACCCCCATGAGCAGCCGGTAAGTAGGTTGTAAAGTTTCCACATCGAATTCCACACTGGCATTAACAATTCTCGGGTTGTTATAGGCATAAACTTTTAATTCGCTATAATGAGTGGTAGCCACAACCTTAACATACTTTCGCTGCAAATACTCCAAAATAGCCATAGCTAAGGCTGCTCCTTCCGTGGGATCCGTACCTGCTCCCAACTCATCTAAAAGAACTAAAGTATTGTCCCCAAGCTCTTTAATAATACGCACAATATTTACTAAATGGGAGGAAAAAGTGCTTAATGACTGCTCAATACTCTGCTCATCACCGATATCGGCAAAAATATTTTGAAAAAGGCTTAATTCTGTACCGTTATCCGCCGGTACATGGAGTCCGGACAGGGCCATGGCGTGAAATAACCCGATGGTCTTAAGTGAAACAGTTTTCCCCCCGGTATTAGGCCCGGTAATAATCATGGAATCAATGTTCTTCCCTAAATCCACGTCAATGGGCACCACACCTTTTCTAATTAAGGGATGGCGCGCCCGTACCAGCCGAATTACCCCTTGCTCATTAACCCCAGGGGCTCCACCGTCCATGATTTGGCTTAAGCGCCCCTTGGCAAAAATAAAATCCAATTGCCCCAGAATCATCAAAGTATGGGAAAGTTCTTGCTCAAAAGATGCTACCAGTTTGCTTAAGTTTTTTAGGATTAAAACAATCTCTTCATTTTCTTCAATTCTTAATTTTTTTAACTCATTATTTAGATTTAACACAGCCATGGGCTCGATAAATAGCGTCGCCCCGCTAGCAGACTGATCATGAACCAGCCCCGGCACTTGGGCCCGGTATTCCTGTTTTACCGGAATAACATACCGATCACCCCGGATGGTAACCAGACTGTCCTGCAGGTATTTTGCCGTATGGGGACTCTTGATAAAGGATTCCAGTTTATCTTTGATCCGTTCCTGACTGATTCTGATTTTTTTCCTGATGGCATAAAGCTTCTCGCTGGCCGTATCTAAAACTGACCCATCGTCGCCAATCGCTTCGCTTATGGCAGTTTCCAAGGACTTAAATAGGCCTAAATTCTTTCCTAACTCCAATATCAAAGGATAACTGCCTTTAAGGTTTGAAATAAATGACTTGGTTTTCCTTGCTGCCCCGCAGGTATCGGAAATATTTATAAACTCTTCCGGTTCCAATATTCCGCCCAGGGCCGCCCTTTCCACAGTGTTTCTGATGTCCCTGATCCCGCCTAAGCTAAAAGACGGGTTGAAGCGGAGTATTTCTTTTGCCTCCGTGGTCTCATCCAGACCGGTTTTCACTTCGTGATAGTGTCGGCTGGGCATTAAGGCTTCTGCCATTTCCTTCCCCAAAACAGACCCGCAGCATTCCACCAGCATTTGGATCACTTTATCAAACTCTAGCTTATGTAATGTCTTTGCATCCACCGGATTTTTTCTCTCCTCTTCCTTACTTACTGGATGACGCCCCGGAAATAATGGCCTTTAGTAAACCCGGCTGAGGTCAGCCTTTCCAGGGAATTTTCCATTTCCGCCAAATCTATCTTATTCATCCTGTTGGACATGGCGGCATCAATCACCCGCCGGTAATTCTTGGTAACTTGGTAAACAACCTCCGGGGAATATCTTTTCCCCTCAATACGTAGAGAATTTACGCCTAATTTAATAAACCTGTCCACATGGGCAAGTAGACACAGTTCTTTGGGATTATAGATATGCATCCGGCAGAATTGGTCTACCTCAATTGGAAATTGGAAGTTCATCCTGTCTTTAATTCGAAACGACCTTCCCCGGCAAGGCCGGGCACAAGGTTTCTCCCCGCATCTTCCGCCCAATACGGAGCCAATGGCGCAATACTCGCTGACCATCATGGGCAAGGCACCGTGCACAATGCATTCAATACCTGCGCTGCCAAAATTCATTTTTTCCATTTGGTCAAAGGTTAACTCCAAAGAGAGGGTGACTAAATCTATCCCTTGTTTGGTTAAAAAATTTATTGTTAAATCGTTAAATACATTGAGTCCTGCGTCTGTATAGATTTTTTTGCCCCAACCGGCTTTTTGGGCTAAAGTGATACCTCCGATATTTCCCGTGAGCAATGCGGAAACCGGGGAGTCTTTAAGCTTTTCCGTCATCTGATAAACAGTCTTTATTTCATGGGGATGAAAAATATGGGGAAGGACAAAGACAGTTTCCCGGCCTTTGTCCATATTCCGTTCGGCAATATCCCGCACTTCGTTTATGGTCATCCCTTTTTGGGAGTGAAATGTCTCCCCGTCCAGGTAAATCACATCCGCTCCGGCATCCATGGCAGCTTTCGCCCCTGCGGCGCTGCCTACCCGGACTGCTAATTTCAGCTTCACCTGTCGATTCTTTTTTTCCGGAAGTAAACCCCGGTATCTTTTCTCCGCTTCCGTCCATTCCACCGGGGGGTAATTATACTCCTCCAAACGTTTTTTTGTAATACTCTCAATGACGAAACGCCTGGCGCCATTTAATTCGCTGGCCGGAAGCATTAATCCTTCTTCCATATCAAAAGTCAGGGATTTCAGTTGAAAAGATGTCCCCCCCAGACGATTTAACTGTTGCCGGACATAGTCTTCATCCGCCGGCCTTTTCTTGGCCTTCTCGACAATATAATCGGAACGGAATGCCGCTTTGTTCCCCGACTCATCTTCCCCTTCCAAAAGAAAGGGTTCTCCTTCCCGGGCAAAAAAGTGAAAATTTATCCCCACATATTTTTGTGGCTCAAGATAAGAGCTTTGGGCTCTCTCGATTAATTTTACATCATGGGTTTTAAATACCCGGTCCCCCACTTTGGGCTGTCCCAGAATATTTACGGAAACAATTTCCCCGGGTTTGGCTTCCTGCACCGGATTTCCCTTCCGCAGCATCTTTTCGATAAAAAAACCCTGCCGGCCTCCTTTGGTAACCCACACCTCAACCCCGTCACCAATGCGCAGTTCTTCATCAAGTTTTATGGCCGCCATCTTGCCCCGGTTTTGAATTTCTTCAATGCGCCCTACCCGGGCCCCCCGGTTATTAGGGCGTTTATAGCTCATCAGGTCCCGCCCCGGATTATTTAACAGGTATCCGGTAGTAAAATCCCGGTTAAATATTTGAGCCAGCTCTTTTTGTTCTTCCGCCCATACGGAAAAGCTTTCCGGATTCTTTTTATACCTGTCTAATGCTTCCCGGTAAATGCGAATTACCGTAGCTACGTATTCCGGCCTCTTCATCCTGCCTTCAAATTTTAATGAACTAACTCCTGTCCGGCAAATCTCGGGCAATAGTTCCAGGGCATTTAAATCCCGGGGGCTCAAGAGATGTTCGCCAATACCTTCCTCTGCCGCATTTTTCCCTTTTTCGTCCACTAAAGTATATGTCATTCTGCAGGGTTGGGCACACCTTCCCCGGTTGCCGCTCCGCCCGCCAATCAGACTGCTCATCAGACACTGACCGGAATAACAAATACATAATGCCCCATGGCCAAAGATCTCCAGCTCAATTATTGGGTCCTGATTAATAAGGGAAATATCCTCCAAGGATGTTTCCCGGGCTAAAACCACCCTCTTAAAACCCATTTTCGCTAAAAATTCCGCACCCTCTCGATTATGGATGGTCATTTGGGTACTCCCGTGCAAGGGAAAATTCGGCAGCACCCGGGAAATTAAAAACGACAAACCCAAGTCCTGAACGATGAGGCCGTCCACTCCTAAATCATATAGGGTTTTTATATAGGATAAAGCATCCTTTAACTCACTGTTATCAATTAATATATTGACGGTGACATAAATTTTGACATTCCTGAGATGGGCATATTCAATAGCTTTTGCCATTTCCTCATCATCGAAATTACCGGCAAAAGCTCTGGCATTGAACGCTTTCCCGCCTAAATATACGGCATCTGCCCCGTTCTCAACTGCGGCTATTAAGGACTGAAAATCCCCCGCTGGAGCAAGGATTTCCGGGATTTGCACAAATATCATCTCCAAATACTTTTTCATATCTCCCTCCTTGAGGGAGGTGGCGGCGTAGCCGACGGAAGGAGTTAACTAAGAAACTCTCCTACTCCCCCTTTACGAGACGGCACAGAGACCGCCCCCTGCAGAGGGTGACATCCCTCTTAAAGAAGGGATTATTGACAGATTGTACAGTAAAAAGTTACAGGACGCAAACTTTTTTCCTGTAACTTTTAAGATAACTCTTTACTGTAGGATTTTATCCTGTCTTCCTATGACTGTTACGGCTAAATCCGTGAAATCCGGTCTAGTCCGGCCACAGGAATAATTTTTACTCCCTTAGCTTCCAGTTTATCTAAAAATAGATTCAATCCCAAACTATCACTGGCCATATGCCCGGCAATGATCACATTGATATGATATTTTTCGGCATTCTTTCGATGTTTTTCCGACATATGCATGCAAATTATGGTCCCCACTCCGGCAATCGCCAGCTTTTCAAAAGAATCCTCCGAACCGCCGGTGCCTCCGGTCATATCCACAAATATTTTCCCCGCCGTCCTCTTGCCGGTCCCAATGATAATGGTCGGCCCGGCTTTTAGTTTGGCAGCATTGCGGTATTCCGGAATTTCTTTTAAGGAATCAACCACATCGTCTAAAGTATCCGGTTTCCGCTCGGAAAAATATTTATTTAAGAATTCCGTCACCAAATTGTCCGCCGGTGTATGAACGCACATAAAGGGCAAATTCAATGCTTTCGCAGCATCAACGGTCTTGTTATGATTAAGAGGCATGAGCGACCTTTTCACTTCCGAGATTCGGGATACCAATATCCCTTCCGCCACATTTATCGGCACACCCAAATCCGACAAAATACCTTCCTGAATATGCATGACATCATGCAAACCGGCTAAAGCATAACCCTCCGGGTGATGGGCTAAAACCAAATCCACATTTTCCCCTTTGTCATTCATTCTGTCCGCCAGGAGAATTTCCCCAATTTCTATATCAATACCGGCAACAATTTTGGTAACTTCGGTATCTCCGTCGCCAAATAAAATTCTGGTATCGCTGTAGGGATTAACCAGGGTCTCCTGATCAAAAAATTCCTTGTCCTTTTCTTCGATTTTTTCCCATTTCTTTTTTGCTTTAACCAGATCTTTATGGACTGTCTCTCTGCCTCTCGGGTCGGCCGCCATACCTGCCTCCACCGCCAGAGAATAAATATCTTTAATTTTCATGAATAAATCCCTCCGGTATCCAATATATTTTCCATATTATATTTACTATATCCCAAATAAATCATTTCCAATCAAAACCGTTCAAGGACACTTTCCGATAAATTATTTTTTGGAGATAAAAGGGTTATCTTTAATATAATACCTGAGCTTTAAATCTGCCCCCTGGCTAAGTCCAATCCGGGTAGTTTCCACAATCTGAAAAGGTGTTTCCTTTTCCCCGATAAAAAACCGTACCGGGCCGTCCACGGCACTTGTCCCGTCCATTTGTTTGGTAATACCCATGGCTTGAACCAGTTTGGCCGGACCGCTGCACAGATCAATAATTTTTTCTTTACCCCGGTTCTCTTTCATAATTTCAATACCGGTCAAAGGCTCCAAAGCACGAATTAGCACCGCCGCCGGTATGTCTTCACGGTCTGTCGTAACATTATAACAAAAATATATCCCGTATATTTGATAAATATACGAAACCCCGGCCGGACCAAACATGGTAGCGTTTCTCTTGGTTTTTCCGCGAAATGAATGACTCCCCGGATCATTAATTCCCAAGTATGCCTCTGTTTCCACAACCACGCCCGACAGATTAATCCCGACATAATCCACCGACATAATTTTCCCCAGCAGGTCCTTAGCTACAACGGTTGTTTCCCGATTAAAAAAATCTTTCGTCAAATGCTTCAATAAAATCCCCCTATGGTCTTTTTACTAGTTAGTACTCTTTACGCCGGTACTCCCTTCGTCGGCTGCGCCGCCACCTCCCTCAAAGAGGGAGGTAATGATGCACCTCACTCAAAGAGAAGGTGAGGTAGGTAAATAAGCGCAACATAAGTTGCGCTTATCCGATCTTGTGTATTTTGTCAAGCACTCTCAGCTCTTCGACAATCTTTTCATAATCCTCTTTCAACTTGTGTAATTCATCTGCCAGCTGCAAGGAAACCAATACGGCCACCTTTGTCGGATTATAGTAAGGATTGTTCTTCTGGACCTGCTCTGTTCTTTGAGCAACAAACCTGCCGATCATTTCTAAATAATCCTGCGACTCAGTGCCCCTTAACACATATTCCTGTCCTAAGATATCAATTTTTGCTTTAGACTTATCCGGTGTCACAGTTTCCACCTCTCATAACGGGACTGTTGTTTCGGAAAGACAGCTCCATTTTATTAAAGAATAACTTTCAACATTATTTCTCGATTTTCCTGCTTCTGCTAACGTAATTCGACACCAAATTTTTCGGAAAGCCGTTCTTTAATCTTTTGGAAAACCGAGGTTACTTCATCATCAGTTAAGGTTCTTTCTCCGGACTGGAAGGTTAAAGCATAGGCCAAGCTTTTATAGCCTTCCGGAATTTGCGTTCCTTTATATACATCAAACAATGTCACCTGTGTTAATATATTTTCCCCGTTTTCCCAAATTACTTCATTAATTGCCTCTGCCGGAATCTCATTTTTCACGACTAAGGCCATATCCCTATCCACTGAAGGATATTTTGGAATAGGCTGATACTTGATCACATCCAAAGCAGCTTCCATAATGGGCGCGAGATAAACCTGGAAAACATAGGTCCGGTTTTCTAAATGATATTTTTCCTGGACGGAAGGATGGATTTCCCCCATAAACCCGACATAAATGTCCCCCAGGAAAATGTTGCCCGCCCGGCCAGGATGTAAAAAGCCAGGAAATGACTCAGCCTTTAAGGACCATTTTTTTATGCCGAAGCGCTGGAACATCGACCCTAATACACCTTTGAGATAAAAGAAATCAAAGACCTGGGGTTCTTGGTTCCATCCCCGTTCCACCTTACCCGAAACAACTCCCGCGAGCATCAAGGGTTCCTGGGGCAGCTTTTCTTCTCCAGGCAGGAATATCCTGCCACATTCAAAAATGGCAAAATCCTGATTTCTCCTACTGGTATTACGGGAAGCAGTCTCTAAAAGTCCCGGGATCAAGGTAGTGCGCATGACGCTTTGCTCATCACTTAAAGGATTCATAATCCCGATGACATTTCTTAAAGCAGAGTCCGCCGGAAGATTAATTTTATCAAAATCCCGCGGGCTGATAAAACTATAATTTATCACCTCTATAAAACCTGCGCCGGTGAGGAATTCCTTTACCCGGTCTTCGAAATGCTGAAACCTGGTCCTTCTACCTTCAGTGGTCTCACCCTTGGGCAGCGTTACCGGAATCTGATCATAGCCGTTTAAACGGGCCACCTCTTCAATCAGGTCAATTTCCCGGGTAATATCCTGGCGGTAGGTGGGAATAGTCACCTTCATGGCATCCCGGTCAAGCTCCGTTGGGAAATTAAGTCTCTCCATAAAAGAAGCAATCTCGGAAACAGTCAGGTTCGTGCCTAAGATCTCATTAACCCGATTTCCTCCCAGGGTAATCTGAATTTTTTCCGGAATTTCACCAACTACATCAATTACACCTTCGGCAATCTCTCCATCCGCCAGTTCTGCCATCAATTGGGCTGCTCGATGAGCGGCGACCAAGGTATTATAAACATCCAGGCCTTTTTCAAATCTTAATGAGGATTCCGATCTTAAGCCTAAACGTTTGGAGGTCCGACGAATGGAAACCGGATGAAAGCGGGCGGATTCAATTAGGATGTTCCGGGTATTTTCCGTAACTTCCGTGGCTAAACCACCCATCACACCTGCTACGGCAACTGGTTTTTCCGCATCGCAAATCAAAAGGGTATCACTGCTAAATATCCTTTCCTGACCGTCCAAGGTAAACATTTTCTCTCCCTCTACGGCCCTGCGTACAATAATTTTATGCCCGGCCAAGGTATCATAATCAAAGGTATGTAAGGGCTGTCCCATTTCCAGCATCACGTAGTTGGAAATATCTACGACGTTATTTATCGGCCTTACCCCGGCAGATCTGAGACAGTGCTGCATCCACTGGGGAGAGGGTTTCAGCTTCACGTTTTGCACAACCCGGGCCACATACCTGTTGCAGAGTTCCTGATCCAGAACTTCTACTGCTGCCAGGTCGCCGACAAATGCTCCCCCTTCTTTCAGAGTAATTTCCGGCAAGTACACCGGTTTCTGAAGTATTGCCCCTACTTCCCGGGCAATATTGATTACGCTGAGACAATCCGACCGGTTCGGAGTCAACTCGAATTCCAAGACAGCATCATCCAAATTCAAAACTGATTTAATGTCTGCCCCAATAGGAGCGTCCGGATCAAGGATCATGATCCCATCTCTGGATTCCGGATCAATTAATGCTTCATCAATCCCCAGTTCTTCTGCGGAACACATCATACCGAAAGATTCCAAACCTCTTAACTTTGCTTTTCTCAGTTTCATGCCTCCGGGAAGTTCCGACCCTACGGGGGCAACAGGCACCCGGTGCTGAACCTTGACGTTTTCCGCCCCGGTCACGATTTGCACAACTTCCGTCCCGAGATTAACCTGACATACCACTAATTTATCGGCCTGGGGATGAGGTTTAACATCCAACACTTCTCCCACAATCACGCCTTTGATCCCCTGGCCCAAATGTTCCACATGCTCTACCGCTAAGCCGGCCATGGTCAGTCTAGTTGCTAATTCTTCCGGACTGATATCAATATCCACATATTGTTTTAACCATTTATATGATACTTTCATATTTTGATCCCCCTTAAAACTGAGTCAAGAAGCGCAGGTCATTTTCAAATAATAAACGCAAATCATCAATACCATATTTAAGCATGGTCACCCGTTCTACGCCCATGCCAAAAGCAAACCCGCTTACTTCTTCCGGATTATAGCCTGACATTTCCAAGACTCGCGGGTGCACCATGCCGGCGCCTAAAATCTCCAGCCAACCGGTATGAGAGCATACCCGGCACCCGGACCCGCCGCACATAATACAGGAGATATCCACCTCGGCACTGGGTTCGGTAAAAGGAAAGTAGCTGGGTCTCAGTCGAATCTCACGGTCTGCGCCAAACATCTGCCGGGCAAAGGTGAGAAGAGTCCCTTTCAGATCGGACATGGAGATGTTTTTGTCAATGACCAGCCCTTCCACCTGATGAAACATGGGAGAATGAGTGGCATCATCATCCCGGCGGTAAACCTTGCCGGGACAGATAATTTTCACCGGAATCCCGGGCACCGTTTTTTCCATGGTGCGCACCTGGACAGGTGAAGTATGGGTCCTCAATAATACTTCATCGGAAATATAAAAGGAGTCCTGCATATCCCGGGCAGGATGATCCTGAGGGAGATTTAAGGCTTCAAAATTATAGTAGTCCAATTCAATCTCCGGTCCCTCTGCAATAGAATAGCCCATGCCCAGGAATATTTCCTTAATCTGGTCAATCACCGTCGTAATCGGATGCTTGCGCCCAACTAATATGTTTTGGCCTGGGAGAGTAATATCGATGGTTTCTTCCCTTAATGTTTGCTGTAGTTCCTCTTCTTTTAACTGGTTATTCCTTTCATCCAGGATGCTTTCAATAACTTCCCGGATATCGTTGGCAGCCTGTCCCACTCGGGGCCGTTCTTCCGGGGAAAGGCTTCCCATGCCCCTTAAAACGGATGTCAGTTCTCCTTTCTTGCCCAGGTACTTTACTCTTAAAGAAACTAATTCATTGACAGTTTTGGCATTTTTCAATTCTTCCTGGGCCTTTAACTTGATTTCATTTAGTTTTTCTAACATGCTTTTCCCCCTAACTGGTATCCTAAAATAAAAACCTTCCGCCCACAAAGGGGCGAAAGGCAACTTCCGCGGTACCACCCTATTTATCCATAAGGAAACTTTGTCCAGTATGATAAATACTGCTTATTTTTAACGGATAAGACCCGGCCACTCCTACTTAACATAAGTGTTTTTCAAAGTGCTGTTCATGGGGGAATTTAAACCTTGCTTCTTCAATGCTGCTTTCAGTCTTTGACAGCATCTCCCTGGGAAAGAACTTGAGGTTAACTGGCCCAATCATCACAGTTTAATAAATCTACATTTTAATCTAAAATTATTGCATCATTAATTTACGATAAATAATATAGGCGGCAATAGATCCGGTCTGTTCAAATAATCTCCAGAAAAAATCGGCAGGTAAAACCATCTATACCACTACCTTCCGGTAAACTATTGAAACCACCTTCAGTATACCATATCCCCAATTAATTGACAAGAATGGTTCGCCTTCGCACATGATCGAATAAGAGGATGCCCGCTGCCACTGCTACATTTAAAGATTCTACCTGGCCTAGCAAAGGAATACTCACGATTTCATCTGCTTCATTGAGGAAGAAATCTCCCGGGCCGTTTGCCTCATTACCTAATACCCAGACCACCGGCCCTTTGGCATCGGAATGATAATAAAGTTTTTCCCCTTTGGCATCAGCAACCAGGAGACGGAAGCCGTTGTCTTTAAAAAACTCTAAAATGCTTTGGTTATCTTCTCCCACAATGATGGGAATCTGAAAAACCATCCCCATACTAGCTCGAATCACCTTGGGATTAAAGAGATCAACGGTGCCTTTAGTTAATACTACCCCAGATGCTCCGGCCGCACAAGCCGTACGAATCATGGTACCCAAATTGCCTGGATCCTGAACCCCGTCAATTAATAAAAATAAGCTTTCTTGATTAATCTTGATGTCGGAAAAGCTACTAGTCAAAACTTCCGCAACAGCTAAAATTCCCTGGGGGTTTTCTGTATCAGCCAAATCCCGAAAGAGGCTTTCTTCCACTAAAAATGTCCCAATGCCCAGTTCCTTGAATTTCTCAAGAAGTCTGCTTCCTCTTAAGGAACTGGAAACTTTATCACAATATAAAACAAATTTAATGTTAATTCCAGCATAAACGGCTTCCTCAATCAGCCGCACCCCTTCTAATATAAACAATTTTTCTTTATCCCGGAATTTTCTGTTTGACAAGGACTTTGTCAATTTTATGAGGTGATTATGCTTTGATGAAATCTCCTTGGTTATTTCACTCATGACCCCATCTCATCCATTATTTTCATATCTTGTTTCATCATTTATCACCTATTCGGTATTAAATTAATGTTACGCGTATTATCTTATTATTTGACTAAAACAAAAAAATATTTATAAAAATTTTGATAAAAGGAAAAGCTGAGAGGAATCTCAGCTTGTTGCTTCCCTTCTTATTTAAGATTTTGTTTTGCCACCGCAACAAATTCCTGGAAGGCAGCCGCATCATGTACTGCTACTTCAGCAAGCATTTTTCTGTTGACATTAACTCCCGCATTCTTTAACCCGTTAATCAGACGGCTGTAAGAGATTCCATTCATTCTGGCTGCGGCGTTAATCCTTGAGATCCACAGTTTGCGAAAATCACCTTTTTTCTTTCTCCTGTGTGCAAAGGCATAAGCAAGAGATTTCATAACCTGTTGATTTGCTACTCGGAAAAGTTTTGATTTGGAACCTCTGTAACCTTTGGCTAGTTTAAGAATCTTTTTATGTCTTTGGTGCTTGGTCACACCACGTTTTACTCTTGGCATTTTTCTTTCCCCGCTTTCTTTTACAAAAAAATTTAAAGTCTTTTGAAGTATCCAATACTAAATATAGGGTAAAAGCTTTTTGGTTCTCTTCATATCAGCGGCAGATACTAAACCGCTTTGCCGCAGATTACGTTTTCTCTTTCTGCTTTTCTTCTCCAGGATGTGGCTCTTATAGGCCTTAGAACGGCTAATCTTACCGGTACCGGTCACCCTCAGTCTTTTTGCGGCTCCCCGGTGTGTTTTCATTTTAGGCATAAAAAATCCTCCTTAACTCTGTTTTGGTGTTAGAATCATTGTCATATTTTTACCTTCGACTTTTGGTGCTTTTTCTACAGCAGCCACTTCTGCCAAGGTTTCTGCCATTTTCAAGCACAATTGCCTACCTAAATCCGGGTGGGTAATTTCCCTACCCCGGAACATAATGGTTACTTTTACTTTATCTCCATTTTTTAAAAATTTTCCCGCATTTCTTGCTTTTGTCATAAAATCATGTTCTTCAATATTAGGACGTAATTTAACTTCTTTAAGGGTAATAACCTTTTGATTCTTTTTAGCTTCTCTTTCTTTTTTGCTTTGTTCAAAACGATACTTGCCATAGTCCATAATCCGACAAACAGGTGGACGAGCCGTAGGCGCCACTTCAACCAAATCCAGGCCTTTTTCCATGGCAATTTTCAAAGCCTGCTTAATTGGGATTACACCTAGCTGCTCCCCCTCCAGCCCCACAAACCTTACTTCAGGAACACGAATTTCTTCGTTGATACGTAAATCTTTACTAATATTATTCACCTCCGAATAAAATAAAAATGGCGGGTAGCTCACCCGCCAATAATAACCACAATTGGACTTATTCAACATATAACCTTATGAGCGTTAGCTATAAGGTGAGAAGCGGATGACCTCTACTTAAATTTGTCATATTTATTTATCACCATACAATTATAGCATTCCATTAAATACTAGTCAAGAAAAATCCGTGATTTACTTGTTACTTTTTGGAAACAATTTTTTCCTTAATTAAATCGATCATTTCATCTACCGGCCTGACCCCAATATCCCCTTCTCCTCTTTTACGCACTGCCACAGTATGATCAGCAATTTCCTTATCGCCAACTATAAACATATAGGGAATTCTCTGGTTTTGGGCTTCCCTAATCTTATAACCAATTTTTTCATTGCGGAGATCTGCTTCCCCTCTGATCCCTTGGGCCAGAAGTTTTTTAGTAATCTCCTCAGCATAAGAAGCATGTTTATCAGTGATGGCAAGTACCCTTACCTGTACGGGGGAAAGCCACAGGGGAAAAGCCCCGGCATAATGCTCCGTAAGAATGCCGATAAATCTCTCAATACTGCCAAAGGCCACCCGATGAATCATCACCGGGCGATGTTTCTGCCCGTCTTCTCCGATATAGGTCATATCAAAGCGTTCCGGCATTTGAAAGTCCAGTTGAATAGTGCCGCATTGCCAAGTCCGGCCTAGGCTGTCTTTGAGATGAAAGTCAATTTTGGGTCCGTAAAATGCTCCGTCCCCTTCATTGATCTTAAAAGGCACTTCCTTCTCTATTAAAGCCTGCCTCAAAGCATCTGTAGCATGTTCCCAATCTTCCAGGGAGCCCATAGATTTTTCAGGGCGAGTGGATAATTCTACATGATACTCAAAGCCGAACAAGCGATAGATAGAATCTATTAAATCAAAAACTCCTTTAATCTCATCTTTAATCTGACTTGGCAACATAAAGATATGGGCATCATCTTGGGTAAAACATCTAACCCGCATCAGGCCATGAAGCACCCCGGATAATTCATGGCGATGTACCAGTCCCAATTCCCCTAATCTAATAGGGAGATCTCGATAGCTATGCATTTTGCTCTTATAAACGAGAATCCCTCCTGGACAGTTCATGGGCTTGACCGCATAGTCCTGCTCATCAATTTTAGTAAAATACATATTATCCTTATAATGATCCCAGTGTCCTGACTGCTCCCAAAGAGTTCTGTTTAAAATAATCGGAGTTCTAACCTCCTGATATCCCCGTTTGGTGTGTTCTTCCCGCCAGAAATTTTCCAATTCATTTCGGAGGATCATACCCTTGGGTAAAAAGAAAGGAAATCCAGGACCCTCTTCCAGAATAGTAAACAACTCTAATTCTGCACCCAATTTCCGGTGATCCCGTCTTTTAGCTTCTTCTAAACGGAACAAATAGTCATCCAGCATAGCTTTCTTAGGGAAGGAAGTACCGTAAATACGCTGGAGCATTTTATTTTTTTCACTGCCCCGCCAATATGCCCCGGCCAAACTTAAAAGCTTTACTGCTTTTACCTTACCCGTATTAGGGATGTGGGGACCGGCACATAAATCAACAAAGTCACCTTGGCGGTATAAGCTGATTTGAGCGTCTTCCGGCAGATCATTGATTAATTCAACCTTATAAATTTCCCCTTTTTCTTTAAATAATTTAATAGCCTCATCTCTTGTGACCTCTTCTCGAATGTACGGCAAAGCCTCCTTAATAATTTTGGCCATTTCTTTTTCTATGGCTTGTAAATCATCAGGAGTAAAGGTATGTTCCGAATCAAAATCATAATAAAAGCCATCCTGAATTGCCGGGCCGATCCCTAGTTTGGTTCCAGGGAATAGCCTTTGCACCGCCTGGGCTAAAATATGAGATGAACTATGGCGAAAAACCTGCTGACCTTTTTCATCATCAAAGGTTAAAGCTTCCAAGGTGCAATTCTCCGTTAGCGGATAATTTAAGTCCATAACATTGCCATTGATCCTTGCGGCCAAGGCATTTTGGGCCAATCCTCTGCTGATTGATTCCAAGATATGATAAATAGTAGTATTCTTCTTGTACTCTCTGATCGAACCATCTGGAAAAGTTACTGAAATCATGTTATTGCCTCCTTATAATAAAGAAAACTTGACTTGTGCCAAGCCCCTGGCACCGGCGGAAGTTTTAGTTGCACTTAGATCTATCAGAAAGTATTATACTTTCTGATAGACAAAAATAAAACCTTCACATCCCTAAGGGACGAGAAGGTTCCCGTGGTTCCACCCTTTTAAAAAGATAAATTAATTTACCTTTTTACTTTCATAGGATAACGCTTATCAAGCGGCTCATCTTACTATCGAAAAGGTCGATATTCCGATGGCAGTTCAGGGGTGGTATTCACCAAAAAACCTAGTAGAGATATTTTCAGCCAGGATATCTCCTCTCTGAATCTGGTTATTTAGCTACTTTCCCCATCATTACTATTACTTTTAACAAATCATTTAAATTATTTTTTTATCAATTATAAATCCATTTGTATTTATTGTCAAATTATTTAAGAAAATAAAGCCATGCTGCCTGTACCAAACCAATAGAAAATCCCAGCACACCTCCTAAAATCTCGATATGTTTTAATTCCCGGGAAGCGATTAAGAGAATAACTCGTTCCAGTTCATGTAAGTCATAACTATTAATTTTAACCCGCACAATTTCAGAAAAATCAATTTCATCTTTTATTTTTTGAGATAAATCAAATAATAGTCGATTAATCATCACCGGTGTTTCTTTTTGTAGGATATCGGCAATCAAGCTAAGAAAAACTTTGCGTATCGTAACCGGTATAAGAATGGGAATACGTTCATCCAAGCGACAATAAATGGTCTCTTTTACAGAATGTATAATTTTCTCTTTAACATCATTTTCATTAATTCGATTAAAAAGGTCATCTATGGATAAAAGTTCGTTGCCAATAACTTGTCCCACATTCAAGGCTAATTCATCCCTTCTTTTGGGGATCAATCCCTGAATTCGATAATTAATCACGGGAATGACGATGGGTTTATAAGGCCGAAAAATCAACTTGATGGCTAATACATTTGTGACCCAGCCAATTAAGGCACCAATCAATGGTAAGGATATTATCTGAACCCACATTTTTCTGCCTCTCCTCATAAGTAGTAAAATAAGAATATCACTCTTTTTTCATAAAGACAAATAAAAAGTGCCCCTGGCACTTTTTGGTATTAATGGGTATTTCGATTCTTTTTCACACACCTGGTACAGCCAATACAAATTTCTAACCTTTCTCCAAATACTCCCTGAAGTGTTTTTATGATATTAGGGGATTTTGTGTGTTCAGGGACATGTACCACAATTTCCCGGGGAGCGATAGTAATCAAAGCACTGATCAACAAGTCCTCATAATTTATTTCATTATCAATCATTTCTACAATGCAGCCTTCCAAACATTGTTCATTGATAGATTTATCATGATCATCAAATAATTGAAAATTACCAGATGAAAGCAGCATCACATGAACCTTATTCAGCCTTGGTTCTTGAATATCGACAAAATATTTTAAGAGCATGATAAACTCTTCATATTCCTTTTCTAATAAAAGCTCATCCACAGCCTGTTCGATTACATGGTTTAGGTCCTCCAAATAATCCTGAAGGCGAAAATTTATAAATCCATCTATATTAATACTGTTATTCTGGGAAAGGTAATCCAATACTTTATGCAAAATCTTACTTTTCCTGTTGAGCCGATACATTAAATATTTATCTTCTTCATTATTTGACATAGCATCAAGAATTTTTTTGGCCTTCATCAGCACGTTTTCTTTTTCGTCTGGGGACAAGTAATAATAATGGTTTTTCGTAATTTTTTTTAAAAGTAGATACTCCCATTGGCCTAAGATGGCATCCGAAATGGCATTTGCCACATAATGACGCAGAATCATTTCCTGTTCAGGCTTTTTTGCTTCCTCAATGGAACAATCAAGAAAAACAAAATTTCCTTTATTGTTCTGCTCCACCAAAACATTAATACCTTCATTCTGAAGAATGGAAAGCTCTTTTCCTAAACGGGAGCAGATAAAGTCTGCATCCATTGAAGTGCTAATACTAATTAAAGTCACCATTTGTCACCCCTTCCTTGCTTATAACGTTAGATGTCCCCATCTTTATGTCAGCGGGCACATCTCCCGCATCCTGTAAGAAAACTTTTCAATAACCAAAAATTTTCTTACATTGCGTTATAAGTAGTATATGTGCAGCTTTTTCGTAGTATACGGGGGGAAAAATGGCGGTCAGACTAAAAATAAGGTAACTACCTATTGTTTTGCTTTTCTTCCAAAGCTTTGCAAATAAAGTCCAAGATCAGTAATATTATAATTAAATTGACAATATTTTGAAAACAGTTATGTTGATTTTTCTCATGCGAGTTATGTTGAGTCTGTTCTTTTTCTCTTTCTTTTTGTTTTTCTCTTTTCTTATGGCGGCGTTTTTTACTCATGCTTTCGCCCTCCCTGTTTGCAAGATAATTTAAGATTATTTATCACCTCATAATATGAGAATTTATAAAGTTTGGTGCCTATCCCATACCCATTAGAATTAGACTTCATAGGGATTGTGCATCTAATTTTCTTCCGGCTAGGGCAACTTGATAAGCAATGTCCTCGGGAGGCCATTTTAAGAGAATACCAACATTTTTTAGTGTTTCGGTTACGTTCACCCCCAAACCTTCGGGGCAGCTGGTTGCGTCATAGTCTCGATGATCCTGCAGGAATTTATTTATTCCATCCCTTAATTCTTTTTTTGCCTTGGCATACCAAAACCTAGTCGAAGCTAGCTGTTTTTCTGACCAATCAGGATGTTTTAAATGCATCTTTTCTTTATGGCTTTTCAAATCAAAAGAATTTATTATGGCAAAGACGGGATAATCTAAATCAAATACTTCATTAAACATTTTTGTATTAGGCGGACAGGTATCCTTTTTATTGTAATTTGGGCAGCCTTTAGCATGACCGGGATAGGGTCTGAGGCATAATTCCTTCACTGAACTGTCAATGATTGGATCTATTTCTATGATTAAAATTTTCTGTTCTGACATGTCTAAGTTTATCCTTCCTTAAATGTTTCGTCTTTTTTTATTAAACTACCCAACTTCAGCTTATTATTTCAGTTAATAATCGCCAGGAAAATAGGTCCAAAAATAGATAGAGCTTTGAAATCTTAAGGATTTCAAAGCTCTACTTTTTGGTGGGGCTAACTGGATTCGAACCAGTGACCTCTTGCATGTCAAGCAAGCACTCTAACCAACTGAGCTATAGCCCCATATTTCATTGGTGAAATTCTTAATACACCACTAACTTTCAATACCGACTTTCTATATTATAAAGTAGTCATAGTTTCCCGTCAAGTAGTCATAGGTTTTTTAAAAAAATTAAACTTTTTATAAAAATAGAAAGTTCTCACCTTATACGTCTTTAGGAGCACCCGATCTAAAACCTTTAGGGGTATAGTCCCATTTATATCAGGAGAATATAAAGAAAAGGTTATTCCCGGTATATTAAGCAAGTTTTTCAAACTAGATATTTATAATTATGGTATTTGTGATTAATACATGTTATATTAAAGTTGAGTAATTAATTATTATAATACAAATTAAACCTTGTTCACAATCCTTGACTTCATTTTATATCACAGGTTTTATGCTAACTGCAATCACAAAATTTTAGGAGGAATTAGATGTTATTTGCGCATGATGGAAATGTAGAGAAAGCACTAAAAGACAGCATTATGAATTCAATCGAAGAAAGAAAAGCAAAGATGTGTGAAACGTGAGACCCTGTAAAAGTAATGGCACTCCCGTGGGGAGTTAAAGAAGATGTAGAACCTCAATACGCAGAAGATGTGGAAAAATTCATGGCTGGAATCGAAGGTTCTAGTATTACCCTTGATTCCGGTCAAAAAGCAGCTATTCTTAAAGCAGGTATCAAGGAAAGAAAAGGGCAGTACGCTTTAATCTTTAGATATCAATTGGATTAGTAATTAGTAGATACCTTTAGTGTATTTCTTGGAATAAATTATCATTAGAAGGGGCTTGCTGCTAGCATAAGGTTTACACGTTTTATGTGTGAGAAAAATGAAGTCAAGGAATGTAAACATTGATAATAAAAAAAGCCTACCAAATGGTAGGTCTTATTTTTATTAACGATTCATTTCTATAGATATTAGTTTCCAGCTTTTCCCGATATATGTTCCACGGCAATCTTAATGACGCAGGTCAAATGGCCATCTCTATGGATATACTCTTTCCCTTCTTTGGGAAAACCCTGGGCATACTTCACTGCTATGGCTTGGAGGGCTCTATCTTTTTCTTCGTTAAAAACCTCACTGGCTCGGCCAAATACAATTACACTTCGGTACTTAACACTGAATTTTTCCGGAAGCGTAGTTGCTTCTCCTACCACACAAAAAGAAACTTGATTATTATGCTTTAAAATTTCTAATTTATAACCATGGCGGGCGCAATGAAAATATAAAGCGTCATCCAGATATACATAGCTTAAGGGGATACCGTAACCATAACCTGAGGGGCTTGACATAGACAGAATCCCGTATTCCCCTTTTAATAAAATTTCTTTAGCTGCCTCTTCGCACATTTTTCGGTCTTTACGCCTTAACTCCGGAAACATATATTAATCTCCTCTCTTATGCCTGCTAATTCTTTCATCTAAATTAAATACTTTTATTATTTTTGTTCATATTTTTCTGCATAGAGATTTTTATCGTAAGGGGCTTTTCGTCCCGGGCAATCTTGTCTCGGGCAAAGCTGGCAGCTTTCAAAACTACCTTCTTTGGGGAAATGAAAACCCGAAACCGTTTTAATGGGGCTCATTAAAAAGCTGGGCAATAATTCTACCCCGATTAAACTTTGGACATCGCCCAGAAGTTCAAACAAGGGTTTCTGCTCTTTGATCGGCCAGTCAGAGAGAGAACCTGGATACATATTTGACGTATGGCCTAAGTTAAATTCTTGATCAATCTCTGGGAAGATTCTGTTACGTGCAGCTCTAAGTACTCCCTCCATAATCCCGTCGGCACAAAAGGTGTCAAACATGTCGGTAAAAGTCTTGGCCCATTCTTCCAATTCCCTGCCGCAGGTCACTACAAAAGGAACCACTTTAAAGGTTTCCTCCAGGTTTACCCGTAACACCCTGCTAGAAAATTTAATTCCATCCACTAACACATAATCGTCGCCTTTTTCCTCAATATAGGAGAGCTTATAGGCAATTTTAGGTTTGCCCACTTCCAAAGCTTGCGTGATCATTTTATCCACTTTTTCCATAAAGGGGCTGTTCGGCTTAATATGTAGTTTTTGCAAAAGCTGCTCCCGGTCAATTTCACAGGGAATATTTACCACCGCTATATCCATTTTCATCCTCCCCAACTTAATCTTTTTATACTCCTAATTATGGCATAACTAGGAACTTATCTCAATGTATTTTTTCACACTAGTCAAGCTCATCCAGGGTTAAGGAGAAACTAGGTACAAAATAATGCATAAAGTATTCAACTTCCGGCAAATTAATTTTAGCTATTTCCTTCTTAATTGATTTTTCCGCCTTGCAAAACTCCTGGTTTCCCCCCTTTAATTCCTCCACACATTTAAGATAAGCAGAAATTTTATCGGCAGCTTTTACCAACTGCCAATTGTCCCGATCCTGCTTCTCAATAAACAAAAGCCGGTTATATTCATCTTTTAACTCTACCGGTAACATTTTCAACAGTTTTTCTTTGGCAATTTTCTCGATTTGGTGGTAGGCCTGCTCAATTTCCGGATTAAAATATTTAATCGGCGTAGCCAAATCCCCGGTAATTACCTCTGCCGCCTCATGATATATGGCCAATGCCATAACTCTTTCCGGATTTAGCTTCCCTTGAAAAAATTTGTTCCTAATGAGCGCTAAAACATGGGCAATCATGGCCACTTCCAAACTGTGCTCCTGAATATTTTCCGGCCGGGTATTACGCATCAGACCCCAGCGTTGAATGAACTTCATTCTTGAGAGATAAGCGAAAAAATGATGCATGTCCGTCCCCCCCATTATCAGACTGCGCTTTCTTTTGTTCTATTTTATTCCGAACTGAGGTTCGTTGTCAAGAAAAGTTTCCCAGGCCCTGTGAAAGTTTTCTACTCAATCACAGATTCATTTCTTTCTACAGGATCTTCCAAGATTGTATGTTCTATAGCCAGGGGATTTTGGTTGACCATAATTTTAACTTTTTGAATAAAATCAAATTCAGTTAAGGTATTAACAATAGAATTAATGGTCATGGATTCACCGGCTGCTCCGCCCCAATGCTTGGTATGCATTTCTTCGGAAAAATCTATCACTGCGATTCCATTGTCAATTTTCACGGATATGACCACCACTTCTTTGGGAATAGTCGGATAATGTTCACTTTCCTTCGGACCGACAATTAACTCTTCTAACACTTTTTTGATAAAGTCCTCTCTGTTTCCTTCAGGGGATGCAGCGATTTTTCTTACTTCCCCTGTTAACTTATCGGCATTTTTATTGCTAAAATAAAGGGTGACATCCGAAGTCTCCGTTTTGTTGTCCGGCTCTACCTGAAAAGAGGTCATAAAGCCCCGGGGTTCTCCCCTTGGCCCTATTAATTCTTCCCCTGCCACCAGGATTTTTACCTCTTTAAGATCATCCAGTTCAGTAAGGGTATTTACTACGGAACCAACGGCAATAATTTCTGCTACACTACCGCCGAACTGATTAAATTCTTTACTTAAATTTACAATTAACTTTGATTCTTGTTTGATCGTGCCATATACCTTCGTGTTTTTTGAAATATTAGCCCTAAGGTTCTCATCCTCAGGCCCTTTGATTAACTCTTCCAAAATTACTTTATATTTGTCATCTTCCGAAGCAAAAGAAATTTCTCTTTCCTCCGTGACCATTTTTTCATTATTGGCGTCACCAAAATAGAGTTTGATTTTTTCCACCTTTTCATTTTTTGTTTCTTCTCCTTGTGGCGAGGGAGATTTGTTGGCACAACCGGAAATAATTATAAGCAACATCAGGAGTAATATCCCATAAACTGTCCTTTTTTTCAAAACTAGTACACCTCCGCTAAAATTTTTTCTTATTTCTGATTAGTATACCTTAACCCCAAAGAAAAATAACTTAAAAAAAAGAAGCTGAACAAAATCAACTTCTTCATTACACCGATATCCTTAATAGGCAAAGTAATTTTCAATTCCTTGAGCAATTCCTTGGGCCAGCTTTTGCCGAAACTCGGGATCTGCTAACAGTTTTTCCTCCTCATAATTTGAGATAAAAGCTGTTTCCACCAGGACAGAGGGAACCTTTGTGTATCTTAGTACAGCAAAAGACGCCTGTAAGACTCCGATATTTCTTCTTTGGGCAGACTTAACCAATTCTTGCTGGATAGATTTAGCCAGCTTTTGCCGGGCTTCATATTGTCCGCTCACACCGCCATAAAAATAAGTAGATGTGCCGTTAATAGCTCTGCTGGTATTGGCATTGGTATGAATGGAAACAAAAATATCCGCCCCGTTTTTATTGGCCACATCAGCCCTGCCCCCTAGAGTCAAGGTAGTATTACCAGTACGGGTCATCAGTACATTTGCTCCTTTTGCCTGTAAAAGGGAACGTACTTTTTGGGCAATATCCAATACTACATCTTTTTCATAAAGATTTGACGGCCCCACTGCCCCGGGATCAGCCCATCCCCCTGGTTGAATACTGGCATGCCCCGGATCAAGGACAATGGTCTTTCCTACAATACTGGGTTCACCAATTTTAAAAGTAATCTCATTAGATTTATTGGTAACAACAGTCAGGCCAGCCGGGGCAGTTACATCTGCCACAATCCGCACTTGGTTTTCGGCATATTGGGCCATCCGTAGACCTTTGACCAGTTCTGTGTCTAACTCAAAACTCTCTTCACCGTCTTCTTTGCTTTCTAAAATACTGTTAAAAAAATCAACGACCAGCCGTCTTGGATTGTCCAAACTAAAAACGGTATAATTTAGCTTTTCATCCCCTGAAACAGTAAAGTAAACTTCCCCGTCCGAAACATCTACATCCACATCATCAATATAAACGATCTTTTCCGGAACAATTTCGGGATCTCTGCCTTCCCCAGGTTCTTCGCTTCTTGATGCCCCACTGGTTTCCGTACGAATGGTAACCAACCAGCCGGCTACCCAGCCTGGAGTTTCATCATTGATGGCGATTTGATACCAGTCACTGCTTTGGGATAAAACTTGATAGGTATCTCCTTTTTTTACCTTGGTAATTATTGAATATGTAGTTCCCGGCCCGCTTCTTACATTAACAACATTTTCCGAAACCACAGCAGTCTTAATTAATGGCTCTTGATTGCTTCCGCCATCTTTTGTGATAATATTAACCACATTGGATGAGGAATCATAATTCACCTTAACGCCCAGGTTCTCCAGCACAAAGCGCAACGGAACCATCGCTCTGCCGTTTTTTACAACCGCTTCTGTATCTAAAAGTTTTTTACTCCCATTGACAATAGCTTCCCGGCTCCCTACCGTAAGAAGGATTAAGTTGCCTGCTCCGGTAAAGGCTACCTGCTTCGTTTGGGGATCCCAAGCAAAGCTATAGCCAAGTTCTTCCCCAATAAAACGCAAAGGGACGATTGTCCGGTTTTGACTGTCAATATAGGGAAGGACATCAAGATTCACAAAATTGCCGTCTATTCGCAGGCTTACAGTCTTACTCTCAGCATATCCGGGATAGGCAAATATCAAATTAAAAAAACACATGATCATAATGATAAGGGCAATTCCCCTAATAAATTTCCTTTGTTTCAATCCATCAACTCCTTCAGGCTTGTCCATTGTTGCTAAATAATTTTTATTTAGTTATTTATTACCACCCCTTTACGACAAAACTTTGCTATGTTTTTATTTATATAATCATTTAGACGTATTCTATCATATTTTTGTTTCAATTTATTAAGTAATGTTTAAAAAAAATGAGGAAAATTTTATATTTTCCTCATTTCTTTCCACAAATGTCGAAACAAACCTGTAGTTATTAGTACACTTATCAGCTGTACCTACTGATCTTTATTTTTCCGGTCTTTCGGCATCAACCTTCAAAGCTTCTCCCTGTCGGGCAGTAATCTCTACCCGGTCTCCTTTTTCCAAATCATCAATGTCCGCGGATTCTCCGTTTAATTTTATTACCGTGTCCTCAGTGACATCAAACACATATTCATCCTCATCTTCAGTCTCAATGATAATAGTATCCTGGCCTGTTAAGGTAATAGCAACAATCTCTCCGGTAAACTCTTCTTCTACCGATTCAGCTTCAATTTCTACAGCTGCATCGTCAACAACCGTGATTACTACTTTGAATCCCCGTTTTAAATCTGCCAAATCTGCGGATTTACCATCTAAAGTGATTTTAGCATCTTCATCAACATCAAAAGTGTATCGGTCTCCCTCATCATTTTTCAAGCTGATAGTTTCATCATCAACATCTACGCCCCTGATAGTACCTTCATACTCTACTTCTTCATCCTTATCAACTTCGTCTTCATCTTTTTCATCTTCGACATAGACCTCTAATGCCACACCCTTTTTAGCTTCTACGGTTACAGTCCAGCCGATTTCTAATTCATTTAAAAAGATTTCCTTGCCGTCCTTTTTGATTTCTGTATCACTATCTACTTTAAATATTTGCTCTTTGGAACCGGTATCTATAGTAAATTGAGCGTTTTTGCCTAAAACAATCTGAGAGATTTCTCCTGAAAATTCACTATCCTCTGTATCTTGAGCCTTAACAAATACTACCTCTCCCTCTTTGTCAAGAATGAGTTTGACAAAAAGTCCTCTTTCCAAATCTTCCACGTCAGCAGCTTTGCCGTCTATGTATACTGTCACGTCGTCAGAGAAGTCGTATTCCTGGCTCTTACCATTTTTTATGATGGTAATTTCATCTTCATCTACGGACTTTATTTTTCCAGTAGCTTCATCTTTATTATCTTTTTCTGCTACCTTACCATCAATCCGATCTAATAAAATAGCCATTTCTGCCCTGGTAATAGGTTTGTTTGGTAAGAAACAATTATTGTTGTTACCCTGCATAATTCCTGTTTGGATATAATGTACCCATAGATTAAGACACGAAATTACAAAACTAAATGAACCTGATATAATAAAGGCAGAAAACTGCCGGACGGAGAGTGGTTCAAAAAATGCAAAAAAGACAATTTACAGCCGAGTTTAAGACAAGAATTGTATTAGAAGTGCTACGAGAAGAAAAGCAACTAAACGAGCTGGCAAAGGAACATGATATAAGTCCGAACCAGTTGCGTAACTGGAAAAAAGAGTTTATTGAAAACGCATCTAAAGCGTTCTCTGGCAGCAGACTGGAAAAAGAGCAAAAACGACAACAAAAAGAACAAATGATAGAGAAACAGGAACTAATGGCAAAAGTCGGCCAACTCACTATTGAGAATGAGTGGCTTAAAAAAAAATCTGTTGAAATGTTTGGACCAGACTACGAAAAAAGGTTTAATAAGCCACCATTCTAAGCTAACTATAAAAGCGCAATGTAAAATACTGGGCATTAATCGAACCAGCGTTTATTATACACCTGCTACAGGAAATACGGAGTATGAGGAGCTGGTAAAAAGCCGAATTGACTACTGGCATACCAAAATGTGTTATTTGGGAGTGAGACGGCTTAAAAGTAAGCTTCAGAATGAAGGCATCCGAATCGGCCGGAAACTGATTCGACGATATATGGAAGAAATGGGTATATACTGCATCTATCCGAAGCCTAATCTCTCCAAACGTAACAAAGAACATAAGGTATTCCCGTATCTGCTGAGGAATATTGCCATTACCAGGCCTAATCAGGTATGGGCAATTGATCTCACTTACATTAAAATGGGCAAAAGCCATATGTATTTAACTGCTATTATAGACTGGTACAGCCGGTATCTCGTAGGATGGGAGCTATCGGATACGTTAGATACGGCTCCTGTATTAGCAGCGGTAAAGAAGGCAATTGCAGTACATGGAAGACCTGAAATCATCAATTCAGATCAGGGAAGTCAATTTACCAGCGAGGATTATACCGGATTCCTACGACAGGAAAGCATCCGCCAAAGCATGGATGGAAAAGCAAGATGGGTGGATAACGTTATCATCGAGCGCTGGTTTAGAAGCTTAAAATGTGACAATATTTACATTAATGAATATCAAAATCCTAAACAGTTAAGAGCTGGTATAGGGGCATATGTACAAGAATACAACATGGACAGGCCACACCAGTCATTGGATTATCTTACCCCTTATTTAGCTTATACCAACCTGGGACATGCAGCGTAATTGACCGCCGACCTTGACTTTGTGTCCGGCAAATGGTGTAAAGATGCGATGCGGGCGGGATGAGGTTATGAATGAAACTGATATCTCCCCCGCAAATCGTGCAAGCATACCATTTGCCAGCCCCAAACTCAAGGCAACCTGCTAATCGCAGGCGGCTGCTTATGTGAACAAATCAAAAAAATGAAACGGGACGAACAAGGTTATGAAATGGGGATATCTGGCACATTTAGATTTTGAAATTTGTGTCTTGACAAAGGGGACACTTTAGCCACCAAGCGACAGCGCGGTAGAAAAATCTGTGTCTATTTTCTTGACATAGTATCATAACTTTCGAAAACCCAACAAAATACGTCTGGAGTCTATGAATAGTTCTTTTTAAATCTTCATCTTTTTCTTCTTCCTGTTTAATAATATCCAGGATATTTTTTATACTAACATATAAATGTATTCCATTTACTTTATCCATTTTTTATTGACCCCCTTCACATTTCTCTTTTTTTCTGATATAGCATTAAACGCCGATTTTTATTACATTTTTTGAAGAATGATATTATGACAAAAGTATCCTAAATATAATCTTCCCTTCTGCACGTATTGGAAATTTTTTAACACAGCATCATAAAGCTTATTATAAAAAAGATATAAAAATAAATTTTCAGAAGGAAATTTTAAAATTAAAGCGAATATAATATGTATTATTTTAAATATTAGTATATTTTTTCTTTTACTGGAAACATTAAATAGTGGAGCGCTACCTACTCCATTTTTTTTAGGAAACTTTTTTATTAAGCTTTTTCTTCTTTAAATAGGTTTCATTTTCTTCTTTAGTAACTTCAAAACAGAACGCATTTAGACCAACTTCCTTAGCTGATAATTTGCGTCCATTTTTTAATGTAATGAAGCTTGTAAATATTTTCATGTAACAGGTTACCTCCTATTCTCCGGCTAGTATGGTTAAGAATAGAATCCTTGATGTACAATACAATGCGGCAACATTGTATTGGGTAGCTTACAAATAGGATTATATTTTGATCCATGCCGGATGGACCGGTAATCTATATAATGGCCAGGGAAAACTGGCTCTTTTTTTTATTCATTTTCAAAATATTCTTCTTCCGTGTTCTCAGCTCCTTCCATTGGTTTTGATAGATCAACTATTAATATCTTATTTTCCTCATCCCATTCAGCCACAAATCTGACAGCCTTTTGAAAATCTATTTGTAACTTAGCGGAAATATATTTTATAAAATCCTTATTTCCTATTCGCACATATCCATTTCTTTCTCTTTCTGCAAATGGGAAACCCTTTATATTGGAACTATCCGTTGGCTTTATCCCAACAACCTTATTTTTTGCGTCAAATCCAACCATTATTTTTTCAGGACGATTCAAAATTTCTATTACAGAACTATTAAAAGTAATCCCGTAAGATGCAAAAGATACTATTGGTGCTCCAGATGTTGGAGTGCTCCACATAAAGTTATATTCCAAATTTATCATCTCCTTTCATCAATATTAATTATATAAAATTTCCTCCCAATAGTCAATTCATATTTTGTTGTCGCCTCTCGTTGGCCTGTGTATATATTTTTGCAATATGTTATTAACCTTATTGTCTTTAAGCCGTTTTTATATTATTAGTAAAGTCAATTACTTATACTTCTTTACTATTTTCTATTACTGAAAACCTAAACATTACACTTTAAAACGTACGCTTATTGGTTTTAATTTTTCGCAATAAAAATCACGCCCTTATTTAAACGCAAATTACCTTTCAATTTAATGCAGACTTTTCTATGCATAAAATTACTTTATAAAATGGTATTAATATTATTAATACTGAAAAAACCAAAAGCGGCGCAAAATAATAAATTAGCATAAGCAATGGAAAGAATTATTCTACTACATATATTCGACTATAGAAAAAATAATTGCATCTATATAGCAATAAACGTATGAAAAAGCGAAACAATAATTTATATAACTCTATCAATATTTGTTATTATACTGAATATATTCCGTAGCCATATCTAATCCAATATTTATTTGATACAAGTGCGGCATTCTGTGGATATAAATACGATGCTTTATTGACAGAATATTGGGGTATCTTAAGAAATAGAATTAAGTAAAGATATGTAAAACCCACAAGTAAGGTATAAATAAGTATGATTTTGGTGCTTGGCACCGAAGTCCCCGGTTTTGTTTTTTCATCCAGTTCCTGATACTTCATCCTTATATCCCCCAACCTTCTAACCTTCCTTTGTTGTGGCATGGAATGCGGCTAACGAAACGTCCCTTTCCATGCTACAAGGTCTTGACACATATAATTATATTTGTTACAATTATTTACCATAAGGGGGGACGTAAATGAAAAACTATTCGTCAAAAGAAATTATAAAAATACTAAATGACGATGGCTGGCAGATAAAAAATCAAGTAGGCTCACACATTCAACTTGTTCACCGAACTAAGCCTGGAAAAGTTACAGTTCCCCATCCTCGAAAGAGTCTACCGCCACATCTTATACTTAGTATCTTTAAACAAGCGGGGCTGAAATGACAGCTCCAGCTCCGCTTGCTTTATTAATATAAATTTAAATTAATTGGAGGATTTAATTATGCATAGCTTAAAAGATAGATATATTTTTCCTGCCATTCTTACTGTTGAAAGCGAAGGTATAACTGTTGAGTTTCCTGATCTACCAGGTTGTCTTACCTGCGGTGGCACAGAGGAAGAAGCTTTATCTATGGCAAAAGAGGCTTTGCAACTTCATCTTTATGGTATGGAAGAGGATAGAGATTTAATTCCTGAACCTTCTAAATTATCAGGTCTAAAATTAAACAAGAACCAAATACCTGCATTAATTGAAGCTTGGATGCCTGTTTTTCGTGATAAAATGTCAAACAAATCTGTTACTGTGACTGTTACTATTCCTCGCTGGTTAAAAACTATATCCGATCAAGAGAATTTGAGTTACTCATACGAATTGCAAAATGCATTAAAAAAACGCTTAAATATTACAGACTATCCTTCGTATAAGATGAAAAAACAGCCTTAAATAGGCTGCTTTTTTTATTATCAATCAAAGTATCACCATTACTAATGCTAGGAACTATCTTGATTAGGTTAAATTCTAAAATTATGTGTTAATATGAAAACTACAGGTGATAAAATAAATTTATAACACTAAAAGCATTTTAAAATAATTTTTACTAAATGGTATAATTACTGTGTTGCGGGAAAAGCTACACTAAGAAAACAAAGACGAAAGGAGGTCTAACCCATATGGCTAACCAATGCTATCAATGTTTATTTGGACTAATGGCTTTGATAGTTACCGGTTGGTTCCTTGCATTAACAACAGTTATTGTTAAGTTTTTATTGCAGAATTAAGTTTATAAAGGAAAATACTAGTTATGTGTTTTCCTTTTTGGATAAGTGAGAAAATAAATTGTATTATTATAAGTTTGTAAAAACACAACATAAATCTAAAAATTATCCCAACCTGATATGCTTTCTATATTTAATATTTAGTCAACAGCACAATATACATCAGATCATCAGACCACTCATCCAACCCTAATGATTCTCTTCTGTGTCTCCTAAGAATTGAGAAATTTAGCGTAAAACAATATTTGTATCAACTAGGCATTTTCTAAATTTACCCATACTTTGGTTAATCATAGAAATTAAATAGAAGCATCACAACAATGTTGCAAAAGAAGCGTCCCCCTGCCACACTATAAATTTTCCCGATACCACCCAATGGCTGCTTCAATGCCTCGTTCAAAACTCCATTCCGGCTCATATCCCAATAGTTCTCTGGCCTTAGTAATATCGGCATTACTGTGCTTGATATCCCCAGGCCGATCCGGCCCAAATATCGGCTCGATGTCCTTCCCAAGTACCCTGCATAGTTCATGGTAAATATCGATTAAATATTCTCTGCCCCCGTAAGCAACATTAAAGGCCTGTCCCGCCACCTTACTTGGTGCCAAGCATGCCTTAAGATTAGCTTCAATCACGTTCTCTATATATGTAAAGTCTCTCGACTGTTTCCCATCCCCATTAATGGTAGGCTGCTCATCATTCAATAGCTGCTTTATAAACTTTGGTATAACAGCAGCATAAGCCCCATACGGATCCTGCCTTCTGCCAAACACATTAAAATACCTTAAACCATAGGTATCTAACCCATACAATTCCTTATATAGCCTGCCATATTCTTCATCAACACGCTTGGTCAAAGCATAAGGAGAAAGAAGCGCGCCTTCCCGCCCCTCTTTTTTGGGGAGTACCGGATGGTCTCCATATACTGATGAGCTTGAGGCATAAACAAATTTCTTGACTCCCTGCTGTCTGGCTGCCTCCATCATATTAAGGGTACCACTGATATTTATTTCTTCATATAATAAGGGCATTTCTATGCTGCGAGGCACTGATCCCCAGGCCGCTTGATGGAGGACATAATCGACCCCTTCACAAGCAACCAGGCACCCTTCAAGATTACGAATATCATCTTCAATTAGAGTGAAGTTTTTATTATGTAAAAAACCCGCAATATTTTCTCTCTTCCCGGTGGAGAAGTTGTCCATGCATCTTACTTGATAACCCATATCTAAGAGGGCTTCACAAAGGTTAGATCCAATAAAACCTGCTCCTCCAGTAACTAAGAAGATACTATCCCGGTCAAACTCTAAATGTTTATAGCCCACATTATGTTTATAACTCACCCTAAAGCCTCCAGTACAAATAGTCTAATTCCTCTGCTTCTTTTCTATCAAAGATGCCTTTCACATCAATTAGAACATTTTTATTGTTCTCACAACCATTCTCAATTGTTGCAGCTACTTCATCATTTATTGCGCTAAAGAGGTGTTTAGGGCATGTCCGATACCAGCTTTTGATTTCCTCAAGGCTTAAATTAATAAACTCCTCGTGGGCTACGGCAAAAATTACTGCATCCACCCCTTTTAGGTCTTCTAACCTATTTAAATGAATTCCGTATTCTTCCTCAACTTCTTGTGCATCAGCCACAGGATCAATTACCTGAACGTTAACGCCGTACTCTTTTAATTCTTTAATAATATCGATCACCCTGGTGTTTCTGCTATCCGGACAATTTTCTTTAAAGGTGATACCCAGGATAGCCACTTTGGCTCCCTTAATTGGCTTATTGGCCTGAATCATTTTCTTGACGGTATTTTCCGCCACATATTTTCCCATATCATCGTTAATGCGTCTGCCGGAAAGAATGATCTGGGCTCCATGATTCTAAAAGGATAAGTAGAAATAAATGTACATTTAAAACGTCAAGTAAAAAATTGATATTTCTTCGTATTCATCTGGTTTTTACAAAAAAAATAACCCACCAAGATTATCTCTAACCTCGGTACTCTACCGAAGTAAGATTCTATCTTAGTGGGTTTATCAATAATATAAATAATGTTTACCACAATGTGATGAACCTACCTCTAGTCTCACTATTAGTAATCTGGTCACCTAGCGGTTTCTCTCATTTGAACCTATTATTACCTTATTCGGGATGTTGACTGGTGTGATAGCCGAGGTGTTAGCTTATTATGATCGCTTGAGGAGAAACTAAACTTTGGGGCTAGTTTACTGGGACACAATAGCTTAAATCCATCCATTCCCCCCGCACAATAATCTAATCAACTTTAACAGAATAATAACGTTGATTATTACTACTTGGTTTATCCGGAATGGTTCTTTTAATTATTCCCTTTTCAATGAGTGGATCGACAATACTCTTCTTCATTGAAGGTGCATGTTTATAGTTTTTAAAAAATTGATGCATTTCGTGAATACTTTTAGGTGTTCTGCAAAATTTTATTAATGCCTTTACCTCCGGTCCATTCAGATATCGCTCTTTTTCTTCTATCTTTCTTCTATGCTCGTAATCCTTTATTCTCTGCTTGAAATTTACATAGTTATTTGGTGCGGACCACTCTAGCCCTAAGTGGAGACTATAAGTCACTTTTCCGTCCTCATGCAAAATTCCTTCTTTAATAAAAGTCTTATAAACGGTATCAAGGAATTCTGGAATGTTTAGATAGAATCCATAATCATCTTTCGTAGGGTCAGTATAATTCTTTAGATTTGTTTCTAAAACTTGTAAGTGATGAACAACCATGCCCAGCTGTTCTTCTCTTTTATCAAAGTCTATAATCAGCTTTCTTAATTCTAAAACTCTATTTGTTAACTCATCAACCTTCTTTGTATTTTTTCCTTTTTTTCCTAATCCTTCTTTCACTACTTGATGCAGCTGATGACTAAGCTCATTGATTTTAATTTTTATATTCTCTCTTTCTTCCTTTTCTGATTCAGATAAACTTAACGTTTCAATTAAGTTATTAATTGCTGCTTGAAACAACGGATTAAACTTCATATCCATAAGAAACTGAGAGAAGTTTTGTTCCAAGTATTCCTGCGAAAATCCTCCCACTGTGCAATATCCTCTAAATCCATCCATACATCTCCATTTTTTATAAACATAAGGTTTTGAGCCTGCTTTGGCATAAGATATGGTTGCACCGCATTTACCACATTTAAGCCGTTTGTTAAAAACTTCATTCTTTCCATTATCCTTAAGACTAGGTGGTTTTTCATTTTTTTTACTTTTGTTTTTTCGAATCATAATTCTTTCCTGGACCTGCTCCCAAAGATCTTGCTCAATAATTGGCTGATGGTGATCTTCGACTAGAAACATTGGTTTTTCCCCATGGTTTTTCTTGATTTTTTTTTCTACAGTTAAAGTCGAATAAAATCGTTGGAATAAATAATCACCATTATATCTCTCTGAGTTCAGGATTTCTTTTATTGTATCAAAGCTCCAATTCTTTTTACCTTCTGGAGTTTTTATGCCTTCAGTAGTTAAATCATGTGCTATTTTCCTTTCACTTTTACCTTGCAAAAACTCTTTATAAATTCTTCGCACTACTCTAGCTTCTTCTTCAACTATTATCCACTCACTATTTTTACCATACTTATAGCCATATCCTAGCATCGCAGGTTTAATGATTCCTCGACCCGCTAAATTCTTTTTACTCCAAGCCACAGATTTTCCTAAGTTTATGGACTCCTCTTGGCTAAGAGATCCAAGTATTGTTAATAGTGCTTGGCTGCGTAAGTCTTTAGTTAAAATATTTTCCTTCTCGAATTTGATATACACAGGAGGTTTTAAGGTTGCAAGCATTCTAGTGTAATATAAAATATCAACTGTATTCCTCGCAAATCTCGAGATGGATTTTGTGATAATCAAATCAATCTTCCCGGATTCTCCATGATTCGCGAAGGATAAGTAGAAATATTGTATATTTCAAAATGTCAAGTAAAAAGTTAATATTTCTTCGTATTCATTTGATTTTTACAAAAAAAAATAACCCACCAAGTAGCCTGATAATTTCTATCTAGCTACTCAGTGGGTTTCATTCTTTATAAAATATTCAATTGCGTTTCTTCCTGTCAACCGAATAGTATTTTTGTAATCTATGAACAGGTTGATCTGGTATGGTCATCTTTACAATTCCCTGTTTTAGCAAAGGCTCAAGTATGTGTTTTCTAAAAGAATGATATGCGGCATACTTACCTAAAAAATTCTGCATTTCTTTAAAGGTCTTTGGCTCTATACAATATTCTAATAATTCTTTTACCTCAGGCCCCTTTAAATACTCTGCTCTTTCTTTTGCTCTCTTTGCAGCAATTTTTCTTCTTGCTTTTATTTGAAAGTTTGAATAGTCAATTGGTGCTGCCCACTCAAATCCCGATTTAAATTTATATATAATTTTCCCATCATCAGCAACGGTTCCTTTTTCTATATGTTCTTCAAATATTTCTTTATTAAATTTAGGCGCTTTCATATAATATCCTGTAGCTGTTTTTGTATTATCTTTATAGTCTTTTAAACTTCTCATTATGGCAGCTACATCTTCTTCAATTAGCTCAAGCTGTTCTTCTCTTTGCGTAAACGTATTTATCTGTTGTCGTAGCCTCATAATCCTATCAATCAATTTATCTACTTTTTTTGCATCTTTGCCTTTTTTATTAAGCTCTCCTTCTACTTCTGCATATAACTTTTGATTTAATTCTTCTCTTTCTAAATTTAACCTTTCTCTTAGTTTTTCTTCCTCTGGAGTGATTTTTTCTGACTCTTTATATTGATTGATATATTCTCTAAAAGCTTCATTATGCTTTATGTCCATTAAGCATTGAGAAAAGTTCTCCTCTATATACTCCTGTTTTAAATGTATAGAATCACAACCCCTGCCTTTTCTTGCACTATAACATCTCCAATGCCTATTTTCCTTATTATTTTTTCCCCTATCTACCTGTCTTATATATCCTAAATAACTATGGCATTTTTCACAGTATAGTTTTTTAGAAAACGCTTCATTCTTTTTAGTATCTGGTAGATATTTTTCTATTTTAGTTTGCCTCTCCTTATCTCTAATTTCCATTATTGTTTGAATATTTTCCCATTCATCACTATCAATTATAGGTTGATGATGATTTTCAATAAAATACATTGGTAATTCACCTTGGTTTTTTGTTTTTATCTTTATTAAACCTGACGGATTATAAAATTTTTGAAAAACATAGTTTCCTCTATAAGTCTCTGAACTTAATATATCCTTAATTTTTTTTGATTCCCAATTTTTTTGTCCACTTGGCGATGGGATTGATTCACTCTCAAGACCCTTGGCTATTTTTAGAATTTCCTTTCCTTCTTGATATTCTTTGTAAATTCTTCTTACAACTTTTTCTTCCTCTTTATTTATTAACCATTCTTTGTTTTCTCCGTAATAATAGCCGTAAGTTAATCGCCCGGGATTAACTATTCCTCTTTTAGCTAAACTCCTTTTCGCCCAAGCAATAGACTCGCCCATATTCAAACTTTCTTCCTGCCCAATAACTGAAAGTAGTTTTATTAATAGATCGCTTTTTTCATCTAAAGAATAAAGATTTTCTTTCTGAAACCACACATTTACCGGAGGATCTAGATTTTTTAAGAGATTTAAATATTCGAGAGTATCTAATGTATTCCTAGCAAATCTAGACAAGGATTTTGTGATAATTAAATTCACTTTACCAGCGACGCAATCATCTATTAAGCGATTAAATTCCGTCCTTCCTTTTGTAGTCAGCCCACTCTTTCCATCATCTATATAGATATCAGCCAGAATATACTGAGGATCTCGCAAAATGTAGTACAAAAAATAAGTATATTGCGTCTTTAAACTTATTTCCTGTTGGTCGCTTTCTGTGGAAACTCGAATATAAGCTGCTACTTTCAGTTTTTTCTTACTAGGTATAGGTACAGTAGTTTGCATTACTACAGAATTGCTTATTTGCTTTTTTATATTTAAAAACATTAAATCAGACTTTGGCTCTTCAGGCTTTAACCTTTTTGCAGCTTGCATCATAACTCCCTCCTTATTTTGTATATCACCTCCTTTCTCTAAGGTGATTTTATTTTCTTCAAAAGAACCTTTAATCTGTAATTTTATTAAATTCTCATCTACTAAAGGTTCCTCAAGTTCTGGTTTAATTGATATACAACTTCCGATCTCCGTGTTTTTTCCATCAATCCAGTGGATTTTATAATCGTTTAATGAATATATGGTGATTTCTTTTATCCAGCCACGCATATATTCAATTGTGGCTTGGTTTTCGAAGGCTTCAAAATTTTCTACAGTATCCAACCATTTAATTGCTTCTAATCGGAACTTCCTATCATCTTCTATTTTTACTAGTTCTTTTTCAAATTCCTTATAACTTTCTTCCATTTGCTCGATATCTTCATCTGTGTATTCAACGCCTCGCAAGCTTTTTGCCAATTGAATCTGGTTCAAAGCTTTGAGGCGGTGGAATTCAAAATGATCATTTTGATTTATTTTGATTAATAATCTTTGTAGCAGCCTTATGATTTTCGGATTTTCTATATCAAACCGTTCTTTGAATCCTCCAAGCATTATTTTTATTATGTCATCTTCTTTAATCACAGGACTTACACAAAGGCTCTTATTGGTCATTTTACTAATACACTTAAAATAATCTTTACCCCTATTTTTATTTCTGTTAAATTTACATCCACAATTCCCACAATGAACGCGTTTAAGTAAAGGATTATATCTACGAGTAGGAGGGGAAATAGGTTTTCCATTTTTCTTTATCTTTTCTTGTACTTGTTCGAATACTTCTTTAGTTATAATTGCTGGATGATGATTTTCAATAAAATACTGATCTTCTATACCTTTGGCTGACCGTATTTTGTTGGTGAGCATATCTTGAATTGTTTTTCTAACCAATATATCTCCTGTATATGAAATATTTGATAAAATGCCTGCAATAGTGCTTGAACGCCAAAGCTTTTTTCCCTGTTTAGTCTTAATATTTCTTCTGCTTAGTTCTCCAGCTATCTTATAAGAACTATAACCGTTAAGGTACATCGCAAAAATCTCTCTTACAATTTGAGCTTCTTCTTCATTAATCTTAATTATTGTTTCACCATCGACTTCGGCTTTATCATATCCATACATGTCTCTAATATCAGCTTTACCTTCAAGTGTCCTTTTCTCATAGCCCCATTTTACATTGTAAGATATCTCTTCTATCTTAGCCTGGGCAATACTAGCAAATGTTTTTAGGAGATAAGTAGTATCGCTTCTGGTGCTTTCGATGTTTTCAGCTTCAAAATATACCGTTACGTTAATTTCTTTTAGCCGCTCAACAATCTCAATAAGTTCTTTTGCATTTCTGGAGAACCTGGATACATCTTTGACTAATATAAGGTCTATCTTCCCTTCATCGCAGTGCCTGAGCATCCGTGTGAAACCCTGCCTGAGTGATGCTTTTCTACCGGAAACTAGATTATCAAAATAGATGCCGACGAACTTCCAATTTTTTCTGTTATTAATATAATGGGTATAGTAACTAACTTGGCTCTCCAGTGATTTTGATAGATTAAGCGAGTCTAAGCTAACCCGACAATAAGCCGCGACCTTAATACCATCTTTTTTACTATGAAGTGGACTCTGGTCAATTTTCTCAAGTGGATCCCACAGGGTATGTACCCACATGGCCTTATCTTTTTCATCCATAAAAAAACTCCCCACCTATCAAAGATTGCATTTGTTCGTATGTTTGCATCCATATCAAACTATTGCAAGTACAATCTTTATAGGTTTAAGGAGTTTTTATTATTTTTCTCTTTTTCTAATTAGTAAGCTTCTGGTCAAAATATTTTAGCTATAAGGCTACCAGGATTAAAGGCTGTTTTTATAGCCTGTTTCTTGCTCAATGCCTGATTCTATTGGTTCCACCGGGTTTTTCCCTCTTCTCCATCCATAGGCTTTTCTTCTTATGCCACATTTAAATATAAATTCTATTTCGTAATCTTCATGAAAAATACCGCTTTCAACAATCTCTTTGAAGATGTTGGCATTAAAGGTTTCATAGTCCTCTATGGTTTGTAGGTGTTTAATCAGGGTCTCCAGGTTTTTTCTCATATAGTTGCTTTCCTCCTGGCTTTTGAGCAGTGCCTCATATTCTTGCTGATATATCTGAGACTCATAAATTAGATTCCTTAAGGTAGCGTCATAAATTTGATCATAGGTTGTGCTCTCCTTCATGGATAGCTCACTTATTCGATTACTAATCCGTTTGATAATCTCATCCAGCTCTTTCAATCTTCTGGTCTCATCTGCCGATAGATCTACATCTTCTATGGCTTCTTCCCCTTCAGCACGAATCTGGTCAATTTCCTTGGACATTTTAAGCAGCATTTCATTGTATGCCCTCTCAATAACCTCTTCCCAAATATATTTAGCGCTGCAAGTAAAGTCTGCTTTATATTTATGGGATGCTACCCGGCAATGCCAAGTAGTAAAGTGATATTTTTTTTCTTTATTGTTTGAAGTAATTCTTCTGCGGATTATTGGCATTCCACACGTTCCGCAAAAAAACATATTAGAAAAGGGGGCTCTGCCGCTATAAGCCCTTCGATATTTTCCACCCGGATCGTGGAGCATTTTACTTCTCCGGTCTAGCTCTTTTTGAGCTTCGTTCCAATCTTCTTCCGAAATTATGGGCGGATGATGATTCCTGATAAAATATTGGGGCTTATGTTTTTTATTTCTCACCCGTTTATGGGTAAGAGGATCCAATGTGACCGACTTCTGGCAAAGGGCATGCCCGGCATATTTCTCATTTCGTAGCAGCTTAAGAACCGAATCGCTGGTCCATTTAGTATTCCCCCTGGCAGTTTTAACTTTATCCCTGGTCAATTCTTTTGCAATTACTACTGTTCCTTTTCCGGCAAGAAGTTCTTTATAAATCCGTCTTACCGTCTTAGCCTCCTCTTCATTAATAATCAGATTGCCTTCTTCATCCTCGTCATATCCTAAAAAATAAGTTGTGGGAATATGGGGGATACCTTGAGAAAATCTTTTTGTTACACCCCAGCAGACATTGGCACTAATGGTTTTGCTCTCTTCCTCGCTAATACTGGCAATTATTGTAAGTAACATTTCTGAGCTACTGTCCAAGGACGAAATGCGTTCACGGTCAAAAATCACGCCCACGGGCTTTTTTAAGCCTTTTAGCATACGTACATAGGTCAAACAATCAAGGGTATTTCGTGCAAACCGGCTAATTGATTTAGTGATAATTATATCGAATTGTTGTTCCTTTGCATCTTCAATCATCTCATTAAAGGCGGTTCTATTTTTTGTATTTGTTCCGGTAACTCCGTGGTCAGCATAGATTTTATATAATTCCCAGTTTTCATTTTTTGCAATCATTTCTTTAAAGTAGCTTTCCTGAAGCTCCTGGCTTGATTGTTGCTCTTCTTCCATTGTAGATACCCGGGCATATACAGCAATCTTCTTCTTTTCTCCATCGGGATTAGCATCATCCCTTCCTGTTTCAACCTTTGCAGGAATAACTCGAACCCGGGGATTTACAACAGTTGGCGTATTCACCCTCATAAAATATACCTCCTTCTGAACTGCCCCACTACCGTTTTGCTTCCATCAATCCACTTTACGGTAAATAAATAAGGTGACTCGACTATAATTCGAATCACCCAGGCTCTCATAAAAGATATATCCAATATTCTATTTATTGATTGTACCGATTGTAGGTCTTTCAATTTATCCAGTGCCTTTCTTCGGAAGGTTTCATCCCTATCAAATAGCTCCCAATCTGCAGCTCTTTCAGCAATTTGATTTTCTATAGCAATTCTCTTTTCTTTAATAGGCCCGGTTTCTAAGCCATCGATTACAGCCTTATTTTCTTCTATTAGGATCTTTTCCAATTTTACCCTAAGAAGGTTTTGCTCCCGGTCACGGGCTGCCTCAGCATTCATCAATTCTTTCATTAACTGCTTTTTAAACCGGTTACCGTCAGTAGTTATATTGTCTCCGTACCTTTTATAGAATCCTTCCTTTAACAACTTTTCAATCTGTTCTTCGCTGATAGATTTCATCTTGCATAATTTTTTACTTTTCTTGCTGGTGCTACATATCCAATCAACCTTCCCATTTGGATTCTCCTGCCGATGGAAATTAGCCCCACAATTAGTGCATTTTAATCTTTTAGATAAAGGATATGTTTTGTGCTTAACTCTTTTCCCCGAGGAAACATTATTAGCAAGAATATCTTGAACCCGTTGAAAATCTTCCTTTGATATAATTCCTTCATGATGATTTTCAATATAATATTGGGGCTTGTGGCCATCATTTACTACAGATTCATGGCTTCTAAAATCTAGGGTGCAGGTCTTTCTGCTAAGCACATCACCGGTATAGCGTTCATTAGTTAGAAGCCCCCTAACACCGCTCCCGTCCCAATCAATTCTTCCATTCTTTTTTCTGTAACCCCTTTCAATGAATATCTCGGCAATTTCCGACATGCTTTTGCCTTCGAGAAACAACCTATAAGCTTCTCTTACAATTACGGCTTCACGTTCTACTACTATCCATTCTTTATCCTTATTGAAATCATATCCAAGTATCTTTACAGCTCTTACTTCTCCATTCTCAAATCGCTTTGTTAATGACCATTCAATGTTTTCCGAAATGCTGCGGCTTTCTTCCTCGGCAAATAAGGCGAGTACAGTCAATAATATTGAACTGGACATTTTCGAAGTATTTATCGCTTCTTTCTCAAATATTACTGTTATGCCTTTTTCACTTAGTGATTTTACAATATTTAGAGTGTCCAAAACATTTCTCGCAAACCGTGAAATAGATTTACACAGGATAATATCAATTTCACCAGCCATGGCTCTACGGATCATTCTATTAAACCCGGTACGGCTTCCGGTTTTAGTCCCTGATTTGCCTCTATCTGAGAATACACCTACAAACTGCCACTCTTTATTTGATCGGATGTAGTTTGTGTAGTGGATAACTTGGTTCTCCAAGGAGCCAAGCTGAATCTCTTCTTCGGTGCTCACTCTACAATAAGATGCAACTCTCGGCTTTCGAGGGGCCTGATCAAAATTATTCTTATCCGACATCGGAAGCACACTCACCATTTGATCTAAGCCTGGATTAATATTATTTGTAGCTACAGCATCTAACAACGCATTACTCACTTTGTCTCCTCCTTTCTTTATCCCGCTTTTCGCATCATGGTTAGTAGCCATTTAACTTAAAAGCGGAAAAAATATATCGCCCAAAGCCCTTGAAATTGCGGCTTTAAAGGCTTTTTGCATGTCACATATTCCCTCTAAAACGAGTATTTATCAAGTCATTACTGACCTAAAAAGGGATAAAAAAAAGAGCCGATGTGTTTAACACACCAACTCTCTCGGAGCCCTTTTATTCATATTTTATATAGAATCAGCCCGGGCCAGTTCTTTCTTCAGGTTCTCGGCGTTTTTCCAAACACTAAGTCCGGAAAACTTTAATTAGAAAATCATTCTACTTTCCCTTTGCTGACATCCTCAGTAGATTTCTATATATCACAGCTGACTTCTTTTATATGCAATAAAATTGTCTCAACTTTTTTCATATATAGTCCTCGCCTCTCTTTGAATAATCTGCGAAAACTCATCATCCTTCAATGAATTAAAAGTGAGTAAGTCAACCTTCCTACCCAATATTTCTTCTAGATCCTGTTTAAGTCCAATTATATCAAGAAGATCATACTTGTTTTCAAAAGAAACAAGAATATCAATATCACTTTCATTTTTTATATTCCCTTTAGCAAAAGAGCCAAATATCGCAACACGGTTGACTTTATATTGCTCAAAAAGCGGACGGGCGATCTCATTAACTTTTGATATTTCCATAACAGGAGCGGCCATTTTAATCCCTCCAGCCTTGTAATATTATTGTTTAATCCCTACTACTAATAATCTATGCTGCATGTTAAATTATACCATATCGTTCATCTGCTATCAATCAATAAATAATCTGATAATCAGCATGAACCCCGGCAAAAGCAAACTTCAATTGCAAAAGCAAATTCAAATTATACGGTGCCTGGTTTTTATATTATCATACAAAATGGTAGAAATCGAGAATTACATTCTATTCATACTTTACATAGGCCTTGAACCCGGCCCAAATCAGTTCTTTCATCAGCTTTTCTGCATTTTCCTGATTACCAAAGGCTCCAACCTGCACCCGATAAAACTTCCTTGCCGGATCTGTAGTTATAGGTTCTTTTAATTTGGAAGAGATTAAATTAAGCACATCGATATCCACCCAAGTCATTATTCCTGCAGACACACTGCCTGTTAGTTTATGAACTTTCTTTCCCAGGAGTACACAGCGTTTACCCCCTTTGTGAACCTCTTTACCACTAGCTGTTATTTGCGTTACTTCATGATAGGTATCTTTAACCCAAGGAGGTATTAATGGTCCACTGGGATAATACCTGGTTGCCGAAGCTCTAATTTCCACTACATCTCCTACGGCAAGTCTAAAACTGCTCTCATTCTCGGTTTTATTAAGTGCCGCTTTTACTGCCGCTCTAAATGAATCCATACTTTTTCCATGCAAAGAAAACCAGTGCTTCGGATCCCCATGATTACTGGCAATTCCTCTCTGGTATCCTTCATAGTGGCCGATGATGTTCTTTTCCGTCAGGTTATAAAGCCTGCAAAGATAAACACAAAGCTCTATAGCTTCCTTGTAGACCGCATTAAAATAGGAAGCATCAGTCAAATTATCCTCGCAAATTTCAAGTCCAATATGTGTATCATTAGCACTGCCGCCTGCATGCCAGCCCCGATGATTCCAAGGAAGGGTTTGGTAAGTAGCAATAGAGCCATCAGCCAGTTTCCCAATAAAAGCATGGGGGCAAACTTGCCTGCCATCGGGTCTTTCCTGATTCCAGTGATTGCTATACGGGTTTTTACCTAAGAGTTCATCATCCGGCCCAATATATCGTTTAAGATAAGGGTTGTTGGCACCTGTGCTATGGACCATGATGCCTTTTGGCACAATGGTTTTACCTGCCTTGTAGCAGGCATTTTCAGTCAGAATGAGTTTTCTTAGATTCATTTACTCTCACCACCTTCACGAAGCTGAGCCAAGACGTTCTTCAATTTTTCCGGTATGGGAAGACCAATCTTGGATGCATTTTCGACAATACTGATTCCTTCATTGGATAAATAAAAGAAGATAACCGCTGTGCGAATTACACTACCATCCCCGATAATATTGCTGTCAATAATATGGGCCACGCCCACCAGGCAAAAGATCATCACTTTTTTAAAGATTCCCCGAGCCCCTATATCACTGGACAGCCTTTTTTCCAGTAATGCCAACATCACCCCGGTAATATAGTCCAGGACCACAAAAGCTACCAGGGCATATAAGAATCCATCAAGGCCGCCTAAAAACCAGCCCAGCCAACCACCGATGGCGGTAATGGCGATTTGTATGTAGGTCCATATTTCTTTCATTTTCATTACCTCGCTTTCTACATAAAAAATACGCCCTAAGCTTTTAAGGCGTAATTATTCCCTGGAATTTTTTAATTCGCTTTAATAAGGAGCATAGAATACATAACCCGTGGCCTTTATATAAAAGCCATCTCCCGGCACATAAATAGCACCATCTAAGTTATCCGAACCGATAACACTAAGCCCCGGTTGTTCTACTCCTTCCCAGTACAGGCCATCAGCTGAAACATAGAGCATCTCTTCCGCAAAGAGGGCATATTTACCCCAATCTGCCATCCAGATGATGTTGTTGGGGTTATGGATGTTGTTATCAGCTAAGCCTCCCACATTATATAGATTTGTTTCTATCACTTCAGTAGCACTGTCATTTAACATACAAAGCTTTACATGGTATTTATCGGATATATAATTGTATTTCATAACAAAGAGCTTTCCATTAATGGAGCGGATGTTCATATAAGTTGTTTCATTTAAGTCCTCTTGAATAGTAGTGGACCAGCTGCCAGGACTGCTGGAACTGGCTCTAGCTATTTCCTTACTGTTACTTACAATCCCCACAAAATATCCTTTATGGGCAGTTAAATATCTAAAAGCCGGTACCGATACCCCATCAGCCCCGACCAGGATCCAGGCAGTCCGCTCCTCCAAAGAATCGTAGCTATAATAAAGGGGAGATTTATAGTACCACCAGGATACTACGCCGCATTCGGTTGAAGGGTCATAAGCCCCGCAGATCATATCGTTTTTGGCTCCCTCACAATAACCAGCATTGTACCAGGTTATCCCGTCAAAGGAAGCGATGATGTTCGCCATCCCCACAATGCAGGCCAAAAACACACCATCACCAGCCCAGAGGATATAAGGTTGTCCGTAGCTCCACCAGGGTACACTAACTACTGTCCACTTTTTAGTAGTTTGGTTGTAGTAGGACATATAGGGGGTTTTGGCATAATAGACTGCAATTTGGGCAACTCCGTTATCATATACATCAATCTGTTTTTCGCTGCCATACTGGGTATAGCCGAAGTCGTTATAATATTTCTTGCTCCAGTTGAGTGTTGGAATAGGGAGAACGATACTTCCCCGGCCTCCAAAAGCAGTCCAGATAGCTAAGGTATTATTAAAATTGCGATGATAAGTCATACTTTCCCCCCTTTAGACTTTTTCAATGGCAGTGATTCTGCCGCTACTGTCAGTAGTATAGGTATAATTTGCTGTACTGCCATCAGCATAGGTAACTTCGAAAGCTGCTGCATCCACTAATAACGAAGCTACTTCTTTTAATAAAAGCTCTGAGAATATATCTTCTAGGGTAATACTGGTAATCCTGCCACTGCCATCGGTAGTAAAACTATATTGAGCATGATATTGATGGCTCTCACCTTTTTCTACTTCGTAGGTGACATTGATGGTGTTATCAACTATTGATAGCTCTTTAACTATGGTGTAAGACACCTGCAGGTCCCAGACCTGGTTTTGCACATTATCAACCGAATGGCTCACCCCGGTAATAGAGCTTTCTATCCGGTAGAAGGTATCGGAGATACTGGGCCGGTAGGAGCCTACTTCCACCCGGATGTTATATCTATAGAAGGGATTATACTCTAAGGAGATAATCCTGGTTTTAACATTGATGCCCAGAGGATTAAAGACTATCTGGACATTGTCTCCAACAGATAAATCCAGCAGTTTAAAAAAGGCAATATCATAGGAAGAGCTATTTTCCCGAGAATCATAGGATACAGCCACATTGGTTACGTTTTTGGTATCCATCACCAGCTGGTATTCGCTAACTTCCTCTGTGGCTTCTGATATTGATCTGGTAACCAGTCATATTCAATCTCCCCGCCTAAAATGGCGATATACTGCATTAGGGCTGCTCTTCTAGAGACCTTTTGGTTGATTTTCATGGTAACACTATCGGTGAAATCAACGATACCGGCAGTAAAAGGAGTACCCGCTAAAACTTGGGTTAATCCTTCCGTAGGATCTCCAGTGAAATCAAATTCAGTGATGTTATACATTTCATGATTAAGCAGATAGGATACATGTTCACACAAGACTGAGCAGATAGGTAGATCTCCCTGAAGGGATTTACTAATCTGCACAATCTCAAAATACTGGCCATCAAGTTTTGCTACCTGCCGGGTTTTTAAAGCCAGGGCAGACTTGGCCAGTACGGTAAAAGACAGGGTATATTCCCCGTCCAGGGTTTCCCTTAAATTGGCACTCATGACTTTTTTAATACCTTGAATGAGCGTACTTCCTGCATAGATGTCAATCATACCAAGCTGCCCTCCTTTACTTTATTTAAGCTCCGGCCACTCCCAGGTTTCTGACGGTGACGGTATTTTGGTTCCACTGCAGCTGGGCTATGACTCGGGTTAAGATGTTCCCGTCAATGGTTAATGGAATAGTAACATCAAAGATTGCACCGCTATTTCCGGTATCTACGCCGCTGACTACACTATTCATATCTAAATCAAAGTCGGTAGGAATAGCCCCAGCCATTTCTTTTTCTACATCTTTCATGGCACTCGTAAAGCCTTCTCCGATGCCTTGACCCATGTTTTCACCAATACCGGCAAAGACCTTAGATGGTGAGCGGATCCCTAGTACCCCTTTCATGCTACTTACTATACCGCTTACCATGCTGTTTACTTTACTTTGGATCCAACCCAGCATAGAGGATATTCCATTCCAAAGACCCTGTATAATATTTTTGCCAATCTCCACTATGGAGACGGCAGCTTTTCCTATACCAGTTATAATAGCGGCGACGATTTGCGGCAGGCTTGCGACTAATTGAGGCAAGGCCTGAATCAATCCGGCTGCAAGCTTAATGGTAAGTTCAACACCCAATCCAATAATTGTGGGCAGATTTTCTGTAATAAAATTAATGATGCTAGTAATGATATGAGGCAACGCCTCAATAAGCTGGGGCAGAGCATTTAAAAGCCCTTCCGCCAATCCAGTTATTATGGCAAAGGCCGCCTCGATGACTTTATCCATGTTCTCAAGCAGCCCTTGTACGATTGTTATCACCGCACTCATCGCCGCAGGAACCAGTTCCGGCAAAGCAAGGCCCAAGCCTTCCACAAGCGCGGTAATAAGCTGCACTGCGGCATCAATTAACAGCGGGAGGTTATCAATGAGTGCACCGACAATCGTCATAACCGCATCAACTGTAGCTGGAATAAGTTCTGGCAGTAAACTTAAAATCGTTTCCAACACCTGGCTGAACACATTCGTGACAGTATTAAGAAGTGTAGGAAGCAGGTCACCAATCGCCGATAAAATCGCGTCCATTGCTATTGGGAGAGCTGTTACAATATTCTCTAAGACAGGCACAATGTTTTTAACTACCGCCTGAAAGGCCTCCACAAGATTCTGTGTCAAATTTGTCATGTCAGCATTAGCATTGCCTAATCCAGCTGTGAAAGAGCCAAGAGCCGCTTGCATCAACCCAATCGAACCGGTTATGGTCTGGGTGGACTCCCTGGCAAAGTTTCCGGCATACTGCTCTGTATTTTCAAAGAACATCTGCATCGCAACTTCAGCTTTTTCGGCATTTGAAGCAGACGCCCAGGTGAAATCTAAGCCCTTGGCGAGGGCGTAGGCTTCAATGTTGGTGGCATTCATGGCGACACCCAAATTATCCATCATTGTGAAGTTTCCCTTGGCTGCTCCCGCCACAGATTCCAGAGCCATCTGCATATCGATGCCCATCACGGAGGCCATATCTGCCGCCCTTTGCATTGCCTTTTCCGTCAATTCAAGGCTTTTTTGCTGTTCAATGCCGGAGCCTTGGAACAAGGCACCCATCTTGTTGGCGGTAGCCAGATACTCACTTTGCGACACGCCGAGGTTTTTATATGCTTCCTCGCCCGCCTTTTGAATTGACGCAGCATATTTGCCAAACACGGCTTCCGAGCCACCAAGATTCTGCTCCAGCTCACCGAACTGTTGTACCACCTCTTTGCCTAGTTTTATCGCAGCAGCACCGGCTGCGACGGCCACTGTACCCATTGCCGCTCCGACACCTTTTAAGATACCGCCTAGTTTCTCAAACCTACTCCCAGCTCCATCTGCAGATTTACCCGTTTCCTCCAGTTCATCGCCAAGTTTATCCGCATCGGCGGCGGACTCCTCCAACTCTCGTTCCATATTATTAAGTTCTGCTTTGGCGTTATTAAGCTGGGTAGCCCAATTCTGGGTTCTGCGATCTGTTTCACCAAATGAATCAGAGGCATTTTTTAGGGCAGCTTCCAAGGTGCTAATTTTTTCCTTCTGTGCTTCAATCTCTTTATTTAGTACATTATTTCTGGCTGTTATTGCCTGAATGGATTTATCCTGTTTATCAAACTGGGATGTAACCAGATTCATTTCCGAGCCTAGCACCTTAAAACTCTGGTTAATTTCTTTTAAGGCATTTTTGAACTCCCTTTCGCCCTCGATGCCGATTTTAAGGCCAAAACTATCATATCCCATAAGTTTTGTTATCCTCCTAACTCCCAGCGGGCATCAAAAAAGACACCCTAGTTTTAGAGTGTCTTACCTTTTTAATAATTTTAGTTGTTTATATTATCGTATATCCTTCCCCTGCATTTCTAAAAAGTTGAGAAAGTCTTCTAATTCGTTTTTAATGTTATTGAATAAATTTGGCAGTTTCTTTACTAAAGGCTCTATTCTAACAGCAGAAAGATTAAAGCTATACACATTTCTTACTATGTGGCGAAAGCCTCTATATTCATCAAGGCTGTTTCTTGTATCTTTAGAAATAACAACCGGACGCACAAATTCAATTTCAACGGCCATTTGTCGCAAAAGTTCTTGATGCCAGTTTTCTCCTTGAGGTTTTTCTTGGTCTATTGTAGTAGCGATTAATTCAAAAACTCTTTCAAGTGCCGTATAAAAACTGTGAAGATTTAATGCTACACTATCCAAATAAAATTCATCTCCAGATTGCTTCACACTTCCCAGCCACACTGTATTCGATCAAGAATTATCTCGATTTCGGATATTTCTTCACGAATTCTACCAGCCAAAGTAAAAAAACTTTTTATTCATATCTCTATACCCTCAATTTTGATAGCTTTACGCAGAGATTCTCGACAATCCATAGCATCAACTAAATCTACCTTAAATTCTGTAGTTAAGCCTGTTACCGCCCCCACCGCTGCATAAAACCTATTATCCGGTACCCCCCATACAGCTAAATCTATATCAGACCAACGTGTAAATGCAGAGCGCTCAGTTAAAGAACCAAATACCACTACTCTTCTTGCACCATAATTGTTTTTTAAAACTGTTGCGGCTTTTTTAGCAATTTTCCAAGCAGCTTCATACCGCTCAGCTAAAAATGGTTCTTTCTTAAAAGTGCCTTTTGTAAAAGTCAAGGGATATTTTTGTTTATAATATTTTGCTAATTCTTCGCTTTTTACATTCATTTTTAATCCCTGCCTAATCTACATTTCCCTTTTGTAAAATTATACCACAAGCATCCCGTAATCTCAATCATTGCAAAATAAAATAGCCGCTCACGCTATGATTCCAAACCACCAAACTTCCAGCAACCTTATCTTTCACTGCAGAAGAGTAAGCTATTCCAGATTATCTCCTCCGGTATCCTTCGAGCCTGAGGATTTTTCATCTTTTATGGTAAAATCCTGTAGCTTTAAATCGGGAAAATCATAGCCACTCGGGAATTACCTCATCAATAAAGGCGATTCTTTTAGGCTTGGCAATCCCAATAAACTGCTTATGGCATTCCCACAAATCCATCAAATAGCCAATAGGCATCAGCCATACTTCTTCTTCCCGGCGATTCAATTGCACCGTCCCATAGTAAATGATCCGGGTAAAGAGTGCCTCCTCACTTACCCGGCCGCCTCGTTTTTTGACTCTTCACTCTCCACATTTCTTTTGGTGCCCTTCAGCATGCTGGCCATGATAGCATTTTTGTATTGGGCCAGATCCAAAGGCGAAGTCAAAAGCTCCATCTCTTCTTCGGTTAAGAGTTCCTGCTTATCCTCTTTGTTCCTGAGATTGTGGATCAGGATGGACTGATTGGCCAGCAAAGTGATGAGCCACACCACTTCATCCAAGGCCATTTCAAAGTTCTCTGTTTTCATGAGCTTTTCGCCAAGCTTCTCTAAGCCCTCCATAGCGCTTAGCGATGGCTTTGGTCGCTTTCGTGGTAAGAATCAGCCGGTACTCCCTATCACCAATGGTTATCACTGTACTTCTTTCTGCAGAAGCTTCATCTACTTCCACCGGTTTTATTTCATTAGCCATAAGTCATCCTCCCATCTTTATTCTGAAACCACTACTGTAGCTACAGTGGTGGACACGCTATCAGCGCCGCTTAGGCTTAAAACACAATAGTAATAGTAGGTACCGGCTACCAAATCGGTAGGAATGTCAAAGCTGGCTGCAGTTTCTCCATTGATAATCGTGCCGCCGGTAGTACTGTCTACCTCATTCTCGTACCATTGGTAAGTGACCGGGTTACTGGTATTGCTGCTGGCTACCACCGAGAGGCTCTCGGTAATGCTGCCTTCAGTCACTTCCGTTGTGGCTGCCGGTTGAGTCGCAATGGTAATGGTGGGTGTTACCTCAGTAAAGTCGGGTTCATAAACAGATGTGAACCAATTGGTAATGATGGAAGCAGCCACTCCATCATCTCCTTCTGTCACTTCTGCTTTCCAGGGATGTTTATTCTCTCCGTCAAGCTTGTTTCTCCTGAAAACAGTGCCTTCTATGGTGGGACTACTGAAGGTAATGGAATCCCCCTTAGTGGCCAGACTGGTTGCGGGAATACTGAAGATAACCCGATAAAGCCAGAAGTGGCGATATTTCCCGTTAGCCTTTTTAGCCCGAAACCCAATAGCCACCGGACTGCCTCCGTCCTCACTTCTGGAAACTACTACATTGTTACTGTCAATCTTACACCCGGTTAAGTCCTGGATAACTGCTGATGCAAGATCATCCACCCCCAGGCTCAAAGCACCGCTTTTAAACTCCTTAACAATTTCTGAAGCCCCATCATCGGCATACAAAATCGCTTCAATAAGCTCTACACTTAGCTCGGCGGTCATAGCCTTGGCCAGTATTTGGGGAGCGCCATAAGTTTCATCACCATTTGTATCTTCAGTGATTTTGGCGTAATATAGCCGATCCAATCCTATGGTTGCCACGATCCATCTCTCCTTTCAAAATAAAATTCGGCAAGTTAGCCGGTTATAGGGTTACTGCATATTCTTTAGCCACATCAATAACTATGTGGTGAAAACCTGTATCCGCCTCTTTTCCTATATAGCGGCGGTCAGTAATGGTAAAATCACCGGCTATGAGTAAAGCCACTATCTGATTTTTTCTGGCCATATAGTTGCCTTTAGTAAATAAAGAAATCCGGGCTTCCTGTAGGTCCATCTGAGGCAGATTGTCAGCAAAAAGGTCGAAGAGATCATTCATAGGAGTAATTACTAGATACTCTTCGGGGGCCTGATCGCTGAACACTCCGGTTTCCATAGGAAGCCCGGTACTCATTAAAGTTTTTTTGAGGTCTCTTAAAATACTGTTATAGTTGTTCACCATCTGCCTCCCTTCCTACGATTTATTGATTTCTTCATCCAGCTTCCTTTTCATAGCTTCAATACAGGCTTTTTTACTGGCGGTTTTAGCTGGTTTTAAGAATGGCTTAGCGGGTTGACCGGATTTACCATATTCCAGAATATTGGCGATCTTGGCATTGGATTCCCCATCATCCCGCGGTTCATCAAAGCCTACCTTGACGTTATAATTGCCGTTTCGATCCAGCCCTGCCGGGCTTACCCCCAAAGCTTTTATAAGTTCTCCGGTGGAGCGAGGTTTTGATTTCAGATTGCTACCCACTACTGCCTGCAGGTTAGCTTTCACTTTATCCGCTACCACCTGGCCGCCTTCCTCAAGCACCTTGGGTATAATTACATCGGTTTTATCTGCCAGCGCCGATACTTTTAATAAAAAGTCTTCCGGCATTTTATAACTTAATCTTCCCAATGCTCCCCCTCCCTTTTATGCCTTGGTGGGTTCCAGTTTTTTTGCCAAAACCTCAAGGTAGAGCCCTTTTACTTTTTCCACATTGATAATGGTATAGCTCCCAGTATCACAGACCAGAAGCATTCCAGCTTTTAGCTCAAGGTCAGGAATCACCCGCAACTGGAACAAAGCATCGGCTTCGGTGTAGGCAGCTAGGTTAACCCATTTCCGGGAAGGACGGCGTTCTTCCCGGTATGCCCGCGTACTGGCGATGATATTATCTTCTTTCTTCACAAAGCCTTCTTCGTCTTGGCTGGTGGTAGTCTCGATAATATCTATTAGAGTTATCATTTTCCCAAAGCTCATCTATTTCACCGCCTTTTATTAAGGCTTCATCATATCCGTGGTTGCGATTTTTGCGTCTGCCTTTTCGGTAACAGCGCTTCTGCCTTTTTCTTTGTCTGCCAAACTCTACTACTTTCACACTTTCCACTCCCTTCCCATGCGCAAAAGAAGATGAACAGCGTTCCAGACCTGCTCCGAGGCCTTAACATTATCGCCGAAGAAACCGCCGGTAGAGCCATCCCGGGATTCGTAAAAGTGAGAGGAAAGCATAATGACAGCCTGCTGGGTGGTAGCTGACATTGGCTCTTGTTCATAGGTTCCTGAGCTTAAATGTTGAAAGCTCTCTGCATAGGAAATAGCGGCGGCGATATACATCTCCAATAACTCATCGTCACTATCATGGTCTAAAATAAGGTTGGCCTTAACCTTTTCAAGTAGTGTCATCTCCGCCACATCCTTTCCTTATTCCCCTGCTGGAGCCACTATTTCAACCATGAATTCAGTTTTCTCATAGCCGGAGGACCAGAGTGTAAAGAGCTTAGGTGTTTCTACAATTTCATCACACTTGAGCCACATGATGATATCACCGTCCGTTCCGCCTACGGTAGCCGACTCCAAAACATCATCCTGAGTGAGCTGATAATCGTTGTATTTAATTTTGGTGATATCAGAAAGTCCGGTAGATATTAAAATCCCTATCCATTTGTGGATGCCCTGTGCCGGATTAGAACTATCAAACTCCACCAGTTCCTCCACATCAACCGTAACACTGATTATGCCATCGGCAATGGTAACAGCAGTGACCTTACTTTGATTCTCTGTTATCGGCTCCCCTTCAGTAGTTATCGGTGCTTTAGCAACAGATAAGTTCCAGGTGTCAAATCCCATGAAACCGGCATCCTTAAGCTTGGCAAGCAAGTCATTGAAGTTATCCTTTAGATCATTGACCGTCGCGGCGGTGCTATTGGCCTGGTTTGAAGCTATCGGGAAACCCTTTAAAAGGGCTCCTTCTTTAATCTCCAAAGAGCCACCCTCTTTAACTTCCAAGATCCCACCTATAACCGTTTTCTCGCCGCCTTGCTCGGTGTAGTTTTTTGTGTTGTATCCCATGGTTCTACCTCCTTAAAAAATTAGGCAGGCAGCCGAATGGACTACCCGCCCTTCTTTATTCTCTTAGGCCTTCTGCCTCAGAACCTTCACAGATTCGCTAAGAATTAGTTTAGCATCAAGGCGCTGCCAGGCTAAAAATCCTACCTGTCCATTAGCTGCATACAGTTCGTTCAGGCGTTTAAAAGTTCTGCCCTGACGATCAGCAATCCAGTAATAACTGAGATCACCAAAGAGAATAGTCTTCTCTCCGGCAGCAGCTATCGGCATATATTGAGAGGTTACCACCGGACGGTTTAAGATTGTATCTGGGGTTCCCTGAGTAATGGAGGGCTGCCACAAATATTGTCCCTGGCCATCCTTCAGCTTGCGGATCGCTTTTACCGTTGCATCGTTGACTACAAAGGTGGCATTTTTACGATAAGGAGCTTTCAAGCTAAAGAATAGGTCAATTACTTCCTCCATGGTAATCGCGGTGGGACTAGCTGCTGTGACACCAACCTCAGCTCCCCCAGTGGTATGAAGTAAACCTGTGGGCTTACTGCTACCGTCTCCCAAGAGGAAAGCCTCTTCTTCCGCAGCCCCAATGCGTCTGGCAAATTCCGTGGACACATATCCTTCCAGATTAAAGAAAGCATCATGTAAAAGCTCATCGGAGATTTTTAGCATGGTCCCCAGCTTATAGGCCGAAAGGCTAACCTGATCGAATTTGTCATCCTCTTCCTCAAAGGGTCCAGCCTCATCCATCCAGGAAGCTTTGCCGTGGCTCGCCACTACCGGAATCTTTCTATCCCCGAAGCTGGTAGAAATCACATGACAAAGCTTTCTCATCACATTGACTTCTTCCAAAGCTTGAATCAGCTGACGCTCATATTCATCCGGGACCAGATACCCCCCTTCCGTATCCTCACCTATCCTGAGGGCATTTTGTACCGCTGGGTTTACCCGGTTTCGCATAGCCCCCCAAAAGGCAACCTTATACTCCTCGGCGGCTCTACCGGTTTTTTCTTCTCCCATCTTATCCGGACGGGTGGTCAGAGGTTTGTTAATGGGAGCAGATAGCTCTCTGTCTATCATCTCCTGACGCTCAAGGCGCTCTATTTCCTTCCCTAAACTCACAACTTCGTCTTCCATCTTTTCATAGACTGCAGTGTCTTCCGGAGAAATAAGGCCGTTTTCCTGACGGTGTTCGTCTAAAAACCTTTTGGCCTGTTCCCAGACCGCTGCCCGTTTTTCTCTTAATTCTTGAATTCTCTTCATCTTCATTACCTCCAATTTTTAATTAGATTCAGTCGTTTTTCTAACTGGCCTACAGGAACCTGGGTTAAATCCACTTCATTAGCCGGTTGCTCCAGTGTTTCCTGGAAATCGTTAGGCTGCTTGCTGTCTAAGGGTTCAGGTACTCCTTTGTTTACTGTAAGCTCCGTCATCCTGGCTTTAATCCCCGGCAGCTTTTTTAATAGGGTGTTGGTAACAGTTAACTGGTCAAAAATAAAGCCCTGGTCGGCCATATCCACCGGCAAAGCTTCATAAAGAATCCTATCGGCAAATTTTAGTTCAATGGCTTTATGGGCACTCATCCAGGTTTCTGCGTCCATCATATGGGCGATTTTTATTCGGGAAAGACCGGTCTTGTCGTGATAGGCATTGATTATACTCTCCTTCACTTCGCTAAGTAGATTAATACCTACCTGAAGATCCGCCACTTCGCCCGCGATAAGCATGGCAGGATTATGGATCATGATTACTGAAACGGGAGAAACACACACTTCGTCTCCGGCCATAGCAATTACCGATGCCGCACTGGCAGCCAGGCCATCCACATGTACGCTGACTTTGCCGGGGTATTCTTTAAGCATGTTGTAAATCTGGGCTGCAGCAAAACAGTCTCCCCCCGGCGAGTGTATCTTTACGATGATGTCATCAGTATCAGAGCCGCTACCGTAAAGCTCACTCTTAAACTGTTTGGGGGTGACATCATCATCAAACCAAGAGGACTCTGCAATATATCCTTCTAAATATAGGGTTCTTACTGCAGACTCCCCGGCTTCATTCGTCACCCAGCGCCAAAATTTATCCATCCCATCA